>NZ_JAHLEK010000017.1:0-1138390 GCF_020131375.1 Pseudonocardia sp. ICBG1034
AAACGACGACAACCGAACCGCCAAGACCGGGAGAGGCCGGCGCCGGCCGGGGAGGTCCGGTGGCCGGGCCGGCGACCGGTGTGCGGTGTGGTGTGGTGCGGACCCCGGGTCAGCGGGTCGCCGGGTCCTCGGAGCGTCGGCTCGGCCGGTGGCCCGGTGCGAGGGAGACGTGGGTGTCCTCCCAGCGGCACCACTCGCGGGCGGCGTCCTCGCGCACGGCCGGGTCGGGGTCGGCGAGCAGGGTCGCGTAGGCGTCCACGAGGCGGATGCCACGCAGGTGGGCGGGCACGGCGCCGGCGAAGCGGTCCCACGCGGAGGGGAAGATGCGGCGCATGTCCTCGGTGACCCAGCGGACCTCCCGCCCGGTCGTCGTGGTGACCGCGGCGAGGACGAGCGCGTCGACGCGCTGTGGGTGGGCCTGGGCGTAGGCGAGGGCGAGGGTGCTGCCCCAGGAGCCGCCCCGCACGACCCAGGAGTGGATGGCCAGCAGCTCGCGGAGCCGCTCGATGTCGTCGAGGAGCAGCTGTGTGGTCTGCGTGCGCCCCAGGTCGACGCCCGGGTCGGAGGCGAGCGGTCTGCTGCGGCCGCAGCCGCGCTGGTCGAGCAGCACGATCCGGTACCGCTCGGGGTCGTAGTACCGGCGGGCCCCGGCCGAGGCACCCGATCCGGGGCCCGCCGTGCAGGTCCAGCGCGGGTCGTCCGTCGGGGTTGCCGCAGGTCTCCCAGTAGAGGGCCTGGCCGTCGTCGGTGGTGAGGACACCGGCGTCGTGGGGCTCGATCGGCGGGTGGAGGGGCACGGCTACAGACCTGCCAGCAGGGCGGCGGAGTTGTCCTCCCAGGCGTTGTCGATGCGGATGTAGGCGCCGACGGTGGCCAGGGAGCGGTGTCGGGTCTGGTGGGCGATGGCCCGGTCGGAGGCGCCGCGCTGGTGGGCGTAGGTGACGTGGCCCGCGCGCAGGGAGTGCGCCGACCAGGGGCCGGGGCCGATGTCGGCACGGGCCACCGCGCGCTGGACGATCTCGTTGACCGACTCCGGGTGCAGCGGCCGGTCGGTCACCCGGTTGCCGCGGGTGACCTTGCGCAGCACCGGGCCCTCGGTGATCCCGGCTGCGTCGAGCCAGGTCCGCAGCGCGGTGACCGGGCAGCGCGCGGCCCGGTGCGCGTGCGGGAGGACGACGAGCTCGGGTTCGGTGCCGTACGGGTTGGTCTTGGAGCGGGGGATCGACAGGACGCGGCCGCGCGGGTGGTCGGCGACGTCGGCGACGGTGAGCGCGGCCAGCTCGGAGCGGCGCAGCGCGGAGAAGAACCCGACCAGCAGCAGGGCCCGGTCGCGCAGGCCGGCGAGGTCGTCCTCACCCGGGCGGGTCGCGTAGCTGCGGGTGGTGGGGCAGGCGTCGACGACGTCGTCGAGGTCGGGGGGCATCAGCGGCCGGGCCTGGACCGGCGGGGCGCCGTGGGTGCGGCGGATGCCTTCCCAGACGGCGGTGACGCGGCGGGCGTCGGTGGGGTCGGGCAGGTCGCGCATGACGTGCACGAACCGGATCGAGGACAGCCGGCGGCTGATGGTCCCGACCTTCGCCCCGGCCCCGGCGAGCTCGGTGATGTAGCCGGACAGCGCCTCGGGGGCGGCAGGCAGGGCCTCGTGCCCGTGCCGGGCGCACCAGCCGCTGAACTCCCGCCAGTCCGAGGCGTAGCCGCGACGGGTGTTGGCCGACCGGGCGGCCGCGACGTAGGCGGCCTCCTGCTCGGTCAGTGGCAGGTCCACCTGTGGTGCGAGCAGCTCGGCGCCGGGGACGCCGGTGGGGGCGGGGTCGGTCACGGGGTCATCCTGCCGGTCCCGGTGCCCGCGCCATGATCACCACGCCCGGGCCGGTCCGTTCGTCGGGATGCAGGAGGAGCTCGGCCTCGGGGTGCAGTCCGGCCCGCCCGAGGAGGTCGCGCAGCTGCTCGGGCCGCCACAGGTGGGTGGTCCAGCGGACGGGCACGCCGCCGTAGCACTCGGTGCGTTCGAGCTCGCCGTCGCCGACGTGGGTCGCCAGGATCAGCCGCCCACCGGGGGCGAGGGCGCGGGTGAAGGAGGCCAGGACGTGCGGAAGGACGTCGCGGGGCAGGTGGAACAGCGACCACCAGCCCAGGACCCCGGCGAGCGAGGCGTCGGGGACCGCGAGCTCGGTGGCCGAGCCGACCGAGAACCGGCAGTGCGGGTACAGCCGCCGGGCGTGGGCGACCATGGCGGGGGAGAGGTCCATCCCGGACGCGTCGACGCCGCGCTCCACGAGGTGGGCGGTGACCTGCCCCGGCCCGCAGCCGACGTCGAGGACCGGCCCGCGGCCCGCGACGGCGTCGGCGAAGGTGTCCATGGCGGCCCGGAGCCAGGGATGGGTGCGGACGTCACCGAGGCCGGTGGTGACGACCATGTCGACGTAGTTGTCGGCGACGCGGTCGTAGGAGTCGCGGACGGCGTCGAGGTCGGCGGGGCGCGGGACCGGGTGCACGGTCAGTGCACGACCGGGACGACGAGCAGTGCGGCGGCGGACGCCGCCGTCACCACCCGGCCCTGCCGGGTCTGCGGGCGCAGCCCCCACCCGACCCGCTTCGGCCCGATCCACGGTGTCCTGCCCATCGCTGCTCCTCCCGCCCGGGTCACGACCAGGCTATCGCCGGTGACCGGGGCCCGACGCCGCGCGGCCACGCTCGATCCCTCCGCCGCCCCCCGGTTCCCCGCGTGCTCCCGCGCGCCCCGGCGACGGTCGATGCACCCGTGGCTCGGCCGACCCGGGATTCTCTGCATTATCCCGTGTTGTGCTAGTTCAGGTAACTGAACCAAGAACCGTGCAGCAGTTCGTATGAACCGAACCGGTAGCATGGCCGACGTGACGGACACGGTGGTGCGGTGCGGATACAGCCGGTGCCGGGCGGAGCTGCCCCCGCCCGGGCCGCAGGGCGGCCGTCCGCGGTCGTTCTGCCGGGATACCCGGTGGGAGCAGGGGCGGACGTGCGCGCAGATGGCCCGCGCCGAGCGGGAGGCCCTCGGTGCTCTCGGCCTCGACACCGGGACCGGGGCGTTCGCGCTCGACGCGGACCGGCTCCGCGAGCACGTCGGCGCGCTCGCCGGGCCGGTGGCCGAGCTGTCCGGGGCGCTGACCGCTGTGCTGGACCGGCTCGACGAGATCGAGCGCGACGCCCTGGCCGCCACCGAGGCGGCCCGCGCGGGCGCCGCCGAGTCCGACGCCGCCCGTCGGCAGGCCGACACCGCCCGGGAGACGGCCGAGCGCCGGGCCCGCGAGGCGGACCGGGCCGCGACCGAGGCCCGGCAGGAGCGGGCGGAGGCGGTGACCCGGGCCGAGGAGGCCGCCGCCACCGCCCTCGCGGCGACCGAGGCCCTCGGTGCGGCGCGGCAGCAGGCCGCCGACGCCGTCGCCGCCCGGGACGCCGCCGTCGCCGACGCCCGCGAGGCCCGGGACACCGCCGCGACCGCCACCCGGGACCGGGAGGCCGCGCTGCTCGCCGCCCGGACCGCCGAGCACGAGCGCGATACCGCCCTCGCCCGCGCCGACGCCGCCACCCGCGACCGGGACCGCCTGGACGCCGACCTGACGGCGCTGCGGGCCGACCACGCCGCGGTCGTCGCCGACCGGGCGGGTCTGGTCGAGACCGTCGTCGAGCAGCGCAGCCGGCTCGCCGCGCAGCGCGACCTGCTGACCGAGGCCCGCGCCGTCGCCGAGGGGCTGCGTGCGCAGCACGAGAGCGCCCGCACCGCGGTCGAGGAGCTGACCCGCCGGCTCGACGACACCCGCCGGGAGCGGGACGGGCTCGCCGCGGAACGGGACCGGCTGCGTGCCGCGGCACCGGAGCCGGTCCCGGCCCGGATGCACCCCGACGACCTCGCGGCCCTCGCGGCCGCGGTGCGGGGGTGAGGCCCGGCGACGTCGTCGCCCACCTCGCCGTGCACGGGCACACGCACGGCTGACCTCAGCCACCCGGGACCGCCCCGGGACGGGTGGTGGCCCGCGGCGGTGTGCACACGGTGCCCGCCGCCGGCAGCGTGGTGTCGAGCAGCGTGGCCTCCACCGCGGCGTCGACGCAGGGGTCGGTGCCGTACGAGCCGTGCCCGACACCCTCGCGGGTCAGCAGGACCGCCCGGTCCAGGGTGTCGGCCGTCCGCTCCGCCCAGGCGTGGGGCGTGACCGGGTCGAGCCTGCCGCCGACCACCAGCGTCGGCGGGGCGCCCGCGCCGGTCAGCGGTGCGGTGACCCGGTCGGTGTTCGGCGCGGGCCACACCGCGCAGGCCAGCGCGCTGTAGGCGGCGCGGGTGCCGATCCGCGGTGCGTGCTCGACCGCGCGCTCGGCGGCCGCGGTGTGCGCGCCGACGTCGGCCGGGGTGTTCCAGTCCGCGCAGCGCACCGCGGTGTGCTGCTCCTGCGTCGCGGTCGGGACACCGAACGGCGAGACCGTCAGGTTGCGGTGGAGCAGGTGGGCGAGGGTGCCGTCGCCCTGTTGCGCGGTCGCCAGCGTCGTCGTCAGCACCGGCCAGAGGGTGCGTTCGCCCGCCGCGCCGCGGGCGGTCTCCAGCAGCATGGCGCCGTCGACGACGCCGGCCGGGGCGAGGCCCTCCACCACCCGGGCCGGGGCGGGGCGCCGCTCGAGACCGGCGACGAGCGCGTCGAACGCGGCGGCCGGGTCGCCGGCGCCGAACGGACAGACCGCGGCACCGTCCGTACGGCAGGTGTCGAACCAGGCGCCGAGGGTCCGCTCGCTCGCGACGGCGACCTCGTCGAGGAACTCCAGGGGGTCCCCGGTCCACAGCGTGGTGTCGACGGGCGCGTCGAGGACCATCTGCCGGACCCGGTCCGGGAACAGGGTGGCGTACATCGGGCCGACGACGGTGCCGTAGGAGATGCCGTAGTAGGTGATCGTCTCCTCGCCGAGCGCGGTGCGGAGCCGGTCCAGGTCGCGGGCGACGTTGTCGGTGGACAGGCTCGCCAGGAACGCCGGGGTCCGGTGCGTCGCGCAGCCCTCGGCCAGCGCCCTCGCCTCGGCGAGCAGGGTCGGCAGCGGGGCGCCGCCGGGGACGGCGGGGTCGGCGGCGGTGCTCGCGGCGGCCGTGGCGCGCTCGGCGTCGGTGCGGCAGCGCACCGCCGACGAGGCGCCGACGCCGCGTGGGTCCATCGCGACGACGTCGAAGCGCGCCAGCACCTCCGGCCCGAACGTGCCCGCCGACCCCGGGGTGGCGGGCATCGCGCGCAGCGTGTCGGTCGCGGCGACCCCGGGGCCGCCCGGGTTGAAGAACAGGGTGCCGATCCGGCGCTGGGGATCCGTGGCGCGGTGCCGCATCACCGCGAGGGCGACCCGGGGGCCGTCGGGGTCGGTGTACTCCTGGGGGACCTCGAGGGTGCCGCACTCCAGGCCGGGACCGCACCCGGTCCAGGTGACCGGGTCGGGCGGCGGGACGGCGGGTGCGGCGGGTACGGCCGCGGCGCAGCCGGTGACGGCCAGTGCGACGGCGGCGGCGAGTACGGCGAGCGGTCGGAGGCGTCGGTGCGGGGCGGGCATCGGGCCGATGCTGCGGCGGCCACCCGGCCGTCCGGATCGGTCCGGGGGAGTGTCCTGCCCGTGCGGGGTCCGTCCGAAGGATGAGTGCGTCCGGGCCTCGGGACGGAGGCGTCCGCACCGGTACGGGCCCTAGCCTCGGCGGCATGACCGATGTCGCGGCGTACCGGCGGTGGGTCGTCGACGGCCTGGTGGTCGTGGTGACGGCCCTGATCGGGCTGCTCATGGCCCGGTTGCGGGTGGTGTCGTCGCCGGGCGGGCCCGAGCTGCTGCTGGGTGTCGACGTCGTGGCGGGGATGCTCGCCTGCGTCGCGCTCTGGTGGCGGCGCCGCTACCCGCTGCCGGTGGCCGTGGGCGTCGTCGTGCTGTGCACGTTCTCCGAGTTCGCGTCCGTCCCGGGGCTGGTCGCGCTGTTCGCGGTCGCCGCCCGCTGCCCGGCCCGGGTCTCGGCCGCGGTGTTCCTGGGCAGCTTCGCGTCGTTCGCGGTGTACTACCTCTGGCGGCCCGCGCCGGAGGCCCCGCTGTGGCTGCTGGTCGGGGCGCTGGTGGCGGGACACGCGGCGGTGTTCGGCTGGGGGCTGGTCGTGCGCAGCCGCCGGCTGCTGGTCGAGTCGCTGCACGAGCGGGCCGCGATGGCCGAGTCCGCTGCGGCGCTGCGGGCCGAGAGCACCGCGCACGAGGCGCGGGAGGCGCTGGCCCGGGAGATGCACGACGTGCTCGGGCACCGGCTGTCGCTGCTCAGCGTGCACGCCGGGGCGCTGGCGTTCCACCGCGACGCGCCGGCGGAGGAGACCGCGCGGGCCGCCGAGGTCGTGCGGGAGAACGCCCACCGCGCCCTGCAGGACCTGCGGGAGGTCATCGGGGTGCTCCGGGCGCCGGTGGGGGAGCTGCCGCTGCCCGGGATCACCGACGTCGGGGAGCTGCTCGAGGAGACCCGCCGGACCGGGACCGCGGTCGTCCTGCACGACGGGCCCGGCGTCACCACCGGGGAGCACCCGGTGCCCGAGACCGCGGGGCGCACCGCCTACCGGCTGGTGCAGGAGGCCCTCACCAACGCGCGCACGTACGCGCCGGGTGCCCCGGTCACGGTGACGGTCACCGGCGGGGCCGGGGACGGGCTCGTCGTCGAGGTGGCGAACCCGGCACCGGCCCGGCCCGCCCGCGCCGACCGGCCGGGGGCCGGGCAGGGGCTGCGGGGGCTGGCCGAGCGGGCGACGCTCGTCGGGGGCCGGCTGGACCACGGCCCGACCCCGGACGGCGGGTGGCGGACCGGGATGCGGCTACCGTGGCCGTCGTGACCACCTCCGACCCCGTCGCGGTGCTCATCGTCGACGACGACCCGGTCGTCCGCTTCGGACTGTCGATGATGCTGCGCGGCGCCGACGGCCTGACCGTCGTCGCCGAGGCCGGGGACGGGGCCGAGGGGGTCGCGCTGGCCGAGCGGCACCGGCCCGACGTCGTGCTGATGGACATCCGGATGCCGGGCACCGACGGGCTCACCGCCACCGAGACGCTGCGCCGCCGCCCCGGCGCGCCGCAGGTCGTCGTGCTGACCACCTTCGACGCCGACGCCCACGTGCTGCGCGCGCTGCGGGCCGGCGCCGCCGGGTTCCTGCTGAAGGACACCCCGCCCGACGAGCTCGTGCTCGCCGTCCGGCACGCCGCCGCGGGCCGTCCGGTGCTCTCGCCGGAGGTGACCCGCCGGCTCATCGACCGGGTCGCCGAGACCGACCGGGACAGCACCCGGGCCGCGGCCCGGCGACGGCTGGAGCGCCTCGCCGAGCGGGAGCGCACCATCGCCCTCGATCTCGGCGCGGGCCGGTCCAACGCCGAGATCGCCGCCCGTCACCACATCAGCGTGGCGACGGTGAAGACCCATGTCTCGGCGATCCTGACCAAGCTGGACCTGAACAACCGGGTCCAGGTGGCGCTGCTGGTGCACGACGCCGGGTTGTCCCCGCCGGTCTGACGCGGCGTCAGCCGGGCGGCTGCCCGGGGGCCGCCTCCAGCTCGTCGAGGCGGGAGCGCAGCCGGCGGAGCTCGGCGAGGAGTTCGGTCCAGGTGGCCGGGTCGGGGGTGCCCGGCCCGGCGGGGTCGGGCTCGTCGCGGCGGGCGGCCTCGGTACGGGACCGCTGGATCTGCTCGGTGAACCAGCTGGCGATGGTCGCGGTCACGGTGCCCAGCACGGCGATCCCGGCGATCATCAGGCCGGCCGCGACCAGCCTGCCCTCGGTCGTCACCGGGTAGCGGTCGCCGTAACCGACGGTCGTGATCGTGGTCAGGACCCACCACAGGGCGTCGGCGAAGGTCGTGATCGTTGCGTCGGGCACGTCGCGTTCGGCCTCGTAGACGCCGAGCGCCGCGACGAACCCCAGCAGCGACACGGTGACGACGAGGTAGGCGCTGACCCGGCCGCGTAGGTCGTCCCGCAGCGTCCGGGTCAGCACCGACACCGCGCCGACCAGCCGGACCAGGCGCAGGAACCGCAGGAACGGGGCGAGCAGGACCAGGACGTCGAGGGGGTTGTCGAGCAGGAACCGCCACCGGTCGCGGGCCAGCCACAGCCGGATCGCGACGTCGGCGACGAACACCGCCCACAGCACCCACAGGAGGGTTTCCAGGGCCCGCCACGCCGGCGACCCGGGGCGGGTCAGCAGCACCTCGCAGGCGTAGAGCAGCAGGAACCCGGCGGAGAGCACCGTCAGACCGACGTCGGTCCGTGCTTCCCACGCCCGCAGGCGTGGTTCCGGTCGGGGCGCGGCACGCGTCATGGGCGGAGACTACGAGGCCGGGACACCGCGGGGCGGCCCGAACCGGAACGCCGGGTGCGACCACTCGCGGGTCGCGCGGGCGGCGAACCCGTCCAGGACGTGGTCGACCTCCCGCCAGGCGACCTGCGTGGGCACGGCGTCGTCGCCGAACGGGGCCAGGACGTTCACGCAGTACGCGGCGTCGCGGCCGCGGACGGTGTCGGCGACGGCCGGGGCCCGCCCGGCCCTGCCGCCCAGGTGCCGGATCCCGGTCACGACCATCGGCCCGGTGCGGGAGACGACCCGGTCGAGGCCGTCGCGGTCGAGCCCGTCGACCAGCACGTCGTCGCCGAGGTAGGCGTGCGGGAACTCCGGCTCGGCGTACACCCGGGCCGACGCGCGCGGGTCCAGCGGGGCGACGGTGTCGTCGTCCCAGGCGACGGCGGCGCGCAGCGGCGCGAGCAGCGCGTCGGTCCGGCCGGGCCCGCCGGTGCCGACGACCCCGACCCGCAGGACGCGACGTCCGCGCAGGTGGGCGGGCAGGAACGGCAGGTCCGGGTAGGGGACGACGGACACCCCGGAGGTGACGTCGTCGGGTAGGGCCGAGCTCCAGTCCGCCCAGGCGTGCAGTGCGGCCGGGTCGCCGGGGGCGTCCGCGTCGCCGAGGACGCGCACGAGCCCGCCGCCGACCAGGCCGTCGGAGCCGAGCAGCCCGACGACGACCGCGGTGACGACGTCGCCGTCGTCGGGGCCCGTGCCGCGCAGCCGGGCGAAGTAGCGGGGGTCCGACGCCGCGGACACCCGGACGGTGCCGCCGGCGCGGGCGAGCTCGACGGCGTGGACGTGGTCGGCGGCCCAGCCGTCGGCGCGGACGGCGAGGCCGAGCCCGCCGCCGGACAGGTACCCGACGACGCCGACCGACGGTGCGCTGCCGTGCGGCGGGCGCAGGCCGTGCGGCGCAGCCGCGGCGACGACGTCGCCCCAGGTCGCGCCGACCCCGGCGCGGGCGGTGCGTGCGACCGGGTCGACCGTCACCTCCGCCATCGGCGCGGTGTCGATCAGCAGGCCGCCGTCGCACGGACGGCGCAGGCCGTGCCCGGTGGCGTGCACGGTGACGGCGAGACCGTCGCGGCCGGCCCGGGCCAGCGCGGCGACGACGTCGTCCGCGCCGGTGACGGCCGCGACGGCCGAGGGGCGGTGGGTGATGCCGGTCTGGAAGCTGCGCGTGCTGGTCATGGCTCCGAGCCTGGGCCCGCCCGCGGCAGAAGTCGAAGAGATGGATCGTCTACCGGTTAGCATCGCTGCTTATGGAACTGCGACACCTGCGCTACCTCGTCGCGGTCGTCGACTCCGGGACCGTCACCGCGGCCGCCGCGGCGCTGCACGTCGCGCAGCCCGGGGTGAGCGCGCAGCTGCGGCAGCTGGAACGCGAGCTCGGCGCGCCCCTGGTCGAACGCGGCCCGCGCGCGGTCACGCCCACCGAGGCCGGGCTGGCGGTGCTGCCGCACGCCCGCGCCGCGCTCGCCGCCGTGGAGGACGCCCGCGACGCCGTCGCCGCGCTGCGCGGGCTGCTGCGCGGCCGGGTCGCGGTCGGCATGGCCACCTCGCTGCCCGACACCGTGCTCGCCGACCCGGTCGGGGACTTCGCCGCCGCACACCCGCAGCTGGAGGTGACGCTGCGGGAGGGGACCACCGACGAGCTGGTCGGCGAGCTGCGGGCCGGGCGGCTCGACGTCGCCGTGCTGGGGTTCCCGCACGCCCCGCCCGACGGCCTCGACGGACGGGTGCTGGTCGAGTCCCCCCTGGTCGCGGCGGTCGCGGCGGACGACCCGTTCGCCGGACAGGCCGCGGTGACCCTGGACGAGCTCGCGGCCCGGCCGCTGATCTGCCTGCCCCGCGGGCACGGCCTGCGCGCCGCGCTGGACGCGGCACTGGCGGCCCGGTCGCTCACCGCCCGGGTGGGGTTCGAGTCCGGCGCGATGACATTGCTGCTGCGCCTGGCCGCGCGCGGGGCGGGGGTGGCGGTGGTCCCGGAACCCGCGCTCGGTGCGGCCGGGGTGGCGGCCCTGGCCCGGCCGCCGGTCGCGGTGCCGATCACCCCGGAGATCCGGACGCGGCTGCACCTGGTCTGGCGCTCGGGCGGGCCCGGCGGACCGGCGGCGCGGGCGCTGCTGGAGTCCCTGCTCCGGTGACGCCCGGCGCGGGGATCAGCGGGGGACCGACACCAGGACCCGGACGGCCTCGGCGACCGCGGCGCGCCGGGCGACCCGCACCGCGGTGGCGATGGGGCGCAGCGCGTCGGAGCGGGCGACGGCCGCCGACGCCGACAGCGCGCCGCCGGGCTCGTCGCCGGAGGCGGCGGACAGGATCGCGTCCACCTCGTCGGCCTGCTGCAGCACCCGCAGCGCCTGCGGGGGCATCCCGCCGGGCCACAGCGCCTGCGGGCGGCGGCGCAGCCAGGCCGCGATCTCCTCGCGCACGCCGGGCCGGTGCCGGGCCACGCCCAGGTCGGTCAGCGCCGCGGCGGCGGCCCGCACCTGGCCGCGCAGCTCCCGTTCGGCCTCGTTCAGCGCCACGTACTCGGGGACCGGGCCGGGGTCGGCGACGGCGTGCGCGGTCCAGCGGACCACCCCGTCGGCGATCGGTGACGGCACGACGCCGAACCCGGCGTCGGCGAACAGCACGCCCTCGCCCGCGGTGATCGCGGCGTCGGAGAACGGGCCCGGGCCGGGCAGGCCGCGCACGTCCCCGGGGGCCGGCAGCACCAGCCGGGCCTGTCCGCGCGGGGCGCCGCGGCGGACGGCGGCCAGCAGCATCGCCGTCGAGGTCGGCGCAGACCCGGGGCCGGGCAGTCCGGTCGCGGCGGCGGTGACGTCGTCGGCGGCGAGCACGTCGTGCGCCTCCGACCACGGCGCGAGCGCGTCGAGGACGTCGTCGGGTGCGGCGGACCCGGCCAGCCAGGCCGAGGCCCACACGGCGAAGGTCGTGGAGGCACAGGACACGGCGGTCAGGCTAACGGCCCGTCCCGCGTCGCACACCCGGCACGTGGGTGACACAGCGCTACGAGGGTCACGCTGTGCGTGACCACCGGAGTGTGGGCGTGTCGTGCCCCGGTCACCGACCGGCGTCGACCGATACTGGCTCACCATGAGCCGGACCCACGATTACCGGGGCATGTTCGACACCGCGGGCACCCGTGCGCCGCGGGAGAGCCGGGTGACCGAGATCGCCGCCGAGCCGGGCCTGGTCGTCGAGGACCCGGCCAGCGGGTTCTGCGGTGCCGTGGTGACCGTCACCGGCTCGGAGGTGACGCTGGAGGACCGCTTCGGCGGCCGGCGGATCTTCCCGCTGCGCCCCGCCGG
This sequence comes from Pseudonocardia sp. ICBG1034, assembly GCF_020131375.1. Lineage (NCBI taxonomy): Bacteria > Bacillati > Actinomycetota > Actinomycetes > Pseudonocardiales > Pseudonocardiaceae > Pseudonocardia > Pseudonocardia sp. ICBG1034. The sequence continues at coordinate 11,663 of NZ_JAHLEK010000017.1, forward strand.
TTTCCTGTACGAGGGCCGCCCCGCGACGCTGGTGCGTCCGCAGGCCGCCCCCGCGGGCCGCACGTTGTCCGCGTCCGGCTCGGTGCACGTCGCGAACCTGAAGGCGCGCACCGCGCGCGCCGCCCGGATCTGGGTGGAGGGCCTGCACGACGCGACACTGGTCGAGCAGGTGTGGGGGCACGACCTGCGCGTCGAGGGCGTGGTCGTGGAGCCGCTGCACGGCGTCGACGACCTCGCCGCCGCGGTCCGCGACTTCGACCCGGGCCCGCACCGGCGCCTCGGCATCCTCGTCGACCACCTGGTGGAGGGCACCAAGGAGACCCGCCAGGCCCGCGAGGCCTACCGGGCGACCCGCGACGCGCAGCAGCACGTCCTGGTCACCGGCCACCCCTACGTCGACGTCTGGCAGGCCGTGAAGCCCTCGGTCGTCGGGATCCGCGAGTGGCCGGTGATCCCGCGCGGCACCGACTGGAAGACCGGGGTCTGCGCGGCGCTGCGGTGGGGCGAGCCCGCCGACGGTGCCCGCCGGGTGCTCGGCGCGGTCCGCAGCTACCGCGACCTGGAGACCCCGATGATCGGCGCGGTCGAGCGCCTCATCGACTTCGTCACCGCCGAGGGGGCCTGACCCCGACACCCGGGGGCGGACTCCGGCACCGACCGGTAACGATCGGGCCAAGCGGTGCGGAGCACACCGACGAAACGCCGACAGGGAATCGGACATTCTGGCACCCTGGGGCGATGGACCCGGCACTGATCTGGCTGCTCATCGGTCTCGTACTGATCGGCAGCGAGGTCGTGTCCGGGGAGCTGTTCCTCGTCATGCTCGGCGGCGGCGCACTCGCCGCGGCGGCCGGGGCCGCACTCGGGTTGACGCTCCTCCCGGCAGCCGGGGTGGGCGGCGCCGTCGCGGTACTGCTGCTGCTGGCCGTGCGACCGGTGGCGAAACGCAGGCTGGCCGAGCACATGGGCACGTTCGAACGCCACCAGGACCGGTTCGTCGGCGCCTCCGCCGAGGTCGTGCAGCGGGTCGACGGCGAGCGCGGGCAGGTGCGGATCGGACGCGAGGTGTGGTCGGCGCGGTCGATGGACGGGGTGGAGGTCCTCGAGACCGGCGCCACCGTCACGATCCTGCAGGTGACCGGGGCGGCCGTGCTCGTCACCGGTCGGGGGGAGCTACCGCCGTCCTGACCGCCACCGCGGCGGGACGGCCACGACGCCCCGGGGACTCCGGGGCGACACGGGCGCCGGTTCTCCGGCGCGCAGGAGGGGAGAGCACATGGGCGCCGAGTTCATCATCGGCATCGTCCTGCTCGTGCTGGTCGTGACGATCGTCGTCAAGTCGGTCGTCATCGTCCCGCAGGAGTGGGCCTACATCATCGAACGGCTGGGTCGGTACCACAGCATCCGGGAGGGCGGCCCCGCCATCCTGGTGCCGTTCGTCGACCGCACCCGCGAGCGTGTCGACCTGCGTGAGCAGGTCGTGTCGTTCCCGCCGCAGCCGGTCATCACGCAGGACAACCTGACCGTCAACATCGACACGGTCGTGTACTTCAAGGTCAACGACGCCAAGGCGGCGGTCTACGAGATCGCGAACTACATCGCCGGTGTCGAGCAGATCACCACCACGACGCTGCGCAACGTGGTCGGTGGCATGACGCTGGAGCAGACGCTGACCTCGCGCGACCGGATCAACACGGCGCTGCGCGGCGAGCTGGACGAGGCCACCGAGCGCTGGGGCATCCGGGTCGCCCGGGTCGAGATCAAGGCGATCGACCCGCCGCCCTCGATCCAGAACTCGATGGAACAGCAGATGAAGGCCGACCGCGAGAAGCGGGCAATGATCCTCACCGCGGAGGGCCAGCGGGAGTCGGCCATCCGCAGCGCCGAGGGCAACAAGCAGTCCCAGATCCTCACCGCGGAGGGCGCCAAGCAGGCCGCCATCCTCGCCGCCGAGGCCGAGCGGCAGTCGGAGATCCTGCGGGCGCAGGGCCGCCGGGCCGCGCTGTACCTCGAGGCGCAGGGTGAGTCGAAGGCGATCGAGAAGAAGTTCGCCGCGATCAAGGCCGGAAAGCCCACCCCGGAGCTGCTCGCCTACGAGTACCTGCAGACGCTGCCGCAGATGGCCGAGGGCGAGGCCAGCAAGCTGTGGGTCGTCCCGTCCGACTTCGGGAAGGCCCTGGAGGGCTTCACCCGGATGCTGGGTGCGCCCGGCGAGGACGGCGTCTTCCGCTACGAGCCCAGCCCGGACGACGGCACCGTCTCCCGGCCCGCCGAGGACGACGGCGTCGAGGACTGGTTCGACACCTCGTCCGACCCGGAGATCGCCAAGCAGGTCGCGGCGGCCACCGCGGCGGCCCAGCAGGAGGTCCCGCCGGTCGGCTCGGACGTCCCGCCGGTCCCCGGCACCGAGACCGGCAACGGCGGCGGTGCGGCCCCGGCCCGGCTGGAGGCCTCCCGCGAGGTCCCCGGCATCGGATCCCCGGGCGCGGTGCAGGGCCACCCGAACGGCCAGGAACAGCGCGGCTGAGCCACCCCGGCCGCACGTCACCGTCGACGGTGACCGCACCGCCCCATCCGGTTCGCCGGGTGGGGCGGTGCCGTGTACGACGCCGGCCGGTCGTCGTCGGAGCCGCCGGCTGCGCAGGAGTCCGTCGTGCTCGGCGCACCGGCCGTGACCCTGCCGGCAATGCCCGGGCTGCGCCGCCGGGTGGGCCGGGATCAGGCGAGCACGAAGCCGTAGGGCAGCTCCAGGCGGTGCCGGGCGAGCAGCTCGGCGTCGGCCAGCAGGTCGCGGGTCGGCCCGTCGGCGACGACGGTGCCCCCGTCGAGCACGACGCTGCGCGGGCACAGCTGCAGCGCGTACGGCAGGTCGTGGGTGACCATGAGCATGGTCCGGCCCAGCCCCAGCAGCACCTCGGCCAGCTCACGGCGGGCCACCGGGTCCAGGTTCGACGACGGCTCGTCGAGCACCAGGATCTCCGGGTCGCACGCCAGCACCGTGGCCAGCGCGACCCGGCGGCGCTGCCCGCCGGACAGGTGCAGCGGGGAACGGTCGGCGGCGTCGGCCATCCCCACCGCGGCCAGGGCCTCGTCGACCCGCTCGCGCAGCGCGGGCCCGCGCAGCCCGAAGTTCGCCGGGCCGAAGGCCACGTCCTCGGCGACGGTGGGCATGAACAGCTGGTCGTCCGGGTCCTGGAAGACGATCCCGACCCGGCGGCGGATCTCGCGCAGGTGCCGCTTCTCCACCCGGAGCCCGCCGACCTCGACGGTGCCAGCCGCGCCGTCCCCGCCGCCGAGGATCCCGTTGAGGTGCAGCACCAGGGTGGTCTTCCCGGCGCCGTTCGGGCCGAGCAGCGCGACCCGCTCGCCGGGGGCGATCGTCAGGTCGACGCCGAACAGCGCCTGGTGGCCGTCGGGGTAGGCGAAGGCGAGGTCGGTCAGCCGCAGCGACGGCGGGCTCATGCGGCCACCCAGCCGGACCCGGCCAGCAGCACCGCGACCCCGGCGACGGTCAGCCCGGCCAGCCACTGCCGTGACGTGGTCGGGGCGTCGCCCGAGGGCGGCATGGTGCCGGTCCAGCCGCGCGACAGCATCGCCAGGTGCACCCGCTCGCCGCGCTCGTAGGACCGTACGAACAGCGAGCCGATCCCGCGGGCGGTCGCCCCGGCCTGCCACAGGAACCGCGGGTCGTGGCCGCGGGAGATCCGGGACAGCCGCATCCGGCGGGCCTCGCCGGTGATCACGTCGGCGTAGCGCAGCATCAGGGTGGCGATCGTGGTGACGATCGCCGGGGCGTGCAGGCGCTGCAGGCCGACGAGCAGGTCGCGCATCGGCGTCGTCGCCGCGAGGGTCAGCGAGGTCAGGACGCCGAGGGTGCCCTTGACCAGGATGTTCCACGCCCCGAGCAGCCCCGGCTGGGACAGCGTGAGGCCGAGCCAGTCCAGCGTCGGCGCCGGGCCGGTGAACGGCAGCAGCACCGCGAGCACCACGAACGGCAGCTCGATCACCGAGCGCCGCAGGATCCAGCCCGGGCGCACCCCGGCCAGGCCCCACACCGCGGCCAGCAGCAGCGCGAACCCGCCGAACACCGCGAACGCCTCGCGCGGGGTCGCGACCACGCACACCACCACCAGCAGCGCCGAGACGATCTTCACCTCGGGTGGGAGCCGGTGGACGGGGGAGTCGCGGTGCAGGTACAGCGGGTGCGCGTGTCCGGCGCCCATCAGCCGTCCCGGCGGCGCAGCAGCAGGAACACCCCGCCCGCGACGACGACCGTGACCAGCACCCCGGCCACCCCGGCCACGCCGGTGGTGCCCTCGCCGCCCACGACCGAGTACCCGGCGAGCGGGCTCGACGCCATGGCGTGGTCGCTCTCGTGGGTCGCGATGCAGGTGCCCTCCAGCCGCTCCTCACCGTCCGGGGTCGCGACGGCGGTGCAGCCGTCCCGGGCGACGGTGTCCAGGCCGTCGGGGTCGGGGGAGGCGAAGGACGAGACCAGCCCGGCCACGACCAGGGACACGATCAGGAACCCGGCGAAGAACAGCAGCGGGCGACGGCGGGCGGTGGCGCTCATCGCGCACCCTCCTCGGAGGTCGAGCGGCGGGCCAGTGGGCGCCCGGTGCCGCGCAGCAGGTACACCAGGTCCGGCCGGGCGGCGGCCACCGCGCCCACGGTGGCCGCGGTGATCACGCCCTCACCGATGCCGATCAGCACGTGCAGCCCGCCCATCAGCGCGAACACCGTGCCGAGGGTGGCGCCGCCGGCGCCTCCGATCGCGTACTCCAGGACGAAGCCCATCGCCGCGACGACGGTGTTGAGCAGGGCCGCGACGAAGGCGACGGCGACCAGCCCGCCGCGGGACCGCACCGCGAACCGGCGCAGCGAGCGCGCCACCAGCCAGCCGACGACCACCCCGATCACGGCCATGTTCGTGATGTTGAGGCCCAGTGCGGTGATGCCGCCGTCGGCGAACAGCAGCGCCTGCACCACGAGCACGATCGAGATCGCGATCATGCCCACCCACGGGCCGACCAGGATCGCGACGAGCGCCCCGCCCAGCAGGTGCCCGCTGGCCCCGGGAAGGATCGGGAAGTTGATCATCTGGACGGCGAAGACGAACGCCGTGACCAGCCCGGCCATCGGCGCGGTGCGGTCGTCGAGGTCCGCGCGGGCGCGCAGGACGGCGACCGTCAGCGCGATCACCGCGACGACGGCGAACAGCAGCGCCGTCGGGCCGTTCACCAGCCCGTCGCTCATGTGCATGGCGACCGCGTGCGTCTGCATCGCGCCCCCTCCCCGGTCGGACCGGCCGCCACCCGGCCGGGTGAGGGGATTCAACGCGACGGCCGTGCTGCCGCACAGTCCTGGCAGTAGATAGGCGACTGCATGTCCCGGATGTCCGGTATCGGCCCCGCCGATCGGAGAGTCCCGGATGCCGTCCGTCCGGTCGGCGCGCGGTCGGGCGCCCGCGGTCAGCGGGCGTCGGCCGCCGCGGCCTCGTCGCGCTCGGCGATCAGCTTGTCGTCCTTGCGGGCGGCGATGCGCGAGACCTTGAACAGCGCCTTGCGCCGGGCCCGGCCCAGCGGGAGGGCGAGCCGGCCGATCCGCACGTCGATCGGGCGGACGTCGAACACCCCGGAGTCGCCCAGCTCGTCGAACAGCAGCTGCTGCTCCTCGGAGATCTGCTGCTCGAACTCCGAGGAGACCGAGCCGCGGGCGATCCGGAACGCGGCGAGGGTCTCCGGGACGCCGAGGAAGTCGCCGTACTGGAGCAGGCGCATCCAGAGGTCGAGGTCCATGATGAAGCGCCGCTCCGGGCGCCACCCGCCCGCGGTGACGAACTGCTCGCGACGGAACAGGACGTTGCCCGGCTCGCCGATCGGGTTCGCGCCGTTGCGGATGACCCGCCGTGCGACCTCGCTGCCCGAGTGCAGCCCGACCAGGCCGCCGCCGAGGCCGCGGCGCGGGACGATGACCCGGCTCTGCTCGTCGATCATGTGCCGGCGCGAGGCGACCACCGACAGCGACGGGTCGTCGCGCATCGGCGGCACCTGCAGCTCCAGGCAGCGCGGGTGCAGCAGGTCGTCGGCGCAGACCAGCTTCACCAGCGGTGCGCGGCACAGTTCGACGGCGCGGTTCCAGTTGTCGCCCTGCGGCAGGGTCTGCCGGTTGCGCTCGACCCGGATCCGCGGATCGCGGAACGAGGTCGCGATCTCCCAGCTCGCGTCGGTGCTGCCGTTCTCGAGCACGACGAGCTCGAAGTCCCGCCAGGTCTGCTCCAGCACGCTGCGGATGGTCTCGGCGAGATAGGTCTCGCCGTTGTGGACCGGGATGCAGACGGACACGCTGGGCACAAAGCCGCCGGGCCTCATCGGGTACCTCGCAGGGGTGGAACGGATCGGACGAGCAGGCGGCGAGCCACGCTACCCGCCCCGGTCGGCGGGCCGGACGGCGGCGCGGACGAGCGACGTCCGACCGGGACCATCGGGACGGAACGGATACGCGCTGTGATCGTCGGCCGGACGTCCCGCCGCTCGCCGCCCGACGATCACCGCTCGTCGGCCGGGGTCCCGGTGGGCCGGTCCCGCACCGCGGCGGCCCGGACGACGTCCGTAGTATCCGTCGTCGTGTTCGCGTGGTCGTTCCACGCCGCGGCGACGGAGTCCGGAGGCCATGCGCCGTCCGGGCGACACCCGATGCGGTGCGGGTCACGTAACGCGACCGACGGCGCCGGAGATAAGCCGGATGACCCCCGTTGTGGGGTAACGGATCCGGTCGATGTCGGCATCGTCGTCACGACCGGACACGTACTGCTCGCCAACCGCGCGCCAGGACCGATCGATTCGGGGGAGAGACCGGTGAACAAGCGCCCTGACCACGGACCACGTCGTCCGAACCAACCGAGGGTGTCGGTGATCGTGCCGACCCGCAACGAGGCACGGAACCTCGAGGTGGTCCTGCCGGCCGTCGCGGCCGTGCGTCCCGCCGTGCACGAGGTGATCGTCGTCGACGGCGACTCCAAGGACGGCACCGTCGAGACAGCACGCCGTGTCCTGCCCGGCGTCCGGATCGTCCGCCAGACCCGCAAGGGCAAGGGCAACGCGATGGCCTGCGGTTTCGCCGCGGCCACCGGCGACGCCATCGTCATGTTCGACGCGGACGGCTCGGCCGACCCGCAGGAGATCCCGCGCTTCGTCGCCGCGCTCGTCGAGGGCGCCGACTTCGCGAAGGGCAGCCGGTTCACCAAGGGGGGCGGCAGCGACGACATCACGTTGCTCCGCAAGGGTGGCAACGCCGGTCTGAACCTGATCGCGAACACGCTGTTCGGGACCCGTTACAGCGACCTCTGCTACGGCTACAACGCCTTCTGGGCCGACATCCTGCCGCTGCTGGAGCTGCCCGCGGTCGACATGCCGCCGCACCCGGACGGCGGGATGTACTGGGGCGACGGGTTCGAGATCGAGACGGTCCTGAACTGCCGCGTCGCCGCCGCCGGTCTGTCGATCACCGAGGTCCCCTCGGTGGAGAAGGAGCGGATGTTCGGCGAGACGAACCTGCGCACCTTCGCCGACGGCACCCGCGTCCTGCGGACCCTCGCCGCCGAGCGGCGTCGGGCCGGTCGCGACGACCGGCCCGCCGCACCCGCCACGGCCGTCCCCGGCCCCGCAGCGGTGGTCCCGCCCGCCGGGCACCCGGCGGTGCCCGCCACCCCGGCCACGGCGCCGGTGCCGCCCGCGGTGCCGGACCGCGCCGTCCCGGCGGCGCAGCCGCAGCGCCCGGCCCCGCGGCCGCACGCCGACGCACCGCGCCCGCACCAGCAGCCGTCGCGTCCGGCCCCGCAGTCGCAGCCCGGGGCGGGCCGCCCCGCCCCGCAGCAGCCGGCCCCGTCGCCGGTCGCCCGCGAGCAGCGACCCGTCGGCGCCGAGCGCGACGGGTCCGCCCGCCCCGAGCGGACCGGCGTGCGGTACGCATGGGGGGAAGAGGCGTCCTGAGCGCCCCGGGACCGGATCGGGCCGGTCCGTGCCCCACCGGCCCACGCCCCACGAGGGGTGTGGCGCCGGGAGAACCACCAGTGAAGAGGAGTGAGCCGCGGTGAGCGTGCAGTCCGCAGCCGAGCTGACCCGCGCGAGGACCGCGCGGCGGTACGTGGCGATCCTGCTCGTCGCCGCCGGCGTCATCGCCTGCGGCCTGAGCATCGCCGGGATCAGCGGGGGCGCTCTGGGCGAGTTCCGCCTGCTGGTCACCATCGGCTTCCTGCTGCTCGGTCCCGGCTGGGCCGCCGCGGGCTTCCTGCGCCGCGCGCCCGCCGCGCACGTCTGGCTGCTGACGCTGGGGGTCGGCACCGCCGTCACCCTGATCGGCGGCCAGCTCATGGTCAGCCTGGGGCTCTGGTACCCGAGCGTCGCCCTGTTCGTCGTCACGCTCCTGTCGGTCCCGTTCCTGCTGCGCCACGCCGTGGTGGCCCAGTGAGCGGGACCTCCCGGTGAGGCCGGTCGGGCCGGCGCGTCCCCGCCCCGCCGCGGGTACGGCCGGTCCCGGCCCCGTCCCCGGACCGCAGGCGGCGGGCGTCGACCCGGACGCCCCGACCCAGCGTCTCGCCACCGCCCACGCCCGGGCGCACTCGCGCCGCAACGCCGAGCAGCACACCGAGTACCTCCCGCCGCTGGTCGGGCTGCGCGGGCCCGGCGAGAACCCGCCGACCCCGCCGCCCACCCCACCGCCCGGACCGGGCGGCGGAGACGGCGGCGGTGAGGACGGCGAGCAGGTCCCGGACCGCAACGGCGGCATCGGCGACGGCATCGCGCTGACCCTGTGCTCGGGCTTCGGCTCGGTCGCCGGGCTGCTCGGCGTGCTGATCGCGACCCGGATCATGCCTCAGGCCGAGGTCGGCCGGGCCTCGGAGTTCGTGTCGGCCTTTCAGCTGATCGGCGGCGTCGCCCAGCTCAACCTGGGACTGGCGCTGCTGCGCTGGCTCCCCGGGGCCGGCCGCAAGTCGGTCCGGCTCACCTTCGGCTCGCTGCTGCTGATCATGCCGCTGTCCGGGCTGATCGGCCTGATCTACGGCACGCTCGTGCCCCGGGTCGCGGAGGCCGCGGGTGGCGGATCGTTCGGCTGGGGCCTGGTCGTCCTGGTCCTGACCTGCGCCGGCTGGTGCGTGTTCGTCGTCCACGACTTCGTCATGGTCGCCATCGGACGGCCGTGGGTGGCGGTGTGGCGCAACGGCACCTTCGCCGTGACCCGGATCGTGCTGCTGCTGGCACTGGGCACCACGCTCGCCTCCGAGGCGCTGGTGCTGTCCTGGGCGATCCCGGTCGTGCTGTGGATCGCCGCGGGCACCGTGCTGCTCTGGTTCATGGTGCGGCGCTTCGCCCGCGCCGCTGGGCCGGGCACGCTGCCGTCGCGCCCGGAGATGATCGCGTTCCTGGCGCCGACCGCGCTGGCGCAGTGCGGCAACGCGCTGCTCTACAACCAGGTCCCGCTGTTCGCGAACTTCCGGATGGGCAACGAGATCGGCGCGGTCTTCTTCATCTGCTGGCAGGCGGTGACCGTCATCGACCTGGCCGCGACGTTCTTCACCAACTCCCTGACCGTGCAGACCGCCCGGGAACCGCACCGCGCCGAGGAGTTCGCCCGCGTCGCCCGGCGCCGGATGCTCCTGCTGTTCGTCCCGGCGCTCGGGCTCGGCGCGGCACTGGGCTACCCGGTGCTGTCGCTGCTCGGCGAGGGCTACGCGCCCGGCGCCCCGGCGCTGGCCGTGCTCATGGGCGGCCTGTTCTTCCGGCTGATCGTCGTGTTCGAGCTCGCCCGTCGCCAGGCCGACGGCGACGGGATGGGCTACGCGAAGATCCAGCTGCTCAACACCGGCCTGGTCGTGGTCTTCGCCGGACTGGTCCCGCTGCCGGACCCCGGAACCGCATCGGTCAGCATGACCATGCTGCCGGTCGTCCTCGGCTACGTCGGTGCGCAGATCCTCTGCGCACTGGCACTCAGATTCGTCCCGGCGTGGAACCGCCGGAGCACACCGGAGGTGAAGTCGTGACGTCGGAGACCCGCCGGACGGGCGGCCCCGACCCGTCCACCCGCGGCCACCGCGGCGAGGAGCCCGCCGTCGCGCGGACCCGCGTCGCGGAGGAGAGCGCGAGCGAGCGGACCCAGTTCGTCACGCCGCCCGGCCCGGACTCGCCGACCATGGCCGTCCGCGGCCCGGTCCCGCGCCCGCCCGGTGACGGCCCGCCGCCGCCCCCGCCGCCCGCACCCGAGACCGCCGAGCCGCTGTCCCCGCTGTGGGTCTGGGGCGCGCCGGTCCTGGCCGTGCTCGCGGTGCTGCTGCTGCCCGTCGCCGCGGCGACGACCGACCTGTCCGACCTGGGCGGCTGGGGTCTGGCCCCGGCGCTGAGCCCGTTCGCGTGGGTCGCGTTGCTGCTCGCCATCGGCGCCTGCCTGCTCGAGCTGTGGTCGCGCCGCCCGCGCATCCCGATGCTGGGTGCCGCGACGGGTGTGCTGCTGCTGTGCTCCACCGGCCTGCCCTCGGTCGTGCAGCCCCAGGCCCGGTTCACCACCGCCTGGCTGATCTCCGGGTTCGTCGACGCGGTCGCCCGCAACAACGGTGTCCCGCCCACCGGCGTGGACGCGCGGTTCTACTGGCCCGCGTTCTTCGCCCAGTGGGCCTGGATCCGCGACGCCGCGGGCGCCGACCAGCTCGACACCATCCTGCGCTGGTACCCGCCCGCGGTCACCGCGGTGTGGGCGATCGGCGTCTACGCCCTGGCCCGCTCGATGCTCGGGGGCACCCGCGCGCCGTGGGTCGCGGCCTGGCTGTTCATCGGCCTGAACTGGATCGAGCAGGACTACTTCTCCCCGCAGGCGACCGCCATCGTGCTGCTGCTGACGGTGCTGACCTTCGCGCTCGGCCCGCTGGCGACCCGCCGCGTCGACAACGCCGGGGTCCCGGGCTGGCCACGGGCGCACCGCGGGGCGCCACCGCTGCCCCGGTGGCGGCGCTGGCTGGTGTCGGCGCTGACCCCGCCGAACACGCCGACGCTGCCCGCCCGGCAGCTGCTGCTGATCTACTTCTGCGCGGCGCTGTGCGTCATCGCCGTCGCCCCGGCCCACCAGCTGACCCCGTTCGCCATCATCGGCCAGCTGGCCGTGCTGGCCGTCGTCGGCCGGTTCCGCGGACGCGGGCTGGTGATCGTCGCGATCGCCGCGGTGACGGTGTTCGTGCTGATCGGCGCCCGCGACTTCTGGATGAACCAGATCAGCATGATCATCGGTAGCGGCGACGACGGCAGCGCGCTGCAGGCCGGTGTCGCGGACCGCTTCCAGGGCGACACGGGCCAGCTCGTCGGCAAGGGTTTCCGGGTCGCGATGACCGGTTTGACCTACGTCCTCGGCTTCGCCGGCGCCTGGGTCTACTGGCGCCGCCGCCGCGACCTCGTGCCGATCCTGCTGGCGATCATCCCCATGGGGATGGCGGTCGTGCAGAGCTACGGCGGCGAGCTGCTCCTGCGCGTGCTGCTCTACGGCCTGCCGATCCTGTCGATCCTGGCCGTCGACGCGCTGCGGGCCTTCGCCCGTGTCGACCGCAAGCGCGAACGGCTGCTCGCGGTGGGCATGGTGGTCGTCTTCGGTCTGCTGATCTTCATCCGCGGCGGTAACGAGGCCTACACCGACGTCACCACCGAGGACGTCCAGATGACCCGCAAGGCCTACGCCGAGGCGCCGCCCGGGGCGACGGTGCAGCCGTTGTCGACGGTCGGGCCCTACGCCCTGGAGGGCGTCGGCGAGAACAACAACATGGCCTCGGGCGGTCAGGGCTGCGCGGTCCTCGCCGCGGACCCGTTCCGCTGCATCGACCAGGTCCAGCCGCAGACGATCCTGTTCTACCCGGCGATCGAGAAGCAGGGCGTCGTCCTCAACGACCGCGAGCCGGGCTGGACGATCGAGATCCGCAACCAGCTCATCGCGTCGGGCCAGTACCGCGCGACCTACGAGAGCGGCTTCGACGCGATCCTGGTGCGCAACGAGCCGCTCCCGGCGCCGGGCGTCCCGGCACCGGTGACGGCCCCGGCCCCGGCGGCCGGCGGGGAGGTGCCGAACCCGTGAACGGATTCCTCCTGACCTGGCTCGCGTTCGGCCTGATGCTGGCCGTGTTCGCCGCCCGCGCCTGGGTGGTGGAGACCAGCCGTGGCCGGTTGGTCACCAGCGGGTCCGCGCAGCGCGGGCTCACCGCGGCCGCCGTCGCCTCGGTGGCGCTGGTGGTGGTGATGCTGACCCTCAACGGCGGCGTCGAGCTGGTCGAGCTCGTCTCGGGGGGCCGGGCCGACGTGACCCAGCCCGCCGAGCCGCTGCCCGGGCAGGACCCGGCGGTGCCGATCCAGCCGCAGGCCCCGGCACCCGCGGCCCCGGCGGCGCCGCCCGCGGCCCCGGCCAACTGACCGACCCGCGACACACGAGGGCCCCGGTGCCGTACGGCACCGGGGCCCTCGGTCGCGCGTGGGGTCAGCCGCTGTAGCCGATGGCCACGTACTTGGTCTCCAGGAACTCGTCGATGCCGACGGTGCCGCCCTCGCGGCCCAGCCCGGACTCCTTGACGCCGCCGAACGGGGCGGCCGGGTTCGACACCAGACCGGTGTTGAGCCCGATCATGCCGCTGTCGAGGTTCTCGGCGATGTGCAGCGCCCGGTTCAGGTCGCGCGTGTACACGTAGTTGACCAGGCCGAACTCGGTCGCGTTGGCCGCGGCCAGTGCCTCGTCGGCGCTGTCGACGACGGTGATCGGCGCGACCGGGCCGAAGATCTCCTCGTGGTTGAGCCGGGAGTTCACCGGCACGTCGGTGAGCACGGTCGGCGGGTAGAAGTAACCCGGCCCGTCCTGGGCCTTCCCGCCGATCGCGACCGAGGCACCGGCGGCGACGGCGTCGGCGACCAGGTCGGTGACCTTGTCCAGGCCCTTCGCGTCGATCAGCGGGCCCACGTTCACGCCCTCCTCGGTGCCGCGCCCGACCTTGAGCGCGCCCATCCGCTCGGCGAGCTTCGCCGTGAACTCCTCGGCGACGCCGCGCTGGACGTAGAACCGGTTCGCGGCGGTGCAGGCCTCGCCCATGTTCCGCATCTTCGCGATCATGGCGCCCTCGACGGCGGCGTCGACGTCGGCGTCGTCGAGCACGATGAACGAGGCGTTGCCGCCCAGCTCCAGCGACGAGCGCATGACCTTGTCCGAGGCCTGGGACAGCAGCAGCTTCCCGACCGGGGTGGACCCGGTGAACGACATCTTGCGGGCGCGGCCGTCGCGCAGGATCGGCTCCATCACCGCGCCGGCGTCGGTGGCGTTGATGACGTTCAGGGCGCCGTCGGGCAGGCCGGCGTCGGCCAGTACCTGCGCGAACGCGAGCATGGTCAGCGGCGTCTGCGGCGCGGGCTTGATCACCGACGCACAGCCGGCGGCGACCGCCGGGGCGATCTTGCGGGTGCCCATGGCCAGCGGGAAGTTCCACGGGGTCACGAACACGCAGACGCCGACGGGCTGGCGGATGGTGAGGAAGCGGGTCTGGCCGTTCGGGGCGACCTGGTAGCCGCCGTCGATGCGCACGGCCTCCTCGGAGAACCAGCGCAGGAACTCCGAGGCGTAGACGACCTCGCCCTTGGCCTCGGCGAAGGGCTTGCCCATCTCCAGGGTCATGAGCAGGGCCAGGTCGTCGATCCGCTCGTGGAGCAGGTCGTAGGCGCGGCGCAGGATCTCGCTGCGCTCCCGCGGCGCCATCGCGGCGATCGTGGGCTGCGCGGCGTGCGCGGCGGCGAGGGCGTCCATGCCGTCGGCGGGGGAGGCGTCGGCGACCTCGGTCAGCACCTCTCCGGTGGCGGGGTCCTCCACCTTCGCGGTCGCGCCGTTCTCCGCCGGCCGCCACCGGCCGCCGATGAACAGGCCGGTGGGGACGGCATCCAGCACCCTGCGCTCGTCAGCATTGGTGGTCATGCCCGGAACGTACCCCGGTGAGCCGGCCCATAGACACCGGCGGCGCCGGCGGGGCTGGGTCATGATGATGCCCGTGGCAGCGACATCGACACCGGCAGCGGCCCTGCCCGAGCTCGTGCCCGACCCGGTCGAGCTCCCCGCCGGGCTGGCGGACCTGCGGGCCGAGGTCCGGTCCTTCCTCGACGACGAGCGCAACGCCGCCCGCTGGACCCCGCGTGCGGACGTGTGGCTCTCCGGCTGGGACGAGTCGTTCTCGCGGCGGCTGGGGGAACGCGGCTGGCTCGGGATGACCATCCCCACCGAGTACGGCGGGCACGGCCGGACCGCGCTGGAGCGCTACGTCGTCACCGAGGAGCTGCTCGCCGCGGGCGCCCCGGTGGCCGCGCACTGGATCTCCGACCGCCAGATCGGGCCGTCGCTGCTGCGCCACGGCACCGAGGAGCAGCGCCGCGCGTTCCTGCCCGGCATCGCTCGCGGCGAGGTGTACTTCGGCATCGGCATGTCGGAGCCGGACTCGGGCTCCGACCTGGCGTCGGTGCGGACCCGGGCGACCCGCGTCGACGGCGGGTGGCGGCTGTCGGGCACCAAGGTGTGGACGTCCGGGGCGCACCACGCGCACGCGTTCTTCGCGCTGGTGCGCACCGAGCCGCGCGACGACGCGCACCGGCACGCGGGGCTGTCCCAGTTCCTGGTGGAGCTGGACTCGCCCGGGGTGGAGATCCGCCCGATCCCGCTCCTCACGGGGGCGCACCACTTCAACGAGGTGCGCTTCGACGACGTGTTCATCCCCGACGCGCGGGTCTTCGGCGAGCTGGGCAACGGCTGGGCCCAGGTCACCGGTGAGCTCGCGTTCGAGCGCTCCGGACCGGAGCGGTTCCTGTCGACCTATCCGCTGCTGGCGTCGCTGGTCGGCGAGCTCGCCGGGGCCGGCCGTGCCGACGCCGGCACCCGTCGTCGCGTGGGGTCGCTGGTGTCGCGGCTGTGGACGCTGCGGGCCATGTCGCTGGCCGTCGCCGGGGCACTGGAGTCCGGCCGGGCCCCCGAGCTGGCCGCGGCCCTGGTCAAGGACCTCGGTACCCGCTACGAGAACGAGATCGTCGACGCCGCCCGGCTGCTGGTCGACATCCCGCCGGACCCCGGCGCGGAGTCCGGGTTCGCCCGGCTGCTCGCCGACGCCGTGCTGCACGCGCCCGGGTTCACCCTGCGCGGCGGCACCAACGAGGTCCTGCGCGGCATCGTCGCGCGGGGGATGGGACTGCGCTGATGGCCCGCAACAGCGACCTGGCCGACCTGGCCGCCTCGATCCTCGCCGCCGGCTCCGACGACCGTGACGGTACCGGCCTGGACGCGGCGGCCTGGAAGGCGTGTGCCGGGGCCGGGCTGACCTCGCTGACCGACCCGGACACCGGCGGCACCCTCGACGACGCCGCCGTGCTGCTGGAGGTCGCCGGCGCCGACGCGGCCCGCCTGCCGCTGGCCGAGACCGACCTGCTCGCCGGGTGGCTGGCCCGCGCCGCCGGGCTCCCCGTGCCGGACGGGCCGCTGGCCGCCGTCGTCACCGACGCGACCGGCGGCGACCGCCCGGCCGGGACCGCCGGGGGCACGGTGACCGGCAGCGGCGGCCCGGCCGGCGCGGTGTCGGCGGCCCTGACCCGGGTGCCGTGGGGCCGTTCGCTGGCCGCGGTCGTCGTCCTCGACGGCGACCGGGTCCTCGTGCTCGACACGGGCGCGGCGGCGGTCACCGAGGGCTCCAACCTCGCCGAGGAGCCCCGCGACGGCCTCACCCTCGACGGGGTCACGCCGCTGGCGACCGGTACCGCCCCCGCCGGGGCGGCGGCGGAGCTGACCCTGCGGGCGGCGCTGGCGCGGTCACTGCTGCTCGCCGGCGCGGCCCGCGGCGCACTGGCCCGCTCGGTCGCCTACGCCGGGGAGCGCACCCAGTTCGGTCGTCCCATCGGCCGCTTCCAGGCCGTGCAGCAGATGCTCGCCGAGGCGGGCGCCGAGGTGGCCGCCGCCTCCGCCGCCTCCGCCGCTGCCACCTCGACCGCGCGGCGCGCGGGGTTCGCCGCCCCGGAGACCGCGTTCGCCGTCGCCGCGGCGAAGGCCCGCTGCTCGGAGGCGGCGACGGCCGTCGCGCGGATCGCCCACCAGGTGCACGGCGCCATCGGGTTCACCCGTGAGCACGCGTTGCGGCTGGTCACGACCCGGCTGTGGGCCTGGCGCGACGAGGACGGTGACGAGGCGTTCTGGAACGACCGGGTCGGGGCGGCCGCGCTGGACGCGGGCGCCGACGGGCTCTGGCCGCTGGTGACCGGGCGGCCCTGAACGCCGCCGGTCAGGACACCCCGAACTCGCGCAGCTTCCGGTAGAGGGTGTTGCGCCCGATCCCGAGCGTGCGGGCGGCCCGGGTGCGGTTCCCGCCCGCCGCGCGCAGGGCGTCGACCACGGCGTCGCGTTCGGCGGCCTCCAGCAGACCGAGCTCCCGGCCGGCGGTGCGCAGGCGGTCGGGGAGGTCGGCCTCGCCGGCCGTACCGCCGTCGGCGCGGCGGGCCGCCGCCGTGACCACGGTGCGGAGCTCGGCCAGGTCACCGGGCCAGTGCCAGGCCCGGAGCCGGTCCAGGGCCGCGCCGGACAGCCGGGACCCCGAGGCGGGCGGGGGCAGCTCCGCGAGCAGCGTCTCCACCAGCGCCGGGAGGTGCTCGCGGCCCGCCGCCAGCGCCGGGAGGCGGACGGTGGTGGCGACCTGGCCGAGGAGGGCGGGGGTGGTGTCGTCGGTGGGGTCGGCGTCGGCGGTGAGGACGAACGGGACGCCGGTCGCGGCCAGGTCCCGCAGGAGCGCCGGGCGCGGCCCCGGTGACAGGTGCACCCGCCGCAGGACGAGCCCGCGACCGGCGTCCAGCGCCGCGCGGGCCGTCTCCCACCACTCGCGTTCCCGGTGCGGCTCGACGACCACGGCGCCGTCGTGGCCCAGGCGGGACAGCACGCGGCGGGCGGTCCGCAGCTTCCCGCTGCCGCCGGGGCCGGTCACGGCGACGGTCTCCCGGTGGGAGACGGCCTCGCGGAGCCGGTGGTCGACCTCCGGGTCGTGGTGGAGCGCGGCTCCCCGGACGGTGGCCGGGGCCGCCACCGCGGGGGCCGCCCGGCGGGGCGCCAGCCGGACGCTGAACGCGGTCCCCCCGGTGCCCTCGACCGGGGCGACGACCGCGTCGTGCGGGCCGTCGGGCATCGGCACCCGCATCCGGCGTGGCCGGTCCGGACCCCCGTCGCGCAGGAGGTCCCACAGCAGGGTGTGCAGGTCCGGGCCGGCGTGGGCCAGCGCGTGCCGGTCGGCCAGGACGGTGTCGGCGTCGACGACCAGCGCCCCGGTCGTGGCCCGCTCCAGCGCGAGGTAGGCCCGCACCAGCCTGCGACGGTGTTCGCCCGCCTCGTCGAGCAGCCGGGCCTCGATCTGGCGGCCGATGTCGGCGGCCATCACCGCCATGAGCGGGTGCACGTCACGCACCGCGCAGGCCAGCGAGAGCGAGCCCACCGTCCGGCCGGTCCCGGGCTCGACCAGCGGGGTGCCCGCGCAGGTGAGGTTCTCCAGGAGGGCGTTGTAGTGCTCGGGGCCCCGGACCAGGACCGGGCGTCGTTCGACCAGCACCGTGCCGATGCCGTTGGTGCCCACCGACCGCTCGGAGAAGTCCGAGCCCTCCACCGCGCTCGCCCGGTCCATGAGCGTGCGCTGGCGCCGGACACCGACGTGGCGGCGGACGATGCGCCCGGTCGCGTCGGACAGCACCATGGCCACCGGGACATCGGCGAAGCTGTCCACGAGCCGCTCCAGCACGGGCGCCGCGGCCCGGCGCAGCGCGGTGTGGTCGTCGCCGGGGTCGGCGTAGCCGATGCGCTCCGGCGCCGTCGGCACCGCCTCGCCGATGCAGCGCCGCCAGCTCTGCTCGATCAGCGGCGGCACGCCCGCGTGGCCGGGTGGCAGCGCCAGCAGCCCCCCGTCGACGAGCGTCTCGCGGCTGCGCCGGATGCGCAGGCGCTGCCCGGCCGACAGGGCCGGCACCGCCGTGTCCTCGTCCCGACGCGTCATCGCCCCGATCCGCCCCTCGCCGCCCGTTGCGGACACGTCCACGGTGCCCCAGGTCACACCATCCTGGCCAGGGGGAGTGGCCGGTGGGCGTTCCAGAACGGAACACCCGCGGTGCCTCCGCGGTGCCCACCATCGACGGCCACGCCACCGCCGGCGCGGCGCCCGCCGTCGCTCCGGCCGACCGGAGGAGGACCGCGATGACGACGGCACCACCGACCCGCCCGACGGGCGCGTCCACGGAGTCCGACGCGCTGCGCGCGCTCTACGCCGACTGGTCCGCCCTCATCGCGGCGACCCCGGACCTGACCACGCGGCTGTTCCGCAGCATCTTCGACGAGTGGCACCAGGCCACCCGTGAACCCGAGGACGTGACCTACCGGGAGGAGTCGCTCGGGGGTGTCCCGGGGATCTGGGCGCTGCCGGTCGGGGCGGATCCCGCGCAGGTCCTGCTCTACACCCACGGCGGCGGGTTCGCCGTCGGCTCGGCGTCGAGCCATCGCAAGCTCGCGGGGCACGTCGCGCGGGCCGTCGGCGCCACGGCGTTCGTGGCGGACTACCGTCGCGCGCCGGAACACCGGCACCCGGCACAGGTGGAGGACACCGTCGCGGTGTTCGAGGCGCTCCTGGCCCGGGGGACCGCCCCCGCGGACGTGACGACCATCGGTGACTCCGCGGGCGGGAACCTGGCGGTCGCCACCGTGCTCGCCCTGCGCGACGCGGGCCGGCCGCTGCCGGGCCGGGTCGTCGCGTTCTCGCCGTGGCTGGACATGGAGAACACCGGCGCCACGCTCGTCACCAACGCCGCCTCGGACGCCCTGGTCACGGTGCCCCTGCTGGAGGGGATGATCGCCGGCGTCCTGGGGGAGGGGCACGTCGACCGGCGGGCACCGCTGGCGAACCCGTTGCACGCCGACCTCACCGGCCTCCCCCGGCTCTACGTCGACGCCGGGGGTGCCGAGGCGCTGCTCGACGACGCCGTCCGGCTCGCCGATCGGGCCCGGGCCGCCGGTGTCGACGTGACGCTGTCGGTCGTCGCGGGCATGCAGCACGTCTTCCCGTTCCTCGCCGGCACCGCGCCCGAGGCGGACGAGGAGCTCGCCGCCCTCGCCGCCTGGTACCGCGGCTGATCCCTCGACACCCACCGGGAGCACACCATGACCACGTCCACCACCGCCGATGTCGACGCCGTCGTCGTCGGCGCCGGGTTCGGCGGGATCTACATGCTGCACACGCTGCGGGACCGGCTCGGCCTGAGCGTCCGCGCCTTCGAGAAGGGCGACGGCGTCGGCGGCACCTGGTACTTCAACCGGTACCCCGGCGCGAAGTCCGACACCGAGGGGTTCGTCTACCGCTACTCGTTCGACCGGGACCTGCTGCAGGAATGGAACTGGAGCACCCGCTACCTGGACCAGCCCGACGTCCTGGCCTACCTCGAGCACGTCGTCGACCGGTACGGGCTGCGCCGGGACATCACGCTGGGCACCGAGGTGACCGCCGCGGTCTACGACGAGGACGCCGGTCTCTGGCGGGTGCGCACCTCCGGCGGCGAGACGGTGCGCTGCCGCTACCTGGTCAACGCCCTGGGGTTGCTGGCCCGCAGCAACATCCCCGCCCTCCCCGGGCTGGACACCTTCGCCGGGCGCACCGTCCACACCAACGCCTGGCCCGACGACCTCGACATCACCGGGCGGCGGGTCGGCGTCGTCGGGACCGGCTCGACCGGTGCCCAGTTCATCGTCGCGGCGGCACCGCGCGCAGCTCACCTCACCGTCTTCCAGCGCAGCCCGCAGTACAACGTGCCCTCCGGCAACCGACCGGTCACCCAGGACGAGGTCGACCGCACCAAGGAGCACTTCCCCGAGATCTGGGACCAGGTGCGCGGTTCGGTCGTGGCGTTCGGGTTCGAGGAGAGCGCCGTCGAGGCGATGAGCGTGTCCGCGCAGGAGCGCGAGCGCGTCTTCCAGGAGAACTGGGACGCCGGCAACGGGTTCCGGTTCATGTTCGGCACGTTCTGCGACATCGCGACCGATCCCGAGGCCAACGCCGCGGCCGCCGCGTTCATCCGGCGCAAGATCTCCGAGATCGTCGTGGACCCGGAGACCGCCCGGAAGCTCACACCGACCGACCTCTACGCCAAGCGCCCGATCTGCAACGAGGGGTACTACGAGACCTTCAACCGCGACGACGTCGAGCTGGTCTCGATCCGGGAGAACCCGATCGCGGAGGTCACCCCGGCCGGGGTGCGCACCGCCGACGGTGTCGTGCACGAGCTCGACGTGCTCGTCCTCGCGACCGGTTTCGACGCCGTCGACGGCAACTACCGGGCGATGGACCTGCGCGGCCGCGGGGGCCGCCACATCGACGACCACTGGACCGACGGGCCGTCGAGCTACCTCGGCGTGTCGAAGGCGGGCTTCCCCAACATGTTCATGATCCTGGGGCCGAACGGGCCGTTCACCAACCTGCCGCCGAGCATCGAGGCCCAGGTCGAGTGGATCGGTGAGCTGATCGGGCACGCGGAGCGCAGCGGTATCGGCACGATCGAGCCGACGGCCGAGGCCGAGCAGGGCTGGTCCCGGCTCTGCCGGGAGATCGCCGACGCCACGCTGTTCCCGAAGGCCGACTCGTGGATCTTCGGGGCGAACATCCCCGGCAAGCCGAACGCGGTGATGTTCTACATGGCCGGGCACAAGGCCTACCGCGAGGAGCTGTCCACCGTGGCCCGCGACGGGTACCGCGGGTTCGCGATGCACGGCCCGGGACGCTCCCGGTGATCGCCACCGGTGAGGGGTCCGGTGCCGGATGCGGTACCGGACCCCTCACACCCGGTGATCACATCTTGCGGAAGTCCCAGCTGGTGATCTTCTCCGGGCGCAGCCGCAGCCACGCGTGCCGTCCGTCGATCACGACCTGGCCGCCGGTGTAGCGCGCGGCGAAGGCCTGCTCGACCCGCTCCAGCTCCGGGTTCGGCTCGCCGGTGCGGGGCACCTCGCCGACGACCTCGACGGAGCCGCGCAGCTCGACCCCGCGCAGCTCGGCGTAGTCGTGCCCGGCGTCGACGACCACGGCGATCCGCGGGTCGCGCTGCAGGTCCGCCCAGCGCTGCGAGCGCGAGAGCGAGGTCAGCCAGAGCGCCTCGCCGTCCCACAGGTACCAGAGCGGGGTGGCGTGCGGGCCGTTCACGCCGTTGGTGGCGACCCGGCAGGTGCGCTCGGCGTCGAGGAAGGCGGTGACCTCCTCCGGGGTCATCGCGATCTTCCGGGCGCGGCGCTGCGGCTTCGGTGCGGTCATCGTCCGAACCTAGATCAGACCCCGGCCGGTGCGGGTGGTGCGGCCGGGGAGAGCATCACCACGTGCACGACCTGAGCCCCGCCCTGGAGCAGCTGCTCGCCACCGACCGTCCCACGCCGTACCTGGCGCTGGACCCCTCCGTCGCCGGGGAGCGGTACCGCGCGCTGGCCGCCGCGTTCGGCGACGCCCGGATCCTCTACGCCGTCAAGGCCTGCCCGGAGCCCGCCGTGCTGCGCGCCCTCGTCGCGGCCGGGGCCGGGTTCGACGTCGCCTCGCAGGCCGAGATCGACCTGTGCCTGGCCGCCGGTGCGGACCCGGCGACGCTGCAGCACGGGAACCCGGTGCGTGGCCCCGGGGCCGCCGCCCGGGCCGCCCGCGACGGCGTCACCCGGTTCGTCACCGACAGCGCCGAGGACGTCGACGCCCTCGCCGCCGAGGTCCCCGGCGCCCGGGTGCAGGTCCGGCTCTCGGTCGACGACACCGGCTCGGCGACGCCGTTCCACGGCAAGTTCGGGGCGCCGCCCGACGCCGCCGTCGCGCTGCTGGGCCGGGTCGCCGACCGTGGCCTGGTCGCCGCCGGGGTCACCTTCCACGCGGGCTCCCAGCAGACCCGCCCCGCCACCTACGCCGGGGCCGTCGCGCTCGCGCTGGCGACCGCCGGGCGGGCCGGGCTGCGCCGTCCCGAGCTCGACCTGGGCGGCGGCTGGCCGGTGGCCTACCGCGCCGCCGTCGCGCCCGCGCAGGACTACGTCGCGGCCGTGCGCGCCGCGGTGGCCACGGCCGTCGACGCCGGGCACGTGGACGGCGCGACGCTGCTGCTGGAACCGGGCCGCGCGCTGGTCGCCCCCGCCGGGGTGCTGCGCGCCCGGGTGCTGCGCGTGTCCCGCCGCCCGGGCGTGGACCACCGCCGCTGGGTGTACCTCGACGTCGGCCGCTACCAGGGTCTCGCCGAGACCGAGGGCGAGGCGATCGCCTACCCGCTGCGCGTGCCCGGGCGCAGCGGCCCGCGCGGACCCGTCGTCGTCGCGGGTCCCACCTGTGACGGCGACGACGTCCTCTACCGTCGCACCCCGGTCGCGCTGCCGCTGGACCTGGCCGCGGGCGACGTGGTCGACCTGCTCGGGGCCGGCGCCTACACCTCGAGCTACGCCTCGGTCGGGTTCAACGGGTTCGGCCCGCTGGAGGTGCTCGTCGCGGGGGAGGGGGCGTCGCTCCCACATCCCGGTTAACGTGTCCGGACGTGTCATCCTCCATCTCGCCGATCATGTCCGTGCCCGCCGCCGCGGCCGGAGAACTGCATCCGGCCGTCGGGCTCGGGACGGGCGCACCCGCGCTGCCCACCACGTCGTCACCGGTCGGCAGACACGTCCTGGCCGAGCTCGGCGGCATCGCCCCCGAGGTCCTCGACGACTGCGACCGCCTGCGCAGCGACCTGACCGCCGCGCTGACCGAGGCCGGGGCCCAGGTCCGCCAGGTGGTCGTCGAGCGCTTCGAGCCGCAGGGGGCGACCGTCGTCGCGGTCCTGGCCGAGTCGCACGCCTCGATCCACACCTGGCCCGAGCACGGCGGCATGCACGTCGACGTGTTCACCTGCGGTGAGAGCGCCGACCCGGTCGACGCCGTGCGCCGCCTCGCCGAGCGTGTCGGCGCGACCGACACCGCGTTGCAGGTGGTGGACCGCGGCGGTGCCCCGCGCACCGTCACCGAGCCCATCTCGCCCGGCCTGACCCGGCGCTGGGACCTCGGCCGGGTCCACCACGTCGCGCACACCGGGTTCCAGCACGTAGTGGTCGCCGACACCGCGCACGGCGTCACCCTCTTCTGCGACGACGAGCGCCAGTCCACCGAGCACACCCAGCTCACCTACCACGAGGCGCTGGTGTGGCCCGGCGCCCTGCTGGCCCGCGAGCTGGACCGGGTGCTGATCGTCGGCTCCTCCGAGGGTGTCGCGTCGGAGATGGCGGTCGCCGCCGGTGCGAGCCGGGTCGACCACGTCGACATCGACGCCGAGGCCGTCCGGATCTGCGCCGAGTACCTGCCCTACGGCTACACCCCCGAGTCCCTCGCCGCGGCCGAGCGCGGCGACGGCCCGGTGCACCTGACCTACGGCGACGGACGGCAGTTCGTCCTGGAGTCCGACGAGCACTGGGACCTGGTGGTCGTCGACCTGCCCGACGAGCGCCCCGACGAGCCCGACGCCCAGATCAACCGGCTCTACGAGGAGGACTTCGTCCGCGCCTGCGCGCAGCGGCTCACCCCCGGCGGGGTCCTGGTGTTCCAGGCGGGCAGCCCGGCGGTGTGGCGGGACGCGACGCTGCGTTCGGCCTGGCAGCGCTTCGCCGCGGTGTTCGGCGAGACCGGCGGGCGCGGGGTCTACATCGGCTGCGAGGAGCACGAATGGGCCTTCCTCGCCGGTGTCCGCGAGCCGATGGACGACCCCGGCGCGGTCGCCGCCGGGCGGCTCGCGTCGATGCCGTCGCAGCCGGAGCTCTGGGACGCGACCGCGCTGCGGCACCGCCTGGTGGCACCGCTGTCGCTGCGCAGGCTCACCGACTGAGCGAGCCCCCGCCCACGGTGCGTGACGGGCCGGGTCGTACCCGGCCCGTCACGTGCGCCGAACGGGGCGTAACCGGTCGGCGACGATGATCGTTGGTCGGTCAGGACCGGCGTGCCCACGCCGGCGACGTCCGACCGGAGGTCCGAGAGCCCGTGCGCCGTCCCCGTCCGTCCCGGTGGCTCGCCGTGGCGACCATGACCCTGCTGAGCTCGGCGGGGATGAGCGCCCTCGCGCCCGCGCAGGCGGAGGCGCCGACCACGTTCGCCGAGACCACGCTGTCCGCGCGCAACCTCGACACCGCCCCGGTCGGGCGCTTCGTCGCCCTGGGCGACTCCTATGCCGCGGGCCCGCTGGTCCCGGTGCAGCAGGGCACGCCGTCCGGGTGCCTGCGCTCGAACCAGAACTACCCGTCGGTGCTCGCGCGCTCGGCCGGCATCGGCCGCTTCACCGACGTGTCCTGCAGCGGCGCGACGACCGAGGACATGACCGCCCCGCAGCAGGTCCAGGCCGGCCCGAACCCGCCGCAGCTCGACGCCCTCGACGGTTCCGAGTCGCTGGTCACCCTGACCATCGGCGGCAACGACATCGGATTCTCCGGGATCATCAGCGAGTGCGTGCGCCGCTCCTCGGCGAACCTGTTCGGCGCGGCCTGCAAGGACTTCTACACCGCGGGCGGCACCGACCAGCTCGCCGAGCGGATCGACGACACCGAGTCCGAGGTCTCCGACGTGCTCGCACGGATCCGCGACCGGTCGCCCGCCGCACGGGTCGCCGTCGTCGGGTACCCGTCGATCCTGCCGGACACCGGTCCCGGCTGCTACCCGGTCATCCCGTTCAGCCCGGGCGACACGGCCTACCTGCGCGAGACCGAGAAGAAGCTCAACGCGATGCTGGCCGACGCCGCCCGCGACGCCGGTGTCGACTACGTCGACACCTACACCCCGACCATCGGTCACGACGCCTGCACGCTGCCCGGCGTGAAGTGGGTCGAGGGCCTGGTCCCGACCTCGCCCGCCGCGCCGGTGCACCCCAACGCCCAGGGGATGCGCGCGATGGCCGCGGCCGCCGGTGACGTGCTCGGCATCCGGGTCGCCCGGCCCACCTCGCAGCCGGTCCCGGGGGCGACCAACCCGGTGCCGACCGCGTCGCTGCCGCCGCAGGCCCGCACCGCGAACTGAGGGAGGGACCTCCGGGCCGCGGTGCGTGTCAGACTCGCACCGTGACGGGGACGGTCGAGCGGGGTCGCCGCCTGCCGGTGCCGGCCCGGTGGGGCGAGCTGCGGACGTGGGCGGCCGCGGTCGACCCCGGCCACACCCGCCTGCACCTGGCCTCGGTCGCGACCGCGGCGATGCTGCTGGCCGCGGTCGCCGCGAGCGTGCTGCGTGCGCTGACCGGGCAGCCGATCACGATCGTGCTGTTCTCCGTGGTGCTGGCGATGATCAGCAACCTGGCGGTGAACGAGAACGACCTGCGGCGACGGCGGGTCACCACCGCCCTGATGGTCGTGCCCGCCGCGGCGTCGGCGACGGTGTCCGCGCTGCTGGCGACGGACCGGGTCGCGGCCGACGTCGTGTTCGTCCTGGTCATGATGGTCGCCGTCGCGGTCCGGCGGTACGGGCCACGCGGGGTCGCGCTCGGCATGGCGGCGTTCATGCCGTTCTTCTTCGTGCAGTTCCTGCACGCCGGCCCCGGCGAGCTGCCGTTCCTGCTGGCCGGGGCGGTGATCGGCATCGGCAGCACCTTCCTGCTGCGCTGCCTGGTGTTCACCCGCCGCTCCGAGGCCGTGCTGGACGCGTTGTTCCGGGCGTTCGAGGCGCGGCTGCACGCGCTGCTGCTCACCGCGGTCGAGGCGGTGGAGACCACCGCCGGTGAGCCCGACCTCGACCCGCTGGTGCGCGCCCAGGCCCGGCTCAACGAGACCGCGCTGCTGGTGACCGACCGGCTCGACGACACCGACGACGGCCCCGACGGCGCGGCCGGCCCCGTCGCGGGCCTGCGACAGTGGATCATCGACTCCGAGCTCGCCGCCGAACGGGTCGCCATGTCGGTCCGCCGGTCGGTCGAGCACCACGACCCGATCCCCGACGACGACCGCGCCGAACTGGCCGAGGGGCTGCGGGCCCTCGCCGCGGCCACCGCCGTCGGGACGCCCGGCGCGATCGCCGCCCGCCTCTACGACGGCGCACGGTCCGCCGTCGCCGACATCGTGGACCGGCCGGCCGGGGTCGGGCCCGCCGCGCGCGAGCAGCGCATCGGGTTCGCCGTCGTCCGGCTCGCCGACGCGATGCAGACCACGGTCGAGCAGGCCCGCCTGCGGATCGCCGAGCACCACGACACCGACCGGGAGACCGCGGGCGGCGACCCGGCACCCGAGCCCGTCCCCGGACGGGTGCCGCCGCCGGCGGGCCGGGACCGGTTCGGCGGGCTCGCGCTGCACACCCGCCAGGCCGTGCAGGTCGGCGTCGCCACCAGCCTCGCGATCGTCGTCGGCGAGCTGGTCTCCCCGGCCCGCTGGTACTGGGCGGTGATCGCCGCGTTCGTGGTGTTCGCCGGCACCGCCAGCCGCGGCGACGTCCTGAGCCGCGGCTGGGCCCGCGCGGTCGGCACCGCGGGTGGGGTCGTGGCGGGGATGCTGCTGGCGCTGCTGGTGGGCGGCAACGTCGTCGCCAGCCTGGCGCTGCTGTTCGTCTGCGTGTTCCTCGCCCTGTACCTGGTGCGGATCTCGCAGGCGATGATGGCGTTCTGGATCACCGCGGTGCTGGCCCTGCTCTACGGCGTGATCGGCCAGTTCAGCGTGCAGACCCTGGTGCTGCGGGGCGAGGAGACCGTCGTCGGCGGCGCGCTGGGGATGCTCGCCGCCTACCTGATCCTGCCCACCCGGTCGCGCACGGCCTTCGCCGAGGCCCTCGACGACGCCCTCACCGCCGTCGACGTCTCCCTGCGCACCTCGGTCGACGCGGCGCTGGGCCGCCCCGGCGCCGGTGACCCGCTGGAGAAGGCCCGCGCCGTGGACACCGCGGTGGCCACCGTGCGGACCCGCGCGGTGCCGCTGCAGCACCCCGTCGCCCGCAGGCCGCTGCGCCGCGGGGTGCACCACACCGTGCGGGTCGTCGGCGCCGTCGACCACTACACCCGCCAGCTCGCCGCCCAGGCCGCGACCGCGTCGGTGCCCGGCTGGGCCGCGACCCTGGAGCCCGCGGCCGAGCGGGTCCGCGCCGACCTCGACGGCCTGCGCCGCATCCTCGACGACGCCTGGGGCCCCGCCGACGGGCGCGAGCACCCGAGCGGCGCGGGCCCCGCCGACTACGGCGTCGGCTCCGCGGAGGAGCTGCTCGACGCCGCCGAGGCGGACGCGGCGTCACGGACCGCCGCCGGTCCCGGGACCGAGCGGACGCGCCGGCTGACCGCGGCGCGGCTGCTGCGCCGGATCGACCAGCTCGCCGTCGGGCTGGCCCGGGAGCTGTGCGGGCAGACCTGGAGCGAGCCCGCCCCCGCCGCGCGCGGCGCCGGTCACGCGGACGGGTCCGGGGCCGCGGCGGCGGGTTAGGGTCCGGCCGTGATCTCCGTGAGCACCCACGACGACGTCGGTCTGATCGAGCTGAACCGCCCCGAGCGCCGCAACGCCCTGGACATCGCGACCTGCCAGCAGCTGGTCGACGCCGCGGCCGAGGTCCGCGCGGCCGGCGCGCGGGCGGTGGTCGTCGCCGGGAACGGGCCGGCGTTCTGCTCCGGCGCCGACTTCGGCGAGGTCTACACCGACGAGTTCCTCGACGCGCTCTACACCGGGCTGCACGCGGTCGCCGACCTGCCGATGCCGACCGTGGCCGCGGTGACCGGACCCGCGATCGGCGGCGGGCTGCAGCTGGCCCTGGCCTGCGACCTGCGGGTCGCCGCCCCGGAGGCGGTGTTCGGGCTGCCGACCGCGCGGCTCGGTCTGGCCGTGGACCCGTGGACGATCGAGCGCCTGGTGCAGATCGCCGGCGGCGGCACGGCCCGCAGCCTGCTGCTGGCCTGCGCCACCGTCGACGCCGCCACCGCCCACGCCCGCGGTCTCGCCGACACCCTCGGCGACCGCGACGCCGCACACGCCCTGGCCCGCGACATCGCGACCATGGCCCCGCTGACCCTGGCCTACAACAAGCGTTCGGTGGACGCGTTCGGCCGTGGCGGCCACACCGACCCGGCGGTGGTCGACGGCCTCACCGCGGAGTTCCGCGGATGCTGGGCCGCCGAGGACATCGCCGAGGGGCGCGCCGCCCGGACCGAGAAGCGCGCACCGGCGTTCCGGGGCCGCTGACCGCGGGACCGGACGGCGCAGCGACCGTCCGACGCTTCTCGTGCACCGCCGATCGGCGGTATCGGACTCGTCCGTTCAGCTCAAGATCATGTTGGGCTACCGTGGGGATCCAGCCGGTCGCACTGTGCATCCGGTCGGCCCCGACGGGCCGAGGACGTGGGCCGTGCGCCCGGCGGAGGGGCGGACGGATGCGGGCACGGGGACGGAGCCGGACCGCCGGGTTCCGCGCGGTGGGCGTCGCCCTGACCGGCGCCCTGACCGCCGGGCTCCTGGCGGGCCACGCCCTGGCCGAGCCGTCGGAGCAGCCCGATCCCACCGACCGGCAGGTCGCCACCGGCGCGCTCGTCCCGGGCACACCGTGCACCTCCTCGGCGCGGGCCTGTGTGGATCTGGCGAGCCGCTCCACCTGGCTGTTCGACGCCGGTCAGGTCGTCGCCGGACCGGTCGCGATGCGCCCCGGCGACCCGGAGGCCCCGACACCGACCGGGACCTTCGCCGTGCAGTGGAAGGCCGAGCAGTGGACCAGCCGGGAGCGGCTGACCCAGATGCCGTGGTCGGTGTTCTTCGCCCAGGGCGGTATCGCCTTCCACCAGGGCGACCTCTCGACCCCGTCGGCCGGCTGCGTGAAGCTCGCCGAGACCGATGCGCGCCAGTGGTTCGGCTACCTGCAGGTCGGCGACCAGGTGCAGGTCCACTGAGTCGCGCCGCGGGTGTGAGCCATCTCCCGCAGGGGTTCTACGCGCAGTAGAAAGGTTCGCGTAGGATGACCTTCGTGACGAGTCTGGGCGAGTTGGAGCGGGCGGTCATGAACGTCCTCTGGGAGACCGACCGGGACATGACCGCCCGTGAGGTGCAGGATCAGCTCGCCGACCGCGACCTGGCCACGACGACCGTGCTCACCGTCCTCGGCCGGCTCGAGCGCAAGCAGCTGGTCCGGCGCATCCGCGACGGCCGCGCCCACCACTACCGCCCGGTGGCCAGCCGGGAGGACCACGTGGCCGAGCTGATGACCGACGCGCTCGACGACGCGTCCGACCGGGGTGCCGCCCTCGCGCGGTTCCTCGGCTCGATGTCGGAGGAGGAGCGGTCGCGGTTGCGTGACCTGCTCGGCTGAGCCGCCGGCGATCCACGAGCCCGTCCGGTCGCGGGGGTGATGCAGCGCCGCGCCGCGCACTCCGCGACGATGTGAGGCGATGCAGCTGACCGCGCTCGGACTCGGACTGCTCGGCGTACTGCTCGCCGAGCCGGTCAGCCGTGCCCTGGCCCGGGCGCGCTGGCCCGGCCGCGACCCCGTCGGAGCGCTGCTGCTGTGGCAGGCCGTCGGGCTCGGCGGCGGGATCTCGCTGTTCGGTGCGGGGCTGGCCTACGGGCTCTCGCCGATGGGGCACAGTCTGCCCACCGCGGCGGCGGCGCTGTCGGCTTCGGTGGCGGCGGGCGAGTGGCCGGACCGGATGGACCCGCTGCACGTGGGTGCCCTGTTGATCGCGCTCGGGGTGCTGGTGCGGCTGCTGTCGGTCCTGGTGGTCACCACGGTGCGGACGCTGCGGGCCCGCCGTCGCCACCGCGACCTGCTCGACGTGCTCGCCACGCCGTGGCCGCACGCCTCCGGTACGCGTGTCCTCGACCATCCCGTCCCGGTCGCCTACTGCCTGCCCGGGCGCAGCTCCCGGCTCGTGGTGTCGGCGGGGGTGCTGGACGCTCTGGACACCGCCGGGGTGGTCGCGGTGCTGGCCCACGAGCGGGCGCACCTGCGTGAGCGGCACGACCTGGTCGTGCTGCCCTTCGTCGCGTGGGGGGCGACGGCGCCGTTCGTGCGCGGCATGGTGCACGCCCAGCTCGCGGTGGCCCGGCTGATCGAGATGCGGGCCGACGACGTCGCCCGCAGGCTGTGCGACCCCACCGAGCTGGCGACCGCGCTCAAGGCCGTCGGCGGGTCCGCGCCGGCGGCGGCGCTGTCGTCGTTCACCGACGCGTTGGAGGCACGCGTCGACCGGATCACCGCCCCGCCCCCCGCGCTGCCCCGCGTCGTGCACGGGCTGATCCGGCTGGTCGCCCTCGCGCTGGTCGCGGTGCCGGTGTGGCTGCTGGTCGCCCCGTGAGCACTCCGGTGCCCGGCCCGGTCCGTCCGTTCCCCGGGGCGGAGACGCTGCTGCGGGTGCACGCGGCGGCGCTGCCCCAGCCCGACCAGCTGGCCGGGCCGTTCGTCGCCCGGATGCTCGTGGCCGCGCTGTCCTCGCTGCCGGCACCGACGGTCGCCGCCTTCGCGCACGCGGCGGGCACCCGGGTGCGGGCCGGCGACGACGTGTCGTCGCGGCCGCCCGGGGCGCCGGCGGACGCCGACCACCTGCGCGGCCTGCCGGTCGCCGCGGACGACGAGCGGGCGGGCACCCCGGTGGCCGGTCTCGGTCGTGCGGTCGAGGAGTTCTCCGGGGAGTCGCTCGCCGCGGTCCCGGCCGCGGGGGACTGGACGGCCGCGCGCCTGAGCGCGCTGCTCGACGCCGTCACCGCCGACGGCCCGGTCGGCGTGCTGGCCGCGCTGCGGACCGGGGAGCTGGTCGCCGCGGCCACCCCGGTCGCCGACCTCGACGCCGGGGGCCGGCCGGGGCCTGACTGGTCGGTCGCGCACGTCGTCGCGCTGTGGGGGCGCCGGGACGGGCCGGGCGGGCCGCTGCTCGCCGTCGCCGACACCTACCCGCAGCTCGGCTCGCCAGACCTCGGGCCGGGGCTGCACCTGCAGCCGACCGACCGGGTCGCGGCCGCGCTGGACCACGGCGGCGGCCTGGTCCTGGTCGGGCCGGACCGGCGCCGCGACGCGCTGACCGCGGCCGTCGGGGCCGCCGGACTGTCCCCGTGGTGGTGGGACGACCCGGCCTGACCTCAGGCGCCGTGCGTCTCGAACAGGGAAGGGCCGCCGCGGTCCTCGGCGAGCAGCGCCCGGGTGGCGGCGATGTTGCGGACCCGCGCGGCCTCCAGCGACGCCGGGCTGCGCCGGACCCACCGGCGCTGCACCGCGACCACCCGCCCCAGGACGGCGACGGCCACCTCCCAGCCGGGGCTGCGCCGCAGACCCAGCCCGGTGGTCACCGCGGCGCCGTGGAAGCGCCGGGCCAGCGCCTGCAGCAGACGGCGCCCCTGCGGCACGGGCAGACGCAGCGGCTGCACGAGCAGCGCGGCGACGGCCCCGATCAGCGCCCCGGCCAGCGCACGTGACTCGGGGGCCGGCGGCCCGGTGACGGCGGTGACCAGCGCGTCGAGCTCCTCGGCGTCGGCGTGCGAGGTGACGTCGCGGACCAGCTCGGGATCGATGCCGAGCTGGTGGGCCAGCAGCTGCCAGCAGGCGTAGACCTCGGTGGTCTCGGCGGGGGTGAGCCCGAACCCGATCGTCGCCTCGGCCCGCATCGAGACGAGGGTGAAGTCCAGCCAGGTCCGGACCAGGTCGACCTGGTTGACCGGGGTGCCGTGCACGGCCTCGTCGAGGCCGCGGTCGCGGGCGAGCACGCGCATGTGGGCGTGCAGCATGCGGACCTGCAGGGTGCCGACGTAGCCGGGGCTGCCGGGGCGCATGCCGCCGGGCAGGGTGGCGGCGAGCAGCCAGGTGCCGGTCTCGGTGAGGCGGCGCTCGGCGGACTCCACCAGCCGTCCGGTGGTGCCGAGCAGCACCGCGATCGACGGGGAGCCGTAGGTGCGCAGCAACGCCCCGGCCGACAGGGACAGGGTGTGCACCGCGGGCGGTGCGGTGAACATGGGCCGGATCCCGGTGTCGAGGATCGCGGGGTCGGTGCCCGCGGGCACCGACTCGGCCGAGGTGAGCAGGGCCGCGAGGGCGGGGGAGGGCCCGGTCAGCGAGGCGAGCCCGTCGCGGATGCCGCGCTGCAGCGCCGCGGTGAGCGCGCGGCCGCCCTCGCGGCCCGCGGCGCGGATCTCGGCGACGACGGCGTCGGCGAGCGGGTCGCCCGCGGTCCGGGCGCGCACCGCGAGGTCGGCCCGCCGGGGGCCGAAGCGGGCGGCGAGGGCGTCGCGGTCGGGTGCGCCGGGGGGTCGGGTGGCGGTCACGGGAACCGGTCCTCCTGGGTCTCGTGCGGGGTCTCCTGCGGGACGGCGCGGTCGTCGTGGGTGGTGAGCCCGGCTCCGGCGAGCAGCCGGGCCATCCGGGCCCGCAGCTCGGGCTCGCCCGGCGGGACGGGCGCGAACACGGCCAGCGCGGACAGGCCGAAGACCCCGGCGAACAGCTCGCGGGCCCGTTCCCGGTTCCCGACGTGGTCCTGGATGAGGTCGACCAGCGCCGCGTCGGGTTCCGCGGCGGCCGGGCCGGTGGCGGTGCCGCCGTGGCCCCGGGCGACGCGGACGCGCAGCTCCAGCATGGTCAGGAACACCCGGCGGCGGGGGCCGAGCAGGTCGACCAGGTAGGCGGTGCAGGCGTCGAGCAGCGTCAGATCACCGGAGCGGGCCCGGCGGGTCAGCTCGCCCAGCCGTGCGACGGCGTCGTGCTCCAGCTCGACGGCGACCGCCTCCAGCAGCGCCTCGACGGTGCCGAAGTGGTAGGTCGCCGACGCGGCCGAGGCACCGGCCCGGTCCGCGACCTGGCGCAGCGTCAGCCGGTCGAAGCCGTGCGCGGTGACGACGTCGACGGCGGCCCGCACCAGCGCGCGACGGGTGTCGGCGCCGCGTCGTCGTCGCCCGTCGGGGGTGGGATCGGCCATACCCGACAAACTATCTGTACGGCCAGACAGATTCCAGGTCCGGTCCGCGGAACACGGTTCCGCGACGACGCGCTGCGGTCCGGAACCGGGCGTAGCGTGGAGATCGTGCCCGTCACACCTGACCTTCCCCGTACCGTCGGTGCGCTGCGTGCGTCCGGTCACGTACAGCGCCCCGTGAAGCACGAGATCCGCGACAACCTCCTGGTGGCCCTGCGCGAGGGCCGCGACCCCTGGCCCGGCATCGTCGGCTTCGACGACACCGTCGTCCCGCAGCTCGAGCGGGCCCTCATCGCCGGCCACGACCTCGTCCTGCTCGGTGAGCGGGGCCAGGGCAAGACCCGCCTGCTGCGGTCGCTGGCCGGCCTGCTCGACGAGTGGACCCCTGTCATCGAGGGCTCCGAGATCGGCGAGCACCCCTACGAGCCGATCGTGCCCGCCTCGATCCGGCGTGCCGCCGAGCTCGGCGACGACCTGCCGGTCGCCTGGGTGCACCGCGACCACCGCTACACCGAGAAGCTGGCGACGCCCGACACCTCGGTCGCCGACCTGATCGGCGACGTCGACCCGGTCAAGGTCGCCGAGGGCCGCTCGCTGGGCGACCCCGAGACCATCCACTTCGGGCTCGTCCCGCGGTCCCATCGCGGCATCGTCGCCATCAACGAGCTGCCCGACCTGGCCGAACGCATCCAGGTCGCACTGCTCAACGTGATGGAGGAGCGCGACATCCAGGTCCGCGGCTACACGCTGCGGCTGCCGCTGGACGTGCTGCTCGTCGCCAGTGCGAACCCCGAGGACTACACCAACCGCGGGCGGATCATCACCCCGCTCAAGGACCGGTTCGGCGCCGAGGTCCGCACCCACTACCCGCTGGAGCTGGCCCCCGAGGTCGAGCTCGTCGCGCAGGAGGCCGACCTCGTCGCCGAGGTGCCGAGGCACCTGCTCGAGGTCGTCGCCCGGTTCACCCGGCACCTGCGTGACTCGTCCGCGGTCGACCAGGGATCCGGCGTCTCGGCCCGGTTCGCCGTGGCCGCGGCCGAGACCGTCGCCGCCGCGGCGTTGCGCCGTGCCGCGCTGACCGGCGAGGAGACCCCCTACGCCCGGCCCGTCGACCTCGAGTCGGTCCCCGCGGTGCTCCGCGGCAAGATCGAGTTCGCGTCGGGGGAGGAGGGTCGCGAGGACGAGGTGCTCGAGCACCTGCTGCGCCGCGCGACCGCCGACACCGCCCGGTTCGCGCTGCGCGGGGTCGACCTCGACGAGCTGGCCGTCGCGGTCTCGACCCGCCCGGTCCGGACCGGCGAGCGGATCCCGGCGAAGGACGTCGTCGCCGCGCTGCCACAGGTCGACGCCCTCACCGAGATCGCCGCGAAGCTCGGCGCCGCGGGCACCGAGGACCCGGGCCCGATGGCCTCGGCCGCGGAGCTGGCGCTGGAGTACCTGTTCCTGACCCGCAAGCTGGCCAAGGACGAGTCCGACGACGGTGACACGGTGTCGTATGGCTGATCCCAGGCGTCGTCGCCGCCGGTACGCCTACGGCCCCTACGCGGGCGGGCCCGACCCGCTGGCACCGCCGTACGACATCCGGGCGGCGATGGACCAGATCGGCCGCGACGTCATGGAGGGCTCCTCGCCGCGCCAGGCGCTGCAGGAGCTGCTCCGTCGCGGCCTCGACGGACGGCGCGGCCTCGACGACCTCACCCGCCGGGTGTGGGAGCGGCGCCGGGACCTGCAGCGCGACAACCGCATCGACGGGACGCTGCAGGAGGTCCGTGAGCTGCTGCAACGGGCGCTGGACGCCGAGCGCGAGGCGCTGGGCAACGAGGACTCCGACGACGCGCGGTTCCGCGAGATGCAGCTCGACGCCCTGCCGCCCGACACCGGCGGCTCGGTGCGGGAGCTGAGCTCCTACGACTGGCGGTCCTCCGACGCCCGCGAGGCCTACCAGGAGATCCGCGACCTGCTCGGCCGGGAGCTGCTCGACCAGCGCTTCGAGGGCATGAAGCAGGCCATGCAGAACGCCACGCCGGAGGACGTCGAGCGGATCAACGCCATGCTCGACGACCTCAACGACCTGCTCGACCGGCACGCACGCGGCGAGGACACCACCGAGCAGTTCGCCGAGTTCATGGGCAAGCACGGCGAGCACTTCCCGGAGAACCCGCAGAACACCGAGGAACTGGTCGACGCGCTCGCCGCCCGGGCCGCCGCGGCCCAGCGGATGATGAACTCGATGTCGGCCGAGCAGCGCGCCGAGCTGGCCGAGCTGGCCCAGCAGGCGTTCGGCGACCCGCGGCTGTCGCAGTCGCTGGCCCGGCTCGACGCCCAGCTGCAGGGCCTGCGCCCGGGTGAGGACTGGTCGGGGGAGGGCGACTTCCGCGGCGAGAACCCGATGGGCATGGGCGAGGCGACCCGCGCGATGGAGGAGCTGGGGCAGCTCGACGCACTGGCCGAACAGCTCGCGCAGAGCTACCCCGGCGCGCGGATGGAGGACATCGACCTCGACGCGCTCACCGAGATGCTCGGCCCGGAGGCCGCCGCCGACGCCCGCACCCTGGCCGAGCTGGAGCGCGAGCTGCAGCGCCAGGACCTGTTCCGCCGCGCCCCCGACGGGTCGCTGATGCTCTCGCCCAAGGCGCTGCGGACGCTGGGGCAGTCGGTGCTGCGCGACGTCGCGGACCGGATCTCCGGGCGGCAGGGGCAGCGCGACACCCGGCGCTCCGGTGCCGCCGGCGACGCGACCGGGGCGACCCGGCCGTGGGCCTTCGGTGACACCCAGGCCTGGTCGGTGCCGCGGACCCTGCTCAACGCCCAGCTGCGCCGCGCCGGCGGCGACGACCGGGCACTCGACGTGTCCGACGTCGAGATCGTCGAGACCGAGCAGCGCACCCGGGCCGCGGTGACGCTGCTGGTCGACACGTCGTGGTCGATGGTGGCCGAGGGCAGGTGGGTGCCGATGAAGCGCACCGCGCTGGCACTGCACCAGCTCATCTCCACGCGGTTCCGCGGCGACGACCTGTCGCTGATCACCTTCGGGCGGCACGCTCAGACCGTGGACCTGGCCGAGCTGATCGGGCTGGAGGGCGTGTACATGCAGGGCACCAACCTGCACCACGCCCTGCTCCTGGCCCGGGAACGGCTGGCCCGCCGGCCCGACGCGACGCCGGTCGTCCTGGTGGTGACCGACGGCGAGCCGACCTCGCACCTGGAACGCGACGGCGAGGCGTTCTTCGACTACCCGCCCAGCCCGCACACGCTGCGGGCGACCGTGGACGGGCTGGACCGGCTGATCGGGATGGACGCGGCGTTCACGTTCTTCGTGCTCGGCGACGACCCCGGGCTGCTGTCGTTCGTGAACCGGCTCGCCCGCCGGGCCGGGGGACGGGTGGTGCAGCCCGACCTGGACGGCCTCGGTGCCGAGGTGGTGTCGGACTACCTGCGCCGCCGCACCGGCTGAGCAGCAGCAGCGTCGGCTGCCGGCCGGCTGCCGCGGATCGTCGACCCGCGCGGCGGCCCGGTCGCGTGCCGTGGCACCCCGTGCGCCGGGTGCCACGGCACGTCGGCGGCCGCCACGGCGGCGCGGATGGGCCGGACGGCGCTGCCCGCTGCGGTCAGGCGGGTTCCGGGGCGCGCAGGTGTTCGGCGGCCCAGCTCCGCAGGGTCGTCGGGGTCGTCGAGACCCCGTCGCGGCGCTGCTCGGGCACGTACCCGGGGGCGGCGAGCCCCTCCGCCATCCCGGCGACCGCGTCGACCTCGGCCGGGATCATCCCGGCCCCGGCCAGGATCTCCCGGAACTCCCGGCTCCCGAGCGGCACCGCACGGACCGGGTGGCCCAGGACCTCGGTGAGCACCGCCGCCGCGTCGTCGAACGTCAGGTCCGCCGGTCCGTGCACGGCCTGCACCGACCGCCCCGACCACACCGGCCCGAGCAGCCGCACCGCGGCGACGGCGGCGATGTCGGCCGGTGCGACCCACGGCAGGGGGTGGTCGAGCGGCCACGGCGTCGACAGCGTCCCGCCGGCGATCTCGTCGGCCGACATCAGCAGGTTCGACATGAAGTAGCCGCACCGCAGGTGCAGCACCGGGGCGCCGGTCGCGTCGAGCGCCTGCTCGGTCGCGGCCAGGCCGTCGATGTCCCCGGCGCCGCGGCGCAGCTCCGCGCCACCGCTGCTCTGCAGCACCGTCGCGCCGATCCCGTTGCGGCGCACGGCCTCCGCGACGACTGCGGCGCAGGCTCCCTGGTGGGCGAGCGGGTCGGTGCCGGGCGGAGCGGGCGGGTTCACCCAGTACAGCCGGTCCGCGCCGAGCGTGGCGCCGACGACGGCGTCGGCGTCGGTCTGGTCCGCGACCACCGGCTCGACCAGCCCGGCGAGGTCCCGGGGCAGCGTGGCCGGGTCGCGGAGCAGCGCCACCGGCTGCAGCCCGGCCTGTACGAGCAGGCGCAGCAGCCGGGAGCCGACGGTGCCGGTCGGTGTCGTCACCACGATGCGCATGCCCGCACCGTCGCACAGGGGTCCGACAGCCACACCCGTTCACCGGCGACCACACCTGTCGTGACGGGTGTGGCCGCCCGGCAGGGGGTGTGGAGTCAGCCGAGCCAGGGGCGGGCGAGGCGGTCCCAGGTGCCGTCGGTGCGTGCCGTGCGCAGCCAGGTGTTCACCCGCTCGGTGAACGCCGGGTCGCCGGCCGGGGTCAGGTAGGCCTTCTCCGAGTCGGTGAACGGGGCGTCGGGGTGCACCGCGCACAGCACCCCGGGGTGCTGTGCGGCCTGCCAGCGGGTCTCGATCGCGTCGGTGACCATCAGGTCCGCGCGGCCGGCCACGATCTCGTCGAAGATCGTGGAGTTGTCCGGGTGGTCCACGATCGTCGCGCGGGTGAAGGTCGCCCGGGCGAAGCGCTCGTTGGTCCCGCCCGGGTTCACCACGACCCGCACACCGGGCCGGTCGATGTCGGCGACCGTGCCGTAGCGGGCGACGTCGGGGCAGCGCGCGATCGGCGTCTTGCCGTCGCGCAGGTAGGGCTCGGTGAACACGGCCCGCTCCGCGCGGTCGGGGGTGACCGAGACGCCGCCGACGGCGATGTCGCAGCGCCCGGCGACGACGTCGTCGAGCAGGGTCGCCCAGGTCGTGCGGACCAGCTCGGCGCGGGCACCGAGCTCGGCGGCGAGGTCGCGGGCCATGTCGACGTCGATCCCGGACCAGGTGCCGTCCGCGGCCAGTGCGGTCAGCGGCCGGTAGTCCCCGGTGGAGCAGACCCGCAGCACGTGCGACGACGCGACCCGGTCCAGCGTCGGGGACCCCGGTGCGGCGGGCGCACCGCATCCGGCGACCAGCATCGCGAGCAGCAGGACGATCGGCAGGCGGCGCACGGCCCGGGACCCTAGCCGCCGTTCGGGGGTGTCCACGACTCCGGACGGAGGTCTGCGGTGCGGATGCTGCGGACCAGCGCCTCGGCCGGGTCGCTGCGCCGCCGCCCGTGCGCGAGCACCAGCTCGACCGGGCCCAGCTCGGGCAGCCCGGCACGGTCCCCGACGACCTCCAGCCCGTCGGGGACCAGCGTCGCGGCGTGCGCGAGCACGCCCAGACCGGCGAGGGCGGCGGCCCGCAGGCCGGACAGGCTGCCGCTGGTGCAGGCCATCCGCCACGGCCGCCCGACCGCCTCCAGGGCCCCGACGGCGGCGGTGCGCGACAGGCTCGGCGGGGGATAGGCGACGACCGGTACCGGGTCGCCGGGGCCGAGCGGCAGTCCGGGCGCCCCGACCCAGACGAAGCGGTCGCGGCGGACGACCAGCCGGCCGTCGTCGGGGCCGGGGAGGCGCTTGGCGAACATCAGGTCCAGTTCCCCGGCGTCGAGGCGGTGTTCGAGCCCGCCGGCCAGGCCGACGGTCAGCTCCAGGTCGACCTCGGGGTGGCGGCGGCGGAAGTCCGCGAGCACCGCGGGCAGCCGGGTCAGGACCAGGTCCTCCGACACCCCGAACCGCACCCGGCCGTGCACCCGCGACGCCCGGAAGTGCGCCATCGCCCGGTCACCCGCGTCGAGGATGGTGGCGGCGAACTCCAGCATCGCCTCGCCGTCGACGGTGAGCGACACCGAGTGGGTGTCGCGGTCGAGCAGCGGGCCGCCGACCGTCGCCTCCAGGCGCCGCACGTGCTGGCTCACGGTGGACTGGCCGACGCCGAGTGTGGCGGCGGCCCGGGTGAAGCTGCGGGCACGCGCGACGGCGGTGAAGGACCGCAGCTGGACGGGGTCGAGCACCCGGTCATCATAGATCGCGGACACAGTCATGGTGATCAGTCGGTTTCCCGATGAGGTGGACGGCTTGCAGGATGGAACCCATGCGCGTCCGTCCCGATCCGTTCCTGGTGCTGCTCCTCGTGACCGTCGGCGTCGCGTCGCTGTTCCCCGCGCGCGGCGCGATGGTCGGGATCGTCGACGTCGCCGTCACCGCCGCGATCGCCCTGCTGTTCTTCCTCTACGGCGCCCGCC
This sequence comes from Pseudonocardia sp. ICBG1034, assembly GCF_020131375.1. Classification (NCBI taxonomy): domain Bacteria; kingdom Bacillati; phylum Actinomycetota; class Actinomycetes; order Pseudonocardiales; family Pseudonocardiaceae; genus Pseudonocardia; species Pseudonocardia sp. ICBG1034. Next base: position 51,043 of record NZ_JAHLEK010000017.1, read on the forward strand.
TCTCCGCCGCCGAGGCGCTGGGCGGGCTGCGGAACTGGCGGCTGCACGGCACCGTCCTGGCGGCGACGTTCGTATTGTTCCCACTGCTCGGCCTGTCGGTGCTGCTGCTGCCGGAGTGGCTGCTGCCCGCGCCGCTCGCCGCCGGCGTCGTGTTCCTGTGCTGTCTGCCGTCGACCGTGCAGTCCTCGATCGCCTTCACCGGCATCGCCCGCGGCAACGTGCCCGCCGCGATCGTCGCGGCGTCGGTGTCGAACGTGCTCGGGGTGGTCCTCACCCCCGTGCTGGCCGCGCTGCTGCTGGCCACCAGCGGCGGGTTCGACGCGTCGAGCTTCGGTGACATCGCGCTGCGCCTGCTGGTGCCCTTCCTCGCCGGGCAGGCCGCACGGCCGCTGATCGGGCGGTTCGTGGCCCGGCACAAGAAGCGGCTGTCGCTGGTGGACCGCGGGTCGATCCTGCTCGTCGTCTACGCCGCGTTCAGCGAGGGCGTCGTCGCCGGCATCTGGGGACGGCTCACCCCGGTCTCGCTGCTCGTGCTGCTCGGGATCTGCCTGGTGCTGCTCGCGCTCGCGCTCGTGGTGACCTCGCTCGGGACCCGCGCGCTCGGTTTCGACGACGCCGACCGCATCGCGATCGTGTTCTGCGGGTCGAAGAAGTCGCTGGCCAGCGGGCTGCCGATCGCCGGTGTGCTGTTCGGCGGCCCCGCCGGGGCGCTGGTGGTGCTGCCGCTCATGCTGTTCCACCAGATCCAGCTGATGGCGTGCGCGATGATCGCCGACCGGGTCGGCCGGCGCCGCGCGGCGCTCGACACCGACCGGGCCGCCGGAGCACCATCGCGGGCGTGACGCCGTCCGCCTGTCGTCTCTGTGGCGCCCCCGGTCCCGACGACGCCGGGGTCGCCGCCGTCGCGGGCTGGGTGACCGACCGCGACGAGCGCGGCCGCAACGGCCGGTTGTGCCCGGCCTGCGCCCGCCGGCACGTCCGCGACATCGAGTCCAAGCTCGACGTCGAGTGGTGGTGACCGGCACCCCGTCCCGCACCGGAATCTGCGACGGACGCCGCGCGTTCGCATGCGTGACCGCTTCCGAGAGCTAGGTAGGTTTGACCGCATGGAGACCTGGGCCCCGACCGACGTCCCGGCACTGGAGGGCAGCGGCCCGCCGCTGCGCCTGCACGACACCGCCACCGGCCGGGTCCGTCCCACGGCGCCGGGCCCGGTCGCGACGATGTACGTCTGCGGGATCACCCCCTACGACGCGACCCACCTCGGCCACGCCGCCACCTACCTGACGTTCGACCTGGTCAACCGCTACTGGCGCGACCTCGGCCACGACGTGCACTACGTCCAGAACGTCACCGACATCGACGAGCCGCTGCTGGAGCGCGCCGAGCGCGACCAGGACGACTGGGTCGTGCTGGGCCTGCGCGAGACCGCCCTGTTCCGCGAGGACATGGAGGCGCTGCGGGTCCTGCCGCCCCGCCAGTTCGTCGGTGCCGTCGAGGCGATCCCCGAGATCGCCGAGCTGGTCGAGAAGCTGGTCGCCGCCGGGGCGGCCTACCGGATCGACGACCCGGAGTACCCCGACGTCTACCACGACGTGACCGCCACCGGGCGCTTCGGCTACGAGTCGAACTACGACCTCGACACCATGCTGAGGTTCTCCGCCGAGCGCGGCGGCGACCCGGACCGGCCGGGCAAGCGCAACCGGCTCGACCCGCTGCTGTGGCGCACCGCGCGCCCCGGCGAGCCCGCCTGGGACTCCGGCCTCGGCCGCGGCCGCCCCGGCTGGCACGTGGAGTGCGCCGCGATCGGCCTGAACCGGCTCGGCCCGCAGATCGACCTCAACGGCGGCGGCTCGGACCTGATCTTCCCGCACCACGAGTGCGGCGCCCTGCACACCGAGTCCCTCACCGGTGAGCACCCGTTCGCCCGGCACTACGTGCACACCGGCATGATCGGCCTCGACGGCGAGAAGATGTCGAAGTCCAAGGGCAACCTGGTCTTCGTCTCCAAGCTGCGCAACGCCCGCGTCGACCCGAACGTCATCCGGGTCGCCCTGCTCGACGGGCACTACCGCACCGACCGGTCCTGGACCGACGAGGTGCACGCGAAGGGCGACCGGCGGGTGACGCGCTGGCGCGAGGCCGTCGGCCTCGACGCCGGGCCGGACGCGGCCGAGCTGGTCGCGAAGCTGCGGACCCACCTCGCCGACGACCTCGACACCCCCGGTGCGCTCGCCGCCGTCGACGCCTGGGCCGAGGAGGCGCTGACCCGCCGCGGCACCGACACCACGGCCCCGCAGCAGGTGCGCACCGCGCTGGACGCGCTGCTCGGCGTGACCCTGTAGAACCGGCACCCACCCGACCGGCGGGGCGGGCGCCCGGCCGGGACACTCCAGGGATGGCTCTCAACGTGCTGGGCGGTGAGCTGGAGACCTGCGGGACGGATCCGCTCACCGGCTTCTACCGCAACGGATGCTGCGACACCGGGGGCGAGGACGCGGGCGTGCACACCGTCTGCGCCCGCGTCACCGCCGAGTTCCTCGACTTCTCCCGCGAGCAGGGCAACGACCTGACGACCCCGAACCCGCGGTTCGGGTTCCCCGGCCTGGTGCCGGGGGACCGGTGGTGCCTGTGCGCGAGCCGGTGGGCCGAGGCGCTGCGCGAGGGCGTCGCACCGCCGGTGGTGCTCGAGGCGACGCACGCCCGCACCCTCGAGTGGGTCGACCTCGACGACCTGCGGGCGCACGCGGACGGGTGAGACTCAGGCGCGGCGCGTCCGGTCGACCGCGAGGACGGCCGGCACGCCCGCCGCGAGCAGCGCCGCGGGTGCGAAGAACGCCACCAGCGGGTCCGCGTGGTAGACCGGCGTCAGCGCCACCGGTGACGCGGCCGTCCCGGCGAAGCGCACCGCCTGCACCACCGACACCGCCCCGCCCCCGCCCCCTCCGGCCGGGCCGAGGACCAGTGCGTTCACCCCGACCAGGATCAGCTGGCTGCACACACCGCCCAGCGCCCACAGTGCGACGACCACGCCCAGCACCGGCACCAGTCCGATCAGGGCGACGAGTACGCCGCCCCCGACGGCCCCGGTCAGCACGCAGCGGCGCGGGCCGAGCCGGTCCACCGCGCCGCCGATGAGACGCGCGGTGAGGATTCCGGCCACCCCCAGCGCGGTCAGCACCAGCCCGCGCGGCCCCGCCCCCAGGCCGAACTGCTCCTCCAGGCGCAGGGCGAGCAGGAAGTTCAGCCCGGCCAGACAGCCCCAGCCGATCGCCGCGACCAGCCCGAGCCGCAGCACCGGACCGGTCCACGCCGAGCGCAGCCGGGGGCGGGCGTCGCCGGTGGCGCGGGCCGAGCCGCCGGGGATCCCGACCACACCGAGCAGCAGCGCGACGCCGGCCGCACCCCAGAAGGCCCACCGCCAGTCCACCTCGGCGCCCAGCCCGCCCGCCAGCGGCGCCGAGGTCTGCCCGGCCGCCTGCAGCGACCCGAACCAGCCCAGCGCCCGGCCCAGCCGGTCCGGCTCCACCGCGGCGGCCAGCGCCGCCAGCAGCACCGGAGTGGTGAACGCGTTCGCGACACCCTGCAGCGCCCGCCCGGCCAGGAAGACCGGCCAGGACACCGCCAGCACGCAGGCCAGCGAGGCGACGACGTAGAGCGCGTACCCGGCGACGACGGTGCGCCCCCGTCCCCACCGGTCGCCGAGGGTGCCCGAGACGAGCATGACCCCGGCGAACGGCAGCAGGTACGCGGTGATCGACACCGACGCCGTCGCCGTCGGGACGCCGAAGTCGGCGCCCAGCTCCGGCAGCATCGCCGCGGTCAGGCCACCGCCGAAGGGACCGAGGAAGGCGCCCAGGAACAGCGCCGCCCGGCGCAGCGCCACCACGAGCCGCGGCCGGTCAGGAGTTGGGGCCGCGGCGGCGCAGGTAGCGCTCGAAGTCCGCCGCGATGGAGTCACCGGAGGTCTCGCGCAGCTCGGTGCGGGCCTCCTCGTCGTCGGACTCCGACGCCTGCTCCTCCAGCTGACGCACGTACTCGCGGACCTCGTCGTCGGCGTCGGCCATCTCCGAGACGGTCCGCTCCCACTCCTCGGCCTTCTCCGGCAGCACGCCGAGCGGCACCTCGACGTCGAGGGACTCCTCGATCCGGTGCAGCAGCGCGACCGCGGCCTTCGGGACCTGGGCCTGCGAGACGTAGTGCGGCACCTCGGCCCAGTAGGAGACGGCCGGGATGCCGGCCTGCACGCAGGCCTGCTGGAAGACCGCGACGATCCCGGTCGGGCCCTCGTAGTTCGACGGCTCGGTGCCCATCGCCTTCTGCGACTCCGCGTCCCACGAGGTGCCGTTCACCGGCGTCGGACGGGTGTGCGGGACCTCGGTGAGCAAGGCTCCCAATGTGATGACCTTCGTCACGCCGAGACGCTCCGCGTGGCCCACCAGCTCCGCGCAGAACGTCTTCCACCGCAGGTTCGGCTCGATCCCGTTCACCAGGACGACATGCCGGTCGGTACCCGGCAGCGTCGCCCACGACAGCCGCGTGGTCTGCCACTCGATCCGCCGGGTGACGCCGTCGGAGAGCTTGACGTGCGGGCGCGTGACCTGGAAGTCGTAGTACTCCTCGGGGTCGATCGAGGTCAGAGGCTTCGCGTCCCAGCTGAGCTCGAGGTGCTCCAGCGCGGTGCTCGCGGCCTCACCGGCGTCGTTCCAGCCCTCGAACGCGGCGATGAGGACCGGGTCGACCAGGTGCGGAGTGCTGTCGCCGCCCGTGGTGCTCGGCTCTCGGTCGGTCATCGCCCCAGCCTACGACCCCGCGGGCGCACGGCCGGGTTCCCTCCCCGTCACCAGGTACCGTGGTCGATCGTGTCAGCTACGACGGGAGCGGATCACTCGGTGGGCATCTCTTCGGACGACCACAGCACGACCCGCCCGGTCGACCCCGAACGGGTCGAACGAGCGGCCCGGCGGACCGAGCAGCTGACGGAGCTGCTGGGCCGGCGCATCGGCGTCATCGACGGGGCGTGGGGCACCGTCATCCAGGGCCTCGGCCTCACCCCGGAGGACTACTCCGCGGACTGGCTGCACGGCCACCCCAAGGACACCAACGGCGACCCGGACCTGCTCAACCTCACCCGTCCGGACCTGATCCTCCAGGCGCACCGCAACTACTTCGACGCCGGCGCCGACCTGACGACGACCAACACCTTCACCGCGACCACGATCGGCCAGGCGGACTACGGCCTGGAGTCGAAGGTCGACGAGATGAACGTGGCCGCGGCGCGGCTGGCCCGCGAGGCCGCCGACGAGGCCGAGAAGGCCACCGGCGAGCCCAAGTGGGTGGCCGGCTCCATCGGTCCGCTGAACGTCACGCTGTCGCTGTCGCCGAAGGTCGACGACCCCGCCTACCGGGCGGTGTCCTACGAGCAGGTCTACGACTCCTACGCCCAGCAGATCGCCGCGCTGGACGACGGCGGCGTCGACATCCTGCTGATCGAGACCATCTTCGACACGCTGAACTCGAAGGCCGCGCTGCAGGCCGCGCACGACGTCGCCCCGCACCTCCCCGTGTGGATCTCGGTGACCATCGTCGACCGCTCCGGGCGCACCCTGTCCGGGCAGACCGTCGACGCGTTCTGGACCTCGGTGCGCCACGCCGCGCCGCTCGTCGTCGGGCTGAACTGCGCACTGGGCGCCGACGAGATGCGCCCGCACGCCGTCGCGCTGGCCGAGATCAGCGACGCGTTCGTCGCCACCTACCCCAACGCGGGCCTGCCGAACGCCTTCGGCGGCTACGACGAGACCCCCGAGCAGACCGCGGACTTCCTGAAGGAGTTCGCCGAGTCCGGGCTGGTCAACATCGTCGGCGGCTGCTGCGGCACCGGCCCGGAGCACATCCGCCACATCGCCGACCGGGTCAAGGGGCTGCCGCCGCGGGTGCCGGCGCAGGCCCCGCAGCGCACCCGCTTCTCCGGCCTGGAGCGCTTCGAGATCGGCCCCGACACCGGGTTCGTGATGATCGGTGAGCGGACCAACGTCACCGGCTCCAAGCGGTTCCGCAGGCTCATCGAGTCGAAGGACTACAACGGCGCGCTCGACGTCGCGCTGGACATGGTCCGCGGCGGCGCGAACATGCTCGACGTCAACATGGACGCCGACCTGCTCGAGTCCGCCGACGAGATGCGCACCTTCCTCAACCTGCTGGCCACCGAGCCCGAGGTCGCCCGGCTGCCGATCATGATCGACAGCTCGCGGTGGTCGGTGATCGAGGCGGGCCTGCAGTGCGTGCAGGGCAAGGGCGTCGTCAACTCGATCAGCCTCAAGGAGGGCGAGGAGCCCTTCCTGGAGCAGGCCCGCAAGGTCAAGGCCTACGGCGCGGGCGTGGTGGTCATGGCCTTCGACGAGACCGGCCAGGCCGACACCGCCGACCGCAAGGTCGAGATCTGCGGCCGCGCCTACGACCTGCTCGTCGAGAAGGCCGGGCTCGACCCGCACGACATCATCTTCGACCCGAACATCCTCGCCATCGCCACCGGCATGGAGGAGCACAACGACTACGCGAAGGACTTCATCGAGGCCTGCCCACGGATCAAGGAGCGCTGCCCCGGCGCCCACATCTCCGGTGGTGTCTCGAACCTGTCCTTCGCCTTCCGCGGCAACAACGTCGTCCGCGAGGCCATGGACTCGGCCTTCCTGTTCCACGCCATCAAGGCCGGTCTGGACATGGGGATCGTCAACGCCGGTCAGCTCGCGGTCTACCAGGACATCCCGGCCGACCTGCTCGAGATGGTCGAGGACGTCCTGTTCAACCGCCGCCCCGACGCCACCGACCGGCTCGTGGAGAACGCCGACCGGTTCAAGGGCGAGGGCACCCAGCGCAAGGTCGACCTGTCCTGGCGGGAGGCCGACGTCCGCGCCCGCCTGTCGCACGCGCTCGTGCACGGCATCGTCGACTTCGTCGAGGCCGACACCGAGGAGGCCCGCGCGCAGGCCGCGCGGCCGCTCGACGTCATCGAGGGCCCGCTGATGGACGGCATGAAGGTCGTCGGCGACCTGTTCGGCGACGGCAAGATGTTCCTGCCCCAGGTCGTGAAGTCCGCCCGCGTGATGAAGCGCGCCGTCGCCTACCTCGAGCCCTTCATGGAGAAGGAGAAGGAGGAGGCCAAGGCCCGCGGCGAGATCGACGCCCGCGGCCACGGCAAGGTCGTCATGGCCACGGTCAAGGGCGACGTGCACGACATCGGGAAGAACATCGTCGGGGTCGTGCTGGGCTGCAACAGCTACGAGGTCATCGACCTCGGCGTGATGGTGCCCGCGCAGACCATCCTCGACACCGCCGTCGCCGAGGGCGCCGACGTCGTCGGGCTGTCCGGCCTGATCACCCCCTCGCTCGACGAGATGGTGAACGTGGCCACCGAGATGGAGCGGCGCGGCCTGAAGCTGCCGCTGCTGATCGGCGGGGCCACGACCTCCCGCCAGCACACCGCGGTGAAGATCGCCCAGCAGTACCAGGGCGACGTCCTGCACGTCCTGGACGCCTCCCGGGTCGTGGGGGTCGTGTCGGACCTGCTCGACGACGACCGCGCCGAGGCCCTGTCCCGGCGCAACGACGCCGACCAGCAGCGGCTGCGCGAGCAGCACGAGGGCCGGCAGGCCAAGCCGCTGCTGCCCTTCGCCGACGCCGTCGCCAACCGCGAGAGCATCGACTTCGGCGAGCTGCCCGTCCCGGAGTTCACCGGGGTCCGCCCGTGCGAGCCCACGATCGCCGAGCTCCGCGAGCTGATCGACTGGCAGTTCCTGTTCCTGGCCTGGGAGCTGAAGGGCAAGTTCCCGCAGATCCTGAACTCGCCGGTCGCCAAGGAGCTCTACGACGACGCCAACGCGATGCTCGACCAGATCATCGCCGAGGACCGGTTCACCGCCCGCGGCGTCTACGGCTTCTGGCCGGCCCGCGCCGAGGGCGAGGACATCGTGATCTCACCCGACGGCGGCGACGTGCGGCTGCCGATGCTGCGCCAGCAGACGGTCAAGCCGCAGGGGCGGGCCAACCGCAGCCTCGTCGACTACGTGGCGCCCGACGGGGACCACCTCGGCGCGTTCGCGGTGTCCATCCACGGCGCCGAGGACATGGCGGCCGAGTTCGAGACCGCGCTCGACGACTACAAGGCGATCATGGTGAAGGCGCTGGCCGACCGGCTCGCCGAGGCCTTCGCCGAGTACGCCCACCGGCAGGCCCGCCGCGAGTGGTTCGAGCCCGACGCGAACCAGGCCGTCGAGGACCTGCACGCCGAGCGGTTCCGGGGCATCCGGCCCGCGTTCGGCTACCCGGCCTGCCCGGACCACACGCTCAAGCGGCCGCTGTTCGACCTGCTGGGCGCCGAGGAGACCGGCGTGGGGCTCACCGAGTCCTTCGCCATGACCCCGGCGGCCGCGGTCAGCGGCATGATGTTCGCCCACCCGGAGTCGCGGTACTTCACCGTCGGCCGGATCGGGCCCGACCAGGTCGCCGACTACGCCGGCCGGCTCGGTGTGGACGTCGCCGTCGTCGAGAAGTGGCTGCGCCCGAACCTGGGGTACACCCCCGATGCCTGAGCCGACGACGCCCCGGCCCGCGGGTGTGCTGCTGGACATGGACGGCACCCTGATCGACTCGGAGAAGGTGTGGGAGGTCGCCCTCAACGACCTCATGAAGCACCTCGGCGCCCCGGAGCTGAGCCTCGCGGCCCGGCTGGAGTCGGTCGGCGGCTCGCTCGACTCGTCGCTGCGGATCTGCTTCCGGGAGGCCGGGCGCGACCCCGGCACGATCCCCGCCGACGAGTACCGCGAGACCGGCGAGTGGCTCTACGACCGCGCCGGGGAGCTGTTCTCCCACGGCGTGCCGTGGCGGCCCGGTGCCCGGGAGCTGCTCGGCGCCCTGCGCGAGGCGGGCATCCCCGCCGTGCTCGTCACCAACACCATCCGGGTGCTGGTGGAGCGGGCGCTGGACACCCTGGGCCGGGAGCACTTCACCGCCGTCGTGCCCGGCGACGAGGTGCGCGAGCCCAAGCCGCAGCCCGAGCCCTACCGGCGCGGCGCCGAGCTGCTCGGGGTCGAACCGGGCGACTGCGTCGCGGTGGAGGACTCGCCGACGGGTGCGCTGTCGGCCGAGCGGGCCGGCTGCGCGGTGCTGGTGGTGCCCTGCGAGCTCGAGGTGCCGGCCGGTCCGCGCCGGGTGCTGCGCGAGACCCTCGCCGGGATCGGGCCGGCCGAGCTCGGGGCGGTCCTCGCGGAGGTCCGGGCCCGCTGAACGGCGCAGGCGCCGGTGTGAGCGGGCCGTTCGCGGCGACGAGCGGCACCCCGACCTGGTCTTGCTCACTCCGGGTGAACCATCCGGCGCGGTCCGTTGCCCACACGGCTTACCGCCCCGGATGCGCCCGGCGTGCGGCGTGGGTCACCGTTCACACTGGTACCCGTGAAGACATTCGACGACTTGTTCGCCGAGCTGCAGGCCAAGGCCCAGGAGCGGCCGGCCGGCTCGGGGACCGTCGCCGCGCTGGACGCCGGGGTGCACGCCCAGGGCAAGAAGGTGCTCGAGGAGGCCGGTGAGGTCTGGATCGCCGCCGAGTACCAGGGCGACGACGAGCTGGCGGAGGAGATCTCGCAGCTGCTGTACCGGCTGCAGGTGATCATGCTCCAGCGGGGGCTCACCCTCGAGGACGTGTACAAGCATCTGTAGGTCGACCCGACCCACCGACACCACCACCGACGACGACCGTCAGGAGAGCGGAAATGCTCCGCGTGGCACTGCCGAACAAGGGCACCCTGGCCGAGCCCGCCGCGACGATGATGCGCGAGGCGGGGTACCGCCAGCGGACCGACTCGCGCGACCTCAGCGTGGTCGACGACGAGAACGAGATCGAGTTCTTCTACCTGCGGCCCAAGGACATCGCGACCTACGTCGGCAAGGGTGACCTGCATCTGGGCGTCACCGGCTTCGACCTCATGGAGGAGTCGGGCAGTCAGACCCAGGAGATCATCCCGCTCGGCTTCGGCAGGTCGCGGTTCCACTTCGCGGCCCCGGCCGACGCCGACTGGAAGATCGAGGACCTCGACGGCCGCAAGATCGCGACCTCCTACCCCCGTCTGGTCCGCTCGTACCTGTCCGGCAAGCGGATCGGCGCGGAGATCGTGAAGCTCGACGGCGCGGTGGAGATCTCCATCCAGCTGGGTCTGGCCGACGCGATCGCCGACGTCGTGTCCTCCGGCCGCACCCTGCGCCAGCACGGTCTGCAGATCATCGGCGAGGCCATCGCCACCTCGCAGGCCACGCTCATCGAGCGGGAGAAGCGGCACGACCGCGCCGAGGACGCCGAGACCACCCGTCTGAAGAAGGTCTTCGCCGACCGGCTGCAGGGCGTCGTCGTGGCCCGCGAGTACCTGATGATGGACTTCGACTGCCCGGAGGGGCTGCTGGAGGCAGTGGAGAAGGTCGCACCGGGCCTGCAGGCGCCGACGGTCTCGCCGCTGTCGAAGAAGGGCTGGGTCGCGGTCCGCACGATGGTGCGCACCAAGGACACGAACCGCGTCATGGACAAGCTCGCCGACATCGGCGCCACCGCGATCCTCACCTCCGAGATCCGGTCCTGCCGCGCGATGACGGTCAACGGCCACGGCCACTGAGCCCACCCCGTCCGACGTCCGTTCCCCCCACGGCGGCCCGCCCCGGTGACTCCGGTGGCGGGCCGCCGTCGTGCGGCCCGGGGCGGTGCCGGCGGCCGTACGGCTAGCGGGCCCGGACGGTCAGGGCCTGGGCGATCCGGCCGGTGTGCCCGTCGTCGTCGAACAGGGTGGCCGAGCAGGTGCCCAGCCCGTCCGGCCCGACGACGGTCGCGGCGTCGACGCCCATCCACTCGCCGGCCGGGGCCCGGTGCAGGTGCACCGTCAGCTCGGTGTTGACGAACAGCCAGCGCGTCACGTCCAGCGGTGCGGCGAGCCCGTTCGCACAGTCCGCGGCGACCATCAGCCGCTGCGCCGGGCTCGGCTCCTCGCCCTCGACGAGCGGGACCCGCATCCGGATCCAGCCGCGCCCCGGGCCCTCGTCGCCGAGGCGGCCCCCGTCGAGCCAGGCCCACTCGATCGCGTCGAGGAACCCGGGCAGCCAGCCGTCCGGCCGCTCGGTGCGCACGACGGCGGCGTCCCGCCCGGGCAGCGCGACGGCCTGCCCCTGCGCGACGACGGCGGTGTCGGACGCGGCGAGCCGCCAGGCCCGGGCCCGGAGCACGTCCCGGTCACCGGCGCGCATCGTCGCCGACAGCAGCTCGATCGTCCGTCCGGGCCGTTCGACGCCCGCGGTGACCGTGACCGGCCCGGCGGGCACCGCCCCGAGCACCTCGACCGTGACGCGGGCGATCCGCCACCCGGCCCGGGCGCCGCCGGGGCGGGACTCGGGCAGCCGTTCCAGGGCGCGGACCAGCAGCGCCGAGGGCGGGCCCATGTGCTGGGCGTCGGCGAACCAGGGGCCGGTCGTCGACGGCGTCGCCTCGAAGGCGGCGCGGGTGACGCCGTCGGCGGTCTGCTCGCCGCGGGGCAGGTAGAACGGGCCGGGCGGGATCGGGGGCGGTGCGCTCACCCGTCGATCATGCCGCGCCGCCCGGCCAGCCGGGGTACGGCGGGGGAGTGCCGCCCCAGGCGGGGCAGTGGATCTTGTGGTCGCAGGTGCGGCAGGCCGGGCCGGTGCGGGGCCGGAAGTCCCCGGTGGGGGCGGCGAGCCGGATGGCGGTCCACACCGCCTCGAGCAGGCGCCCGAAGCGGGTGAGCTCCTCGGCGTCGGGCCGGTAGGTCAGGGCGGTGCCGTCGGCCAGGTAGAGCAGGCGCAGCTCGTCGGGGACGCGGCCGTGGGTCAGCAGGACGGCCAGTGCGTAGAACTTGAGCTGGAACAGCACGCCGGACTCGTAGCCCTCGCCGGGCGTCGCGCCGGTCTTGTAGTCGACCACCCGCAGCCCGTCGGGACCGTCGTCGAGCCGGTCCAGGATGCCGCGCAGCGGCACCGGCGCCGTGCCGCCGGCACCGGGCAGGGCCGCCTCGATGCGGGTCTCCACCGCCGTCGCGGTGACGCCGGCCGGGTCCTCCAGCGCGAAGTAGCGGTCGAGCAGCGCCGAGGCCGAGTCCAGCCAGAGTGCGAGCTGCGGGTCCTCCGGGCCGCTGAACAGCGCCGCCGCGGCGGGCTCCGCGGCCGCGAGGTCGTCCCAGCAGGGTCCGAGCAGCCCCCGTGCGGCCTGCGGGGTCCGGTCGGCCGGGTCCCGGGCGAACAGCCGCTCCAGCACCGCGTGCACCAGTGTCCCGCGGACCTGCGCCTGCGACGGCGGCTCCGGGAGCCGGTCGACCGCACGGAACCGGTAGAGCAGTGGGCAGCGGCGGAAGTCCGCCGCACGCGACGGGGACAGGGCGGGGGGACGCGGTGCGGTGGCGGCCGGGGACGCACCGGCCCCGGCCGCGTGGGCGGACGGGGGCTCCTCGACGGTCACGACGGGCAGGCTAGCCGTGCCCCCCGACGATTCCGGGATCCGATCAGCCGGGCGGCGCGGTCGTCGCCGGGTCGGGCTCGCCCTCGGGCACGGCCGGCGCTGGCGGGGCCGGCTCCGGGGGTGTGGAGGCGGGGTCCCCGGGCGCGGCCGGGTCGGCCGAGCCTTCCGGCACCGGAGTCGCGCCGGGTGCCGGTGACGGTGCGGCCGCCGGTGGCGTCGCGGCGGGGGCCGGTGCCGTGCACGCGGTCAGGAGGTCCTCCGGGCCGGCGTCCGGACAGGTCGCGCCGTCGGCGAGCCCGCCGTGCAGCAGGTCCGGCACGCGCGGGTTCTCCGGTCCGCCGAGCAGGGTGTCGGCTCCGGCGCCGCCGTACAGCCGGTCGGCGCCGTGCCCGCCGGAGAGACGGTCGTCGCCGTCGCCGCCGAGCAGCACGTCGTCCCCGGCCCCGCCGTCGAGCACGTCGTCCCCGCCCGCCCCGACCACGCAGTCCCGCCCCGCGGACCCGGTGATCCGGTCGGGTCCGGGGGTGCCCACGACGAGCAGCGGCCCGGTGGCCCCCGGCCGGTCGGTGCGGGCGTCGAAGACGGCGCCGTCCCCGCTCAGGACGACGGTCTCGGTGACCGAGGTGATACCGGCGTCCACGCACTCGGCGGGCGGGGCGGCGACGGCCGGGGCGACGCTCGGCGCGGCGACCCGCAGCGAGCGGGCCCCGAGCAGGGTCGTGCCGATCCGCAGGGTCCCGTCCACCCGGTCGGTGAACCCGCCCGAGACCCGCAGCCGGAGTGTCGCGCCCTCGGTGCGGGGCAGGAGCACGACCGGGCCCACCGCGACGGTCAGCGGGACCGTCACCACGGTGCCGGGGGCGAGTGTGGTGACGATGCGGTCCTTCCCGTCGAGCAGCGCGCAGTACGACTCGGCGGCCCGCGACCCGATCCGGACCGTGAGCGAGCCGACGTTCAGGCCGTCGAGCAGCCCGCCGACCCCGCTGGTGCAGGCGGTCGAGGAGTACGCCGGCAGCGACACCGACAGCGTCGCCGGCACCGAACCGCGGTAGTCCACGGTCACCGAGGTGGTCGTCGTCGAGTTCGCCCGCAGGCCGGTCAGTGCGACCGCGGGCGGGGTCGCCCGCCCGCCCAGCACCACCGTGCCCGCCGAGGTCGAACCCGCGGCACCCGGGTCGCTGTCGGTGAACACGGCCCAGGTGCCCCAGGCCGCGGCCGAGACCGCGACGATCACGGCCGCGGCCCCCAGCGCGAGCGCTGCCCGCCGCCGGGGGACCGCCGGGCTCACGACTGGTTCAGGGTGAACGTCGACCCGACGGTGATCCGGTCGCCCTGCACCTTGTTGTCCGCCGACGGCGGCAGCGCGAAGGTCAGCGTGTAGGTACCGGTGGCCCCGGCGCCCAGCGGCCCGGACGGCAGCGGGCTCTGGACGAAGGTGCGCAGCGGTACGGCCGCCCCCGTGGTGCCCACCCCCGGCCCGGAGACGACCTGGACGGTCATCTCGTCCTGCAGGTTGCCGCCGGCGGCGCAGGCGTTCGCGGCCACCTTCTCCGCCTCCGCCTCGGGCTCGGTGCAGGTGACGTCGGACCCGGTCGCGGTCAGCGATCCGGTGACGGTGCCGGGGACGGAACCGGCGTTGCGGACGTCGACGGTGACGGTGGTGGAGAAGCCGGGGGCGATGTTGGCCTGGTTGAAGAGGACCTTGTCGGCGTTGGAGCCGACGGTGAGGTCGAGGGTGCCGGAGGAGACCTGCCCACCCGGCCCGTCCTCGGTGTCGGTGAAGGCGGCGTAGGTGCCGAGGCCGATCGCGAGTACCGCGACCGCGACCGCGGCGACGCCGATCCCGAGGCGTGTGCGTGTGTCCATGCGCGTGGACGTTCCCGCTGCATCGGCGCAGCTCACCGCACGATCGTGTACGTCACGTGCCCGGACGCCGACCTAGGGTGATCCGATGGGCCGAGACCCCGCTGCACCCTCGCGCACGTCGTGGCCGGCACCGGCCGGCCTCCGCCCGTCGCCGTGGCGCCGGATCGGCGGTGCGCTCGTCACCGTCGTCGTGCTCGGGCTGGTCGGGCTGGCCGTGGCGGTCGCCGTCGTCCCCGCGGTCACCGGGTCCCGCGCGTACACGGTGCTGTCCGGGAGCATGGTCCCGACCCTGCCGGTCGGGTCGCTGGTCGTGTCCCGCCCGGTGGACGCGGACGGCGTCGTCGTCGGTGACCTGATCTCCTTCGTCGACCGCGACCGGGCCAGCGGCGAGACCCGGACCGTCACCCACCGTGTGGTCGCGGTCGATCCCGGCCCCGTGTTCACCACCCGCGGCGACGCGAACCCGGCGCCGGATCCGCATCCGGTGACGGCGCAGGACCTGCTGGGCCGGGTCTGGTACCACCTGCCCTGGGTCGGTGGCGCAGCCGGGTTCCTGCGGACCGGCCCGGGCCTGGTGGTCGGTGGGGGCGCGGTGCTCCTGCTGCTGGGGCTCTGCCTGCTCGTGCCGCGCCGCCGACGCCCCGGCGACCGGGCCGTGCGGGAGCGCGGATAGCGTCGTCGCCCGTGCACGACGCCCTCCCGACCTCCGACGGTGCCACCGGTCCCGTCGACGCCGACCTCCCCGACGCCGACCCCAGCGCCGCCGACCCGGCCGACGCCGGCCCGGCCGACGCCGGCCCCGCCGGCGACGACCACGTCGCCGGGAGCGCCGACGTCGTCTGGGAACCCCCGCGCCGCGGCGGGCCGTTCCGCGAGGGCGACCGGGTGCAGCTCACCGACCCCAAGGGGCGCCGCTACACCGTCGTCCTCCAGGCCGGCGGGGCGTACCACACCCACCGCGGCCAGATCGACCACGACGACATCATCGGCTCGCCCGAGGGCGGGCTCGTGCACTCCGCGGCGAACACGCCGTACCTGACCATGCGCCCCCGCCTGGCCGACTACGTGCTGTCGATGCCCCGCGGCGCCCAGGTGATCTACCCCAAGGACTCCGCGCAGATCCTCATGTGGGGCGACGTGTTCCCCGGCGCGCGGGTGCTGGAGGCCGGTGCCGGG
This sequence comes from Pseudonocardia sp. ICBG1034, assembly GCF_020131375.1. Lineage (NCBI taxonomy): Bacteria > Bacillati > Actinomycetota > Actinomycetes > Pseudonocardiales > Pseudonocardiaceae > Pseudonocardia > Pseudonocardia sp. ICBG1034. The sequence continues at coordinate 66,584 of NZ_JAHLEK010000017.1, forward strand.
TCCGGCGCACTGACCTGCTCGCTGCTGCAGGCCGTCGGGCCGACCGGCAAGGTGATCTCCTACGAGGTCCGCGACGACCACGCCCCGCACGCGGTCACCAACGTCGAGACCTTCTTCGGCCACCGGCCCCCGCACTGGGAGCTGACCGTCGGTGACGTCAGGCAGCACCGCGGCGAGGTCGACCGGGTCGTGCTGGACATGCTCTCGCCGTGGGACGTGCTCGACACCGTCCGCGACTGCCTGGTGCCGGGCGGGATCCTCGTCGGCTACGTCGCGACCACCACCCAGCTGTCGGTGCTCACCGAGGCGCTGCGGGAGATGCAGTGCTGGACCGAGCCCGAGTCCTGGGAGGCGATGGTCCGCCCCTGGCACGTGGTGGGTCTGGCCGTCCGTCCGGAGCATCGGATGATCGCCCATACGGCCTTCCTGCTGACCACCCGGCGGCTCGCCGACGGCGTCACGCCGCCCCGGCAGCAGCGACGGCCGACCGGCCGCTGACCTGTGCGTTCTGTCCGGTTTCGACCGGATCACGGCCGCGACGCGCCGGAGCGCGGAACGAGAACGTTACGAACTACCCTCCGTGTGGACGTGGCGGTGACGCCCGTGAAGCCGCAGAGTGACCACATGGTGCCGACCGGCTGAGGCCCGGATCACCGGTTCGACGCACCGTCGCGGTCACCCGTCACGGGTACCGTGGTGAGACGGAACACGGAGGGAGGCTGCCGTGAACCACCCCTACGACGACGGTCCCGGCAACCAGGGTTTCCAGTCTGACCGCGACCTCAGCCCCGCTGAGGCCGCCGAGCACATCCGTCATCTCGAGCACGAGATCTCCACGCTGCGTCAACGGCTGACCGAGACGCCCCGGCACGCCCGAGTGCTGGAACAGCGGCTCGCCGAGACCACGAGCCGGCTCTCCGCGCTCAACGCTCGGAACGAGAAGCTGACCGAGACCCTCAAGGAGGCCCGCGGCCAGCTGGTCGCGCTCCGCGAGGAGGTCGACCGGCTCGCGCAGCCGCCGTCCGGCTACGGGGTCTTCCTCGGCCGGTACGACGACGACACGGTCGACGTCTTCACCTCCGGCCGCCGGATGCGGGTCCCCGTGTCCCCGGCGGTCGAGGGCGAGACGCTGCGCAGCGGCCAGTCCGTCCGGCTCAACGAGGCGCTCACCGTGGTCGAGGCCATGGGCTTCGAGCAGGTCGGTGACCTCTACTCGCTGCGGGAGATCATCTCCCGTCCGGGTGAGGACGGCTCGGCCGGTCGCGGCCTGGTCGTCGGCCACTCCGACGAGGAGCGGGTCGTCTGGCTGGCGGCGCCGCTGTTCGAGCTCGGACAGGAGGAGGGCACCAGCCCGCTCAAGTCCGGCGACTCGGTCATGGTCGACTCGCGGGCGGGCTACGCCTACGAACGGGTCGCCAAGGCCGAGGTCGAGGACCTCGTGCTCGAGGAGGTCCCGGACATCGCCTACTCCGACATCGGCGGCCTGTCCCGGCAGATCGAGCAGATCCAGGACGCGGTCGAGCTGCCGTTCCTGCACACCGAGCTGTTCACCCAGTACGAGCTGCGCCCGCCCAAGGGCGTGCTGCTCTACGGGCCGCCCGGCTGCGGGAAGACGCTCATCGCGAAGGCCGTCGCGAACTCGCTGGCGAAGAAGATCGCCAAGCAGCGGGGCGACGACCCGGACGAGGGGCGCGCGTTCTTCCTCAACATCAAGGGCCCCGAGCTGCTCAACAAGTTCGTCGGCGAGACCGAGCGGCACATCCGGCTGATCTTCCAGCGCGCGCGGGAGAAGGCGAGCGCCGGCACTCCGGTGATCGTGTTCTTCGACGAGATGGACTCGATCTTCCGGACCCGTGGCTCGGGTGTGTCCTCCGACGTCGAGACGACGATCGTCCCCCAGCTCCTCGCCGAGATCGACGGCGTCGAGGGCCTGGAGAACGTCATCGTCATCGGTGCGTCGAACCGTGAGGACATGATCGACCCGGCGATCCTGCGGCCGGGCCGGCTCGACGTGAAGATCAAGATCGAGCGCCCGGACGCCGAGGGCGCGATCGACATCTTCTCCAAGTACATCACCGACACCCTGCCCATCCACGAGGACGACCTGGCCGAGTTCGGCGGCGACCGCACGGCGTGCACCACCGCGATGATCCAGCGGATCGTCGAGCGGATGTACGACGAGTCCGAGGAGAACCGCTTCCTCGAGGTCACCTACGCCAACGGGGACAAGGAGACCCTCTACTTCAAGGACTTCAACTCCGGCGCGATGATCCAGAACATCGTCGACCGCGGGAAGAAGTCCGCGATCAAGGCGGTGCTCGAGTCCGGCCAGCCGGGGCTGCGGGTCCAGCACCTGCTGGACGCGATCGTCGACGAGTTCGCCGAGAACGAGGACCTCCCGAACACCACCAACCCCGACGACTGGGCGCGGATCTCGGGCAAGAAGGGGGAGCGGATCGTCTACATCCGCACCCTGGTCACCGGCAAGAACGACGCCACCGGCCGCGCGATCGACACCGCGTCGAACACCGGCCAGTACCTGTAGGCACGCTCCGCGCGCACGGGCCCCGCCGCATCCTGCGGCGGGGCCCGTCGCGTGTCCGTGGATCGTCACCCGGTGGAATGATGTCCGGACGAAACGGGCATCCTGTGCACGGAGCCGTGCACGTCCGTGTCGCGGCCCGCCACCACGGAGGTCCTCATGGCCGGCATCATCGGGCGCATCAGCGCATTCCTGAAGAGCCCGCAGGGGCGTCGCTACAGCGACCAGGCCAAGCGGATGGCGAGCGATCCGCGCAACCGGAAGCGGGCGCAGGACATGCTGCGCCGCTTCCGCGGGAAGCGCTGAGCACTGTCCGATCCGTTCACGACGCCGGGCCGCCCGCGGCCTAGCGTCGTGGGCATGGACACCTCGATCGGCGCCGAGCTCGACATGATCGGCATCGTGGTCACCGACATGACCCGCTCGCTGGCCTTCTATCGCCTGCTGGGGCTGGAGTTCCCCGAGGGCTCCGAGACCGAGGCGCACGTGGAGACCACGCTGCGCGGCGGCGTGCGTCTGGCCCTGGACCTGCAGTCGATGGTGGAGGGCTTCCACCCGGGCGTCGCCCCGGACGGCCACGGACGGGTCGGGCTGGCGTTCCGGCTGCCGACCGCCGCGGCCGTCGACGACGCCTGGCGCCGGGTCACCACGGCCGGTCACGCCTCGGTGCTGGACCCGTTCGACGCGCCGTGGGGGCAGCGCTACGCCACCGTCGCCGACCCCGACGGCTCGTCGCTGGACCTGTTCGCCTGGGCCTGACCCGCGGCGCCTGTCCCGCTCACCGCGGGCCGGGCGGCGGCGGGAGCGCCAGTGCCAGCAGCCGCGACGACAACGACTTGCCGTGCGTGTCCAGCTCGGTCGACACGGTGACCCCGCCGCCGCGGATCCCGGTGCAGACGAACTGCAGGCAGCTCACCCGGGACAGCTCGTGGCGGGTGACCTCGCCGCCGACCCAGCGGTCCAGGCCCGCCCGCACCAGCTGCGGGGTCAGCACGGCCACGAGCAGCGGGTAGGACGCGTCGTCGTACGGGACCACGGTCAGCGTCGCCACCGTCCCCTTGTCCCCCGCGCGGCAGTGCGCGATCTCATGCAGCAGCACAGCCGGCCTCCAGGACGGTGACCCGCGGGACGACGGCCGCGCGGGGGACGAGGGTGGACAGCACACCGACGACCTCGTCGAGCCGGGTGCGCACACCGCCCCCGCCCGCCGGGCCGTTGGTGTAGAGCGCCTCCACCTCGTGGGCGAGGACGTCGAGCACGTCCGGGTCGTGGTGCAGCGCCGCGACCCGCAGCCGCGCGTCGGTGTCGCCGCCGCGGACCTCGATCCGGGGGGCGACGGCGAGGCCGCGGACCCGCTCGGCGACGACGTCGGCGGCCAGCCGGGCCCGGGCCGCGGCGTTCGGGCCCACGTAGGAGATCCCGGCCTCGACCCGGTGCCCGGCCCGGTAGCCGACGCTGACCTTGAGCTCGTCCGGGCGGGCCCGGCCGGTGGCGCCGGCGACGCGGACCCGGTCGGGCCCGTCGTCGTCGACGGACACGCCGCGCAGGTCCAGGACGACGTCGGGGGTGCGGTAGCCGGTCGGGTCGGTCACCTCGTAGAGCAGCTGCTCGCGGACCGTGTGCCGGTCGAGGCGCCCGCCGGTGCCGTCGAGCTTGCCGTAGCGCGCGGTCCCGTCGGCGGCGACGTCGGCGAACGGGAACCCGAGCTCGGCGAGCCGGGGGACGTCGAGGTGCCCGGGGTCGGCGGCGTACCCGCCGGTCAGCTGCCCGGCGCACTCCAGCAGATGACCCACCAGGGTGCCCGCGGCGGCCTGGTCAGGGTGGTCGAGGTCCCAGCCGAGCCGGTGCGCCAGCGGCGCGAGGAACAGCGACGGGTCCGCCACCCGCCCGGTGACGACCACCGCGGCCCCGGTGTCCAGCGCGGGCGCGATCGCGTCGGCGCCGAGGTAGGCGTTGGCCGACACGAGCTCGCCGTGCTCGCCCAGCGGGCGGCCGTCCTCGGCCGCGGGCGCCGCCGGGTCGATCGCGTCGAGCACGTCGTCGCCGGTCACGACGGCCACCGGCGCGGCCGACCCGAGGCGGTCGAGGTGCTCGCGCACGACACGACCGGCCGCCGGTGGGTTGGCCGCCCCCATGTTGGTGAGCAGCCGGACCCCGCCCGCGAGCAGGTCCGGCAGCAGCGCGGTCAGCCGCTGCCCGAGCCGGGGGTCGTACCCGGTGGCCGGGTCGGCGAGGCGCCGGCGGTGGCCGAGGGCGATGGTGCGCTCGGCGAGGCACTCCAGGACGAGGTCGTCGAGCCCGCCGCGGCGGGCCAGGTCGACCGCGGGCCCGATGCGGTCACCGGCGAAGCCTGCACCGCTGCCGATCCGGGTGGTGGCCGAGGGCATCGGGGTCTCTCCTCAGAGGCTCAGGGCGCCGGTGAGCAGCGCGACGACGGTCATGACGGCGGTGGTGCCGAACGCCCACCCGAAGACGAACCGCTGGTGGCGGCCCAGCTCGACGGCGGTGAGCCCGAGCAGGATGAAGGTCGAGGCGGTGAGCGGGCTGAGCGGGAACCCGGTGGTCATCTGACCCAGGATCGCGGCCCGGGCGACCTCCGCGGGGTCGCCGCCCAGCGCGGCCGAGGTCTCCGCCAGCACCGGCAGGACGCCGAAGTAGTACGCGTCCGGGGTGAACACCAGGCTGAGCGGCATCGAGGTCAGCGCCACCGCGACGGGGAGCACGCCGCCCGCGCCCTCGGGGACGAGCCCGACCAGCGACTGCGCCATCGCGGTGATCATCCCGGTGCCGCCCAGGACGCCGGTGAACACGCCCGCCGCGAAGATCATCGCCGTCACCAGCACGACGTTGTGGCCGTGCTTCTCGAACAGCGCGCGCTGGCCGTCCCAGGTCGGCCGGTTGACCAGCAGTGCGACGACGAAGGCGCAGAGGAACACCACCGGCAGGTCGGCCAGCTGCAGGAGCAGCACGACGACCAGGGTCAGGGTGAGCACGACGTTGACCACGAACCGGACCCGGTCGGCCCGCGACCGCACGGCGGGCGCCCCGGCGGCCCCGGGTGCGTCGGCGGGCTCGGGCAGCGCGACGACGCCGAGGCGGGCGCGTTCGCGGCGGCCGATGACCCAGGCCGCGAGCAGCACCCAGGCGATGCCGGCGGCCATGGCGGGCAGCAGCGGCACGAACACGTCGGAGGCGGTGAGGTCGAGCGCGGCCATCGCCCGCGCCGTCGGGCCGCCCCACGGGATCATGTTCATCACCCCGGCCCCGAGGCACACCAGCGCCGCCAGCACGATCCGGCGCATCCCGAGCCGGTCGTAGAGGGGCAGCATGGCGCTCACCATGATCAGGAAGGTGGAGGCGCCGTCACCGTCGAGGGCGACGAGCACGGTCAGCGCGGCCGTGCCGACGCAGATCTTCAACGGGTCCCCGCCCGCCCACCGGACCACCCGGCGGATCGCCGGGTCGAACAGCCCGGTGTCGAGCATCAGGCTGAAGTACAGGATCGCGAAGGTGATCATGATGGCGACCGGGGCGACGGTCTCCAGACCGGTCGCGACGTACTCGCCCAGCCCGCCGCCCAGCCCGGCGGCGACGGCGGCTGCTGCCGGGACGACGGTCAGGGCCAGCAGCACCGACACCCGCCCGGACAGCACGGCCGCCAGGAACACGGCGATGGTCAGGAATCCGATCGCGGCGAGCATCGTCGACCTCCTCGTCGGCGTCCGGGCCGGCATCGGCCCGGACGTACGGTGCGGGCCGGGACCTATGATCGTCAAAGACCGAATCCGGATCGACTGATGCGGTGGCGACATGGATCTGACGTTGCAGCAGCTCAGGACGGTGGTCGCGGTGCACGACGCGGGGGGATTCACCGCGGCCGCGGCCGTGCTGCGGACTGCGCAGCCCTCGCTGAGCCGCACGGTCGCCGAGGTCGAACGGCTTCTCGGGGCGCGGCTGTTCGAGCGGACCACCCGCCGCCTGGAGCCGACCCCGGCCGGCGCGGCGGTCGTCGCGGCCGCACGCCGCGCCCTCGACGGGGTCGCGGCGGAGCTGCGCCACGTCGAGCACGTCCTGGACGGGCAGGCGGGCACCGTGCGGATCGCGACGCTGCCGTCGCTCGCGGCGATCCTGCTCCCGGGGGTGGTGTCGGCGTTCCTGCGCCGCCGCCCGGGGGTCCGCCCGGAGATCTCCGACGCCCTCGCCGACGAGGTCACCGAGCGGGTGCGTTCCGGCCGGGCCGACCTCGCCGTCACCGTGGTGCACGGCCGGGCCCCCGAGGACCTCCTGGTCACCCCGGTGGCCGCCGACCGGTTCTGCGCCCTGCTGCCTCCCGGTCACCCGCTCGCCGGGCGCCCGGAGCTGCGCTGGACCGACCTCGACGGCGAGGAGTTCGTCGACTTCGACGCGTCCACGAGCATCCGCCAGCACGTGGACCGGGCGCTGGCCGAGTCGGGCAGCCGCCCCGGGCGCGGCGTCGCGGCCCGCAACATCGCCGCGGTCGCCGGGCTCGTCGCGGCCGGCCTCGGCGTGACGGCCGTGCCCGGGCTGGTGGTGCCGCTCACCGGTTTCGCGGGACTGGCCGCGGTCCCGCTCGCCGATCCGGTCGTGCGGCGGCGGATCGCGCTGGTGCTCCCGCGCGGACGCCGCCCCGTCCCGGCCGCGTCCGCGTTCGCCGGGCTGCTGACCGGGGCGTCGGTACGGCCGCCCCTGCCGGCGCACGCGCGGTGGGCGGCACCGGTCGGGCCTCCCGGCACGGGGGACCGGGCCTAGGAGCCCGGCCGGGCGGCGACCGGGAGGGCACCGGGGGACACCCCGGCAAGGGCCCGGACCTCGCGGGACAGGTGGGGCTGGTCGGCGTAGCCGGTGCGGGCGGCGACCGCGGCCGGGGGGACGCCGTCGTACAGCAGCGCGGCTGCGGCCCGGAAGCGCAGCACCCGCCGTGCGACGGCCGGCCCGTACCCGAGGGTGGCGACGCAGCGGCGGTGCAGGGTGCGTCCGGTGACGCCGAGCCGGTCGGCCAGCTCCGCGGCGGGCATGCCGCCGGCCAGGGCGCGCAGCGCGGCACGGGGGAGCGGGGCGGGCGTCCGGTCGTCCACCGCCGCCGCCTGCAGGGCGAGGGCCAGCCGGGCGAGCCACGCGGCGTCGTCGTCGCCGGCAGGGGTGGGCCGGAGCAGCCCGCGTCGGCCGGAGTCGAGCACGTCGGCGAGCGGGACCCGGCGGTCGCGCAGCGCGTCGGCCGGGACGCCCAGCAGGGCCGGGAGGGCGCCGGGGCGGAAGCGCAGGCCGGTGGTCACGCCGCCCGCGCGCGAGCCGGCGAGGTGCGCCGTGGTGTCGGGACCCGCGACGACCGCCCGGCCGCCGGACAGGAGCAGGTCCATGCAGCCGTCGGGGAGGACCCGCTGGACGTGCGGCGCAGTTCCGGCGTGCGCCCGCCAGGTCACCTCGACGACCGCGCGCAGCGGTCCGGCGGGGGCCGTCTCGGCGTAGCTGCGCACGGCACCAGCCTACGGACGCGGCACGGCCCCGGTACCGGCGTCGCCGGTCCGGGGCCGTGGCCGCGGGTGCGGGGTCAGGAGGCGCGCAGGACCGCCTGGATCTCCAGCTCGACGCCGACCTTCTCGCTGACGACGACGCCGCCGCCGTCCATCGGCAGCTCGATGTCGACACCGAACTCCGAGCGCTTGACGGTGGTCTTGGCGGTGAACCCGGCGCGGGTGCCGCCCCACGCGTCGGGGCCGAAGCCGTTCAGCTCGAGGTCCAGCTCGACGGGCTTGGTGACGCCCTTGAGGGTCAGGTCGCCGGTGAGCACGTAGTCCTCGCCCTTCGCGGCGATCCCGGTGGACCGGAAGGTCCACTCCGGGTACTTCTCGACCTCGAAGAAGTCGGCGGAGCGGATGTGGCCGTCGCGCTGGTCGTTGCCGGTGGTGATCGAGGAGGCGTCGATGGTGGCGGTGACGGTGGAGTCCTCGAGCCGCTCCGCGGTCACGAGCTCGCCGGAGACCTTCTCGAAGCGGCCACGGACCTTGCTGACCATCATGTGACGGACGACGAACGCCACGTCGGAGTGCACCGGGTCGATGTCCCAGGTGCCGACGACGTAACCGGGGATGGTGGTGGCGGCGGTCATGGTGGTGACTCCTCGAAATAGTTGAACTCTCACTTGTTGAGAGCGATACTAGGTGCAACGAATGCCACGCCCCAATGTTTCGGAGGGTGCTATGAGTCACACACGCTGGTTGGACGACGAGGAGCAGCGCACCTGGCGCGCCTTCCTGGCCGCGCAGCGGCTGGTCTCGGAGAAGGTGGAGCGACGCCTGCAGGCCGGGGCGGGGATGCCCCAGGCGTACTACGAGATCCTGGTCCGCCTGTCCGAGGCGCCGGACCGCACTCTGCGGATGAGCGTCCTCGCGGACTCCGCGCTGTCCTCGCGCAGCCGGGTGTCGCACGCGGTGGCCCGGATGGAGGAGGCGGACTGGATCGAGCGGCGGTCCTGTCCCACCGACCGCCGCGGCCAGCTGGCCCGGCTGACCGACCGCGGCTTCGAGGTGCTGGCCGGTGCGGCCCCCGACCACGTCGAGAGCGTCCGCGAGGCGGTGTTCGACGGGCTGACCCCTGCCCAGCAGGCCGGGCTGCGCGAGGCGTGCGAGGCGGTCGTCGCGCACCTGTCCGGTGGCGGGGAGTGGCCCGTGACCCGGGACTCGGGACCGGACGGCCCGGACCCGGCCCAGGCGTCCTAGGCTGGGCACATGCCTCATTTCGACGTCGTCGTACTCGGAGCCGGACCCGGTGGATACGTGGCGGCCATCCGTGCCGCCCAGCTCGGCCGCAGTGTGGCGGTGATCGAGGAGAAGTACTGGGGCGGTGTCTGTCTCAACGTGGGCTGCATCCCCTCCAAGGCGCTGCTGCGCAACGCCGAGATCGCCCACATCGTCACCAAGGAGCAGAAGACCTTCGGTCTGTCCGGTGAGGTGTCGCTCGACTTCGGCGCCGCCTTCGACCGCAGCCGCTCGGTCGCGGACGGGCGCGTCAAGGGCGTGCACTTCCTGATGAAGAAGAACAAGATCACCGAGTTCGACGGGTTCGGCCGCTTCACCAAGCCGGGCGAGATCGAGGTCGAGCTGTCGAAGGGCGGCAACGAGACCGTCACCTACGACGACGTGATCATCGCCGCGGGCTCCACCGTCAAGCTGCTGCCGGGCACCGAGCTGTCCGACCGCGTGGTGACCTACGAGGAGCAGATCCTCACCCGCGAGCTGCCGGAGAGCGTGATCATCGCCGGCGCCGGTGCGATCGGCGTCGAGTTCGCGTTCGTGCTGGCCAACTACGGCGTCGACGTCACCATCGTCGAGTACCTGGACCGGCTGCTCCCGCTCGAGGACGCGGACGTGTCCAAGGAGCTGCTCAAGGCCTACAAGAAGCTCGGCGTGACGGTGCGGACCTCCACCAAGGTCGAGTCCATCACCGACGACGGCAAGGGCGTCACCGTCTCGGTCTCCTCGTCCAAGGGCAGCGAGGAGCTCCGCGCGGACAAGGTCGTGCAGGCGATCGGCTTCGCCCCGCGGGTCGACGGCTACGGTCTCGACAAGCTCGGCGTGAACCTCACCGAGCGCGGCGCCATCGAGATCGACGACTACATGCGCACCAGCGTGGAGCACGTCTACGCCATCGGTGACGTCACCGCGAAGCTCATGCTCGCCCATGTCGCCGAGGCGCAGGGCATCGTCGCCGCCGAGACCCTGGCGGGCGCCGAGACCCAGGAGCTGAACTACAAGATGATGCCGCGCGCGACCTTCTGCAACCCGCAGGTGGCGTCGTTCGGCTACACCGAGGCCGAGGCCCGCGACCTGGCCGACGAGAAGGGCTGGAAGGTCAACACCGCGACCTTCCCCTTCACCGCGAACGGCAAGGCGCACGGCATGGCCGAGCCCGCCGGCTTCGTCAAGCTGATCGCCGACGACACCTACGGCGAGCTGCTGGGCGGACACATCATCGGCGCCGAGGCGACCGAGCTGCTGCCCGAGCTGACCCTGGCCCAGAAGTGGGACCTGACCGTCCACGAGATGGCGCGCAACGTGCACGCGCACCCGACCCTGTCGGAGTGCCTGCAGGAGGCGATCCACGGCCTGGCCGGCCACATGATCAACTTCTGATCACGGCCGCGACGGGCCCGCGTCCCACCCGGGGTGCGGGCCCGTCGCGCTGCCCGGCCCCGCCTCCGGGTGCACGGGGACCCCCCGGCGGGGCGGGGAGGGTCAGGACCGGCGGGAGTCCGGCTCGCGTCGGGCGGTGTGCTCGCGACGCGTGGTGGAGCCCGCGGCGGCGCGCTGCTCGTGGCGCTCGGCGGCCAGTGCCGCCTCCACCGCGGCCTGCACGGCGGCGGTGTTGACGTCGGGATCGATCAGCCTGGCGGCGGCGAGGGAACGGGCCGAGACCGAGATGCTGACCATGGGTGACTCCTGGGACTGTCGCGTGGTGGGCGTGGTGGGCGTCGGGGGAGGCTCCACGCTGGGCCCTTCCCGGGGTGGCGTCGCGCGACCCGCCCGGTGTCGACCGATCAGGCACCGATGTGGGTGACGTATGTTACCCACTGGTAAACGCGCTGGCCCGAGGACCTTAACGGACGAGGTCGGCCAGCAGCAGGCGGGTGACGTACAGGCCGTCGGGGACCCAGGCCCGGTCCGGCGCGCCGATCCGGGCCGCCAGCTCGTCGAGGGTCCACCAGCCCCCCTCGGCCACCTCCGAGGGCTGGTGGGTCACCGGGCCGTCGGAGAAGGCGCGGTAGACGTGCACGTGGGCCCGCAGACCGTCCGGGCCGGTGCCGGGCCCGGTGTCGACACCCAGCGCGGCGGCGTCGAAGGCGACCACGGCCAGCTTCTCCAGCGGCACGCCGGTGACGCCGAGCTCCTCGCCCAGCTCGCGGGCGGCGCACGCGTCGGGGGTCTCGCCCTCGTCGAGGACCCCGCCGGCGAGGCAGTCCCACATCCCGGCCATGACCAGCTTGGTGTCGGTGCGACGGTGCACGTAGACCCGCGTGCCGTCGGCGGAGCGGAGCAGGACCGCCGTCGTGGCGTGCCACAGCGAGCGCGCGTAGACCTCGCCGCGCTCGGCGACGCCGGTGGGCGTGCCCCCGGCGTCGAAGACGGTCAGGCGCTCACGTGCGGGATCGGTCACGCCACGATGATCCCGCCGGGCCGCGGTGCACCCCGGGTGGGGGCGCGGACGGTTAGTCTCGTGCAATGCACTCTCGCGCAGGGGGCCGGTCGTGACGGCCCGCCGGATCATGGGCACCGAGGTGGAGTACGGCATCGCCGTGCCCGGTGACCCCACCGCGAACCCCGTCGTCACCTCGACGCAGGTGGTGCTGGCCTACGCCGCCGCGGCGGACGTGCCCCGCAACCGCCGGGCGCGCTGGGACTACGAGGTGGAGTCGCCGCTGCGCGACGCCCGGGGGTTCGACCTGTCGGCGCCGTCGCTGGCGCCGCAGCTCGACACCGACCTCGACGACCTCGGCGCGGCCAACGTCATCCTCACCAACGGCGCCCGGTTCTACGTCGACCACGCCCACCCGGAGTACTCCACTCCCGAGGTCCTGTCCCCGCGCGACATCGTGACCTGGGACAAGGCCGGCGAGCGCATCATGCTGGAGGCGGCGAACCGCGCGGCCACCGTGCCGGGCGCGCCGCGGATGCAGCTCTACAAGAACAACGTCGACGGCAAGGGCGCCAGCTACGGCTCCCACGAGAACTACCTGATGGCCCGGACGACGACGTTCCCGTCGATCGTCACCGGCCTCACCCCGTTCTTCGTGACCCGCCAGGTCGTCTGCGGCGCCGGCCGGGTCGGCCTCGGCCAGCAGGGTGACGAGGCCGGCTACCAGATCGCCCAGCGCTCGGACTACGTCGAGGTCGAGGTCGGGCTGGAGACCACGCTCAAGCGCGGCATCATCAACACCCGCGACGAGCCGCACGCCGACGCCGACAAGTACCGCCGCCTCCACGTCATCATCGGCGACGCGAACCTGTCCGAGATCTCGACGCTGCTCAAGGTCGGCACCACCGCCCTGGTCCTCGACATGATCGAGAAGGGGCGCTCGTTCGAGGACCTGCGCCTGGCCGAGCCGGTGAAGTCCGTCTCGCGGATCAGCCACGACCCGACGCTGCAGCGGACCGTCCCGCTGGCCGACGGCCGTCACCTCACCGCGGTGCAGATCCAGCAGGAGTACCTGGCCCGCGCGGTCGAGCACATGGAGCAGACCGTCTCCCCGCGCCGCGAGGAGTGGGACCCCGACACCCGCGAGGTCGTCGAGGAGTGGGAGTCGGTGCTGGTCGACCTGGAGCGCGACCCGATGCTGACCGCCGACCGGCTCGACTGGACGGCCAAGCTCAAGCTGCTCGAGGCCTACCGCGAGCGCGACGGCCTGACCTGGGCGTCGGGCCGGCTCGGGATGGTCGACCTGCAGTACTCCGACGTGCGGCTGGCCAAGGGTCTCTACAACCGGCTCGTCACCCGCGGGTCGATGCGCCGGCTGGTCACCGAGGAGCAGGTCGCCGCGGCGATGACCGAGCCGCCCGAGGACACCCGCGCCTACTTCCGCGGCACCTGCATGGGCCGGTTCCCGGTCGAGGTCGCCGCCGCGTCCTGGGACTCGGTGATCTTCGACCTGGGCCGCGAGTCCCTGGTGCGGATCCCGACGCTGGAGCCGCTGCGCGGGACCCGCAAGCACGTGGGGGAGCTGTTCGAGGCGGTGTCGACGGCCGAGGAGCTGGTCGACAAGCTCACCGCCTCCTGAGCCCGCCCGCCGGGGGAGCGGATCACACGCCGCTGCGCAACAGGCGATTTTGTCGCCCCCGGTGGGTAGGGTGAACCTGCAGGCAACTCTGCGAGGAGGAGGCGTCATGTCCCAGGAGCAGACCAAGCGCCAGGGTGGCGGCGACGGAGACGACGAGTCCGGGGAGAACGCGTCCGGATCCGGTCAGGAGCGCCGCGAGAAGCTCGGTGAGGACGTCGACACCATCCTCGACGAGATCGACGACGTGCTCGAGGAGAACGCGGAGGACTTCGTGCGGTCCTACGTGCAGAAGGGCGGTGAGTGAGCCCCACGGGGCCACTCACCCTGCCGCACCCCGGCACCAGCAGTACCGTCCCGGCCGGGTCCGCACCTGCGGGCCCGGCCGTGCCGGAAGGGCCGCGGACCCCGCCGACGTGGGGGAGCGGGACCACCGGCGCACGCAGTTCGAACGAAAGGCACGTCCGAGAGATGGAGTTCCGGCCGTCGGTCACCTCCGGGCTGGTGCCCGGGCACCACACGGGTCAGCTCGGCACCTTCCTGACCGGGTCGCAGTCGTTCTCCGACTTCGTCGGCGGCGCGGCCCCGCACCTGCTCCCCGGCGCGGGCCTGGACCGGACAGCCGGTCCCGGCACCTCCGCCGACGCCCTGGGCGTCCCGCACGGCACCACGATCGTCGCGCTGCTGTTCGCCGGCGGCGTCGTGATCGCCGGTGACCGCCGCGCGACCGCGGGCAACGTGATCGCCCAGCGCGACATCGAGAAGGTGTTCGTCACCGACACCCACTCCGCCGTCGGCATCGCCGGCTCCGCGGGGATCGCGCTGGAGATGGTCCGGCTGTTCTCGGTCGACCTCGAGCACTACGAGAAGCTCGAGGGCGTCCCGCTCTCGCTCGACGGCAAGGCCAACAAGCTCGCCGGCATGGTCCGCCAGAACCTGGGCGCGGCGATGCAGGGCTTCGTCGTCGTCCCGCTGTTCGCGGGCTACGACACCGACGCCGCCGACCCGGCGCAGGCCGGCCGGATCGTCACCTTCGACCCGACCGGCGGCCGGTACGACGAGAACCTCGGCTTCCACGCGGTCGGTTCCGGCTCGGTGTTCGCGAAGTCGTCGCTGAAGAAGCTGCACGACCCGGCCGCGGACCTCGACGGCGCGGTGCGCACCGCGGTCGAGGCGCTCTACGACGCCGCGGACGACGACACCGCCACCGGTGGGCCGGACACGGTGCGGCGCATCTACCCGGTGGTCGTCGGCATCACCGCCGAGGGCGCCGTGCGCCGCGACGACGCCGAGATCGCCGCCGTCGTCGACCAGGTGATCGCCGGGCGCCGGGAGCGCCCTGGCGGTCCGTCCCGCTGACCCCCTCCCCGCACGAAGCACGAGCCTGGAGCGCCTCCCCATGACGATGCCGTTCTACTCCTCCGTCGACCAGCTGCTGCGCGACCGTTCCGAGCTGGCCCGCAAGGGCATCTCGCGCGGCCGCAGCGTGGTCGTGCTGACCTACGCCGGTGGCGTGCTGTTCGTCGCGGAGAACCGGTCGACGGCGCTGCACAAGGTCTCCGAGATCTACGACAAGATCGGCTTCGCCGCGGTCGGCCGGTACAACGAGTTCGAGAACCTGCGTACCGGCGGGATCCGGATGGCCGACTTCCGCGGGTTCACCTACGACCGGCGCGACGTGACCGGCCGGATGCTGGCCAACGCCTACGCCCAGGCGCTGGGCACCGCGTTCGTGGAGCAGCAGAAGCCCTTCGAGGTGGAGCTCTGCGTCGCCGAGGTGGGCGTCGAGGCGGCCGGGGACCAGCTGTACCGGATCACCTACGACGGGTCGATCACCGACGAGCCGCGGTTCGTCGTCATGGGCGGTCAGACCGAGCCGATCTCGCAGAAGCTGTCCGAGACCTACTCCCACGGCCTGGAGCTGGGCGCGGCGATCGAGGTGGCGCTGGGCGGGCTGCAGGTGCCGGGCGCGGACCCGGCGTCGCCCGGCAACGGCGCGAACGCGCAGCCGCGGGTCCTGGGCGCCGAGGCGCTCGAGGTCGCGGTGCTCGACCGGACCCGGCCACGGCGGACCTTCCGCCGTCTCGAGGGTGCGGCGCTGGCCGACCTGCTCCCGGCCGCGAACCGCGGCACCGAGGAGCCCGAGCCCGACGTGGCGGGCGGGGACGACACCCCGGCCGCCGGTGGGGCACTGGGCGGGGACGGGGCGTCCTGACCCGCTTCTCCGCGACCACCGCGTCCGAGGCCGTCGTGACGGCCTCGCGAGACGACGTCTGGCGCGTCCTGACCGATCCCGATGTGCTGCCGACGCTGACGCCGCTGCTCAACCGGATCGACGCCGACTCCGCGCGGGACGCGGCCGTCGACGGCTACGAGCTGTGGCGCTGGCACATGGTGCGGATCGCGGTGCTCGGGGTGGGCATCAAACCGGTGTTCACCGAGCGGATGACCTTCGTCGAGGGCAAGCGGATCGAGTTCACCCATGCGCCGCCCACCGGAGTCAGCGAGTGGGCGGGCGCGGAGGGCTACTACGCGCTGAGCGACGCCGACCCGGAGCCGGACGGCTCGCCGGCGACGCATCTGGAGATCTCGCTGACCGTCGACGTCGACATGCCGCTGTCGCGGCTCGCGGCGCCGGTGGTGACCCGGACGATGAAGGCGACGATGGACGCGACCGGGGACCGGTTCGCGGCCAACCTGCTGCGTCGCCTCGGGGCGCGCGAGCGCTGAGCGGGTTCAGCCGCGGTCCGGGTTGTCGACCGGGAGCTCCAGGGTGATCGACCCGGCGCGCTCGAAGGTGAGGGTGACCGGGTAGGTCGGGCCGACCGACAGTGCCTGGCGCAGGTCGTCGAGGGTCACCGTGGCCCGGGTGACCGACGCCGCGCCGGCGGGGACGGTGGACCCGGTGTCCCCCACCAGCAGCGTCGCGCCGCCGAGCAGGGCCTGCTCGCCGCCGACGGCGACGTCCTCGGCCAGCGGGGAGCTCGCCGAGACCAGCCGGTCGGCGGTGTCGCCGCTGTTGACCGCGACGAGGCGCAGCCCGACGTCGGAGCCCGCGGGGTGGGCGATCCCGCCCTCGGCGTCGTCGGCGGGTGCGATGGCCGCGTCGCGGATCTCGATCGTGCCGATCGAGGCGACCGCGTCGCCCGCGGTGCCCATCGGGTCGTCCAGGTCGACGGTGGGTGCGGCGGTGCCGCACCCCGCGAGCAGGAACAGGGCCAGCAGTGCGGGCGCGGTACGTCGCATGTGCCCGGGTTCCCCGTTCCGGGCCCCGTCCACGCACGGTCCGTCTCCGTGGCATGATGGTTGAAGAATCAACCATATTGGGGGAGCGGATGAGCGACATCGTCTTCGGCATGGACACCTTCGGCGACGTGCCGGTGGGCGACGACGGCACGCCGCTGTCGCACCCGCAGGCCATCCGCCAGGTCGTCGACGAGGTGGTGCTGGCCGACGGGGCCGGCGTCGACGTCGTCGCGCTGGGGGAGCACCACCGCCCCGAGTACGCCATCACCACCCCGGAGACGGTGCTCGCCGGGATCGCGACCCGCACCTCCCGGATCCGGCTGTCCTCCGGCGTCACCGTGCTCAGCTCGGACGACCCGGTGCGGGTGTACCAGCGCTTCGCCACCCTCGACGCGCTGTCCGACGGCCGTGCCGAGGTCATCGTGGGCCGCGGCTCGTTCACCGAGTCCTTCCCGCTGTTCGGCTACTCCATGAACGACTACGAGCAGCTGTTCGAGGAGAAGTTGGAGCTGTTCGTGCAGCTCCTCGACGAGAAGCCGGTGACCTGGCGGGGCGCCACCCGCGCCGCGCTCGACGGCGTCGAGGTCTTCCCGACGACCGGCCGCCGGCTGCCCGTGTGGGTCGGTGTCGGCGGCTCGCCGGAGTCGGTGGTCCGCACCGCCCGCCACGACCTGGGCCTGATGCTCGCCATCATCGGGGGCCCGGCCGGACGCTTCGCGCCCTACGTCGACCTCTACCACCGCGCCGTCGAGCAGTTCGGGCACGCGGCGAAGCCGGTGGGCATGCACTCGCCGGGCTTCGTCGCCGACACCGACGAGGAGGCGAAGGAGATCTTCTTCGCCCCGTACAAGGCGCAGATGGACCGGATCGGCGCCCAGCGCGGCTGGCCGCCGCTGGACCGCGCCCGGTTCGAGGCCGAGGTCTCCGGCGGAGCGCTGCACGTCGGGTCCCCCGAGACGGTGGCCCGCCGCATCGCCGACTCGATCCGCTCGCTGGGCGCCCAGCGCTTCGACCTGATCTACACCGTCGGACCGCAGCCGGTGTCGGCCCGGCTGCGCGCGGTCGAGCTGTACGGGACCCGGGTCATCCCGATGGTGCGCGACATGCTCGCCTGAGCGGCTGCGGCCCGGGGTCAGGCGGGGATGATGCGGGCCGCCGCAGCGCGCAGGCCGTCGACCAGGGCGCGCAGGGCGGGGAGGTCGGCGTCGGACCCGCGGGTGGCCAGGACCAGTGAGCGGCCCGCCGCAGGCCGGCAGGGCAGCAGGCGCACTCCGTCGTCGGCGGTGACCGGGACCGGGCCGGTGCCGCCGGGGACCGCGGACCCCGCCACCGCCATGCCCGGGACCAGCGCGATCGCGAGCCGCGCGCGGACCAGCGCCAGCTGGGTGGCGAAGTCGCCGACCCGGTAGCGGATGTCCGGCTCGGTCCCGACGCCGCGCAGCAGCTGCAGCAGCGCCTCGTAGGGCTCGGTGCCGACCGGGCCGGAGGTCCACACCCGACCGGCCAGGGTGCGCAGCGGCACCGGGTCGGGCCCGGTGAGCGGGTCGTCGGCGGGGACGGCGAGCATCGCGGGCTCGGTGGCCAGCGCGGTCACCCGGATCCCCGCGGGCAGCCGGGCCGGACGCTGGGTCCAGCTCTCCATGAGCACCGCGTCCAGGTCGCGCGACTGCAGCGCGGGCAGCAGGTCGACGACCTCGCCGTCGTCGACGGTGGGGACCAGCCGGGGGTGCGCGGCGGCCAACCCGTCGATGACCTCGGGCAGCAGGGTCCGCAGGGCGCTCGCGACCGAGCCGATCCGCAGGGGTCCGGCGGCGTCGTCGTGCAGGGCGGCGAGGTCGCGCTCGGCGCCGGCGACGGTCGCCGCCGCGGTGGCCGCGTGCCCGGCCAGCACGTGCCCGGCCGCGGTGAGCCGGATGCCCCGCCCGGCCGGCTCGACGAGCCGGGTGCCGGTCTCGCGTTCGAGCTTGCGCAGCTGCTGGGTCACCGCGGGCCCGGTGATGTGCAGCGCGGCCGCGGCGGCGCCGACCGAACCGTGCTCGGCGACGGCGTCGAACACCCGCAGCCGGTCCCAGGAGATCACACAGCACAGCTTATCGGTACCGGGTAGGAACAATCATTGGAGCTTCGCGGTGTCGGCGGGGATCGTGGATCACGTGAACGCACGCACCACCCCCGATCCGCACTCCGCACTCCTTCTCGTCGCCGGCGCCTCGGTCCTGGCCTGGACCGGCATCCTCGTCGCGCTCGCGGGCGCCGACCCGGCGACGGCGTCGGTCTGGCGGTGTGTGCTCGCCCTGGTCGTGCTGGGGCCGTGGGCACTGGCCGAGTACCGCCGCGCCGGTGGCCTCCCACCGGCGACGGTCGGCTGGTCCCTGCTGTCCGGGGTGTTCCTGGGTGCGGACTTCCTGCTGTGGACCCGCGCGGTGCTCGACGCGGGCGCCGGGATCGCGAACGTGGTGCTCAACATCCAGGTGCTGGCGCTGCCGCTGATCGCCTGGGTCGTCGCGGGGGAGCGGGTCCCGCGCCGGCTGGTGTACGCGGCGCCGCTGCTGCTGGGCGGCATCGCGCTGGCCGGCGGGGTGCTCGGCGCCGGGGTCGGCGGACCGGAGCCGGTGCGCGGCGCGGTGCTCGGCACCCTCGCCGGGATCGCCTACGCCGGGTTCCTGCACCTGAACCGCTCGGTGTCGCGGGGCCGTCCGCGTCACCTGGTGACCCCGGTCGCGCTGGCGACCGTCGGGGCCGGGGTGACCTGCGGGATCGTCGGCGTCGCCGGCGGCGGGATCGCGGTCGCCCTGCCCGCGACGACCTGGGCCTGGCTGATCGTGCTGGCCCTGGCCGGGCAGGTGGTGTCCTGGGTGCTGATCGGGCGCGGCTCGGCCGGGCTGGCGCCGGGCACCGCGGGGGCGCTGCTGCTGGTGCACCCGGTGCTGTCGGTGGTGCTCGGCATGCTGGTGCTCGGGGAGACCCTGACCGCGTGGCAGGTCGCGGGCTGCGCGCTGGTCGTCGCCACCGTCGCCGCGCTGGTCGGTCCGGCCGGGACCACGGGGCGGCTGCGCCGGGTGGTGGACCGCCACGAACGGGCCTGGGCCACGCTCACCCCGCGGGCCTGACCCGCGTGGTCAGAGCTCGATGCGCTCGGCCCCGGTGTAGACGTTGCCGGTCCGCCCGCGCAGGAACCCGACCAGGGTCATCCCGGACTCCTCGGCCAGCTCGACGGCCAGCGACGACGGCGCCGACACCGCCGCGAGCATCGGCACCCCGGCCATCACGGCCTTCTGCACCAGCTCGAACGACGCCCGCCCCGACACCATCAGCACGGTGCCGGTGGCGGGCACCCGGCCGTCCATCACCATCCGGCCCAGCACCTTGTCCACCGCGTTGTGCCGGCCCACGTCCTCCCGGGCGGCGAGCAGGCCGCCGTCGGCGTCGAACAGGGCGGCGGCGTGCAGCCCGCCGGTGGAGCCGAACACCTTCTGGTGCTCGCGCAGCCGGTCGGGCAGCTCCAGCAGCAGCTCCCGGCCGATCCGCAGCGGGTCCGCGGCCGGGGAGTGGCGGGTCTTGAGCTTCACCGCGTCCAGCGAGGCCTTCCCGCACACCCCGCACGACGAGGTGGTGTAGAAGTTCCGCTCCACCGACGCGTCCGGCGGGGCGACGCCCTCGGCCAGGTCGACGTCGAGCACGTTGTAGGTGTTGCGGCCCTGCTCGTCGACGGAGTTGCAGTAGCGGGCCCCGGCCAGGTCCAGCCCGGAGCCGATCACACCCTCGGTCAGCAGGAACCCGTGCGCGAGCTCCACGTCGTGGCCGGGGGTGCGCATCGTCACCGACAGCGCCTTCCCCCCGACGCGCAGCTCCAGCGGCTCCTCGGCCACGAGGGTGTCCGGCCGCGAGCGGGTGCTGCCGTCCGCGTTCAGGTGCAGCACCGGTCGCCGCACGGTGAGCCGTCCCATTCCGATCCCCTCCCGCTGTCGACCCCCAGGGTAGGAGGAGGATCGGCCGCGTGCGCGGGTACGGGGGTCGGCGGCCGGGGGCGGGGATCGTGCCGGCGGGCGGTGCGTCCTCACGGATGGGGACGGCGAAGGCGTCGCTGGACTGGCACGGGGCGGCGCTGCTGACCCGCACCGTCGCCGTCCTGGGCCGGGCGGTGGACGGGCCGCTGGTCGTGGTGCGTGCCGCCGGGCAGGAGCTGCCGGAGCTGCCGCCGGGCACCGAGGTCGTCGACGACCCGGTCCCCGGGCTCGGCCCGCTGCCCGCGATCGGCGCCGGGCTGGCCGCCGTCGCGGGCCGGGCGCAGGCGGCGTTCGTCGCGTCGGTCGACCTGCCGCTGCTGCACCCCGCCTTCGCCGCCCGCGTGCTGGACCTGCGCGGGGAGCACGACGTCGCGCTGCCCGAGGCGTTCGGGCACCACCAGCCGCTCGCCGCCGCCTACGCCACCGCGCTCGCCCCCGTGATCGACGGGCTGACCGCGGCCGGGCAGGGCCGCCCGCCGTCGCTGTTCGACCGGGTCGCGGTGCGCCGGATCGGCGAGCAGACCCTGCGCAGCGACCCGGTGCTGGCCCGCCTCGACCCGGACCTGGCGTCGCTGACCAACGTCAACACCCCCGCCGAGCTGGCCGCGGCCCGGGCCCGTCCGCTGCCCGCGGTGCGCCTGCACGACGGGGGGCGCGTCCGCACCGTCCGCGCCCGTACGGCGGGGGAGCTGGGTCGCCCGGTGGCCGTCGCGGGCGGGACGGCGCCGCTGCCGCCGTGGTTCCCGCTGGTGACCGGCGACGAGCTCGAAGGGGTGTGACGCGGGTCTCGACCTTGCTACGGTGCGGGAGCCGAGGGAACCACCACGCCGGAGGCCGACGATGACCGCCACCCGCCCGCAGGGATCGCGCCGGGGCTTCCGGCCCCGCCACGTCCGCCTCACCGAGCCGCTGGTCCGCGAGAACGGGGTGCTGCGCCCGGCGTCCTGGGACGAGGCCCTGGACCGCGCCGCGGCCGGGTTCGCCGCCGTCCCGGGGGACCGCTTCGGCATGTTCAGCTGCTCCAAGG
Source organism: Pseudonocardia sp. ICBG1034 (assembly GCF_020131375.1). Lineage (NCBI taxonomy): Bacteria > Bacillati > Actinomycetota > Actinomycetes > Pseudonocardiales > Pseudonocardiaceae > Pseudonocardia > Pseudonocardia sp. ICBG1034. Next base: position 88,192 of record NZ_JAHLEK010000017.1, read on the forward strand.
CGACCAACGAGATGAACTACGTCGCCCAGAAGTTCGCCCGGGCGGTGATGGGCAGCAACAACGTCGACAGCTGCAACCGCACTTGACACGCTCCCAGCGTCGTCGGTCTGACGGCAGTGTTCGGTGCCGGCGGCGGCACCTCCGCCTACGTCGAGGCGGAGAACGCCGACCTCCTCGTCCTGTGGGGCAGTAACGCCCGCGAGACGCACCCGATCTTCTTCCACCACGTGCTGCAGGGGATCCGCAAGGGCGCCCGGATGTTCTCGGTCGACCCGCGCCACACCTCCACCGCGCACTGGGCGGACTCCTGGCTCGGGCTCGACGTGGGCACCGACATCGCGCTGGCCAACGCGGTCGGCCGCGAGATCATCCACGCCGGGCTGGTGAACCACGCGTTCGTCGAGCGCTCCACCACCGGCTTCGAGGACTACCGGGCCGCGGTGGAGCCGTACACGCTGGAGCGCGCCGAGGAGATCACCGGGGTCCCGGCGTCGTCGATCCGGGAGCTGGCGCACGCCTACGGCCGCGCCGACCGCGCCCAGATCTGCTGGACCCTGGGCATCACCGAGCACCACAACGCCGCCGACTACGTCTTCGCCCTGATCAACCTCGCGCTGCTGACCGGGCACGTCGGCCGCTACGGCTCCGGGCTGGTGCCGCTGCGCGGGCAGAACAACGTGCAGGGCGGCGGCGACATGGGCGCCATCCCGGCCAAGCTGCCCGGCGGCTACGACGTCGGCGACGCCGAGGCCCACGCCCGTTTCCACGCCGTCTACGGCGGCGTCGAGTTCCCCGACCGTCCCGGTCGGCACCTGTCGCAGATGTTCGAGGCGATGGAGGCCGGGCAGATGAGCGCGCTGTACTGCATCGGGGAGAACCCGGCCGAGTCCGAGGCCGACGCGACCCACGCCCGGCACCTGCTGTCCTCCCTCGACCACCTCGTCGTCCAGGACATCTTCCGCACCGCCACGGCCGAGCTCGCCGACGTCGTGCTGCCCGCCGCCGCGGACTGGTGCGAGTACGAGGGCACCGTCACCAACTCCGAGCGCCGCGTCCAGCGGGTCCGCAAGGCCCTCGACCCGCCGGGCCTGGCCCGCCCCGACACCCACATCATCTGCGGCGTCGCGCAGCGGCTCGGGCACGACTGGGGCGAGCCGACCGCCGAGCAGGTGTGGGACGAGTTGCGCTCGGTGTCGCTGAACTGGCACCACGGCATGAGCTACGACCGCCTCGACGCGCTCGGCGGCATCCAGTGGCCCTGCCCCGCCGAGGACCACCCGGGCACCCCGCTGATGCACACCCGGCTGTGGTCCGACGACCCGGACGAGCGCGGCGCGCCGGCGCCGTTCACCCCGGTCGAACACGTCCCGCCGGCCGACGAGCTCACCGAGGAGTACCCGATCCGGCTCACCACGGTGCGGTTGCTCGACGCCTACAACTCCGGGGTGCAGACCGGCGGCTACGCCTCGCCGCTGCGCCGCCGCGAGTCGCTGCGCATCGACGCGGCCGACGCCGCCGCGCTCGGCGTCACCGACGGCGACCGGGTGCGGGTCACCAGCCGTCGCGGCAGTGTCGAGGCGCCGGTGTGGGTCGACCCGTCGCTGCGGCCGGGGCTGGCGTCGTTCACCCCGCACTTCACCGAGCAGGTCGACGTCAACGCGCTCACCAACGACGCCTGGGACCCCAAGTCGGGCACCTCGGAGTTCAAGGCGACCGCGGTGCGGATCGAGAGGCTGTGAATGGATCTCCACATCTCCACCGCCGCACCGACCGCGGCCGAACGGGACACGATCGACGCCGCGTTCGCACTGCTCGCCCCCACCGCCGCGGACGCCACCGCCGGGGACCGGCCGACCCGGTCGGCGCACGCCGGGCACGCCGCCCGCTCGCGGCGCCACCTGCTGCTGCCGCTGCTGCACGCGGTGCACGACGCGGCGGGCTGGCTGTCGGAGGGGTCGCTGAACCACGTCGCGCGGACGCTGCAGGTCCCGCCGGCCGAGGTGTACGGCGTCGCCACGTTCTACGCGATGTTCTCGGTGGAGCCGCGCGCGCCGCGGGTGGTGCACGTCTGCGACGACGTGGCGTGCGGCCCGTCCGGCGGCGAGGAGATCGTCGCGGCACTGGAGCGCGACCTCGACGGCGGGCGCGCCTGCGTGGTGCGCAGCCCCTGCCTGGGACTGTGCGAGCGGGCGCCCGCGGTGCTGCACCAGCGCGCGGGCGAGCCCGACCTGTCACAGGCCCCCGCGACCCCGCAGGCCGTCCTCACCGCGGCGCACGCGCCCGCCGACCCGGCCGGGGAGCAGGCGGCCGAGGCCGACCGGGCCTTCGCCGACACCACCGTCTCGGCCCCGCAGACCCGGACCGGGGAGCACCTGCGGCTGCTGCGCCGGGTCGGCGTCGTCGACCCCACCTCGCTCGACGACTACCGCGCCCGCGGCGGCTACGCGGCCCTGCGCCGCGCGGTCCGCCTCGGCGCCTCCCGGGTGATCGCCGAGCTCAAGGACGCCTCGCTCACCGGGCGCGGCGGCGCCGCGTTCCCCACCGGCGTCAAGTGGGAGGGTGTGGCGCAGTCCCCGGAGCGCCCGCACCACCTCGTCTGCAACGCCGACGAGTCCGAGCCGGGCACCTTCAAGGACCGGGTGCTCATGGAGGGCGACCCGTTCGGCCTGGTCGAGGCCATGACCATCGCCGGCTACGTCACCGGCGCCACCGTCGGGCACCTCTACATCCGCGGCGAGTACCCGCTGGCCACCCGCCGGCTGCAGGACGCGATCGCCGCGGCCCGGGCGCGCGGCCACCTCGGCGACGACGTGATGGGGGAGGGCTTCGCCTTCGACATCGACCTGCGCCGCGGGGCGGGCGCCTACATCTGCGGTGAGGAGACCGCGCTGCTGGAGTCGATCGAGGGCTACCGGGGCGAGCCGCGGAACAAGCCGCCGTTCCCGGCGACCTCCGGGCTGTTCGGGAAGCCGACCGCGATCAACAACGTCGAGACCCTCTACAACGTGCTGGAGGTGCTGAACATCGGCGGCGGGGCGTTCGCCGCGGTCGGCGGGGGCCGGTCCACCGGGTCGAAGCTGTTCTGCGTGTCCGGTGCCGTCGGTGCCCCCGGGGTGTACGAGGTCGACTTCGGCACCACCCTGCGCGAGCTGCTCGACCTCGCCGGGGGCACCCGCGGCACGCTGCGCACCGTGCTGCTGGGCGGCGCCGCGGGCGGGTTCGTCCTCCCGCAGGACCTCGACGTGCCCCTCACCCTGGAGGGGGCCCGCGACATCGGCGCCACCCTCGGGTCCGGCGTCGTGCTCGTGCTCGACGACCGTGCCGACCTCACCGCCACCCTCCGCCGGATCGCGGCCTTCTTCCGCGACGAGTCCTGCGGGCAGTGCGTGCCCTGCCGGGTCGGGACGGTGCGCCAGGAGGAGGCACTGGCCCGGCTGGAACGCGGTGCCCCGCTCGGGTCCCGGGAGACCGAGCTGGCCCTGCTCGACGACCTCGCCCGGGTCATGCGCGACGCGTCGATCTGCGGGCTCGGGCAGACCGCGCCGTCGGCCGTCGCCTCGGCACTCGACCTGGGGCTGATCGCGGCGCCGTCGCACTCGTCGAACGGACACGGGGGGCGTCGATGACCAGGACCGGCGGGAAGGGCCCGATGGGGCCGGGCGGCGGCTCGCGCGCGCCCCGGGCCGGGGAGGTCGACGGCGCGCCCGAGGCGGACGCCTCGTCCGGCGACGGCACCCCCGGCGACGGGCCCGGCGCGGGGGAGGGCGTCGCCGCCCTGCACCGCACGAACGGGGCCGGCGCGGTCGGCGTGACCGTCGCCGACCCGGCGGGCTCCGGTCCCGGACCGGCCGAACGGCTCGCCGGCGGCCCGGTGATGCTCGGCGCGATCCGGCGCACCGTCACCGTCTCCCTGGACGGCACCGAGGTCCGGGTCCCGGAGGACGCGACGATCCTCGACGCCCTGCACCGCGAGGGCTCGCCCGCCCAGGCCGACACCCCCACCCTGTGCTGGGCGCCGAACATGGACCCGGTGAACGCCTGCCGGGTCTGCGTGGTCGAGGTCGAGGGCTCCCGCGCGCTGGTGCCCTCCTGCGCGCGGCGCTGCGAGGACGGCATGGAGGTGCGGACCGACACCGACAAGGTCCGGCACAGCCGCCGGATGGTCCTCGAACTGCTGGCGTCCTCGGTGGACATGACCCAGGCGAGCGCCGACGTGGCGCGCTGGATGACCGACTACGGCGTCGACCCCGACCGCTACGGCCCACCCGCCCCGCCGGCCGCGGCGGGGGAGCGCGACCGCCGCCACGCCGGTCACCACCCGGCCCCCGACGGCGCGACCCGGGCCACCGTCGCCCAGCCCGTGAAGATCGACAACGAGCTCTACGTGCGGGACTACTCGCGGTGCATCATGTGCTACAAGTGCGTCAACGCCTGCGGGACCGACGCCCAGTTCACGTTCGCGATCGCCGCCGCGGGACGCGGGTTCGACGCCCGCATCGCCACCGAGCACGACGTCGAGCTGCCCGGCTCGGCCTGCGTCTACTGCGGCAACTGCATCGGGGTCTGCCCGACCGGGGCGCTGAAGTCCGTCGCCGAGCACGACCGCCGCGAGGCCGGCGACTGGCACCCCGACGAGGAGACCGTCACGACGACGATCTGCTCGTTCTGCGGGGTCGGCTGCAACCTGGAGCTGCACGTGCAGCGGGGCGAGATCGTCAACGTCACCAGCCCGGCGGACCACTCGGTCACTCACGGGCACCTGTGCATCAAGGGCCGGTTCGGGTTCCGGCACGTGCAGAACCTGCCGGAGGCGTGAGCACCGCGGCCACGAACCGGGTCAGCTCGCGCTCCACGTGCTCGGCCACCGGCAGCCGGGGGTCGAAGCTCCACCACAGCAGGGTGCCCTGCCAGTGGGTCGCCAGCAGCGCGCCGGCGCCGTCCGGGGCGCCCGGGGTGCCGGCCAGGCACGCGTCGAGGACGTCGGTGAGCGCCTGCCGCCAGGCGGCGCCCCGCCGCCGGACGTCGGGGTCGAGGAGGTCCTCGCGCAGGACCAGCAGTGCGTCGGCGTAGCTGTCGATCCCGCCGTACTGCCCCGACAGCCCGACCAGGAACGCGACGGCGCCCTCCGGCGTGCGCTCCGCCTCGGCGCCGCTCCCGGCGGTCTCGCGGTCGAGCCGGTCCCACGCGTGCAGCAGGGTCCGGCGCAGCAGGTCGGACTTGCCGCCGAAGCGCTGCACGAGCGTGGCCGGGGCCAGACCGCTCGCCCCGGCCAGCGCGGCGAAGGTGAGCGCCTGCGGCCCGCGGGCGTGCAGCACGTCGAGGGCGGCGTCGAGGACGTCCGCGTCGGGGACCTGCTTGCGACGGGGCACGGCTCACCCTCTCAGGCGGGCGGCGCCGTCGGCGCCGCGGACCCGGCGAGGCCGGCCGGGTCGGGGCTGTAGGCGACCATCCAGGTCGGCTCGATCCGGTAGAAGACGACCTCGTCCCAGACGAACCCCTCCGGTCCGTAGCAGCGCTGCAGGTGGTCGAGGGCCGCGGGCCACCGGGGGTGCGCGGGCGCGCCGGCCGGGTTGAGCGGGTGCGCGGTCCCGTGCGTGAAGATCCCGAGGTCGTCGCCGCGCAGGTGGGCGGCGCTCACCGCGGGGCGGTCCGCGAGGTGACGTGCCTTCACGGCGCCGGGGTCGGTGCCGACGACCCACGCGCCGTGCAGGAAGTGTCCGTCCACACCACTGACCCGGGGCTGTCCGCGCCGCGTGGTGGTGGCCAGCGCCAGGGTGCAGATGCCGGTGGCGACCCGGACGAGCTGCGCGGCGGTCAGCGTCCGTTCCCCGGGGGTGACGATGCTGCGCAGGTGGTCCCCGGCTCCGGAGACGGAGGCGTCCAGCAGTCGCTGGAGGTCGGTGAGCTCGGTGGTCGTCTCGAACATGCCGGTGGTCGGTCCCCTCGTCGGCTCGGGTCGGCTCCGACGAACATAACCGAATGCTCGTTTACAAACAACTCGGTCCCTGGCAGGCTGCCCGGTGTGACGGACCTGAGGGACAGGGTGGCGCTGGTGGCGGGCGCGACGCGCGGCGCCGGGCGGGGGATCGCGGTCGAGCTGGGCGCGGCCGGCGCGGTCGTGTACTGCACCGGCCGCAGTACCCGCGCGGCCCGGTCGGAGTACGACCGGCCGGAGACGATCGAGGACACCGCCGACCTCGTCACCGCCGCGGGCGGCACCGGCATCGCCGTGCCCACCGACCACCTCGACCCCGACGCCGTCGCGGCGCTGGTGGCGCGGGTCGAGCGCGACCACGGCCGGCTCGACGTGCTGGTCAACGACATCTGGGGCGGCGAGATGATGGTCGAGTGGGACGTCCCGGTCTGGGAGCACGACCTGGACAACGGGCTCCGTACGCTGCGCCTGGCGGTCGAGACCCACCTCGTCACCGCCCACCACGCCCTGGGGCTGCTCTCCCGCACGCCCGGCGGCCTCGTCGTCGAGGTCACCGACGGCACCGACGCCTACAACGCCGAGCACTACCGGCTCAACGTCTTCTACGACCTGGCCAAGATCGCGCCCATCCGGCTGGCCCGGTCCTGGGCGCACGAGCTGCGCGGGCACGGCGGGACCGCGGTCGCGGTCACCCCGGGCTGGCTGCGCTCGGAGATCATGCTGGAGCAGTTCGGGGTCACCGCCGACACCTGGCGCGACGCGTGCGTGACCGAGCCGCACTTCGCGATCTCGGAGAGCCCGCGGTTCGTCGGCCGCGGGATCGCCGCGCTGGCCGCCGACCCCGACCGGCACCGCTGGAACGGCCGCTCCACCTCATCGGGCGAGCTCGGGCGGGTCTACGGGGTCGACGACGTCGACGGGTCCCGGCCCGACGCCTGGCGCTACGTCACCGAGGTCCAGGACGCGGGACTGCCCGCCGACACGACCGGCTACCGGTGAGGCTCACACGGACGCGCGCGCGTCGCGCCGCCGGATGACCAGCAGCGCCGCCAGCGCCAGCAGCGCGAGCACCGCGGCCGCGACGCAGAACGCGATCCCCGCGGTCCGCAGCCCCCACGCCTGGCTCGACGCCCCCAGCCCGACGACCGGCAGCGAGATCGCCACGTAGACCACCACGAAGTACGACGACGTCGTCCCCGCCCGCTGGTGGGCCTCCACCCGCGCGTTCACCGCGGCCAGGCCCTTGGAGAACGTCATTCCCTGACCAACCCCGGCGACCACCGCGCCGGCCACCAGCTCGGCCATCGACCCCTGCGCCACCGACAGTGCGACGAGCGCGAGACCGGCCGCCAGCAGCACACAGCCCAGGGCGAGGATCCGCTCGGTGGGCGCGGTGCGGACCGCGAGCTGTGCGAGCACCGAGGCGCCCAGCAGCAGCAGCGACATCGCCCCGGCGACGGCATGGTTCGGGATCCCGATCAGGTCCGACACGATGCGCGGGGACAGCGCGGTGAACAGGCCCAGCACCGCGAACCCGGCGAACCCGGCCGTCGCCGCCGGCACGAACACGGCGCGCACCGCGGGCGGCACCTCGGGGACCTGCGGCCGCAGGGCCGGGTGCGCGGGCCGGTCGGTCACCGTCTCCGGGGCGCCCAGCACGAGGAGCCCGCACAGCGCGACGGCGACCGCGTGCACCGCGAAGGACAGGTGCAGCGGCGCGGGCAGGTACTCCACGGCCACCCCGGCGAGCGCGGCGCCCAGCCCGAGCCCGCCGATGTTCGCGACGGTCGCGACCGCGGCCCCGCGTTCGCGCCACGACTCCGGTGCGGCCTCGATGACCGCGGCGGTCGCCGCCCCCGCGAAGATCCCGGCGGAGAACCCGGACAGCAGCCGCCCCACCAGCAGCACCCACACCGGACCCGCGACCAGGAACACCAGGCTCGACGCCAGCGACAGCGCCACACCGGCCAGCAGCACCGGTCGCCGCCCCAGCTGGTCCGACCACCGGCCGGTGACCAGCAGCGCGGCGAGCACACCGACCGCGTAGAGCGCGAAGACCACGGTCTGGACGGTGGGGGAGAACCCGAGCTCGCGCTGGTAGAGCGCGTACATCGGGGTCGGCATCGTCGCCCCGAGCATGACCACGGCGAACGTCACGGCCAGGCCGGCGAAGGCGGCGGCCCGAGGCAGGCGGAGGATGGCGGAACCCCTTCCGGTGGACGTTGCGCGGTGCACCGCCATGATCGCAGCCGGTCGGTGCGACGGCATCCGCACCTTGGCCGCCCCCGGCCGGACGGTCAGGGACGGCGCAGGACGTGCAGGTCCACCCCGCCCGGCAGCCTGCGGGATGTGACCGTCCAGGTCTCCCGGGCCGCGTCGAGCCAGCGGGGCGCCTCGGGCCGCCCCGGGTCGGCCAGCCACACCTGCCCGTCCGGGCCGGTCACCTGCGGCAGCAGCGCGGTGAGCGCGTCCGCGGCGGCCGCACCGTAGAGCACGTCGGCGGCCAGGACCAGGTCCCAGCCGCGGCCGGTCAGGGCGTCGCCGGAGCCGTCGAACGCGGCGACCGCCGTCGCGACCCGCAGCCCCGCGCGGCGCGCGGTCGCCGCCACCCAGCCCGGTGCGGCGGGCGAGCGGTCGGTCGCGAGCACCGGGTGCGCCCCGGCCCGGGCGGCCACCAGCGACGGCAGACCCAGCTCGCAGCCCAGCTCCAGCACCGAGCGTCCGGCCAGCAGGTCGGGACCGGCGTCGTCCAGCGCCGCCGCCAGCGCCCGCCCGGACGGCCACAGCCGCGCCCAGTGCGGCGGGTGCAGCTCCTCCACGCCCTCGTCGACGGCGACCGGGTCGAACGCGACGGCGTCCGGGTCGGCGGGACGCAGCAGGTCCAGCGGCCCGCCCGGGAGCCGAACCCGCTCGTGCGCCCCCGGGTCAGACACCGGCGCGGTGGGTGAACCGGCCGCCGACGAGCGTCGCCGCGACCGGCATGGCCCGCAGCGTCGCCGGGTCGCAGGTGGTCGGGTCGGCGTCGGTCAGTACGAGGTCGGCGGGCGCGCCCACGGCGACCGCGGCGGCCGAGCCGTCGACCACCCCGAACGACGCACCGAGCGCGGTCGCGCGGTCGATCTCCTGCTCGGGGTGCCAGCGGTCCCGGTCGTCGGCGGTGCGGTGCACGGCCGCGGCGAGCGCGATCCACGGGTCCAGCGGCGCCACCGGGGCGTCGGAGCCGAGCGCGAGGCGGGCTCCGGCACGGTGCAGCGTCGCGAACGCGAACGCCCGGCCGGTGCGGCCCGCCCAGAGCCGGTCGGCGACGTCGCGGTCGTCGAGGGCGTGCTCGGGCTGCACGCTCGCGACCAGGCCGAGCCCGGCGAAGCGGGGCACGTCGTCGGCGGTGAGCAGCTGGGCGTGCTCGACCCGCCCACGGGCGCCGGTCTCGGCGAACGCGTCGAGGACCAGGGTGTTGGCGTGGTCGCCGATGGCGTGCAGGGCCGCGGTGAGGCCGGCCGCGTGCGCCCGGGCCAGCAGCGGCCGCAGCTGTGCCGGCGGGACGAGCAGCAGCCCGCACGGGTGCTCCAGGGGGTTCTCCGCCGGCGCGGGGTAGGGGTCGTAGCAGTAGGCGGTGCGGGTGTTGAGCGACCCGTCGGTGATCACCTTCAGCGGGCCCGCGGTCAGCAGGCCCCCGGTGCCCTCGACGACGTCGCCGCTGCGCAGCCCGGAGGCCAGGGCGTCGTCGAGGCGGTCGGGCCACACCGACGCCTCGACCCGCAGCCCGGTCGTGCCGCCGGCGATCCGGCGCCGCCAGTCCGGCAGCGACCACGGAGCCTCGAAGTCGACGACGCCGACCACCCCGCGCGCCGAGGCCGCGGCGACGGCGTCGGCGACGAACCCGTCGAGGGCCTCGGTCGGTGCGTCCTGGAGCGCCGGGGAGACGACGGCGAAGAACTCCGACTCCCGGATCCGGCCGGTCGGGTGCCCGCCGTGCCCGAAGCGGGCCAGCGCGGCGCCGTTGAGCCACCCCTGGTGCAGGTCCCCGGACACCAGCACGACCGGGGTGTCACCGGTGACCGCGTCGAGCAGCGAACGGTGCGCCTCGTCGGGCCACAGCGCGTCGCGGAACCCGAACCCGACCAGCACCTCACCGGCGGCGGGCGGTGCGGTCGCCATCCGGGCCGCGACGAGTGCCGCGGCGCCGGCGGCCGAGCGGGCACCGGACACGTCGAGCCTGCGGCGGGCCAGCGCCCACTGGGCCATGTGCACGTGGTGGTCCCACAGCCCGGGGAGCAGCGCCCGCCCGTCGCACGCGACGACCTCGGCGCCGCCCGGGTCGAGCCCGGCGCCCACGGCGCGCACCCGGCCCCCGGCCACGAGCACGTCGACGGGGTCGCCCAGGCCGTCGCAGCCGGGCCGCAGCGGCCGCACCGACCGCAGCAGCACGGTGTCCGTCGGCAGGGTGTCCGTCGGCACGCCGCTCATCCCTGGAACGGGCGGTCCCGCCCGGTCCAGCGGTCCTCGTCGCGGCGGTAGACCGGGATCGGCTTCTCGGCGACCCGGAAGGTGTAGCGCCCGGCCTCCTCGACGACCTCGCCGTCGGTGGCCAGCATGCTCGGCTCCAGCAGCTCGACGTCGAGGCTGGGCACCTCCCGCTGGTGGTAGACCCGGCTGTGCCCCAGTGCCCCCAGGATCAGCGCGAGGACGACCCGCAGCCGGGAGAACCGCACGTCGGCGCGCAGCCAGCGGACGTCGAGCAGGCCCGAGTCCAGCGTCGGACGCCAGGCGGGCACCGCGCCGCGCGGGTGGTACGGGCCGTTGCCCACGAACAGGAACCAGACCTTGTACCAGCGGTCCCCGATCCGGACCGAGATCTTCTCCGAGCGCTGCAGCACCGTGATCAGTGCCGCGGCGAACGCCGGCCACTTGCCGTAGCGCGGCTGCCACTGCTCGCGCAGCCGCACGAGCTCCGGGTAGGAGCCGATCGAGGCGGTGTTGATGAAGTAGCGGGTGCGGGTGACCGAGACGTCCTCGGGGTCGTCCAGGCGGCCCGGATGGGCCTCGACCAGTGCCAGGTCGACCGCGACGGCCTCGCCGGCCTGGGTGGCGTCGACGGCCTCCTGGGTGTCGTAGACACCGACGTCGCGGGCGAAGTGGTTCAGGGTCCCGCCGGGCACCACGACCAGCGGCAGACCGTGCCGGTCCGCGACCGCGGCGGCGGTGGCGACGGTGCCGTCCCCGCCCGCGACGCCGACCGCCTGCACCCAGGAGCCGAGCCGGTCCAGGGCGTCGGTCAGCATGTCCTCGACCTTCACCCCGTCACCGACGACGAGGTGGTGCGCGGCGGGCAGCCGCTCGCGGACCTCCTCGGACACGTCCTGGTCGGGCGGCCCGGAGAACGGGTTCGAGACGATGACCAGGCCCTCGCCCTGCGGCAGGACCGGGACGGTGTCGATCGGGCGGGCGCGGGCCTCGTCGCTGGGACGCACCGGCCACCAGCGGTTCGTCAGCTTCGCCACGCCGGTGCCGATCGCTGCCCCGACGAGCACGTCGGAGGTCCAGTGCACGCCCACGTGCACCCTCGACCAGCCCACCAGCGCCGCCAGCGGCACCACGACCGGTGCGGCCCGGCGGTTCTCCATCACCACCGCGGTCGCGAACGCCGCGGCCGAGGCGGCGTGCCCCGACGGGAACGACGACGACGACGGCGGGTCGGCCACCGTCCGGTAGACGGGCAGCTCCGCCGCGGCCGGCCGCCGGCGCGGCAGCAACGGCTTGAGCAGCGCGTTCGCGGTGAGGCTGGTCAGCGCGATGGAGGCGATCCCGCGCATCGCCGCCTTGCGCCCGGCGCCGCGGCGCACCGCCATCAGCGCCGCGATGGTGAACCACAGCACGCTGTGGTCGGCGGTGCGGGTGAGCCGGCGCAGCGAGGTGTCCACCCGGCTCGGTGGACGGCTCGCGATGAACTCGGTCACCGCCCGGTCGGCCCGGGAGACCGAGTCCACCCCGCGGTCCAGACGACGGGACCTGCGGGCGACGCGTTCGAACCATCCACTCACAGTCGTGACAGTAGAGGGGGTCGGGCGCCTACCCTGAACGGCATGCAGCGTCGGATCTTCGGGGTCGAGACGGAGTTCGGTGTCACGTGCACCTTCCACGGGCAGCGCCGACTGTCCCCGGACGAGGTGGCGCGCTACCTCTTCCGCCGGGTGGTGTCGTGGGGCCGGTCCTCCAACGTCTTCCTCCGCAACGGTGCCCGTCTCTACCTCGACGTCGGGTCGCACCCCGAGTACGCCACGGCGGAGTGCGACTCGCTGACCCAGCTCGTGTCGCACGACAAGGCCGGTGAACGGATCCTCGAGGACCTCCTCGTCGACGCCGAGCGACGCCTGGTCGACGAGGGCATCGGCGGGGACATCTACCTGTTCAAGAACAACACCGACTCCGCGGGGAACTCCTACGGCTGCCACGAGAACTACCTCGTCGCGCGGCAGGGCGAGTTCTCCCGGATCGCCGACGTGCTCCTGCCGTTCCTGGTCACCCGCCAGCTCATCTGCGGGGCCGGGAAGGTCCTGCAGACCCCGCGCGGCGCCGTGTACTGCCTGTCCCAGCGGGCCGAGCACATCTGGGAGGGCGTCTCCTCGGCGACGACCCGGTCCCGGCCGATCATCAACACCCGCGACGAGCCGCACGCCGACGCCGAGCGCTACCGGCGGCTGCACGTGATCGTCGGCGACTCGAACATGTCCGAGGTGACGACCCTGCTCAAGGTCGGATCGGCCACCCTGGTGCTGGAGATGATCGAGGCCGGCGTCCAGTTCCGGGACTTCACCCTGGACAACCCGATCCGCGCGATCCGCGAGATCAGCCACGACCTCACCGGGCGCCGCCCGGTGCGGATGGCCGGCGGCCGGGAGGCCTCCGCGCTGGACATCCAGCGCGAGTACCACGCCCGCGCCGTGGAGTACCTGGAGGCGACCGGGCACCCGGACCCGGCGATGGCGCGCGTGGTCGAGCTCTGGGGCCGCACCCTCGACGCCGTCGAGTCCCAGGACCTGTCGATGATCGACCGGGAGATCGACTGGGCGATCAAGCACCGGCTGGTGGAGCGCTACCGGGCCAAGCACGACCTGGAGCTGTCCAGCGCCCGCGTCGCCCAGCTGGACCTGGCCTACCACGACGTCCGCCGCGGTCGCGGCCTGTTCGACATGCTGCAGCGCAAGGCGCTGGTCGACCGGGTCACCGACGACGGCGAGATCGAGGCGGCCAAGGACACCCCGCCGCAGTCGACCCGGGCCAAGCTGCGCGGGGACTTCATCGCCGCCGCACAGGCGGCCGGACGGGACTTCACCGTCGACTGGGTGCACCTGAAGCTGAACGACCAGGCCCAGCGCACCGTGCTGTGCAAGGACCCGTTCCGCGCCGTCGACGAGCGGGTGGACCGCCTGATCGCCTCGCTCTGACCGCGGCCCCGGGGTGGGTGGACACCCACCCCGGGGTACGGCTCAGTCGGGCTGGGCGATCCGGCCGAACCGCGACTCCTGCGGGTCGGCGAACACGTGCAGCCCGAACCGCGACGACAGCTCCCGGCAGACCGCGACGCCGCGCACCGAGTTGCCGTGCCGGTCCAGGCCGGGGGAGTACACGCCGAGCCCGAACCAGCGCGGCAGCACCCCCATGATCCCGCCGGACACCCCGCTCTTGGCCGGGATGCCGACGTCGTGCGCCCACTCGCCGGCGGCGTCGTACATGCCGCACATGCTCATCACGCTGACCACGGTGCGCAGGTGCTCGCTCGGCAGTGCGCGCTCGCCGGTCAGCGGGTTGACCCCGCCGTGGGCCAGGGTGGCGCCCATCACCGACAGCTCCGGCGCGGTCACCGTGATCGAGCAGGCGGCGAGGTAGACGTAGAGGGTGTCGTCGATGTCGCCGTGCAGCATGCCCAGGCTGCGCATCAGGTAGCAGAGCCCGAGGTTGCGGTCGTTGGAGACCAGCTGCTCGTCCAGCACGTCCTGGTCGATCTCCAGCGACGGGTTGCCGGTGAACAGCCGGTTGCGCTCCAGCAGCCGCCCCGCCCGCTCCTCCTTCGTGGCGCCCTGCACCAGGTTCGCCGCGACCAGCGCCCCGGCGTTGATCATCGGGTTGAACGGGCGGTTGCCCGCCTGGTCGAAGGTGATCGAGTTGAACGGGTCCCCGGACGGCTCGACCCCCACCCGGCGCAGCGTCTCGGTCAGCCCGTTGTCCTCCAGGGCGACGCCGTAGGTGAAGACCTTGGAGATCGAGTGCAGCGGGAAGCGGACGTCGCAGTCGCCGACCTGCCACTGCGTGCCGTCGACGTTCGTGCCGGCCAGGCCGAACTCCTCGGCGCGGGCCTCCATCTCCGGCGGGTAGTAGCTGACGACCTCCTCGCCGGGCAGCAGGATGCCGCTGCCGGCGGTGCAGGTGCTGCGGAGGTCCTCGAACTGCTGCTGGACCAGTTCGCGTTCGGCCTGCGCGACCATCGGTGTCCCTTTCGTCGGGGGTGTCCGGACGCACCGTAGCGAGCGCGCGGCTCAGGCGTGGCGCAGCGGCCAGGGCGCCCACACGACCGGATCGTCACCCGGGCCCGCGCACGCGGTCGCCCCACGGCCGTCGGACGTGGTGCCGGCGACGGTCTCCCCGGACGACGACCTGCCGCGGTGCGGTCCGAGCGCGTGCCCGACCCACGTGACGCCGTCGCGACGGGTGCACCACTCCCGGAACGTCCCGGCGACGACCGCCGCGACGGTGTGCTCGAGCTCGTCGGCGACCTGCTCCCAGGTGTCGTCGCAGGCGTCGCACCCGCACGGCGGCAGGTGCGCGGACAGCAGGTGCCCGGCCCGGACCACGACGCCCGGGAAGCCCGTCCGGACCAGCGTCACCGTGGCCGCGTCCGGGGCGCGCGGGCGCAGCGTCGTCACCCGGACCGCGACCGGGGTTTCCCGGGCGGGGTCGTCCTCGTGCTCGACATCGACGTCGTAGCGGGCGGCCAGGTGCGCGACGACGGCGTCGGCGACGGTGTGCAGCGGCCGGAACCGCTCGGAGTGGGTCACCACCGAGTAGCTGTCCTCCGGCGGGCCGTCCGGACCCCAGCGGCTCCCGTACGGGACGACCGCGCCGGTGGCGTCGTGGAACACGGCGGCCGGCACGTCCGGTCGCCGGTAGGTGTCCATGCCCCGCAGGGTGCCGGACCCCGCGGGCCGGGCGCACCCGGAATCCCCGGGCCCGGCTCGGCGACGCCACCGGGGCGTCCGGTCACCGGACCTACGGCCCGGGCCGCCGCGGGGCCGGGATCCGGGCCGCGGGTCGCCACAGCCGCTCCCAGCCCATGTCCGCGAAGCAGGGACCCTGGGTGGCCTCGGAGAACTTGATGTCGTTGTGCCCGGCGTTCCACTCCAGTACGACGGGCCGCTCGTCGGCGTCGACGGCCAGGTCCCACCCGACGCAGCGCGCGAACGGCATCCCCCGGTGCAGCTGCAGCACCGCGGCGACGCACCCGTCGAAGCCCGGCACGGTGGTCCCCGTGAACCCCGCGCCGGAGTCGGGGTGGGCGTCGACGCGCGTCCAGCGCGGGGTCAGGCCGTGGTCGGCGAGCCGGCCGGTCGTGGTGTCCACGGCGACGCGCACGTGGCTGGCGGAGCGCACGTGGGTGTCGGCGGCGCGCCCGAACCGCAGGTAGGCGGCCCGGACCGAGGCGGCGCCGTCGTCGGTCACGACGGTGGTGACCCGCATCGTCGCCACCGAGCCCGGGGTGAACCCCGCGAGCAGCGGGTGCTGGTCGACCCAGCTCTGGAACACCCCCGACGGCAGCCCGCCGAGCTCGGCGGGGTCGAACCCCGACCGGTGCAGCACCCGCACCCCGGCGCCCTGGATCGAGTCGTCGGACTTGAACACCGCCCGGTCGGAGCCGGCGAACAGCACCGACGCGAGCCCGGCGCGGTCGAGGTGGCGCAGGTCGCGGTCGTAGAGGCCGCCGTTGACCCAGTAGGCGACGTCGGCGATGAGGTCGGACTGCAGCAGCCGCCGCGACAGCGGCTTGAGCTTCGAGACCTCGCCGTAGGGCCCCTGCACGGCGGGGAGCACGACCCGGCCGTAGTAGTTGTCGGGGATCCAGCCCTCCCGGAACCCCCCGGCCACCGCGGCGTAGACCCGCAGCCAGGGGGCGTAGCCGCGCCACCCCAGCACGTCGCCGGCCCAGGCGTCGCACGCCCGGGTCGTCGCCGGGTCGGACGGACCGCGCTCGGCCTCGATCGCGGCGAGGAGCGCCGCAGCCTCCCCGCGGTGGCGGCGGTGGAACCGGATGGCCCCGGCCCGGCGCAGCGCCCGGTCCGCGACGACGTCCAACGTGGCCATGCGTGCCCTGCTCCCGGTGTCGACGACGATGTCCCGCAGAGGACTCGTCCGCCGCGCCGGATCGTTAGAGCCCGTCGGGCAGCCAGCCGTCGCCGGAGGGGTACATCTCGGTCGCCTCCTCCCGCCGGCCCGGGCGCACGATCCGGCCCAGCCGCGACTCCGACGGGTCGGCGAACACGTGCAGCCCGAACCGGTCGGACAGCTCGCGGCACACCGCGACCCCGCGCACCGAGTTGCCGTGCCGGTCCAGCCCGGGGGAGTAGACGCCGACCCCGATCGCGTCCGGGATCGCCGCCAGGATCGCCCCGGACACGCTCGACTTGGCCGGGATCCCGACCTCGTAGGCCCACTGCCCGGCGGCGTCGTACATGCCGCACATGCTCATCACGCTGAGCACGTCACGGGTGTAGGTCCGGGGCAGCGCAGGCACCCCGGTGAACGGGTTCGCCCCGCCCCGGGCCAGGGTCGCCGCCATCGTCGACAGCTCCGCGGCGGTGACGGTCACCGAGCAGGCCGCCAGGTAGACGTACAGGTTGTCCTCGATGTTGCCGTGCAGCACCCCAGGCTGCGCATCAGGTACGACAGCGCGACGTTGCGGTCGTTGGAGACCAGCTGCTCGGCCAGGACGTCGTCGTCGACGGCCAGGTCGGGGTTGCCCGCGTAGATCCGCAGCCGGGTCAGCAGCCGCTCGACCTTCTCCTCCTTGGTGGCGCCGTGCACCAGGTTCACCGCGACCAGCGCCCCCGCGTTGATCATCGGGTTGAACGGGCGGTGGTTGACCTCGTCGAAGCTGATCGAGTTGAACGGGTCGCCGGAGGGCTCGACCCCGACCCGCAGCAGGACCTCCTCACGGCCGTTGTCCTCCAGCGCCAGGCCGTAGGTGAACACCTTGGAGATCGAGTGCAGCGGGAAGCGGACCCCGGCGTCGCCGACCTCCCACTGGGTGCCCTCGATGTCGGTGGCGGCCAGCCCGAACAGCTGCGCCTGCCCGGCCATCGACGGCGGGTAGTACGCGACGACCCGCCCGTCGGGCACCCCGCCGGGGCTCCCGACCGCACGGTGCAGCTCCTCGAGCTGCCGCTGCACGATCGCGCGCTCGGTCTGCTGCTCCATCGGCGCCCCTCCTCGCGGACCGGTCCGTCCGGTGCGGAGCGCAAACTAGATCACCGCTGCCGGGTCACTCGATCCCGGGCATGATCCGGCGGCGCAGCTCGGCCAGCTCGTCCTGTACCTCCGGGTCGGCCGGACCCGCCTTCTCCGGCGCCGGGGCGACCCCCATCGACCGCAGCAGCCCGGTCGCGGCCGCGGCCGGGTCCCCGGTCTCGCCGAGCACCGGGTGCAGACCCTGGTCGGCCAGGTGGTGGAACACCAGGTTCACCACGGTCCACGGGTTGAACGTCTCCTGCTCACCGGACATGCGCCACCTCCACGTGCCGGTACGGCCGCGGCGCCGCACCCGGGGTCGAGCCTTTTCCGTACACGCGCCGCCGTCAACGACCCTGTCGCAGGATGAGACACCCCGGCGCGGTCCCGGGTGCCCGCGGCCCGGGGCGCCCGATCCGTCCCGTCCGGCCTGGCTACGATGCCCGTCGTGTCCTCCGCCCGCGCCGAGCGACTGGTCAACCTGGTGCTCTGCCTGATGTCGACGCGCCAGTACCTGTCCGCGGAGCGGATCCGGTCGATCGTCCCCGGCTACGCCGACGGCGCCGGCGACGAGGCGTTCTTCCGGATGTTCGAGCGGGACAAGGCGGAGCTGCGTGAGCTGGGCGTGCCGCTGGAGACCGGCCACAACTCGGTGTTCGACACCGTCGAGGGCTACCGGATCGCCCGGGCCGACTACGAGCTCGGCGAGATCCACCTCGACCCGGACGAGGCGACCGTCGTCGCGCTGGCCGGGAACCTGTGGGACTCCCCGGAGCTGGCCGGCGCCGCGCACGGGGCGCTGGTGAAGCTGCGCGCCGCGGGCGTCGAGGTCGCCGAGACCCCGGCCGCGGCGATCCGGCCGGGCGCCGCCGCGGGTGAGCCGGCCCTCGCGCCGCTGCTGGGCGCGGTGCGCACCGGCCGCGTGGTCACCTTCCACCACCGCCGCGGCGGCCCCACCGGGGAGCTGGTGCGGCGGACCGTCGAGCCCTGGGGCGTGGTGTCGTTCCGGGGCCGCTGGTACCTGGTGGGCCACGACCGCGACCGCGACGACGTGCGCTGTTTCCGGCTCTCCCGCGTCGAGGGCCCGGTGCGTGCCGTCGGACCGGAGGGCGCGGTCACCGTGCCCGACGGTGTCGACCTGCGGGCGCTGGTGCGTGCCTCGGCGGGCCCGCAGCCGGTGTCGGGCACCGCACGGGTCTGGGTCGCGGCGGGACGCGCGGCCGGGCTGCGCCGCACCGGCCGCGAGCGCGGGCCACGCGAGCACGCCGGACGGCCGGGCGTGGAGATCGAGCTGGACCTGCGCGACCGGGGCACCGTCGCGCGGTGGCTGGCCGGGCACGGCCCGGACGTCGCCGTCCTCGACCCGCCGGAGCTGGCCCGCGCGGTCCGCGAGCTGTGGGAGGCCGCGCTCGGTGCCGGTGCCCTCGGGACCCGCACGTGAGCCGCCAGGGCGTCGCCCAGCGCCTGCCCCGGCTGCTGTCGCTGGTGCCCTACCTGCGGGCGCACCCCGGGGTGCCGGTCGCCGAGGCCGCCGCGGACTTCGGCGTCGACGAGCGGCAGCTGCGCAAGGACCTGGAGCTGCTGTGGATGTGCGGGCTGCCCGGCTACGGGCCGGGTGACCTGGTCGACCTGTCCTTCGCCGGGGACACCGTCGACGTCGTCTTCGACGCCGGGCTGACCCGGCCGCTGCGCCTGACCACCACCGAGGCGACCGCGCTGCTCGTCGCGCTGCGGATGCTGCACCAGACCGCCGGGGTCGTCGACTCCGACGCCGTCGGGCGGGCCATCGCGAAGGTCGAGGCCGCGGTGGGGGAGGCTGCCGGTCCGGGCGGTCTGGTCACCGTCGAGTCCGGGATCGGCGAGCGCGACACCACCGCCGTCGTGCGCCGGGCGCTCGACCGCGGGCGCGCGCTGCGCATCGTCTACTTCACCGCGGGCCGTGACGCGGTCTCCCGCCGCGACGTCGACCCCATGCGGCTGGTCGTCAGCGGCGGGCGCGGCTACCTGGAGGCGTGGTGCCGCCGCGCCGAGGACGTGCGGATGTTCCGCCTGGACCGGGTGGAGCAGGCCGAGGAGCTCGACGAACCGGCCCGCGCCCATCCCGAGGCCCGGCCCGTCGACGTCTCGCACGGGCTGTTCAGCCCGCGCGCCGAGCACCGGTACGCGGTCCTGGAGCTCGACCCGGACGCGCACTGGGTCGCCGAGTACTACCCGGTCGACGAGGTACGCACCGGCGCCGGTGAGCTGGTCGAGGGCGACCCGCCGCCCGGCGCGCCGGACCCGGTGCCCGCCGCGGCGGGCGGCGACGACCGGCTGCGGGTGCTGCTCCGCTTCGCCGACGACGACTGGCTGGTCCGCCTCGTGCTGGGGCTCGGTGGCGCGGCCCGCATCGTCGAGCCCCCGGAGCTGGCGACGGCGGTGCGCGAACGGGCCCGTGAGGCCCTCCGGATCGCCGACGCATCACCCTGAGTCACCCCGACTGCCCCGCGAGGGGGAATGCGACAGGATGACGACGACGGGATGAACACCGGGTGACCGGAGCCACGTCCCGGGACGGGGGGACCGGGCGACCGATTCGCCCGTGTCTACACTCGGTGTCGACCCGGCCCGATCGACGCGAGGTGGACCCATGCCCGGTGGCTACGAGTGGCTGATCATCATCGCCGTTCTGCTCCTGCTGTTCGGCGCGAAGAAGCTGCCCGAGATGGCGCGGTCGGTCGGTCAGTCCGCCCGCGTGTTCAAGGGCGAGATGAAGGGCCTCAAGGACGACGACGCCCGCAGCCGGCAGACCGAGGAGCCCAAGCCCGCCCAGGAGCTGCCCGCCGCCGCACCGGCGCCGCAGCAGACCACCCCGGCCCCGCAGCAGACGCCGCAGCAGCCGCCGGCACAGGCCACCGACCGGCCCGCCGGTCCGACCGCCTGAGGCACCTCCTCCCGTGAAGGCGCCGTTCCGTCGGAAGCGCAGGCTCAACCCCGACGGGACCATGACCCTGATCGAGCACCTCTACGAGCTGCGCAACCGGCTCGGCATCTCGCTCGCCGCGATCGTGGTGACGACGGTGTTCGGCTACATCTGGTTCGAGGTCTCGTTCTTCGGTTTCCCGAGCCTGGGTGAGCTGCTCAAGGAGCCGTACTGCTCGCTGCCGCCCTCGGCGCGCGCGTCGCTGACGGCCGACCCGAACGCCTGCACCCTGCTCGGCACCACCCCGTTCGACCAGTTCATGCTGCGCCTGAAGGTCGGGGCGACGGCCGGGGTGATCCTGGCCTGCCCGATCTGGCTCTACCAGCTGTGGGGCTTCATCACCCCGGGCCTGCTGAAGAAGGAGCGCCGCTACGCGCTGGGCTTCGTCTCGGTGGCCGCGGTGCTGTTCGTCGCCGGCGCGGTGCTGGCCTACCTGATCATCCCGCAGGCGCTCGGCTTCCTGCTGACCATCGGTAGTGAGATCCAGACGACGGCGCTGACCGGCACGTCGTACTTCTCGCTGGTCGTGAACCTGATCGTCATCTTCGGGGTCAGCTTCCTGATCCCGCTGCTGGTCGTCGCGCTCAACGCGGCGGGGGTCGTGTCCTACGACATGCTCCGCCGCTCCCGGCGCGGGCTGATCTTCGGGCTGTTCTGCTTCGCCGCGATCGCCACGCCCGGCCAGGACCCGATCTCGATGCTGGCGCTGGCGTTCGCGCTGACCCTGCTGTTCGAGGGTGCCATCCAGGTCTGCCGGATCACCGACCGCCGCCGGGCCCGCCGTCGCGCCGCCGAGGGCTGGGACTCCCTGGACCCGGACGAGCCCTCGCCGCTGGACACCACGCCGTCGCCGATCGAGGGGCCGTCCCGGATCGAGCCGTCCCGGATCGAACCCCCCGCGCCGGTGTCGACCACCCGGGCACCCGTCGTTGCCCCGGACGGCGGCACCGCGGGTGCGGGGAACGGCCGCACCGGGGGTGCCGTGACGAACGGGACCGTCCCCGGGCCGCCCCGCTACGACGACATCACCTGACCGGGGCGGGGCCGCGGATCCCCCCGCGGCCCCGCCCGGCACGGCTCCGTAGGCTTGCCCCCCGGATCGGGTCGGGCGGCACTGAGGAGCGGGTCGGGACAGATGAAGTACAACCGGGTGGTCATCAAGCTCAGCGGACAGGCGATGGCCGGTGCCGACGGCTTCGGGTTCTCCGCGCAGGCCCTGTCCCACCTCGCCGACCAGATCCGGCAGATGCGCGCGCTGGGGGTGCAGGTCGCGGTCGTCGTCGGCGGCGGGAACGTGTTCCGCGGCAACCGCTCCGAGACCTGGGGGATCGACCGCGTCGAGGCCGACAACATCGGCATGCTCGGCACCGTGATCAACGGTCTCCTGCTGCGCGGGAAGCTCTCCGCGGGCGGTGAGGAGAACGTCCGCGTCATGACGGCGATCCCGATCAACGCCGTCGCCGAGCCGTTCCTGCGGCTGCGCGCCAAGCGGCACCTGGAGAAGGACGCGATCCTGATCTTCTCCGGCGGCAACGGGCAGCCGTTCATCACCACCGACTACCCGAGCGTGCAGCGCGCCCTGGAGATCGGCGCGGACGCGCTGCTGGTGGCCAAGCACGGCACCGACGGCGTCTACGACACCGACCCGCGCACCAACCCCGACGCGCGCCGCTACGAGCGCCTGCCCTACGACGAGGTCCTGTCGCGCCGGCTGGCCGTGATGGACCAGACCGCGTTCATCCTGGCCCGCGACCACGGCCTGCCGCTGCACGTGTTCGACATCGAGAAGGACGGCCTGATGGCCGCGATCTGCCGCGGTGAGCACCACGGCACGGAGATCAACCCCGACATCGTCGAGGCGGAGTTCGCCCACCCGGAGTAGGCCGGCGGTGCCACGTGGCCCGGCTCACCCTGTGACGGAGCAGGGTGTCGGTGCCGTGTGACAGCCTGGGGCCGTGAATGGTTCCGCCGCCGACCCGGCCGCCGCGTACGCGGCGGCGAAGGCCCGCGCCGCCTATCCGCGGCTGGCCGAGTTCACCGGTCTGATGCCCTTCGACCTGGACCCGTTCCAGCGCGAGGCGTGCGAGGCCCTGGAGGACGGCCACGGCGTCCTGCTCTGTGCGCCCACCGGCGCCGGCAAGACCGTCGCGGGTGAGTTCGCCGTGCACCTGGCCCTGTCCGAGGGCCGCAAGTGCTTCTACACCACGCCGATCAAGGCGCTGTCCAACCAGAAGTACGCCGACCTGGTCGCCCGCTACGGCGCGGACGCGGTCGGCCTGCTCACCGGTGACACCGCGGTGAACGGTGACGCCCAGGTGGTCGTGATGACCACCGAGGTGCTCCGCAACATGATCTACGCCGACTCCGACAAGGCGGCGAACCGGCGGCTGGACCACCTCGGCTACGTGGTGATGGACGAGATCCACTACCTGGCCGACCGGTTCCGCGGCGCGGTCTGGGAGGAGGTCATCCTCCAGCTGCCCGAGCACGTCGCGGTCGTCGGGCTCTCCGCCACGGTCAGCAACGCCGAGGAGTTCGGCGACTGGCTGGTCGAGGTCCGCGGTGACACCCGCGTGGTGGTCGACGAGCACCGCCCGGTGCCGCTGTGGCAGCACATGATGGTCGGGAACCGGTTGTTCGACATGTTCGGTGAGCGGAGCACTCCCGGCGGGCCCGGTGAGGTCGTCGTCGATCCGGAGCTGGTCCGCTACACCCGCGAGATGGCGCGGCGGGACTTCACCACCTCACGCGGCCCGGACCGGGCGGGCGATCGCGGGCCGCGCGGCCGGGGTGGTCCGCAGCGCGGCCGCACCCGGGGCGGGAAGACCGACTCCACGGCCGTCGTCGGGCGGGGGCCGCGCGGGGGCGGGCCGTCGCGCGGTGGGTTCCGGCCGCCGTCGCGGGTGCAGGTGATCGACCGGCTCGACCGCGAGGGGCTGCTGCCCGCGATCACGTTCGTCTTCTCCCGTGCCGGCTGCGACGCCGCGGTCGGCCAGTGCGTGCGGGCCGGGGTGCGCCTGACCGTGCCCGAGGAGGTCGACGAGATCCGCCGGATCGTCGAGAAGCACACCGGCGACCTGCCGCAGGCCGACCTCGGCGTGCTCGGGTACTGGGAGTGGCGCGAGGCCCTCGAACGCGGCGTCGCCGCCCACCACGCCGGGCTGCTGCCGGCGTTCAAGGAGACCGTCGAGGAGCTGTTCGTCGCCGGCCTGGTGCGCTGTGTGTTCGCCACCGAGACCCTGGCGCTGGGAATCAACATGCCCGCCCGCACCGTCGTGCTGGAGCGGCTGGTCAAGTACAACGGCGAGGCCCACGTCGACCTCACCCCCGGCGAGTACACCCAGCTCACCGGGCGCGCCGGGCGCCGCGGGATCGACGTCGAGGGCCACGCCGTCGTGCTGTGGGCACCCGGCATGGACCCGGAGCAGGTCGGCGGGCTGGCCTCCACCCGCACCTACCCGCTGCGCAGCTCGTTCCGGCCGGTCTACAACATGTCGGTCAACCTGGTCGGGCGCCTGGGCACCGACGCCGCCCGCGAGCTGCTGGAACGCTCCTTCGGGCAGTTCCAGGCGGACCGGTCGGTGGTCGGGCTGGCCCGGCGGATCGACCGCAATACCGAGGCCCTGGACGGCTACCGGGAGGCGATGAGCTGCCACCTCGGCGACTTCGCCGAGTACGCCGACCTGCGCAGGCGCATCGCCGACCGGGAGAAGTCGCTGCGCCGCCAGAACACCGTCGCCGCCCGCGACGAGGCCTCGGAGTCGCTGCGCGAGCTGCGCCCCGGCGACGTGATCGCGGTGCCCTCGGGCAAGCGCGCCGGGATCGCCGTGGTGCTCGACCCGGGGATCGGGGCGGTGTCGGCCGCGGGCCGCGACGCCGAGGTCCGGCCGCTGGTGTGCACCGAGGACCGCTGGGCGGGACGGTTGTCGGCGGCGGACTTCCCGGACGCGGTGGAGGTGCTGGGCCGGATCAAGCTGCCGAAGCGGGTCGAGCACCGGTCACCGCAGGTCCGCCGGGACCTGGCCTCCTCGCTGCGTGCCTCCCGGCTGGGGGAGGGGCGCGCCCTCGGGCGCCGTCGCCGGCCCGGGGTGCAGGACGACCCGGAGCTGTCGACACTGCGACGGGCCCTGCGCGCGCACCCCTGCCACGGCTGCGACGACCGCGAGGCGCACGCCCGCTGGGCGGAGCGGCACGCGAGGCTGGAGCGGGAGACCGAGACGCTGCGGCAGAAGGTGCGGGCCACGACGCACTCGCTGGCCCGGGCGTTCGACCGGATCCGGGCGCTGCTCGCCGAGCGCGGCTACCTCGTCCCGGCCGGGGAGGCCGAGCCCGGCGAGGAGGAGATCACCGCGCACGGCCGGGTCCTGGCCCGGCTGTGGGGCGAGTCGGACCTGCTGGCCGCCGAGTGCCTGCGGCACGGCGCGTGGGACGGCCTGGAGCCCGACGAGCTGGCCGCGGTGGTCTCGGCGCTGGTCTACGAGTCCCGCCGCGACGACGCGCCGATGCCGCGGCTGCCCACCGGTCCGGTGTCCGACGCGCTGGAGCGGACCGTGCGGCTGTGGGAGGAGCTCGACGCCGACCAGCGCCGGCACAAGGCCGAACGCACCCGCGCACCCGACCTGGCCTTCGCCTGGCCCATGCACCGGTGGGCCCGCGGCGAGTCCCTGGCACAGGTCCTGGAGGCGGCCGAACGGAACGGGCACGAGCTGTCCGCGGGCGACTTCGTACGCTGGACCCGGCAGGTCCTCGACCTGCTCGACCAGATCGCCGGGGTCGCCGGGCGGTCGAGCACGGTCGGGAAGGCGGCCCACCGGGCCTCCGGTGCGGTTCGGCGCGGCGTGGTCGCGGCCGGTATGCAGTAGCAGTCACGAACAGCACCAGCAGTCACGAGCAGCACCAGCAGTCACGAGCAGCACCAGTAGTCACGACGGTACGACGAGAGAGACGGGCGGACGAGTAGGCGATGAGCAACCCGCAGGGACCGGACCGGCATCCCGAGGATGCCGCGGAGCGGACCGGGGAGATCCCCGCCTGGGGCACGCCACCTCCCGGCGGGTGGGGCGCCGACCCCGAGACCACCGGAGCCTGGTCCCCCGACCGCGACGACCGTGACGGCTGGGCCGCCCCCGGCGCCGCCCACGACGCCGGCGGCGCACCCGCGCAGGGCACCGGCGGCTGGGACGCCGTCCCGCCCGCGGGCGGACGCCACAGCGGCGACACCGGCGGCTGGGCCGCCCACGACGGGGGCGCCGGGGACCCGGCCCGCGGCGAGCCGCTGTGGGGCGACGAGGCCGGCTCCGACACCGGCACCGACGGCGGATGGGCCGTCCCGACCGGGCGCCGCGCCCGTCGTCGGGCCGCCGAGACCGGAGCGCCCAC
This sequence comes from Pseudonocardia sp. ICBG1034, assembly GCF_020131375.1. Lineage (NCBI taxonomy): Bacteria > Bacillati > Actinomycetota > Actinomycetes > Pseudonocardiales > Pseudonocardiaceae > Pseudonocardia > Pseudonocardia sp. ICBG1034. The sequence continues at coordinate 113,964 of NZ_JAHLEK010000017.1, forward strand.
CGACGCCGTCCCCGCGTCGTCGCCCGGGTCGCCCTGGGCCGACGCGCAGACCACCGCGGCCGTCCCGGCCGACGGCGGGTCCGGTCCGGGCGCGTGGCAGAACCCCGGGCCCGGTGAGGACGAGCCCTGGGTCTCCCGGGACGCGGTCCGCTCCCCGTCGCGGACGCGGCGCTACGTCCTGGCCGGGATCGGCGCCGTGGTGGTGGCCGCGCTCGTGGTCGGCGCGCTGTTCTGGGCGGGCGTGCTCGGCAGCGACCGGCTCGACCGCACCGCGCTGCAGGCCGGGGTCAACCAGGTCCTCACCCAGGACTACGGCCTGCAGGTCGGCGCGATCGCCTGCCCGGAGGACGTCGAGGTGTCGGCCGGCACGCAGTTCACCTGCCAGGCCGTCGTCGACGGCGAGCAGGTGGAGGTCCCCGTCGTCGTGACCAGCGACCAGGGCGACTACCAGGTCGGGCGGGTCTGACCGGGCCGCGGTGGCGGGCCGGGTAATCGGCTGGCGCGCGGGGCGCGCGGAGGCGAGGCTCGTCGGATGTGAGCCCCGATGACCCGTTCGCCCCGCACCCAGCCCCGCACCCAGCCCCGCCGACCGTCGCCCCGCACCCGGTCCGGACCCTGACCGACCCCGCCGACCGGCGCCGCGCGTTCGACCTGTTCCTGGGCACCCTGCACCACGGACCGATCACCGACGACGCGTGGGAGGCCCACGGGCAGGCCCCCGACGAGCACTGGCTCGGCGTCGCCGACCCCTCCGGTGCGGTCGTCGGGTCGGCGTACTCCTTCCCGACCCGGCTGACCCTGCCCGGCGGGGCCCGGGTCCCCGCCGCCGCGGTCAGCGGCGTCGGGGTGCGACCCGACCGGACCCGCGCCGGGCGCCTGACCGCGCTCATGCGCGCGCAGCTGACCGCGGCCCGCGACCGCGGCGACGTCGCCGCGGTGCTCCGCGCGTCGGAGGCCGGCATCTACGGTCGCTACGGCTACGGCGTCGCCTCCCGCGCCGACCAGGTCCGCGTCACGGCGGGGGCCGCGTGGCGCCCGGAGGCCCCGGCCGGGGGCACGGTGCGGATGCTCGACCCCGACGAGGCGACCGGGCTGCTGCCCGGCCTGCAGGAACGCCTCGCCGCGGACCGCCCGGGCGGGATGACCCGCTCCGCGCGCTGGTGGCGGCGGGCGCTGCGCCCCGCGGGCCCGCCCGCCGGCGAGTACAAGGGCATGGCGGTGCACACCGGCACCGACGGCGTCGACGACGGGTTCGTGGTGTGGGGCGTCGCGGAGGGCGACCTGGCCACCGGCGGCACGGACGAGGTCCGGGTGCAGCAGCTCTGGGCCGCCGGGCCCGCCGCGACCGCCGGACTGTGGCGGTTCCTGACCGGGCTCGACCTGGCCGGCGCGGTGACGAGCTGGGCACGTCCCCTCGACGAGGACCTCGACCTGGTGCTGGCCGACTCCCGGGCCCACCGGGTCACCGGCCGCGGCGACGACCTGTGGCTGCGCCTGCTCGACCCGGACGCCGCGCTGCGGGCCCGCGCCTGGGGCCCCGGCGGACCGGTCGTGCTGCGGGTGCACGACGCGTTCCTCGGCGACACCGGCACCTGGCGTCTCGCCGACGGCGCCGCCGAGCCCGCCGCCGGCACCGATCCGGACCTGGAGTGCACCGTCGACGCGCTGGCGGCGGCGTTCCTCGGCGACCGGTCGCCGTCGTCGCTGGTGGCGGCGGGCCGCTGGCGCGAGCACACCCCCGGCGCCCGGGCCCGGGCGGACGCGCTGTTCGCGGTGCCCGGACCGGCGCCGTGGTGCGGCACGTTCTTCTGAGCGTCCCCGCCGGCGACGCGGACGCTCAGGCCCGGCGGCGGGCCCGGACGACCGCGTCGTGGCCGGTCACCGTGCTGCCGTCGGGCAGCGTCACCGGCCGCGGCCGCGCGTCGGCGACCAGCACCTCCCACCGGTCCGGGTCGAGCGCACCGGCGAGCTCGTGCTCGTCGGGGAACAGCTCCGGCTCCGGCGGGCGCGGGATCCCGGCGGCCAGGTCGCGCGGGTGGTGCAGCACCAGCAGCAGCGTCCCACCGGGTGCGACGGCGCCGGCGAGCGCGGCGTACAGGGGGCGGCGCACGTCCGGGGGGAGGTGCAGGAACTGGGCGTTGACCAGGTCGTAGACGCCCGCGGCGGGCGGGTCGGAGCGCAGGTCGGCGGCGGTGAGGGTGACCGCGTCGGCCCACCCGGCCCGCTCGACGGCGGCCCGGGCCCGCTCCACCGCGACGGGGGAGACGTCGACGGCGTTCACCCGCCAGCCCCGCGCGGCGAGCCACACCGCGTCGCCGCCCTCCCCGCAGCCGACGTCGAGCGCCCGCCCGGCCGGCAGGTCCGCGGCCTCGGCGACGAGGGCGGCGTTGGCGTCGCCGCTCCAGATCTGCGGACGGGTGTCGTAGTGGGCGTCCCAGAACGCCGCGGACCAGCGGTCCTCGGTCACGGTGGCTCCTCCGGTGGATGTGGTCGGTGTGGTGGGCGCAGCGGCGGTGGTGGTGCCGGTGGCGAGTCCGTGCACCCGGTCGTCCGCGACGAGCGCGGCGACCCGGCGCTCGGACGCGGCACCGAACGGGTCTGCGGGAGAGGAGGTCATGGCACCACCCTGCGCGCCACGGCGCGATGCTGGCAAACGTCGTTGCCGGGATGGCAAACTGCCGGTGTGGACGAGGCGATCGCGGACACCCTGGCCGGCGTCGGCCCCCGGCTGGCCGGGCTGCGCACCGCGCACGGCATGACCCTGGCCGACCTGTCGGAGGCCACCGGCATCTCGGTGAGCACGCTGTCGCGCCTCGAGTCCGGCGGGCGCCGTCCGACCCTGGAGCTGCTGCTCCCGATCGCGGCCGCCCACCAGGTGCCGCTCGACGAGCTCGTCGCCGCCCCACCGGTCGGCGACCCGCGGGTGCGGCTGCGGCCGCGGCGGGCCAACGGGATGACCGTCGTCCCGCTGACCGAGCGCCCCGGCGGGCTGCAGGCGTTCAAGATGCTCATCCCGTTCCGCGGCGACGAGCCCGACCCGCGGGTGCACGAGGGCTACGAGTGGCTCTACGTCCTCGACGGCAGGCTGCGCCTGGTCCTCGGCGGGCACGACGTCGTGCTCGGCGCCGGGGAGGCCGCCGAGTTCGACACCCACGTCCCGCACTGGTTCGGCTCCGCCGACCGCGACCGCGCCGTCGAGGTGCTCAGCCTGTTCGGCCCGCAGGGCGAGAAGGTCCACACCCGCGCCGCGCCGCGTGAGCGCCGCACCGCAGGCCACGGCGGCTGAGCTCAGTCGAAGAACGCGGGCACGTCCACCGGGCCGCCCGCCTCGGCGAACTCCGCCGCGACCGCCCCGCGCAGCGCCTCGTCGTACAGCAGGTCGGCCACCACCGCCGCCAGCCCGGCGGCGCCGTCGAGCACCGCGCGGTCCCCGGCCGCGCTCGCGGCGGCCTCGGCGAACCCGGTGGTGTGCAGCGCGGTGCCCGGCTCCGCGATCGCGATCATCGGATGGATGGACGGCACCCGCAACGAGACGTTGCCCAGGTCGGTCGACCCGGTCTCGGTCTCCGGCACCACCCCGCGCGGGTACACCGTGCGCCCCCGCCCGGCCTGGTGCACCGCCCAGCGCGCGGCGAGGGTCCGGTTGTGGCGGATCGGCAGGTACGGCGGGCGCGGGTCCCACTCGAGGGTGTGCCCGCAGCCGGTCATCGCCGCCGCCGCGACGGCGATCGCCTCCACCCGCGTGGTCAGGTCCCGCAACGTCTCCGGGCGCTGCGAGCGCAGGTAGTAGCGCGCCGCCGCCCGCTCCGGCACGACGTTGGGCGCCTGCCCGCCGTCGACGACGACGCCGTGCACCCGGTCGGAGTCGGGGATGTGCTGGCGCAGCATCGCGATCCCCTGGTAGCCCAGGACGACCGCGTCCAGGGCGTTGCGGCCCCGGTGCGGCTGGGCCGAGGCGTGCGCGGCGACCCCGTGGTAGGTCACCTCCAGCTGACGGCGCCCCAGGAACGGGTGGTCGGCGATGTCGTGGGCGAACGGGTGCAGCATCACCGCGGCGTCGACGCCGTCGAAGGCACCGTCGCGGGCCATCGTCTCCTTCCCGCCCCCGCCCTCCTCCGCCGGCGTGCCGAGCAGCACCACGGTGCCGCCCACCGGGTGCGCGGCGAGCACCCGCGCCAGCGCCAGGAACGCACCCACCGCCGCCGAGCAGATCACGTTGTGCCCGCAGGCGTGCCCGATGCCGGGCAGCGCGTCGTACTCGGCGAGCACCGCGACCGTCGGGCCGTCCCCGGAGCCGAGCGTCGCCCGCAGCGCCGTGTCCAGCCCGTGCACGCCGACGGCGGCGTCGACCCCGTGCCCGGCCAGCAGCGCGGCCACCGCGGCGACCGAGCGGTGCTCGGAGAACGCGGTCTCCGGGTGGGCGTGCAGGTCGTGCGAGAGCGCCAGCAGCTCGTCCCGCAGCTCCTCGACCGAGGCCGCCACCGCCTCCCGCACCGCGGCGGGGGCGCCGTCGTGGGGGGAGGTGATCGGCTCGGCCGCCGCGGCGCGCACCGCGGTCTCCCGGGCCACGACCTCGTCGTACGCCGACGACGGCGGGACCGGCAGCCCGTGGTCCGGGCAGGTCACGACGACGCCGCCGCGTCCAGGGCCTTCCGCAGCCGCCCGACCGAGGACTCCAGACCCCACCGCCGTGCCAGCTCGTCGAGCCGGTCCGGGTCGGCGAACGACGCCGGGAGCACGTCGTCGCGGCTCAGGTCGACCTCGGCGTCGGTCCGCACCCGCACCACCGGCTCGACGACGTCGAGGTAGTCCCGCGCCGCCGCCAGCTTCGCCCGCGGCCCCGCCCCGATCCGGGTGTCGCCGTCGCCGACCGCGGCCAGCAGCTCCGCCCACGAGCCGAACCGGCCCACCAGCGTCGCCGCGGTCTTCGCCCCGACCCCGGGCACCCCGGGCAGCCCGTCGGAGGGGTCCCCGCGCAGCATCGCCATCTCCGCGTACGCCGCGCCCGCCCGCTCCCGGGGCACCCCGAACTTCTCGGCGACGTCGTCCGGGCCCAGGTTCTCGGCCTTGTTCAGCCCGCGGCCGATGTACAGCAGCCGCACCGGCGGGGCGTCGCGCACGATCTGCATGAGGTCCCGGTCCCCGGACACCCCCAGCACCGGGTCGGAGGCCTCCCGGTGGGCCAGGGTCCCGATCACGTCGTCGGCCTCGCAGCCCACGGCCCCGCCGGTCGCGATCCCCGCCGCGGCCAGCACCTCCATGATCAGCGGCACCTGCGGGGCGAGGGTGTCCGGCACCTCCTCGGGCACCCCGGCCGGCACCTCGTCGCCGGCCCGGCCCGCCTCCACCCGGTGCGCCTTGTACGACGGCAGCGCGTCCACCCGGAACGCCGGCCGCCAGTCCAGGTCGAGGCAGGCCACCAGCCGCACCGGGCGGTGCTCGGTGACCAGCCGCGCGATCATGTCGGTGAACCCGCGCACCGCGTTCACCGGCGTCCCGTCCGGGGCGGTGACGCTCTCCGGCACGCCGAAGTAGGCACGGAAGTACATGCTCGCGGAGTCCAGCAGCATCAGCGGGCGCTCACTCATGCCGCGAGTCTGGCACCGCCGCCGTACCCGGGTGGGCGCCACACCCGCGCGGACCGTGCAGAATGCCCGGTGTGGAGAACAGCGGAACCACCACGAACAGCGGACCTGCTGCGGTCACCGGGCGCGACGACTGGACCGCCGAGCGGGATCTGTTCGTCGTCACCGAGCAGCGCGGTGGCCCCGCCGAGGACGCCCTGGCCGACACCGGCCCGCTCGCCCGCGAGTTCGCCGCCCTCACCGGCGCCCTGCTCGCCTCCGGCTCGGTCGCCGACGTCCTCGCCCGGGTCGTCGCCGCGGTCCGCCGGGTCGTGCCCGGCGCGGACATGGTCAGCGTCACCCTCCGCGACGACGACGGCCGCTTCCACACCCCGGTCGAGACCGACCCCGCCGCCTCCTCGATCGACGAGGCCCAGTACACCAGCGGCTGCGGCCCCTGTGTCGAGGCCGCCCGCGCCGACGGCCCTGCGCTGGCCTTCTCCGACGACCTCGCCGCCGAGAGCCGCTGGAGCGACTTCGCCCACGCCGCCGTCGGGCACGGGTTCCACTCGGTGCTGGCGGTCTCGCTGATCCCCGACGCCGTGCCGCCGCGGCTGCCCGGCGCGCTCAACGTCTACGCCACCGACCGCCGGGCGTTCACCTCCGCCGACCGCGACCGCCTGATCCTGCTCGCCACGCACGCGTCGCTGGCCCTGGCCACCTGCGTCGCCGTGTCCGACGCCGGGCTCCAGGAGACCCAGCTGCGCCAGGCGATCGCCTCGCGTGACGTGATCGGCCAGGCCAAGGGCATCCTGATGGCGCGCCGCGGGCTCACCGCCGAGGAGGCCTTCGACGTGCTCCGCCGCACCTCCCAGGACCTCAACGTCAAGCTCGTCGAGCTCGCCGGGACCGTCACCGCGCACCCCACCGCGCTCGACACCGACTGACCCGCCCTCCGGCTCCGGCAGGCGTCCGGTGACGCAGCGCGTCCGGACGCCCACCGGCCTCCGCCCGGCCCACGCCGCGGTGCTCCGGGTGGCGGTCGTGTACCCCCCGTGCCCGCCTACGCTCACGGTCATGACCGATGCCGTCCCCACCGAGCTGCTCGCCGACCGGCTGCGCCGTGCCGGTGAGCACGCCGCCGAGCAGGGCACCGACGTGCTGTTCCTGACCCCGGGAACCGACCTGCGCTACCTGACCGGGTTCGACGGGTCCTCGCACGAGCGCCTGACCTGTCTGATCGTCCCGGCCGCCGGGCACCGGGCGCCGCCCGCGCTCGTCGTCCCGTCGCTGGAGGCGCCCGGGTTCGCCGGTGTGCCGCTGGAGGCGCTCGGCATCGACCTGGTCACCTGGACCGACGGCGAGGACCCGTACCTGCTGGTCAGCGACCTCGCCGGCGGCCCGACCCGGATGTCGGTCGACGACGACATGCCCGCCCGCCACGTCCTCGGCCTGCGTCACGCCTTCCCCGACGTCCCGCAGTATCTCGGCGGCACCGTGCTGCGCGAGCTCCGCATGCGCAAGGACCCGGCCGAGATCGACCGCCTGCGCGAGGCCGGTGCCGCCATCGACCGGGTGCACCGGCGGATGGGCGAGTTCCTGCGCCCCGGCCGCACCGAGGCCGAGGTCGGCGCCGACATCACCGCCGCCATCATCGCCGAGGGCCACACCGAGGCCGCGTTCGTCATCGTCGGCTCCGGCCCCAACGGCGCCAGCCCGCACCACGACGTCTCCGACCGCGTGATCGAGGCCGGCGACGTCGTGGTCATCGACATCGGCGGACCGCTGCCCGGCGGCTACAACTCCGACTGCACGCGCACCTACGCCGTCGGCGGCGAGCCCGGCCCGGACGTCAAGGAGACCTACGCGGTGCTGCAGGAGGCCCAGGAGCGCGCCGTCGCCGCCGTCCGTCCCGGTGCCACCGCCGCCGACATCGACGCCGCCGCCCGCGAGCACATCTCCGCCGCCGGGCACGGTGAGCACTTCATCCACCGCACCGGGCACGGCATCGGCCTCGACGTGCACGAGGAGCCCTACATCGTCGGCGGCAACGACCTCGTCCTCACCGAGGGCATGACCTTCTCGATCGAGCCCGGGATCTACCAGGCCGGCAAGTGGGGCGCCCGGATCGAGGACATCGTCGTCGTCACCGCCGACGGCGTGGAGCGGCTCAACACCACCGCCCGCGACCTCGTCGTCCTGTAGCGGCCCCCGGGCACGTTCGGGGTCACCCTCCGGGTGTTCCCCGAGCGCGCCGGGCCCCGGTGGTGCCAGGGTGGGGGAGGTCGAGTCCGCAGTACGAAGGAGAACGCAGTGAGCATGCCCCAGTCCCAGCGCCTGGTCCGGCCCCGTAGCGGGAAGGTGATCGCGGGGGTGTGTGCCGGGCTGGCCGACCGCTTCGGCATGGGTCGCAACACCGTGCGGTTCCTGTTCGTGCTGTCCTGCCTGCTGCCCGGCCCGCAGTTCGTCATCTACCTCGCCCTCTGGCTGATCATGCCGAGGAGCACGGTCTGACCGAGCGGTGTGAGCGCCGTCGCGGGGACCCGGTGTGGACCCGTGACGGCGGCCCTGCCATCATCTCCCGCGTGATCGAGCCGACGACCGCCGCCGCCGCGCGCCCCGTGCGCGCCGCCGCGTGTCGCTGTCGTCGGGGTCCGTCCCCGCGCGGCTGACACCGCCGTCCCGGCTCACCGTCCGTGGACCGCTCGCGCCGCCCGGGTACCGACCCGCTCCGGACCCGTGTCCGTACCGGCCGCCCCGGCCCCGCACGCGAAGCGATCACCAGGTGCACACCCTCTCCGGCCAGACCGTCCTGGCCCTGCACGCCCACCCCGACGACGAGTCGATCTTCACCGGCCTGACCCTGCGCCGTCTTGCCGACGCCGGCGCCCGCGTCGTGCTCGTCATGGCCACCGGCGGCGACCTCGGCGAGTCCCGCCTCCCCCTGGAACCCGGCGAGACCGTCCCCGACCGCCGCCGCCGCGAGCTCACCGACGCCGCCGCCCTGCTCGGCGTGCACCGCCTGGTGCTGCTCGGGCACCGCGACTCCGGCCTGCCCGGCGGCCCCGGCCTGCGCCACCCGCGCGCCCTCGCCGCCGCCGACCCCGTCGCGCTCGGCCGCGCCGTCGCCGAGATCGTCGACGCCGAGGGCGCGGGCACCGTCCTGCACGACGACGACGCCGGCATCTACGGCCATCCCGACCACCGCGCCGCGCACGCCGCGGGCGCCATCGCCTGCTCGCTCACCGGCGCCCACGGCTACCGGATGACCGTCGACCGCGAGCACCTCGCGCTGGCCGCGCGTGACCGGCACCTCGTCCACGGCGCCGCGCACGCCGCGGGCGTCGGCTACGGCCGGGTCACCGCCGAGATCGCCGTCGCCGTCGGGGGCGGCCCGGCCGAGCTCGCCGTCAAGCGGGCCGCGATGCTCGCCCACGCCAGCCAGATCGCCCCGGACGCGGTCGACGAGGCGGGCTTCGCCGCCGCCTACGGCTACGAGTGGTTCCTCCCCGGCGAGAACACCGGCGGCCGGGCCCGCGGCGGTGTCCTGGAGGCGCTGGGCAACGCCCACCTGCTCGCCGGGACCCGCTGACCGCAGCCCCCGTCCCGCGCCCGCTCCCGCCCCGGGTCCGGTCCCGCGTCCGGTGCCGCCGCGTCGGGCGGTCGCGGCGCTCCACTACGCTGTCCGCACGACCGCGCTCCGCCGCAGCACGACGAGCGGTGACCGAGCAGGTGCGGTCGGTACGGGTAGGGTCGTCCGGTCGACACCGATCGGGCGGGGGAGAGGACGAGCATGGTCGAACCGCCGGGCCCGGTCCTGGTCGTGGTTCCCACCTACGACGAGCGGGAGAACCTCGGTCCCGCCGTCGCGCGGCTGCACGCCGCGCTGCCCGACGTCGACGTCCTCGTCGTCGACGACGCCAGTCCCGACGGCACCGGAGAGCTCGCCGACGCCCTCGCCGCCGCCGACGAGCGGGTCCGCGTCCTGCACCGCTCCGGCAAGGACGGCCTCGGCGCCGCCTACCTCGACGGCTTCCGGCACGCGCTGACCGGCGAGCACCAGGTCGTCGTCGAGATGGACGCCGACGGCTCGCACGCCCCCGAGGACCTTCCCGCGCTGCTCGCCGCCCTGGCCGACGCCGACGTCGTCCTCGGCTCCCGCTACGTGCCCGGTGGGCGCGTCGTGAACTGGCCCTGGCACCGCGAGGTCCTGTCCCGCGGCGGGAACCTCTACTCCCGCCTCGCGCTCGGCGTGCCGCTGCGCGACATCACCGGCGGCTACCGCGTCTACCGGCGCACCGTGCTCGAGCAGCTGCAGCTGGACTCGGTCGCCTCCCAGGGCTACTGCTTCCAGGTGGACATGGCCTGGCGGGCCCTGCAGGCCGGGTTCCGGGTCAGCGAGGTCCCGATCACCTTCACCGAGCGCGAGCGCGGTGCCTCCAAGATGAGCGGCGGCATCGTCGCCGAGGCGCTGTGGCGGGTCACCTGCTGGGGCCTGTCGCACCGGCTCGGCCGCGACACCCCCCAGCGCCCCGCGGGGCCGGTCACCGAGGGCGCCGCACACGGCTGAGCCGCGCGGCGCCCCCGGGTGCGCTCAGGAGCGCGCCGGCAGGGCTGCCAGCTCCGGCACCAGGTCGTCGAGACCCAGCGTGCCCTGCGCGAGCGCGGCGGCGTGCCACGCGGCGAGGTCGAACTCCTCCCCGCGGGCGGCGTGCGCGGCGCGGGCCCGCTCCCGCCCGGTCAGCCAGGCCCGCTCGCCCAGCTTGTAGCCGATCGCCTGGGCCGGTCCGCCGAGGTAGCGCAGCAGCTCCGAGTCGGCCATCGCGTCCCCGCCGCCGACGTGCCGGCCGAAGAACTCCCGCCCCAGCTCCGGGGTCCACCGCCGACCGGCACCGACCGGGGAGTCGTCGGGGACCGGCAGCGACAGGTGCATGCCCAGATCGATCACCACACGCACCGCGCGCAGCATCTGGGCGTTGAGGTAGCCCAGCCGCGAGCCCGGGTCGGAGTGGTGGCCCAGCTCGTCCATTAGCCGCTCCGCGTAGAGCGCCCAGCCCTCCACGTCCGCGCTCACCGCACCCACCAGCGACGTCTGGAACGTCGACAGCTCGCGGCTGCGCACCGCCCACGACGCCAGCTGCAGGTGGTGGCCCGGGACGCCCTCGTGGTACCAGGTGCTGATCAGGTCCCAGAGCGGGTAGCGGTCGTCCTCGCTCGCGGGCAGCCAGGTCCGGCCCGGCCGCGAGAAGTCCAGCGCCGGCGGTGTGTAGTAGGGCGCCGCCGCGCTACCCGCCGGCGCCAGCCGGGACTCGACCTCCCGCAGCCGGCCGGACAGGTCGAAGTGGACACCGTCGAGCTCGGCGATCGTGTCGTCCATGATCTTCTGCAGGTGCGCCCGGGCGGCCTCCCCGCCCACGACGACCCCGGTCGAGCCCCCGTCGGTCTCCAGGAACTCCATCGCCTCGCGCACGCTGCCGCCGGGCACGATCCGCGCGGCCTCGACGGCCATCTCCTCGCGGATCCGGCGGAACTCCGACCAGCCCCACTCGTAGACCTCGACGGTGTCGATGTCGGCGCCGTTCCAGAACCGGTTCGCGATCCGGTACCGGTCGGGGCCCACGCCGTCCGGGGTCCCCTCCGCGGCCGGGAGGTACTCCGCGGCCAGCCAGTCCCGCAGCTCGCCCAGCGCCGCCGTCGCCTCCCGCGCACCGCGGTCCAGGTCGGCGCGCACGGCGTCACCGACCGAGGCGTCCGCGGCGAACCCGGCGAACCAGCCACGGCCGCCCGCGTCGCCGTTCCAGGCGTCGATCTGCTCGGTCACCCGCACCACCTGGCGCGGCGCGGCGAACAGCCCGCGACGGCGGCCCTCGGCCAGCGACGCCCGGTACCCCGCGAGTGCCTCGGGGACCCGCGCCATCCGCGCGGCCACGGTGGCCCAGTCCTCGTCGCCGTCGACCGGCATGAGGGTGAACGCGGTCCGCAGGGTCGCCAGCGGTCCGAACAGCTCCTGCACCGCGCGCAAGGGCTCCCCGGAGGTCAGGTGGTCGAGCTGGGCGCCGAGGCGCTCACGCAGCAGCCGCGCGCAGCGACGCTCGTCGGGGTCGGCGGGCTGCCGGGCGCCCGTGGTGGTGTCCAGTCGCTCCAGGGTCTCCCGGCAGGCGGCGACGAGCGCGGCGGTGCCGTCGGGGGAGAGGTCGGGCAGCTCGTCCTGCCGCTCGGTCCAGCCGAGGTCGCCGGCGAGGACCGGGTCGAGCTCGGCGAGGCGCCGGACGTGGTCGTCGGCGAGGTCGCGGACCGCCCGGGCGGGGCGGGAGGGGCTGGCGGTGCCGGTCTGCTGATCGTTCATCGCCGGTCATCATGCCCGCACGCGACGGAGCCCGGATCCCTGAGGGATCCGGGCTCCGTGGTCACCGGGCGGTGGTCCGGCGTGTGCCTGCCGTGCGGCCGGGATCAGGCGATCTCGGCGCGCCGCTCGCGCAGCAGCTCCAGGCGCTCGTCGAGCAGCTCCTCGAGCTCGGCGATCGACCGGCGCTCGAGCAGCATGTCCCAGTGCGTACGCGGCGGCTTCTGCTTCTTCTGCTCCGGCTCGGTCCCGTCCACCCGACGGCCGACGCCGCCCTGCGGGGACTCCCACGTCGCGGGAGCCTCGGCGTCGTTCGCGAACGGCACCTGGAACTCGTAGCCGGACTCGGACACATAACGGACCATCTGCCGCGGCGCCAGGTCGTGATTGCGGTCCGTCTCGTAGCTGACAGCCCCGAGCCGGCTGCCACGCAGAACGCGGTCGGCCATGCGTCACCCTCCTGTAGCGCGATGTCGAGGGAGCACCTCGACGGTTACGTCTCCGCCACCGGGTGTAACGTGCGTGGAGCTACGGTATTCCGGCGGCAGGGCAGAACGGACCCGCTGGAGTTACCTCGCGGTAACCCGCTCTGCGCCCGATTGACCAGTGTTCCCTATCGCCGCCCGTTACACACTCCGATGTGACGTGTCAGCCATGTGTGACGGTGCTCACCGGGGCGTCGACGAGTGTTCACACAGCCGACCGGACCGGTGCACGGCCGGGGGAGCGCACCGGCAGCAATGCGACCAGTCCCGCCGCCAGGACCAGCACGATCCCGATCGTCCCCGCCCGGTCCGAGCCGAACACGTAGGTGAACAGGCCGATGAGCGCCGGCGCCAGGAACGACACCGCGCGCCCGGTCGTCGCGTACAGCCCGAACAGCTGGCCCTCCTGCTGCGCCGGGCACACGCGCAGCAGGTACGACCGCGACGACGCCTGCGCCGGCCCCACGAACAGCCCCAGCACCAGACCGAAGATCCAGAACATGGTCGGCCCGGACACGAACAGCAGCACCACCCCGACCACGACCAGCCCGGCCAGCGAGCCGACCACGACCGCCTTCGGGCCGAACCGGTCGTCGAGCCTGCCCCCGAGCAGCGCCCCGGCGGCGGACACCACGTTGATCGCCACACCGAAGATCAGCACCTGGCCCGGCTCCAGCCCGTACACCGTCACCGCCAGGACCCCGCCGAAGGCGAAGATCGCGTTCAGGCCGTCCCGGTAGAGCGCGCTCGCCCCGAGGAAGTACACGGTGTGCGGGCTGGCCCGGTAGAGCGCGCGCAGGTCGGTCACCAGCCTGCGGTAGGAACCGGCCACGCCCAGCTTCGGTGCGTCCGGCGCCACCGGCGGCGTCTCGGGCAGCAGGAGGAACATCGGCGCGGCGAACACCGCGAACCACACCGCCGCCACCAGCACCGCGATCCGCACGTCGAGCCCGTCGGCGGTGGGGACACCGAGCAGCCCGCCGTCGCCGGACAGCAGGACCACGTACACCCCGAGCAGCAGCACGATCCCGCCGATGTAGCCCAGCGCCCAGCCGAAGCCCGACACCCGCCCGACCGTCGCCGGCGTCGACACCTGCGCCATCAGCGCGTAGTACGACACCGCCGCCAGCTCGGCGAAGATCGACGCCAGGCCCAGCAGCAGCAGGCCGAGCCACAGGTAGGACCAGTCGTCGCGGACGAAGAACATCCCGGCCATGCAGAGCACGACCAGCGCCGTCCACACCCCGGTCGCCCGCAGCCGCCGCCCCGTGCGGTCCGCGCTCTGCCCGACCACCGGCGCCATCAGCGCGATCAGCACCCCGGCTGCCGCCGTCGACCACGCCAGCCAGCTGTTCGCACTGACCGAGCCCGGCAGGTCCGCCCCGACGGCGTCGGTCAGGTACACCGAGAACACGAAGGTCAGCGCGATGTGCTGGAACCCCGAGGAGCCCCAGTCCCAGAGCCCCCAGGCCCACAGCCGGGATCGGCGGGGCGGGGCCGGCTCTGCGGTCGGAGCGGTCGAGACGGTCACGGCGCGAGCGTATCGACGCCCGCGGGACCCGGCCTCCGATCATCTACGCAGGCGCCCACCCGGTCAGCTCCCGACGACGTCGAGCAGCCGGTCCGGCCGGTCGGACAGCAGCCCGTCCACGCCGAGGGCCAGCAGCCGTCGCATCTGCTCGGTCTCGTCCACCGTCCACACGTGCACCTCGTGCCCGGCCCGGTGCGCCGCCTCGACGAACCGGCGGTCCGACGCCACCGGGATCGGCCCGAACATCGGCGGGACCTGCGCGAACACCCCAGCCGACGCCGGCAGCAGCCGGCCCGGGACGCCCCACGCACGGGCCCGCAGCGCCACCACCTCGGCCTGTCCCATCGACGTGCACAGCCTCGGCCCGGCCAGCGTCCGGGCGACGCCCAGCCAGCGGGCGGAGAACGAGCCCAGGCACACCCGGTCCCAGGCGTCGGCGGCGTCGAGCACCGCCAACGTCGGCGCGACGACCTCGGCCGACTTCAGCTCGATCGTCACCCGCACCCCGGGGACCGCGTCGAGCACCTCGGCCAGCCGCGGCAGCGGCTCGGTGCGCTGTGCCCCGGTGACCCGCACCGTGTCGAGCTCCGCGGCGTGGCGCGCGTCGATCCGGCCGGTGCCGTCGGTGGTGCGGTCCAGCGTCGGGTCGTGGTGGACGAACGGCACCCCGTCGGCGCTGGCGTGCACGTCCATCTCGACGTAGCGCAGACCGTGGTCGGCGGCGGCGGTGAACGCGGCGACGGTGTTCTCGCAACCTGCCAGCTCCCCGATGTGCCAGCCACGGTGGGCGTAGGCGCGGGGGTGCGGACCGTCGAGGTACGGGTGGTGCACGGCGGTCAGCCTGGCACCTGCCCGATCACGCCACCACGGGGGAGCCGGAAACCCTCGGTGTCGATCAGGGGACGCATGAGGTCCCCGTGCGTGTCCAGCCGGGCCGGCAGGTCGTCGAGGGTGAACACCAGGTCCGCGGGCTCGCGGCAGCCCTCGACCTCCGCCCACGTCACCGGGGTCGCGACGGTGGGTCGCTCGCGGCCGCGCAGCGAGTACGAGGCGATGGTGGTCTTGGCGGTGTTGTTCTGACTCCAGTCGACGAAGACCTTGCCGCGCCGGCGGGCCCGTGTCATCACCGCGATCACCTCGCGCCGGTGCTCCTCGGCCAGCCGCTCGGCCACCTCGCGGGCGAACCCACTGGTCCGCTCCGGATCGGTGACCCGCGCAGGTAGGTAGAGCTGCATCCCCTTGCCGCCCGACGTCGACGGGTACGCCACGAGTCCGTGCTCGTCGAGCAGATCCCGCACCCACAGTGCCACCCGGCAGCACTCCACGATCGTCGTGCCCTCGCCCGGGTCCAGGTCGAACACCACGCGGTCCGGCGGGTGGCGGCCGTCGCGCGGGCCCAGGCGCCACTGCGGCACGTGCAGCTCCAGCGCGGCCAGGTTCGCCGCCCACGCCAGTCCCTCGGCGTCGGCGAGGACCGCGAAGTCCGCGGACTCCGACCGGCCGCCGGGCGTCCCGACGCGGGCGGTGCGCAGCCAGCCCGGCGCGTGCCGGGCCACGTTCTTCTCGAAGAACGACGACCCCTCCACCCCGTCCGGCCAGCGCTTGAGCGTAGCCGGCCGGGCGTCGAGGTGCGGCACCATCACCTCGGCGACGGCCAGGTAGTGCCCCAGAACGTCGGCCTTGGTCGTGCCGGTGGCGGGGTAGAGGACCTTGTCCGGGTTGGACAGCGACGCCCGCCCGTACCCCTCGCGCCGCGCGGTCCCGCGCTGTGCCGTCCTCCGGCTCGCACCGTCCACCCGGACCTCCCGCCAGTCGTCGCCCGCGCCCTCGGGGTACCCGGAACCGGCCCGGACGGCGACCACCCCGGGCAGGCCCTGGTCGCGCACCGCGTCGAGCAGCCGGGCGCCCGCGTTCGGGTACGACGGCGCCGCCCGCCGGTGCGGTCCGTCCAGCGGCAGCTCCTCCAGCAGCGCGCGACGCTCCTCGGCGGGCAGCGCCCGGACGTCGCGGCCGCCGGTGTGCAGGACATCGGCCACCCACAGCTCGCCGCGGCCGGTCAGCTCGGCGTCGAGCAGGTGCCCACCGGCGCCCAGGGCGGGCCCCAGACCCCGCAGCGCACCCGGCGGGTCGAACGGCTCCCCGGCCCGGCCGTCGTCGTCCACGGGGCGCAGGGACAGCCGGCCGCCGTCCACCCGCACCAGTACCCGGCGGCCACCGAAGACCGGGCGGACCGTCCAGTCGTCCCCGGTGGGCAGCCGGTCGGCGGCGCGGGGGACGGCCAGGACGACGTCGTGGGGGAGCGGCTCACCCCCGGCGTCCATGCCGTCGGGCTGGTCCCGGGTGCGGCGCAGCAGCCAGTTGTCCTTCCGCCCGCCGGAGCTGCGGTGCAGCAGCACGAACCGGCCGCGGACGCGCCCGCCGTGCAGGACGAACGCGATCTCGCGGTCGTTCCACTTCTCGGTGTCGTAGCGGCCGTGGTCCCAGATCGCCATCCCGCCGCCGCCGTACTCGCCGCGCGGGATCTCCCCGGAGAACTCGAGGTACTCCAGCGGGTGGTCCTCGGTCCGCACGGCCATCCGGACGGTCTCGGAGTCCTCGGGCAGTCCCTTGGGGACCGCCCACGACGCCAGGACGCCGTCGCGTTCGAGCCGCAGGTCCCAGTGCAGCGCCGTCGCATGGTGCTCCTGGACGACGAACCGGTCGCCGACGGTGCCCGGCGGCCCGGCGTCGTGCTCGGGCACCGGCTCGGGCGTGCGCCGCGCGTCGCGCCGGCGGCGGTACTCGTCGAGGGGCACAGCGGCAGCGTAGTGACCGGCACCGACACCGACCGGGCCGCCGTTATGACAGTTCCGGTGGGGCCGGGACGGCTCGACGTGCGGGGAGTGCCGGTCGAAGATACGTTCGACCCATGACCAACGACCACAGCACCGACGCCGTCGACCCCGGGACGGCCGAGAAGGACCCCGCGGACTGGACGACCGGCGACGAGCCGATGACCGGCCCGCAGCGTTCCTACCTGGAGACGCTGCTGCAGCAGGCCGGGCAGGACGCCCCGGAGGGCCTGGACAAGCTGACCAAGGCCGAGGCCTCGAAGCGGATCGACGAGCTGCAGGACGCGACCGGCCGCGGCAACTGAGCCGGTCCGGTCAGGGCGCGCCGAGCTCCACCTCGGAGCCCTCGGCGTCCTCCGCGAACAGCGCGGTGTGGTCCGGGCCGCCGGCGTGCGGGTGGGTCCCGGCGAACAGCTCGGACCACCCGTGCGCGGCGCAGCGCGAGCCGGGCCGAGCCGTACCGATCCACCATGCCAGCGAGCCGATAATGCACGTTATGACAGTTCGAGCGGTGCGGGCCTGCGCACCGAGGTGATCCTCCTACCCCCCGAACGGCGTCATGCCGCAAGGATCACCCGGCCCCGGTGCCTCCGAGACCTCCCGGCGTCCTAGGTTGGACGCGTGAAGGTCCTGTTGCTCGAAAACATCCACCCCGGCGCCGCCGAGGCGTTCCGACGCGACGGCTTCGAGGTCGAGACCCGGCCCGGGTCGCTCAGCGGGGACGAGCTGCACGACGCGCTCGCCGGCGTGCAGCTGCTCGGCATCCGCTCCAACACCACGATCACCGCCGAGGTGCTCGACGCCGCCAAGGACCTGCTGGCCGTCGGCTGCTTCTGCATCGGTACCAACCAGGTCGACCTCACCGCGGCCGCCGAGCGCGGCATCGCCGTGTTCAACGCGCCGTACTCGAACACGCGCAGCGTCGTCGAGCTGGTCATCGGTGAGATCGTCGTGCTGGCGCGGCGGCTGACCGAGAAGACCCAGCGGATGCACGAGGGCGTCTGGGACAAGTCCGCCAAGGGCGCGCACGAGTTCCGCGGCCGCACCCTGGGCATCGTCGGCTACGGCAACATCGGCACCCAGCTGTCCAACATGGCCGAGGCCATCGGCCTGCAGGTCGTGTTCTACGACACCGCCGACCGGCTCGCCCACGGCAACGCCCGGCGGATGCCGAGCCTGGACGCGCTGCTGGCCGAGTCCGACGTCGTCTCCATCCACGTCGACGGCCGCCCCGGCAACGCCGGCCTCTTCGGCGCCGAGCAGTTCGCCCGGATGAAGCCCCGCTCGATGTTCATCAACGCCTCGCGCGGCATGGTCACCGACGAGCACGCCCTGCGGGACAACATCCTGTCCGGGCACCTCGCGGGCGCCGCCGTCGACGTGTTCCCGGTCGAGCCCAAGGCCCAGGGCGACGAGTTCGACTCACCGCTGCGCGGCCTGGACAACGTCATCCTGACCCCGCACATCGGCGGGTCGACCCAGGAGGCGCAGGAGGGCATCGGCACCTTCGTCTCGCGCAAGATGCTCGACTTCGTGCAGCTCGGTGCCACTCCCCTGTCGGTGAACCTGCCCAATGTGGGCGCCCCGAACCCGCCCGGGGTGTTCCGGACCGCCTACCTGCACACCAGCACCCCCGGTGTGCTCGCCGACATCAACCGGCTGCTGGCCGACGCCGGCGTCAACGTCGTCGGGCAGTCGCTGTCCACCGGCGGCGACCTCGGCTACGTGCTGACCGACACCGACCAGGTCCTGCCCGAGGACGTGCTCTCGGCGCTCCGCCGGGCCGCCCAGACCGTCTGGCTGCGGTCCTACCGGCTCTGAGCGCTCAGGCGCAGGCGTTCGCGCCGTACTCCTCGACGTCGGAGGGGTGCATCGGGCCGTGCACCCCGTGGAAGACGACGAACTCGACGCCGGTCGGGCGGTGGAACAGCCCGCCCGTCCGGCGCCGGTACACCAGCGGCGCGCAGCGGTACCCGAACAGTGCTCGCGCCCACCCCTCGGCCTCGCCGCGCGCCAGCGGCTCCGACCCGGTGACGGCGAGCTCCCAGATCCCCACGCCGGTCGCCGGGGAGCTCCGGTCCGGTGCGGTCGAGGCCACCAGCGTCAGCTCACCGGTCCCCCGCATCGCCGGCACGACGGTCCGCGCGCGGTGCCAGTCGGCCACCGGGTGCGGGTAGGGGTAGGTCAGCAGGCCCTCGCGCAGCGCCGTCACGGGTCCCCCGTGCTGCTCGTGGATCAGCTGTGCCAGGTCCACCGACCGCTTGCGGCGCAGGTCGGCGTTGACCAGACCGGCTTCGACCGTCATCCCCGTGGCCTCATTTCCGTCCCCGCGTCCCGGGACGGACCTCCGGCGCTGAGGCGGCGCGGTGGGGCCCGACGCCCGGGTGGGAGGACCCTCGAACGGTCCGGCGTCGGCACCGTGTTCTACGGCTCGTAGAGCATTCTAGATCACGTGCGGCATCCGGGCGAGAGCGGGATCACATGATCGCCGGATCACACGAGGCGTCGGTAGTGCACGCTCAGCGGATCGACCGGGTAGTCGGCGAACGGCGGGCAGACGGCGAACCCGAAGCGCTCGTAGAGCCGCCGCGCCGGGGCCCAGTACTCCCCCGCGCCCGTCTCCAGGTACACCGCCCGGTGCCCCCGCCCGCGCGCCGCGTCGAGCAGCCGGGTCAGCACCGCGGCGCCGACGCCGCGACCGCGGGCCCGCTCGGCCGTCCGCATGGACTTGATCTCCGCTGCCGGGTGCTCGGGCACCGACCCGGCCGCCAGCTCGCTCAGCGCGCCGCAGCCGAGGAGGGTGCCGTCGTCGTCGCGGGCGGCCCAGACGGTCACACCGGGCCCGCGGAGTCCGTCGAGGTCCAGCGCGTGTGTGCTCTCCGGCGGCCCCTGGGCGCGCATGTCGGAGAGGTGCCCTGCCAGGAACCGCCGGATCTGCGCTCCGGACAGGTCGTCGACGTCGATCTGCACGTGCTCCATCCTGGACCCTTCCCCGGCGGGCACGGCTCAAGAATTGCTCAAATACCGCGCCGACCCATTCGGCACGCTCCTATCGTCGGTACATCGCACTTTCACCGGCGGCGGGTGGCCGCGTACCGACCGGCGAGGAGAACACCGTGAGCGCAGTCGTCGCAGTACTGCTGGTCATTGTCCTGATCGGCCTCGCCGTCCTGATCGGAACGCTCCGTGAGGTGCGTCCGACCAGGCCGAGTGTGGTCCGGGCGCGGGAGTTCCGCCGTTCCGCCCGGCCGGGCGCCCACGATTAGGAGGGCCTCCGTCGTTATGCTGCCGGAGATCCCGGGTGAATCCGGGGCGGCGAACCGGGAGGAACTGCAGTGGCGAAGGTCGAGACGATCCGGCTGGTCGACGACATCACCGGCGGCGACGCCGACGAGACCGTCGATTTCGGGCTCGACGGCCGCCGGTTCGAGATCGACCTGACCGCGGACAACGCCGCGGCGCTGCGGGACGCGCTCGCCCCGTTCGTCGGGGTCGCGCGTGCCGCGGGGGCCCCGCGCACCGGACGCAACGCGGGCGTGTCCGCGCCGTCGGCCGGGCGCAGCGGTGCGGACGGCTCGGACACCGCGACCCGCGAGCACAACCGCGCGGTGCGGGCCTGGGCCCGGGAGAACGGCTGGACGCTGTCCGAGCGGGGCCGTATCCCGTCCGAGGTCGTCGAGGCCCACCGCCGCGCCCAGGACGGCGACGCCGCGGGCGACACGCCGCAGGGCCCGATCACCGGCGAGCCCGCCGCCGAGGCCGTGCCGACGGCGCGGGCCGTCCCGGACAGCGAGACCGGGGACGAGGCCCCCGCGGAGCGCAGGCAGCCCTCCGCCGCGGCACCCGCGGTCGAGTTCAGCGGCTGACCCCGCTCCCCGGGCCGGTCCGGCCCGGGGCCCGTCGTCACCGGCTCGGTGACGGGATGCCCGGCGGCGGCGCCGGCAGCGGACCGGAGCTGTAGAGCCCGGAACGGTCCACGTCGCGACGTTCCAGGGTCGGCGCGACCGCGTTCGGCCGGTACGGCTGGATCGCCTGCACCTTGCCCCAGTCCCGGCCCGGGTCGCCCTCGAGGTAGGTGGGCAGCTCCGCCTGCTTGCCGATCACGGTGATCCAGCCCAGCGGGCCGCCGGCCTGCGGGGACGACCAGCCCTCGCCGTCGCCGCGCATCTGGCTGCCGTCGGCCTGCAGGCGGTAGGCCGGGACCTCGGCGATCCCGCCCGAGGTGCGGAACGGGTGCAGGCACGGGCTGGCCAGCGACACGGGGTACTCCAGGAACATCGGCTGGTCGCCCACCACCTGCGACAGCGGCGCCAGCTGCGGCGCGCGCAGCGGTGCGACGGCGAGCCACCCGTCGGCGCCGAGCGAGTTGTCCTGCACGACCATCCGGACCTCGGTCGCGGCGCGGGCGGTGTCGGGCAGGTCGAAGCGCAGCTCGCGCCACGGCATCTCCTCCCCCCGGCCGTCGTCGAGGGTGGTCTGCTCGACCACGCGGACCCGCCCGTCGGACAGCCGCGTCGCGTACTGGACGGTGAGCCGGTTCCCGTTGCCCAGGCGCCCGGCCGCGGTGACGACCAGCGGCGTGGTGCCGGCGCGCTGTTCGGCGGTCAGCATCACCCAGGGGGTCCGCAGGGTGCCGGTGTTGCGGTCGCCGCGGGGCAGGTAGCTGCCGAACGCGGGCGCCGCGTCGCTCCCCAGGCCGCCGGACAGGACGTACTCGAACCCGGAGGCCCCGGTCCCGCCGCCGGTCGGCGGGATGCCGTTGCGGACGAAGCCGCTGCCCCCGCTGTTGGGGTCGAGCAGCTGGGCGTCGGGGCTGTTCGCGGGGACGACGCCCGGCGGCAGCGGTGCCGGGGTCGAGGTCGGCTCCCCCGGTGGGGGCGGCGGGGCGACGGTCGGGAGCAGCCCGGAGCGGGCCGGAGCGGCCATCCCGGTCGGTTCCGGGGCGGGGGGCAGCACGCCGTCGACGGGGCGGCGCTCGGCGAACACCTGGCTGGCGAGCCCGCAGGACCCGCCGAACGGGTGGGACAGCGCGTCGGCGCCCATCGTCCAGGTCCCGGAGCGGTCCTGGATGGCCGAGACCATCGACCACACGTTGAACGTGACCAGGAGTCCGCACAGCACCGCCAGCGGTGCCGACGTCAGCCGCAGCCGCCGTGTCGCCCGCAGCGCCGACGACGCGTCGCGGCGCCAGTCCCGGGCCCGGACCCAGCGGCCCAGCAGCGGGATCCGGCCCAGTGCCCGCTCGACACCCGCCAGCTGGTCGGGGTGACGCTCCTCGCGGATCCCGCGCAGGTGCTCGACACCGGCGCCCGCGGCGAGCAGCAGCGCGACGAGCAGCAGGATCGTGGAGAGCTCGTAGCCGGCGACGGTGACCTGCTCGCCGGCCCACGGCACGCCCCAGTTGTTCGTGTACCACCACAGGTTCGGCCCGGCCGCGGACAGCGCCGCCACCAGGAACACCGCGGACAGGAACGCGAGCCGGTTGCGCAGGGAGCGCAGGACGTCGGAGCCGGTGGCGATCGCGGCGAGCGCCACCATGCCCGAGCCGAGGCCGACCAGGTCGCCGAAGTGGTGGGTCCACTTCGTCGGCGTCAGCGCGAAGATCAGCAGCGCGATCACGGTGCTGCCGATCAGGCGCTGGGCCGGGCCGAGCGCGGCGCCCGGGATGCGGTTGCGCCGGATCAGCACGACCACGCACGCCAGCAGGCAGAGGATGACCAGCAGGATCGGGAACCGGCGCGCGATGGACCCGTCCGCGAGCCCCTCGAACAACGGCGCGTAGCGCTGGGCGATCTCGGTGTACCACGGCCAGTCCGGTCCGATGTCGGACCGCAGCCGGGTGGAGTCGATCACCGCGGCCCAGCTCTGGTCCGCCCAGGCGATCATCAGGATCGCGGTGCCCGAGGCCAGCAGCGGCGCGAGCACCGGCACCGCGCCGACGGCCCGGATACGGGCCGCGAGCAGGTGCCACAACGGACGCACACCGGCGATGAACGGCGCGATCGCGATCAGCCCGGCCGGGTTCGCCCCGACCGCCATCGATGCCGCGAACAGGCCGAGCGCGACCGGGAGCAGCCGCTGCAGGGCCAGCGCCCGCTCGACGCAGACCAGCGCCAGCAGCGAGCACACGACGACGACCGGCTCGGGCCGCAGCCCGGAGTTGTAGGCCATCCAGAACGCCAGGAACACCATGCCCGCGGCCCAGGTGGCGGCGCGGGAGCGGCGGGCCTGACGGCCCAGGCGCGGGAGCAGGCCGCGGGAGACCAGCCACCAGGCCATGATCCCCATCAGCACCGAGGGCAGCCGCAGCCACAGCAGCGAGTCCGAGACCCGCACCCACAGCGCGTAGAGGTCGTAGAACCAGCCGAACGGCGCCTCCGCGGCGTCGTACCAGCGGTAGTAGTTGCCGACGTAGCCAGAGGTGGGGACGTCGCGGACGATGCCGAGGGTGAACCCGTCGTCGGAGGTCTGGCCCCCGATCGCGGCCCACCCGACCAGCACCACCGTGACGATCAGGTCGATCGGCCGGGGCCTCGCACGGGACCACCAGCGGCGCAGCCGCGGCGGCCACCGCCCGGCGAGACCGCCGATGGCGTCGCGCCCCGCCCGGTGCGGGCTGCGGCCCAGGTGCCGGTCGACGCCGGCCAGCGCGAGCAGCGAGCCCAGCAGCGCCACCACGGCGACGACGGTGGCCGCGGTCTTCCACACCGACGGGCTGGTGTCGAAGCGGGTGTCCGGGGTGATCCGGACCGCGGTACCGGCCGTCGGGTCGAGCGCGGTGTCCAGGTCGGAGTAGATCCCCACGACCTGCGGCCGCAGGTCGCCCTCGAAGGTCTGCGCGCCGGAGCCCAGGTCGATCGTGGTGGACGTGCCGTCGGAGGTGATCCGGACCTCCGACGGGCCGGCCCGCAGCGGCGCCGTGGCGAGCTGCTGTCCGCGGTCGACCAGCGCCAGCTGGCCGTCGGCGACGGTCAGGACCATCCCGGAGCGGGCGCCCTCCGGCGACTCCGGCGGAACGGTCGACAGCACCGTGGCGGAGCCGTCGGTGCGGTCGTCGAGGCTGCGGATCGCGTCGGCGGGGACGACCACGGACATCGTCTCCGGGCGCAGCGCGACCAGCGGCGCGTTGACGTCGGCGGTGCCGTCCGTCACCGACGGCCAGACGATCGTGGTCGTGTGCTGCACCACGGGCAGGAAGGGCACCGCGACGGCGAGCACGAACGCCAGGAGGCCGAGCCGGCCCGCCCAGCGCAGGCGTCGACGGTCGCGGAGCGTGTCGACCGGAGCCGGCGCGGCGACCGTCGCTTCGGAGGTGAGCACCGAACGACGGTAGCGGCCTCGCTCCGTGTGATCCGGGGAGCCCCCGGGGGTGATCAGCCCACCGGGACGTGGTGCCGGTCGCGGAACCGCCTGCCCTGCAGCCACCACCCGAGGACGCGGGTGATCCAGGGCAGCATCACGTACACCATGACCGGGGTCAGGACGATCGTCGTGACCGCCAGCCGCGGCACGACGGGCCAGTCCGCGAGCAGCGCGCCGAGGGTCACCGTGGCCAGCAGGTTCATCGGGAAGAAGACGAGCCAGATCGTCGTCGCCTGCTTCCAGCGCGGCGGTGTGACCTGGGGCGGGCCGGCCGTCTCCACCGCGGTGGGCTGGTCGAACCAGCCCTCGATCCCGGTGCGGCGCTCGGCCCGGGTCATCTCCGCCAGGCCCTGGGCGGAGCCGAGCCACCAGCGGCGCTCCGGGCTGGCCTCCCAGCGCCCGAGCGACTCCGGGGAGTCGAAGCGGGCCAGCATGTGCCACTCGTCGGAGCCGTCGCGGCTGCGGACCCAGCCGCCGCCGAGGAAGCCGGGGAACCCCTCGGCCATGAGCAGGCCGGAGCGGATCCAGGCGGTCATCTCCGCGGCGTGACCGGGGTCGGCGCGACGGGTGAACGAGACCGTGACGGGGTCGCCGCCGGTCGGAGCGGGAGCGGACGCGGCGGCGGGGGTGGTGCCGTCGGCCCGGTCGCGGGTGTCGAGGGACATGCCCCTCATGGTGACCGCTGACCCCGGCGGACTCCCAGCCCGGCCGCACGACATCACTCCGGGACACTCGGGGAGCCCGTTCCCCCGCCGTCCCGCGTCGAGAGGTCCCGCCGTGCCCGTACCCGTCCTGCGCCGGGCCACGGTCCGTGACGTGCCGTCCGTCGTCGCGCTGCTGGCCGACGACCCGCTCGGCGCCACCCGGGAGGCCCCGGAGGACCTGGCGCCCTACCTCGCCGCGTTCGCCGAGCTCGACGCCGACCCGCGACACCTGCTCCTGGTCGCCGACGACGACGGCACGGTCGTCGGGACCCTGCAGCTCAGCCTGCTGCCGGGCCTGGCCCGCCGCGGCGCGCTGCGGGCACGGATCGAGGCCGTCCGGGTGGCCGCGGGCCGGCGCGGCGACGGGCTCGGGGCGACCATGGTCCGGTACGCCGTCGACGAGGCCCGTCGACGTGGCGCGGCGCTCGTCCAGCTCACCTCCGACCGGTCCCGTACCGACGCCCACCGGTTCTACGAGCGCCTCGGGTTCCTCCGGACCCACGACGGCTTCAGCCTCCCCCTCACCTGACGGCCGCTCCCCCGGTTCGGCCCGGTCTTGGCGGTTCTGTTGTCGTCGTTTCGATGACTACAAGTAAGCGTCAATGAAACATTGACCTCAGAGGAAACCGAGGCGCCGGCGGCGGGGATCCGGACCACGAGCGGGTCTCGACAGCCGTGGGGGCATCCCGGTTCGCCCCCGTCCGGCCGCGGGAGGTTCAGCGGGCCCTGGACAGGCCCGGTCGTGCGTGGCCGCCGGATGGTCCGTCCCCGCCGCGGCGGCCCGCACAGGGCCGTCCAGGGCGCTCCCGGCGCCTCCTGGGCCTCCTGGGCCTCCTCCGGCGACGACCGGCACCCCCGGGGCACCCGTGGTGCCACCGGCGCGTGGCCCGGTCACCGGCACCGCGGCCGTCGTCGTGGCCCGCTCCCCCGCGACACGCCCGTGTCGCGCAACGGTTGACCGCGCGCACGCGTCAATGAACCATTGACATCATGAGGTACGAGGAAGCGCAGCGCTGGCTGGAACGGGCCGACCCCTCGATCGCGAAGAAGCGGGAGTCCATCACCGAACAGCTGGACGGGATGAAGGAGCGGGCCGCCGACGGCGTCCTCACCCACGACGGGGCGGCCGCCTGGTACGCCCTGGTGCAGGAGATGCGCCGGCTGGCCGACTACTACGAGCGCGACCTGATCCGCACCCTGCGGGCCGGCGGGATGACCTGGAAGGAGGTCGCCGACGCCGTCCAGGCCCAGCTGTCGAGCCGTCAGGCGGCCCAGGCCAAGTGGAAACGCCTGGTCGACCCGACCCGGCGGACCACCAACGGGAACATGCGCCGCGGCGGACGTCCCCGCCAGGACCAGGTCCCCCGGCACGACGGGTCCACGGAGCCGGAGGGGAGCGCCGGTCAGGATCGGACGGAGTAGTCACCCCTCCCCCGGACGGCCCTGTCCGGTGACGGTGCGCAACCTCCGGTGACCGTCGTCGTTGATCCTCGTGACGACGGCATCCGAGGAGGCGGCTGGTGGCTGGACAGGGCAACGACCGGCGCAGGTGGGCGGCGGTCGTCTCGATCGCGGTCGCGGTGTGCACGGTCGGCCTCGCGCTGGTCCCGCCCGCCCAGGCGGCGGCACCGGAGCCCGAGCAGGTCGCGTCGGTGCAGGACCTGCTGGACCCCTCCCCACCCGGGTCGAACGACTGGGGCTGCCGGCCGTCGGAGGCGCACCCGGAGCCGGTCGTCCTCGTCCACGGCCTCTCGGCCAACCAGGGGAACAACTGGGCCTACATGGCCCCGCAGCTGGCCCAGCGCGGTTACTGCGTGTTCTCCCTGACCTACGGCCGCAACCCCCTGGCCCCGCCGCCGCTGACCCAGGTCGGCGGGCTCGCCCCGATGGAGGACAGCGCCGCCGAGCTCGCCGCGTTCGTCGACCGGGTGCGCGGGGCCACCGGTGCCGCGAAGGTCGACATCGTCGGCCACTCCGAGGGTTCGCTGATGCCGAACCACTACGTCCGGTTCCTCGGCGGCGCCGAGAAGGTCCGGCGCTACGTCGGCCTGACCCCGCTCTGGGACGGCACGAGCACCGCCGGGCTGGCGTTCCTCAACCGCACCGGTGAGCAGCTCGGCCTCGGCCCGGCGGTCGGCACCGTCCTCGACCCGCTGTGCGCGTCCTGCCGCCAGTTCCTGCGCGGCTCGGACTTCCTGCAGCGCATGAGCTCCGACGGCGGGCCCCGCGCCGACGGCGTCGACTACACGATGATCCTCACCCGCTACGACGAGCTGGTCGTCCCCTACACCTCGGGCCTGCTCGACGGCGCGCACAACATCGTCCTGCAGGACGGCTGCCCCACCGACCTCGCCGAGCACGTCGCCGTCGCGTTCGACCCGGTCACGCTGCAGCACGTGCTCAACGCGCTCGACCCGGCCCATGCGGACCCGGTGCGCTGCCTGCCGGTGGGCCCGGACGCACCCGCCGCATCCTGACCGTGCCACGCTGTCGCCCGTGACGGCGGTGACGACGGCGGAGGACCTGCTCGCGGCGGCCCGGGACGGCGTGGAGGTCGGCTCGGCCGTCCTCGACGAGACCGACCTGCGGGAGACCGACCTCGCCGGGCTGGTCCTGCGGGGCGGTTCGCTCGCCGGAGCCGATCTGCGCGGCGTACGGCTGGACCGGGCGCGGATCACCGGGACGTCGCTGGCCGGGGCCGATCTGCGCGAGGCGGACCTGACCGACGCCGTGCTCGGCGGTGTCGACCTGTCCGGGGCCCGGCTGGCCGGGGCGACGCTCGGCGACACCCGGTTCACCGGCTGCCGGATGATCGGCACCGTCCTGCGCGGACTGCGTGGGCTGACGGCGTCGTTCGTCCTGGACGACTGCTCGCTGCAGCTGGCCGACCTGCGCGACGTCGCGATGCGCGGGCTGCGGATCGCCGACTGCGACCTCTCCGAGGCCGATCTGTCCGGCGCCGACCTGCGCGACGTCCGGTTCGAGCGGTGCCGGCTGCGCGGCACGGTGCTGCGGTCCACCCGGCTCGACGGCGCCGACCTGCGGGGCTGCGACCTCGGCGAGGTCACCTCCGACACCCCACGCGAGCTGCGCGGGGCGATCGTCTCCCCCACCCAGGCGGGCGCGATCTGCGCGGCGCTGGGACTGACGGTGCTCGAGCCGTAGGCCGGGTCAGCCGACGGGGCGGTCGAGACCGCCGCGGCGCATCGCGTCCTCGACCTGGCCGGCAATCCACGGGTCCTCGTCGCACTGCGGGCCGGCCGCGGTGAGCGGGCCGAGCCGGACGACGTCCGCGGCGCGGCAGAGCGGCGAGGTGCCGGCGAGTTCGTCGTCGCCGGTCTGCTCGTCGGGGACGACGGGGCGCGAGGCGTCCGCGACCCGGTCCTGCCGGGCCGCCTCGTCGCGGTGGTAGGCGGCGAGCTCGGCGTCCCCGGCGGCGCGGGCAGCGTCGGCCCGGGACCGTGCCTGGTCGCGCAGCTCGGCGGCCACGGTGCTGACCCGGTCCGCGGTTTGTGCGTCGCCCGCGCGGGTGGCGGCGTCGCGGGCCCCGCCGACGGCGTCCAGCACGATCTCACCGCGCCCGGGGACGGCGATGGCGTCGGTCGGGTCGACCGCTGCGCCGTCGACCGCTGCGCCGTCGACCGCTGCGCCGTCGGCGGCTGCGGCGGTGGGGGTGATGTCCCGGGCCGGGTCCGTGCCGTCGGCGCCACCGACGAGGGCGGCCGCCAGACCGGCACCGCCGACCAGCGGGACGGTGCCGAGAAGGGCCAGGCGGCCCGGCGTGGTGCGTGGACGTCGGTGCCGTGCGCTCATCGTGATCGCCTCCTGTACTGTCGGTAGCCGGAGCCGGAGGGGCTCAAACCTGCATCGCCCGGCCGGGCCTCAGCAGGGGACGATCACGAACCGGACGACACGACAGACGACGCCCTCGGTGCGCGGGGCGCCCCCGGTCGGGGCGGGGGTCGCGGTCCGGGCGTCGTCGGGCGCGGTGCCGGTCGGCGGGGCCGGGGTGGTGGTCGGGGCGGGCGGGGTCGTGGGTGCCGCGGTCGGGGGGACGGCGGCGCGACGGCGCGCGTCGGCCTGCTCCCGGGCCCGTTGCGCGGCACGGTCCTGCGCCGCGCGCTGCTCCGCGGCCTGACGCTCCCGTGCGGCGGCCTCGGCGGCCCGGCGCTCCTCGGCGATCCGGCGGTCCTCGGCGATCCGGGCCGTGGCCGCGCGCACCGCCCCGTCGGCGACGGCGGCCGCGCGCGTCTCGCGGGCCGCGACCGGTGCCGTGGTGGGCGCGATCCCGGTGCCGGAGCCGTACCAGCGCGACGGCATCGGGATCGACGAGGCGTCGTCGACGGTCGGGCCGGACGCGAAGGTCGGTACCGGGACGTGGTCGTCGACCCGCTGGTCCGCCGGAGCGACCCCGCCGAGCACCCCGGTCCCGAGGAGACCGGCGACGGTGACCGACGCGACCAGCACCACCGGGACGACCCCGGCCAGGGTCACACGGAGACGCCGGCGGCCCCGCGGCTGCTGGGCCCGGCCCTCGACCGGTCGTGGCGCGTCCCACGGGCCGACGGGCGCCGTCGCGGTCGCGCCCCGGGAGCGGGCAGCGGAGCTCGGCCACACCTCGGGCCCGAGGGGGTCCGGGCCGGACCCGCCCGGCATCCGGTGCCGGCCGGTCACGTGGTGGAACCGCTCGCCGTGCGCATAGGGTGATCGTCACCGGCGGGCGGCGGTACGGCCATGCACCGAACGGGTGTGTCGCCGTCGCGGGCCGTCCCGGTGGGGTGAACTGCGCGCCGCCCGGACGGGCGGCCGGGCTCAGCCCCCGAGCAGCGACAGCGCGGGTCCGGGCACCCGGACGTCGACGGGCGGGGTCTCGGCGATCCGCAGGCGCAGCCGGAGCAGCGCCCCGTCCGCGGCGCCGGTGTCCGGGTCGGCCGGTGTGACGGTGCCCGGGGAGACACCGGAGGAACCGCTGCCGGCCGGGTCGTCGTCCGGCGGCGCGGCGGACCGTGGGGCGGCCTGGGGCGGGACGGCCACGCGCGGGGCGGGCACCACCGGCCGCGGGACCGTCGGCCGGGACGGGGCGGACCACCCGGTGTCGTCGCCGGGTGCGGTGTCGTCCGGGGCGGTCTCGTCCGGGGCGGTCTCGTCCGGAGCCGTGTCGTCCGGAGCGGTGACCTGGCCGGGCGCCGGCGCAGGGCCCGCGCCGGGCGCGACGGCGAGTGGTCCGGGCGCGGTCCGGTCACCGGCCGTGCCGTCACCCGGGCCCACCGGAGCGGGGCCGTCCGCCCCGCCGGTCGTCGACGGCGGTGCGGCGGCGCGCGACGCACCACCCCCGCCGGACCGGACCGGGCCGGACCCGCCGGTGGCCGTACCCGGCGACCCCGGCTCCCGGGGCGACCCCGCCGTGGGGTTCCGGGGTGCGGCGGCCGCGGCGTCGGCGGCCGCCCGCACCGGTGCCTGCGCGACCGGTGCCGGGTCGGCCGTCCGCGCCGGGGAGCCACCGCCGGGCACCGCGGGACCGGCGGCGAGCGGCGCGGCCGGGCCGGGGCCGGTCTGCTCCCCCTGCTCCCCCTGCGCCGCGACGGGCTGCTCCCCCGGCGTCACGGTGACGACGACCGCCGCGGCGACTGCGATCGCCCCGACCACCGGGACCGTCACGGCCAGGACCCGCCTGACCAGTCCGGCCCCCGCCGCCCTCCGGTGCCTGCCGCTCATCGCTCGGTCCTCCCCCACGTCCGGTACCGCCCCGCGTCACCGAGCGTCGAGTCTGGACCAGACGGCGCTGCGGGGCCAGCCCGAACGGGTGAGCGGGAGCGGTGTCACCGCTCCAGTGCGCTGTGCATCCGCGCGAGCCGGTCCTTGCGCTCGGCCCGCAGCGACAGCGCCGTCTCCAGGTCGACCGCCACGAACCGGGTGCGGGTGCGCGGCGCCGACTGGGCGACGACGTCGAGGTCCCCGGAGATCACCGTCGCCACCATCATGTAGCCGCCGCCGGACACCGCGTCCCGGTGCAGCACGATCGGCTCCACACCGCCCGGGACCTGGATGGAGCCGATCGGGTAGGGCGAGTCGACGATGTTCGACGGGTCCTGGCCCGCCCCGAACGGCGGCTCGCGGTCGACGGTCTCCAGCTCCCCGCCGGTGTAGCGGAACCCGATCCGGTCCGCGACCGGGGTCAGCGTCCACGTGGTGTCGAGGAAGGTGGTGCGGCCCCGGTCGGTGAGCCGGTGGTCGTAGAGCCCCATCACGACCCGGACCTCGACGTCCTTCGCGAGCGACGGCCGCAGGTCCTCGGGCACGACGAGCCCGGCCCGGCCGGTGCCGGACCCGACGGGCAGGACGTCGCCCTCGGCCAGCGGCCGGCCGTCGAGCCCGCCCAGGGCGCCGAGCGCGTAGGTGGCGCGGCTGCCGAGCTTCTCCGGCACGTCGATCCCGCCGGACACCGCGAGGTAGGCCCGTGCGCCCGCCTTCAGGTAGTCGAACGACAGCACGTCGCCCTCGGCGACGTCGAAGGACTCCCAGCCCGGCACCGCCGACCCGTTGACCTTCGGGGCCATCGTCGCCCCGGCGACGGCGAGGGTCGCCGGGCCGGTGAACACCAGCTCCGGGCCCATGTAGACGATCTCCAGCGCGGCGGCGCCGTCCGGGTTCCCGACCAGAGCGTTCGCGCAGGTCAGCGAGTACTGGTCCAGCGCGCCCGACGGCGGGATGCCCAGGTGGTAGTAGCCGGAGCGGCCACCGTCCTGCACGGTGGTGGACAGACCGGGCTTGCGGACCTCGATGCGTGTCACGCGAGCACCTCCAGCAGGCGCTTGTTGTAGCCGTCGGGGTCGTCGAGGAACGGTTGCAGGTCGAACGCCACCGGACGGGCGGTGATCCGGTACTCCCCCGCCTCGGCGGCGGCGTGGAGCTGGTCGTACTCGTCGCGGTCGATGCCGCGGAACTTGACCATGTCCCCGGGCCGCATGAACACCATGTGCTCGGTGAAGTCGGGCTTGGTCTGGGTCGGGTCGTAGATCGGCGCCGGGGTGATGCCGAACATCTGGTAGCCCCCGGCCCCCCGAACCGAGTAGATGCAGGAGAAGCAGCCGCCGTAGCCGACGGTCTGCTTGGGGGTGTCGGTGCGCGGGCGCAGGTACTTCGGCACCACGATCTGCCGGTCCCGGGGCACCATCTGGTACTTGAACGGCAGGCCGGCGACGAAGCCGACCATCGAGGTGAACCAGGGCGATCCGGAGTGCGCGGCGATGAACTCGTCCACCCCGGCGTAGCCGTTGATGCGGGCCGCGTACTCGATGTCGGTGGCCTCGGGGTCCTGGTGGCGGTCGCGGAACCGCATCAGGGTCTCGGTGGTCCACGGGTCCTGGTAGAGCACCGGGATCTCGACGACCCGGCAGTCCAGGGTGACCCCGAGCGCGTCGCCGACCCGGGTCTCCAGCTCCGTCAGCTGCGCCATCAGGGCGTGCGGGTCGAGCACGTCGGGGTCGTAGCGCACCTGGTAGGAGGCGTTCGCCGGGCAGATCTCCAGGATGCCGTCCGGACGTTCGGAGCGGAGCAGGTTGGTGATCGCGACGGCCTTGAAGTTGGCCTGCAGGCTCATGTCCTCGGCCAGCTCGACGAACACGAACTCGTCGCCGCCCCAGCTGTAGCGGGCGCTCATGAGGTCCCCTTCCCTTCGGCCAGCCAGTGTTCGAGGGTCCCGGTGTGGAAGTCGGCGTCGGCGACCCACGGCTCCCCGGCCAGGGTGCGGAGCAGCCCGGCGGTGGTCGGGATCCCGGCGACGGAGAACTCGTCGAGCGCGCGCCGGGACCGGGCCAGCGCCTCGGTCCGGTCGGCACCCCACACCACGACCTTCGCCAGCAGCGAGTCGTAGTACGGCGGGACCGTCCCGTCCGGCTCCAGCCACGTGTCGCAGCGCACCCACGGCCCGGACGGCAGCGTGACCCGCCCGACGCCACCGGGCTGGGGCAGGAAGTCCCGTTCCGGGTCCTCCGCGCAGACCCGGAACTCGATCGCGTGCCCGCGCCGGGAGATCCGGTCCTGGGTGAACCGCAGCGGCTCCCCCGCGGCGACGCGCAGCTGCTCGGCGACCAGGTCGATGCCGGTGACGAGCTCGGTGGTGGGGTGCTCGACCTGGATGCGGGTGTTCATCTCGATGAAGAAGAACTCCCCCGTCTCGTCGTCGACGAGGAACTCCACGGTGCCGGCCGAGGTGTAGCCGACCTCGCGGCACAGCGCGACCGCCGCGGCCGTCATCGCCTCGCGGGTCGCCCCGGTGATCCCCGGCGACACCGCCTCCTCGACGACCTTCTGCCTGCGGCGCTGCAGCGAGCACTCCCGCTCGAACAGGTGGACGGCGTCGCGGCCGTCGCCGAGGACCTGCACCTCGACGTGCCGGGCGCGCTCGACGAACCGCTCCAGGTACATGGTGCCGTCGCCGAACGCCTTCTCCGCCTCGGTCGAGGCCTGCCCGAACGCGGTGCGCAGCGCCTCGGCGTCGGCGACGACCCGGATGCCCCGGCCGCCGCCGCCGGCGGCGGCCTTGAGCATCACCGGGTAGCCGACCTCCTGGGCGGCGGCGACCGCGGCGTCGGCATCGGCGACCCCGCCGGGGGTACCGGGCACGGTCGGGACCCCGGCGGCGCGCGCGACCTCCCGGGCGGCGACCTTGTCGCCCATCCGCTCGATCGTCGCCGCGTCCGGGCCGACGAAGGTCAGACCCGCACCGGCGACGGCCGCGGCGAACGACGCCCGCTCGGACAGGAACCCGTAGCCGGGGTGGACGGCGTCGGCGCCGGTCTCGGTCGCCGCGGCCAGGATCGCGTCGGCGACCAGGTAGGACTTCGACGCGGGCGAGGGCCCGATCGCCACGGCGGTGTCGGCCAGGCGCACGTGCAGGGCGTCGGCGTCGGCCTTCGAGTGCACCGCGACGGTGCCGATGCCCAGGTCCCGCGCGGCCCGGATGATCCGGACGGCGATCTCGCCGCGGTTCGCGACGAGCAGCCTCATGCCGTCTCCACCACCGCCACGGGCTGGCCGGCGTCCACCTCGTCCTCGTCGCCGACCAGGAACTCGACGACGGTGCCGGTGGCGCCCGCCGGGATCTGGTGGAAGGACTTCATCACCTCGACCAGGCCGATCGCCTGGTCGTCGGTGACGGCTGCGCCGTCCTCGGCGAACGGCGGGCTGCCGGGGTCGGGACGGCGGTAGAACACACCGGGGATCGGGGAGACGACCTCGTGTCGGGGCACTGCGGTACTCCTTCTCAGCTGCTCAGGTGGGGCTTCAGCGCGTCGTGCACGGCACGGGCGAGCTCGACGGCGTTCGGGGTGTCGGAGTGCACGCAGACCGAGTCGGCGCGCACGGTGAGCTCCTTGCCGTTCTCCGAGGTCGCCTTCCCCTCGGTGACCGCGCGCAGGGCGCGTTCCGCGGACCGCACCGGGTCGAACGCCTCGTGCTCACGGGTGATGATCAGCGAGCCGTCGTCGCGGTAGTCCAGATCGGCGTAGTACTCGGCGACGAACCCCGCGGGCCGGTCACCCCAGACCTGTTCGTGCGCGGTGCCGACCATGCCGACCAGCGGGGCGCCGAAGACATCGGCGGCGTCGGCGATCGCGGCGGCCACCTCCGGGTCCCGGGCCGACATGCCGTAGAGCGAGCCGTGCACCTTGACGTGGTTGAGCTCCATGTCGTGCGCGCGCAGGAACCCCGCCAGCGCACCGATCTGGTAGACGACGCCCGCGGTCAGCTCCTCGCGGTCGAGCGTCATCTCGCGGCGGCCGAAGCCCTCCCGGTCGGGCAGCGACGGGTGCGCCCCCACCTTCACCCCGTGCCGCTCGGCCAGCGCGACCGTGCGGGCCATGACCCGTGGGTCGGAGGCGTGGAAGCCGCACGCCACGTTGGCGACGGTCACCCAGGGCATCAGTCCCTCGTCGTCGCCGCAGTGGTAGATCGAGTACGACTCGCCCATGTCACAGTTGATGTCCACCATGTCCGGTCTCCCTCCCGGTGGGTTCAGGCAGTCTGGCCGGACGCGGCGGTGATCGCCCGCCAGACCGCCTGCGGCGTCGCGGGCATGTCCACATGGGTCACCCCGAGGTGTGCGACGGCGTCGATCACCGCGTTCACCACGGCGGGCGAGGAGCCGATCGCGCCGGACTCGCCGATCCCCTTGACCCCCATCGGGTTCGTCGGCGACGGCGTGACCAGCTGCTCGAGCTCGAAGTGCGGCAGGTCGGTCGCGGCGGGCACGGCGTAGGACGCCAGGTTGCCCGCCGTCGGGTTGCCGGCCTCGTCGAAGGTGGCGTGCTCGTAGAGGGCCTGCCCGATGCCCTGGGCGATGCCGCCGTGCAGCTGCCCCTCGACGATCGTGGGGTTCACCACGACCCCGCAGTCGTCGACGGCGACGTAGCGGCGGATCCGGGTGAACCCGGTCTCGGTGTCGACCTCGGTGACGCACACGTGCGTCCCGAACGGCCAGGTGAAGTTCGGCGGGTCGAACGCCGAGTCCGCGGTCAGGTTGGGCTCCATGCCCTCGGGCAGGTCGTTCGCCAGCGACGCCGCGCCCGCCACCTCCTGGATGGTCACCGACGGCCCGGCCGTCCCCGCCACCGAGAACCGGCCGCCGGTGAACTCCAGGTCCTTCTCGTCGGCCTCCAGCAGGTGTGCGGCGATCTGCATCGCCTTGTCGAGCACCTTGCCCGCGGCCAGGTGCACCGCGGTGCCGCCGACGGCGAGGCTGCGCGAGCCGTAGGTGTCGCGCCCGAACGGCGCGACCAGGGTGTCGCCGTGCAGGACCTCGACGTCGTCGGGGTGCACACCGAGTCGGTCGGCGACGATCTGCGACCAGGCGGTCTCGTGGCCCTGCCCGTGCGGGGAGGTGCCGGTGACGACCTCGACCTTCCCGCTGGTCGTCATCCGGACGGTGGCCTGCTCCCAGCCGCCGGACTGCAGCCGGACCCCGGCCGCGACCTTCGACGGCGACAGACCGCCGGACTCGGTGAAGTTGCCGAACCCGATGCCGAGCTGGACCGGGTCGCCGGACTCGCGGCGGCGGGCCTGCTCGGCGCGCAGCTCGTCGTAGCCGACCAGCTCCATCGCCCGGCGCATGCAGGTCTCGTAGTCCCCGGAGTCGTACTGCACCCCGGACGGGACCGTGCGCGGCTCGAGGAACTTGGGGTGCAGGTTGCGCAGCCGCACCTCGGCGGCGTCCATGCCGAGCTCGCGGGCCAGGTCGTCCATGATCCGCTCGTGGCCGTAGGCGGCCTCCGACCGGCCGGCGCCGCGGTAGGCGTCGGTCGGGGTGAGGTTGGTGAACACGCCCTTCGCGGTGAACGAGTAGTGCCCGAAGTCGTAGAGCCCGCAGAAGGTGAACGCGCCGAACACGGCGATGCCCGGGGTGAGCAGCTGCAGGTAGGCGCCCATGTCGGCGAGCAGCTCCACCTTCATCCCGAGGATCTTCCCGTCGCGGGTGGCGGCGACGGAGACGTCCTGGATCTGGCCGCGGCCGTGCGTGGTGGCCTGGTGGTGCTCCGAACGGGTCTCGGTCCACTTCACCGGTGCCCTCAGCCGGCGGGCGAGGACGAGGGCGAGGAACTCCTCGGCGTAGACGTTGAGCTTCGCGCCGAACCCGCCGCCGACGTCCGGGGCGACGACCCGGATCCGGGTGTCCGGGATACCGGTGACCGCGGCGAGGATGTCCCGGACGAAGTGCGGTACCTGGGTGGCGGTGTAGACGGTGAACCCGGCGCCGACCGGGTCCGGCACGCACACCACCGCGCGCGGCTCCATCGGCGAGGGGACGACCCGCTGCTGCAGGTAGCGCCCGGACACGACGACCTCGGCCTCGGCGAAGGCGGTGTCCACGTCGCCGGTGGCCAGCGGCCAGGTGTAGCAGTGGTTGGTGCCCATCTCCCCGTGCACGACCGGGGCGCCGTCGGCGAGGGCGTCGGCCATGTCGACCACGGCGGGCAGCTCGGCGTACTCGACGTCGACGAGGTCGGCGCCGTCACGGGCGGCCGCGGCGCTCGTGGCGAGGACGACCGCGACGCCGTCGCCGACGTGGTTGACCTCGTCGCGGGCGAGCGGGCGGTGGTCGGGGATGCGGATGTCCTCGGTGACCGGCCAGCCGCACGGGATGCCGGCGAGGAACTCGTCGTCGACGTCGGCGGCGGTGAGCACCGCGCGGACCCCCGGGGCGGCGGCCGCGGCGGCGGTGTCGACCGCGACGATCCGGGCGTGCGGCAGCGGGCTGCGCACGACGACCATGTGCAGGGTGCCGGGCGGGGCGATGTCGTCGGTCCAGGTGGCCCGGCCGGTGAGCAGCGCCTGGTCCTCCTTGCGCTGCATGCGGGTTCCCACCCACGGTGCCGCAGCGGTACCGGTCTCCTGCGTGGCGGTCACGACGCTCCCTCTGACGACGACTGCGGTCCGTGCCGGACAGCGTGATCCGGAACACGCCGGGGCGGTAGTGTCCGCACTGTCCAGTTCGATGTCCGGTACACGCCGATCCGGCAGGGGGCCAGATGGCGCTGACGCTGCGCACGCTGTGTGCGAGCCGCAGTCTCGGACTGCGGCTCGCGTGTCCGTCCGCGGATCAGGATCGACCGCTCACGTGGGTGCATTCGAGCGAACTGTCCGATCCGACGCCCTATCTCGACGGCGACGAACTGCTGCTGACCACCGGGCTCGGACCGGCGCCCGACCCGGCCGGCTACGTGGACCGGCTCGTCGCGCACGGCCTCGCCGGGCTCGGGTTCGGCTGTGGTCTGGGACACGACGACCTGCTCCCCGCGCTGCGCGAGGCCTGCGCGCGGGCCGGGCTGGCGCTGCTGGAGATCCCCGAGCGCACCCCGTTCCTGGCGCTGACCAAGGCCGTCGCCGAGGCCCGCGCCGCCGACCGCTACGCCGAGGTCGTCCGCACCGACGAGGCGCAGCGGGCGCTCACCGCCGCCGCCCTGGGCGAGGACGACCCGGACACCGGCACCGCCCGGGTGCTGGACCGGCTCACCGAGCGTCTCGGCGCCTGGGCGCTGATCTCCGGGGCCGACGGGCGGGTCCGCCGGTCCGCGCCCGCCGGGGCGGCCCGGCGCGCGGTCCTGCTCCGCGCCGAGATCGACCGGGTGCGGGACCACCCCGGGCCGTCCAGCGTCACCGTCGCCGTCGGGGACGGGCAGGTCGTGCTGCAGCCGGTGCGCCTGATGGGGCCCGCGGTGCTCGTCGTCGGGCGGGACCGGCGCTTCACCCCGGTCGACCGGCAGCTCATCGGGTCGGCGGTGTCGGTGCTGACCCTGGCCCACGCTCGCAGCGCCGCGGCCGGGCGGGCCGAGCGCCGGGTGCGGACCGCGGTGCTGCGGGCACTGGCCACGCTGCCGGGCTGCGGCGCCGAGGACGTGCTCGCCGAGACCTGGGGCCCGCTGCCCGGTGGGGACCTGGTCGCGGTCGCGCTCGGCGGGCGGGCGACCGGTGCGCCGCCGGACCTCCTGCTCGACGCCCTGGAACGGGCCCCCGGGGTCGCCTTCCACGCCGAGCTCGACGGGCAGGTGGCCGCGCTCGTCGGCGCCGGCTCGGTGCCCGCGGTGCTGGAGGTCGCCGGGCGGGTGCGCGGGGTGCGGGCCGGGGTGTCGACGCCGGCCCCGGTCGGTGAGCTGGGCCGCGCACTGCGCGAGGCGGGCCGGGCGCTCGACGCCGCCGAACGCCGCGACCGGGCGGTGCTGCGCTTCGCCGACCTCGCGGGCAGCGGGCTCGCGTCGCTGGTGCGCCCCGAGGACGCCACCGCCTTCGCCGACGCCGTGCTGGCCCCGCTCGTCCGCCACGACACCGAGCGGCGCGGCGACCTGGTCGCCTCCCTGCGGGAGTGGCTGGCCCACCACGGCCAGTGGGACCCGGCCGCGTCCCGGCTCGGGGTGCACCGCCACACCCTGCGGGCCCGCATCACCCGGGCCGCCGCGCTGCTGGAGCGCGACCTCGACTCCCCCGGCGTCCGCGCCGAGCTGTGGTTCGCCCTGCACACCGCCGACCCCGCCTGACCGGGCTCCCCCGCCGATCCCTACCGGGCGGCGACCGACCCCACCGTGGCCTGCGGCGGCGCCGGGTCGGCGGAGCACACCGGGCCGGGGCGCGGCACGAAGGTCCCGCCGCTGCCCCCGGGCGGGGCGACCCGCAGCCCGCGCGCCTGCTCGGGGAGGCAGTCCGCCTCCGGGTACGACGTGGTCGCCCGAACCCGCAGCGGCGCCGTCGCCGCGGCCCCCGGCGCCAGCCGCACCCGCGCCCGGGGGCCGTCGATCGCGGCCCGCGGCCCGACGCGGGTCCCCTCGTTGCCCGCCACGAACGCGACCCCGGGATAGCCGTCGAGCACGCAGGGGGCGCTGCCGGTGTTGCGGAACACCAGGTCGGCGACGGCGACCGGCCCGTCGGTGCGGGGTGCGGTGGCGGACACGTCGAGGGTGTCGCCGGTGCACGGACCGGCCGGGCCGCCGTCGTCGGCCGGGGCGGACGCGGTGGTCGCCGGGGGCGGGGTCGTCGCGGCCGCGGGGGCCGGGGCGGGCGGGCGCGGGGCAGGGACGCCGGGACCCGCGGCGGCGCAGCCGGCGAGCAGGAGCAGCACGGCGGCACCCACCCCGGCCTCGCGCGGCCCCACCACCGTGACCCCCGTTCCGACGCAGGTCGCTGCGCCGATCGGCGTCATTGTGACGTGGTCGTGCCCCTCACCGGGCGGCGGGTAGGGTCCTGTGCATCGACAACGAGGTGCTCCGCCCGTGACCCCGTGGCAGCTGCTCACGCTGTTCGGTGCCGGCGTCGCGGCCGGCCTGATCGGCGCCGTCGCCGGCCTCGCGTCGCTGTTCTCCTACCCCGCGCTGCTGGCCGTCGGGCTCCCCGCGACGACGGCGAACATCACCAACACCGTCTGCATGCTGTTCCAGGGGGCGGGCGCGGTCGCCGGGTCCCGCCCGGAGCTGCGCGGCGCCGGGCCGCAGCTGCGCCGCTGGATCGGCCCGGCGCTGCTCGGCGGCGCGGCCGGGGCCGGGCTGCTGCTGCTCACCCCGGCCGGTGGCTTCGAGCGGATCGTGCCGTTCCTCGTCGCGGTCGCGGCCCTGCTGCTCCTGCGCCCGCC
This sequence comes from Pseudonocardia sp. ICBG1034, assembly GCF_020131375.1. Classification (NCBI taxonomy): domain Bacteria; kingdom Bacillati; phylum Actinomycetota; class Actinomycetes; order Pseudonocardiales; family Pseudonocardiaceae; genus Pseudonocardia; species Pseudonocardia sp. ICBG1034. Next base: position 153,896 of record NZ_JAHLEK010000017.1, read on the forward strand.
CCGGCCCGCGGCCGAACCGCGACCGCCCGGGCCGGGCGTCGCGGTGGGGGTGTTCGGCGTCGCCGTGTACGCCGGGTACTTCGGCGCCGCGGCCGGGGTGATGATGCTGGCGCTCACGCTGTCGCTGCCGGGCGCGACCCTGCTGCGGGCCAACGCGCTGAAGAACGTGCTGACCTGGGCGGCGAACGCCGTCGCCGCGGTCGGCTTCGCGGTCCTCGGCGACGTCGCGTGGGCCGCGGTGCCCGCACTGGCCCTGGGCCTGCTCATCGGCGGCCGGCTCGGCCCGGTCGTGGCCCGGCGTCTCCCGGCCCGCCTGGTCCGGATCGGCATCGCGGTCGCGGGCCTCGGCCTGGCCGTGCGGCTGTTCGTCCAGGCCTGGCTCTGAGCGGTCCGGCGTGGCCCTGCGCCACGCCGTGGGCGGGCCCTCAGCCCCGGCGGTACTCCAGCATCGCGGTGACCGGGCCGTCGGTGCGGTGTCCGTGGCGGCGCAGCCAGCCGTCGAGCTTGCCCTGCACCGTGGGCAGGTCCGGGCGCCGGTGCGGCTCGGTGCGCATCGCCTGCTTGAGCAGCGCCAGGTGTGCGGTGCGGCTCGGCAGGTGGGTGAGCTTCGCCCCCGCCGCGGCCGCCCGCAGCCCGGCGACGGCGTCGGCGGACTCCCCGCGCGGCGGGTGCCCGCTCAGCGCGAACGACACCGCCGCCGCGAGCTGCCAGGCGTCGGAGGCGGGCGAGGCGGGCTTCCCGGCCGCGGCCTCCGGCGCCAGGTAGTCCGGCGTGCCCAGGACGTAGCCGGTCTGGGTCAGCGTGGAGTCGCCCTGCTTGCGCGCGATCCCGAAGTCGATCAGGTGCGGGTGCCCCTGCGGGTCGACGACGATGTTGCCGGGCTTGATGTCGCGGTGCAGCACCCCGGCACGGTGCGCGGTGTGCAGGGCGCCGGCGATGCCGGTCCAGATGCGGGCCGCGGAGATGTCGTCCACCGGGCCCTGCTCGCCGACGAGCTGGCCCAGGGACATGCCGTCGACGTACTGCATGACGATGACCAGCCCGTCCATGCCCTGCAGGCCCGGGTCGGACGAGGCGTGCAGCAGGTCGTGGATCTGCACGCAGCACGGGTGGCGCAGCGCGCCGAGCGCGGCGGCCTCCCGGCGGATGCGCTCCTCGGTCTCCGGGTCCGCGGCGTGCGCGGACTTGACCGCGACGGTGTGGCCGAGCTTGGCGTCGTGGGCCAGCCAGACCCCGCCGAAACCACCGGCACCGAGGCGGCGCATCAGCCGGAACCGGGGCGCCCGCGGCGGACCGCCCGCCACGGGTGCGACGAGCGTGGGCCGGCGCGGCGGCCCCGCCGGCGGCCGTCCCGCACCGGAGGCCGGGCCGCGGGCCGCTCCCGGCACCGGGCCGCGCAGCGGACCCGCGGCGGGGTGCGCGGCCGGGCCGGTGAACGGCGGCGGTCCGGCGGGCGGGCGCCCGGTCGGGCCGGGGGCGTACCCGGCGGGCGGCGGCGCGCCGTACCCGGACGGCGGGCGGGGCGCGGCGGCGAACCCGGCGTAGGGCGCGGACTGCTCGACCGAGGACGGCCCGCGGGTGCCGTCGGTCCCGGCGGTGCCCGGGGTCTCGCGGGCGGAGAAGCGCTGGGCGAGCCGCTCGGCGACGCTGGGCGTCGCGGCGGCGCCGGACTGCGGGGCGAGCCCGTCGCCGCCACCGCGCCCGGCCCGCGACGACCCGGTGCCGGTGCGTCCCGCGGCGGGCGGCTCGGCGCGGCGCGGCGGCGCGTCGCGCCCGGCGCGGATCCGCTCGACCGTCGCCCGCGACGGTGCGGGGAACAGCGGGACGATCAGCACCCCGGCCAGGCTCGCGGCGAGGATGCCGACCCACAGGTGCTCGGCGGTGCCCGCGGGGACCCCGCCGGTCAGCACGATCAGCGCGAACAGCGGGAGCCAGAAGAACTTGGCGGGCCAGCGGGGCCCGCGACGCAGCGCGGTGCGCGCCTGGACCGCGACGAGCACGGTCGCGAGCAGCGGCACGACGCCGAGCAGGGCGACGGAGGTGACCGAGGTGACGACGTCCCCGCCGATGGACCCGGCCACGGTGCCGCGGCCCAGGTAGCTGCTCTGGGTCCCGACGACGCTGCAGGTCTCGACCCGGATCGACGAGGTGGCCGACGAGCTCAGACCGGGGACGGCCGGCACACCGGCGGTGGCACGGCTGAACACCCCGCCCGCCCCGACGAACACCGCCAGCGGGAGCAGGCCCGCCGACAGCACTCCGATCCCGGCCAGCAGCACGGACTCGGCCGAGCCGTAGCCCGACGAGGACCCGGAGCCGATCCCCCGGCGCAGCAGCGCGACCAGCGCCGCACCCGCGGTGGGCAGCAGCCCCGTCAGCACGCCGAGCGCGGTGACCGACCAGGCCCAGTCCCCCGGGCACACGTCCGGCACACCGAGCCCGCGGATGCCCTCCAGAACCCCGGCGACGAGCGCCACCAGCGCGTCCACGCCCGTCCTCACCCCCGAACTCGCTCCGGGTGCGGCCACCCGGACTGCCCACTATCGCATCACCCGGGTGGGGCCCGGCGGAGCAGCGGGTGCACGGGGGCGCGCGCGGGCGGGTGCAGCGGGGTCAGCGCACGAAGAGGTCCAGGTCGGTGTTGAACCGGTCGAGCAGCTCGGCCAGGGAGTCGCGGTCGTGGGTCGGCCAGTGCGCGATGACCTCGCGCAGCGGCGCCAGGCGGGCCTCGCGGACCTGCTCCCGGGCGGCGAGGCCGGCCGGGGTCAGGGTGACGCTGACCGAGCGGGGGTCGCGCTCGTGCGGGGACACGTCGACCAGGCCGGCCCGCGACAGGCGCGAGACCTGGCGGCTGGCGGTGGGCTTGGAGACGCCCAGCTTGCCGGTCAGCGCGGTGAGCGAGAGGGCGCCCTCGTCGTCGAGCAGCATGAGGACCGGGTAGGTGTAACGGTCCACGGCGTCGTTGGCGCCGTAGCCGTTGGACCACACCGACTCCATGGTGCGGCGGACCAGCAGCGTGATCTGCTTCTCCAGCGAGTGCAGCGGGTCCTGGGTCGCCGTGGCGAGACCGCCGGCCGCCACGGTTGCGTCGTCGTCAATCGGGCCAATCGGACGTTCCGTCATGATTCGCATGCTACACACGTTGCGGACTGCAACATTGACGATCGCAATCACGTAAGCGGATCGAAAGGTTCGTGCGCCTTCACGCAACGATGCTCCGCCGAACGGGTGTGATCAGCGACGCCCGTCGTCGAAAGCGCTGGACGAACCGCCCGTTGCCGGACGGAGCGCCCACGTCGCGTTACTCACGTGTTGCGTCTCGCAATCATTAGCGTTGCAATCGATCTTACCGGGCGGCGCGGCCCGGGCCACGAGATCGAGGAGGCGCTCAACCGTGTGCGGAATCTGCGGCTGGATCGACTACCGACACGACCTGGGGGCGGACGAGCACGCCCGCACCCTCGCGGCGATGAACGACACGATGTCCTGCCGCGGACCGGACCAGCAGGGCGTGTGGGCCCAGGGTCCGGCGGCGCTGTGCCACCGCAGGCTCGCGGTCATCGACATCGAGGGCGGCCGCCAGCCGATGACCCTCGACGAGGGCGGGGCCCCCGCCCTGCACATGGTCTACTCCGGCGAGACCTACAACTTCCGCGAGCTGCGCGAGCAGCTCGCCGCCGCCGGGCACCGGTTCCGGACCTCCAGCGACACCGAGGTCGTGCTGCGGGCGCACCGCGAGTGGGGCGCGAAGGACCCACGGGACGTCGCCCGCCGGCTCAACGGCATGTTCGCCTACGCCCTGTGGGACTCCGGCACGAACGAGCTGGTGCTGGTGCGTGACCGCCTGGGCATCAAGCCGCTGTACTACTACCCCACCCCGCACGGGGTGCTGTTCGGCTCCGAGCCCAAGGCGATCCTGGCCAACCCCGAGGCCGAGCGGGTCGTCGACGCCGAGGGCCTGCGCCGGGCGCTGGCGTTCGTCTCCGACATGTCCAACGCGGTGTTCCGCGGCATGCGCGAGGTCCCGCCCGGCTGCGTCGTGCGGGTCTCGCGGGACGGCGGCGTCCGCGAGGAGCGCTACTGGGAGCTCACCGACACCGGGCACACCGACGACGTCGACACCACCGTGCACCACGTCCGCGAGCTGCTCGAGGACACCGCGCTGCGCCAGCTCTACGCCGACGTCCCGCTGTGCACGCTGCTCTCGGGCGGGCTGGACTCCTCGGCGCTCACCGCGCTGGCCGCCAAGCACGTCGACGGCACCGTGCGGTCCTTCGCGGTGGACTTCGTCGGCTACGCCGACAACTTCGTCGCCGACGACGCCCGCGGCACCCCCGACTCCCCCTACGTGCACGAGGTCGCCGAGTACGTCGGGACCTCGCACCGCGACATCGTGCTGCGCACCGAGGACATGATGGACCCGGCCGTGCGCCGGGCCACGGTGCACGCCCGCGACCTGCCCGCCGGCATCGGCGACATGGACTCGTCGCTGTACCTGCTGTTCTCCGCGATCCGCACGGAGTCCACGGTCGCGCTGTCCGGGGAGTCCGCCGACGAGGTGTTCGGCGGCTACCGCGACTTCCACGACCCGGAGACCGTCGCCGCGGACACCTTCCCGTGGCTGGCCGGGCGGATGATGAACGCGGACCAGTCCGACCCCGGGCTGTTCGACCGGGCCCTGTGGGACAAGCTCGACGTCCCCGGCTACCTCGACGACCAGTACCGGGCCGCGCTCGCCGAGGTGCCGGAGCTGACCGGCCCGGCCGCCGACGACCCGCACGAGCGCCGGATGCGCGAGATCTGCTACCTCTACCTGACCCGCTGGCTGCCGGTGCTGCTGGACCGCAAGGACCGGATGAGCATGGCCGTCGGGCTCGAGGTGCGGGTCCCGTTCTGCGACCACCGACTCGTCGAGTACGTCTTCGGCACACCGTGGGCGCACAAGACCTTCGACGGGCGCGAGAAGTCGCTGCTGCGCCACGCCACCTCCGACCTGCTGCCCGAGTCGGTGGTGCAGCGGGTCAAGAGCCCCTACCCCTCCACCCAGGACGACTCCTACGAGAAGTCGCTGCGCGACCAGGTCGCCGAGATCGTCGGGCAGGGCGACGACGCGCCCGTCGCGCCGCTGGTGGACCGGGCGGCGGTGCGGCGCCGGCTCGACGAGGGCGGGGGGCACGAGGCCAACTCGATGGGCCGCCGGATGCAGCTGGAGCGCATCATCGACCTCAACACCTGGATCGGCGACTACGACGTGCAGCTCTCGCTGTAGCCCCGTGGCAGGTTCTCCCCGTGGGTGGTTGTGTGGGTACCGACCCGCACGACCACCCACGAGGTGAGGCCACATGGGACTGACCCGCACCGACGGCCCGCTGTCGCCGTACGCGCCGACCACGGTGAACTACGCGATCGACGGCCCGCCGCACAAGCTGCTCATGCATCCGTTCCCGAGGCGGGTGCGGGCGGAGTTCGCCGGGCGCACCGTGCTCGACACCCGCGGCGGGTTCCTCCTCCACGAGTCGAACCTGCTGCCCGTGCTCTACGTCCCCGAGGCCGACCTCGACCAGGACGTGCTGGTCGCCACCGACCACACCACGCACTGCCCGTTCAAGGGCGACGCGTCCTACCGGTCGCTCGTCGTGGGCGACCGGACCGCCGAGAACGCCGTCTGGCACTACCCCGAGCCCGTCGCGGCCGCCCCCTGGCTGCGCGGGCTCGCCGCGGTGTACTGGAACGCCGCCGACGCCTGGTACGACGAGGACGAGCAGGTCTTCGCCCACCTCACCGACCCCTACACCCGGGTCGACGTGCGCCCGACCCACCGCGAGGTCGTGGTCACCCACGTCGCGACCGACGGCGTCGAGACGGTGCTGGCCCGCTCGGAGCACCCGTGGGTGCTGTCGGAGACCGGGCTGCCGAACCGCTGGTACCTGCCCGCCGCCGACGTCGCCGTCCCGACCACGCCGAGCGGGCTGCGCACCCGCTGCCCCTACAAGGGCGAGGCGCACTACGAGCACGCCGACCTGCCCGGCGGGACCCGGCTGGCCGACCTGTTCTGGCACTACCCCGACCCGCTGCCGGAGTCGGCGCGGGTCGCGGGGCTGCGGTCCGTCGCGGGCGGCAGCCGGGACGACGGCTCCCGGGTCGTGGTCAGCGTCGACGGCGCCGAGGCCTGAGGGGACCCGGCGGCGCTCAGTCCTCGTCGGCGACGATCAGCGCCTCGATCGCGGGCAGCGCGGCCTCCAACGCGGCGCGCTGGGCGGCGTCGAGCCGGTCGAGGCGGCGGGCGACCAGCGCGGTGCGCTGGCTGCGGACCTCCCGCAGCCGGTCGAGCCCGTCGGCGGAGATCGAGATGAGCACGCCGCGGGCGTCGCCCGGGTCCGGGGCACGCTCGACCATGCCCTGGTCGTCCAGCGCGGACAGCACCCGGGACATCGTCGGTGCGGTCACGCCCTCCCGGCGGGCCAGCTCCGACAGGCGCAGCGGGCCGTGCTGCTCGACGGTGACCAGGGTCGACAGCTGCAGCGGCGGCAGCGACTCGGAGCCGTCGATGCGGATCCGGCGGTTCAGCCGTCCCACGGCCAGCCGCAGCCGGGAGGCCACCTCGTCGTCGCTCGTCTCGAAGCGGCTCGACACCACGGTGCCGCCGGAGCCGCCGGACTCGCTGCCCGATCCCTCACTCATCGCCCCATTCTGCCAAAGAAGTGATGAGCAATGGCATCGGCCCTCGGAGGCGGCGGGGTCGTGGAAGGGTCGCGGAGATGGAGACCCCCGACCCCGTCGCCCTCGCCGGCTCGCTGATCGCCCTCGACACCCGGGGCGGCGGGGAGCGCGCGGCCGCCGACCTGCTCGCCGGCCTGCTCGAGGACGGCGGCTTCACCGTGCGCACCGAGCCCGACCCGACCGACCCGGCGCGGGCGAACCTGGTGGCGCGCCGCGGCGACGGCCGCCCGCCGGTGACCCTCACCGGGCATCTCGACACCGTCCCCGCCGACCCGGCGGGCTGGTCGTTCGACCCGCACGCCGGTGACGTCGTCGACGGGCGGCTGCGCGGGCGCGGCAGCACCGACATGAAGGCCGGGGTCGCGGCGCTCGTCGTCGCGGCGCTGCGCAGCGACCCGGCCACCCCGCTGCAGCTGGTGTTCACCTTCGGCGAGGAGACCGGCGGCGACGGCGCCCGCCTGCTCACCGGCCTGGAGCCCTCACCGCTGCTGGTGGTGGCCGAGCCGACCGCCAACCGGGTGCTGCACGGCCACAAGGGCGTGCTGTGGCTGCGACTGGTGCAGCACGGGGTCGGCGCCCACGGGTCGCGCCCCGAGCTGGGCGACAACGCACTCGTCGCGCTCGGCCGGGTCGCGGCGGCGCTGCACGACCACACCTGGCCCGTCAGCGCCACGCACGGCGCCGCCACGGCCAACCCCGGGACGCTGCACGCCGGACTGCAGCCCAACCTGGTGCCCGACCGCGCCGAGCTGGAGGTCGACCTGCGCCTGGTCCCCGGCCTGGACGCCGCCACCGCCCGCGACGAGGTCGCCGGGATCGCCCGCGCCGTGCTGGCCGCCACCCCCCACCGCGGCGTCCCGGAGGTCGAGGTCCGCCTGGACCTGCCCGCCGTCGCGACCGACCCGGCCGACCCGCGGGCGGCCGCGGCCGCGACGGCGCTCGGGTACGGCGGGCCGGCGGCGTACGCGTCCTACTTCACCGACGCGTCGGTGCTCGTCGGGGCGCTCGGGGACCCGGCGGTGCTGGTGTACGGGCCCGGCGACCCCGAGCTGGCGCACGTCACCGACGAGACCTGCTCCGCGGCCCGGGTCGGCGAGGCCGCCGACGCCCTGGTCCCGGCGCTGGTCAGAGCTTGCGCAGCCGCACCCGCGTGACGTCGTGGTTCGGCCCCTTGGTCAGCACCGCGCTGGCCCGTGAGCGGGTGGGCAGCACGTTCTGCTCCAGGTTGGGCTGGTTGATCGTCGCCCAGATGTGCTCGGCCCGGGCCACGGCCGCGTCGTGGTCGAGCTCGGCGTAGCGGCGGAAGAACGACTGCGGGTCCCGGAACGCGGTCTCGCGCAGCCGCAGGAACCGCTCCACGTACCAGCGGCGGACGTCGGCCGTGGCGGCGTCGACGTAGACCGAGAAGTCGATGAAGTCCGACACGGTCAGCGCACCCGCGACCGCGGGCTGGAGCACGTTGAGGCCCTCGACGATGAGGATGTCGGGGCTGCGGACCACGAGCTGGGAGTCGGGCACGATGTCGTAGACCAGGTGCGAGTAGACCGGGGCGCTCACCTCGGGGCGGCCCCCCTTGATCTCGGAGACGAACCGCAGCAGCTTGCGGCGGTCGTAGGACTCCGGGAAGCCCTTGCGCTCCATCAGCCCGCGGGCCTGCAGCTCGGCGTTGGGGTAGAGGAACCCGTCGGTGGTGACCAGCTGCACGTCGGGGTGCTCCGGGGAGCGGGCCAGCAGCAGGCGCAGCAGCCGCGCGGTGGTCGACTTGCCGACCGCGACCGAGCCCGCGATCCCGATCACGAACGGGGTGCGGGCCCCGCCCGAGCCGAGGAAGCGCCGGTAGGCCCGGTAGAGCCGCCCGCCCTCCTCGACGTGCAGGTTCAGCAACCGCGACAGCGGCAGGTAGACCTCGCGGACCTCGTCGAGGTCGACGAAGTCGCCGTAGCTGCGCAGCTGCTCGAGCTCCTGGGCCGACAGCGGCACCGTGGTCGAGGACGCGAGCTGTGCCCAGGAGCGGCGGTCGAAGTCCACGAACGGTGAGGCGCTCCCCCGGGCCAGCCCGGAGCTGCGCCGGCCGCCGTACTGCGGGGGCGCCGCGGCCGCGGGGGTCGCGCGCTCCGACGGGGGCGTCGGCTGCGGGGCGCTCACCGCTGCGCCGCGGTCGGGGCCCCGGCCACCGGCCCCCGACGGCCGTCCGGGGGGCCCGGTGGCGCGGGGAGCGGTGCGGAGGGCGACGTCGCCGTGGTCATGGCTGACCAACCTAGACCCCGGTCACGGCCCGGATCACCGTCGGGACGCCGTGAGATCACTCGCAGCTCCCGTCGGGCGGGCCGGGCACGGCCGCCGTATCGTCGTGCACCGTTTCTCCCTGATGGAGGCCCTGAACTCCGTGTCCGTCCTGCTCTCCTGTCTCGGGCTGCTCGCGGTCGTCGCGCTCACCCTGGGAACCGCCGTCTCCGTCGCCTCGGAGTTCTCCCTCACCGCGCTCGAGCGCAGCCGCATCGACGCCGCCGTCGCCCGCAGCGACGACCGGCGGACCCGCTCGGTGCAGCGGGCGCACGCCGGCCTGTCGTTCCAGCTGTCGGGCTGCCAGCTCGGCATCACCGCCACCACCCTGGCCACCGGCTACATCGCCGAGCCCGCCGTCGCCGAGCTGATCCGGCCGGTGCTGGAGGCCGTCGGGCTGCCCGCCGGGATCGCCTCGGGCACCGCCACCGTGCTGTCGCTGGTCCTGGCGACGGTGCTGTCGATGGTGTTCGGCGAGCTGGTCCCGAAGAACCTCGCGATCGCCCACCCGATGGAGGTGGCGCGCTCGGTGGTCTGGCTGCAGGCCGGGTTCGCCGCGGCGTTCCGCTGGCTCATCACCGGCCTGAACACCGCGGCCAACGCGATCGTGCGCCGGTTGGGCATCGAGCCGGCCGAGGAGCTGCGCTCGGCCCGCTCCCCCGGCGAGCTGAGCTCGCTGGTCCGGGCCAGCGCCGAGAGCGGCAGCATCGACCCGGGCACCGCGGTGCTGCTGGAGCGCTCGCTGCGCTTCACCGACCGCGTCGCCGAGGACCTGATGACCCCGCGCGTGCGGGTGGAGACCATCGACGCCACCGACACCGTGACCGACCTGGTGGCCCTGGCCCGCCGGTCCGGGTTCTCCCGGTTCCCGGTCGTGGACGGCGACCCCGACGTCCCCCTGGGGCTGGTGCACGTCAAGCAGGCGTTCTCGGTCCCGCCGGCCCGCCGCGCCGACACCGCCGTGCGGGACCTGGCCCGGCCGGTCGAGACCGTGCCGTCGTCGCTGGACGGTGACGAGCTCATGACCCGGCTGCGGGCGGCCGGGCTGCAGACCGCCGTCGTCGTCGACGAGTACGGCGGCACCGCGGGCCTGGTGACCATGGAGGACCTGGTGGAGGAGATCGTCGGCGACGTCCGCGACGAGCACGACCGCGGCGAGCAGAACCGGGTGCGCCGCCTCGGCGACGGGGTCTGGGCACTGTCCGGGCTCATGCGCGACGACGAGGTCGACGAGGCCACCGGCTTCCGGATGCCGCACGGGGAGTACGAGACCCTCGCCGGGCTGGTCGTGGCCCGGCTGGGCCGCATCCCCGACGTCGGCGACGCCGTCGAGGTCGACGGGTGGACCCTCGAGGTCCTGCGCCGCGACCGCAACCGGGTCGCCGAGGTCCGGGTGGGCCGCACCACCGACCGCGCGGCCGGCCGCACCGCAGCGCACGGGGCGGTGTCGGCGTGAACGACCTGATCGCACTGCTCGCCGCCGTCGCCCTGCTCGGGGTGAACGCGTTCTTCGTCGCCGCGGAGTTCGCACTGATCTCCGCCCGGAAGGACCGCCTGGAGGCCATGGCCGACGGCGGATCCGCCGGGGCGCGGCGGGTGCTCGACGCCTCGCACGACCTGTCCCGGATGCTCGCGGCCTCCCAACTGGGCATCACCATCGCCTCGCTGCTGCTCGGCCGGCTCGGCGAGCCCGCCGTCGCGCACCTCATCGACGGGCCGCTCGCCGCCGTCGGGGTGCCGGAGGCGTTCGCCTACCCGGTCGCGTTCGCGGTGTCGCTGATGATCGTCGTCGTCGCGCACATGATGCTCGGCGAGATGGTGCCGAAGAACATCTCGATCGCGGGCCCCGAACGCGCGGCGATCCTGCTGGTCCCGCCGTTCCTGGTGTGGACCCGGGTCACCCGCCCGTTCATCGACCTGTTCAACGCGATGGCCAACGGCACCCTGCGCCTGGTCGGGGTGACCCCGCGCGACGAGCTGGAGACCGCGTTCACCACCGGCGAGCTCGCCGAGATGCTGGGCGACTCACGCCGGGAGGGCCTGCTCGACGACTCCGAGAGCTCCCGGATCGAGCGGACCCTGTCCTCGGCGGAGGCGACCGTCTCCGACGTCGTCGTCGCGCTGGAGGACCTGGTCTGCCTCGACGCGGGCCCCGGCGGGTCGACGACGGTCGCCGCGCTCACCGAGGCCGTGGAGCGGACCGGGTACTCCCGCTTCCCGATCCGCGGCGCCCAGGGCAGGCTCACCGGGTACCTGCACGTCAAGGACGTGCTGGACCTCGCCGACTCCGAGTCGGCGACGATCCCGCCGCAGCGGGTGCGCAGCCTGCCCTCGGTCCCGGCCTCGGCCCGCCTGGACGAGGCGCTGGCGACGCTGCGGGCGGCCCGGGCACACCTGGCCCGCGCCGTCGACGGGCACGACACCACCGTCGGCATGGTCACCATGGAGGACCTCACCGAGGCGTTCGTCGGCAGCGTCCGCGACGCCACCCACGCCCCCGGCACCCCGGCCTGACCCGGGCGGGTCGTACCGTCGGACACCGTGCCCACGCCCTCCGCCCCCACCACCGCCGTGCCCGTCCTCGACGGCGCCGCGTGGCGGGCGCGGGCGGCGGCGCACCGGGATCGGGTCGCGGTGTGGACCGCGCCGCACCGCGAGCGGCGACGGCGCGGCGAGCCGCACCCGGTGTGGGACTTCCTGTTCACCTACTACTCCCACCGCCCCGCCCAGCTGGAGCGCTGGGACCCGGGTCCCGGAGTGGCGCTGGCCGACGCCGCGGAGCTCGCCGACCGCCCCGGTCACGTCACCCGGCCCGACGGCACGGTGCTGTTCGACCCCGCGGCGGCGCCGGCGCGGCTGCGGACGACGGCGGCGTTCGTGCACCGGCTGCTCACCGCGACCCGCTCCCGGGCGCCGCGGCTGGGCTGCTTCGGCCTGCACGAGTGGGCGATGGTCTACCGCACCGACGACGCCCGGCACCGCGACACGGTGCCGCTGCGCCTCGGGCGGGCGGGCACCGACGCCGTCGTCGAGTCGGCGCGGATCAGCTGCACCCACTACGACGCCTACCGGTTCTTCACCGATGCCGCGGCCCCGCGCAACGAGCTCGTCCCGACCCGGGAGCGGCAGGTCGAGATGGAGCAGCCGGGCTGTCTGCACGCGACGATGGACCTCTACAAGTGGGCCTACAAGCTCGCCCCTGCGGTGCCGTCGGAGGTCGTGGCCGACTGCTTCGCCCTGGCCGCGGACGTGCGCGAGCTGGACATGCGGGCCTCCCCCTACGACCTGTCCGGGCACGGGTTCGACCCGGTGCCGATCGAGACGCCCGCCGGGCGTGCCGAGTACGCCCGCGCCCAGGCCGGGTTCGCCGAGCGGGCGGCGCCGCTGCGCGAGGAGCTGATCGACCTCGCGGGGAGCCTCGCCGGGGCCGGTGACCGGCCCCGGAACGACGACGGGGCCGCCGGGGAGGTCCCCGGCGGCCCCGCGACCGCGTAGCGGCTCAGCTCGCGACGAGCTCGTCCAGCAGGCCGTTGCGGGCCGAGGCGACCAGGTCGGCGAACTGGTCCACGCTCATCTGCACGCGCTGGCCGAAGTCGTCGGTGACCACGATGCGCTTCTCCGGCGCGGCGGCGTCGTCGACGTACAGCTCGGGGCATCCGCAGTTGCAGCTGCCGCAGAAGGTGGCGATGTGTCGCACTCGGGTGCTCCTCGTCGTCGGTCCGGGGTGGCGGGACGGGTGCCCGCGCCGTCGTGAGGGGTCGCGCACCCGGGCCCGCCGGTTCCGGGCATCACCCGATGGGGTCAACCGGTCACCGTCGGGGCACTAGTGCTTCGGGAGGTCGGCCGGGTCGGTGCCCTCGATGAAGAAGTCGATGTCGTTGTGCTCGGAGTCGCCGTACGGGGCGAGGTCGGTGACGCCGTGCGCGGCGAGCACCTCGTCGTCGATGAAAGTCTGCCCGGTGGGGCGGGCCGGGTCGGTCAGGACGGCCACGGCGGCGTCGGCCATGATCTCCGGGGTGCGGGCCCGCCTGCCGGCGTCGTCGCCGCCGAGCAGGTTGACCACGGCCGCGGTGGCGATGGTGGTGCGCGGCCACAGGCAGTTGGCCCGGATGCCGTCGCCGGCGAACTCGTGCGCCCAGCCCAGGGTCAGCAGCGACATGCCGTACTTGGAGAGCATGTAGGGCGGGAACTCCCCGAGCCACTTCGGGTCGAGGTTGATCGGCGGGGACAGGGTGAGGACCTGCGCGTCGTCGGAGGCCTTCAGGTGGTCCAGCGCGGCCCGGGTCAGCAGGTAGGTGCCGCGCGAGTTGATCGACTGCATGAGGTCGTAGCGCTTGGGCGTGACGTCGGCGGTGCCGCTCATGTTCAGCGCACTGGCGTTGTTGACGACGATGTCGACGCCGCCGAAGGTCTCGACGGCGGTCGCGACGGCGCGGTCCACGTCCTCCTCGACCCGCACGTCGCCGACGACGGCGACGGCCTTGCCGCCGGCCTGCTCGATCTCGGCGACCGCGGTGTGCACGGTGCCGGGCAGCCGCGGGTCGGGCTGGTCGGTCTTGGCCAGGATGACGGAGTTGGCGCCGCGGCGGGCGGCCGCGAGCAGGATCGCGAGGCCGATGCCACGGCTGCCGCCGGACATGACGATGGTGCGGCCGTTCAGGTCCCGCTGGGCAGGCTGGGTCATGGGGTCCTCCGGTGACGGTGCGTCGGTGCACGTGCTCGGAGCGCACTGTAACAGTCAGATCTGACCGTTTCTGTGGAGGTGGGTCACACGCGCCGGTCGCAGGCGGTTCAGGGCGGCCGCGACCTCGTGCCGGCGCGGCACCGCGACGTCCACGGGAGCGCCCCGGGTGATCGCGTCGGGCCCCTCGCGGCGCACCGCCTCCTCCAGCCGGTCCAGGGCGTGGGCGAGGGTGACCCCGCGCAGGTCGAGGGCGGCCAGGGCGTACCCGACGCCGGTGGTCTGGCCGGGGTCGGCGAGCTGGGCGATCGCGGACAGGTCGATGTCGTCGGCGCCGAAGGTGAGCCGGCCGCGGCCACGGGCGGTGACCCGGCGCCGGCCGCGCACCGAGGCGTCCACGCTGCGGGGGTCGAACTCGCGGCGCGCGAACGCCGGGAACGCCGTGTCGCCCGCCTCGTCCGCCCGCCCGGCGATCTCCCGGGCCCGCCCGGTGACCTCGGAGGCGGCGTAGTCCTGCAGCAGGACCACCGTGTCGGCGCGGTCGAGGTACTCCCCCGACCCGCCCATGACGAGCACGGTGGACACCCCGTGCCCGCGGTGCAGCGGCCGGACCCGCTCGACGAACGGGACCAGCGGCTCGGCCGGGATCAGCGCGCGCATCCGGTCGTCGCGGATCATGGCGTTGGTGGCGGCGGTGTCCTCGTCGATCAGCAGCACGCCGGCACCGGCCTCCAGCGCCTCGACCGTGGCGGCGGCCTGGGAGGTCGACCCGGACGCCGACTCCGTCGAGAAGTCGTCGGTGGGATCACCCGACGGCAGGCCGGTGACGAAGGCCGACACGTCGACGCGCTGCACCGAGCGCTCGTCCTCGGCGCGCACCGACACCGTGTCGGCACGGGCGACGACGAGCTCACGGCCGTCGCCGGGGACGTGGTCGTACACGCCACTCTCCAGCGCGCGCAGCAGCGTGGACTTGCCGTGGTAGCCGCCGCCGACGATCAGCGTGACCCCCTCGGGGACGCCCATCCCGGTCACCGTGCCGCGGTGCGGGACGTCCAGGGTCACCCGCAGCTCCGGCGGGGAGACGAACGGCACCCCGCCGGCCAGCGGCCGGTCGTCGACACCGGAGGCCCGCGGCAGCACCGCGCCGTCGGCGACGAACCCGACCAGGCCACGACCGGCCAGCGCGTCGCGCAGGGCACCCGCGTCCTCGACGGTCTCCACGAACTCCTCGGCCGCGGCGGTGTCGGCGGTCTCCCAGCGCAGCGCCCCGAGCACCGCGCGGGGCAGCACGACCGTCAGCGCGGCGGCCGCGGCCCGGCCGTCGATCCGGCGCCCACGGCCGGGCAGCGGGACCGACAGCTCGGCGACGACCGTGCCGTCGGGCCGGATGCGGACCGCGCTGCGGTCGAGCACCTCCTGGCCGCCCGCGTCGACCCGCAGGGTGCTGTGCTCCACGGCGCGGCGCAGGGCGCGGGCGAGGAACCCGCCGAGGGCACGCGCGCGGACGGCGCCGTGGTACAGGCCGGGCGGCAGTCCCGCGGTCCGGGCGGGCACGGTCACCCGCAGCCGCGACGGCGGCGCGAACGGGTCGGCCTGCACCGTCCGGATCTCGAGGTCGTAGCCGTCCTCACCCGTCCAGACGCCGGTGAGGCCCTTGTAGGAGCGGTACGAGGCTCCGTCGAGGTCCTGCAGCCGGTGGCCGAGCGTGGCGACGTCGCCACGCCGGCGGGGCGCGTCCGGGCGGTCGTGCGGGGTCATGCGGGGTTCCCTCCTCCACCGTCGTGGCGGCCACCCGCGGAGCCCGCCGGGCCCGGTCCGCGGCGGACCGGGCCCGGGCGCGGGTCAGCGCGCGGTGAACGCCTGGATCACCAGCTGGTCCCCGGGCGGGGTGGCGGCGCAGCCGGTGCCCTCCATCGGGACGAACAGCGAGTCGGTCTCGCCGGGCGGGTAGACGCGCAGGCCGCGCACGGCCGTCGGGCGGCAGGCCGCCTCGTCGAAGTTGCGCACGTTCACCACCCGCAGTGTCGCACCGGCGGTCCCGCCGGGGGCGAGGCGCACCGGGTCGCCGTGCCCGCCCTGCATCGCGGCGGCCGGGCCGATCTGGTGGCCGTCGTCGCCGCCGACGTAGGACACGCCGGGGAAGCCCCGCACGTAGCAGGTGCGGCCGCCCTGGTTGCGCAGCGTCAGCGTCACGTACGAGGAGCCCGCGGCGCCGCCGCCCGGGTCGGCCGCGACCGAGCCGGCGAGCTCGGAGGTGTGGCAGCGCTCGTCGCCGCCCGCCTCGGCGCCCCCGGTGCCGGTGTGGGTGCCACCGTTCCCGGCTCCCCCGGCCGATCCGGTGCCCCCGGCGTCGGACACCGGGGCGCTCGTCGTCGGCGCGGCGGCACTCGGGGTGGCGGAGCCACCGCCGGACCCGGCGGCCGCCGGCCAGTCTCCACCGCCCCCGCAGCCGGCGAGCACGGCGCCGCAGGCGGCGATGGTCACGGCCCAGCGGGCGGTGCGGTGCAGGACGTACCCGTCCATGTCAGTCCCCCGATCGTCATGGTGTGTACGTCTCCTCGGACGTATCGGCACGCAACCGGTTGCCCCGATCCTTCGTGATGCGAACGAGAGTTCACCCGTCCGTTCCCGACGGTCGCCCGGTCGGTACCGTCCTGCCCCGTGTTGTCGCGTATGTCCGGTATTCATCTGGCCCGTGGGGTCGCGATCGGCGTGGTCGAGACCATCCCGGGGGTCAGCGGCGGGACCATGGCGCTGGTCGTCGGGATCTACGAGCGCCTGATCGCCCAGGGGGCCCACCTCGTCGGCGCGGCCCGGGGGCTGCTCCCGGGCGCGGCGGGCGGTGACGTGGCGCCCCGCGAGGAGCTGCGACGGCTGGACTGGGGCCTGCTGCTGCCCGTCGCACTGGGCATGGTGCTGGCGGTCCTGGCGGCGTCGCAGGTGCTCCCGGGGCTGATCGAGGACCACCCCGTCGGCGCCCGGGCGGTGTTCCTGGGGATGGTCGCCGCGTCGGTGGCGGTCCCGCTGCGGATCACCGGGCGGCTGCGCGGGCCGCGCGAATGGGCGCTGGTCGTCGTCGCGTTCGTGGCGACGTTCGCGGTCAGCGCGCTCCCCCCGGCCGTCGGCGACGGCCGCCCGCCGATGCCGCTGGTCGGGCTGGCCGCGGCGGTCGCGGTGTGCGCACTGGTGCTGCCGGGCTTCTCCGGGTCGTTCCTGCTGCTGGTGTTCGGGCTCTACGAGCCGACCCTGCGCGCGGTGCGCGACCTCGACCTGGCCTACATCGCGGTGTTCGGGCTCGGCGCCGTGCTGGGGCTCGCGAGCTTCGTGTCGGTGCTGACCTGGCTGCTGGAGCACCACCGCCGCACCCTGATGGTGATCATGACCGGGGTGCTGCTGGGGGCGCTGCGGGCGCTGTGGCCCTGGCAGGACGACGCCCGCGGTGTCCTGGCGCCCGACCCGGGCTGGTGGTGGATGCTGCTGCCGGCCGCGGCCGGCGCCGCGGTCGTCCTGGCGATCATGGCCGTCGAGCGGCGGGTGGACGGGTCGGCGGCGCCGGCCGCCCCGGAGGACACCCCCGAGCGCGCCCCTGACCGGGCCGCGACCCGGGTCATGGACCGCGTCCCGGGCCCCGTCGCGGACCCGGGCGCGCACCGCGCCCTGGACCGGACCGTGGACGACGCCGACGTGACCCGCCCGATCCCCCGGGTGGAGCCGCCGCCGCGCCGCGACCGCTGAACGGCGGGCCCGGGATCCCGACGGCCGGGCGCCCGGTTCAGCGCTCCAGCCACTCCGGGCGTCCGGAGCCGCGCGGGACGAGCACCGTGCGGTACTCCCCCGGCGTCGCGCTCATCGTGACCTGGTCGGTCACCCCCTGGTAGTGCCCCAGCGGGGTCTGCGCGGTGAACGTCTCCGGGGCGGGGTAGGCGTGGCGCTCGCCGGTGCCCGCGACCTCGCGGGCGTAGCCGAGGTCGAGGACACCGAGCTCCAGCATCCAGAGCGCGGCCCGGGCCAGCGACACCTCCACCGCCCAGGAACCACCCTCCACCGCGCGGCGGCGCAGTGCCGCCGCGACCCCGGCGGCGGTCAGCCAGGACACGATGTAGTCGTTGACGACCAGGATCGGTGAGAGCCGGGGCGCCACCGTCGGGTCGGTGGCCGAGCCGCCCTCCAGGGTCATCATCCCGACCAGGGTGCCCGCGGACTGGTCGAACCCGACGCGGTGCGCCCACGGCCCGACCGGCCCGTGCAGGGTGTTCGAGGCGTGCACGATGCCGGGCCGCACCGCGGCGGCCTCCTCGGCGGACAGCCCGAGCCGGTCCAGGTAGCCGGGGCGGCGGTTGGCGTAGAACACGTCGGCGTCGGCGAGCAGCCCGCGCAGCAGCGCGGCGCCGTCGGCGGCGTGCGGGTCCACTGTGGCGGACCGGACGCCGACGTTCGCGGTGACGTAGGTGCTGTCGTGCTCGAACTCCGTGGGGCGCCAGATGTTGAGCACGTCCGCGCCGTGCAGGGCCAGTGCCCGGCCGGTCCCGGCGCCGGCGATGACGTGGCCCATCCCGAGCGCGCGCAGCCCGTCCAGCGGCAGGTCGGCGCGGCGGCGCTGCGGGAACGGCTCGGGCGGGGCGTCGCCGATGCGGCGCAGGGTGATCGGCGGGGTGCCGGCCAGCGCCGCGTGCTGCTCGGTCGCGAGCCACTCGGCGGGGGTGCGGGCCATCGGCATGACGATGCCGGCGTCGCTCGCGGCCGCCTCCAGCTCGGCGGCGTCCCACCGGGCGACCGCGTCGGCGACGCCGCTCTCGGGCACCCCGAGGAAGGTCTCGGCCCGGGCCCGCAGTGCCGGGTACGGGTTGAGCGGCATCACCCAGCGGTCGTCGCGGGTGCGGTGGAAGGAGAACCCGAGCGCCTGCGAGGTGATCGCCGGGCTGGCGGCGGGATGGCCGTTCACCAGCTCCCAGCGGCGGTCGTAGAACGGGCAGAGCCGGTGCGGGGCGCGGCGCACGTCGACGGTGACGTCCTGGCCGTCGCCGCCGCGGTCGCGGTGCATCGCGGCCATCCCGACCGACTTCGCGGCGAGCGCGACGGCCGCACCGCCGCCGAGGCGCAGCGCGCTGGGCACGACCGGGTCGGCGCCGACGAAACCGACCCGCCCGCCGGCGTCGGCGCCGCTCATCCCGACGCAGCCCAGCAGCCCGTCGAGGGCCGCGCCGGGGTCGAAGGCGTCGTCGGTGGCGGGGGACGCGACGTTCGCGAGGATGCGCTCGGCGGTGGCGTCGCCGGTCGTGGCGCCGGTGGTGCTCATGCGGTGGGTCCTTCCACGTGCCGGGCCCGCAGGTACTCGCCCACGGACTTGCCGATCTGGTCCACGCGCAGGTTGGCCGAGCCGCCCGAACCGAGCAGCCCGACGAGCACCAGGTGCACCGCGCGCAGGTGCGGGAACTCGTGGCGGACGATGCGGCCCTGTGCCTCGGGGAGCAGCGCGGCAGCCCGCTCGGTGGTCAGGGTGGCACGCAGCCACTCCCAGTGCGCGGGGTCGCGGCACCAGACGCCCACGCTGGCGTTGCCGCCCTTGTCCCCCGCCCGGGCCCACGCGTACTCGCCCAGCTCGGCGCGCGGGCCGGTCGGTGCGGGCAGGTCCGGCTCCGGGTGCACCGGCTGCGCGGTCTCCTCCGGGGTGGCGGTCCGGGTGGCGCGCGGGACCTCGACCCGGCCGCCGTCGTCGAGGACGGCGTGGTGGTCGAGCAGCGCGGACTCCAGCAGCGCGGGCCAGTACTCGATCCGCGGCCACGGCTGCGACGCCCGTGGCGCGTGCCCGTCGTGGTGGAAGCCGGGGAAGCCCTGCAGGTACAGCGACCCGACGGCCGGTGCGAACCGGAGCAGCGGTTCCTTCTCGCGGGCGGTCGCGATCACCCGGATCGGGACGGTCGCCGCCCACTGGGTCGGCGGGTCGACCGCGGCGACGCCGAGCGGGGTGACCTCGAGGGAGTCGACGTGCCCCTCCAGCGCGGCACGCAGCTGGGTGCGCAGCAGCTCCACCTTGCCCTCGACGTCCGGGGCGGTGCAGAACAGCATCGTGGAGATCTCGTAGCCGATCGGGGCGAACACCGCGACCTTCGCCGTGGGCGGCGGCGGGGACCCGGTGACGGGGCCGATCGCGACCCGGTCCGGGCCCTCCCGGCTCAGCCGCACGGTGTCGAGGTGCACGGTGACGTCGGGGTTCAGGTAGCGGGGGCCCTGGATCTCGTAGAGCAGCTGCGCGGTGACGGTGTCCACGGTGACGGTGCCGCCGTCGCGGGCGTGCTTGGTGATCACCGAGGAGCCGTCGGCGGCGACCTCGGCGATCGGGAAGCCGGGGCGCAGCATGCCGGGCACCGACCGGAACCCGGAGAAGTTGCCGCCGGTGGCGTGCGCGCCGCACTCGATGACGTGCCCGGCGGTGACCGCGCCGGCCAGCGCGTCGAACTCGTCGGGGCCCCAGCCGTGCCACCAGGCGGCCGGGCCGGCGGTGAGCGAGGCGTCGGTGACCCGCCCGGTCACGACGACGTCGGCGCCGGCGGCCAGCGCCGCGGCGATCCCGAAGCCGCCGAGGTAGGCGTTCGCGGCGATCGGGGCGAACCCCCAGTCCTTGAGCGGGGCGCCGGTGTCGAGATGCTCCAGCCCGTGGCCGTCGGTGTGGAAGTCGGCGAGCCGGTCGAACACCCCGTCCCCGGCGACGTGCGCGACCCGCAGCGGCAGCCCGGCCGCCGCGATCCGGCCGCGCAGCTCCTGCGCCATCCCGGCCGGGTCGAACCCGCCCGCGTTGGTGACGACCCGGATCCCGCGCCGGGCGATCTCGGGCAGGTGCGGGGTGAGCTGGTCCAGGGCGTAGGCGACGTAGCCGGGGCCGCCGCGCCCGGCGGCGGCGGCGAGCGCGGCGAGGGTGATCTCGGCGAGGTAGTCGCCCATCAGGACGTCCACCGGGTCACCGGCCATCGCCTCGTCGACGGCGGTGTACCGGTCGCCGAGGTAGCCGGAGACGTTCGCGATGCGCACGGGACGGGAGGCCATGCCGGTCACGCTAGGACGGCGGCCGGACCGGTGACCAGGACCGATGGATGCAGGCCGGCGTGACCTCTAGGGTCACGGTCCGTGGAGCTGTTCCATCTGCGGTACTTCCTCGCCGTCGCCGACGAGCTGAACCTGACCCGGGCGGCGGCCCGGCTGCACCTGGCCGCGTCGCCGTTGTCGCGACGGGTCCGCGACCTGGAGCGGGAGCTCGGCGCGCCGCTGTTCACCCGGTCCGCGCGCGGGATGGCGCTCACCGCGGCCGGACGCGCGCTGCTGCCGCGGGCCCGCGACATCGTGGCCCGGGTGGAGGCGCTGCCCGGCGCGCTGGCCGCCGCGGACGGGCACCCGGTCGTCGTGGTGGGGATGGCGCCGGACGTGACCGCGGCGGTCCGCGACGGGTTCCTGGAACGGCTGCGGGCCGCCCGCCCGGAGCTGGCGGTGCGGATCCGGCCGGGGACCAGCGCGGAGCTGGCCCGTGCGGTCGCCCGCCGCGAGCTGGACCTGGCGTTCCTGCACGGCGGGAGCGACGACCCCGCGCTGACCGTGCGGCGGGTGGACACCCGGCCGGCCGCCGTCGCCGTCGGGCACGGGCGCGGCTTCGACGACCGCACCGAGGTCCGCCTCGAGGAGCTGGCGGAGCTGCCGTACGTGTCCATCCGCTACGACGCCGCCCCGGCGGTCTACCGCGCCACCGGGGAGCTGCTCGCCCGGCACGGCGTGCACCGGCGGATCGAGCTCGACACCCACAACCCGGGCGACCTCACCCACGTCGTGGCGGCCGGGGAGGCGTTCACACTGGTCGGACTGGGGTCCGGCGCCACGCACAAGGCGTTCGTCGGGGAGCCGGTGCACGTGCTGCCGGTGACCGGGGCGCAGGTGCGGCTGGGCACCGACGCGGTGTGGCGCGGTGACCGGGCCGCCGACCCCGGCGACGTCGTCGGGGTGCTGGCGGCCGCGGCCGGGACGCCGAGGGGCCCCGTGGCGTGACGCCACCGGGCCCGCGACGCCCGGTCGGGAGGCTTCAGCCGGCCGCGGCTCCCCGCACCGAACCGATCAGGCACGCCCGTCCGGCCAGCCGCGGCGAGACGGCGGGGAAGCGCTCCAGCACGACGGGGTCGTGTCCCGGCACCACCAGGTACGGGGAGTCGGCGAGCTCGAGTGCCCGGTCGAACGCGGCGTGGGCGTGCGGCACCGAGTTCACGATCGGGAAGGCCCGGTCGAGCTCGATGTTCTCGGCGAAGTGCGCGGCGTCCGAGGCCAGCACCACCGGCCCGGCCGCGGTCGCCACCCGGACGATCTGCATGCCGGCGGTGTGCCCTCCCACCCGGTGCACCGACAGCCCGGGGGCGAGCTCGACGTCTCCGTCGACGAGGTCGACGCGTCCGGTCGTCGACGGGTCGGTGAGGAACCCCAGGTCGACCGCGGAGCACAGCCACTGCTCGCGGGTGAGCCGCTTCGCCCACGGCCCGGTCCAGTAGTCCAGCTCGTCGCGCTGGAGCACGAACCGGGCGTTCGGGTAGCGGGCCACCGTGCCGGTGTGGTCGTAGTGCAGATGGGTCAGGACCACGGTGTCGACCTCGGCCGGGTCGACACCGACCTCCCCCAGCAGCACGTGCGGGGCGGTCAGGTCCGCGGTGGAACCGACCAGGCTGCCCGGACGCTCCGGGTCGATGCCGGCGTCGACGAGGATCGTCCGGCCGACACCACGCACCAGCCACACGTAGTAGGCGGTCGGATGGGGCTCCGCCCAGTCCTCGGAGAAGCCGAGGAAGTGCTCCCCGCGCCGCGCCTCGCGGGAGGCGTAGCGCAGGGCGGTGACGGCGTACACCGGCGTCATCAGGCGGCGACCCTGTCCCGGACCGGGCGGGTGCCCAGCTCCGCGGTCGGCGTCCGGTAGTGGTCCGGGCCGGTGGCGACGGCGATGATGTTCAGCAGGCAGATCGCGGCGACGAAGCCGGCGACCGGGAGCCAGTTCGCGCCGTCCGGCCCGGCCAGTGCGGCGGCGATCGACGGGGCGAAGCCCGCGACGGCGAAGCCGATCTGGGTGCCGATGGCGGTGCCGGAGAGCCGGACCCGCGCCGGGAACATCTCGCCGTAGAACGACGGCCACACCCCACCGGTGGCGCTGTGCACCACCCCGAACATCAGCAACCCGACCACGAAGATCAGCACGTAGTTCCCGGTGGAGATCGCACCGAGATAGCCGAACATCAGCACCGCACACCCGACGGAGCCACCGATGAACACCGGCTTGCGACCGATCCGGTCGGCGAGCCGGGCGAACAACGGCAGGGCGAACAGGGCGAGGACGTTGGCGAGCACACCGACCCAGAGCATCGCGGAGCGGGACAGCCCCACGGTGTTGACCGCGTAGGACAACGCGTAGACCGTGAAGATCGTGCTGACCGTCGCGATGGTGGCGGCGGCGACCACGCGGACGACGCTGCCGAGGTGGTTGCGGCCGAGCTCGGCGAGCGGACTCACGCTCTCACCCTGCTCCTCGCGCTGCTGTTCGAAGACCGGGGTCTCGCGCAGGGAACGGCGGATGAACAACGCGACCAGCACCACGACGAAACTCAGCCAGAACGGCACCCGCCAGCCCCAGGACAGCAGGTCCTCCTCCGGCAGCAGCGCGATCGGCAGGAACACCGCCGTCGCGAGGATCTGCCCGAACTGTGTGCCGGACAGCGTGAAGCTCGTGTAGTAGGCGCGCTGGTGGTCCGGTGCGTGCTCCAGGGTCATCGAGTTCGCACCGGCCTGCTCGCCGCCTGCGGAGAAGCCCTGCAGCAGCCGCATCGCGACCAGGATGATCGGAGCCGCGACACCGATCGAGCCGTAGGACGGCAGGCAGCCGATCACGAACGTCGCGGTGCCCATGAGCATCACCGTCGCGACGAGCACGCGCTTGCGGCCGAACCGGTCACCGATGTGACCGAGCACGAAGGCCCCGAGCGGCCGGGCGAGGTAGCCGACACCGAAGGTCGCCAGCGCCAGCAGCGTGCCGGTGGCCGGGCTGGAGTCGGGGAAGAACACCTTGTTGAACACCAGCGCCGCGGCGGTGCCGTAGATGAAGAAGTCGTAGTACTCCAGGGCACTGCCGATCCACGCGGCCAGGGCGGCCCGTTTCGGCTGCGCCTGCGGCGCGCTCGGCGCGGCGGCGGACGGTTGCTGGCTCACGGTGGCTCCCGGCGTGTGCGACGTTGCAGGCACTGGTGTGGACGACGGCTCCCGGGCGGCGAGCCGCTCGCTTATGTACCGTCTGGTTACGTACCGAATAGTGAGTTGCGCAGCGACACCTGTCAAGAGCCGGAGGGACGCCGGTCCCGTCAGTCCTGTCCGACGCGGGCGGTCAGGTACTCCACCACCAGGTCACCGACCATGCGGCGGTAGTGCGCCCGGCGGGCCGGGTCCAGCAGGTCGCGGCCGAAGATGGCCGAGACGGTGTGCCGGTTGGCCACCCGGAACACGCAGAACGAGCTGATCAGCACGTGGACGTCGAAGGCGTCGACGTCGTCGCGGAACATGCCGGTCTCCCGGCCGCGGGCGAGGATCGGCTCCAGCACTCCGACCGCGGGCCCGGCCAGCCCCTCGCGCAACGGGGAGGACCGCAGGTGCTCGGCGTGGTGGATGTTCTCGATCGCCACCAGCCGGATGAAGTCCGGGTGCGCCTCGTGGTGGTCGAAGGTGAGCTCGGCGACCGCACGCACCGCCCGCGCCGGGTTGAGGTCCGACACCGACAGCTGCTGCTCCAGTGCCCGGATCCCGGCGTAGGCCCGTTCGAGAACGGCCAGGTAGAGGCCCTGCTTCGAGCCGAAGTAGTAGTAGAGCATCCGCTTGGTGGTCCGGGTGCGCGCGGCGATCTCGTCGACCCGCGCCCCGGCCAGTCCCCGGTCGGCGAACTCCGCGGTCGCCTCGTCCAGGATCTCGGTGCGGGTGCGCTCGGCGTCGCGCTGCCGGACGCCGTCCTCCGGTGCCGCTGCCACTGCGGTCCCCCTCCGCCGGTCCGCGCCGCCGGGATCCCGGCGGCGTCCCCGGACTCTACGGACCGCCGGCCGTCTCCCCTGGCCGATCCGTCCGCCGTCCGGTACAACTAACCGTACGGTACATAGATCCGAGGAGGGATCCGTGCGGAGCAGCAGCGAGACCCGGCGCGACACCGACGCCACCGGAACCGGCACACGGGTGCGGACGGGGCTGATCGGCGCCGGCATCGGTCCGTCGCTGTCGCCCGCCCTGCACGAGCGCGAGGGCGCCGCGCACGGCCTGGACCTGACCTACCGGCGCCTCGACCTCGACGTCCTCGGGGTCGCACCGGACGGCGTCGGCGACCTGCTCCGCCGGGCCCGCGCCCAGGGCCACGCGGGACTCAACATCACCCATCCCTGCAAGCAGCGCGTGATCGGCCACCTCGACGCCCTCGCCCCGGACGCCGCCGCCATCGGCGCGGTCAACACCGTCGTCATCGGCACGGACGGGTCGATGACCGGGCACAACACCGACTGGACCGGGTTCCGCGACGGCTGGCGGGCCGGGCTGCCCGGCGCCGCGACGGGCCGGGTCGTGCTGCTGGGTGCCGGGGGCGCCGGCGCCGCGGCCGCCTACGCCATGGCCCGCGAGGGCGTCGGCGTCCTGCAGGTCGTCGACGTCGACGGGGGCCGCGCCGCCGCCCTCGCCGCGTCGGTGACCCCGCACCTGGCCCCGGGCGCGCAGGCCACCGGCCACCCGTCGCCGGAGCTGGCCGCGCTGCTCCCCGGCGCCGACGGCCTCGTGCACGCCACACCGGTGGGGATGGCCGACCACCCCGGCCTGCCGTTCGACCCCGCGCTGCTCGCGACCCGCCCGTGGGTCGCCGAGATCGTCTACCGGCCGCTGGACACCGCGCTGCTGGGCGCCGCGCGCGCCGCGGGCTGCCGCACCGTCGACGGCGGCGCGATGGCCGTGCACCAGGCCGCGGAGGCGTTCCGGCTGTTCACCGGCGTCGCACCGGACCCGGCGCGGATGCTCGCCCACCTCGCCGAGCTGATCACCGCCGAGCAGGAGGCCGTCCGTGTCGCCTGAGACCGCACCCACCGGAACCGTGCCCACCGCAACCGTGCCCACCGGGACCGCTCGCCTGTCCCTGGCCACGGTCTGCCTGTCCGGCACGCTGGAGGACAAGCTCGCCGCCGCCGCGACCGCCGGGTTCGACGGCGTCGAGATCTTCGCGCCGGACCTGCTCGCCGACCCCGGGTCCCCGGCGGCGATCGGCGCCCGCTGCCGGGACCTGGGCCTGTCGGTGGACCTCTACCAGCCGCTGCGCGACATCGACTCGACCGACCCCGGCCGGTTCGCGGCGAACCTGCGCCGCGCGGACGCGACCTTCGAGGTCATGGCGGGGCTCGGCGCCGACACCGTGCTGGTGTGCTCCTCGGTGTCCCCCGACGCCGTCGACCCCGCCGCCGACGCCGACCTGCTCGCCGCCCAGCTGCACACCCTCGCCGCCCGCGCCCACGAGCGCGGGCTGCGCATCGCCTACGAGGCGCTCGCCTGGGGCAGGCACGTCGACACCTGGGACGCGTCCTGGGACGCCGTGCGCGCCGCCGACCACCCCGCGCTCGGCCTCTGCCTGGACTCCTTCCACGTCCTGGCCCGCGGCTCGGACCCGGCCCCGATCGCCGAGGTCCCCGGCGGGAAGCTGTTCTTCCTGCAGCTCGCCGACGCCCGGGAGCTGTCGATGGACGTGCTGTCCTGGAGCCGTCACCACCGGCTGTTCCCCGGTCAGGGCGGGTTCGACCTGCCCGCGTTCCTCGCCCCGGTGCTGGCGGCCGGGTACGGCGGGCCGCTGTCGCTGGAGGTGTTCAACGACGTCTTCCGCCAGTCCGACCCGGTCCGCACCGCCGTCGACGCCCGCCGATCGCTGATCGCCCTCGCCGAGGCCACCGCGCTGGCCGGTGCCGGGACCGACCCGGTCGCCACCGCGGCGCCGTCCCTCGACGGGACCGCGTTCGTCGAGCTGACCGCGGGCCCGGAGCTGGGCCGGGTGCTGCGTGCACTGGGGTTCAGCCGTACCGGGGTGCACCGCACCAAGCAGGTGGAGCGCTTCGAGCAGGGCGGTGCCCGGCTGCTCGTCAACGCGGCGGGCACCGGGTCCGGTGCGGTCGCGGCGATCGCCGTCGAGACCCCCGACCCGGACGCCTCCGCGCGCCGGGCCGCCCGGCTCTGTGCCTCCCCGGTCCCCCGCGCGACCGGGCCGGGGGAGGCCGAGTTCGCCGAGATCCCCGCACCGGACGGCACGGCGCTGTTCCTGTGCCGCACCTCCGGCGACGCGGGCCCGGACTCCACGCACGGCCCCGCCTGGCCGCACGACTTCGTCGGCGTCGACGAGGCGCCGGCCCCCGGGACCGGGATCACCGGGATCGACCACGTCGGCCTGACCCAGCCCTACGACGCGTTCGACGAGGCGGTGCTGTTCCACCGTGCCGTCCTCGGCCTGGACCCGGTCGGCGACGGGGAGTACGCGGCCCCGTTCGGGCTGGTCCGAAGCCGGGCGCTCGCCGACCCCCGGCGCCGGCTCCGGCTCGCGCTGACCGTGTCGGTGCTGCGTCGCGGGGACTGGAGCCCGGCCGTCGCCGACCCGCAGTACGTGGCCCTGGCCTGCGACGACGTGCTCGCCACCGCCGCCGCGGCACGGGCCGCCGGGGTGCCGCTGCTCGCGGTGCCCGCCAACTACCACGACGACCTGGCCGCCCGGCTCGACCTGCCCGCGGACACCGTCGCCGCCTACCGGGAGCTCGGGGTCCTGCACGACCGCGACGCGCACGGCGACTACCTGCAGGTCTGCACCGAGCTGCTCGGCGGACGGCTGTTCCTCGCCCTGGTGCAGCGCACCGGCACGCACGACGGGCACGGCTGGCCGGACGCCCCGGTCCGGATGGCGGCCCACCGCCGGTCCCGGCTCGCCCGTGGCTGAGCGGTCCCGCCGGCGTCGCGGCCGTCGTCGAGGAGGTCCCGGCCCCGCGCACGCCGCCCCGCTGCCGGCGACCTGATCGCCGGTCTCAGGTCGACTGCTCCGGCGACGGCTGCGCGGCCAGGCGCGCCGAGTAGATCGAGTACCCGTCGAGCCACCGGGCCACCGCGGTCGCCACCAGCGTCGCGGCGACCAGCGGGACGGCGATCCCGAACCCGGTGCCGGTCAGCTCCAGCACCAGCACGAGGCCGGCCAGCGGCGCCTGCATCCCGGCCCCGATCATCGCGGCCGCCCCGACCAGGGCGAACGTGCCGACCGGAGTGCCCGGCCACAGCGCCGACCAGGCCCCGCCGAGCGCGGCCCCGAGGACCGCGCCGGTGCACAGCGTCGGGGTGAACAGTCCGCCGGACGCGCCGCTGCCCAGGCACATCGCCGTCACCAGCGGCTTCAGCACGGCCAGCGCCGCGAACAGCAGCAGCGCCCCGCCGCCGAGGAAGGCCTGCTCGGCCAGGTCCGCGCCGTTGCCGTAGAGCTGCGGGAACGCCGGCCCGGCCACACCGAGCAGCCCGAACGCGACGACCGGGGCGGCGATCCGCCACCACGTCCGCCGGGGCCCGTGGTGCGACACGAACCCGATCAGCCGGACCCAGCCGGTCGCGAGCACCCCGATCAGCACGCCCGCGGGCACCGCCCACACCAGCAGCGACGGCGTCGTCGCCGGGACCGGGAGGCCGGGGTAGACCGGCCCGGCGGGCAGGTACAGCCAGGCGACGACGGTGGCGGTCGCGGTGCAGGCCAGCGCGGGCAGCACCACCGGCAGCCGCACGGTGCCGACGAGCACCTCGGCGGTGAACAGCGCCCCGCCCAGCGGCACGTCGTAGACGCAGGCCAGCCCGGCGCCCGCGCCGCAGGCGACCAGCAGCCGTCGCTGCTCGAGCGACAGCCCGCCCCAGCCGGCCAGGACCGCGCCCCACACCCCGCCCATCAGCTTGGGCGCGGCCTCCCGGCCGAGCGAGGCACCCAGCCCGACGACGATCTCCGACAGCGCCGCCGTGCCGGTGCTGCGGCGCACCCCGAGCCGCGCGTCCCCGGTCCAGATCGCGTCGTCGACGTCGGTGCGGCCGGGCACGAACCGGCGCAGCAGGTACCCGCCGACCCCGGCGACGAGCCCCGCCACCAGCAGCGGCCACACCCGCCCCCAGGTGTCGGCCCGCTCGACCGCCGCCTGGAACCCCTCCGCCGCCCCGGACCCCCAGGCCCACTCCGACACCGCGTGCAGCAGCGCCATCAGCACGATCCCGGACAGCCCGGCGGCGACCCCGGTCCCGACGAGCAGCAGCCAGAACCGGACGGTCAGCGGCGACGCACCGTCACCGGTGACGTTGGGCTGGTCGGTGGCGGCCCGTTTCGACCCGACGCGCGTCCGCAGGACGGGGGCGGGGACCCGGAGGCGCTCACTCGGTCGGCGTGACACGCCGCCATGATCCCCGCCCTGTCCGGACATTCGCCCGGCGGGCCGGTGCCGGCTCAGGCGAAGGCGTCCGGCGGCGGACAGGAACAGACCAGGTTCCGGTCGCCGTGGGCGCCGTCGATCCGGCGCACCGGAGGCCACACCTTGCGGTCGTGCACCCCCGGGGTGACCCCGGTCGGGTACGCGGCCAGCTCCCGCGGGTACGGGTGGTCCCACTTGTCGTCGGCCAGGCAGGCCGCGGTGTGCGGGGCGTTCCGCAGCGGGTTGTCCTCGGCGGGCCACTCCCCCGCGGCGACCCGGTCGATCTCGCCGCGGATCGACACCATCGCGGCGACGAACCGCTCGATCTCCGCGAGGTCCTCGGACTCGGTGGGCTCGACCATCAGCGTCCCGGCCACCGGGAAGGACATGGTCGGGGCGTGGATGCCGTGGTCGATGAGCCGCTTGGCGACGTCGTCGACGGTCACCCCGGTCTCCTTGGTCAGCGTGCGCAGGTCGAGGATGCACTCGTGGGCCACCGTGCCGTCGGCGCCCGCGTAGAGCACCGGGAAGTGCTCCCGCAGCCGGGTGGCGACGTAGTTGGCGGCCGCCACCGCGGTGAGCGTGGCGCGGCGCATCCCGTCCAGGCCCATCATCCGCAGGTAGGCCCAGGAGATCGGCAGGACGCCGGGCGAGCCGTGGCGGGCGGCGGACACCGGGCCGACGCCGCCGTCGGACCGGGGCGTGCGCCCGGGCAGGAACGGCGCCAGGTGCTCGGCCACCGCGACCGGGCCGACGCCGGGCCCGCCGCCGCCGTGCGGGATGCAGAAGGTCTTGTGCAGGTTGAGGTGGCTGACGTCGCCGCCGAAGGCCCCCGGGCGGGCGACCCCGACGAGCGCGTTGAGGTTGGCGCCGTCGACGTAGACCTGGCCGCCGGCGTCGTGCACGGCGGCGCACACGTCGCGGACCCCGGCCTCGTAGACGCCGTGCGTCGACGGGTAGGTGATCATCAGCGCGGCGAGCCGGTCGCCGTGCTCGGCGATCTTCGCGTGCAGGTCGTCGAGGTCGACGTCGCCGCCCGGTGCGGTCCCGACGACGACCACCCGCAGCCCGGCCATGACCGCCGAGGCGGCGTTGGTGCCGTGCGCGGAGGCCGGGATCAGGCAGACGTCGCGGTCGGTCGCCCCGCGGCTGCGGTGGTACGCGGCGATGGCGAGCAGCCCGGCGAGCTCGCCCTGGCTGCCCGCGTTGGGCTGCAGCGACACCGCGGCGTAGCCGGTGAGGTCGGCCAGCCAGGTCTCCAGCTGGTCGATCATCTCCCGGGTGCCGGCGGTGTCGGACTCCGGCGCGAGCGGGTGCAGGTCGGCGAACTGCGGCCAGGTCACCGCCTCCATCTCGGCGGCGGCGTTGAGCTTCATGGTGCACGAGCCCAGGGGGATCATCGTGCGGTCCAGCGCGAGGTCGGCGTCGGCGAGGCGGCGCAGCCAGCGCATCAGCGCGGTCTCGGACCGGAACTCGTGGAACGTCGGGTGCGTGAGGTACTCGCTCGCGCGGCGCAGGCCCGCGGGCAGCGCGTCGGCGGTGTCCCCGTCGAGCGCGGCCACGTCCACCCCGGTGACGCCGAACGCCGCCCACACCGCGTGCAGGTGCGCCACGGTGGTGATCTCCGAGGTGGCGACGCCGACCTCGTCGTCCGAGGCGCGGCGCAGCGCGATCCCGGCGTCGTGCGCGGCGGCGACGACGGCGTCGGCGCGGCCGGGGACGCGGGCGAGCACGGAGTCGAAGAACGCGTCGTGGACGATCTCCACCCCGCCCGAGCGCAGACCGGCGGCGAGCACCGCGGCCATCCGGTGGGTGCGGGTGGCGATGTCGCGCAGCCCGTCCGGGCCGTGGTGCACCCCGTAGCAGGCGGCCATGACCGCGAGCAGGACCTGCGCGGTGCAGATGTTGGAGGTGGCCTTCTCCCGGCGGATGTGCTGCTCGCGGGTCTGCAGCGCCAGCCGCAGGGCGTAGTGGCCGTCGGCGTCGCGGGAGACCCCGACCAGGCGTCCCGGCAGCTGACGGGCGTGGCGCTGCCCGACCGAGAGGTAGCCCGCGTGCGGGCCGCCGAAGCCGAGCGGCACCCCGAAGCGCTGGGTGGACCCGACCGCGGCGTCCGCGCCGAACTCCCCGGGCGGGGTGAGCAGGGTCAGGGCCAGCAGGTCCGCCGCGACGGCGACGAGTGCCCCGCGCCCGTGCGCGGCCTCGACCAGCGCCGACGGGTCGGCGACCCGGCCCGACGCGCCCGGGTAGGACAGCAGCACCCCGAAGAACTCGCCCTCGGGCAGCACGCCGTCGCCGAGGTCGGCGACGACCAGCTCGATGCCGAGCGGCTCGGCGCGGGTGCGCAGCACGTCCACGGTCTGTGTCACGGTGTCGGCGTCGACGACGAACCGCGGGCTGGTCGAGCGGTTGGCCCGGCGCAGCAGCGTCATCGCCTCGGCGGCGGCGGTGGCCTCGTCGAGCAACGAGGCGCCGGCGACCGGGAGCCCGGTCAGGTCGGACACCATGGTCTGGAAGGTCAGCAGGGCCTCGAGCCTGCCCTGGCTGATCTCGGGCTGGTACGGCGTGTACGCGGTGTACCAGGCCGGGTTCTCCAGCACGTTCCGGCGGATCACCGACGGGGTGCGGGTGCCGTGGTAGCCGTAGCCGATCATCGGGACGGTGACGGTGTTGCGCCCGGCCAGCTCGCGCAGCTCGGCCAGCATCTCGGCCTCGCCGACCGGCGCGGGCAGCGAGGCACCGACCGGTGCGTCGTCGCGGATGGTGTCGGGCAGCGCGCGGGCGGCGAGCGCGTCGAGGGAGTCGACGCCCAGCACCTCCAGCATCCGGGCCAGGTCATCGGG
This sequence comes from Pseudonocardia sp. ICBG1034, assembly GCF_020131375.1. Classification (NCBI taxonomy): domain Bacteria; kingdom Bacillati; phylum Actinomycetota; class Actinomycetes; order Pseudonocardiales; family Pseudonocardiaceae; genus Pseudonocardia; species Pseudonocardia sp. ICBG1034. The sequence goes on from NZ_JAHLEK010000017.1 coordinate 185,905, forward strand.
GCGGGGCCCGATGTGGCGCTCGGCGAACGGGAGCCCCCGCTCCAGCTCGGCGAGGGTGGGACGGTGCTCGGACGTCGGGCTCACGGCGCCTCCGGAGGTCGTCGGGCGGATCGGGGCAGGGCGACTGGCCCCTTCCCCTCTGTCCGTACCCGGAGACCGGGCGCCTGAGAGATTCACCGGAGGCTTCCGGCTTTCCCCGTCGGCGGACGGGCGCCCCGCGTGCGTGTGCGGCCCGTCGCTTTCCAGAGGCGCCTCGACCGCGCGGTCCGTGTGCCTGAGAGATTCCGGGAAGGGGTTGCTCCTTCGGCGCCCGGGCTCGTTCCCCGGGGCTCTCCCGCGCGGCGTCGACGACTACCGGGCCAGCCTACCTGCGTAGTTCTGCGGCGTCGCCGCCTGCGCCGGCTCGTCACACTTCCTGCCATGTCGAACACCAGCGCTCCGAACACCACCCCGGCCACCACCGCCGCGTTCCACACGCAGGCGATGCTGTCCTTCGGCGTGTCGCTCGCGGCCGTCGTCGTCGGAACCGTCTACCTGCCCGTCGACGGGTGGGTGAAGGCGTTCCTCGCCATCGCCGTGCTGTACGCGATCACCTCGGCGTTCACCCTGGCGAAGTGCGTCCGGGACCGGCAGGACAGCCTGACCGTGGTCAACCGGGTCGACCAGGCGCGGATGGAGAAGCTGCTGGCCGAGCACGACCCGTTCCGCGCCGTCGCGTAGGCCCGCCGGAGCGGGAGTCAGGAGATCGCGCGGCGTGCGCGGCGGCGGGCCAGCTCGTCCTCGGGGGCCTCGTCGACGGTGCCGCCGTCGGCCCGCTCGGCCGGGAAGTCCTTGATGACGCCGGAGATCTCGCGCATCGCCCCGGACACCGCGATCCCGAACACGCCCTGGCCGCCCTGCAGCAGGTCGACGACCTCCTCCGGGGAGGTGCACTCGTAGACGGTGGTGCCGTCGGAGAACAGGGTGATGCCGGCCAGGTCGCGGATCCCGCGCCGGCGCAGGTGCTCGACGGCGATCCGGATGTTCTGCAGCGAGACACCGGCGTCGAGCAGCCGCTTCACGATCTTGAGGACGAGGACGTCCTTGAAGGAGTACAGCCGCTGGCTGCCCGACCCGGCGGCGCCGCGGATCGACGGCACGACCAGCCCGGTGCGGGCCCAGTAGTCCAGCTGCCGGTAGGTGATGCCGACGACCTGACACGCGGTCGGCCCGCGGAAGCCGACCAGGCGGTCGGTCACCCCGTCGAGCCCCTCACCGACGAGCGGGTCCGGGAACAGCTCTCCCTGACCCGGCCCCTCGGGTGGTGGCGTCTGCACCGCGCGGTCTCCCTCGGTCGGGACCGTGGCCCTCCCCTACCATGTGACTCTGGGTAGTGGGTGAGTTCCACGGATGTCATCAGTCGTGATGACGGTAGGCCCAGTGGCCGAGGTGGTCAACGCGGCTCGCCGACCCGGGCGTACCGGACACCCGCCCGGGTTGCCGGGTACGGAGGGCGTACAGCCGCCGAACGGTCGGTGACGTCGGTGAACGGTCGGACCGCGGTCCATCCGGTTCCACCGCCGGGTGACGGCGGTGGTCACCCGGACGGGTCAGCCCGGCTGGGCCCCGCGGAAGTCCTCCGGCGACACGGAGTCGAGGAACTCGCGGAACTTCTCGACCTCGTCCTCCTGCTCGTCGGGGATGACCAGACCCGCCTCGGCGAGGACGCTCTCGTCGGCGTGCACCGGGACACCGGTCCGCAGCGCCAGCGCGATCGAGTCGCTCGGCCGCGCGGACACCGTGACGCCGCCGTCGAAGATCAGCTCGGCGTAGAAGGTGCCCTCCTGCAGGTCGGTCACCCGCACCTGCTCGAGCCGCCGCCCGAGTGCCCCGATGACGTCCTTGAGCAGGTCGTGGGTCAGCGGCCGGGCGGGCTTGACCCCCTGCTGCTCGAGGGCGATCGCCGTCGCCTCCACCGATCCGATCCAGATCGGGAGGTATCGGTCGCCGTTCGTCTCCCGCAGCAGCAGGATCGGCTGGTTCGCCGGAAGTTCGACCCGGACGCCCACGACGCGCATCTCGCTCATCAGCCCGCCTCCCCGGCCCTGTCGGGCCTGTCGGGCCGCCCGGGTGGACACGCCACCCCGGCCGCCCTGATCGCCTTGCTCGCCCTGACCCGTGCGGCGGACCCCGACGGGCTCCGTGTCGTTGTCACCGCACTGCCACCGACACCTGATGACGCTACACGGCGGTCCGCCCCGACGCGCGCCTCCGGACGGGGAGTGACGGGGTCCGTTCGACGATCGTCACACGCCCGTCGCGCACGGCGTGTCGGCTCGACACCCGCCGGCCCCCGTGCGCGCAGAAGGCCCGTCGCACCAGGGGGTACGGAAGCCCCCCGGCCGCGACGGGCCGGTCGTACGCGTGGGTCCGTGGGCGGCACCGGGGGCGCCGCCGCACGGAGCCGCGGTCAGCCCTGGGCGCCCGGCTCGCGGGGCCCGGTCAGGAAGACCAGCCGGAACTTGCCGATCTGCACCTCGTCGCCGTTGGCGAGCACCGCCGTGTCGACCGGCTCGCGGTTGACGTAGGTGCCGTTGAGGCTGCCGACGTCGACCACGACGAACTCACCCGCGTCGCGGCGGAACTCCGCGTGCCGCCGGGAGACGGTGACGTCGTCGAGGAAGATGTCGCTGTCGGGGTGCCGGCCGGCGCTGGTGGTCGGCACGTCCAGCAGGAAGCGCGAGCCGGCGTTCGGACCGCGCCGGACGACGAGCAGCGCCGACCCGGCGGGAAGCCCGTCGACACCCGAGACGGCGGGCTCGGCGGCCGGCTGCTCGACGTCGGCGAGGAAGTCCGCCCGGAAGACCGACGTGGTCTCCGGTGCGCGCTCCGGTGGCACGTCGCGCGGGTCGTTCGTGGTCACCTCGGGGACTCCTCCTCGCGGATGCGGTGCCCGGACGGCGTCCGGGCGGTCAGGGCTGTGCGGGGCCGGTGTCCCGGTCCCTTCCGGACGGCACGTCCAGGGAATGTGAACCTACCGGTCGGAGCGGCCGGGGCGATACGGAGGTCGGCGCGCCGTGCCGCGTGGTGCGGCGGGCGGGCCGGCTCAGGCGCCGTCGGACAGCTGGCGGTAGGCCTCGGCGTCGAGCAGACCGTCGAGCGAGGCCCCCTCGGCCAGGCGGATCTCGACGATCCACCCGTCGCCGTAGGGAGCGGAGTTCACCAGCTCCGGACCTGCGTCCAGCCCGTCGTTCACGGCGACGACCTCGCCGCCGACCGGGGCGTAGATGTCCGACACCGACTTGGTCGACTCGACCTCGCCCATGGCGTCGCCCGCGGCGAGGGTGTCGCCCACGGCCGGCAGCTGCACGAAGACGACGTCACCGAGCTGCGACTGGGCGTGGTCGGTGATGCCGACCCGGACCACCCCGTCCCCGCTGCGGCGCACCCACTCGTGGGCCTCGGTGTAGGACAGGTCCGACGGAATCTCCGAGCTCACGCCGGGGAGCCTATCCCCCGGCGCCGCCGTGATCGAACCGGGTCGACGGGGCCGGGACGCCCGGCGCCGGGCGCCGCATCGCCAGCCGGAACTGGACCAGGTAGAGCAGCCCGGACCACAGGTAGAGGGCCACGCCCCAGATGGCGAAGGCGTTCGCGACGACGCCGACCACGGCCTCGGCGGGCGAGGGACCGTCTCCGAGCAGGAGCAGCGGGAAGGCGTAGAGCAGGACGAAGGTGGCGGCCTTGCCGAGGTAGACGACCTCGAAGGGGCCGTAGCCGCGGTGGCGCAGCACGAACACGCAGACGGCGAGGACGACGTCGCGGGCCAGCAGGGCGACCACCGCCCACCACGGCACGATGTCGCGCGCGGCCAGCCCGACCAGCGCGGCCAGGATGTAGAGGCGGTCCACGGCCGGGTCGAGCATGGCGCCGAACCGGCTGAACTGGTCCAGGACGCGGGCGAGCTTGCCGTCGAGCCAGTCGGTGAACCCGCCGATCGCCAGCACCGCGACGGCCCAGCCGTCGGCCTCCGGGCCGAGCATCAGCCACAGGAACAGCGGTACCCCGGCCAGGCGCAGCATGCTGAGCGCGTTCGGGACGGTCCAGAGCCGGTCGTCGTCGGTGGGCGGGCCGACGGTGTCGTGCACCGAGTCCCGGACGGTGTCGCGCACCGTGTCCCGGACGGTGTCGCGGGCCTCGCGGACCGAGTCGGCGGCCTCGCGGGCGCTGCGGCGCACCGCTGCCGCCCGTCCGGTGTCGCTCTCCCCGCCCACACCGGGCACCCTAGTCGTCGGGTCGGGATGTGCGGGGCGCCCCGTCGGGGTGAGGATGGGGACATGACCGACACCAACATCTCCCTGCGCGACATCCAGGCCCCCCTCAAGCAGCAGTACCGCGACGACCCGGAGTCGGCGGTCATCACCCTGAAGGCGGACGGCGAGCTCGGCTCCGGTGTGGCGTGCAAGGTCTCGACCGGCCAGGCGATGGCCGAGGCGGGCCTGCACCCGGCCACCGGCGGCGACGGCACCCAGCTGTGCTCGGGCGACATGCTGCTGGAGGCGCTGGTGGCCTGTGCCGGGGTGACCCTGCGCGCGGTGGCCACCGCGCTGGAGCTCGAGGTGCTCGGCGCCGTGCGCGCCGAGGGCGACCTCGACTTCCGCGGCACCCTCGGCGTCGCGAAGGACGCCCCGGTCGGTTTCCGGGAGATCCGCCTGTCCTTCGACGTCGACATCCGCGACGGCGGCGCGCCCGCCGCCGAGGACAAGGTCGCGACCCTGGTGAAGCTGACCGAGCGGTACTGCGTCGTCCTGCAGACCATCCAGGGCAGCGCGACCACCTCGGTCGCGGTCAACCCGGCCGCCTGACCCGCCCGCAGCACGCCGGACGGCGACCACCCGGACACCGGGTGCGACCGCCGTCCGGCGTGCACCGGGCAGCGCCGAACGGCCGTAGGTCCTGGTCGGACCGGGTCTGCCGACCCCGGTCGCCCGCCGGTGGCGATCCGCTCGTCGCGCGTCACCGTCGGTTCGGCGCCCCACACGCTCCGAGGTCTCCGGTCCCCGCCGAGGGCCTCCGTACGGTTGATCCGTCCAGGAGTTCGTGACGGGGTGTGCCCGGCGCCGCGACGTGCGGCGGCGGGGGTGCGCGCGGCAGGTGAGACGTGATCAAACTGGCGGACGCGCTGACGTCCGGAGATCACGTGTGCGCGGTCCCGGACAGCACGGAGCACCTCGGCGAGCTCGCCGCCGCCTACGTCGCGCACGGTCTCGACCGGGGCGAGCGCATCCTCTACTTCGACGACGACGGCGCCGCCGACGTCCTGCTCCGCCGCCTCGTCGAGGACGGCGTCGAGGTCGACGACCCGCTGCGCCACGGCCAGCTGGAGATCCTGCCCCCCGAGCGGACCCGGCGCACCTTCCGCACCCCGCTGTCCGAGGTGCACGCCGGGATGTCCGGCGAGGTCGCCCGCTCCCGCGAGCTCGGCTGGAACGGCACCCGGATGACCGGCCAGATGCACTCGGTGCTCGAGGCGGGCGCCGCGGGCACTCTGCCCGAGTACGACGGCCTGCTGGCCCGGCTGGTCCGCGAGAGCGCGGGCGGGCTGACCGCGCTGTGCACCTACGACACCGAGCACTTCCCGGCCGAGCAGATCGACATCATGCGGGCGCTGCACCGCGACCACGTCCCCTGCTCCACCGCCTACGACGACGGCCTGCTCCGGATCGTGCGCCTCGGTACCGGCCACGCCCGGCTGGCCGGCGAGGTCGACCACAGCAACCGCTCGAAGATCACCTCGCTGCTGCACTCGGCACTGGACGCCGCGCTGCGGTCCGCGGACGCCTCCACCGACATCGGCCTGGACCTGGCCTCGGTGCGGTTCGTCGACGTCGCCACCGCGGTCGCGCTGGTGCACGCCGCCGAGGGCTTCCCGGCCACCCACCGCCTGGTGCTGCACCGGGTCCGGCCGCGGGTGCTGCGCGTGCTCGAACGCTGCGGCGCGGCCTTCTCCCCGCAGCTCGTGTTCGACGACCATCCCCCGGCCCCCGGGGTCGTGCACCCGGGAGGACAGCTCCGGTGAAGGTCAACCCCGCGCCCCGCCCGCCCGGCTTCCGGCACGCCCTCGTGCACGCCGACGACCCGGTCGAACTGCTCGCCGCCGTCGCCCCCGCCGCCCGGGCCGCGGCGCGGGACACCGGCGCCCGGATCGCGGTGGACCTGCCCGCGCCGCTGGAGCAGGCGCTGCACGACGAGCTCGGCGACGAGGTCGAGCTCGGCAGGCTCACCTCGCTGACCAGCTCGGCCCGGGAGTCCGGACAGACCGTCGCCGCCTGGCGGGCCCGGGAGCTGCGGGCGCTGACCTCCTCGGGCCGCCCGGTGTTCGTGGTGGGCGCGCACGACCCGGACCTCGACGGCGTCGACGGCGGGTTCTGGGTCGAGCTGGAGGCCGCGCTCAACATCTCCCTCGCGGGGCTGCCGGTCCTGCAGGTGTGCGCCTACCCCCGGCTGCCGCTGCACGGCGCGGTGGGCGAGTCGGCGGTGGCCAACCACCCGCTGCGGCTGCGCGCGTCCGGGCTCACCGAGAACCCGCGGCACCGCCCGCCCGCCGAGGTCCTCGCGGCCCTGCCGATCGCGCCGCCACACCTGCTCGGACCGCCGGACGTCACGTTGTCCTACAACACCTTCGAGCTGTCCCGGGTGCGCGACGCCGTCGAGGAGGCCGCCCGGGTGTGCCGGTTCGACCCCGTGCGCGGCGAGGACATGGTGCAGGCGGTCAACGAGGTCGCCACCAACGCGGTCGAGCACGGCTCCCCGGAGGCGGGGCTGTCGGTGTGGGCGCGCGACGGGGAGCTGGTCTGCGAGGTGCAGGACAGCGGGGCGATCGCGCTGCCGCTGATCGGGCTCGCGCCGCCGCACCCGTCGCAGGCACGGGGGCGCGGGACCTGGATCGCCCGGCAGCTCTGCGACAGCCTCCACGTGTGGCGGGCCCCGGACGGGACCCACGTCCGGCTGCTCTCCCGGGCCTGACGCAGATCTCACAATCCGGCCGTACCCGGATCCCACACCGTGGGCACTGCTGGGCTATCCTCGTCCCACGACACCACACGGAGACGCCGCCCGCCGTCCGTGTCGGTGCGGTTCCGTCGTGCCCGCTCCGCGATCCGAGGCCTCCCGCCCGGCGCGCCCCGGCTCCGTGCGGAGCCGATCGCGGGCCGCACGTCACGACCGATCCGGGGAAACGGCCATGTCCGACGATCACTGTCGATCCAGTGAGCAGAGCACTCCCACCTCCACCCCGCACGTGCGGGTGCTGGGCTCGTTCGGGCTGCGCGCGGGTGACCGCGCCGTCCCGCTGCCGGTCGACTCCCGTCGCCTGGTCGCCTACCTCGCCGTCCACCGGCGGCCGCAGCCGACCGCGGCGCTCGCCGCGACGCTGTGGCCCGGGGTCGGTCCCGTCCCCGCGGCCCGGCTGCTCGACGAGGCCGTCGCCGGCGTCGACGTACCGGGTCTGCTCGACGCCGACCACCTCGGCCGGCTGCAGCTCGGCGACGACGTGGTCGTCGATCTCACCGAGGCCATGCTGTTGATCCGCGGGCTGTCCGCGCCCAGCATGCTGCGCACCGTACGTGAGATCGGCGCGCCGGAGACCGCGCTGCTGGAGGCCGACATCCTCCCGTCGTGGACCGCGGCGTGGATCGCCGTGGAGCGCGAACGGTTCCGCCAGCTGCGCCTGTCCGCCCTGGAAGGGCTGGCCGGCACGCTCACCGCCGCCGACCGGCACGACGACGCCGTCGCCGTCGCGCGCCGGGCCGTCGTCACCGCGCCGAGCCGCGAGCGGTCGCGCCGCGCCCTGGTCGAGGCCCTGCTCGCCGGTGGGCAGGTCGCCGACGCGCTCGCCGAGTACGAGGAGTTCCAGCGGCTGCTCCGCAACAGCGTCGGCGCCACCCCGGACTCCGAGCTGGACCGCCTGCTCGCCCCGCTCGACGCGGGCTGGCCGCTCGGCCCGGGCCTGCACCGCCCGGCCCGGCGCTTCGCCGTGGGCATGCCCGGCACCGGCCGCGGCCCGCAGCGCTCGCGCCGGGTCGTCGCGGGGAGCCCGGCCAGCGGGCGCTGACCGGCCACACCGACGACGAGGGGGGCGCGACCCGGACGGTCGCGCCCCCCTCGTCGTGTGCGGTGGTCAGTGGAACTGCGGGCGGCGCTTCTCGCCGAACGCGGCGAGCCCCTCGGCACCCTCCGGACCCGCGGCGCAGGTCGCGATGGAGTCCGCCTCCGCCGCCAGTTGCTCGTCGAGCCCCCGGTCCCAGGTCGCGGTCAGGAGCCCGCGGATGCGGCCCAGCGCGGCCGTCGGTCCCTGGGCGAGCCGGTGCGCGACCGCGGCGGCCTCGTCGGCCACCCGGTCGTCGTCGACGACGGAGGCGAGCAGCCCCAGCTCGGCCAGCGTCCCGGCCTCGAGGACCTCGTCGGTGAGCAGGACCCGCCGCGCCCGCGCGGCGCCGATCAGCCGCGGCAGCGTCCAGGTCATCCCGCCGTCCGGGGAGAACCCGATCCCGGGGTAGGCCGGGCGCATCCGGGTCGAGGTCCCGCCGACGGCGAGGTCACAGGCCAGCGCGATGCTCATGCCCGCACCGGCGGCCCAGCCCGGCACCGCCGCGACCGTGGGCACCGGGGAGGCGGCCAGCGGGCGCAGCATGGAGTGGAAGGTGTCGGCGAGGCCGTGCACGTAGGCGTAGCGGTCCTCGGCCCCGGCGAAGGCCCGCACGTCACCGCCGGTGCAGAAGTTCTCGCCGTCGCCGTGCACCAGCACCGCTCCGGTCTCGGCCGGGTCGAGCGCCAGCAGCGCCTCGGTGACCTCGGCCATGGCGGGCCCGTCGAGGGTGCCGTGCCGGCCGGTGGAGACCCGGCAGCGCAGCACCCGCCCGTCGCGGGTGACGGCGGGCGCGCTCGTCGCGGCGCTCACGCGAGCGCCCGCAGCTTCGGCGCGACGTCCTCGGTGAACTGCGTCAGGAACCGGCGCTGGTCGTGCCCCGGTCCGTGCACGACGAGGTGGTTCAGGCCCGCGTCGAGGTAGGGCTTGATCTGCTCGACGGCCTCGTCGGGGTCCGACGCGACGATCCAGCGCTTGACCACCTGCTCGATCGGCAGCTCGTCGGCCAGGCGCTCCATCTCCTGCGAGGAGTCCACGGAGTTCTTCTGGTCGGCGGTCAGCGACAGCGGCGCCCAGAACCGGGTGTTCTCCCGCGCGGCGTCGGGGTCCCGGTCGTAGCTGATCTTGATCTCGATCATCTTGTCGATGGCGCCCGCGTCGCGGTCGGCCTTGCCCGCGCCCTCCTCGACGCCCGGGAGGAGCTTGTCGGTGTAGAGGTCCATGCCCTTGCCGGAGGTGCAGATGAACCCGTCGCCGAACCGGCCTGCGAACCGGGCTACCATCGGCCCCCCCGCGGCGACGTAGATCGGCACCGGCTGCTCGGGCCGGTCGTAGATCATGGCGTCGACGAAGGTGTAGTACTCGCCCTCGGTGCTGACCGACTCCTCGGTCCACAGCGCGCGCATCATCTTCACGGCCTCGCGCAGCCGGGCGAAGCGCTCCTTGAACTCGGGCCACTCCCGCCCGGACACCGCGATCTCGTTCAGCGCCTCGCCGGTGCCGACGCCGAGCGCGACCCGGTTGCCGGTGAGCAGCGCCATCGTGGCGAACTCCTGGGCCAGCACCGCCGGGTTGTAGCGGAACGTGGGGGTGAGCACGGAGGTGCCGATCTGCACCCGCTTCGTGCGCTCCCCCACCGCCGCCATCCAGGGCAGCGCGGCCGGGGCGTGCCCGCCCTCGTGCCGCCACGGCAGGAAGTGGTCCGACGCCCAGACGCTGTCGAGCCCGAGCTCCTCGGCCAGCACCGCGTACTCGACGAGGTCGCGGGGGCCGAACTGTTCGGCCGACGCCTTGTACCCGATCTTCAGATCCACGGATCCGTCCTTCTCGCGTGATCGCCCGGCGCCCGGTGTGCGGACGCCGTTGGTCCTGCAGGTCTTGCTACACCCCGGGGCCGTCCGGCGCAGCACCGCGGCGCCCGCGACACCCGGGCGGTGACCGGGACCACGCCACGGCCGGGCCCGGGCGCGGTCGGCGGTGCCGCGAGGTGAGTGCCGGGCGGGGCGCACGCGGCGGGGCTCGTACGATCGACGGCGTGTTCGACGCCTCCGACCCGGACGAGATCCCGCTCCCGCCCGAACCCGAGGACGACTACGGCGACGAACCCCCACCGGAGGACGCCTGGGCCGCCGCTCTCCCCGGGCCGGGCCGGCTGCCGGAGCCGGTCCCGGAGCGGGTGCACAGCAGCGACCCGCACGAGATCCTGCGCCGCGTCTTCGGCTACGACGCGTTCCGCGGCGAGCAGCAGGCGATCGTCGAGCAGGTCACCGGCGGCGGGGACGCGCTGGTGCTCATGCCGACCGGTGGCGGCAAGTCGCTGTGCTACCAGGTCCCGGCGCTGGCCCGGCCCGGGACCGGTGTGGTCGTCTCCCCGCTGATCGCGCTGATGCAGGACCAGGTCGACGCGCTGCGCGCGCTCGGGGTGCGGGCCGGGTTCCTGAACTCCACCCAGGACGCCGACGAACGCCGCCTCACCGAGCAGGAGTTCCTCGCCGGGGAGCTGGACCTGCTCTACCTCGCCCCCGAGCGGCTGCGTGTCGAGGCCACCGTGCGGCTGCTCGAACGCGGCCGGATCGCCCTGTTCGCGATCGACGAGGCGCACTGCGTCGCGCAGTGGGGGCACGACTTCCGGCCCGACTACCTGCTGCTCTCCGAGCTGCCGAAGCGCTGGCCGGACGTGCCGCGGATCGCGCTGACCGCGACCGCGACCGACGCGACCCGGACCGAGATCGCCCAGCGCCTGGAGCTGACCGATGCGCGCCATTTCGTGGCGAGCTTCGACCGGCCCAACATCGCGTACCGGATCGTCGCGAAGAACGAGCCGCGCCGCCAGCTGCTGGAGCTGCTGCGCGCCGAGCACGCCGGGGACGCGGGGATCGTCTACTGCCTCTCGCGGCGCAAGGTCGAGGAGACCGCGGAGTTCCTCACCGCGCAGGGGATCCGGGCACTGCCGTACCACGCGGGGCTCGACGCGTCGGTTCGCCGGGAGAACCAGTCCCGGTTCCTGCGCGAGGACGGCCTGGTCATGTGCGCGACGATCGCGTTCGGGATGGGCATCGACAAGCCCGACGTGCGGTTCGTCGCGCACCTGGACCTGCCCAAGTCCGTGGAGGGCTACTACCAGGAGACCGGCCGCGCCGGGCGCGACGGCGAGCCGTCCACGGCGTGGCTGGCCTACGGGCTCGCCGACGTCGTCCAGCAGCGGAAGATGATCGACGACGGCGAGGGCGACGCCGCGCACAAGCGGCGCCTGGCCCAGCACCTCGACGCGATGCTCGCGCTGTGCGAGACCACCGAGTGCCGCCGGGCCCAGCTGCTGCGCTACTTCGGGCAGAAGCCGGCGTCGGAGCGGTGCGGGAACTGCGACACCTGCCTGACACCGGTGTCCTCCTGGGACGGCACGGTCGCGGCGCAGAAGGTGCTCTCGACGGTGTGGCGGCTGAAGAACGAGCGCAACCAGGAGTTCGGCGCCGGGCAGGTCGTCGACATCCTGCTGGGCAAGCACACCCCGAAGGTCGACCAGCACCGCCACGACGAGCTGTCGGTGTTCGGGATCGGGACCGAGCTGAGCGACGCCGCGTGGCGCAACGTGCTGCGCCAGCTGGTGGCGCGGGGGCTGCTGACCGTCGGCGGGAACTACTCCACCCTGCGGTTCACCGACGAGTCCCCGGCCGCGATGCGTGGCGAGCAGAAGGTCATGCTGCGCTCCGAGCCGGAACGCGCGGCGCGGTCGTCGCGGTCGCGGGGCGGGTCGAAGCAGGCCGTGGAGATGCCGGCCGAGCTCGCGCCGGTGTTCGAGCGGCTCCGGGCCTGGCGGGCGGCGACGGCGAAGGAGCAGGGCGTCCCCGCCTACGTGATCTTCCACGACGCGACGCTGCGCGAGATCGCGACGCGGTCCCCCGCCGACCGGGCCGCGCTGGGCACGATCTCCGGGATCGGCGAGGGCAAGCTCGCGCGCTACGGCGACCAGGTGATCGACGTGCTGCACGGGGCCGACTCGTGACGCGCCCGCTGATCGGCATCACCTGCTACAGCGAGCGGGCCGACTACTGGATCATGCGCGACGACGACGTCGTGCTGGTCCCCCGCACCTACGTCGAGATGGTGCTGGCCGCGGGCGGGGTCCCGGTGCTGCTCGCCCCGGTGGACGGCGCCGAGGAGGCCGTCGACGCCCTCGACGGGCTCCTGCTCACCGGCGGCCAGGACGTCGACCCGGCCCGCTACGGGCAGGTGGCCGGCGCGCACACCGACACCCCGCGCACCGGGCGCGACGCCGCCGACGTGGCGGCGCTGCACCGGGCGCTCGGCCGCGGCATCCCGGTGCTGGGCGTGTGCCGCGGGCTGCAGCTGCTCAACGTGGCGCTCGGCGGCACGCTGCACCAGCACCTGCCCGACGTGGTCGGTGCACAGGTCGCCGGAGCGCACTCGGCCGGACCGGGGGTGTACGCGCCGGTGCCGGTGCTGACCGAGCCGGGGACCCGGGCCGCGGAGATCCTGGGTCCGGGCCCGGTGACGGTGCGCTGCCACCACCACCAGGGGGTGGACCGGGTCGCCCCCGGGCTGCGGGTGTCGGCCCGCGCCGGGGACGTCGTCGAGGCGCTGGAGTGGAGCGACCCGTCGGGCCGCGGCGGCACCGACGCGCCCTGGGTGGTCGGTGTCCAGTCCCATCCCGAGCGCGACGCCGACGACCTGCGACTGGCCGGTGCCCTGGTCGCCGCCGCCACGCGGGCCCGCAGCCGCGCCTTCCGCCCGGTCCGCCTCGCCGGCTGACCCGGATCCACACCCCCTGTCCGGTGTCCACACCTGCCGCAACGGATGTGCCGACCGGACAGGGGGTGCGGACGCGGGCAGTCGGTGTCCGCGATCGGGGCCAGACTCTGGGGTCATGACGGAGATGGGGACGAGGACGGGTGTCGACTGGAACGGCGAGCTGCTCGCGCAGCTGACGTTCCACTGGGAGACCGCACTGCGCCCGCGGCTGGCCGGGCTCACCGACGACGAGTACCACTGGGAGCCGGTGCCCGGCTGCTGGGGCGTGCGCCGACGCGGGGAGTCGGTGACCCCGCCGGGCGCCGGGTCCGGCGACTGGGTGATCGACTTCGCGTTCCCGACGCCGGAGCCGCCGCCGGTCACGACGATCGCGTGGCGGTTCGGACACCTCCTGGTCGGGGTGTTCGCGATGCGCTCGCACTCCCATTTCGGCGGGCCGGCCGTCGACTACGACTCCTACACCTACCCCGGTACCGCGGCGGCGGCCCTGGACGCCCTGGACACCGAGTACGCCCGCTGGACCGCCGGGGTCGCCGCGCTCGGCGCCGAGGGCCTCGCGCGACCGTGCGGACCGGCCGAGGGTCCCTACGCCGACGCGCCGCTCGCGACGCTGGTGCTGCACATCCACCGGGAGGCCATCCACCACGGCGCGGAGATCGCGCTGCTGCGCGATCTCCACCGGGCAGGCTGAGCCGGGCGCCGAGCCGGGCTCAGCCGGCCCGCCCGATCCGCTTGAGCACCGGGGGCAGGTCCCCGGAGTGGAGCACCCCGAGCCGCTGGGTGGCCCGGGTGATCGCGACGTAGAGGTCGTTGAGCCCGCGCGGGGACTCGTCGAGCATCTCCTGCGGCTCCACCACGACGACGGCGTCGAACTCGAGGCCCTTCGACGCCGCGACCGGCAGCACGACGACCGGTGCGTCCAGCTCGGACTCCCCCTCGGCGGGCTCGGTGGTGGTGAGCCCGGCGGCGTCGAGGACGGCGCGGACCCGGTCCAGGCGGCCCTGCGGCGTGAGGACGACGGTGCGCCCGTCCCCGACGGCGTCGCGCTCGGCGCGCACCCGCTCGGCCAGGACCCGGTCGCCGTCGGCCCCGGCGGGCAGCGCCGCCGCCCACGGCGGCACCCCGGTCGAGCGCACCGACGACGGCGGCTGCAGCGAGGCGTCGATCTCGGCGAGCACGTCGTCGGCGACGTCGGCGATCTCCGAGGGCGTCCGGTAGTTCACCGTCAGCTGCTCCAGGCGCCAGCGGCGTGCGACGAACGGTGACAGGACCTCGTCCCACGAGCCCGCGCCGCCGCGGTCACCGGTCTGGGCGATGTCCCCGACGAGGGTCATCGACCGGGCGGGGGCGCGACGCATGACCATCCGCCAGGCCATCGCCGACAGCTCCTGCGCCTCGTCGACGATGATGTGGCCGTAGGTCCACTCGCGGTCCGCGGCCGCCCGTTCGGCGGTGGAGTCGTAGCGGGAGACCTGCATGCGCTCGGCGAGCCGGTCGGCGTCGATGATGTCGGTGGCGCGCAGCAGCTCCGGGTCGAGGTCCTCCTCCAGGTCGAGTACGTCGAGCACGCCCTGGGCGTACTCGACCTCCTCGCGCAGCGCCGCGGCCTCGGCGGCGGCCTGGGCGGCGCCGTCGTCGCCGAGCAGTTCGGCGGCCTCGTCGAGCAGGGCGACGTCGGCCGGGGTCCAGCGCAGGTCCGGGGGCACGTCGGCGTCGGGCGCCGCGCGCTCCAGCAGGGCCCGCTCGGGCGCCGGGATCCGCCGGGCCACCGAGTTGAGCCGGCGGCGGTCGGCGAACAGGTCGGTGAGCAGCTGCTCGGGCGACAGCGTCGGCCAGAGCTCCTCGAGCTGCGTCGCGACCTCGGCGGACTCGGCGAGCTCGTCGCGGATGTCGTCGACGTCGCGCCGGTCCAGCAGGCCGGACTCGCCGCCGCCGACGCGGCGGGCGACCTGCTGGGCGAGCAGCCGCAGCAGCTCCTTGCGGAAGATGCGGCGGGCCTCGTTGTGCGGCTTGCGGGAGCGCCGGGCCCGGGTGCGGGCCTGGGCGACCGTGTCCCGGTCGAGGACGACCCGCTGCTGCTCCACGACGAGCTCGACCGGGGTCCGTGGCAGCTGCTGCCGGTCGCGCACCGCCGCGGCGATCACCGGCGCCATGTCGGCGCGGCCCTTCAGCTCGGCCGTCGCCGGGGACTCGGTGCGTCGCGCGTCCAGGCCGGGGAACAGCTGGGCGACGGTGCCGAGTACGACGCTGGTCTCCCCCAGCGAGGGCAGGACCTGGCCGATGTAGCGCAGGAACGTCGGGTTCGGCCCGACGACGAGCACGCCGCGCCGGGCGAGCCGGTCGCGGTGGGTGTAGAGCAGGTAGGCCGCGCGGTGCAGCGCCACCGCCGTCTTCCCGGTGCCGGGCCCGCCCTGCACGACCAGCACCCCGGACGGCTTCGACCGGATGATCCGGTCCTGCTCGCCCTGGATGGTGGCGACGATGTCGCCCATCCGCCCGGTGCGGGCCGAGGACACCGCCGCCAGCAGCGCGGCCTCGCTGGTGAGCCCCGAGCCCGAGCGGGCCCGCTCCGCCTCGGTCATCTCGGCCAGGTTGAGCGGCTCGTCGTCGACCGCGACGACCTGCCGCAGCCGGGTCCGCAGGTGCCTGCGCCGCCGCATCCCCTCGGGGTTCGCGGCGGTGGCGGTGTAGAACGGCCGGGCGGCGGGTGCCCGCCAGTCCATCAGCAGCGGCTCGTACTCGTTGTCCTCGTCGAGCAGGCCGATGCGGCCGACGTAGCGGATCTCGCCGTCGTCGGCGTCGAGCCGGCCGAAGGCCAGCCCGTGCTCGGCGGCACGCAGACCGGCGAGCCGGTCGGTGAGCATCTCCGCGGCGGCGTCGCGCTGGGTGATGGCCTGCGGGGTGCCGACGGTCTCCTCGCGCAGCGTGTCGGCCAGCCGGCGTGCGGTGTCGCGACGGCGGTCCTCGAGCTGCTCGTAGAGCATGGCCACGTAGGACTGTTCGTGGGCCAGCTCCGGGTCGACCGGCGCGGCGGGGTCGGCCGCGTCAGCCGGGGAGCCGGCAGCGGAAGTGGGTTCGGGCACGGCGCGGGGATCCTCCACCGGGGGGACGTACACGACACGTCCGCGCGGTGGCAGGACGAGCCTGTCGCCGACGGAGCGACTGACCAGGCTACCAGTGGTGCACGACCATCCGGTGAACGACGGACCGGGCATCGGACCTGCGCGGGGACGGCGGCGGGATCCGCCGTCCCCCGCCGTCCTGCACGGTCCGGCCCGGCGCGGTCAGCCGCGGACCCGCGGGGCCCGTCCGTGGGGCTGTTCCACCGGCTCCACCCACTCCGGGGTGGGGGTCGGCGCGGTGGCGGGGCCCTCGTCGTCGAGCGCGATGGGCTCGCCGTGGTGGCGCAGCCGCATCGGGGCGCCGTCGGTGAGCCGGTACTCGGTCTCCTCGGGGGTGATCGAGACCCGGATCCGGCGCCCCTGCCACTTCAGGCCGAACGAGATCCGCGACAGCGACGCCGGGAGGACCGGTGCGAACGACAGCCCGTCGGCCTCGCAGCGCATCCCGCCGAAGCCCAGCACGACCGCGGTCCAGGTCCCGGCCATCGACGCGATGTGCATGCCGTGGTCGGTGTTGCCCGCCAGGTCCTGCAGGTCGACCAGGGCGGCCTCGGCGAGGTACTGGTGGGCCAGCTCCAGGTGCCCGGTGCGGGCGGCCATCACCGACTGGGTGCACGCCGACAGCGACGAGTCCCGCACCGTGATCGCCTCGTAGTAGGCGAAGTTGCGGCGCTTCTGCTCCTCGGTGAACGCCTCCGGGAAGATCTGCATCGCCAGCACGAGGTCGGCCTGCTTGATGACCTGCTTGCGGTACAGGTCGAAGTAGGGGTAGTTCAGCAGCAGCGGGTACCGCTCGGCCGGGGTCTCCTCGAAGTTCCACCGCTGGTGGTCGGTGAAGCCCTCGGACTGCGGGTGCACGCCGAGGCGTTCGTCGAACGGGATGAACATCGCGCCGGCGGCGTCGCGCCAGGACGCGATCTCCTCGGAGTCCACCCCGAGCCGTGACGCCGACCGCGGGTGCTTCGCCGCGACCTCGGCGGCGTAGCGCAGGTTCTGCTGGGCCATCAGGTTGGTGTAGACGTTGTTGTCCGCGATCGAGGAGTACTCGTCGGGGCCGGTGACGCCGTCGATGCGGAAGTTGCCCGCCGAGTCGTGGCTGCCCAGCGAGCGCCACAGCCGCGCGGTCGCGACCAGCAGCTCCAGCCCGACCTCCAGCTCGAACTTGGTGTCGCCGGTGGCGTGCACGTGCCGCTTCACCGCGTCGGCGATGTCGGCGTTGATGTGGAACGCCGCGGTGCCCGCCGGCCAGTATCCGGAGCACTCGTGGCCGCGGATGGTGCGCCACGGGAACGCCGCGCCCTTGAGGCCGAGGGTCTCGGCGCGCTCGAAGGCCAGCGGCAGGATCGACTTGCGCCAGCGCAGCGCATCCGCCGCGGCCTCCGGGGCGACGAAGGACAGCACCTGCAGGCAGAACGTCTCGGTGTCCCAGAAGGTGTGGCCGTCGTAGCCGTCGGCGGTCAGCCCCTTGGCCGGGATGCAGCGGCGCTCGGCGCGGGCGCCGGCCTGCAGGATGTGGAAGGTCGCCAGCCGCACGGCCTGCTGCAGCTCGGCGTCGCCGTCGATCTCGACGTCGGCGGTGGCCCAGAAGTCGTCGAGGTAGTCGCGCTGCTCGGCGACCAGACCGTCCCAGCCGGTGTAGCGGGCGGCGGCGATGGCGGCGCGCACCTGGTCGTAGACGGCGGGCAGGCTGCGCCGCGAGGACCAGCCGTAGGCGAGGTACTTGACCACGCGCAGCGACTGGCCGGGCTTGACCCGGGCGATGACGGTGGTGCGGGCGAGGTCCTCGTTGGCGTCGGTGGACACCTGGACCCCGTCCGGGCCGAACACCTCGTGCTCCATCGCCGCGCCGCAGCGGAGCTCCGACTTGCGGGTGCGGTGCACCAGGGTGGCCCCGGCGTCACCGGCGCGGGACTGCTCGGGCTCCAGCACGTTGTCCAGCGCCGTGTCCAGACGCGGGTCGTCGGCGTCGCGGCCGGGCAGCTGCTCGTTGGCGACGAGCTCGGACTGCAGCACCAGCAGCGCGGCGTCACCGGCGGCGCCGCTGCCGTCGTTGCCGTTGCTGACCAGCTCGACCTCGTAGGAGATCGCGGCGACCGCACGCTGGGTCAGCGACACCATGCGGGTGGAGCGGACCCGGACCCGGCGCCCGGCCGGGGACTCCCACTCGACCTCGCGGTTCAGCGTGCCGGCCTGCATGTCCAGCACCCGCTCGTGCCGGTGCAGGGTGCCGTAGCGCAGGTCGAACGGCTCGTCGTCGACCAGCAGCCGGATCAGCTTGCCGTTGGTCGTGTTGATGATCGTCTGCCCGGACTCGGGGTAGCCGTAGCCGCCTTCGGCATACGGCAGCGGACGCACCTCGTAGAACGAGTTCAGGTAGGTGCCGGGCAGGACGTGCGGCTCACCCTCGTCGAGGTTGCCGCGCAGCCCGATGTGGCCGTTGGACAGCGCGAAGACCGACTCGGTCTGGCCCATCGCGTCCAGGTCGAGGCGCGGTTCGCGGACCACCCACGGCTCGACGGTGAAGGTGGGCAGGTGGTCGGGCTTCACGAACGCTCCAGCAGGTCGGCGAGATCGGTGACGACGACGTCCGCGCCGTGCTCACGCAGCGCGTCCGCCTGGTCGAGACGGTCGACGCCGACGACGGCGCCGAAGTCCCCCGCGTGGCCGGCCTGCACGCCGGCCAGCGCGTCCTCGAACACGACCGCGGCGGACCGGTCCACCCCGAGGTCGGCCGCGGCGGCGAGGAAGGTGTCGGGAGCGGGCTTGCCGGGCAGGCCGCGCTCGCGGGCGGTGACGCCGTCGACGCGGTGGTCGATGAAGGTCTCCAGCCCGGTGACCCGGAGGATCTGCTCCGCGTTCGCGCTGGAGGACACGACGGCGGTGGTGAGCCCGGCGTCCTTCACCGCCTCCAGGTAACGGCGCGACCCCGGGTAGACCTCGACGCCGTCGGTGCGGATCCGCTCCTGCACGAGGTCGTTCTTGCGGGTCGACAGGCCCCACAGGGTCCCGGTGTCCGCCGAATCGTCCGGGGACCCCTCGGGCAGCTCGATCCCGCGCGAGGCGAGGAAGCTGCGGGTCCCCTCGAGACGGGGCTTCCCGTCCACGTACGGACCGTAGTCGGCGTTGACGTCGAACGGGGTGTACCCGTCACCGTCGCGGGAACGGAGGTACTCGTCGAACATCTGCTTCCACGCCGCGGCGTGGACGCTCGCGGTGTCGGTGAGTACGCCGTCCAGGTCGAACAGGCACGCGCGTGTGCCCTCGGGCAGCCCCAGCATGGCGCGCACGCTATCCGGATCGATGAAGGTCCGTCGCCCCGGGCGGTGCACGCCACTCCCCCGCCGACGGGTGTCACACGACGGGCACGCCCAGCGGCAGGACCAACAGGACGAGCGGGACGCGGGCGGACCGCTCCGCCGGGTCCGCCGGATGGACCTCCACCCGGGCCGCGGGCCCGTCGGGGGCGTCCGGGTCCAGCCGCACGTGGACCGCGCCGCCCGCGCTGTGCGGCTCGATCTCCTCCTGCACCCCGCGGCGGACCGCGGCGAGCACCGACAGCGGCGGCACCGCCGACGACGGGTCGACACCGGCCCCGGACGGGTCGTCGAGCTCGGTGGTCAGCCGGGCGCCGAACCGGGTCCGTTCGATCTGCAGGTACGCCCGCACGGCGGCGAGCTCCTCGTCGAGCCGGATCGAGGGCTCCCCGGCCCGGTCCGCGGCCCGGGACAGGTCGGCGAAGCCGAGCAGCAGCTCCCGGGCCCGTGGCGGGTCGGTGCGCACCAGCGAGGCGATGGTGTTGAGGGTGTTGTAGACGAAGTGCTGCTCCAGCCGCCGCGACAGCGGCCCGTGCCAGGGGCCGTCCGGGGCGGCGGCCGGCGGCGCGGGGTCCACGGGGCCGGGCGGGACGGCGTCGCGGACCCGGATGCGGACGGTCTCGTCGGGGGCCGGGGCGCGGTGTGCGCCGGGCCGGGCCGGGCGGCTCTCGTCCGGTGGCGTGTCACCGGCGGGCCGGTCGGGGTCCGCGGTGCCGGCGCGGCCGGCGGGGCCCGGGTCGCGGGTGCCCGGCGGGGCGTCCCCGTCCCCGGACGCGGGCCGGGTGCCCGGTGCGGCCGCGGCACCGGTGCGGGGCAGGACGACGGTCTCCGGGCCGTGCCCGGGTGCCTGCCCGGTCCCGCGGCCCGGGCGGCGCAGCGCGACGGTCGGGCGGGCCGCCGAGGCCGCCCGGCGTGCCGCGTCGATCGCGCCGGCCAGGTCGTCGTCGTGCTCGGCGGGCGCCACCAGACCGCGCCAGGACGGCAGGGTGAGCCGTCCGGCGGCCGTCCGGCCCCGGTGCTCGACCGCCGCGACCAGGCCGGGGGCCAGCCAGCGGGCGTCGACGCCGATCCCGTCGGGCACCCCGAGCGGCGGGGTCCCGGTGGCGGGGACGCGCAGGACGGTGCGGGCGTCGACGTCGGCGGCGCCGATACCGACGCGGCCCACGTAGCGGGGCCCGTCGGGCTCGGGCAGCGCCAGCAGCACGGCACCGATCCGCTCCCGGCCCCCGCCGGGGCCCCCGGCGGGCACCCAGCCCGCGACGAGCACCTGCCGCTGGCGGCGCAGCGGCACGCGCAGCCAGTTCCGGGTGCGCCGCCCGGGCTGGTAGGGCAGGTCGAGCCGCTTGAGGTGCAGCCCGTCGAGGCCGTAGCGCTCCGCGGTCCGGACCACGAGGTCGGCCTCGTCGAGCCCGAACGAGGGCGGGACCAGGATCTTCGGCCCGGCCAGGTCGAGCGCCTCCAGCTCCGCGCGGCGCCGCCGGTAGGGCAGTTCCAGGGTGCGGCGGCCGTCGCAGAACAGCAGGTCGGTGACCACGTAGCCGACCGGGACCTCGGTCCGCAGGGCCGCGTCCGGGGACACCGTCGCGGTGCGGCGCAGCAGCGGGGCGCGCGACGGGCGGCCCGCCTCGTCGAGGGCGACGACGGTGCCGTCGAGCACCATGCCGCCCGGCGGGGCCTGCTCGCCGAGCACGGCGAGCTCGGGGAAGGACCCGGTCACGCTGCGTGCGGTGGAGGACAGCAGCCGGACGCGGCCGGGCCGGGCGTAGGCCACGCAGCGGTGGCCCTCCCAGGCGAACTCGACCGCCCAGCGGTCCGGGTCGCCCGCGTCGGTCAGCTCCCCCGCGGCGGGCAGCATCGGCGGGACGAGGTCGGGCATGGGCGCAGCAGGACCCGCGCCGGCGCGCGCCTGCCCGGCGCCGTGCGTCGCACCGCCCCCCACCACGGCATCCACGCTATCCCCCGCACGGGCGAGTGCGGGCGCCACCTCGGCGCTGCGGCGCCCGGTGTCGGGGGTGTCTGCGACGATCGGTCCCATCATGACGCTCACCGACCGGCTGCCGCGCTCCTCCGACCCCGCGAACCCCCCGGATCCCGCCGCGCTGGTGGACACCTTCGCCGAGTGGGCGTTCGACGAGCGCGGTCTGTCGCTGTACCCGGCGCAGGAGGAGGCGCTGCTGGAGCTGGTCACCGGCGCCAACGTGATCCTCTCGACGCCGACGGGCTCGGGGAAGTCGCTGGTCGCGATCGGCGCGCACGCCGCGGCGCTGGCCCGCGGTGAGCGCAGCTTCTACACCGCGCCGATCAAGGCGCTGGTCAGCGAGAAGTTCTTCGCGCTGTGCGAGGTGTTCGGCGCGGACAAGGTCGGCATGCTCACCGGCGACGCCGCGGTGAACGAGAAGGCGCCGATCATCTGCTGCACCGCGGAGATCCTGGCGAACCTCGCCCTGCGCGAGGGCCCCGGGACCGACGTCGGCTCGGTGATCATGGACGAGTTCCACTTCTACGCCGACCCGTCGCGCGGCTGGGCCTGGCAGGTGCCGATCGTCGAGCTGCCGCAGGCGCAGTTCCTGCTGATGAGCGCCACGCTGGGCGACACGTCGTTCTTCGCGGAGGACCTGACCCGGCGCACCGGGCGGGAGACCGCGGAGATCACCTCCGTGGAGCGGCCGGTGCCGCTGCACTTCCGCTACGTCGTCGAGCCGCTGCACGAGACGATCACCGAGCTGCTGTCGACGCGTGAGGCGCCGGTCTACGTCGTGCACTTCACCCAGCAGGCCGCCGTCGAACGGGCGCAGGCGCTGATGAGCGTCAACGTCACCTCCAAGGAGGACAAGGCCGCGATCGCCGAGACGATCGGGGCGTTCCGGTTCACCTCCGGCTTCGGCCGCACCCTGTCCCGCCTCGTGCGCCACGGGATCGGCGTGCACCACGCCGGCATGCTCCCCCGCTACCGGCGGCTGGTGGAGACCCTCGCCCAGGCCGGCCTGCTCAAGGTCATCTGCGGTACCGACACCCTCGGCGTCGGCATCAACGTGCCGATCCGCACGGTGCTGTTCACCGCCCTGTCCAAGTACGACGGGCGCCGCGTGCGCCCGCTCAAGGCCCGCGAGTTCCACCAGATCGCCGGCCGCGCCGGCCGGGCCGGGTACGACACCGTCGGCACCGTCGTCGCGCAGGCCCCCGAGCACGACATCGAGAACGCCAAGGCACTGGCCAAGGCGGGCGACGACCCGAAGAAGCGCCGCAAGGTACAGCGCAAGCAGCCGCCCGAGGGGTTCGTCGGCTGGTCGGAGACCTCGTTCGAGAAGCTGCAGCAGGCGCGTCCGGAGCCGCTGACCAGCCACTTCGAGGTCACCCACGCGATGCTGCTCAACGTGGTGTCGCGCGGCGGGGACACCTACGCCGCGATGGAGCACCTGCTCACCGACAACCACGAGCCCCGCAAGCGGCAGCTGAAGCACATGCTGCGGGCGATCGCGATCTACCGGGCGCTGCGCACCTCCGGCGTCGTCGAGCAGTACACCGTGGACGGTGCGACCCGTCCACGGGCGCGGGTGGTCGACGAGCTGCAGCTGGACTTCGCGCTCAACCAGCCGCTGTCGCCGTTCGCGCTCGCGGTGTTCGAGCTCCTCGACCGGGAGTCGCCGACCTACGCCCTCGACGTGCTCTCGGTGATCGAGTCGACCCTCGACGACCCCCGCCAGATCCTCGCCGCCCAGCAGAACAAGGCCCGCGGCGAGGCGATCGCGGCGATGAAGGCCGACGGCATCGAGTACGAGGAGCGGATGGCCCGCCTGGAGGAGGTCACCCACCCCAAGCCGCTGGACGAGATGCTGCACGCCGCGCTGGAGACCTACCGCCGCGGCGCACCGTGGGTCGCCGACGCCGTCCTGTCGCCGAAGTCGGTGGTCCGGGACATGAGCGAGCGGGCGATGACGTTCACCGAGTACGTCTCGCACTACCAGCTCGCCCGCTCCGAGGGCCTGGTGCTGCGCTACCTGGCCGACGCCTACCGGGCGCTGCGCCAGACCGTGCCCGAGCACGCCCGCACCGAGGAGCTCACCGACCTCGTGGAGTGGCTGGGCGAGCTGGTCCGCCAGACCGACTCCTCGCTGCTCGACGAGTGGGAGAAGCTCGCCGCCGGGGCGGGTGCCGACGGGGAGGTGCTGCCGCCGGGGGCCGAGGTCGCCGTCGCCACGCCGACCGGGGTCACCGGCAACGCCCGCGCGTTCCGGGTCATGGTGCGCAACGCGCTGTTCCGCCGGGTGGAGCTCGCGGCGATGGGCCGCTACGCCGAGCTGGGCGACCTCGACGCCGACGCCGGCTGGACCGCCGACCGCTGGCGGGACGCCCTGGCCCCCTACTTCGCGATCCACGACCGGATCGGCTTCGGGCCGGACGCGCGCGGGCCCGAGCTGTTCGACCTCACCGAGGAGACCGACCGCTGGCTGGTGCGCCAGGTCCTCGACGACCCGGCGGGCGACCGGGACTGGGCGATCACCGCCGAGGTGGACCTCGCCGCCTCGGACGAGGCCGGTGAGGCCGTCGTGTGGGTGACGGACGTGACCGACGGGTCGCCGGCCTGACCCGATCGGCCCGTCGCGGGACGTGGACGTAACCCGGTCGGCCCCACCGGGCGGGCCGGATCGGTTACGGTGTCCACCGATCACGAGGGAAGTCCCTCCCACCGGAGCGAACGGGGGCGGTGGATGCAGCAGGCCGACGTCGCCGCTGCTCGCGCCGACCACGGACGGGCGCTCGTCCCCGCAGCACTCCCCGACCCCGCCGACCTCGCCGGTCCCTGGGCCTCGGAGCTGGCCCGGCACTCGGTGCTGCCGGCCACCGAGCTCCGCCCGGTCCTCGACCGGGTGACCGCGCAGCTGCGGGAGGCCGCGCTGGCGGAGCGGTACGACCCGGCCCTCCCGGCGGCCGCCGGCGGGGACCTGGTGCGGGCGCGGATCCACCAGCCGGGCTGCCTGGAGATCGGGATGGAGCTGCTCGGGGCGCACCTGGAGCCGGCCGCGGACACCGCCGCCCGGGTCCGGCGGATCGCGGCCGTGCTGGCGGCGTTCGCCCGTGGGTTCACCGAGGCGACCCGCAGCCTGGTCCTCGCCGAGCACGAGCAGGTCACCCGGGCCGCGCTGGAGGCCCGCCGCGTCGCCGAGGAGGCCCGCCGCCGCTCGGACCTGCGGCTGCGGACCGTCGTCGACTCCGCAGCCGTCGGGATCGTGATCTTCGAGCCGGACGGGCGGCTCGTCGAGGTGAACGAGACCGCCGCCGTCATGACCGGGTACACGCCCGCCCATCTGCTGAGGATGCGGGTCACCGACTTCGTGTCCCGGGAGTCGGCGCCGGAGGTGTGGGCGGAGCGGCCTCGGCTGCTCGACGGCTCCCTGGACCGGCTCCGGGTGGTCCGCCCGGTCCGGCGCGCCGACGACAGCGACGTGTGGATCGACGCCGTGGTCACCCTGCTCGGCGGGGTCGGCGGTGAGGAGCAGCTGCTCGTCGCGGTGGTGTCCGACGTGACCGACCAGTTGCTGATGCAGGAGAGCCTGGCGCACCAGGCGTCGCACGACCCGCTGACCGGGCTGCCGAACCGGTCGCTGTTCTTCGAACGCCTGGGCGCCGCGATCGACGCGGGCTCCTCCGGTGCCCGCCCGGGGGTCTGCTACCTGGACCTGGACGGGTTCAAGGTCGTCAACGACACCCTGGGCCACCAGGCCGGGGACCGGCTGCTGCAGGTGCTGGCCGACCGGCTCCGGGGCGCGTTGGAGCCCGGCGGGCACCTCGTCGCGCGGATGGGCGGCGACGAGTTCGTCGTGCTGGTGCCGCGCACCGCCGACCGGGCCGAGCTGGAGGAGGTCGCGACCCGCGCGCTGGGGACCGTGCGCCGCCCGGTGCGCGTCGACGGCCGCGACATCGTGATCTCGGCGAGCGTCGGGGTGGTGCGCCACGACGGCGAGCTGGACACCGACGAGCTGATCGCCGCCGCCGACACCACCCTCTACTCGGCCAAGCGGGCCGGCCGCGGGCGCTACGTGCTCTACGACCGCGACCGGCACCGCGACGACGTCGCCCGCTTCGAGCTGTCCTCGCAGATGCCCGAGGCGCTGCGCCGCGACGACTTCGTGGTCGTCTACCAGCCCCTGGTGCGCCTGGCCGACGAGCAGACCATCGGGGTCGAGGCGCTGGTGCGCTGGCAGCGGCCCGACGGGCAGCTGCTGGGCCCGGACCGGTTCATCCCGCTCGCCGAGGAGACCGGGCTGGTCGTGCCGCTGGGCCGCCGGGTCCTCGACGAGGCGTGCCGGCAGGGCAGGGTCTGGGCCGACGCGTACCCGGACAGGCCGCTGACGATCAGTGTGAACGTCGCCGCCCGGCAGGTGACCGAGTCGGACCTGGTCGCCGACGTCGCGGCGACGCTGGAGCGCCACGACTGGCCGCCGGAGCTGCTGCAGGTCGAGCTGACCGAGTCCGACCTGATGGGCTCCCCCGGCCGGCCGCTGGCCACGCTGCGCGAGCTCGACCGGCTCGGCGTGAAGATCGCCATCGACGACTTCGGGACCGGTTACTCCAACCTCGCCTATCTGCGGCACCTGCCGGTGCACCGGCTCAAGCTGGCCGGGCACTTCCTGGCCGGGACCGCCGAGCGCGACGACGTCATCCTGCGCACGCTGATCTCGCTCGCCTCCGCGCTGGACCTGGAGGTCACCGCCGAGGCGGTGGAGACCCGGGAGCAGGCGGCGCGGCTGCGCGAGTACGGCTGTGCCAACGCGCAGGGCTGGTACTACGCACCCGCGGTCGTCGCGGAACGGGTCCCGGACCTGATCCGGGACCCGTTCCTGCGTGCCCTCTGAGCTCAGCCGTTGCGCTCGTCGCGCCAGGCGATCCAGTCCTTCAGCCGGGACAGGTCGTAGCCGCCCTGGCCGTCCTGGCCGACGGTGAACAGGCGCACCCCGGCGTCGTACAGGGCGGCGCCGTCGTCCTCCGGGGCGCCCTCGACGCCGACCGAGCGTTCGATCTCCGCCGGGTCGCGGCCGATGTCGCGGCAGTGCCCGTCGAGGATGCCGCTCTTGCGGGTGACGGTGTCGACGTCGCCGAAGCCGTGCCAGATGCCGGCGTGCTCGGCGGTGTAGCGCAGGGTCTTCTTCTCGCCCCCGCCGCCGATGAGGATCGGGATGTCGCGGGTCGGTGCCGGGTTGAGCGCCGACCAGCGGCTCCGGATGCGGGGCAGGGCCGCGGCCAGGTCGTTCAGCCTGCCGCCCGCGGTGCCGAACTCGTAGCCGTACTCGTCGTAGTCGCGCTGGAACCAGCCGGAGCCGATGCCCAGGATCAACCGGCCGTCGGAGATGTGGTCGACGGTGCGCGCCATGTCGGCGAGCAGCTCGGGGTTGCGGTAGCTGTTGCAGGTCACCAGGGCGCCGATCTCCACCCGGGAGGTCGCCTCCGCCCAGGCGCCGAGCATGGTCCAGCACTCGAAGTGCTTGCCGTCGGGCTCGCCGTAGAGCGGGAAGAAGTGGTCCCAGTTGAAGACGACGTCGACGCCGGCCTCCTCGGCGGCGGCCACGGTGCGGCGGATGTCGGCGTAGTCGGCGTGCTGGGGCTGCAGCTGCAGTCCGATGCGGACGGGACGGGGATCGGTCATGTCCCCATCCTGGCCCCGGCGGCCGGGCCCCGCAGGGCACCCGCGGGACCGGCGGGTCAGAGCCGGCGCAGCCCGGCCAGCACCCGGTCCATCAGCGCGACGCTCGGCCCGTCCTCCGCCGAGGACACACCGTGCACCACCAGGCGCCCCTCGGAGGCGAGGTCGTCGATGAGCACCCGGGCGACGCCCAGCGGCACCGCGGCGAGCGCCGCGACCTCCGACACCGACCGGGGCCGGGTGCACAGCCGCAGCACCGCGGCGCGCTCGACCGAATCGGCCCGCGGGACGGGGCCGGGGGCGGGCCGCACCGAGACCAGCGTCTCCAGCCGCAGCTCGGCGCGGACCCGGGTGCGGCCGCCGGTCATGACGTAGGGCCGGACCGGGGCGAACGCCGGGACCTGGAGCGGCGCGGCGTCCGGCTGCGCGGTGAGCCGGGGCGTCGGGTGCGGGGGCGCGGGCGGGGAGGACACGGGGCCCGCCGCCGCGGCCGGACGCCCCGGTCCCGGCTCGGGGCGGCCGGCGACCACGGGCAGCGGTGCGGTGTCGGCGGGCCCGGGCGTGCCGGTGTCGTCCTCCGGGACGCGACCGGTTCCGGCCGCCGCGGGGTCACCGGTCGCGGAGCCGCCCACCGCGGTGTCGTCGGCCGGGCGCCCGTCCGTCTCCGCGCGGGCCGCCGCACGGCGCGCCGCCCGCTCACGGCGGCTCAGCCGGGTGCGCTTCGCGGAGTGCCCGCCGAACCGGGCCCCGGTCACCCCGACCAGGTTCTCCGGCCCGGACCCCGGCTCCTCCGCCACGACGACGGGCTCCGGATCCGGCTCCGGCGGCCTGCCGTGCGGGTACTCCGGGTCGGGGGCGTGCCGGGACGGGGGCGCCCCGAACCGGGCCCCAGTGCGTCCGATCTCCGACCGTGCCATCCACCCTCCGCGCCTCGCGGCCGCGGCGGCCCGCGGGCGCCGCTGTCGTCCGTTCCGTCCCGCGGTGCGGTCGTCGTCACGATGCGCCACCGGGGAGCCACAGGGTGGCGCGGGACGGCTACCGCACCGTGTCGCCCGTGTCACATCCGTGTGACGCGACCCTGTCGGTGCAGGTCACGAGGACCGTGGTTCACCCGATCCGGCTAGCGGCGCAGCAGCGTGGTGAACGCGGCCAGCGCCTGCCCGGCGATCCGCTCGGCCGCGGGCACGACGCCGAGGAACGCGACGTAGCCGTGGATGAGACCGGGTCCGTCGACCTCGACGACCTCCACCCCGCCCGTGCGCAGCGCCACGGCCCAGTCGCGGCCCTCGTCGCGCAGCGGGTCGAACTCGGCAGTGGCGACCACGGCGGGCGCCAGCCCGGACGGGTCGGCGGGCGCGGCGGCCCCCAGCGGCGCGACCTCGGGGCCGGCCGGGGTGGGGCCGGACAGCAGTCTGTCCCAGAACCAGCGCATGTCCGCGGCGGTGAGGAAGTAGCCCTCACCGTTCTCCCGGTGCGACGGCGTCACCCCCTCCGGCGCGAGCGCCGGGTAGAACAACAGCTGGGCGGCCGGGCGCGGGCCGCCGCGGTCGCGGCAGCGCAGTGCCAGACCGGCGACCATGCTCGCCCCGGCGCTGTCGCCGGCCAGCCCGAGCCGCCGGCCCGGGAACCGGTCCGCGACGGCGAGCAGCGCGGCCCAGGCGTCGTCGAGCGGGGCGGGGTGCGGGTGCTCGGGCGCGAGCCGGTAGTCCACCGCGACGACGACCGCTCCGGTCGCATTCGCCACCCGCCGGCACACCGGGTCGTGGGTCTCCAGGTCCCCGACGACCCACCCGCCGCCGTGCAGGTAGAGCACCACGGCCGCGCCGTCGTCGCCCTCGGGGACGTAGGTGCGCAGCGGCACCGGGCCCCCCGGGCCGGGGACGGTGTCGTCGTCGACCCGGCCGACCTGCTCGGGGACGAACCCCGGACCGCGTCGGGCCAGGGCGAGCGACCGGTAGTGGGCCCGGGTGGCGACCGGGTCGCCGTCGCGGACCAGCGGCAGGGCCCCCGCCCCGGCGAGGGTGTCGAGCACGGTCCGGAACGCGGGGTCGAGCGCCATGGTCGTGACGCTAGCCGGTCCACGGGGGATGTGCAGACAGCATTGTTCTAGTACATTGCGAACAAGTTCGGATCACTCGACGAGAGGGACGTGATGACCACACCCGTCGCGCACACGAGCCGCCGCCGGCTCCTCGCCACCGCACCGGCCACCGCGCTGACCGTCGCGGGCCTGGCCACCCTGGTGGCGACCCAGCCGCCCGGCCGGACGCTCCCGAGCACCCTCGCGGTGGTCGTCGTGGGCCTGCTCGCGATCGGGCTGCCGCTGCTGCGGCTGCGCTCCGGGCGGCCCGACGTGGAGCGCCGCGCCGTCGGCACCGCCTGGGCCTTCGCCGTCATCGTGTGGTGGGTGCCCGGCACCCGGCTGGCTCCGCAGGTCCCGGGCTGGGCCTGGACCGCCGGCGTCCTGGCGGCGGTCGCCGCCGCCTACGGCATCGGGCACCTGCTGGCCGGACCGGACGCCCCGCGGCCGCCGGCGACCGGCAGCGCCCCGGCCGGTGCGGTGCGCACCCCGCTCGCACCCGGTGAGCGGTACCTGTGGGCCCGGACCGTGCTGTCCCGCCCCACCCTGGTCGTCGCGGCGGTGCTGCTCCTGGCGGCCGTCGCCCAGCTGCCGGCCGGCGGCAGCGCGGTGCTGGTCGTCGTGCTCGTCGCCGCCGCCCTCGTCTCGACCGCACTGACCGCCGTCGCCCGGGTCCGCGTCGACGGCGACGGGGTGCACGTCCGGCAGGCGCTGCTCGGACGACCGCTGGCCGAGGCACCGCTCGCCGAGGTCCGCGGCGCGCGATCGGAGCAGCTCGACCCGGAACGCTTCGGCTGGAACGAGTACGGCGTCCTGCGCCGGTCGCCGTCCGTGCTCGGCTACCGCGCCCGGCGGGCCGGGGAGGCGCTGGTGCTCGACCTCACCGACGACCGCCGGTTCGTCGTCACGGTGCCCGACGCGGCCACCGCGGCCGGGCTGGTCAACGCCGAGCTCGACCGTCGCGCCGGGCACGGCGCGGCCGGTGCCGCACCGTCGTGCTGATCCGGGTCGACCCGTCGTCGCCGGTGCCGCTCGGGGACCAGGTCGCGGCCTCGGTCCGCCGGGCGGTCGCCGACGGCCGGGCCGCCGCCGGGGACCGGCTGCCCCCGGCCCGCGAGGTCGCGGGCGCACTGGGGATCAACCTGCACACCGTGCTGCGCGGCTACCAGCAGCTGCGCGACGAGGGCCTGGTCGACCTGCGGCGCGGCCGCGGGGCCGTGCTCACCGAGCGGGCCACGGGTGGACGCGCCGAGCTGGAGCGCAAGGCCGGTGAGCTGGCCGAGCTCGCCCGGCGGCTCGGGCTCGACGAGTCCGACGCACTCGGCGCGGTGCGGGCGGCCTTCCGCTGACGCCGCGGCGCCGCCGTCAGCCGAGCGGGCTGCGCGGCAGCAGCCGGTCGGAGATGATCTTGCGCTGGATCTCGCTGGTCCCCTCGAAGATCGTGGTCAGCCGGGCGTCGCGCCAGTGTCGTTCCACCTGGTGCTCGGTGGTGTAGCCGTTGCCGCCGTGCAGCTGGATGCCGTCCGCGGTGACCTCGGCGGCCATCTCGGTGGCCAGCAGCTTGACCATCGCCGCCTCCCGCTCGCAGGGCTCGCCGAGGTCGAGCCGGTGCGCCACGTTCTGGTAGAAGGCGCGGGCCTGCTCGACCCGGGCGGCCATCGTCGCGAGGGTGAACCGGACGGCCTGGAAGTCGCCGATCGGGTGCTCGAACTGGTGGCGTCGCTGCAGGTAGCGCACGCAGTCCTCGACGGCGGCCCTGGCGAGCCCGACCGCCCGCGCGGCGGTGTGCACCCGGGCGATGTTCAGCCACGACTGGGCGTCGGCGAAGCCCTCGCCGCCGGCGCCGAGCTGGTTGCCGACCGGCACCCGCACGCCGTCGAACTCCAGGTCCCAGGTGACGAAGCCGTGGTAGCCGATCTTGTCGATCGGGCGGCCGGTGATCCCGGCGGGGAAGGTGTCGCGCTCCTTCTCCACGACGACCGTCGCCAGGCCCGCGGAGCGCTTCTCCCCCGGCGCAGGGTCGTCGGTGCGCACCAGCACCTGGATGAAGTCGGCGGCCTTGGCGTTGCCGGTCCAGCGCTTGTGCCCGGTGATCACGAACTCGTCGCCGTCGCGGACCGCGCGGGTCTCCACCCCGGCCAGGTCGGACCCGGCGTCGGGCTCGGACAGCGCGATCGCGCCGATCCACTGCCCGCGGGCCGACCGGCGCAGCAGCTCCGCACGGCGCTCCGGGTCGGTGACGGCGGTCCCGGCGCCCTGCGCGCGGGCGATGATCGACCCGACGCTCATCCACGCCCGCGCCAGCTCCTCGGCGACCATGCAGTACTCGAACGCTCCGAGGCCCAGCCCGCCGTGCTCACGGTCGACGGTGATGCCGAAGTAGCCCAGCTCGCCCATCTCGTCGAGCAGGTCGCGCGGGATCTCGCCCTTGCGCGGGTCCAGCTCGTCGGCGACGGGCAGCACCCGGGTCGCGGCGAACTCACGGGCCTGCTTCTGCAGCGCCTCGCGCTCGGGGGTGTGGTACGGCGCGGTCAGTACCGGGACAGGCGGCTCGAGAAGGTCGTCACTGGCCATGGGCGCAGTATCACCCGTCCCGGCCGTCCCCGCCCGGACGCGACCGGTCCGGCCCCGACCTTCGGCACAGGACCGCTGCGGCACGCATCGCCGCGTGCGCATGTCCGCACGGGGTGGGAGGGTCGGCCGCGGGCGGCGCGGCCCGACCCGTGGGGGCGCGGGATCGGTGTGGCCGCGACGCCGCCGCGCGGCCGCGACCGCGGTCCGCGCGTCCATGCAGGAGGGGAGCGCACCATGCCCGACAACCGCGTCGTCGTGTACAAGGGACCCGGCGAGGTCGCCGTCGAGTCGATCGACTACCCGAAGCTGGAGCTGCCCACCGACGTCGTCGACGGCCTCGGCATCGCGCGGAAGGCTCCGCACGCGGCGATCCTGAAGATCGTCACCACCAACATCTGCGGATCCGACCAGCACATGGTCCGCGGCCGCACCACCGCACCGGTCGGGCAGTCGCTCGGCCACGAGATCACCGGCGAGATCGTCGAGGTCGGCGACGACGTGCTGTTCGCGAAGGTCGGCGACATCTGCTCGGTGCCGTTCAACATCGCCTGCGGGCGCTGCCGGATGTGCAACGAGGGCAAGACCGGCGTCTGCCTCAACGTCAACCCGGCCCGTCCCGGCGCCGCCTACGGCTACGTCGACATGGGCGGCTGGATCGGCGGCCAGGCCGAGTACGTGATGGTGCCCTTCGCCGACTTCAACCTGCTGCGCTTCCCCGACCGCGACCAGGCGTTGGAGAAGATCCTCGACCTCACGATGCTGTCGGACATCTTCCCGACCGGCTACCACGGCGCGGTGACCGCCGGGGTCACCACCGGATCGACGGTCTACGTGGCCGGCGCCGGGCCGGTCGGGCTGGCCGCGGCACACGCCGCACAGCTGCTGGGGGCGGCGGCGGTCGTCGTCGGGGACATGATCCCCGAGCGGCTCGCGCAGGCGCGCAGCTTCGGCTGCGAGACGGTCGACCTGTCCGGCGACGGCACCCTGGCCGAGCAGCTGGAGCAGCTGCTCGGCGAGCCCGAGGTCGACGCCGCCGTCGACGCCGTCGGGTTCGAGGCCCGCGGGCACGGCCGCGACGCCGGGGAGGCGCCCGCGACCGTGCTGAACTCGGTCATGGAGGTGACCCGGGTCGGCGGCGCGCTCGGCATCCCGGGGCTCTACGTCACCGGCGACCCGGGTGCCGCCGACGACAAGGCCAAGGAGGGCACCCTCGGCGTGCGGATCGGGCTGGGCTGGGCGAAGTCGCACAGCCTCACCACCGGCCAGTGCCCGGTGAAGAAGTACAACCGGCAGCTGATGCAGGCGATCCTGTCCGACCGGGCGCAGATCGCGAAGGCGGTCAACGCGACCACGATCTCGCTGGACGACGCCCCGCGCGGCTACCAGGAGTTCGACGGCGGCGTGGCCCGCAAGTTCGTGATCGACCCGCACGGCAGCGTCGCGGCGTGAGACCGGCCGGGTCCGGTACCGCCGTCACGGTGCCGGACCCGGCTCACCCGCCCGCCCCGGCCGCGCGCCGGTAGAGCTCGGCGGCGGCGCGGGAGAAGCCGTCGGGCACCCCGGCGGCGGCGAACGCGTCGGCCGCCTCGTCCATCTCCCCCGCCCAGCGCCACGCCTTTCCCGCCATCCGCTCGCGGGCGCGGGCCAGCGCGGCGGCGTGGTCGATCCCGGCCCGGTCCAGCTCGGCGTGCAGGGCCCCGGTGACGCCGAACGCCGCGGCGGCCTCCTCCAGCGCCAGCCACAGCATGGGTGCCGCCTTGCTCTGCAGCGCGAAGCACGCCTTCAGCCCGCTCGCGGCGCCCAGGTCGGTCCCGGCGGTGCCGAGCACCCGGGCGTCGAACGGCCCCGGCTCGAACAGGGTGGCGGCGGTGTCCGCCCCGGGCCCGGACAGCCACAGCGTCGTGGTGCCGACCGTCCAGGCGGGCGGGCCGATGACGGCGCCGTCGCAGACGGTCGCGCGGTCGCCGAGCAGTGTCGCGATGCCGCGGACGGTGTCCGGGGACACCGCGTTGGCCTCGACGTAGAGCGGGCGGTCGGTGCGCCCGGCCAGCCCGGCGCCGACCAGGCCCGCGACCTCGCGCGCGGCGTGCGGCGGGCAGATCGACACGATCACGTCGGCCCGGGCGGCGAGGTCGGCGACGGTCGGCACCGCCTGCAGGTCGGCCAGCTCGGCGCGCTTGGCGGTGGCGTGCGAGCGCCCGGCGTCGGCCCAGATCACCGCGCCCGCGCGGGCCTTGAGCGCCGATCCGAGCGCGGCGCCCATCGCGCCGGGGTGCAGGACCCCGACCACCGGCCGGGTGGGCAGGGACACCGGCTGCGCGGACGGCGACGACATGGGGTGATGATGGCACCCCGCCCCACCCGTCGCGGCGGGCTCACCCCGTCCCGAGTGCGGCGGCCAGGTCGTCGAGCACCACGCGCGCGGCCTGCGGGCCCGCGTTGAGGAACCAGGTGTCGTCGTCGACG
This sequence comes from Pseudonocardia sp. ICBG1034, assembly GCF_020131375.1. Lineage (NCBI taxonomy): Bacteria > Bacillati > Actinomycetota > Actinomycetes > Pseudonocardiales > Pseudonocardiaceae > Pseudonocardia > Pseudonocardia sp. ICBG1034. The sequence continues at coordinate 219,995 of NZ_JAHLEK010000017.1, forward strand.
GCGGTGATGTGCCGGTCCCGGACCGCGCCGAGCGAGGCCCCGACCCCCTCGGTCAGCAGGGCCGGGGGCGGCGCGCCGGGAGCCGCGCCCTGGACGCCGTAGACGATCCGTCCGCCGTCGGCCAGGCCGAGCTCCTCGGTGGACAGGTCCCGCGAGGTGGCGGCAAAGCGCTGGCTCTGCGGCCGGGCGATCCCGGCCTCGGCGAGCAGGGAGCCGGGGAAGGAGCCGACGCCGAAGACCCGGACCCGGGTGGGCTGGATGCGCAGCAGCGACACCTCGACCGACCCGGCCCGCGCGCCGACGGCGCGGGCCCGCCCGGCGAGGTCGTCGACGAGTGCCTGCGCGGCACCGGCCCGGCCCAGCGCGGACCCGACGAGCAGCAGGTCGGTCCGCCAGTTCACCCCGTTGCCCCGGGTCATCACGGTGGGTGCGATCGCGGACAGCCGGGGGTGGAAGTCCGCCGCCCCGGCGACGTTGGCCAGGATCAGGTCCGGACGTGCCGCGGCGACCGCCTCGATCGCCGGGTCGGTGCGCAGGCCGACGTCGGCCATCGCCGCCAGCGCGGCCCGGTGCTGCGGGAACGCCGCGGTGAGGTAGGCCGGGACCATCGTGGCCGCCTCGGCCCGGGTGGACCCGACGGGGACGACGCCGAGGGACAGCAGCCCGTCGAGCTGCCCGGTGGAGATGACCACGATCCGCCGGGGCTCGGCCGGGATCGTCGTGGTGCCCATCTCGTGGGTGACGGTGCGCGGGAAGACACCGTCGGGTTCCGGCGAGCCCTGCCCGGCGGGCAGCACGGTGGGAGCACCCCCGTCCCCGCCCGCGGGGACGGGGGTCTCGGTGGCCCCGGCGCCGCAGCCGGCGAGCAGGACCAGGCACAGCGCGGCGACCGGGACACGGACCACGGCACGGACAGGGAAGGTGCGCCTCACCTGTGTATCCCAGCGGACAGGCGCCCGGCGCACAACGAGACGCCGGTCTCGACTGGCGTGTCGGGCGGGCGGGGCGGCACGGTCGACGCATGACCCCTGATCCACTGTTCACCGGCGACGCGGTCGGTGGCTGGCTCCAGCTGCCCTCCCCCGCCGTCGCCGAGATCGCCGGCTCCGTCGGGTTCGACCTGGTCTGCGTCGACACCCAGCACGGCCTGATCGGCGACGACACCGTCCTGGGCATGCTGCAGGCCCTGTCCGCGACGCGCACGCCGTCGCTGGTGCGGGTCCCCGGCCACGGCGCCGAGGGCATCGGGCGGGCCCTGGACCGGGGCGCCGACGGCGTGATCGTCCCGCTGGTCGACACCGCCGAGCAGGCCGCTGCGGCGGTCGCGGCGTGCCGCTACCCGCCGGACGGGGTCCGCAGCTTCGGGCCGGTCCGCCCCTCGTGGCAGGACCGCGACGTGTTCGCACCGCCGCGCACGGTGGTGATGGTGGAGACGGTCGCGGCCGTGGCGAACCTGGCCGACATCGTGGCCGTCGACGGTGTCGCGGCGGTGTTCGTCGGGCCGTCGGACCTGGCCCTGGCGCACGGGCTCCCGCTCGCCGCCCAGGGCGACGACGGCCCGGAGTCCGACCGGCACGCCGAGCTGGTCTCCGGGATCGCCGCGGTGTGCGCGGGGGCCGGGGTGCCGGTGGGGATCTACTGCGACTCCCCCGCACACGTGCGCCGCTTCCGGGGGCTGGGGTGCACCTTCACGATGCTCGCCGCCGAGCAGGCGATCCTGCGGTCGGCGCTGGCGGAGAAGCTGGCCGACGCCCGGCCCTGAGTCGTCAGCCCGCGGAGCGGTCGGGCGCAGCGGGACGGTCGGGCACAGCGGGACGGTCGGCCGGGGCGGTGCGGGCGGGCTCCCGGGCGTCGACCATCGTGAGCCCGGTGAGCCGGCCGGCCACCCCGCGGTGGCCGGTGCTGCGCCGGAGCCCGACCAGGCCCGCGATCCCCCACAGCAGCCCGAGCACGCCGAGCGCGCCTGACGGCCCGGACAGCAGCAGGAACCCCCCGGTGCCGAGCAGTACCCGGGCGAGGCGGCGCCCGCGGCCGGGGACGCCGCCGGGCAGCGCGGGCCGCAGCCGCACCGCCCGCTGGCCGACGGTGCCGCCGCGCCCCACCAGCGGTACCACCAGGAACACCAGCAGCGGCAGCCAGAACCCGAGGACGGTGTTCGCGGTGTCGAACCAGTCGGGCAGCGGCCCGCCGGTGTACCCGGTCAGCGCGGTCCCGGCGAGCAGCAGCGAGCCGAGCAGGGACCCGGTCACCCAGACCGCCGCCAGGTCGCAGAGGGCCCCGAGCAGCCGGCGCCCGGCCGTCACCGGGGCCGGCCGGTCGGGGTCGGCGCCGGCGTCCCACGAGCGGGGCCGCACCAGGGCCGCGGCGAGACCGCCGAGCAACGCGCCCGCGGTGTTGGCGATCAGGTCGTCGACGTCGGCGAGCCGGTAGGCGCACGGGAACAGGAACCAGTTGCCGGTGTACTGGGTGGCCTCGACGAGCAGGGACACCGCGAGCCCGGCGGCCACGGTGACCGGCAGCGAGCGGCGGAACACCCCGCGCAGGAACCAGCCCAGCGGCGCGAACAGCGCCACGTTGAGCACCACCTGCTGCACCGCGGCGTTCGCGAGCCAGGCCCGCACCCCGGTCGCGTCCTGGCGGGCGGCGATCCGGGTGATGTCGCCGACGAAGGCGAACGGCCGGGTCTGCAGCGAGTCCGCCGCGGTCCGCCCCGCGCAGAACGCCGCGTCGACCTGGGGCAGCGGGAGCAGGGTGTAGCCGAGGACCGCCAGCCCGTACACCGGGACGGCGACGAGGACGGCCAGCTCGCCGGGCCCGAAACGGCCGCGGCGGCGGTAGGTCAGCGCCACGGCGGGCACGAGCACGGCGAGCACCAGCGCCGACCCGAGCCCGATCGCGAGCACCCCGGGGATGATCCGGTCGTTCACGGTCGCCGACGTTAGCGACCGCCCGGGGTGCGCCCGGGGACCGAAACGGGTGGTTCAGCCCAGGACGTCGAGGATCTGCTGGGCGGCGAGGGTGGGGGTGAGCCCGCCGTCGCGGACCTCGGCGGTGAGCTTCGGGAGCCGCTCGGCCGTCGCCGGGTCGTGCAGCACCCGGTCCATGAGCCGGTCGCGCACCATCTGCCACATCCACTCGACCTGCTGGTCGGCGCGCCGGGTCGCGAGCTCGCCGCCGGAGTCGAGGGCCTCGCGGTGGGCGGTGACCTTCTCCCACACGGCGTCCAGGCCCTTCCCGGTCTGCGCGGAGCAGGACAGCACCGGGGTGCGCCAGTGCGCCGAGGTGGGGGTCATCATGTGCAGCGCGCCGGCGAGCTCGCGGGCCGCGGCGCGGGCGTCGCGCTCGTGCGGGCCGTCGGCCTTGTTCACGGCGACGACGTCGGCGAGCTCCAGGATGCCCTTCTTGATCCCCTGCAGCGCGTCGCCGGTGCGGGCGATGGTGAGGAACAGGAAGGTGTCGACCATCCCGGCGACGGCGGTCTCGGACTGGCCGACCCCGACGGTCTCGACGAGGACGACGTCGAACCCGGCGGCCTCCATGACCACCATCGTCTCCCGGGTGCGGCGGGCGACCCCGCCGAGCGTGCCCGCCGAGGGCGAGGGCCGCACGAACGCGTGCGGGTCGACGGCCAGGCGCGGCATCCGGGTCTTGTCACCCAGGATGGACCCGCGGGTACGGGTGGACGACGGGTCGACGGCGAGGACCGCCACCCGGTGGCCCCGGGAGGTGAGCGTGGAACCCATCGCCTCGATGAAGGTCGACTTCCCGACCCCGGGTACCCCGGAGATGCCGACCCGCACCGCGTGCCCGGCCTTGGGTGTCAGCTCCAGGAGCAGCTCCTGGGCGGCCCGCTGGTGGTCGGGCCTGCTGGACTCGACCAGGGTGATCGCCCGGGCGAGCAGGGTGCGGTCGCCGGCCAGGACACCGCGAGCGAGCTCCGCGGGGTCGGGGACGCGAGGGGCCATCGGCGGGACTCTCCTTGCGGGTCGGCGCCGCGCCCGGTGCGCGGGTGGGCGCACCGGGCGCGGCGACGGCGGCACGATGACGAGCCACCGTGACGGCGGCACCGTGACGGCGGCGGTGGCTCAGTCGGCGTAGACGCTGCCGGTCGGGGCGGACGAGTCCGGCTCGTCGTGGCCGAGCGCGGCGGCCAGCTTGCCGAGCAGGTCGACCGCGGCCTCGGCGATGACCGTGCCGGGCGGGAACACCGCGGCCGCGCCCATCTCCAGCAGCTCCGGCACGTCCGCGGGCGGGATGACCCCGCCGACGACGACCATGATGTCGTCGCGCCCCAGCTCGGCGAGCTCACGGCGCAGCTCCGGGACCAGCGTGAGGTGCCCGGCGGCCAGCGAGCTGGCGCCGATCACGTGCACGTCGGACTCGGCGGCCTGCTTGGCGACCTCGGCCGGGGTCTGGAACAGCGGCCCCACGTCGACGTCGAAGCCGATGTCGGCGAACGCGGTGGAGATGACCTTCTGGCCGCGGTCGTGGCCGTCCTGGCCCATCTTCGCGACCAGGATGCGGGGCTGGCGGCCCTCGTGGCCGGCGAACTCGGAGACGAGCTCGCGGGCGCGGTCGATCGCCGGGTTCTGCCCGGCCTCGGCGGAGTACACACCGGAGATGATGCGGATCTGTCCGGCGTGGCGCCCGAAGACCTTCTCGAGTGCGTCGGAGATCTCCCCGACCGTGGCCTGGTCGCGGGCCGCGTTCACGGCCAGCTGGAGCAGGTTCTCGTCGTCGGAGCGCGACGAGCCCTCGGCGATCTTCTCCGCGGCGCCGGTGAGCGCGCGCAGGGCCTCGTCGACGGCGCGGTCGTCGCGATCGGCACGCAGCCGGGCGAGCTTCTCGAGCTGCTCGCGGCGCACGTTCGCGTTGTCGACCTTGAGCACGTCGATCTGCTCGTCCGCCTCGACGACGTACTTGTTGACGCCGATGACCGGCTGGCGGCCGGAGTCGATCCGGGCCTGGGTGCGGGCCGCGGCCTCCTCGACGCGCATCTTCGGGATGCCGGCGTCGATGGCCTGGGCCATGCCGCCCGCCTTCTCCACCTCGTCGATGTGCGCCCACGCCCGCTTCGCGATGTCGTAGGTGAGCTTCTCGACGTAGTAGGAGCCGCCCCACGGGTCGACGACGTCGGTGGTGCCCGACTCCTGCTGCAGCAGCAGCTGGGTGTTGCGGGCGATCCGGGCGGAGAAGTCCGTCGGCAGCGCGAGGGCCTCGTCGAGCGCGTTGGTGTGCAGCGACTGGGTGTGCCCCTGGGTCGCGGCCATCGCCTCGATGCAGGTGCGGACGACGTTGTTGTAGACGTCCTGGGCGGTCAGCGACCAGCCGGAGGTCTGCGAGTGCGTCCGCAGCGACAGCGACTTGGCGCTCTGCGGCTCGAACCGGTTCACGAGTTTCGACCAGAGCAGGCGCGCGGCCCGCATCTTGGCGACCTCCATGAAGAAGTTCATGCCGATCGCCCAGAAGAAGCTCAGCCGCGGTGCGAACCTGTCGATGTCCAGGCCCGCGTCGACCCCGGCCCGCAGGTACTCCACGCCGTCGGCGAGGGTGTAGGCGAGCTCCAGGTCGTTGGTCGCCCCCGCCTCCTGGATGTGGTAGCCGGAGATGGAGATCGAGTTGAACTTCGGCATCTTCCGGCTGGTGAAGCTGAAGATGTCGGAGATGATCTGCATCGACGGCTGCGGCGGGTAGATGTAGGTGTTGCGGACCATGAACTCCTTCAGAATGTCGTTCTGAATGGTTCCGGTCAGCTTCTCGGGGCTCACACCCTGTTCCTCGGCCGCGACGATGTAGAGAGCCAGCACCGGGAGCACGGCGCCGTTCATCGTCATCGACACCGACATCCGGTCCAGCGGGATGCCGTCGAACAGCTGGCGCATGTCGAGGATCGAGTCGATCGCGACACCGGCCATACCGACGTCGCCGGAGACGCGGGGGTGGTCGGAGTCGTAGCCGCGGTGGGTGGCCAGGTCGAACGCGATCGACAGGCCCTTCTGCCCGGCCGCGAGGTTGCGCCGGTAGAACGCGTTGGACTCCGCGGCGGTGGAGAACCCGGCGTACTGGCGCACCGTCCACGGCTGGTTGGTGTACATCGTCGGGTACGGCCCGCGCAGGTACGGGGTGATGCCCGGATAGGTGTGCAGGAAGTCGACGCCGGCGAGGTCGTCGGCGGTGTAGAGCGGCTTGACGCCGATCCCCTCCGGCGCCTCCCAGACCTCGGCGGAGCCGGTCCAGGTGGTCGCGGGGGTGGTGTCGCCCAGGAGCGGCACGCCGGTGAAGTCGGGAATGCTCACTTCGAGCCCTCCAGGTGGGTGTACACGTCGTCGAGGACGGCGAGGGCGTCGCAGCCGGCGAACAGGTGACCGTCGACGCCGGGCACCTCGTCCTTCGGCTTCCCCGCGAGCAGGATGCGCGCCGCACCGGCCTCGCGCAGCGCGGCGGCGGTCTCGGCGGCCCGCTCGTCGTAGACCGTGTCCGAGGAGCAGAGCACCACGACCGGAGTGCCGTTCTTGCCGTAGGCGTCGACGACGTCGGCGGTGGAGTCGGTCGGGCCGGCGTCGACGGTGTCGACGCCACCGGCGGCCAGCAGGTTGCGGGTGAACCCGGCGCGGGCGGTGTAGACCGCGAGCGGGCCGAGGGTGGCGAGGAAGGCGGTGGGGCGCGAGCCCGTCTCGCCCAGCAGCGCGTCGGAGCGGTCCCGGTGGGCCTCGTAGGCCTCGGCGGGGCGGTAGAGCGGCAGCCCCCCGCGCTCGACGGCCGGCGGCAGCGGGGTGCGCTCGACCGGCTTCTCGTTCAGGTCGGGGAACTCCGAGACGCCGGTGAGGGGCGTCCTCCGCTTCGCGACGTCGGTCTCGCGGCGGGCGCGGACCTCGCCGACCCGCTCGGCGACCAGGCCGGAGTCGAGGGCGGCGACGGCGCCGCCCGCGGCCTCGATCTCGACGAAGAACTCCCAGGCGAGCCGGGCGAGGTCGTCGGTGAGGTGCTCGATGTACCAGGAGCCGCCGCCCGGGTCGATGACCCGCGCCAGGTGCGACTCCTCCACGAGCAGGTTCTGGGTGTTGCGGGCGATGCGGCGGGAGAACGGCTCGGCGACGCCGAGGGCGGCGTCGAAGGGCGGCACGGTGACCGCGTCGGCCCCGCCGACGCCCGCGGCGAACCCCGCGACGGTGCCGCGGAGCATGTTGACCCACGGGTCGCGGCGGGTGAACAGCGCCTCGGGGACGGTGGCGTGCTGGGTCTGCGGCACGTCGGTGACGCCGGAGGCCTCCAGCACCCGGGCCCACAGCCGCCGGCCGGCGCGCAGGGCGGCGATCGTCGGGAACTGCTGGGGGGTGGCGGCGTAGCGGAACTCGAGCAGCCGGGCCGCGTCGGCGACGGCGATCCCGGCCGCGTCGAGCGCCCGCAGGTAGGCGACGCCCGCGGCCAGGGACCAGCCCAGCTCCTGGGCGTCGGAGCCGCCCGCCTCGCGGATCACGGTCGCGTCGACGGTGATCGCGGTGACCTTGTCGAAGGTGCCGTGGACTCGGCGGGCGACCTCGACGACCGAGTCGACGTCCGGGCCGGACCCCGCACGGGCGCGCAGCCCGATCGGGTCCACGCCCAGCGAGCCGAGCAGCTCGGCGTCCTCGACGCCGTTGCGCGCGGCCAGGTCCAGGTAGGCGTGCGCGGCGGCGGCCTGCTCGGTCCCGGCGTCGAGGGCGACCCCGGCCAGGTCCAGGTGCACGCCCTCCAGGGCGCGCGCCAGGTCGGCGACGGCGACGCCGCCCTCGCCCACGCGCAGCCACACCGAGGTGACGCCGCACTCCAGGTCGGCCAGCACGGCCTCGCGGACGGCGGCCGGGTCGGTGCCGGCGTGGCGCTGGCGGATGTCCCAGCCGGTGGGGACGTGCCCGTCGGTGCGGGCGCCGCGGGTGAACGGCCACGACCCCGGCACCCCGGTGGGCGGCAGGTCGGTGGTGTCCTCGTCGGCGTAGAGCGGCGCGACACGGATGCCGTCGGGTGAGGTGCGGGTCAGGGTCTCGACCCCGGCACCGAGCTCGGCGTCCTCACCGATCCGGCCCGACCTGCGCACTACCGCGTCCGCGGCGGCGAGCCACTGGTCACGGGTGACCGGGTCGAAGCCGCCGGCCAGGACCAGCTCCTCGGGCTCCACCGGACCGTCCACGGCAGAGCCCTCCGGACCGGCTGCGCGGTCGGCCGCGCTGCGGTCACTGTCCGTCATCCGCTCTGTTCTCCTCACCGGCCCGCGGGGCGGCCTCGTTGCCCGCCGGATGGCGCCGTCGTCGACGCCACCGAAGTGCAGCGGAGTCTAGTGAGCCGGTGCCGCCGGGGGCATGCGCTGTGGCGAGGCGCGCACGGCCTGTGATGCACCCGACTGGCGCAACGGGACCGTCCGGGGGCATCGCGGCGTACGCCCGGCGGTTCCCCGCCGGTAGTCCTCATGGGTAGCCCCGGGCGGCCCCGGACGCCAGTCTGGGGCCGTGTCGACTCCCGGACCCGCACCCGCCGTCCCCGGGCTGACCCCGGTCGCCCGCGTCCACGTCCTGCTCGACCCGCCGCTGGAGGTCGGCCGGACCCCGTTCGGCCGGGAGCGGGAGATCCCCATCGTCGGCGGCACGGTCTCCGGACCCGGCCGCGACGGCGAGGGGCTGCACGGCGAGGTGCTCCGCGGCGGCGCCGACCGCCAGCGGGTGCTCGACGACGGCACCGCCGTGATCGACACCCGCTACACCGTGGCGCTGCGGTCGGGGCACCTGCTGCAGCTGGCGACGGCGGGCTACCGCACCGGTCCGGCCCCGGTCCTCGACGCACTGCTCGCCGGGGAGCCGGTCGACCCGGCCCGCTACTACTTCCGGGTCGTCGTCGACGCCCGGACCGCCGACCCGGACCTGGCCTGGCTCAACACCGCGGTGCTCGTCGGCTCCGCGGTCCGCACCGCCGACGCGGTCGCCTACGACGCCTACCTCGTGACCTGAGACGGGTGGGAACAACCGGGGGCGGGGGTGCATTGTGGTCGGCATGCCCCCCGTGACCCGAGGATTCGTCGGGCGCAGGCCGCGGGACCGGCGGCTGCCACCCGGCCAGTACGACGCCGGCGACCAGTGGCCGGTGCTGACCGCCGAACGCGCCCCCACCCTGGACACCGCCCGCTGGACCTTCCGCATCGACGGCCTCGTCCGGCGCCCGGTCGAGTGGACCTGGGACGAGATCCGCGCCCTGCCCCGCGAACGCTGGGACGGCGACATCCACTGCGTCACCACCTGGTCGAAGTTCGGGATGCGCTGGAGCGGGGTCGCGGTCGACACGCTGCTGGAGGCCGCGGGGCCGCTGCCGGAGGCGCGGTTCGCCGTCGCGCACTCGCACTCGGGCTACACCACCAACATGCCGCTGTCCGACCTCACCGGCGGCCGGGCGTGGCTGGCGTTCGAGGCGCAGGGTGCGCCGCTGACCCGCGAGCACGGCGGCCCGGCGCGGCTGCTGGTGCCGCACCTGTACTTCTGGAAGAGCGCGAAGTGGGTCGCCGGGCTGCGCCTGACCGCCGAGGACGAGCCCGGTTTCTGGGAGCGCAACGGCTACCACGACCGCGGCGACCCGTGGTCCGAGCAGCGCTTCCAGGGCGACTGACCGTGGACACCACCCCGGCCACCACCCCCCGCCGGACCCTGCGCTGGCAGGCCGCGACCGTGCTGTCGGTGCACGACGAGGCCCCGGGGGTGCGGACGTTCCGGCTCGGCCTGACCGAGCCCGCCACGCACCTGCCGGGCCAGTACTACGTGCTGCGCCTGACCGCCGAGGACGGCTACACCGCACAGCGCAGCTACTCGGTGGCCTCCGCTCCCGACGGGCGGCCCGAGATCGCGCTGACCGTCGAACGTCTCGACGACGGTGAGGTGTCGGAGTTCCTGCACGACGTCGCCGTCGTCGGGGACGTGCTGGAGGTCCGCGGCCCGGTCGGCGGCTGGTTCGCCTGGGACGGGGTCTCCCCCGCGCTGCTGGTCGGCGGCGGCTCCGGCCAGGTCCCGCTGGCCGCGATGCTGCGCCACGCCCGCGCCACCGGCCGTCCCGACCTGGTCCGGATGCTGGTCTCGGTCCGCACCCCCGACGACCTGTTCTACGGCGAGGAGCTCACCGGTCCCCCGGTCACCACGGTGTTCACCCGGACCGCCCCGCCCGGCGCGGCCCGCCCGGCGGGCCGGCTCACCCTCGACGACCTGGCCCCGCTGGTCCGCGGCGGGGAGACCGCGTTCGTGTGCGGCTCCCCCGCCTTCGCCGCCGCCGCGGCCGACCTGCTCGCCGCCGCCGGGGTCCCCGACCACGCCATCCGGATCGAGCAGTTCGGTCCGACCGGGGCCTGACCCTGCGGCCCGCCGCGGGGGTGCGGCAGGATGACGCCGCCCCGCCCGCGCACCGCAGGAGCCGACGATGACCGTCACCCCCGCCGAGACGTCGTTCCCGAGCGGCGGGCTGCGCTGTGCGGCCTGGTACCTCGCCCCGGTCGGCGACGCGCTCGCGAACGACCGCGGCCGCCCCTGTGTGGTCATGGCGCACGGCTTCGGCGCCACCCGCGACTCCGGGCTGCTGCCCTTCGCGCAGCGTTTCGCCGCCGCGGGCTGCGCGGTGCTCGTGTTCGACTACCGCGGGTTCGGCGCCTCCGACGGCACCGGCGATCCCCGCCTGGACCAGGACGTCCACCACGGCAGGCACCGCGCCGACTACCACGCCGCGATCGCGCACGCCCGCACGCTGCCCGGCGTCGACCCCGAGCGGATCGTGCTGTGGGGCAGCTCGTACTCCGGCGGCCACGTCGTCCCGGTCGCCGCCCGCGACGGCCAGGTCGCCGCGGTGATCTCCCAGGGTGCGGCGATGGACGGGACCGCCGCGCTGCTGGAGATCCTGCGCTACGCCGGACCCGGACAGCTGGCCCGCCTCACCGGGCACGGGCTGCGCGACGCCGCTGCCGGGCTGCTCGGACGCCCGCCGCACCGGATCGCGGTGTTCGGACCGCCCGGGTCGACCGCGGCGATCACCTCGCACGACGCCGAGAGCGGCTACTCCTCGATCACCGGGCCCGGGTTCCGCAACACCATGCGGGCCCGGGGCGCGCTGCGGATCCCGCTGAACCGCCCGGTGACGGCGGCGGCGCGGCTGCGGGCACCGATCCTCGTCGTCGTCGCGGCGCGGGACTCGATCGCGCCGCCGGCGTCGGTGCGCGCGGTGGCCGCGCGGGCCGGGGCGGGCTCGGAGGTCCTGGAGCTGCCGTGCGGGCACTTCGACATCTATCTCGGCGCGATGTTCGAGCGGTCCGTGACCGCACAGGTGGACTTCCTGCGCCGCACACTCGCCGTCGCCTGACTGGGCCGGACGGAGGACCCGCAGACCCCGACTGGGGCAGCACCGCCTGTGAGTGGCCACACTCCGTAGAACTGAGCACCTATCGCTTACTCGCTCGCCGTAACGGGCCCCCGCCCCCGTGGCGATGTCACGGGGGACCACGGCGGCCTCACCGGTCCGTACCCCTGAACCCACAGGGTGCTCCCCCGCCGGACCGGAGGAAGCGTTCCGTCGCCGTGTAGGGAGATGACGGCACGTGACGATGTCCCCGCCCCGCGCGGGGGTCGCCGTGGTGCGCCCGGCCCCGGCCGGTGCGCCCGCGCGACACCCGGACCGCCTGCACCGGTTCTTCGAGGCCACGGTCGCCCGGACCCCGCGGGCGGTCGCGCTGCAGGACGGCGGCCTGGAGCTGACCTACGCCGAGCTGGACGCGCGCGCCAACCAGCTCGCCCGCCACCTGGCCGGGCTCGGCGCGGGCCCGGGCCGGCGCGTCGGGATCCTGCTGCACCGGACCTGGCGGACCTACGCGGTACTGCTGGCGATCGGCAAGACCGGCGCCGCGTTCGTCCCGATCGACCCGGCGGCCCCGGTGGACCGGGTCGGCTACATCCGCGAGGACGCCGGGCTGGACCTGCTGGTCACCACCACGGACCTGGCGGGCGAGCTGCCCACGCCCGGGCTGGTGCTGCTCGACACCTGCGTCGACGCCGTCGCCGCGCTCCCCCGTCACCCGCTCGCCCCGGTCGCCCCGGACCCGGACCCGGCGCCGCTTGCCTACATCATCTACACCTCGGGCTCCAGCGGGCGCCCCAAGGGCGTCGCGATCGCCCACCCGAGCATCTGCAACTTCGTGCACGTCATCACCCGCGTCTACGACATCCGCCCGCACGACCGCGTCCACCAGGGCATGACGATCTCCTTCGACTTCTCGATCGAGGAGATCTGGCCGACCTTCGCGGCCGGGGCGACGCTCGTCGTCGGGCCGACGGACTCGCGCCGGATCGGCGCGGAGCTGGGCGACTTCCTCGCCGCCACCGGCGTCACCGTGCTGTGCTGCGTGCCGACCCTGCTGGCGACGATCCCGCGGGAGCTGCCCGCGCTGCGCACCCTGCTCGTCGGCGGCGAGGCCTGCCCGGCGGGCCTGGTGGAGCGCTGGGCGCGCCCCGGGCGGCGGATGCTCAACACCTACGGCCCCACCGAGACCACCGTGACCTGCACCTGGGGCGAGCTGCACCCGGGGAAGCCGGTCACGATCGGGCGTCCGGTACCCACCTACTCCGCGGTGATCCTCGACGACACCCTGCGCGAGGTCCCCCGCGGTGAGGTCGGCGAGCTCTGCATCGGCGGCCCCGGGGTCGGCATCGGCTACGTCAACCTGCCGGAGAAGACCGCCGACCGGTTCGTCCACCACCCCGCGGCGCCCGCGAACGGCGACGGGCGGCTCTACCGCACCGGTGACCTCGCCCGGTTCGACGACCACGGCGAGATCGTCTACCTGGGCCGCGCCGACGACGAGGTCAAGATCCGCGGGCACCGCGTCGACCTCGGCGAGATCGAGACCGTCGCGCTGGAGCACGCCGACGTGGGGAGCGCCGTGGCCGCGGTCGCGAGGACCGACGACGGCACGGGCGAGGAGCTGACCGTCTACGTCGTCCCGGCCACCGGGCCGGGTGGGCCGGTGGACCGGGCGGCGCTGCACGAGCTGCTGCGGACCCGGCTGCCCGAGTACATGGTGCCGGGCTACGTCGAGGTGCTCGACACGCTGCCGATGATGCCCAGCGGCAAGGTCGACCGGCCGCGGCTGCCTGCCCCGTCCGGGCCGCGGATCGTGGTGGCCCACGGCCCGCACGTCGAGCCCTCGACGGAGCTGGAGACCGCGGTCCGGGCGGTGCTCGCCGAGGTGCTGGCGCTCGACGCCGGCCAGGTCTCGGTCACCGCCGACTTCTTCGACGAGCTCGGCGGGCACTCGCTGCTCGCCGCCCGGCTGGTGACCCTGCTGCGCGAGCGCGGCGTCGGCCGCTCCCCCGCGGTCCGCGACCTGTACGAGCACCCGACGGTCCGCGGCCTGGCCGCGGCACTGGACCCCGACGCGTCGGACGACGGCGGCGACGGCTCCGTGCCCCCGCCGCCGCGCCCGGAGCCGCTGCGCCACTCCCGGCGCCGCTACTCGACCGCCGGGACCGCGCAGGGCGCCGCGTTGTTCGTGCTGATGCTGGTCATGACCCTGCCCGCGGCCGGTGTGTACGCCTGGCACGGCGGCCGGGTCGCCCCGGACGTGCTGGCCCAGCTCGCCCTCGGCGCCACCGCGATCTTCCTGCTGCAGCGCTGGCTGCTCGCCCCGCTCGCGGTGCGCGCGCTCACCGCCCGGGTCGCACCCGGCCGGTACCCCATGTGGGGACGGGTGCACCTGCGCCTGTGGGCCGCGGACCTGCTGCTGTCGATGTCGCCGCTGCCGGTGCTGTCCGGCGGCCCGCTGGCCCCCGCCTACCTGCGGATGCTCGGCGCCACCGTGGGTCGCGACGTGCACCTGGGCACCTCGGTGGTGTCGATGCCCGCGCTGCTGCGGATCGGCGACGGCGCCACCGTCGGCTACGGCGCCGCGCTGCGGCCCTGGACGCTGGCCGACGGCTGGGTGACCGTCGCCCCGATCGCGGTCGGCGAGGGCGCCCACGTCGGTGCCAGCGCGGTCGTCGAACCGGGTGCGGTGGTCGGTGCGGACGCCGTCGTCGGGGAGCAGTCCGCGCTCGCCGCGGACCAGGTGGTGCCGCCCGCCGAGCACTGGGCCGGGTCCCCCGCGGTGCCCGACGCCGCCGACGCCGCGGTCGCCGAGCTGACCGAACGCGGCCCGGCGCCGTCCTGGACGCGGCCGCAGCGGGCGGCCGCGCTGGCCGGGATCGTCGCGCTGGAGCTCGTGTCGCTGCTGGCGCTGGTCCCGGCGGTGCTGCTGGTGTGGTCGTCGCTGCTGCTGTTCGGCGACGGCCCCGCCCTGCTCGTCGCCGCCCTGGTCGGGCCGGTGTTCGTGGTGACGGTGTGCGTGCTGGTGGCCGTCGGCCGGTGGGCCGTCGCGCCCCGCACCGGGCCCGGGGTCTTCCCGGCGCGCTCCGCGCTGGGGCTGCGCAAGTGGTTCGGCGACAAGCTCCTCGAGATGAGCCTGACCTACACCAACTCGCTGTACTCGACGCTCTACACGGTCGGCTGGCTGCGGCTGCTCGGCGCCCGGATCGGGCGCGGCGCGGAGGTGTCCACCGCCTCGCACATCGACCCGGAGATGCTGACGATCTCCCAGGGCAGCTTCGTCGCGGACATGGCGAGCGTGGGCAGCGCGACGTTCCACAACGGCTGGATGGTCCGCCGTCCGACGCTGGTGGGGCGACGCGCGTTCGTCGGGAACGCCGCCGTCGTCCCGGCCGGGTCGACGCTCGGCGACGAGTCGCTGATCGGCGTCGCGACGGTGCCCCCGGCGTCGGGCGTGCCGCGCGACACCACCTGGCTGGGGTCCCCGGCGATGCACCTGCCGGTGCGCCAGGACTCCGGGGACCACCCGGAGTCGCTGACGTTCGCGCCCTCGCGGCGCCGCGTCGCCGAGCGGCTCGGCATCGAGTTCCTGCGGGCCACGCTGCCCGCCTCGGCGATCTCGGTGTCGATCTACCTGTTCCTGCAGGGGCTGTCCGACGTGGCCCGCACCGGCGCCGCGTGGCAGGTCGTGCTCGCGGCACCGGTGCTGGCGCTCGCCTCGGCGCTCGCGCTGGTCCTGCTGGTCGCAGCGGTGAAGTGGCTGGTCGTGGGCACCTACCGGCCGCGGACCGAACCGCTGTGGAGCCGGTTCGTGCGCCGCTCGGAGTTCGTCACCGGGCTCTACGAGGCCTCCGCGGTGCCCGGGCTGCTGAGCATGCTGTCCGGGACCCCCTTGCTGCCGCCGATGCTGCGGCTGCTCGGCGCCCGGATCGGGCGCCGGACCTGCGTGTCGACGACCTACCTCACCGAGTACGACCTGGTGGAGATCGGGGACGACGCCGTCGTCGGGCGGGACGTGTCGCTGCAGACCCACCTGTTCGAGGACCGGGTCATGAAGATGTCGACGGTGTCGGTCGCGGACGGTGCGTCGGTCGGGGACCGGGCGATCGTGCTCTACGACGCCGTGGTCGGCGCCGGGGCGCGGCTCGACCCGCTGTCACTGGTGATGAAGGGCGAGCACCTGCCGCCCGGCTCCCGGTACCGGGGCATCACCGCCCGCGCGGTGCCCGACGCCGCGCCCGCCGACGCGGCACCGGCCGTGCCGCCCGCCGTGCCGCCCGCCGCGGCGCCGGAGACCGTGGCCGGGACCGTGCGGATCGCGGCCGTCGACCCGGAGCGCACGATGGTCCTCACCCGGGTGCAGGGGGCCGACGACCCGGGCCGCACGCTGCTGATGCGCTCGGTCCTGGCCGGGCGCCAGGCCCCGCGCCGCGGCAGCACCGGCCGGCACCGCGCGGGGGCCGCCGGCTCGGCCGGGGCCCCCGGGACCGGGCCCGCCGGCGCCGGGCACAGCCGCCGTGCCCCCGCCGGGCCGGGCAGCACGCCCCGTGCGCGGCACCGCCGCGCCGCCGCGGGCGCCGACGACCGTGCCGGCGCGGGCGAGGGCGGGCCGGACCGCGGTCCGCGTTCCGCGGAACGCGGACCGACCACCGGAGCAGGCGCTGCCGCACGCGTCCCGGTCCCCGCGGCCCGCTCCGCGGGACCCACCGCACCGGCCCTCCCCGCCGTGCCGCCCCGGCCGGGACCGGGGACGGCCACGCCTGCGGTGCCGCAGCCGCGCGACCACCGTCCCGTCCGCTCCGGGCCGGGCCCGCGGTGAGCCTGTTCGGGCGGCTGCTCGGCGGCCGCGGCCCGGCCCCCTCCGGTGGCGACCGCCCGGTGGCGCTGGTCTACCGCGGACCGGCGTCGCGCCCGACGGGGTGCGCCGAGTCGGTGGCGGCGCTGCTGGCGTCCTCGCGGCACCGGTTCGACGTGCACTACACCGGCCCGCGCGAACGGCTCCCGCTCACCGCGGACACCCTCGCCCGCGCGACGCTCTACGCCCAGCCCGGCGGCGGCACCCTGTCCGCGGCATGGCGCACGATGCGACCCGCGGCCGGCCCGCTGCGCGACTGGGTCGGCGACGGCGGCCGCTACGTCGGGTTCTGCCTGGGCGGCTACCTGGCCGGGGCCACCCCCGGGTTCGGCCTGCTGCCCGGCGACACCGACCGCTGGATCGACTCCCCCGGCGCCACCGTCGGCCACGACGGCGACGCCCTGGTCCGGCTCGACTGGCGCGGCCGCGACCGCACCCTGTTCTTCCAGGACGGCCCGCACTTCCTGCTCGACTCCGGCACCGTCCTCGCCCGCTACCCCGACGGGCTCGTCGCCGCCGCCGTGACCTCGTTCGGGCACGGCCGGGTCGGCGTCGTCGGCCCGCATCCCGAGGCCGGACCCGACTGGTTCGCCGATGCCGGGCTGCACCCGGCCGACGCCCGCGACCTCGGGCACCAGCTGATCGACGAGGTTCTGACATGACCCGACCGCAGCCGCCCGGCAGCCACCGCCGCGGCGCCGACCGCCCCGCGCCGCCCCGGCCACCGGTGCCCGCCCTCGTCCCCGTACCGGGCACGCCCCGGCGGACCGGCACCCACCGCGCCCCGGAGGGACGGCCGGACGCCGCCACCCGGACCGCGAGCCGGCCGCGCCGGCCGTCCCCTCCGCCCGGCACCGCGCCCGGGAGGACCGTCGTCGTACCGGCCCCCCGCACCGCGGGTCCCCCGCCTGCCCCGTCGGTACCCGCGCGGACCCTGCGCACCGCGTCCGCACCACCGGACACCACGGAGACCACCACCGTGCTGCCGGCCACCACCCGGGCCACGCCCGCCCCGGACCCGGCTCCCCCGGCCGCGCCGGAGCCCGCGCCGCCCCGCGAGCGCGCCTCGCGCCTGCTCGGCGTCGACGCCACCCGCGGGGTCGCGCTGCTCGGCATCATCGCCGTGCACGCCCTCGTCGAGGCCACCGACGACGGCACCCCCACGGCCAGCTACCTCGTGTTCGGCGGCCGCTCCGCGGCGCTGTTCGCCGTCCTCGCCGGGGTCTCGTTCGCGTTCATGACCGGGCGCGCCCGGGTCCGCACCGGCCCCGACCTGCGCGCCACGGCGGCGATGCTCGCCACCCGCGCCGGTGTCCTCATGGTGCTGGCACTGGCCCTGAGCTGGACCGACCCGTCGATCGCGGCGCTCATCCTCCCCTACTACGCGATCGCGTTCCTGCTCGCGATACCGCTGGTCCCGCTGCCGACCCGGGTACTCGCGCCGCTCGCGGTGCTGCTGTGCCTCGGGGTGCCGGTCCTCTCGCACCTGGTGCGCCCGTTCCTGCCGGTGCCCGACCTCGGCAACCCCTCGGTGCTCGACCTCGTCACCGACCCCGGCGCGCTGCTGTCGGAGCTGACCCTGACCGGCGCCTACCCGGCGGTGGTCTGGCTCGCCTACATGGCGGTCGGGATCCTGGTCGGACGGCTGCGGCTCTCGGACCGGCGCACGGCGGCGGCGCTGCTGGCCGGCGGCGTCGTCGCGGCGACGGCGGCCACCGGGCTGTCGATGTGGCTGCTCGGCCCGGGCGGCGGGTACGCCGCGATCGCCGCGGTGAGCCCGCCGGGGATCCTCGACAGCGCGCCGACGATCGCCGACGCCGTCACCGGCTACCCCGACGGCGTCACCCCCACCTCGACGTGGTGGTGGCTCGCGACCGTCGCGCCGCACTCGGGCACGCCGCTCGACGTCGTCCAGACCACCGGGTCCGCGCTCGCCGTGCTCGGCGCGGTCCTGCTCCTGGCCTCGGTCACCGCCCGCGGCGCCGGGCCGCTGCTGGGGCACCTGCTGCGCCCGCTCGCCGCCGCCGGGTCGATGACGCTGACCCTCTACGTCGGCTCGATCCTGTTCATGAACTCCCCGCTCGACGACCTGGGCCCCTGGGAGGGCTACCTGTGGCAGGTCACCGTCGCGGTCGGGATCGGGCTGGCCTGGCGGCGCGCGGTCGGGCGCGGCCCCCTGGAGACCGCCGTGTCGGCGCCCGCGCACGCCGTCCGGGACCGGCTCCGCGGCCGGGCCCGCGATCGGGTGGCGTAGCCGGGCGGCGCCGCACGCCGGTCGCCGCCCGCGGGCACCACGGATAACCTCGCCGTCATGATCGACCTGACCCGGCGGCGCCGGGCCCTCGTCGGCGTCGCCGTCGTCCTGGCCGTGCTGGGGGGCTGCGCGGCCGGTGTGCCGCAGGTCGAGCGGGCGGCCCCGTGGCCGCAGCGCCCGGTCGTCGACGCGTCGCTGGACCTCGCCCCGGACCTGTCCTCGGCCACCGGTCGCCAGACCGTCCGCTTCACCCCCGACGCCCGGATCTGCGAGCTGGTCTTCCGGCTCTGGACCAACCGGCCGACCGTCGTCTCCGACGGCGGCTCGTCCCGGGTCACCGACGCGAGCGTCGACGGCACCCCGGTCACCCCGCGCACCGAGCAGGCGGGCGCCCCGGACGGCGCACCCGGCACGCTCGTCGAGCTGCCGCTGCCGTCCTGCGTCGACGCGGGCACCACCGTCACCGCGCAGCTCGGGTTCGCCCTCACCCTCGGCGAGGACTCCACCGAACGCATCGGGTACTCCCCGTCGGCGGGCACCGCCTGGCTCGGCAGCCCGCTGCCGGTGCTGGACTGGGTCCGCGGCCGCGGCTGGGTCCGCACCCCCGCCGTGCGGATGTCCGGCGAGACCGTCGTCGCCGAGGACTACCGGCTCGCCTCGCTCGCCGTCACCGCGGCGGCGGACCAGCAGGTCGTCGGGGTCGGGACGGCCACCGGCACCCGCGACGCCGGCGGCGGGCGGCTCACCCGCACCTTCGCCGCCGACGCGGTCCGCGACGTGGCGGTCGCCGTCGGCGCCTACGAGGTCACCGGGTCCACGGTCGGCGCCACGAGGGTGCACGTCGCGCTGCCCACCGCGGGCCGCGCCGGCGCCCGGCGCGGCGGTGAGCTCCGCGGCTCCGCGCAGGACTGGCAGGGCGAGGTCGCGCGGTTCCTCCCCGCCCTGGAACGGCTCCTGGGGCCCTACCCGTACCCGGACCTCTGGCTGACGGTCGTGCCCACCCAGAGCGACGGCGTCGAGTTCCCGACCCACCTGCAGTTCGGCGACGTCGACGACGCCACCCGCCCGTCCCTGGCCGCGCACGAGATCGCCCACTCCTGGTTCTACGCGCTGGTCGGCAACGACCAGGCCCGCGACCCGTGGCTGGACGAGGCGTTCACGACCTGGGCCCAGGCCCTGGTGGCCGACCAGCGCGACCTGTACCGGATCGGCAGCTTCGGGCCCGGCGACGTCGCGGGCCCGATCGGCGCCCCCATGTCGTTCTGGGACTCCCGCGGCGGGTTCACCGACCTCGTCGACGGCGTCTACGACCAGGGTGCCGCGGCGCTGTTCGCGGGTCGCGACGCCGTCGGCGCGCAGCGGTTCGACGCCGCGGTCCGCGCCTACGTCGAGGCGAACGCACACCGCGTCGCCGCCCCGGCCGACGTCGAACGGGCCTTCGCCGACCTGCCGCAGGTGCTCGACGTGCTGCGCCGCCACGGCGCCTTCGACCCGCGCACCGGCGGCTGAGCGCCTCCGCGGCGACCCGCGTGTCCAGGGCCACCGCGCCCGGTCCCCCACCGACCTTCTACTTACGGTAGAACTACTACTGGACGTAGAACTTCGCTCGGGAGGTCCGGATGGACGCGCTCGACCTGGCCCGCTGGCAGTTCGGGATCACCACGATCTACCACTTCCTGTTCGTGCCGCTGACCATCGGCCTGTCGGTGATCGTCGCGTCGCTGCAGACCGCCTGGTTCCGCACGGGCCGGGAGGAGTACCTGCGCGCCACGATGTTCTTCGGGAAGCTGTTCCTGATCAACTTCGCGATGGGCGTGGTCACCGGGATCGTGCAGGAGTTCCAGTTCGGGATGAACTGGAGCGCCTACTCCACCTTCGTCGGCGACGTGTTCGGCGCACCGCTGGCGATGGAGGCGCTCATCGCCTTCTTCCTGGAGTCCACCTTCATCGGGCTGTGGATCTTCGGATGGGACCGGCTGCGGAAGGGCGTGCACCTGGCCTGCATCTGGGCCGCGGCGATCGGGTCCAACCTCTCGGCGTACTTCATCCTCGCGGCGAACGCGTGGATGCGGAACCCGGTCGGCTACGAGGTCGACCGCGCCACCGGCCGGGCCCGGCTCACCGACATCGGCGCCGTGCTGACCAACCCGCAGGCCTGGTCGACCTACATCCACGTCGTCGCCGCGGCGTTCCTGATCGCGGGGCTGTTCGTCGCCGCGGTGAGCTCCTGGAAGCTGATGCGCGAACGCTGGAGCCGGCCCGGCGACCGGGCGCCGCACCCGAGCGAGCACACGCTGTTCCGGAAGACCCTGCGCACCGGGTTCCTCGTCACCCTCGTGGCCGGGGTGCTGGTCATCGCCTCCGGTGACCACCAGGCGAAGCTGGCCGCCACCTACGAGCCGATGAAGCTCGCCTCGGCCGAGGCGCTGTGGCAGACCGAGGAGTCGGCCGGGTTCTCGCTGTTCGCCGTCGGCGACGTCCAGGGCAGCCGCAACCACGTCAACGTGCAGATCCCCGGTGTCCTGAGCTTCCTGGCCACCGGCAGCCCGTGGGGTCCGGTGCAGGGCATCGAGAACGTGCAGGCGCAGTACGAGGCGCTCTACGGGCCCGGGGACTACCGGCCCAACATCGCCGTCCTCTACTGGGCGTTCCGGCTGATGATGGGCCTCGGCCTGGCCGGGGTCGCGGTCGCGACGGCCGGGCTCTGGCTGACCCGCGGCGGCCGGCTGCCCGGCTTCACCCGCGACGGCACACCGGCTCCGGCCGGGCGGCTGTCGCGGTGGGCCTACTGGGGTGTGGTCGCCGCGCTGCCCGCGGCGCTGGCGGGGAACATCGCCGGCTGGGTGCTGACCGAGATGGGCCGCCAGCCCTGGACGGTGCACGGCGAGCTGCTCACCGCGCAGAGCGTGTCCCCCGGCGTGAGCCTGGGCCAGGTCGCGTTCTCCCTGGCCGCGTTCACCGCGCTCTACGGGATCCTCGCCGTCGTCGAGGTGCGGCTGCTGTTCCGCTACGTCGCCGCCGGACCCGCCGCCCCCGCGGCCCCGCCCGGCCCCGCCGACGACGCCGACACCGACGCCGAGCGCCGCCCCGCGGCGTTCAGCTACTGACCCCGGAGGGACGACGATGGACCTGCCCACGATCTGGTTCCTGGCCGTGGCCGTGCTGTGGACCGGCTACCTGGTGCTCGAGGGGTTCGACTTCGGCGTCGGGATGCTGGTCCGCGTCCTGGGCCGTGACGCCGAGGACGACCGCGAGGCCGCCCTCGGCGCGATCGGCCCGGTGTGGGACGGCAACGAGGTGTGGCTGATCGCCGCCGTCGGCGCGATGTTCGCCGCGTTCCCCGCCTGGTACGCCGCCATGCTGTCGGGCCTCTACCTCCCGGTGCTGCTGGTCCTGCTGGGCCTGATCGTGCGCGGGGTCGGGCTGGAGTACCGGCACAAGCGCTCCGACGCGCCGTGGAAGGCCCGCTGGGACCTGCTGATCGGTCTCGGGTCGCTGGTGCCGGCGTTCGTGTGGGGCATGGTCCTCGCGAACCTGGTCCGTGGCCTGCCCACCGTGCTCAGCGCCCCGGGCAGCGGGCAGAACACCGTGGTCACCGCGTCGCTCGGGGACCTGCTGAACGGCTACGCGCTGCTCGGCGGCGTCGTCACCACGGCGCTGTTCCTGCTGCACGGCGCGGTGTTCCTGGCACTGAAGACCGACGGGCCGGTGCGGTACCGGGCGCGGCGGTTCGCGCTGCGCGCGGTGGCCCCGGTGCTGCTGGTGACCGTCGCGTTCCTGGTCGCGACGCTCGCGCTGCGCGAGCCGTCCTGGACCACCACGGTCGCCTGGGTCTCCGGCGCGGCCCTCGCCGCGGCCGGGGTGGCGCTGCTGGCCGGCCGCGAGGGGTGGGCGTTCACCGCCACCGCGCTCGCGATCGGCGGGCTGTCGGTCGTGCTGTTCGGCCAGCTGTACCCGACACTGCTGCCCTCGACGACCGACCCCGCGCACACCCTGACCGTCGCGAACGCGGCGTCCGCGCCGTACACGCTCGGCGTCATGTCCTGGATCGCGGCCGTGTTCCTGCCGCTGGTGCTCGGCTACCAGTCCTGGAGCTACTGGGTGTTCCGCCGCCGCCTCGGCGGGGCGCGGGTCGCCCCGGCCGGGACCTCCGACACCGGTGACACCGCGGTACCGGCCCCACGATGACGACCGTGTCCACCCCGTCCGCCACCGCCGGGGCGCCGCCCGCGGGCGGCCCGCCGGTCGACCCCCGGCTGCTGCGCACGGCGAGCGCGGTCCGGGTGCACCTGGCCGTCGCCGCGGTCTGCGGGGTCGCCGCGACCGGGCTGATCCTCGCCCAGGCCTGGCTGGTGTCGCGGGTGGTGGCCGGGGCGACGCCGTCGTTCGGCCTCGACGGCGCACGCACCGGGCCGGGCGCCGGGCTCGACACCCTGGCCTGGCTCGTCGGGGGCGTCGCCGTCGTCGCGGTGGCGCGGGCGTTGCTGTCCTACGGCGCGGAGTCCGCGGCGCTGCGCAGCGCCGCCCGCGCCAAGTCCCAGCTGAGGATGCAGCTCGTGCGCCGGCTCGCGCTCGCCGCACCGGACCCGCGGCGGTCCTCGGGTGAGATCGTCACCCTGGCCACCCGCGGCCTCGACGCCCTCGACGACTACTTCGCCCGCTACCTGCCCCAGCTGGTGCTCGCGGTGCTGGTCCCGGTCGCGGTGCTGGTCGTCGTCGCCGACGCGGACTGGATCTCCGCGGTCGTCATCGCGGTCACGCTGCCGCTGATCCCGCTGTTCATGGCCCTGGTCGGGATGCACACCCGGGCCCGCACCGACCGCCAGTGGCGGCTGCTGTCCCGTCTCGGCGGGCACTTCCTCGACGTCGTGCAGGGGCTGCCGACGCTCGCGCTGTTCCGCCGTGCGCAGGTCGTCGCGGGCAAGGTCCGGGAGACGACCGACGCCCACCGGCACGCCATGACCGGCACCCTGCGGGTCGCGTTCCTCTCCGCGTTCGTGCTGGAGGTCCTCGCGACGCTCGCCGTCGCCCTGGTCGCGGTCGAGGTCGGGCTGCGGCTGCTCTACGGGGACCTCGACTACGCCACCGCGCTGTTCGTGCTGGTCCTGGCCCCGGAGGCCTACCTGCCGCTGCGCGAGGTCGGTGCCCGGTTCCACGCCAGCATGGAGGGCGTCGCCGCGGCCCGGCAGGTGTTCGCCGAGCTGGACCGTCCGGCCGGCGGCGCGCCCGGCGGGACCGCACCGGTGCCGGCGGCCGACCCGGCGGGCCGCGGCCTGACCGTCGACGGGCTGCGGGTGCGCTACCCCGGCGCGGACGCCGACGCCGTCGCCGGGCTGTCGCTGGACCTCGCCCCCGGGGAGACGGTGCTGCTGCGCGGCCCGTCCGGGGCCGGGAAGTCCACCCTGCTCGGCGTGCTGCTCGGCATGGTCGCCCCGACCGGCGGCACCGTCACCGTGCACGGCCGCGACGGCACCGGCGCCGACCTCGCGGACCTGGACCTCGACGCCTGGCGCCGCGGGGTGACCTGGGTGCCGCAGCAGCCGCACCTGTTCGCCGACACCGTCGCCGCCAACGTCCGGCTCGGCGCCGGGCGGGACCACGCGGGCGTCACCGACGACGCCGTGCGGGCGGCCGCACGCCGGGCCGGGCTCGACGCCGTCGTCGCCCGGCTGCCGCACGGCTGGGACACCGTGCTCGGCGAGGGCGGCGCGCAGCTGTCGTCGGGCGAGCGGCAGCGGGTCGCGCTGGCCAGGGCGTTCCTGCGCGACGCCCCGCTGGTCCTGCTCGACGAGCCGACCGCGCACCTCGACCCCGACTCCGCCGACGCGGTCCGCACCGCGGCCGCCGAGCTGCTCCGCGGACGCACCGCGGTCGTCGTCGCGCACGACGCGGGCTGGGCCGAGCACACCGACCGCACCGTCACGATCACCCCGGTCGCGACCACACCCGCCGGAGGCCCGCGATGACCCCCTGGTCGCTCGCCCGCAGCGTGCTGGCACCCCGGCTGCGCGGCGTCGTCGGCGGGGCGCTGCTCGGCGCGCTCGCCACCGCCTGCGGCGCCGGGCTGCTGTCGCTGGCCGCCTGGCTGCTCGCCACCGCCGCCCAGCACCCGTCGGTGACGGCGCTGTCGGTCGCCGTCGTGCTGACCCGTGCCCTCGGCGTCGGACGGGGCGTGGCCCGCTACGCCGAGCGGCTGGTCGGGCACGACGCCGCGCTGCGCGCGCTGTCGGACATGCGCGGCCGCGTCTACGCCCGGCTCGCCGCCACCGAGCCGGTGCGCCGGTTCCGGTCCGGCGAGCTGGTCGCCCGGCTGGTCGGCGACACCGACTCGGTGCAGGACCTGGTGGTGCGCGGGGTGCTGCCGGTCGTCGCGGCCGGGGTCGCCGGGTCCGGTGCGGTGCTGCTCGCCACCGCGCTGTACGTCCCCGGCGGGGCGCTGCTCGCCGCCGGGCTGCTGCTCGCCGGGGTCGCGGTGCCCGCGCTGGCCGCGGCGCTGTCGCGGCGGCCCGCCGAGCGCGCCGGCGTCGCACGGGACCGGCTCGCCACCGCCCTCGTCGACCTGCTCGACGGGGGCCCGGAGCTGCTGGCCCACGGCGCGACCGGCCGCGCCGTCGACGCGGTCGCCCATGCCGACGCCGAGCTGACCCGCACCGCCCGCCGCGACGCCGCGCTGCTCGGCCTCGGCGCGGGGTCCGGCGCCCTGGTCGCCGGGCTCACCCTGGCCGGGACGCTGCTGCTGGGCGTCGCCGCCGTCGACGCCGGCGCCCTGGGCGCGGTCCCGCTGGCCGTGCTGGTGCTGACCGCGCTGGCCGCGTTCGAGATCGTGGCGCCGCTCCCGGCCGCCGCGGCGCGGCTCGCCGCGGTCCGCGCCGGGCTGGCCCGGCTGGTGCCGGTGCTCGACGCCGCACCCGCCGTCGTGCACCGCGACCCGGGGCCGGGGCCGCTGCCGCGCCGCGGTGACCTGCAGGTCCGCGGGCTCACCGCCGCCTGGCCCGGGCCGGGACCGGGCGGGCGCGGCCGCACCGTCCTGCACGGGGTGGACCTCGACGTCGGACGCGGGGAGGTCGTGGCGCTGGTCGGTGCCAGCGGGTCGGGCAAGTCGACGCTGGCCGCGGTGCTGTTCCGGTTCCTCGACCCGCGGGCGGGGTCGGTCCGGCTCGACGGGCACGACCTGGCCCTGCGCCCGCCCGACGAGGTCCGTGCGGTGGTCTCCGGGGTACCCGCCGACCCGCACGTGTTCGACTCGACGGTCCGGGAGAACCTGCGCCTGGCCGCCCCCGACGCCGACGACGCCCACCTCACCGACGTCCTGCGCCGGGTCGGGCTCGCCGGCCTGGCCCTCGACGACGAGGTCGGCGCGCACGGCGCGCGGCTCTCGGGCGGGATGCGCCGGCGGCTCGCGCTGGCCCGCGCACTGCTCGTCGACCCGGCGGTGCTGGTGCTCGACGAGCCCACCGCGCACCTCGACCCGGACACCCGCGACGCCGTCCTCGACGACCTGCTCGCCGCCGCGGCCGGCCGGGCCGTGCTGGTCATCACCCACGACCCGGCGGTGCTGCCGCGGGCCGACCGGGTGTACACGCTGCGCGACAAGATGGTTCGGCTGCGCAGCGGGGCTGCGTGCGGCCCTCGCGAACCGCGGCCCTACTCTGCTCCGAACGTCCGATAGCGGGCCCCGGCCGGCTCCGGGCGTTCGCGAGGTTCTCTCAGTCAGGTCACAGGAGGCCCCTGACACGCTGGGAGCACCTCGCCGGGACACCGTCCCGCGCAGGAGTGCAGGAGTCAGTACGAGCCCGCGCGCGCCACGGCATCCGCCCGGCGCCGCGTCCGGTCAGAACGTGAGGTCACCACCCCGTGCGAGCGTCACGCCGTCCCTCCCCGACGACGTCCGGACCGAGGTCCCCGTCGCGGACCCCCCGGTTCCGGCCCGGCCTGCGCCGGACCCCGGCCCTGGCCCTGCTGCTCGCGGGGGTCCTGGCCCTCGCCGCCTGCACCTCGGGGACCGGCGGCGACACCACCACCGGTGACACCGTGCCGTCGTCGGCGCTGGAGGCCTCCGCGAAGGCCGTCGACCTGAACGGCTGGCGCTGGGACAAGCAGCCGGGCCCGATGGAGATCGGGGTCACCCACACCCAGGACAGCCTCGACGACACCGAGCCCGCGCAGGCCCGCCAGCGCGGCGTCGACATCCTGTCGAGCCTCGGGCAGGAGTACCAGAACCACCACCTCATGGGCTTCGGCACGCTGAACCCCGAGCCCCGGCCCGGTGAGTTCGAGTGGGGCTCGCTGGACCGCCGGATGCAGCTCACCGAGGAGACCGGCGGCAAGGCGATGCTGACGCTGTGCTGCTCCCCGGACTGGATGAAGGGCGCGCCGCGCGACAGCGGCGACACCCGCTGGGACCGGCTCGAGAAGGCGCCGCTGCCCGAGCACTTCGCCGACTTCGCCAACCTGGCCAAGGAGGCCGTGCAGCGCTACCCGCAGGTCGACCGCGTCCTGGTGTGGAACGAGCTCAAGGGCTTCTACAACCAGGCCGAGAACCGCTGGGACTACGAGGGCTACACGAACTTCTACAACCAGGTCTACCAGGCCGTGAAGTCCGTCCGGCCCGACGTCCAGGTCGGGGGCCCGTACGTGGTGATGAGCAGCGTCCCGGTCGACTCGGGCGACGCCTCGGACATCCGCGGCCCCTGGGGCGCGCTCGACCAGCGGCCGCTGGACGTCCTGGACTACTGGCTGAAGAACAACGTCGGGGCGGACTTCATCGTCGTCGACGGCTCCACCACCAACCGCGGCCAGCAGGACGCGATCTCCCCGGTCGACGTCGGCGCCGAGAAGTTCTCGGTGATCGACCGCTGGATCCAGGAGCGGACGCAGCTCCCGATCTGGTGGGCCGAGTTCTACGCCAACGTCCCCGCGGACGCCCAGGCCGGCTTCGCCTCCCCCGCCAGCGCGGTCTCGACGATCGCCGCCCTGCAGGCGATGGCCCGCTCCGGCACCCAGGGCTCGCTGCTGTGGGGACCCGAGGGCAGCAACTCGCTCGAGTACTCCTCGCTGTGGACCCCCGCGACCGACGAGGCCGGCGGCCAGCCGACCCCGCTGACCGAGGCGTGGCGCTGGCTGGTGCCCAGGCTCCGTGAGGGCACCGTCGAGCTGGGCCGGGCGACCGACGGCTCGTCGCTGGGTGGTTTCCGCGCGGCGGACGGCTCGGTGCTGCTCGTGAACTTCTCCGCGGACGCCGTGCCGGTCTCCGGCCAGGACGACATCCCCGGCTGGGCGATCGTGCCGATGACCAGCAGTTCCTGACCCACCCACGACGACGGACGGGCCGGCACCGCAGCAGCGGAGCCGGCCCGTCCGTCGTGGCGGGGTCAGGCCTTCGGACCACCGGCCACGTAGATGACCTGGCCGCTGACGAACGACGAGCGCTCGTCGACGAAGAACGACACGGTCTGCGCGATGTCCTCGGGCGCGCCGGGACGCTGCACCGGGATCTCCTTGGCCCGGGCGGCCTTGAACTCCTCCCAGTCCACGCCGATGCGCTCGGCGGTCGCCTTGGTCATCTCCGAGGCGATGAAGCCGGGGGCGATGCAGTTCGCGGTGACGCCGAACTTGCCGAGCTCGATCGCGAGGGTCTTGGTGAAGCCCTGCATGCCGGCCTTCGCCGCGGAGTAGTTCGCCTGGCCGCGGTTGCCCAGCGCCGAGGTCGAGGAGAGGTTCACGACCCGGCCCCAGGCGGCGTCGACCATGTGCTTCTGCACCGCGCGGGTCATCAGGAACGCACCGCGCAGGTGCACGCCCATGACCGCGTCCCAGTCGTCGACGGTCATCTTGAACAGCAGGTTGTCCTTGGTGATACCGGCGTTGTTGATCAGCACCGTCGGGGCGCCGAGGCGCTCGGTGACCGCGTCGACGGCCGCGGCGACGGCCTGCTCGTCGGCGACGTTCGCACCGAACGCGGCCGCGGTCCCGCCGGCGGACTCGATGGCCTCGACGGTGGCCTTCGCGGCCGACTCCTCCAGGTCCAGCACCGCGACCTTGTGCCCGTCGGCGGCGAGCCGGATCGCGGTGGCGGCCCCGATGCCGCGGGCTCCACCGGTCACGACGGCGGTCCTCTGCTGCTGGGTCATGTCTCTCCTCGCTGATCGACGGTGATCTCCGGGTGTCTCCCGCCGCCGATCGTGTCACCACCTACCGCAGAGTCACATCGCGGCCCGTGCGACATCGCTCACCCCCGATCGGAGGCGTCGGGTGCACTAGCGTCGAGGTGTCCGTTCCCGACCAGGAAGGATTTTCATGGCCGTCGAGCGTTCCGAACCGACCTACCGGCTTGCTCTGCCGGAACCCACGACCTCGTTCGAGCAGGACGCGGAGTACTGCGTGCTGGACCTCGGGCAGGGGTGGACCGAGTACCGCTTCCACGACTACGACGAGCTCTTCAAGATCCCGGGCCTCTACGAGAAGCTGTTCTACGACATCCTGCAGTGCCAGTCCCCGGCCGTGGTGGCCGGTGCGCTGGCCGAGCAGCTCGACGCCGTCGGCGTCGACCCGTCCGGACTGCGGGTGCTCGACGTCGGCGCCGGCAACGGCATCGTCGCCGAGGAGCTGCGCGCCCGCGGCGTCGGCAAGGTGGTGGGGATCGACATCCTCCCCGAGGCCCGCGAGGCCGCCGAGCGGGACCGCCCGGGGGTCTACGACGACTACCACGTCGTGGACCTCACCGACCTGGACGACGAGACCACCGCGAACATCGCCGCGGGCGGTTTCGACGCCCTGACCTGCGTCGCGGCGCTCGGCTTCGGCGACATCCCGCCCGCGGCGTTCCGCGCCGCGTTCGACATGGTCGCGGTCGACGGCTTCGTCGCGATCACCCTGCGGGACGACTTCCTGAGCGACGGCGACACCTCCGGGTTCGCCGGCCTCATCTCCTCGCTGCTGGCGTCCGGCGAGCTCGAGGAGCTCGGGGCGACCGTCTACCGGCACCGGCTCGCGACCAGCCGCGACCCGCTGCTCTACCGGGCCGTCGTGGCCCGCAAGCGCCGCCCGCGCGGCTGACCCCGCGCGTTCGCACCGGTCCGCGACGTGTCGGCCGGTGCGAACGCGCCGCCGCGAGACCTTCCGGACATTCCGGGTTAGGTTAGCCTCGGTTATTGTCCCGATGTGCTTCGACGACTGATCCCCCTGCTGGCCCTCGTGGGCCTGCTCACCGCCTGTACGTCCGGCGGTCCCGGCCCGACGGCCGCCCCGTCCACCGCCGACGGCGCGTTCCCCGTCCGCATCGACAACGCCTTCGGCGCCGCGGAGATCCCCGCCCGCCCACAGCGGGTCATCGCCCTCGGCGTCACCGACGCCGACCCCGTCCTCGCCCTGGGTGTGACCCCGGTCGCGGTCGCCTCCTACACCTTCTACCAGGAGACCGGCGGGCTGGGCCCGTGGGCACGCGGGCTCGTGCAGGGCGAGGCACCGCAGGTGCTCACCGAGCCCGAGCCGAACCTGGAACGGATCGCCGCGCTGCGCCCGGACGTGATCATCGCGCTGTCCTCGGGCATCGACCAGGCCGCCTACGACCGGCTGACCGCGATCGCGCCGGTGGTCGCCCGTCCCGCGGGCTCCATCGCGTTCGGGGTGAGCCGCACCGACCAGATGCGCGCCGTCGCGACCGCGCTGGGGGAGACCGCTCGCGGTGAGGAGCTGGTCCGGACCGCCGACGCCGCGTTCGCCGACGCCGTCACCGCGCACCCGCAGTTCCGCGGGAAGGTCGGGGCGACGGTGCTGCCCTTCGACGGTACGTACGGCGCCTTCACCGCCGCCGACGCCCGTGGCCAGTTCATGACCGGTCTCGGCTTCGCGCAGCCACCGGCCATCGCCGAGCGCGACGACCGGCAGAGCTTCTACGTCGAGGTCTCCTCCGAGCAGGCCGGCCTGCTCGACGGCGACGTCCTGGTGATGCTGGCCGACGAGGGCGCCGCGAAGCAGCAGGTCGACTCCGACCCGGTCCTGCGCCAGGTCCCGGTCGTGGCCCGCGGCGACATGGTCGTCCCCGACGCCGACACCCGCGGCGCGATGACCTACAACTCCGTCCTGTCCGCGCCGTTCGCCCTGGAGCGGCTCGTCCCGCAGCTCGCGCAGAGGCTCGGTGGCTGATCCGGGTTAGGGTCGCCCCGTGAGCGTGATGGAGCGATTCCGACTGGACGGCAGGGTCGCCGTCGTCACCGGTGCCTCGTCGGGCCTCGGCGTGGCCTTCGCCGAGGGCCTCGCCGAGGCCGGCGCGGACCTCGTGCTGGGGGCGCGGCGGGCCGAGAAGCTGGCCGACACCGTGGCGCTGGTCGAGGCGGCCGGGCGGCGGGCGGTGGCCGTCGCCACCGACGTGGCGGAACCGGAGGACTGCCGGGCGCTGGCGCAGGCCGCCGTCGACGAGTTCGGCCGGCTCGACGTGCTGGTGAACAACGCCGGCGTCGGCACCGCGGTGCCCGCCCTGAAGGAGACCCCGGAGCAGTTCACCGGCGTCGTCGACGTGAATCTCAACGGCTCCTACTGGATGGCGCAGGCCTGCGCCGCCCACATGGCGCCCGGGTCGAGCATCGTCAACATCTCCTCGATCCTCGGGCTCACCACCGCGTCGCTGCCGCAGGCGGCCTACTCCGCGTCCAAGGCGGCGATCGTCGGCCTGACCCGGGACCTGGCCCAGCAGTGGACCGGACGCCGGGGCATCCGGGTCAACGCGGTCGCGCCCGGGTTCTTCGCCTCGGAGATGACCGACCAGTACCAGGACGGCTACCTGGAGCGGATGACCGAGCGGATCCCGATGGGCCGCAAGGGCGACCCGGAGGAGCTGACGGCGGCCGTGCTGTTCCTCGCCTCCGACGCCGGTGGCTACGTCACCGGCCAGACCTGGGCCGTCGACGGCGGCATCACGATCACCTGACCGGCCGG
The DNA here is from genome assembly GCF_020131375.1 of Pseudonocardia sp. ICBG1034. Taxonomy (NCBI): domain Bacteria; kingdom Bacillati; phylum Actinomycetota; class Actinomycetes; order Pseudonocardiales; family Pseudonocardiaceae; genus Pseudonocardia; species Pseudonocardia sp. ICBG1034. Next base: position 251,386 of record NZ_JAHLEK010000017.1, read on the forward strand.
TCCGGTCCCGGGGGCGCCGTACGGCGTGCCCCCGGGACCTCCGCGCTCAGCTGCGGGGCACGTCGTCGGACTCCGGGGTCAGGCCGGAGGCGGGCACCAGGTTCCAGCGCTCCAGCGCCGCCCGGACCTGCTCGGCGGCGTCGACGTTGAGCGGGCCCGAGGTCCACAGGGCGTAGGGCAGGTTCAGGAACCGGTTCTCCCTCACCGCGGGCAGGTCGCGGGTGTCGGGACGGCTCCTGAGGACCGCGACCTTCTCGGCGAAGGTCTGCGGCGGGTAGTCGACGAACAGGAACGCGGCGGGCTGCGCCGTCGCGACCCGCTCCCACGAGACCGTGGTCCAGGTGTCGTCGACGTCGGAGAGCGCGTTGCGCGCCCCGGCCGCCTCCATGATCGCCTGCGGGGCGCCGAACCGGCCGCTGGAGAAGGGCGTGTCGGTGCCGCTGTCGAACAGGAACACCGTCGGCGGTGTCGCGGCCTCCGGCGCCCTCCCCAGCGCGTCGAGCCGGGTGTCGAGGTCGGCGACGACACGGTCGGCGTCGGCGGTGTGCCCGGTGATGGTGCCGAGGTTGTGCAGGTCGTCGCGCAGCGCCGTCCAGGGATCGACGATGCCGCGGGCGCTCTGCCCGTCGGCCTGGCGGCAGGACTCGGTCAGCACGTACGGGGCGATGCCCTGCTCCCGCAGGCGGGCCGGGGTGAGGTTCTTCTCCTCGCCGTAGCCGTAGTTCCAGCCGGCGACCATCACGTCGGGGTCGCGGGCCAGGACGGTCTCCAGCGTCGGGTACTCCGGCGCGGCCTGCGCCAGGCCGTCGACGGCGGCACCGTAGTGGCGGCGCAGCGTGTCGGCGTCGCGCTGCATGCTCGACACCGCGGTGACCCGGTCCTGGGCGCCGAGCGCCAGGACCATCGAGATCATGTTGCCGTCGTTGACGAACAGGCGCTGCGCCGGCGCCGGGAACTGCGCGGGGACACCGCAGTTCTGCACGGTGACCGTGCCGGCGGGGCCACCGGCTGCGGCGGGTGCCGGGGCGGGCGCCGAGCAGGCGGCGAGGGCGACCACCCCCGCGGCGAGGACGGCGGACAGGCGTGGCGGACGGGTCACGAGCTCTCCCTGAGCGAGTCGAACACGAGGCGGGACCGCCCGGTCACCGGATGCGTGACACGGGCGGCGGCGACCCCGAAGACCCGAGAGACGGTGTCGGGGTCGAGGTCGGACACGGCCGGGAGGGCCCGGCCGTCGTGCAGGACGACGAGGCGGTCGCACCAGCGGTCGGCCAGGTCGAGGTCGTGCAGGCTCACCACCACGGTCCGGCGCAGCGACCGGACCAGCTCCAGCAGGCCCAGTGCGTGCCGGACGTCGAGGTGGTTGGTGGGCTCGTCCAGCAGCAGGACACCGGCGTCCTGGGCGAGGCCGCGGGCGAGCAGCACCCGGCGCCGTTCACCGCCGGAGAGCCGGTCGACCGGGCGGTCGGCGAGCCCGTCGAGCTCGACCGCGGCCAGCGCCGCGGTGACCGCGGCCCGCTCGACCGCGTCGCCGCCCGCCCACGGCGGCCGGTGCGGCACCAGACCGAGCGCGACGACCTCCCCGGCGCACAGGTCGGGCGGCAGGTCCTCCTCCTGGCCGACGAACGCGATCCGCCGGGCCCGCTGCCGGGCCCGCAGCGCGGTCAGCGGGGTGCCGTCGAGCAGTACGCGCCCCGCGGCGGGCCCGCGGATCCCCGCGAGGGCGCGCAGCAGGGTGGACTTGCCGCTGCCGTTGGGCCCGACGACGCCGAGCACCTCCCCCGGCTCGACGGCGAGGTCGACCCCGGTCAGGACGGTGCGGCCGCCCAGTACGCAGGTGAGCCCCTCGGCACGCAGGCTCACGCCAGGCTCCCGGCGGTCCGGTAGCGGCGGCGGCCCATCAGGATCAGGAACACCGGGGCGCCGATCAGCCCGGTGACCACGCTCAGCGGCATCTCGGTGGGCCGCACCGCGATCCGGGCGGCGACGTCGACGACGAGCAGGAACAGCGCGCCGCCCAGCGCGGTCACCGGGAGCAGCACCCGGTGCCGGGACCCGACGAGCAGCCGGGCCAGGTGCGGCACGACCAGGCCGACAAAGCCGATCGCCCCGGACACCGCGACGAGCACGCCGACCGCGACCGCGCACACGGTGAACAGCGCGGTCCGGGCGGCGGTCACCGGCACGCCGAGTGCGGCCGCGGTGTCGGGCCCGGCGGTGAGCGCGTCGAGCCAGCCACTGAACGCCACGAGCAGCACCAGCAGGAGCGCCACCGTCACCGCGGGCACCGCGACCCGGCCCCACTGCGCCCCGGACAGGCTCCCCAGCAGCCAGAACAGCACGGACTGGGCGGCGGCCGGGTCGCCGGAGCGGAACACCAGGTAGCTCGCCGTCGCCGAGAACGCCGAGCCGAGCACGGTGCCGGTGAGGATCAGCCGGATCGGGGTGAGCCCGCCCTGGGCGACGGCGATCGCCCCGACCAGCGCTCCGGCCGCGAGGGCCCCGAGGAGTGCGCCGGTGAACAGCGCCCAGGTGCCGAGCGCACCCAGCACCCCGGTGGTGATGACGGCCGTGGCGCCGACGCTCGCGCCGGAGGACACCCCGAGCAGGTAGGGGTCGGCGAGCGGGTTGCGCACGAGGGTCTGCACCCCGGCGCCGGCGAGCGCGAGGCCCGCGCCGACGATCGCGGCGAGCAGCGAGCGCGGCATCCGCAGGTCCCGGACGATCGTCGAGACGGGGCCGGGCCGGTCGTGCAGCACCGCGTCGACGACCTTCGCGACGGGGAGGACCTCGGCGCCGAACGCGAGCGAGCCCACGAGCGCGACCGCCAGCAGTACGGCGAGTGCCGCGGTCACCGTCGCGGACCGCACCGCCCGTCGTTCCCACACCTGCACAGTTCATCATGTGGAGGCGCGGCCACGGCTGCGGGGAAGATCACCGACCGGGTCGGGGCCGTACCCGTAACGCGGCGGGCCGCGCCCCGACCGGACCGACGGCTCCGGTCCTCAGTCGAGCAGCACCGTGCGCAGGTCGAGGCGGCGCAGCACCCGGTCGACGGCGTGCGGGTCGACACCGGGCTCACGCCGCGCGGCCAGTACCTCGGTCCGGGCGGCGGCCAGCGCCGAGGCCTGGGCCTCGGCGAAGGCGGTACGGGCCTTCTTCACCGCCGCGATCCGGGACCGCTCCTCCTCCGAAGGCGTCTCCCCCGACAGCACCCGCTCCAGCCGCTCGACCCGCTCCCGCATCGCGGTGCCGACCTCTTCGGGCAGGCCCCGCACCGTGCGTTCGAACTCAAGCGTCGCGACGGCGGCGCGGCGCGCCCGCAGCACGATCTCGCGTTCGGCGCGCTCCTCGGCGTCGGCCTCGTCGTCGATGTCGAGGGCGCGGACCAGCATGCCGAGGGTGAAGCCGGGCACGAGCAGCGTCACGAACAGCACCGACACGGCGATGAGGACGAGCTGGTCGCGGGCGGGGAACGGCGCCCCGGACGCGGTCTGCACCGGCAGCGACAGCGCGAGGGCGAGCGTGGCGAGACCGCGCATGCCGCACCAGGACAACAGCACCGCCTCGCGTCCGGTGAGCGGCGCGGCGCCGGCCGCGGCGGCGTCGTCGGCGCTGCGGGACAGCAGCCGCCAGGCGACGACCATCCACAGCACCCGCACCGCGACGACGACCAGGCACACGACCGCCGCGTGCGCGAGCATCGCCGGCAGCTCGTCGCCCGCGGCGAGCACGACCTGGCGCAGGTCGAGCCCGATCAGGCCGAACGCGAGCCCGGTGACCAGCAGCTCGACGACGTTCCACAGCGAGGACTGGGTGAGCCGCTCGGCGGCCTCATCGGCGTCGGCCCCGGCGCGCAGCTGCAGCGCGAGCACGACGACGGCGATCACCCCGGAGGCGCCGAGCTCGTCGGCGGCCAGGTAGGTGGCGAACGGCAGGACCAGGGTGAGCGCGCTGCGCCCGGTGGCGTCGGTGAGCCTGCCGAGCACCCGGCGCGCCAGCCAGGCCACACCCAGTCCGATGAGGACCGCGCCGGCGGCGCCGAGCACGAACCGCAGGCCCAGCCCGAGCGGGCTCAGCTCGTCGCCGGAGACGGTCGCCAACACCGCGGCCTGGAACACGACCAGCGCGGTGGCGTCGTTGAACAGGCCCTCGCTCTGCAGCACCGCCACCACGCGGCGTGGGATCGGGACCTGCCCGGCGACGGCCTCGACGGCGACCGGGTCCGGTGGGGCGACCATCGCCCCGAGCGCGACGGCGGCGGTGAGCGCGAGCCCCGGCACGAGCAGCCAGACCGTCCCGGCGACCGCGGTGGCGGTGACCAGCACCAGGCCGACGGCGAGCAGCGCGATCGTCCGCCTGCGCGCCCGGAACAGCGCCCACGACGTGCGCTGCGCCGTGGCGAACAGCAGCGGCGGCAGGAACAGCGGCAGGATCAGCTCGGGGTCGATGACGAACGCGTCGGGCAGTCCGGGCAGCAGCGCGACGACCACGCCGAGGACCACCATCAGCGCGGGCCAGGGCAGCCGGAGCCGGTCCCCCACCCCCACCAGGACGACCGCGGCCACCATCAGCCCGACGAGCACGAGCAGCATCTCCACGGACCGACACCCTGCCCTCCCCGCCGCCGGACGGCAGCCGACGCGCCGTGCCAGGATCACGGCGAGACCCACCGCCACCGATCCGAGGAGGTCCGCCCCGTGCCCCGCAACCCCTACGACGAGCTGCCCCCGGTCCCGTCGTTCACCCTGACCAGCACCGACGTGAACGACGGCGCTGCGCTCGCCACCCCCCAGCTGTCCGGCATCTTCGGAGCGGGCGGCGAGGACGTCTCGCCGCAGCTGTCCTGGTCCGGCGCGCCGGAGGGGACGCAGTCCTACGCCGTCACCTGCTACGACCCGGACGCCCCGACCGTCGCCGGGTTCTGGCACTGGGCGGTGTTCGACGTGCCGGCCTCGGTGACCTCGCTGCCGTCGGGCGCCGGTGACGACACCGGGTCCGGCCTCCCCGAGGGCGCGGTCCAGCTGCCCAACGACGCGAGCCTGGCCCGCTACCTGGGCGCCGCGCCGCCGCCCGGGCACGGTCCGCACCGGTACTACTTCGTGGTGCACGCGGTCGACGTGCCCACGCTGGACGTGCCCGCCACCGCGACGCCCACGTTCCTGGCGTTCACCCTGTTCAGCCACACCGTCGGCCGCGCCGTCCTGGTCGGGACGCACGCGAACCTGAGCTGAGGCCCGCCGGCGTGGACACGGACGCGGAGCTGGACCGGCTGTACCGGGTCCCGCCGGAGGACTTCGTCGCCGCACGCGACGACGCCGCCGCCCGTGCCCGCGCCGACGCGGACACCGACGCGGCCCGGGAGATCGCCGCCGCCCGGCGGCCCACCCGGGCCGCGTGGCTGGCGAACCTGCTGGTCGACGACGCCCGCGACGAGGTCGAGGGGCTCCTGGCCCTGGCCCCGGTGCTCGCCCACGCCCAGCGCTCCCTCGACGGCGCGGCCCTGCGGGAGGTGTCCGCGCAGCGCAACCGGCTGGTCGGGGCGCTGGCCCGCCGGGCCGCGGCCCTCGGCCGCGCCGCGGGGGCCCGGGTGGGCCCCGGTGTGGAGCGCGACGTGCGGTGGGTGCTGGAGTCGGCGCTGGCCGACCCGGACCTGGCCGACCGGGTCCGGTCGGGGCGGCTGGAGCGCTACGAGCGGCACAGCGGCTTCGGGCCGCTCGGGGAGACGGGGTCCGCGGCTGCGGGCTTGACGCCGGACGCGGACGCTCCGCGGGGCGACCGGTCCCCGCAACCGGAGCGGGGCGGCCGGAGCCGGGACGGCGACGGGGAGCTCGCCGGGCGACGGCGCGACGCCCGGCGGGAGGCCGAGCACCGCGCCGCGCAGGAGCGGGAGCGACGCGAGGCCGAACGGCACGCGCAGGCGCTCGCCGAGGCCGAGAAGGCCGTCGAGACCGCCCGACTGGCCGCCCACGACGCCGGCCGCGAACGCGACGACGCCCGCGACCGCGCCGACCGGGCCGACGGGCGCCGCGACGACGCGCACCGCCGGGTGGACGAGCTGACCGCCGAACTGGAGCGCGCCCGCTCCGCCGCCGAGGAGGCCGACCGTGCCCGCGACGAGGCCGGCCGCGCCGCCCGCGACGCCGCGGGGCGGGCCGAGCGGGCCGAGGAGGACCTGGCCCGGGCCGAGGAGGCGCTGGACCGGCTGCGGTCGGACTGAGTCCCCTCCGCTCCGACACCCCGCGCCCGCCCGCCGGCCCGTGGCATCCTGACCCGGATCCGAGAACGAGGAGCCCCCGTGTCCGACGATCCCCGCCGTCACATCCGTGCCCCGCAGCAGATCAAGCACCTGAACGAGGACCTGCTCGCCCGGCGCGACCGTGGCGAGCTGCCGTTCGAGCTGCCCGTTCTGACCGTCCCCGGCCGGCGCAGCGGCACACCCCGGCACACGCCGCTGACGGTGTACGCGACCGGCGGGCAGCGGTTCGTCGTCGGCGGGTTCCCGGGCGCGGACTGGATCGTCAACGTCCGGGCCGCGGGCGGGCGGGCCACGCTGAGCACGGGGCCCGACGCCGACCCGGAGTCCGTCGTTCTGGTGGAGGTGCCGCCGGAGCAGGCGCGCCCGGTGCTGGAGGCCTGGCCGCAGGTCACCCCGGAGGGCGTCGGGATCATGGTGGAGAACGGGGTCGTCGCCGAGCCGACGCCCGAGGCGCTGGGTGCCCTGACCGGCATCTGCCCGGTGTTCCGCATCGACCCGGCCCGGTAGCCGTACGACGCCGGCGACCGCACGTGGCACGGTGACCGCCATGGACATCGGCATCGTCTTCCGGCCCGAGCTGCCCCCCGAGGAGCTGCCGGGCGTGGCCCGTGACGTCGAGGCCGCGGGGCTGGACTAGCTGTGGCTGTGGGAGGACTGCTTCCTGCACGGCGGGACCGCCACCGCGGCCGTCGCGCTGGCCCGCACCGACGCGCTGACCGTCGGGGTCGGGCTGTTCCCGGTACCGCTGCGGAACCCGGCGGTCGTCGCCATGGAGACCGCCTCGCTCGCCCGGCTGTTCCCGGGCCGCTACCTGCCGGTCCTCGGGCACGGCGTGCTCGACTGGATGGGCCAGGTCGGCAACCGGGTCGCCTCGCCGCTGACCCTGCTCGCCGAGCACACGACCGCGGTACGGGACCTGCTCGCCGGTCGCGAGGTCACCCGCTCCGGGCGCTACGTCTCCCTGGACCGGGTCCGGCTCGACCACCCGCCGACGACCGTCCCACCGGTGCTGGTCGGCGGGCGCGGGCCGCGCACCCTGCGGCTGGCCGGGGACCTCGCCGACGGGGTCCTGCTCGACTCGGGCCTGACCCCCGCCGACGTCCGGTCCTCGCTCGACGCGTGCGGCCCGGGCGGCGCCGCGGACGGGTTCCGGCGCATCGGCTACGTCGCGCTGCCGGAGCACCGGGCCGAGGTGGAGGCCGTCGTCCGGAGCCACGCCGCCGCCGGGCCGGACACCGTCGTCCTGGTCCCGCCGGCCGGCGCACCGGACCCGCGTCCCTGGCTGGAGGCCGTGGCCGCGGCCCGCAGGACGCTCACGCCGGAGCGGTGAACCCCGAGCGCAGCTCCCGCTTGCGGACCTTCCCGGTCGCCGTCCTGGGCAGCGGCTCGTCGGTCCACCGCACGTGCGCGGGCGCGGCGAACTCCCCCACCCGCGCGGCGACGGCGGCGCGGACGGCGTCGTCGTCGCGGGCCGCTCCGGGGCGGGCGCGGACCAGTGCGGCGACCTCCTCGCCCAGGCGCGGGTGCGGCACGCCGAGCACCGCCACCTCCAGCACCCCGTCGACGGTGTGGATCGCCGCCTCCACCTGCGCGGAGTACACGTTCTCCCCACCGCGCAGCACGACATCCTTCAACCGGTCCACGACGTACACCCAGCCGTCGGTCACGTGCCCCAGGTCGCCGGTGCGGAACCAGCCGTCGACGAACGCCTCGGCGTCGGCGTCTGGCCGGTTCCAGTAGCCGCGGACCACGTTCGGGCCGCGGAACCACAGCTCGCCGACCTCGCCGTCGCGCAGCGCCTCCCCGTCCGGGCCGGCGACCCGCAGCCGGGCCCCCGGCGCGGGCCGGCCGACCGAGTCGGGACGGGCCCGGTACTCCGACCCGGTGTTCGCGCAGATCGCCGAGGTCGTCTCGGTCAGGCCGTAGCCGTTCGCGGCCCCGGCGCCGAGGTCGCGCCCGATCCGCGCGACGAGCTCGGGCGGCACGGGTGCCCCGCCCATCCCGACCGTCCGCAACGACACGAGGTCGGCGGGGTCGGCGCCGTCGAGCAGCTCCGCCGTCGTCGACGGGACACCGTTGGAGCGGGTCAGCCGCTCGGACCGGACGACGGCCCGCGCCGCGACCGGGTCCCAGCGGTGCAGGGTCGCGAGCTTCGCCCCGCCGAGCACGGCGCCGACGAGTCCGTTGATGCCGGCGATGTGGAACATCGGGTACATCAGCAGCGTCCCCTGCTGCCCCGGCGGCGGTTCCACCCCGGAGTCGAGCGCGGTGGCGCGGGCCTGCAGCGCGACGTTGAGCAGGTTCGTCACGTGGTTGCGGTGGGTGCCGACCGCGCCCTTCGGTCGGCCGGTGGTGCCGGAGGTGTAGAGGATCGTCGCGTCGTCGTCCGGACCGGGCGCGGTGACCCCGACCGGGTCACCGGGGCCGTCGGTGCGCAGCCCGAGGTCCTCCCACCCGGTCACCGGACCGGGCGCGGGCGCGCCGCCCCCGCGGACCCGGACGACCGGCACCCCGGCGCCGCTCCCACCGCACAGGGCGGCGCACCGTTCCGGGTCGGCCACGACCAGCCCGGCACCGGAGTCGGCCACCGCCCACGCCAGCTCGGGTGCGCTCCACCAGGCGTTCAGCGGTACGACGACCAGCCCCGCGACCTGCGCGGCGAAGAAGACCACCGGCCACTCCGGCAGGTTCCGCATCGCGATCGCGACCCGGTCGCCGGGGCGCAGCCCGAACCGTCCGGTGAGCACGCGGGCCAGGTCGGCGACCAGGCTCCGGTGCTCGCCGTAGGTGCGACGCTCGCCGTGGTGGACGGTGAACGTGCGCTCCGGCCACGCCGCCGTCGCCGCCCACAGCTCGGCCAGGGTGTGCGGGCCACGCCGGTAGACCCGCATCGCGGCGCCGCGCACGTCGGCGTCGACCAGCTCGAACTCCCCACCGGGCGCGGTCAGTGCGGCGATCACCGGGCCGAGCCCGGTGGTCGCGGCGGTGTCGTCTCTCGGGGTGTCTCGCATCGGCGCACCTCCTCGTGCCCGTCCGTCCTACCCCGGCGGCCGCTCCGGCGGAAGCCGTGATCGTTCGCTCTCGACAACGATCGTGTCCCGACTCACCGCGCACCAGTACGCCTGTCCCATTTAGGCTCGGGTCGTGATCACACGGTGAGCCCCCGCCCGTCGCTGTCCGGATGGTGGCGCTGGCTGCTGCTCGCCGCGCTGACCGTGCTCGTGACCGCCGGGCTCGCCGCGGTCGACGTGCCCTCCCCCGCCCTGTTCGCCGGGCTGCTGGTCGCGACCGTCCTCGCCCTGACCGGGCTCGGCCCCGCCCGGGTCGCCCGCCCGGCGACGTCGGGTGCGCAGGCGGTCATCGGGGTCGTCATCGGCCTGCTCGCCCGCCCGGACACCCTGGCCGCGGTGGCAGCCGAGTGGCTGCCGGTCCTGCTGATCAGCCTCGCGACGCTGCTGGTCAGCATGGGGTCCGGTCTGCTCATGGGTCTGCAGCACGGGGTCACCCCGCTCACCGGGATGCTCGCGCAGACCGCGGGCGGCGCGTCCGGGCTGGTCGCGATCAGCCGCGAGCTGGGCGGCGACGAGCGCACCGTCGCCGTCATCCAGTACCTGCGGGTCGGGCTGGTCACCGCGACGATGCCGGTGGTCGCCGCGGTCGTCTACGGCGCCTCTCCCGGCGCGCCTGCCGCCGCGGTCACCGGCCCCGGCGCGCCGTGGTGGGTCGGGCTCGCGGTGACCGCGCTGTGCGTGGGCGTCGGTGTCCCGCTCGGGAAGCTCGCGCGGGTCCCTGCCGGGGCGCTGCTCGGGCCGATGGTGGTGGCGCTCGTCGTCAGCCTGGCCGGGTTCTCCTTCGCCGCCTCGGTGCCGCTGCCGCTCGTCGACGTCGCCTACGCCGTCATCGGCTGGCAGGCCGGGCTGCGCTTCACCCGGACCGCGCTCGGCACCGTCGCGCGGGTGCTGCCGCTGGCGACCGCGCTGATCCTGGGCGTCGTCGCGCTCTGCGCCGGACTGGGGCTGCTGCTGTCGCACTTCACCGGCATGACCCCGCTGGAGGGCTACCTCGCGACCACCCCGGGCGGGGTGTACGCGGTGCTGGCCACGGCGATCTCCTCCGGCGTGGACGTCACCTCGGTGGTCGCGGTGCAGGTGCTGCGGGTGATCCTGATGTTGCTGGTCGCGCCGTGGATCGCGCGGCTGGTCGGCCGGCGGCTCGGCCCGGGCGGCGCGGCCTGAGGCCCGCTCAGCGGACCCGCGCGACCCTCCCCGGCGGCGGCGCCGGGACCGCACCGGGGTGCAGCAGGGCGGCGATCGCCTCGACGCCGTCGACCAGGCGCGGACCGGCCCGCACCACGAACGACGCCGAGTCGATCGCGTGCACCGGGACACCGGCGGGCAGCCACGGCAGCGCCGCGCGGGCCTGGGCGAGCGCGTCGTCGAGGCCGAAGCCGCACGGCGCGACCAGCACGGCGTCGCACGGGGGCAGGCCGGCCGGGTCGACGGCGGTGCTGCGACCGCCCGGGGCGGCCGCCACCGGGACGCCACCGGCCGCGGTGACCAGGTCGGGCACCCAGTGCCCGGGCAGGAACGGCGGGTCGGTCCACTCCAGCACCAGCACCCGCGGCGCCGGGCGGCCCCGCACGGCGGCGGCGACGGCGTCGAGGCGCGCCGACAGGCCCGCGACCAGCGCCGCGGCCCGGTCCGGCACCCCGGCCGCGGCGCCGACCGCGGTCACGGTGTCGAGCACGTCGGCCAGCCGGTGCGGGTCCAGCGACAGCACCCGGGCCCGGGTCCCCAGCTCCTCCTGCACCTGCGCGACGGTCGAGCCGGGCAGCGCGCACACCGCGCACAGGTCCTGGGTGAGGATCAGCTGCGGGTCGGCGGCGCCGAGCCGGGCGCGGTGGACCTCGTACAGCGGCAGCCCGGCCGCGGCCCGCTCGCGGACGACGGCGTCGATCTCCCCCGGCGACGCGGCGCACGGCAGCGCGGAGTCGACGACCACCGGCACCCGGTCCCGGACGCCCACCGGGTCGTCGCACTCGAAGGTGACACCGACCAGGTCGGCGGCCAGGCCGAGCCGCCCGGCGATCTCGGTCCCGGCCGGGAGCAACGACGCGATCCGCACACCGCGGAACGGTAGGCGGTGGCGTGGGCCGCGGCGAGGAGGAAGGATCGCGGCATGACCGTGCACGAGCGCGCCGGGACCCCGGCCCGCCCCGAGGACCTCGTCGACGTCGACGCGCTGCTGGCCGCGTACGCCGCGACCCACCCCGACCCGTCGGTCGACGTGCAACGGGTCGCGTTCGGCACGTCCGGGCACCGCGGGTCGGCGTTCACCGCGACCTTCAACGACGACCACATCGCCGCCACCAGCCAGGCGATCGTCGAGTACCGGGCCGCGCAGGGCACCGACGGCCCGCTGTTCCTCGGGCGCGACAGCCACGCGCTGTCCGAGCCGGCCTGGCGCACCGCGGCCGAGGTGTTCGCCGCCAACGGGGTCGACGTCGTCGTCGACTCCCGGGACGGGCTGACCCCGACCCCGGCGATCTCGCACGCGATCCTCGTGACCAACGCCGGACGCGACGTCCGGCACCTCGCCGACGGCGTGGTCGTCACCCCCTCGCACAACCCGCCCGCCGACGGCGGCTTCAAGTACAACCCGCCGGACGGCGGCCCCGCCGGCACCGAGGCGACGTCCTGGATCGCCGACCGGGCCAACCAGCTGCTCGAGAACGGGCTCACGGAGGTGCGCCGCGCCCGCTTCGACGCGGCCGCCGCGCACCGCTACGACTACCTCGGCACCTACGTCGACCAGCTCGACCAGGTGCTCGACATGGCCGCGGTCCGCGACGCCGGCGTCACCATCGGCGCGGACCCGCTCGGCGGTGCCTCGGTCGACTACTGGGGCGTGATCGCGCAGCGCTGGGGCCTGGACCTGACCGTGGTGAACCCCGACGTCGACCCGGCCTTCGGGTTCATGACCCTGGACTGGGACGGGAAGATCCGGATGGACTGCAGCTCGCCGTACGCGATGGCGTCGCTGCGGGCCCGGATGGAGGCCGACCCGGCTCCCTTCACCATCGCCACCGGCAACGACGCCGACGCCGACCGGCACGGCATCGTCACCGCCGACGGCGGCCTGATGAACCCGAACCACTACCTCGCCGTCGCGATCGGCTACCTGTTCGCCCACCGCCCCGGCTGGCCCGCGGCCGCCGGGATCGGCAAGACCGCCGTCAGCTCGTCGATGATCGACCGGGTCGCCGGTGACCTCGGCCGCAGGCTGGTCGAGGTCCCCGTCGGGTTCAAGTGGTTCGTTCCCGGCCTGCGCTCGGGGGAGATCGGCTTCGGCGGCGAGGAGAGCGCGGGCGCGTCGTTCCTGCGCCGCGACGGCTCGCCGTGGAGCACCGACAAGGACGGCCTGCTGCTCGCCCTGCTGGCCTCGGAGATCACCGCGGTCACCGGGTCGACCCCCAGCGAGCACTACACCCGGCTCACCGAGCGGTTCGGCGCCCCCGCCTACGCCCGCACCGACGTCGCCTGCTCCCGGGAGGACAAGGCGGCGCTGTCCAAGCTGGACGCCGACGCCGTGACCGCCACCGAGCTCGCCGGGGACGCGATCACCGCGAAGCTCACCCGCGCCCCGGGCAACGACGCCGCGATCGGCGGGCTGAAGGTCGTCACCGACGCCGGGTGGTTCGCCGCCCGCCCCTCGGGCACCGAGGACGTGTACAAGGTCTACGCCGAGAGCTTCCGCGGGCCGGAGCACCTGACGCGCGTCCAGGACGAGGCGCGCGGCGTGGTCGCGGCGGCCCTGGAAGGATCGGGGGCGTGAGCAGCAAGCACGCACTCGGGTTCGGTATCGACATCGGCGGCTCCGGCATCAAGGGCGCCCCGGTGGATCTGCGCAAGGGCCAGCTGGCCGCGGACCGGGTGCGGATCCCGACGCCGCAGCCGTCCACGCCGGAGGCGGTCGCCGGGACCGTCAAGCAGATCCTCGACGAGTTCGACTGGCGGGACTCCTTCGGCTGCACGTTCCCCGCCGTCGTCCAGCACGGCGTGACCCGCACCGCGGCGAACGTGGACCGGTCCTGGATCGACTGCGACGCCGCCGCGGTCCTGCGCCGGGTCACCGGCCGGGACGCGCTGCTGGTCAACGACGCCGACGCCGCCGGCATCGCCGAGGCCGAGTTCGGCGCGGCCGCCGACCGTCATCACGGGCTCGTGCTCGTCGTGACCCTCGGGACCGGCATCGGGTCGGCGCTGGTCAACCACGGGAAGCTGGTGCCCAACACCGAGTTCGGGCACCTGGAGATCGACGGGTTCGACGCCGAGTCGCGCGCCGCCGACTCCGCCCGTGAGCGCGAGGACCTGGACTGGGAGGAGTGGGGCGGGCGGCTGCAGCGCTACTTCACCCACGTCGAGAACCTGCTGTGGCCGGACCTGATCGTGGTCGGCGGCGGGGTGAGCAAGAAGTTCGAGAAGTGGTCGCCCTACGTGCGGACCCGCACCGAGCTCGTCCCGGCCGGGCTGCTCAACGAGGCCGGGATCATCGGGGCAGCGCTGCTGGCGCACGGCTGACCTGCTCCCCCGGTGCCCGCGCGGCGGCCGGCCGCAGGACGACGCTGCGGTGCGACACCGCGCCGTGCAGGCGCAGCCGTTCCGACACCGGGTCGTGGCCGGGCGCGGACACGAGCACGGTGACCCACCCGTCGGCGCGGCCTCGGACGGCGAACCGGCCGTCCTCGGATCCGGCGGCGACGTCGACCTGCCCGCCGGTGTGGTCGACGACGGTCACCCGCGCCCGCGGCACCGGCCGGCCCGCGTCGTCGACGACCCGGCCGATCAGCGTCGGGACCGGGTGGGCGAGCAGCCGGGCGTCGGCGAGGGCGTCCGGGTGCGCGCCACCGACCGAGGCCTCGTCGGCGACGGCCTCGGCGATCCGGTGCTCCCGCTCGCGCTCGGCGTCCCCGGCCGCCTCCTCCGGCCCGGCCGCCTCGTGCCCGGCGGCGCGCCGGTCCCGCCACGCACCCAGCGCGACCAGCAGCGCACCGAACGCCCACCAGGCCAGCAGCCCGAGGACCGGCACGGTGATCGCGGTGGCGTCGAAGTAGAGGATGCCCCGCGCGGCGTCGATCGCCTGCCCGAGCGGCATGACGTGGTGCAGGACCTGGAAGAAGCCCGGCACCATCTCCTTCGGGATCGCCCCGCCCGAGGACGGGATCGACATCAGCACGAACAGGCCCATCGCGACGCCGGGCAGCGCGCGGCGCACGAACGGGGCCAGCCCGAACGTCGTCCAGGCGACGGCCTGGGACAGCAGGAACCCGACGACGAGCACGGCCGGGTGGAACGGGATCGCCTGGATCGCGGTGCCGATCGCCCAGCACACCACGGTGGCGAACAGGCCGAACCCGGCGAGCGCGGTCAGCTTGGTGCGCCGCGACAACGCGGTGGCCTGCATCATCATCATGACCGCGATGTAGCCGGAGATGTTGCAGGCCATCGCGATGTAGAACAGCGACGTGCCGAAGCCGTCACCGGGCGCGGTCGGTGCGAGGTCCACCATCCGCAGCGGCCCGCCGGACCCGGTGGACAGCGGCGCGAAGATCCCCTGCAGGACCTGGACGAGCTGCAGGCCGTCGGCGCGGGCGATGTAGAGCGTGTGGCCGGCCGGGTCGTACCCGGCGACGACGTCGCGGTGGAAGATCGCGTCCCGGATGTCGGCCGCGGCGGCGACCGGGGTGACGTCGAACCCGCCCGGCGACACCTGCGCCAGCTCGGCGGACACGGTCGCGGCGGCCTGCTGCCCGACGACCCCGACCGGGATGCCGTGCGGCGCCGGGGCGTGGAACGGCAGCAGGTAGAACAGCATGAATCCCAGCACGAAGAAGCCGGGGAACCACAGGGCCAGCGCCAGGTCCTTCGCCGTCCGCGAGCGCTCCGGTTCCTGCACCTGCTCCTGTGACACGCGTCCTCCGCTTGCGTCATGCAATAGTTTGCGGTGCTCACGAATGTACAAGCACACTGCAGTGACCGCACGACTGCACTCCCCGCACGTTTCGAGGGTGCGAGCCGCGCCGGGACCAGCGGGAGAGGTGGGACGGTCATGATCGGCGAGATGCTGACCGAGCGGGAGGCGCACTGCCACGGGCTGCGGGAGCGCAAGAAGGTGCGGACCCGCCGGGCGCTGCGCGCCGCGGCCCTGGAACGCGCGCGCACCCAGGGCCCGGACGCGTTCACCGTCGAGGAGATCTGCGCCGACGTCGACGTCGCGCCGCGCACGTTCTTCAACCACTTCCCGTCGAAGGACGCGGTACTCTTCGACTGGGACACCGCCTCCCTCGACGAGCTCGCCGCCGAGGTCCGCGCCCGGACCGAGACCTCCCCGCTCGAGGCGGCGACGGCGGTGCTCGCCGAGGTCACCGTGGCGCTGACGACCAGCCCGACCTGGCACGGGCAGATGGAGCTGCTGCGCACCCACCCCGAGCTGCACCCGCGGATCGCCCACGTCGGCCGGACCGTGGAGCAGACCGTCGCGCAGGCGCTCGCCGGACGCGACGGCGCCGACACCCCCGCGACGGCCCACCGGCTCGCCGCGGCCGCTGCGATGGCGGTGATGCAGGTCGCCGTCGCCGGCTGGCTGGCCGACCCGGCGGGCCCGCCGGCCCGCCGGGTCTACGGCGACGTGCTGGCGGCCGCCCGGGAGGCCTTCGCGGCACTGCCGGACTGAGCGCGCCCGGACTCAGGTGAGCGGCGGACCGTAGGTCAGCCGGACCACGCCGTTCTCGTAGGCCTCGGACTCGCGCAGCCGCAACGGCACCCGCGCGCCCTCGGCGAACAGTCGCAGCCCGGCCCCGAGCGACACCGGGTAGACGAACAGGTTGAGCGTGTCCACCAGGCCGTCGGCGAGCAGCGCACGGACCAGGGTGACGCTGCCGGAGACGTAGATGCCGCCGTCGGTCGCGTCCTTGAGCTGCCGGATCCGCGCCGGGTCGTACGGGCCGAGCACCCGCGAGTTCTCCCACTCCAGCGGGTCGGCCAGGGTGGAGGTGACGACGTGCTTGGGCGCGCCGTTGAAGAACGCGCCCCCGGACTCGACGTCGTGCCCGCGGGCCGACCAGGCCGGGTGGAACATCTCGTAGGTGTTCCGGCCGAGCAGGATCGCCGCGTCGGTCAGCCGGCCGATGGCCTCCCCCATCGCGTCGGTGAAGCCGTACTCCGCGGTCCAGGACGGGTCGGAGACGACCCCGTCGAGGCTGATGAACTCGTGCACGTCGATCGTGCCCACTGTGGTCTCCCGGGGTCGAGGCGAGGGGTCGTCGGCTACGACCGCAGACGCGTGGGGAACTCATCGGTTCCCCCTGCCGGTCACGCGAGGTCGGCGACGGTCGCCGCGGCGCCGCGGGACCACAGCGACTCCAGCGCCGAGCGGAACGCACCGGCGAACCGCTCGTCGGAGCCGAGGTCGCCGAACACCCCGCGGTGGGACAGGAACGACCCCGGGGTGTCCCGCTCGGCACGCGCGAGCGCGGTCATCTCCTCCGCCAGGCGGTCCTGCTGGGTGATCTCGCGCCCCTGCTCGTCGGCGCCCTCGGCATAGCGGCACCACCCGGCGACGACGGCCGCGGCCCGCTCGACCGGCCCGCCGGCGGCGAGCTGCTCCCGCACCACCGGCAGCAGGAAGATCGAGATCCGGTCGGAGCTGCCGTAGTTGATCCGCATCAGGGTGTCGGCGACGCCCGGGTTCGCGAACCGTTCCAGCAGGGTGTCCTTGTAGGCGTCGAGGTCGATGCCGGGCACCGGGCGCAGCGTCGGCGTGGCCTCGTCGTCCATGTAGCCGCGCAGGAACGCCGCGAACGTCGGGTCCTGGGCGACCTCGTGCACGTAGCGGTGCCCGGCGAGGTACCCGAGGTAGCCCAGCGCCTGGTGGGTGGCGTTGAGCAGGCGCAGCTTCATGAACTCGTAGGGGACGACGTCGTCGACGACCTGGACCCCGACCCGCTCGAACTCCGGGCGGCCCGCGGCGAAGTGGTCCTCGAGCACCCACTGGGTGAACGGTTCGCACACGACCGGCCAGCCGTCACGTAGCCCGAACCGCTCCGCGAGGGCCTCGCGGTCGGTGTCGGCGGTGGCCGGGGTGATCCGGTCGACCATCGAGTTCGGGAAGGTGATCGACTCCGCGACCCAGGCGCCCAGGTCGGCGTCGCGGAGCTGGGCGACGCCGGTGAACACCCGGCGGGCGACGTCGCCGTTGCCCTGCATGTTGTCGCAGCTCATGACCGTGAGCGGGCCGGTGCCGCGCTCCCGGCGGCGCGCCAGCGCCTCGACGACCAGCCCGAACGCCCCGGTCGGGGCGGAGCCGGCGGCCATCGCGTCGAGGTCGGCGCGGATGCCGGGGAAGTCCGGGTCGAACTCGCCGGTCTTCTGGTCGATCGCGTAGCCGCCCTCGGTGATCGTCAGCGAGACGATCCGGGTGTCGGGGTGCGCGATCCGCTCGATGGCGGCCTCGGGGTCGTCGGGGGCGTAGAGGTAGTCGACGAGCGACCCGACGACCCGGGGCGTCAGCGTCCCGTCGGCCTCCTTCAGCACGAGCGTGTACAGCCCGTCCTGGGACGCGAGCACGTCGCGCATCCGGTCGTCGGCGGCGAGCACCCCGACCCCGCAGATCCCCCACTCCGGCGCCCCGCCGGACGCGAGCAGCGCGTCGACGTACATCGCGAGGTGCGCGCGGTGGAAACCGCCGACGCCGATGTGGACGATCCCGCGGCCCACGGCGCCCCGGTCGTAGCCGGGGACCTCCACGCCCTCGATCCCGTCGGTCCAGATCCCGGTCTCGTCCAGCGAACGCATGGTCCCCCTCGCCACGTCCCCCGGCGCCCCACGGCGCCGTCGGGTGAGAGGCCGACCCTACCGCCCACGGTGTCCGACGCAAGCGCTTCCGCGAGCGGTTGCCGCGAACTGAACGCAGCACCAGCCCGGCCACTGCTGCAGCCTCGTGCGCTGCGTCAACTCGGAAGGATCGCTTGCGCTCATCGCAAGTCACGGCCTACGGTCGCCCGGTGACCGACCCCCGTGCCCCCCGGGCCGCCGACGACGCGGTGGCCGGGCGGGTGCGCGCCCTGCTGGAGCGCGACGGCTGGACCCAGCGCCGGTTCGCGGCCGCGGTCGGGCTGGAGGAGACCAAGCTGTCGAAGTCGCTCGCCGGGCGCCGCCGCTTCGCCGCCGACGAGCTCGTCCGCATCGCCGACGTCACCGGCGAGACCGTGGCCCGGCTGCTGCACGGCCGCGACGGAGCGCGCGCCCGGACCGCGGTCCCCACCGGGGCCGCCGCCGCGGCCGCCGAGCCCGACCCCGGCCGCGAGCCCGGCGGGACCCACGGCACCCGCGGCCGGATCCTCGACGCGGCGTGGGAACTGATCGCCGACCACGGTTACCACCGGGTCCGCACCGCCGACGTCGCGCGGGCGGCGGGCACCAGCCCGGCGGCGATCCACTACCACTTCCCCACCCGCTCGGAGCTGCTCGACTCCGCGCTGCGGCACAACGTGCGCCTCGCCTTCGACCGCCAGGTCGCCGAGCTCGACACGATCGCCGATCCGCACGACCGGCTGCTGCGGCTGATCGACCTCCAGCTCCCCGACGGCGCGCTGCTGGAGCGCGAGTGGTCGATCTGGATCCAGGTGTGGGCGGAGTCGGCGATCGACCCGGCCCGGCGCGAGCTGTACTGGGACGCCTACGACCGCTGGTTCCGCACCGTCGCCATGACCCTCGCCGAGGGCGCCGCCACCGGGGTCTTCGTCCCCGACGCCGGTGACGCCGCCCGCCGGCTCACCGCGCTGGTCGACGGCCTGGGCATCCAGGTCATGGCGCGTACCCCCGGCACCTCCGTCGCGCAGATGCGCGCGGACCTCGCCGCCTTCATCGACCGGGCCGTCCTCGCGGCACCGGCACGCACGGAGCGAACGGAGAACGGATGAACCGTGACGTCATCATCACCTGCGCGGTGACCGGGGCCGGGGACACGGTGGGCCGCAGCCCGCACGTGCCCGTCACCCCGGCCCGGATCGCCGCGGACGCGATCGCCGCGGCCCGGGCCGGCGCCGCCGTGGTGCACATCCACGTGCGCGACCCGGAGACCGGCAGCCCGTCGCGGGCGGTGGAGCTCTACCGCGAGACCGTGACCCTGATCCGGGACTCGGGCGTCGACGTCGTGCTCAACCTGACCGCGGGCATGGGCGGCGACCTGGTGATCGACGCCGAGGACCCGCTGAAGCCGATCGACGGCACCGACCTGGTCAACGCCCTGGAGCGGCTCCCGCACGTCGAGGAGCTGCTGCCCGACATCTGCACGCTGGACTGCGGCTCGCTCAACTTCGGCGAGGGCAACCAGCTCTACGTCTCCACCCCGGACATGCTGCGCACCGGCGCCAAGCGGGTCCAGGAGCTCGGTGTGAAGCCCGAGCTGGAGATCTTCGACACCGGCCAGCTGTGGTTCGCCACCGTACTGGTCGACGAGGGCCTCATCGACGCCCCGTCGCTGTTCCAGCTGTGCATGGGCATCCCCTACGGCGCCCCGGCCGACCCGGGCGTGCTGGCCGCGGAGGTGAACCTGCTCCCCGAGGGCGCGAACTTCGCCTCGTTCGCGATCGGGCGCGACCAGCTGCCGTGGGTGGCCCAGTCGGTGCTGGCCGGCGGGCACGCCCGCGTCGGGCTGGAGGACAACCTCTACCTCTCGCGCGGGGTGAAGGCGACCAACGAGCAGCTGACCGAGCGGGCGGTGGAGATCGTGCAGAACCTCGGCGCCTCGGTGGCGACGCCGGACCGCGCCCGCGAGATCCTCGGCCTGAAGGAGCGCACCGGTGCCTGAGCCGCGTCCCGTCACGGAGATCCGGACCGTCGCCTGCATCGGCGCCGGGGTGATCGGCGCCGGCTGGGCGGCGTACTTCCTGGCCCGCGGGCTGCGGGTCCGGGCCTGGGACCCCGCCCCGGACGCCGGGGAGAAGCTGCGCCGGGTGGTCGACGCCGCCTGGCCCGCGCTCACCGAGCTGGGCCTGACCGAGGGCGCCGACCGGGACGCGCTGACGGTGCACCCGACCGCGGCCGAGGCCGTCGCGGGAGCGGACTTCGTGCAGGAGAGCGCCCCGGAGGACCTGGAGCTCAAGCGCGCCCTGCTGGCCGAGCTGGCCGACGCCGCGGTCGCGGCCGGGCCGGACGTGGTGGTGGCGTCGTCGACCTCGGGGTTCCCGATGACCGACATGGCGACCACCGCGGCCGAGCCGGGCCGGCTCGTCGTCGGGCACCCGTTCAACCCGCCGTACCTGATCCCGCTGGTCGAGGTCGTCGGCGGCGAGAAGACCGAGGCCTGGGCGGCGTCACGGGCCGCGGACTTCTACCGGCACATCGGCAAGTCGGTGATCGAGATGGAGCGGGAGCTGCCCGGCTTCATCGCGAACCGGCTGCAGGAGGCGATCTGGCGCGAGGCGCTGCACATGGTCGCCGCGGGCGAGGCCACCCCGGAGGAGATCGACCGCTCGATCACCGACGGCCCGGGGCTGCGCTGGCCGGTGCACGGTCCCTGCCTGACCTTCCACCTGGCCGGTGGCCAGGGCGGGATGGCGCACATGCTGGACCACTTCGGACCGTCGCTGAAGGCACCGTGGACGCGTCTGGAGGCCCCGGAGCTGACCCGGGAGCTGCGCGACGACATGGTCGCCGGCGCCGAGGTCTCCGCCGGTGGGCGGCCGATGGCGGAGCTGGTCGCCGAGCGCGACCGGGCCGTCATCGCCGTCCGGCGTGCGGTCGCCGCGGCCCGCGCCGCCGGGGGCACCGGTGGATGAGCCGCTGCGGTACTCCGCCACCGTCCGTCCCGAGTGGATCGACTACAACGGGCACCTGTCCGAGCCGTACTACGTGCTGGTGTTCGGCGACGCGACGACCGCGCTGATGGACCGGGCCGGGATGGACCCCGGCTACCGCGCGGCCACCGGCCGCTCGCTCTACACCGTCGAGGCACACGTCCGCTATCTGCGCGAGATCGGCCCGGACGCGGCGCTGGAGGTGCGGACCCGGGTCCTCGGCCAGGACGCGAAGCGGCTGCGCCTGTGGCACGAGCTGTACGTCGACGGCCGCCTGCGGGCGACCGAGGAGCTGATGTGCCTGCACGTCGGCCCGGACGGGGCCGAGGCGTTCCCCACCGGCGTCGCCGCCGCCCTCGACGCGCTCGTCACACCCGGCGAGCCGGAGCACGCGGGCCGGTCGATCGCGGCCGTCGGCCGGGGGGAGGTGCACCGCCCCTCGACGTGACGTGACCGAGACCGCGGCCCCGGCACGACCGGGGCCCTCTGCGAGGAGACACGTTCATGATCAGCCCGACAGTGGCGCGCGGCGGGTTCTCCCGCCGCCGCCTGCTGGGCGGGGCGGCCGGTCTGGCCGCGGCCGCCGTGCTGGCCGGCTGCGGCGGACCGGCGGCGGCCCGCGAGGCCGGCGCCCCCCGTCGCGGCGGCGTCCTGCGGGTGGGGGTGACCGGCGGCGGGTCGTCGGACACCCTCGACCCGCACAGCCCCGCCACCAACCCGGACATCGCCCGCGTCGTCAGCCTCTACGAGCCGCTGCTGCGGTGGGACGACGACTACACGCTCCAGCCGGCCGTCGCCGCGTCGGTCCGGCCCGACCCCGGCGCCCGCAGCTGGACCGCGGTCATCCGGCCCGGTATCACCTTCCACGACGGGCGTCCGGTGACCCCCGACGACGTCGTCGCGACCTTCCGGCGGATCACCGACCCGGCCGACCCCAAGTCCGGTGCCGCCCAGCTGGAGACCCTCGACGACGTCGTCGTCGCCGGTGACGACCGGGTCCGGTTCCTGCTCTCCGAGCCCGGGCCGGTGTTCGACCAGTACCTGGCCGAGTACAGCGTCGGGATCGTCCCGGCCGACTTCTCGCTCGACCGTCCCGTCGGCACCGGGGCGTTCCGGTACCAGTCCTTCTCCCCCGGCCAGCAGAGCGTGTTCGTGCGACACGACGGCTACTGGCGTCCCGACCAGCCCTGGGTCGACCGCCTCGAGCTGATCAACTTCAGCGAGGAGGACGCCCGGATCAACGCGTTGCTGTCGGGCCAGGTCGACGCCATCGACCAGGTCCCGCTGTCGCTCACCGAGGTCGTCGGCGCCTACGACTCGATCTCCCTGCTCACCGCCGAGACCGGCAGCTGGCTGCCGTTCACGATGCGGGTCGACGTCGAACCGTTCGACGACGTCCGGGTGCGTCAGGCGCTGCGCCTGGCCACCGGCCGCGGCGAGATGCTCAGCCAGGTGCTGTCCGGCCAGGGGGCTCCCGCGGGCGACCTGTACGGCCGGTTCGACCCGGACTACCTCGACCCGCGCCGCGACCGGGACGTGGAACGGGCCCGCGACCTGCTCGCGGCGGCCGGGAAGCCGAACCTGTCGCTGGAGCTGGTGACCTCGCCGATCCAGGCGGGCTCGGTGGAGTCGGCGCAGGTGCTGGTCACCCAGGCCCGCGCGGCGGGCATCGACATCGGGCTGCGCCGGGTGGACACCTCCACCTTCTTCTCCGACCAGTACCTGCAGTGGGAGTTCGCGCAGAGCTTCTGGAACACCCGCAACTACCTGCCGCAGGCCGGGTCGTCGTCGCTGCCGGACTCGCCGTTCAACGAGACGCACTGGGACGACGCCGAGTACATCCGGATCGTCCGCCGGGCCCGCGCCGAGGTGGACACGGCCCGGCGCGGCGAGCTGGTCCGCCAGGCCCAGCGCATCGAGTACGACCGCGGCGGCTACCTCATCTGGGGATTCCCGAACCGGGTGGACGCCCACCAGAGCTACGTCGGCGGGCTCACGCCCAGCCGCACCGGCCTGTCGCTGTCCGGCTACGAGTTCCGGAAGGCATGGGTCGGCGCATGAGCCTCGTGACGAGAATGATCCTCCGGCGGCTGCTGGTGAGCGTCCTGGTCCTGTTCGTGGTGTCGCTGCTGGTCTTCGCGGCGACGCTGCTGCTGCCCGGCGACCCGGCGCGCGCCATCCTCGGTCAGCAGGCCACCCCGGAACGGGTCGCGGCGCTGACCCAGCAGCTGGGCCTGGACCGGCCGGTCTGGGAGCGCTACCTCGGCTGGCTGGGCGGCGTCCTCACCGGCGACCTCGGCTACTCCGCGGCCACCCAGGGACCGGTCACCGAGCTGCTCGGCGGCCGGATCGCGGCGTCCGGGGTGCTGCTCGTGCTCACCGCGGTCGTCGCCACCCCGGTCGCGCTGGCGCTGGGCGCCTGGGCCGCGGTCCGCCGCGGCACCCGCACCGACTCCGCGCTGTCGGGCAGCAGCCTGGTACTGGCCGCCCTGCCCGAGTTCGTCATCGGTGTGCTGCTGGTGGTGCTGTTCGCGACCTCGGTGCTGCAGGTCCTGCCGTCGGTCACGATCGCCCGGCCGGGCGAGCCGGTGTGGAGCCGCCCCGAGCAGCTCGTGCTGCCGGTGCTGACCCTGGCCCTGGTCGTGATCCCCTACGTCGTCCGGATGACCCGGGCGACGCTGTCGGAGACCTTCGAGACCGGGTTCGTGGAGATGGCCCGGCTCAAGGGCCTCCCCGAACGCACGGTGCTGCTGCGCCACGCCGTGCCGCACACCGTCGGGCCGGTCGCCCAGGTGCTGGCGCTGCAGCTGGCGTGGCTGGCCGGCGGCGTCGTGGTGGTCGAGTTCCTCTTCCGCTACCCCGGCATCGGGCAGGCGCTGATCGACGCCGTCAACAACCGCGACGTGCAGGTCGTCCAGGCGATCTCGATGCTGATCGCCGCGTTCTACGTCGTGGTCAACCTGGCCGCCGACGTCGCCGGGATCCTGGCCGACCCGCGGATCCGTACCGCCGGAGGTACCCGATGAGCGTCACCAGTCCCCCCGTCACCTCCGGCGCCGCGTCCGCACCGGCCGGACTCGTCCGGCGCACCTTCCGGCGCCGCCAGGCCCGGATCGGCGCAGCGCTGACCCTGGTCGTCGTCGCCGTCGCCCTGCTCGGGCCGACGCTCGGCCCTCTGCTGACCGGCTTCGGCGTCGACGACTTCGCCGGCCGCCCGTTCAGCTCGGACGGTGTCCTCGGCACCGACGACCTCGGGCGCGACGTGGTCGCCCGCTTCCTCGCGGGTGGTGGGCCGGTCCTGCTCTACGCGCTCGCCGCGACCGCGCTGGGCCTGGTCGGCGGTGCGGTCGCCGGCATGCTCGCCGGGTACTCCGGCGGCCGGCTCGACACCCTGATCATGCGGGGCGGCGACGTGCTGCTGTCGTTCCCGCAGCTGGTGCTGGCGCTGCTCGCGGTGGCCGTGCTCGGCTCATCCGGCTGGCTGCTGGTGCTGGTCATCGGGATCTCGCACATCCCCCGGGTGGCCCGGGTCGCGCGGCAGGCCACGCTGTCGGTCGCCGGGCAGGACTACGTGCTGGCCGCCCGGATGTACGGCGTCCCGCGCCGCCGGATCCTCGGCACCGAGATCCTGCCGAACATCACCGGCCCGCTGATGGTGGAGCTGGGCCTGCGGCTGACCTACTCGATCGGCTACATCGCCTCGCTGTCGTTCCTCGGTCTGGGCGTGCAGCCGCCGGCCGCGGACTGGGGTCTGCAGATCAACGAGAACCGGATCGCGCTGATCGTCGCCCCCTGGGGCGTCCTGCTGCCGGTGCTGGCCATCGCGGTCCTCACCGTCGGCACCAACATGATCACCGACGCCCTCGCCAAGGAGTCGGCCGACACCACCGGGGAGGGCGCATGACCGCCACCGCGACACCCACGATCGGCTGCACGGGCCTGCGCGTGTCCACCACCGGCGGGCGGGAGGTGCTGCACGGTGTCGACTACGCGGTCGCCCCGGGCGAGATCCTCGCGCTGGTCGGCGAGTCCGGCTCCGGGAAGACGACGGCGGCACTGGCCGCGCTCGGCCACTTCCGGACCGGGCTCGCGCACACCGGCGGCACCATGGCGTTCCACGGCCACACCGAGACCCACGAGGACCTGCTCACCCTCGACCCGGTCACGCTGCGCGGGGTCCGCGGCCGGCTGGTCAGCTACGTGCCGCAGGACCCGGCGCTGTCGCTGAACCCGTTGCTGCGGGTCGGCACCCAGGTCGCCGAGGTACTGGAGGCGCACTCCTGGGACGGCGACGTCACCGGCCGGGTCCGGGAGGTCCTCGCCGAGGTCGGCCTGCCCGACGACGACGCGTTCCTGGCCCGCTACCCGCACCAGCTCTCGGGCGGGCAGCAGCAGCGGGTCGGGATCGCGGCCGCGTTCGCGAACCGGCCCGACGTCGTCGTGCTCGACGAGCCGACGACCGGGCTCGACGTCACCACCCAGGACCTCGTCCTCGACACCGTGCGGGAGCTGGTGACCCGCTCGGGGACGGCGGCGCTCTACATCACCCACGACCTCGCCGTCGTCGCCGGGCTGGCCGACCGGGTCGCGGTCATGCAGTCCGGGGAGGTCGTCGAGACCGGGCCGGTGGCCCGGGTGCTCACCGCCCCCGAGCACCCGTACACGCGGGGCCTGATCGCCGCGGTGCCCGACCTGGACCGGCGTGTGGAGCGGACCCCGGTCCCGAGCGGCGACGCGGGCGGCGAGCCGGTGCTGCGGGTGTCCGGCGCCGGGAAGCGCTACGGCGCGACCACCGTCCTCGACGGGGTGGACCTGGAACTGTGGCCGGGCGAGTGCCTGATGCTGCTCGGCGAGTCCGGCTCGGGGAAGACCACGCTGGCCCGCGGGCTGTCCGGGCTGCTGCCGCTGGACGCGGGGACGCTGACGCTCAAGGGCGAGGAGCTGGCCACCCCGCGGTCCCACGCCCAGCTGCGCAGCGTGCAGTACGTGTTCCAGAGCCCGTTCGCGTCACTGAACCCGCGCCGGACCCTGGCCGGGTCGCTGGAGGTGCCGCTGCGCCACCTCACCGACGCCGACGCCGGCACCCGCCGGGCCCGGGTCCTGGACATGCTGCGCCAGGTACGACTCGACGAGTCGTTCGCGGCGCGCTACCCGGGGTCGCTCTCGGGCGGCGAGCGACAGCGTGCGGCCATCGCGCGGGCCCTGGTCACCGCACCGGACGTGCTCGTCTGCGACGAGGTCACCTCGGCGCTGGACGTGTCGGTGCAGGCCGCGATCCTGGACCTGCTCGCCCTGGTCCGCCGCGAGCTGGGCACGGCGATGGTGTTCGTGACCCACAACATCGCCCTGGCCCGCGAGGTGGCCGACCGGATCGCGGTGCTGCAGGGCGGCCGGATCGTCGAGCAGGGCACCGTCGAGGAGGTCCTGTCGAACCCCGCGAACGACTACACCCGCGAGCTGCTGGCGCACACGCCGTCGATGGCGGCGGTCCGATGAGCGGAGGGATGAAGGGCACCGTCGCGCCCGGGTACTCCGCCGTCGCGGACGCCTTCGCCGCGGTGCTCGCCGGGAGCCGCGCCGGCGTCGCGTTCTCGGTGGTCCGCGACGGGGAGGTGCTCGTCGAGCTGCACGGCGGGCTCGCCGACCCCGCCACCGGACGGCCCTGGGAGGCGGACACGGTCGCGGTGCTGTTCTCCGGCACCAAGGGTCTGACCGCGGCCGCCTGCGCGGCGGTGTCCGACCGGCTGGAGCCGGACGCTCCGGTGGCCCGGTACTGGCCGGAGTTCGCTGCGGGCGGCAAGGAGCGCGTGACCGTCGGCCAGGTGCTCTCGCACACCGTCGGGCTGCTGTACCCCGACCCCGAGCCGGTCGGGGACGACCGGTGGGACGACCGGGCGTGCGCCGCGGTGCTCGCCCGGCAGGAGCCGCTGTGGGAGCCGGGCACGGCGGTCGCCTACCACCCGACGACCTACGGGGCGATGACCGCGGAGCTGCTGGCGCGGGTCACCGGGCGGGACCCCCGTGCGGTCGTGCGCGACCTGGTCGCGCAGGTCCCCGGTGCCCGGGTGTTCCTGGGTGCGGCCCCACCGGGACCGGCGCGGATCGTGCGCGACCCGGACTACCGGATCTCGACGTTCCTCACCGACCCGCGGCGTCGACGACTCGTCGAACGGATGTACCGGATGCTGCTCGAGGAGCCGGACCTGCCGAACACGGGCGTCTACCACCGGTCCGGCGGGCTGGCCGGGGCCGGCCTGGCGAGCGCCCCGTCGATGGCCCGGTTCTACGCGGCGCTGTGCCCGTTGGGCCCGGCACCGGGGGCCTCCCCGGTACCGGCCGCGGCGCTGGCCCGGGCCACCCGGACCTGGTCCGAGGGGACCGACGCGGTCAACGACCGGCCGCTGCGGTTCGGCCTCGGCTTCGAGCTCGCCGACCCGATCGGGACCTACGGACCCGAGCCGGTCGCGTTCGGGCACTCCGGCGCGGGTGGCGGGCGGCACGGTGCCTGGCCCGAGCGGGGGCTCGGGTTCTCCTTCCTCACCAACGAGATGCGCGCCGAGGACGTCGACGACCGGGCGTCGAGCCTGCTGGCGGCGCTGCAGACCTGCGGGTGAGCTCCGACGCCGACGGGGCGCCCGCTGTGCGGACGCCCCCGTCGGTGTGGTCGTGGCGCGCTCAGGCGAAGTCGAGCACGTCCGCGGCGTCGAGGCGGGGCAGCCGCGGGTGCCAGGCGTCCGGGCCGGGGTGGCCCAGGTTCACCACGAGCAGCGCTCGGTGCCGGCCGCCGGGGAAGAACTCCTCGGTGACGGCGTCGGCGTCGAAGCCGGCCATCGGGCCGGTGGCGAGCCCGTGCGCGCGGGCGGCGAGCAGGACATAGCCGATCTGCAGCGAGGCGTTGAACCGCGCCATCGGCTCGCGGCCCGCACGGCCCTGGGACTCCAGGCCCTCGCGAAAGCCGGGCTTGACCGGGAACGTGGTGTCCGAGTGCTCGTGGAAGTCGAGGTCCGCGGCCAGGATCGCGATGACCGGGGCGGCCTCGGACTTGGCCCGGTTGCCCTCGGCGAGCAGCGGCAGCAGGCGCTGCTTCCCCTCGTCGCTGCGGACGAAGGTCACGCGCAGCGGCTGGGTGTTGGCCGCGGTCGGCGGCCACTGGGCCAGGTCCCACACCGCGCGGAGCGTCTCGTCGGTGACGGGCTCGTCGGTGAAGGTGTTGGCGGTGCGGGCCTCGGTGAACAGGGCGGCGCGGCCGGCCTCGTCGAGGTGGGGCAGGAGCACCGGGGAAGCGGTCTGGGCAGTCACAGAAGGTAGAGCGTTCAACGACCTCTCCGGTATTCCGCTCCGGGGATGATCCGGATCACCCGGTGGCGTGGACACCCCAGCGCAGGACCTGCGACTCGCCGGGGACGAGCTCGATCAGGTCGGTGCCCGAGTTCAGCGCGTCCGGCGGGCAGGTCATCGGCTCGACCGCGATCGCCCGCGACGGCGTCACCGCTCCGTCCGGGCCCTGGCGCGGGAAGTCCGACGGGGTGAAGACCTGCACCCAGCCGAACGCCGCGTCGGCCCACAGCTCGGTGCCGCCGCCGTCCCGGGACCCGACGCGGTGCCGGACCCGGCCGTCGGCACCGCCGTCCGGGCCGTCGCCGGGGGTGCAGCCGCCGAACGCGCTGTCCAGGACCAGCCCGGCGAGCCGGGTCCGGGAGACCGCGCCGTCCAGCGGCCGCGCCGGGCCGTCCGGGAGCTGGTCGCGCAGCGGCAGCTCGGTCCGGGCGGACAGGGTCAGCTCCAGCTCGTCGGTCGGCACGTCACCGACCCGCAGGTACGGGTGGAAGCCGAGGCCGAACGGGACGGGCGCGTCCCCGAGGTTCTCCACGACCGTGGTGACGGTGAGCCCGTCGCGGCCGACGGCGTAGGTCACCGTGACCCGCACCGGCTGCGGCCAGCCGGGCTGCACCGGCGCGACGGCGGTCAGCGTGATCCGGTCCCCCGCCCGCTCCACCGGGGTCCAGGGCACGTGCCGCAGCAGGCCGTGGATGGCGTTGCCGGCGTCCGGCTCGGTCAACGCGAGCTGCCTGCGGGTCCCGCGGTGGGTCCAGGCGCCGCCGCGGACCCGGTTCGGCCAGGGCGCGAGCACCGCGCCGGAGCCCTTCGGCGGGCGGGCCGTGGGCGGGTGCGGCTCGACCCGGACCCGGCCGCCCTGGGAGAACCCGGCCAGCGCCGCCCCGACCTCGTCGACCTCGGCCCGGGAGTCGCCGCTGACGATCACGAACCGTTCACCGCACGCGTCCACGTCGGTGAGTCTCCGTGATCGCTCCGCTCAGCCGGCCAGCGGGGTGGCGCGGGCGGCGTCGGCGTCGCCGACGACCTCGACCGGGGCGGGCGGCCCCAGCTCGGCGACGGTGAACCGGACGCCCGCGTCGCGGGCGAGCCCGACGACGTGCTCGTGGTGGGTGAACAGCAGCACCTGCGCGGTGGCGGCCAGCTCCCCCAGCACGGCGACGGCGGCGGCGCCGCGCTCGTCGTCGAAGGTCATGAGGACGTCGTCGAACACGACCGGCACCGTCGGCAGCCCGGCGGCGACCCGGTCGGCCTGCAGCTGCTCGATCCCGGCCAGCCGCAGCGCGAGGTGCACCTGGTCGGCGGTGCCCTCCGAGAGCCGGGTCGGGGCGAGCTCCTCGCCGTCGGCCCGCACCGCGACCAGGCTGCGTCCGGCGCCGCCCGCCTCCGCCGGGGGCCGCAGCGCGACGAACCGGCCGCCGGTGAGGCGTTCGAGCACCACCCCGGCGCGGACCAGCAGCGGGGAGGCGTGGCTGCGCTCGTAGGCCTCCAGCTCGCGACGCAGGATCTCGCGCTGCAGGTGCAGCACCAGGTAGCGCTCCGCGGCGTCGGCGACGCCGGCCAGCTCGGACTGGGCGCGGGCGTACAGCTCGGCGGCCCCCTCGGCCTCCTCCAGCTCGCGGCGCCGGGCCCGCAGCCCGCCCAGCTGCTCACGGACCTCGTCCTGCTCGGCCCCGAGCTCGCGCTCGTGGGCCTCGGCCCGGTCCAGCGCCTCGGTCAGCGCACCGGGCTCGGTGTCCGGGGCGGCGGCGACGAGCTCGTCCGCGTCGAGGTCGGGCGCCGCGGCGGCCAGCAGCCGCTCCTGCTCGGCGATGCGGGTGTCGAGCACGGCGACGTGCGCGCCGCGCTGCGCCGCGGCCTCCAGCCCGCCCGGCTCCGGGGCCTCGGTCAGCGCCAGCTCGACGGCGAGCCGGTCCAGCACCGCGGTGGCCGCGGCCGCGCTGCGGGCGGCGCGGGCGGCGTCGTCCTCGGCAGCGGTGATGCCGTCGTCGAGGTGGCCCGCCGACACCGCGGCCTTGGTGACCTCGCGGACGCGGTCGGCGAGCTCGCCGAGCCGGTCCACGGACGCGGTACCGGTCGGTGCGGGCTCCAGGTGCCGTTCCACCAGCGCGACGACCGCCCGGCCGTGGGCGGCGACGGCGCGCTCCAGGCGGCGGGCCTGTTCGTCGTCCTGGCGGGCGAGTGCTCCCGCGGTGCGCGCGTCGGCGACGGTGTCGCGGCGGGTGTCCCAGCCCGCGGGCTCCAGGTCGGTGGGCAGACCGGCGCCGCGCAGCGCGAACCGCCAGCGCTGGGTGGCCAGCTCCCGTTCGTGGCGGGCGGCGTCGGCCGCTCCCCCGGCGCGTTCGGCCTCGCTGCGCAGCCGGGCCAGCAGCACCCGCCGGTCGCGCGCGTGCTCGGCCTCGGTGGCGAGGTCGGCGGCGGCGACGAGCAGCACGTCCAGCGGGGCGCCGTCGCGTGGGCGCCCGGCCGCGGCGAGTGCGGAGCCCAGCGCCCGTTCCTGCACCTCGGCCTGGTCGCGCAGCCGGGCCAGGCGCTCGTCGGCGCGGGCGGCCTCGTCCTCGGCGCGGGCGGCCTCGGCCAGCGCGGCGACGACGGCGTCGGCGTCGTCCGGGTCCGGGACGGCGACGCCGTGCGCCCGCCACAGCGTCGCCCAGGCAGCGGCCGCGGCGGCGGTGCGCTCCCCGGCCGCGGCGGCGGCGGCCGCGGTGCGGGCGGCCTCGGCGTCGGCGGTGTCGAGCTCGGCGTCGCGGTGGGCCAGCTCGGCGACCCGGTCCGCGGAGGCGATCATGTCGTCGGCGACCCGGTCGGCCCCGGCGAGCGCGGCGGACAGCCTGCCCGCGGCCGCGGCGGCGCCGCCCGGCCCCGCGGCGAGCAGCTGCTCCAGCGCGGCGTCACGGGCGGCGCGGGCCGCGGCGAGCGCGTCCGCGCCGACCGGGCGGCCGTCGGCGGCCACCCCGTCGCGGGCGGCGCGGGCGCGGTGCGCGCGGTCCGCGGCGTCCGCGGCGGCCCGCTCGGCGCCGCGCTGGTCCTGCTCGGCGGTGCGCAGTGCGGCCCGCAGCTCCCGGACCTCGCGGCGCGGCGGGGCCAGCACACCGCGACCGTCGACGGCGGGGCCGTCGGAGGTGCCGCGGTACCCGGCCGCGACGAGCGCCTCGGCGCGCCGGCTGCGGGCGGCGTCGCCGTCGGCGACGGCGGCCCGGCACAGCGCGGCGGCCGACCCCTCGGCCTCGATCGCGCGGCGGACCTCGGCGACCCGGCCGACCCGGTCGGCGTCGAGACCGCCCGGGACGTCGGCCACCTCGCGGACCTCGGCGAGCGCGTCGGTGTGCAGCCGCTCCGCACGGGCCTGCTCGGCGATCGCCTCGGTGAGGCGGCGGGCGTGCTCGTCGAGGTCGCGGGCCCGGTCGGCCGGCAGGTGGACGGCGGCGAGCCGGTCGGCGGGGCTGCGCCCGTCCTCGGCGACCAGCCCGGCCAGCGCGGTCTCCGCGCGGCGGTGGGCCTCGGCGGCGTCGGCGCGCAGCCGGGCCGCCCGCTCGGCGTCGCCGCGGCGGGCCTGGGCGGCGGACTCCAGCTCGCGGACCCGGGTGGCGTCGGCGAGCAGGTCCTCGTCGAGGTCGAGCTCGGCGCGGCGGGCCCGCAACGCGTCGGCCGTGGCGCGGTGCTCGTCGCGGGCGGCCTCGGCCCCGGCCAGCGCGGCGGTGGCGCGGGTGTACTCGTCCAGCGAGGCCGCGTCGAGGGCGGCGCCGGTCGCGCACAGTGCGGCGCGTTCGGCGCGCAGCGCGGCCAGCTCCCGGGCCGGCTCCTGGCCGCGGACGGCCTGCCGGGCCCGGTCCGCCGCCCCCGCCGCCCCGCGACGGGTGCGGGTCAGCTCCGCGGCGCGGCGTTCCAGCCGGGCGATCTCCTCGGCCAGCGCCGTCACCTCACCGGCCCGCGATACCCGCTCCCCCACGGCCTTCTCGGTCTCGGTGAACCGCGCGAACGCCGCGCGCACCTCGACCGACCGGTTGCCCCGGTGGTCCTTGAACAGGGCGTCGGCCTCGGTGTCCAGCGCGGCGATCAGGGCGCGGGCGTCGCGGCCGCTGCGGGCGGTGAACACCAGCTCGGCGAGGTCCCCCTCCCCCGCGCACAGTGCCCGGCCGCCCTCGCGCAGCTCCTCGTGGCCGAGCCCGAACCCCTCCCGCCAGCGGCGCCGGGCGTCGGCACCGGACTCGCCCCAGGGCGGGTCGGCGACGGCGCCGGTGTCGTCGTGCAGGCCGCGGGTGGTGCGGCGCAGCACGGTCTCGGCCCCCGCGGCACCCGCACCGGCGACCCGGGCCGAGACGGCCAGCCGCGACGGGCCGACGGCGTAGGCGTGGCGCACCGGGCGGGGCATCCCCCACAGCAGGTCGGACAGGGCGTCGAGCAGGGTGGTCTTGCCGGCCTCGTTAGGTCCGGACACGATCGTCAGACCGTCGCCGAGGGTCAGCTCGCGGCCCTCGTAGGCGCCGTAGCGCTCCAGGACCAGCGTGCGCAGCCGGGCGGTCGTGCTCACGACCCGGCCATCCGGGCCAGCAGCTGCTGCTCGGCCTGGCGGGCCAGCGCGGCGAGGCGCTCGTCGTCGCGCAGGTCCAGCAGGCCCGCCTCGCGCAGCCGGCGGCCGACCTCGCGTTCCAGCGGGGCGGCGAGCTCGCGGATGCGGCCCGGGTCGGCGGCCAGACCGGCCGCGGCGGCGGACACCGCGGCGGTCAGCTCCGGGTCGACGGCGAGCGCCCCGGCGGGCGGGCGGGTGCGGTTGCGGACCTTCTCCAGCACCGCACCGCAGCGCTCGGCGAGCAGCTCCAGCTCGGTGCGGACCCCCTCGGCCGAGGTCAGGTCCGCGGCGGCGGCCCCGGCCCCGTGCAGCGTCACCTGGGCGACGACGGTGCGCGGCGCGGCGGCGGCGCACCGCTCGCGCAGCGCGGACTCGACGGCCTCGTAGACCTCGTCCGCGCCGCCGAGCCCGGTGATGTCGACCTCGACGAGCTCCCAGCGGGCGACGTCGAGGACCAGCGGGGTGACCGTCGCCCACCGCTCGGGCGCCGCGTCGACGAGCAGGGCGCCCTTCGCGCCGCGCTCCTGCGGGTGGCGGCCCTGCAGGTTCCCGGAGAACCAGGCCGGGTGCGGGCCGTCGCAGACGGCGCGCTGCTCGTGCACGTGGCCGAGGGCGAAGTACTCGTAGCCGCAGCCGGACAGGTCCTCGGGGCGGCAGGGGGCGTAGGTGTCGTGCCGGTCGTCGCCCTGCACCGAGGTGTGCAGCATGCCGACGTTGACCAGACCGGGGATCCGGTCGGGATAGGCGGGGACGAGGTTCTCCAGCACCGCGCGGCGGGCGAAGCCCTGGCCGTGCACGGCGAGGCCGAGGTCGTCGTCGACGACGGTCTCGGGCGCGTCCACCGAGAGCCGGTGGGTGTTGGGCGGCAGCCGCAGCGACCGGGTGATCTCGGACTCGGCGTCGTGGTTGCCGCTGATGAGGAACACCGGGATGCCCTCGTCGTGCAGCCGCGAGAGCTGCCGGACGAAGAACGCGCCGGTCGCGTAGTCCTTCCAGTCGCCGTCGTAGACGTCACCGGGCAGCACGAGCGCCTCGGCCCGGGAGTCGACGACCGCGTCGACGAGGTTCTCGCAGGCCCGCCGGGTCGCCGCGCGCAGCGTCGTGGCGAGCCCGGAGTCGCCGAGCCGCGACAGGCCGCGCAGCGGGCTGTCGAGGTGCAGGTCGGCGGCGTGCACGAAGCGCACGGAGGAACTCCCGGAGCGGTCGGGTACGGGGAACCGCCGAGTCTAGGACGGGGCCCCCACCGTTCCCCGTCGCGACACCGCCCGCCCGCTCACCGATGACGACGCCGCAGGTCAGGTGGGGCGGACCACACAGCGGCGCCGGTCACGTTCCGGTGTCCGGACGACGGCCGGTGGGTGGATCCTGGCCGTCCGATCCCGAGAGAGAGCCGCGAGGTCGAGCCCGATGATCCAGCTCTGCGAGCGCTGCTACGCCCCCGTCGACGCCGCGACCGAACGCGTCTACCGGTTGTCCCACATCGAGTCGGCCGACGCGGCAGGCGAGGTGACCTGGCGCGAGGCCGTCGTGCACGTCGCGGCGTGTGTCCCCGCGGGCACCGTCGTCCCGGCCGGGCGGTGGGCCGCGTGATCCGGGACGCGCTGTGCGAGCGCTGCCTCAACCCGATCGACCCGACCCGCGAGCCGTTGCGGATGCGCACCCACGGCGGGACCGCGGCCGACGGCGGACCGGCCCGCAGCTTCGTGCACGCCCTGCCGTGTGTGCGCCCGGACACCGGTGACTGGGACCGCGGGCGTCGCGGTCTCTCGCCGGCCGCGGTGCGGCACGCCGCGGCCCGCGCCGACCATCGCTGACCCGGCGCTCAGCCGTCCCGGCGGGGATCGCCCTCCTGGTAGACGTCCGGCACCCCGTCACCGTCGTCGTCGCGCGTCTCGACCTCCTGCAGACGCCGGTAGTGGGCGTTGCGGGAGCGCAGGACCACCGTCGCCAGCAGCGCCGCGAGCAGCGAGCCGCACAGCACCCCGATCTTGACGTGGTCGTCCTGCGGGGTGCCGGTCCCGAACGCGAGCTCACCGACCAGCAACGACACGGTGAAACCGATCCCGGCGAGCTGGGCGAGGCCGAGCAGGTCCCACCAGGAGAGGTCGTCGGACAGCTCGGCCCGGGTGAACCGCTGCACCAGCCAGGTCGAGCCGAGCACGCCCACGGTCTTGCCGGCCACCAGGCCGGCGACGATGCCGAGGGTGACGGTGTCGGCCAGGGCCGCGCCGAACCCACCGCCGTCACCGTCGCCGCCGACCACCGTGACTCCGGCGGCGAAGAACGCGAACACCGGCACCGCGAACCCGGCCGACAACGGGCGCCAGCGGTGCTCGAAGTGCTCCGACAGCGACACCCCGTGCACCCGGCGGCGCCCCAGGACCGGCACCGCGAAGCCGAGCAGTACACCGGCGACGGTGGCGTGCACCCCGGACTCGTGCACGAGCACCCAGGTGATCGCGGCGAGCGGCAGCAGCACCCACCAGGAGCGGATCCCGCGCTGCACCGCGAGGGTGAACAGCGCCAGCGGGACGAGGGCGCCGAGCAGGGCGGGCACCGACAGCCGGTCGGTGTAGAAGACCGCGATGATCGTGATGGCCAGCAGGTCGTCGACGACGGCGAGGGTCAGCAGGAAGGTCCGCAGCGCGGTGGGCAGGTGCGTCCCGATGACGGCGAGCACCGCGAGCGCGAACGCGATGTCGGTGGCGGTCGGGATCGCCCAGCCGACCAGCGCGTCGGGGTTCGCGAGGTTGATCGCGACATAGATCAGTGCGGGCGCCGCCATGCCGCCGACGGCCGCCGCGACCGGCAGCAGCGCCGTGCGCGGGTCGCGCAGGTCCCCGGCCAGGAACTCGCGTTTGAGCTCCAGCCCGACGACGAAGAAGAAGATCGCCAGCAGGCCGTCGGCGGCCCAGGTCGCGAGCGACAGGTCCAGATGCAGCGCGGCGGGGCCGACGGTGAACCCGGCGAGCGCGGTGTAGGCGTCGCGCCAGGGCGAGTTGGCGAACAGCAGCGCCGCCGCGGCCGCGATGACGAGCAGGACGCCGCCGACGGTCTCGGTGCGCAGCACGTCGGCGACGCGACGGGCCTGTGCCCACGAACCGCGGGAGAACAGGCGGCGGGGGGCGGGGGTGGTGTTCACGGGGCTCCGGGGAGGTCGGGAGGGCAGGGGGCAGCGCTCGCCGACCAGACTTCCCGGCACACCGGAACGGGACCTTAACGGTCCCGGGCCGCCGCGTCAGCCCGTTCGAGGCGCGCGCCACCTCCCGCGCCGGACGCCCGGGGGCGGCCCCCTCGTGCCGTCCCCGGGCGTCAGGATCGCGTCAGGACCCGGCCCGTCGGTGTCGCCGCGGGCGCACGATGACGCGATGAGCGACATCGCCGGGTGGGCGCTGATCCTGGTCTACCTCCTGCTGGCCGTGGCGGCGGCCAGGGCCGTGCTCGTGGGCCCGCGCCCTCAGCCCAGCGCGGCGGCGGCCGCGGCGAGACCGCGGATCCGCTCGACGTCGCCCGCGGCGACGGCGTCGGCCGGGGTGAGCCAGGAGCCCCCGACGCAGGAGACGTTGGGCAGGGCCAGGTAGCCCGGTGCCGAGTCGACGGTGATCCCACCGGTCGGACAGAACCGCAGGTCCGGCAGCGGCCCGGCGACCGACGCCAGGAACGGGCGCCCGCCCGCGGCCTCGGCGGGGAAGAACTTGCAGGCGGTGTGGCCGCGCTCGGCGACGGCCATCATCTCCGAGATCGTCGCGGTGCCGGGGAGGAAGTCCAGCCCGGAGTCCTCCATCGCGTCGAGCAGCCGCGGCGTCGCACCGGGGCTGACCAGGAAGCGGGCGCCCGCGTCGACCGAGGCGCGGACGTCGTCGGGGGTACGGACGGTCCCGGTGCCGACGACCGCGTCGGGCACCTCGGCCGCGATCCGGCGGACGGCCTCGAGCGCGGCCGGGGTCCGCAGGGTCACCTCGATGACCGGCAGCCCGCCGTCCACCAGGGCACGGGCGAGCGGGACGGCCGTCGCGGCGTCGTGCAGCACGACGACGGGGACGACGGGGGCCAGCTCCAGCAGCTTCTCGCTCATGGTTCCTCTCGGACGGGACGGTCTCTCAACCGGTCCCTCAGTGGGGCAGGACGACGGTCGCACCGGTGTCGGCGGGTCCGACCGCGGCGCGGAACGCCGCGAACAGCTCACGTCCGGTGCCCGTCGTCGGACCGGACGGGCCGGCGGGCCGGGCGGGCTCGCGGGCGTCGAACTCGTCGGCGTCGACCAGCAGGGACAGGGTGCCGTTCAGGGTGTCCAGGCGTACCAGGTCGCCGTCGCGCACGTTCCGCAGCGGTCCGCCCTGCGCGGCCTCCGGGGTGACGTGCAGCGCGGCGGGCACCTTGCCCGAGGCGCCGGACATGCGGCCGTCGGTGACGATCGCGACCTGGTGCCCGCGGTCCTGCAGCAGCCCCAGCGCGGGGGTCAGCTTGTGCAGCTCGGGCATGCCGTTGGCGCGCGGTCCCTGGTACCGGACGACGGCGACCAGGTCACGCCCGTCCAGCTCGCCCGCGGCGAACGCGGCCAGCAGGTCGTCCTGGTCGTCGAAGACCACGGCCGGCGCCTCGACGACGCGGTGGTCGGGCTCGACGGCGGAGGTCTTGACCACCGAGCGGCCCAGGTTGCCGTGCAGCACGCGCAGCCCGCCGTCCGGGGAGAACGGGTCGGCGACCGAGCGCAGCACCGACTTGTCCAGGCTCTCCGTGGTGCCCTCACGCCACACGAGGGTGTCCCCGTCGAGGAAGGGCTCGCGGGTGTAGCGGGACAGGCCGGGGCCGTCGACGGTGCGGACGTCGTCGTGGGCCAGGCCGTGGTCGAGCAGCTCGCGGATGAGCAACTGCATCCCGCCGGCGGCGTGGAAGTGGTTCACGTCCGCCGTGCCGTTGGGGTAGATCCGGGCCAGCAGCGGCACGACTGTGGACAGGTCCGAGAAGTCGTCCCAGGTGATCTGCACGCCCGCGGCGGCGGCCATCGCGACCAGGTGCATCGTGTGGTTGGTGGAGCCGCCGGTGGCCAGCAGCGCGACGATCCCGTTGACCACCGCCTTCTCGTCGACGACCGCACCCATCGCCTTCTCCGGGTCACCCGCGGCGTCGAGCGCGCGGCGGGCGACCTCGTCGGTCAGGGCGTCGCGCAGCGCGGTGCCGGGGTTGACGAACGA
Source organism: Pseudonocardia sp. ICBG1034 (assembly GCF_020131375.1). Lineage (NCBI taxonomy): Bacteria > Bacillati > Actinomycetota > Actinomycetes > Pseudonocardiales > Pseudonocardiaceae > Pseudonocardia > Pseudonocardia sp. ICBG1034. The sequence continues at coordinate 289,602 of NZ_JAHLEK010000017.1, forward strand.
CGACCCCGGCAGGTGCAGGCCCATGACCTCCATCAGTAGCTGGTTGGAGTTCGCGGTGCCGAAGAAGGTGCAGGTCCCCGGGCCGTGGTAGCTGGCCGACTCCGCCTCGAGCAGCTCGGCGCGGTCGGCCTCGCCCGCGGCGAACGCCTGCCGGACGCGGGCCTTCTCCTTGTTCGGCAGGCCCGAGGTCATCGGACCGGCGGGTGCGAGCAGCACCGGCAGGTGCCCGAAGGACAGCGCGCCCATCACCAGCCCGGGGACGATCTTGTCGCAGACCCCGAGCAGCACCGCGGCGTCGAACATGTCGTGGCTCAGCGCGACGGCGGTGGACAGGGCGATGACGTCGCGGGAGAACAGCGACAGCTCCATGCCGGCGCGGCCCTGGGTGATGCCGTCGCACATGGCGGGGACCCCGCCGGCGACCTGGGCGACCCCGCCCGCGGCACGGGCCGCGGCCTTGATCCGCCCGGGGTAGGTCTCGAACGGCTGGTGGGCCGAGAGCATGTCGTTGTAGGCGGTGACGATGCCGATGTTGCGGGCGGGCGACGCGGTGAGGGTCAGCTTGTCCGGCCCGCACGCGGCGACCGCGTGGGCGAGGTTGGCGCAGCCGAGGTCGGCGCGGCCGGGGCCGGCGGCGGGCCCCGCGGCGGCCGCCGCGCGGATGCGCTCGAGGTAGGCGGCGCGGGTGGTGGCCGAGCGGGCGGTGACCCGCCGGGTGACGGCGTCGACGACGGGGTGCAGCGGCACGGAGGCGGTCACGGTACGTCGATCTCCAGGTGGTGGGGTGCGTGGCGAACCGTTCGATAAGCACTCTACCGACTGACTTATGTACTCACAAGACGTTAGTGAGACCCGATCAGCGTTTCGCCAGGTCGAAGCCCTGTGGTTCACTGGACGAATGCGAGGACGCACCCCGACCAGCGCGCCCGCCACGGCGGGCGAGATCTTCCGGCTGGTCCGGGACGGCGTGGCCGGGACCCGGACCGAGATCGGTCGCGAGACCGGCCTGTCCCGGACCGCGGTCGCCGCGCGCGTCGACCGGCTGCTCGCCGACGGCCTGGTCACCGAGGTGGTCGGCGCCGCCGCGACCGGCGGTCGGCCCGCCGCGCGCCTGGAGTTCAACGCCGCGGGCGGCACCGTGCTGGCGCTGTCGGTCGGCGTCAGCCGGTCCAAGGCCGCCGTGTGCGACCTGTCCGGGGCCGTGCTGGCCGAGGAGGTCGTGGACATCCCCGCCTCCGCCGGGCCGGAGCACCTGCTCTCCGAGGCGGTCATCCGGCTGGAGAAGCTGCTGCTCACCGCCGGGGTCGACGACGCCACGATCCGCGGCATCGGGCTGTCGATCCCCGGCACCGTCGACGGCGCGCGCGGCTGGTCGGTGGGTGTCCCCGCGCTGCCCGGCTGGGAGCGGATCGCGCTGCCGCCGCTGCTCACCGCCCGCTTCCCCGCCCCGGTGCTGGTCGACAACGACGTGAACGTCATGGCCCTGGCCGAGCACGACGCCCACCCCGACGTCGACGACCTGCTGATGGTCAAGATCGGTTCCGGGGTCGGCGCCGGGCTCGTCTGCGGCGGGGTGCTGCAGCGCGGAGCCTGGGGCGCGGCCGGCGAGATCGGGCACACCCCGGTCCACGACGGGCCGGGCATCGGCTGCGGCTGCGGCAACATCGACTGCCTGGAGGTGCTGGCCTCGGGCCGCGCCCTGGTGCGCGACCTCGCCGAGTGCGGGCAGCCGGTCACCGCGATCGCCGACGTCGTCGCCCTGGTCAAGCAGGGCGACCCGGACGCGGTGCGGCTGGTACGCATCGCCGGGCGCCGGCTCGGCGAGGTCCTCGCCGCCGCGGTGAACCTGGTCAACCCCGCGCTGGTCGCGATCGGCGGGGACCTGGTCGGGGCGTTCGACCCGCTCGTCGCGGGCGTGCGGGAGGCGATCTACCGGCGCTCGATGGCCGCGGCCACCCAGAACCTGCGCATCGAGCCGGGCCTGCTCAGCGGGCGGTCGGGCGTGATGGGCTGCGCGATCCTGGTGCTCGACGAGGTGCTCTCCCCCGGCTCCGTCGACACCGCCCTGTCGGCCTGAGCCGCTCAGCGGTGCGGCGCGCGGAGCAGGTCGAACCGCATCGTGCGCGACAGCGTGAACCCCATCGCCTCGTAGAGCCGGATCGCGCCGCGGTTGTCCGCGGCCGCATGCAGCACCGGGCGCTCGCCGCGGGCGACGATCCCGGCGGCGACGGCGTCGACCAGGCGGCGGGCCAACCCCCGGCCCCGGAACTCCGGCGCGGTGCAGACAGCGCTGATCTCGGTCGCCCCGGCGGCGCCGTCGCCGCCGATGCGCATGCGCTCCCCCGCCATCGCGACCAGCCGGCCGTCGTGGCGGACGCCGAGGTAGCGGCCCAGCTCGGCGGTGCGCGCCAGCCAGGGCCCGGGCCGGGTACGACCGGTCAGCTCCGCCATCTCCGCACGGTCCGACGGCCCCAGCTCGACGAGGTCGTCCGCGGCCGCGCCCGGCACCGCGACGCCGTCCATCTGCACCCCGGGGAACGCGCGCAGCAGCTCCCAGCCCGCCGGGATCCGCGGCGGTCCGGCGGCGGCCCGCACCACCACGACCTCGCTGCCCGGCGCGCAGAGCGCCGCGAGGTCGGCCCAGTCCCCGGCGCTGCCGTGCCCGTCGGCGTCGAGCGGGAGCGCCGCGAACGGCGACACCTCCGGGTCGAAGCGCACCGCGGCACCACGGGTCGCGCCGAAGTCGGCCAGCCGCCCGCGCAGGGCGGAGGCCACCGGGTCGGTCAGGGCGGTGTCGAGGCGGGCGGCGGTGTCGGGCACGGCCGTCATCGTGCCCCGGCGCCCCGGCCACCCGGCGCAGGGGTCGGCTACCGTGCCCGCGCCCCCGGCCACCCGCCGCGGGATCCGTCCCGACCACGCCACCGACCACGCACCAGTACGTCCGGAGCTGCCATGTCCACCGTCGCCGACGCCTTCACCACCCGTCACGGGGCGGCCCCGACCGGGGTCTGGTTCGCCCCCGGGCGGGTCAACCTGATCGGCGAGCACACCGACTACAACGACGGCTTCGTGCTGCCCTTCGCGCTGCCGCACCGGGCCGTCGTCGCCGCGGCACCCGCGGCCGGGGGCCGCAGCCGGGTCCGGTCGGTGCAGGAGCCGGGCGCCCCGGTGGAGTTCTCCGCGGCCTCGGTGGTGCCCGGCGAGGTGCCCGGCTGGGCGGCCTACGTGGCCGGGACCTGCTGGGCGTTCCGCGAGGCCGGCTACCCGGTGGGCGAGGTGGAGCTGGAGCTGGACTCCGACGTGCCGGTCGGGGCCGGGCTGTCGTCGTCGGCGGCGGTGGAGTGCGCGGTCGGCGTCGCGCTCGCCGGGCTCGCCGGGGCCGACGTCGACCCGACCACGCTGGCCCGGATCGCGCGGCGCGCGGAGAACGAGTTCGTCGGCGCCCCCACCGGTGGCATGGACCAGATGGCCTCGATGCACGGGCGCACCGGCCGGCTGGTGTTCCTCGACACCCGCGGCGACACCGTCGAGCTGGTCCCCTTCGACCTGCCGGCGCACGACCTGGAGCTGCTGGTCGTCGACACCCGGGCGCCGCACGCACACGCCTCGGGCGAGTACGGCGCCCGGCGCGCCGACTGCGAGGCCGCGGCCGCCGCCCTCGGCGTCCCGGCCCTGCGGGACGCGGGCCCGGACGACCTGCCCCGGATCGCCGACGAGCGGATCCGGCGCCGGGCCCGGCACATCGTGACCGAGAACGCCCGGGTCGTCGAGACCGTGCGGCTGCTGTCGGGCGGCGCGGACCCGCGGGCGATCGGGCCGCTGCTCGACGCCTCGCACACCTCGATGCGTGACGACTTCGAGATCACCGTCCCACACGTCGACGTGGCCGTCGAGGCGGCCCGCGACGGCGGCGCGACCGGCGCGCGGATGACCGGCGGCGGCTTCGGCGGCTGCGTGATCGCGCTGGTCGAGGCCGACGGGGCGGCCGCGGTCACCGCATCGGTGCGGGAGGCCTTCGCACAGCGCGGCTGGGCCGAGCCGGTCGTGTTCCCGGGCACGCCGTCGGACGGGGCGGGCCGGCTGGCCTGACCGCCGTCCCTTCCGCCTTTCGCGAGCGGAACCGAATCGGTACAGTACGGAAGTGCCCCGTCACGCGGGCCCTGGCACCGCTCGACCCGCACCCGTTCGCTTACCGAGGAGACGGCTCGTGCCGCACCCCCTTCCCGTCATGGACCCCGCCGACGTCGTCGTGTTCGGCGGCACCGGCGATCTCGCGATGCGCAAGCTGCTGCCCGCGCTCTACCTCCGCGACCGCGACGGCCAGCTCGCCGACGACACCCGCATCGTCGCCGTGTCCCGATCCGGGCTCGACGACCCCGGCTACCGCGACAAGGTCGACTCCGAGCTGCGGCGCACCGCGCCGCGCTGGGCCGGCCCCGACGCCTGCGCCGACGACGCGCAGCACCACCGCTTCCTGGACCGGCTGCACCACGTGACCCTCGACGTCGCCGACGACGACTGGTCGCTGCTGTCGGGGCTGATCGGGGCGCCCTCCCCGGGGCGCACCCGGGTGCTCTACCTCGCCTCCGCCCCGCAGCTGTTCGGGCGGATCTGCGTCGGCAGCGCGGCCGCCGGCATCGTCGACGACCGCACCCGCGTCGTGCTGGAGAAGCCGCTGGGCACCGACCTGGCCTCGGCGCAGGCGATCAACGACGAGGTCGGCTCGGTCTTCGCCGAGGAGCAGATCTACCGGATCGACCACTACCTCGGGAAGGAGACGGTGCAGAACCTGCTGGTCCTGCGCTTCGGGAACTCCCTGTTCGAGCCGCTGTGGAACGCCTCGCAGATCGACCACGTGCAGATCACCGTCGCCGAGTCGATCGGCGTCGGGAACCGCGCCGACTACTACGACGGCTCCGGCGCGCTGCGCGACATGGTGCAGAACCACCTGCTGCAGCTGCTGTGCCTGGTCGCGATGGAGCCGCCGGCCAAGATCGACGGCGAGGGCGTGCGCGACGAGAAGCTCAAGGTCCTGCAGTCGCTGCGGCCGCTCGACGGCCCCGACGTCGTGCGCGACACCGTGCGTGGGCAGTACGCCGAGGGCCTCGTCGACGGCACCGCCGTGCCCGGCTACGCCACCGAGCTGGCCGAGTCCCGCGCCGGGACCCCACGCGAACGGGAGCGGTCCTCCACCGAGACCTTCGTGGCGCTGCGCGCCGAGGTCGCCAACTGGCGCTGGGCCGGTGTGCCGTTCTACCTGCGCACCGGCAAGCGACTGGCGACGCACGCGTCGGAGATCGTGGTGCAGTTCAAGCCGGTCCCGCACTCGATCTTCCCGGCGTTCGGCGAGGAGATCCCGGCCAACCGGCTCGTCCTGCGGCTGCAGCCCGACGAGGGCGTCCGCCTGCACATGACGGCCAAGCAGCCCGGCCCCGGCGGGATCCGCCCGATCCCGGCACCGCTGGACCTCAGCTTCGCCCGTACCTTCGGCGACCGGCTGCCCGACGCCTACGAGCGGCTGCTCATGGACGTGCTGCGCGGCAACCCGACACTGTTCATGCGCCGCGACGAGATCGAGGCCGCGTGGCGCTGGGCCGAGCCGATCCTGCGGACCTGGGAGGCCACCGACCAGCGGCCCCGCCCCTACACCGCGGGCAGCCACGGCCCGGCCTCGGCCACCGCGCTGATCGAGCGCGACGGCCGGGCCTGGCACGAGGACTACTGAGCCGGGTCAGCCCCCGATCCGCCCCAGGGCGAACGTGGTGGCGGCGGTGCGGTCGCTCGCGTAGCGGTAGTGGCCGGCGCCGCTCGCCCCGTTCTGGCAGAAGTTGTCGGTGGCGTTGCAGTAGGAGCGGATCGACGACGCGTAGGCCGACAGCGCGCCGCGCGAGCGCGGGAACACGCCGTTGCGGGCCGCGGAGTAGCTGCCGGTGTTGTAGCTCTCACGGCCGTTGAAGGTCGGGTCGCCGAACAGCACCACCGCCGGGATGCGGTCGGCTCCGGGCACGCCCCCGCCGGCCAGGGTGTCCCCGACGACCTGGGCGCCCTGCGAGTACCCGATCAGCACGAACCGGGTGGAGGGGCACTGCGCGGAGGTCGCCGCCAGCCTGCTGCGCAGCGCGGAGACCCCCTGGCGCACGCTGCTCGCGTAGTTGCCCAGCGACGCCGGGTAGACCAGGTCGTGGGTCCGGACGGTCTGTGCCGACCGCGACTGGATCGACGAGGCCTGCGGACCCGCGATGCTCCCGCCGCCCTGGGCCTCGGTGCTGCCGCGGACCCCGATCGTCTCGATCTGCGGGCACCCGGTCGGCGGGGCGGGCGCAGCGGCCGCCGTGGGCGCGGCGACGACACCGGCCAGCGCGATCCCGACCGCGGCCGCGATCCCGGTGACGACACTCCTGATGTGCACGCCTCTCCCCTTCCCACACGGATCCGATCCACCGATCGGGCGTGTCAAGTGGGCCATGCGCAGACGCATCGGATGATCTTTGCGCGGCGAGATCCCGGCTGCGCGCGGCGAGCGGGGGACGAACGGTCGGGCCTCAGCTCCGGCAGCGGTCCGAGCTGTAGAGGTGGGAGTCCGGGAAGTGCCGGGCCGCCAGCGCCTCCCCGACGATGATCACGGCGGTACGCTGGATCCCGGCCTCGTCGACGGCCTTGGGCATCTGCTCCAGGGTCCCCCGCAGCACGATCTCGTGCGCACGCGACGCGTGTGCCACCACCGCGGCCGGGCAGTCGCCGCCGTAGGAGGGGGCCAGGGCGTCGACGACCTCGGCGATCCGGTGCACGGCCAGGTGCAGCACCACGGTGCCGCCGGCGGCGCCCAGCTTGTCGAGTCCCTCGTTCTCCGGCATCGGGGTCGCGCGCGCGGCGATCCGGGTGAGGGTGACGGTCTGGGCGACCGTGGGGACGGTGAGCTCGCGGCCCAGCGCCGCGGCCGCCGCTGCGTAGGCGGGGACGCCGGGGCACACGTCGTAGGGCACGCCCTCGGCCTCCAGGCGGCGCATCTGCTCGGCCATCGCCGAGAACACCGACGGGTCCCCCGAGGCGAGGCGGGCGACGTCGAGCCCGTGCCGGTGCGCGCGCACCATCTCGCCCGTGATCTCGTCGAGCGTCATCAGCGCGGTGTCGACGGTGCGGGCGCCGGGCGGGCAGATCTCCAGCATCTCCGGCGGTACCAGGCTGCCCGCGTAGAGACAGACCGGCGCGGCCGCGATGAGGTCGCGGGCCCGCAGCGTCAGCAGGTCGACCGCACCGGGTCCGGCCCCGATGAAGTGCACCGTCACAGCTCGGTCCTCACAGCACGTTCCTCCAGCTCCACAGGGTCACGGGCATGGCGGGGCGCCATCCGTGGAAGCCGCCGACCGGGACGGCGCGGGCGACCTGCACCCGTACGAGGTCCCCTCCGTGGGCGGCGTGGGCGGCGGCCAGGGCCGCCTCGGTCTGGACGGTGACCGCGTTGGCGACCAGGCGACCGCCCGGGCCCAGCGCGGCCAGGCAGGCGTCGAGGACACCCTCGCGGGTCAGCCCGCCGCCGACGAACACGACGTCGGGCCGTTCCAGCCCGGCCAGTACGTCCGGCGCGGGACCGGTCACCACCCGCAGGCCGGGGACACCGAGCGCCGCGGCGTTGGCGGCGACCCGGTCGGCGCGCTCGGGGCGGGTCTCGACGGCGATCGCGCGGCACCGCGGGTGCGCCCGCATCCACTCGATGCCGATCGACCCGGACCCGGCGCCGATGTCCCACAGCAGCTCCCCCGCGCGCGGCGCGAGGTGGGCGAGGGTGACGGCGCGGACCTCGCGCTTGGTGAGCTGACCGTCGTGGTCGTAGCTGTCGTCGGGCAGGCCGGGCGTCTCCCCCGGCGGGACGAGCCCGGCGTCGGGGACGCACTCGATCGCGACGACGTTCAGCGCGTCCGCGTCGCCCCGCCAGGCCGCGGCGGTGGCGGACACCCGGCGCTCGTCGGGCGCGCCGAGCCGCTCCAGCACCGTCATCCGCGAGCCGCCCCATCCGGCGCCGTCGAGCAGCCCGGCGATCTCGGCGGGTGACCCGGCTCCGGCCGAGAGCACGACCAGCCGGGCGCCCGGGGCCAGCGCCCGGCGCAGCGCGTCGAGCGGGCGGCCGACGACGCTCAGCACCGCCACGTGCTCCGAGCCCCAGCCCAGTCGGGCGCAGGCCAGCGCCACCGACGACGGGTGGGTCAGCACCCGCAGCCGGTCCGGCCCGGCGACGCGGGCCAGCGTGGCGCCGATCCCGAAGAACATCGGGTCGCCGGAGGCGAGCACCGCGACGCGCCGGTCGGCGAGGGAGTCGAGGATCCCCGGCAACGCCGGGACCAACGGCGACGGCCACGCCCGCCGCTCCCCCGCCACGTCGGCGGGCAGCAGGTCGAGCTGGCGGGGCCCGCCGAGCAGCACCTCGGCGTCGCGCAGCGCGTCGCGGTGGGTCTCCGGCAGCCCGGCCCAGCCGTCGGCGCCGACCCCGACGACGGTGAGCGGGTCACCCACCGGTCTTGTCCGTGACCCCGGCGGCGTCGAAGGTGGCGACGTCGGCCATCGCCCGCGCCGCGCCCTGCAGCACCGGCAGCGCGAGCAGCGCGCCGGTGCCCTCGCCGAGGCGCATGTCGAGCTCCAGCAGCGGCGCGAGGCCGAGGTGGTCCAGGGCGAGCGCGCCGCCCGGCTCGGCGGAGCGGTGCCCGCCCAGGCAGTAGCCGACGACGTCCGGGGCGAACGCGGCGGCGACCAGGGCGGCGGAGCCGGCGATGACGCCGTCGAGCACCACCGGGACGCGCAGCGCGGCGGCGCCCAGGACGAACCCGGCCAGCCCCGCGTGCTCCAGCCCGCCGACGGCGGCGAGCACCCCGAGCGGGTCGGCCGGGTCGGGCCGGTGCAGCTCCAGGGCGCGGCGCACGACGTCGGTCTTGCGGGCCAGGGTCTCGTCGTCGACGCCGGTGCCGCGCCCGGTCGCGACGGCCGGCTCGGCGCCGGTGAACGCGCACACCAGCGCGGCCGCGGCGGTGGTGTTGGCGATGCCCATGTCCCCGGTGAGCAGGCAGCGGTTCCCGGCGGCGACCAGGTCGCGGGCGACCTCGACACCGTGCTCGAGCGCGGCGCGGGCCTGCTCGCGGGTCATGGCCGGGCCGGCGGTCATGTCGGCGGTGCCGCGGGCGACCTTGCGGGGCAGCAGGCCGGGCACCGGGTCGAGCTCGGCGGCCACCCCGACGTCGACGACGAGGACCTCCGCTCCGAGCTGGCGGGCGAACGCGTTCACCACCGCACCGCCCGCGGTGAAGTTCGCGACCATCTGTGCGGTGACCTCCTGCGGCCACGGGGTGACGCCCTGGGCGTGCACGCCGTGGTCGCCGGCGAAGATCGCGACGGCGGCCGGGGACGGCACCGGCGGCACCTCGGCCCCGGCGATCCCGGCGAGCGCGACGGCCACGTCCTCCACCCGGCCGAGCGCGCCGCGCGGCTTGGTCATCCGGTCGAGCCGGTCGCGGGCCGCGGCCCGGGCGACCCCGTCGACCGGAGCGACGGCGTCCACCGTGGACTCCAGCAGGGCGGTGGGCGTGGCGCCGGGCAGCCCGCGGGCGCCCCAGGTGTCCTGGTGCACCGCCCAGTCCAGCGGGCGCCGCCGGGCCCAGCCGTGCTGCTCCAGCTCGGGCCGGTCGGGGAAGGCGTCGACGTGGCCGACACACAGGTAGGCGACGACCTCGACGTGCGCGGGCAGCCCGAGCAGCGCGCCGAGCTCGGTGAGGCCGTCGTCGCCGAAGAACGACACCCAGCCGACCCCGAGGCCCTCGGCGCGGGCGGCCAGCCACAGGTTCTGCACCGCGAGCGCGGCGGAGTAGGGGCCCATCTCGGGGCGTTCGTGGCGGCCGAGGGTGTGCCGGCCGCCGCGGGTGGCGTCGGCGGTCACGACGACGTTCAGCGGGGTCTCGCGGATCGCCTCCACCCGGATCGCGCGCAGCGCCTCGGCGCGGGCGGCGGGCAGTGACGCGGCGTAACGGTCGCGCTGGGCGGAGACGAGGGCGTGCACGCGCTCGCGGACGCCCGCGTCGCGGACCAGGACGAAGTCCCAGGGCTGGGAGAACCCGACGCTCGGGGCGGCGTGCGCGGCCTGCAGGACGCGGGTGAGGACCTCGTCGTCGACCGGGTCGGGCCGGAAGCCGGTGCGGACGTCGCGGCGGGAGTGCAGGACGTCGTAGAAGTCCGTCACGTCGGCATTCCTCCTGCGGTACACGGCACGGCGACGGATGAGACGACCACACGTCCGTAGAGGTGGTCAACTGTCCCTCCGGGTCGGTCGGGCACCTCACACGTGCCGGATGGTGCATGCTCGACGACCGTGCTCTGCCCCTGCGGTACCGGCCGCCCCGAGGACACCTGCTGCGCCCCCGTGCTCGCCGGGCGCCCCGCCGCCACGGCGGAGGCGCTGATGCGCAGCCGCTACACCGCCTTCGTGCGGGGCGACCGTGCGTACCTGCTGGCGTCGTGGCACCCGTCGACACGGCCGCGACGGTTGCGGCTGGAGCCGGGGTCGGTGTGGACGGGGCTGGAGATCGTGGCGCGCTCGGGCGGGACGATGTTCTCCGCCGACGGGACCGTCGAGTTCCGGGCCCATCGGACGGACGGGGTGCTGGCCGAGCGCAGCCGGTTCGTCCGGGAGGACGGGCGGTGGTTCTACGTCGACGGGGACGTGGAGTAGGTAACGCCCCGTCCCCCCGCGACGACTCCGCGTGGACCGACGGGTGGGGGACGGTTGGCACGGCACAAGGAGCGCGGCCCGGACGGGCGGTTCGTGAAGGCGAGCACGGGCGTCGGCGCGTTGCTGTTGGCCCTGTGGCTCGCCGTGTCCGGCGGAGGCCTGGGCAGCGGCGCGGCCGGCGGGGTCGCCGGGTCGGGTTCGACGGCCGCGGCCGGTTCGTCAGGGTCCGGCGCATCAGCCCCGCGAAGCGTCCGGGCGAAGAACCGGAGCCAGGACGGCACGGCACGACGGCTGTCCCGCGCGGGGCGGGAGGTCCGCCGGCTCGACGGCGACGTCCGGACCGACTGCGCATCCGTGTCCTATGGACGCGTGCGCGACTTCTTCGCCGGGACCCCGTGTGTCGGGGTCGGCCGGGCGTCCTTCGAGGTGCGGGAGGGCGGCGCCCGGGTGGTGGTCGCCGTCGCCGCGGTCGAGATGCCAGAGACGGCCGACGCGATCGGGTTGAAGAGGCTCGTCGACACCTACGGCACCGGCAACGTCCGGGAGCTGCGGACACCGGATGGGGTGCGCTGGACGGGGCGCCACTACACGTCGGGACGCGACGACGTGACGGTCGTGAACGCCCAGGCCGAGCCGGTCGGTGCCTCGGCCGTGGCAGCGCGGCTCGCCGATGCGGTGGCCCGCGACGCCGCTCGGAACTGAGGCCCGGCCCCCGAGGTCGGCGAACGGCCTCACCACTGCGGCGACTGCACCGACCACGTCCGCGAACAACCCGGCTGGCACGTGGCCCGTGGCCCGGACGGGGTCACGACCACCAGTCCCACCGGACACACCTACCTCGCACCCGACCCACCGTGAGCCGCGTCGCGACTGTCGCCGGTGCGGCGACGCGGCTAGCGTGCCGGGACGTGGATCATTCCCCGCTCGGCGACGACCCCACCGGCGGACCGCTGGACGGCGTTCTGGTCGCCGACTTCTCCCGCGTCCTCGCCGGGCCCTACGCCACGATGATGCTGGCCGACCTCGGCGCGACGGTGATCAAGGTCGAGGGCCCGGGCGGCGACGACACCCGCACCTGGAAGCCGCCGATGCTCAGCGACCCCGAGCAGGGCGACATCTCCACCTACTACCTGTCGATCAACCGGAACAAGCGGTCCGTGGTGCTCGACCTGACCGACCCGGGCGACCTCGCGGCGGCACGCGAGCTGGCGCGACGGGCCGACGTCGTCGTCGAGAACTTCCGGCCGGGCGGCGCGGCGCGGTTCGGGCTGGACCACGACAGCGTCTCGGCCGGCAACCCCGGGGTCGTGTACTGCTCGATCACCGGGTTCGGCGCCCGCGGCGGCGCCCACCTGGCCGGCTACGACCTGCTCGTCCAGGCGGTGTCCGGGCTGATGAGCCTGACCGGCGACGTCGACGGGCCGCCGTTCCGCGCGGGGGTCGCGGTGTTCGACGTCCTCACCGGGCTCCACGCCGCACTCGCGGTCGGCGCGGCGCTGCGGCACCGCGAGCGGACCGGGCAGGGCCAGCTGCTGGAGACCAACCTGCTGTCGGTCGCGATGTCCACCCTGGTCAACCAGACGGAGGCCTACGTCGCCGCGGGCGCGGTCGGCCGCCGGATGGGCAACGCCCACCCCAGCGTCTTCCCGTACCAGCCGATGCCCACCGCGGACGGCGACCTCATCGTCATCGCCGGCAACGACGGCCAGTTCCGCAAGCTCGCGACCGTCCTCGGCGACCCGGCCATGGCCGAGGACCCGCGCTTCGCGACCATGTCCGACCGGATCGGCCACCGGGAGGAGATCGAGCAGCGGCTGCGCGCCCGCCTCGCCACCCGCACCGCCCAGGAGTGGTACGACGCGATCACCGCCGCCGGCGTGCCCTGCGGCCCGATCAACACCGTCGACGGCGGTGTCGCCCTCGCCGAGGAGCTCGGCCTCGACCCGGTCGTCCGGGCCGACGACGCCGCCGCGGTCCCGACCGTCCGCAACCCGGTCACCTGGTCGGCCACCCCACCGTCCTACCGCCGCTCTCCCCCGCCACTGGGCGCCGACTCCGCCGAGGTCCGTGCCTGGCTCGACCAGAACGGATAGCGCCACTCGCCATCGCCGGATAGTCTCGGTATCCACACAGCACCGTGACGAGGGAGTGGACCGATGGCGCCGTACACCCGCACGACCAACGAACCGGCCGACGGGCCGGTCGTCGTGTTCCTCATCGGCATGCGCTTCAACCGGCCCTGGAAGGTCCGGGCCTGGCTGCCGGTGGTGAGCGCGATGTCCGGGATGCTGCGCGAACTGGAGCGCGACCCCGCCCACGGGCTGCTCGGGACCCGCTCGGGGATCGGCCCCGGCGGGCCGTTCCTCGTGCAGTACTGGCGCGACCGCGAGTCCCTCTACGCCTACGCGAGCGACACCGCGGCGACGCACCGTCCGGCCTGGGCCGCGTTCAACCGCCGCGCCCGCCGCTACCCCGGCGCCGTCGGGATCTGGCACGAGACCTTCGTGGCCGGGCAGTTCGAGACGATCTACGGCGACATGCCGCCGTCGGGGCTGGCGAAGGCACTGGGCGTGCGGGAGATCGACGCCGTCACCGACGGCGGCCGCCGCCGGCTCGACGCGTCACGACACGCCGCCTGACGTCTCGTGTTGCGGGCCGTAACGGCCCACCGGAGGATCGGCCGATGAGTTCGGGGGCGCAGACGGCGAAGCGGCCGTCGCAGTGGGCGATCTGGTTCTTCGGGGCACTCGGCGGGATCCTGTGGGGGTACGACACGGGCGTCATCTCCGGGGCGATCCTGTTCATCCCCGACGACATCCCGCTGTCGTCGCTGGAACAGGGCACCGTGGTGTCCGGGCTGCTGGTCGGCGCGATGCTCGGGGCGGGCGTCTCCGGCACGCTCGCCGACACCCTCGGCCGGCGGCTGCTGATCCTGCTCGGCGGGATCGTGTTCGTCATCGGCACGCTGGGCGCCGCTCTCGGGGTGAACGTCGCGATGCTCGTCGGGTTCCGGTTCGTGATGGGCGTCGGCGTCGGCATCGTGTCGGTGGTCGTGCCGATGTACCTGTCCGAGCTGGCCCCGGCCCGCATCCGCGGGCGGCTGACGTCGCTGATGCAGCTGCTGGTGACCGTCGGGATCTTCCTGGCCTACGTCACCGACTTCGCCTTCGCCGGGTCCCGGGACTGGCGCTGGATGATCGGTCTCGGCGTGATCCCCGCGGTCGTCCTCGCCATCGGCATCTACACCCAGCCGGAGAGCCCCCGCTGGCTGGTCGCGCAGAAGCCCGACGGCGGCGAGGCGGACGCGCGGGTCGTCCTGGAGCGGCTGCGCGGCACCCCGGAGGCGGCCGAGGCCGAGCTGTCGGAGATCCGGGAGAGCGTGCGCTTCGAGCGGGAGAACACCGAGAAGGTCGCGATCGGGACGTTGTTCTCCCCGCGGCTGCGGCGGCTGACCCTCATCGGGATGCTGCTGGTCTTCTTCCAGAACTTCGTCGGCATCAACACGATCATCTACTACGCGCCGACCCTGCTCACCGACGTCGGCTTCGGGGCGACCGGCGCGATCGGCGCCAACGTGGGCATCGGCGCGGTGAACATGCTGATGACGCTGCCCGGGATGTGGCTGATCGACCGCGCCGGGCGACGCCCGTTGCTGCGCTGGGGCGCGGTCGGCATGTGCCTGGCGATGATCGTCCTGGCCGTCACCAACCTGGTCGGGCTGGAGCAGGGACCGCTGCTGCTCGGGCTGACGCTGGCCGGGATCGTCGTCTACATCGCCTCGTTCTCGATCTCCTGGGGCCCGGTGCAGTGGGTGCTGCTGCCGGAGCTGTTCCCGCTGCGGGTCCGCGCCGGCGCGGTCGCGTTCTGTGTGACGTTCAACTGGCTGTTCAACATGACCGTCGCGCTGCTGTTCCCGTCGCTGCTCGAGGCGTTCGGCGCGGGCTGGAACTTCCTGTTCTTCGCGGTGACGACGGCGGCCGCCTACGTCTACGCGACCCGGCTGCTGCCCGAGACGAAGGGCCGCAGCCTGGAGGAGATCGAGCGGGACCTGGCCCAGCCGGTCACGGCGAAGCCGGTGTGACCGGCGGGGTGTGCGCGGTGACCTCCGGGGCCTCGTGGCGGTACGGCTCCACCGCGACCGCGCACAGCTGACCGCTGCACCCCTGCGCGAAGCCCGACGTCCCCCGGTCGCGGGTCACGGCGTTCGGGTTGCCGTGCACGCAGAGGCCGTCGTCGCCGAGCTCGGGACGGTCCGGGTCGGGGCGCGGGTCCCACCACGCCCCGGTCGGCAGCTGGAGCACGCCGGGCCGGATGTCGTCGGTGACCCGCGCCGCGGCCAGGCAGGCGCCCCGGTCGTTGTGGAGGCGGACGACGTCGCCGTCGCCGATGCCGAGCCGGGCGGCGTCGTCGGGGTGGATGCGCACGACCTCGCGCCCGGACCGTTTCGACCCGGCCGAGTGGGCGCCGAAGTCGAGCTGGGAGTGCAGCCGGGTCGCCGGCTGGTTGGAGACCAGCCAGAACGGGTGCCGGTCGTCGGGGACCTCGGTCGGCTCGATCCACGCCGGGTGACCGGGGTGGTCGGGCAGCCCGAGCGCGGCGATCGGGCCGGACCCGACCTGGACGCGGCCGGACGCCGTCGGCAGCGGGTGCCGGGCGGGGTCTGCGCGGAAGCGGGCCAGCACCCCGCCGTCGTCGGGGCGCTGGGGCAGCTCCAGCTCGCCGCGCTCCCAGAACTCCTCGAACGACGGCGCGTCGAGCCCGCGGTCCGCCAGTCCCTTGCGGGTGCGGTCGTACATGTGGACCAGCCACTCGTGCGACGTCCGGCCCTCGGTGAAGGCCTCGCCGTGCCCGAGCCGCACGGCCAGGTCGGCGAGCACGTCGTAGTCGTCGCGGGCCTCGCCGTGCCGGGGCACCAGCTGCTTCATCGCGACGACGAGCGGGTCGGAGCTGGTGGCGCCGATGTCGTCGCGTTCGAGGGTCGTCGTGGACGGCAGCACGACGTCGGCGTGCCGCGCGGTGGCCGTCCACATCGGGTCGTGGACGACGAACGTGTCCAGCTCGGCGACCGCGCGCCGCATCCGGCGCAGGTCCTGATGGTGGTGGAACGGGTTGCCACCGGCCCACCACGCCATCCGCACGTGCGGGTAGGTGTGCCCGACGCCCTGGTAGGAGTAGGTCTGCCCCGGGTGCAGCAGCATGTCCGCGACCCGCGCGACCGGGATGAACGAGGTCACCGGGTTCGGCGCCCGGGAGAACGTGGGCACCGGCACCGCGTTGCGCGGGCGCCCGTAGTGCCCGAGCGACCCGAGGCCGTAGTTGAAGCCGCCGCCGGGCAGGCCGATCTGGCCGAGCACCGCGGCGAGCGCCGTCCCGCCCCAGACCGGCTGCTCGCCGTGCTCGGCGCGCTGCAGCGACTGCGCGACGGTCACCAGGGTGCGGCCGTGCGCGATCCGCCAGGCCAGCTCGCGGATCGTCGCCGCGGGGATGCCGGTGACGCCCTCGGCCCATCCGGCGTCGCGCGCCGGGGCGGCGAACAGGTACTCGCGCAGCCGGTCCCAGCCGTCGCAGTGCGAGGCGAGGAAGTCGGTGTCGGCCCGGCCCGCCTCCACGACGGTGTGCATGAGCGCCAGCATCAGCGCGACGTCGGTGCCGGGCCGGATCGGCAGCCAGGTGGCGTCGACCTCCTCCGGCAGATCCGG
The DNA here is from genome assembly GCF_020131375.1 of Pseudonocardia sp. ICBG1034. Lineage (NCBI taxonomy): Bacteria > Bacillati > Actinomycetota > Actinomycetes > Pseudonocardiales > Pseudonocardiaceae > Pseudonocardia > Pseudonocardia sp. ICBG1034. The sequence goes on from NZ_JAHLEK010000017.1 coordinate 306,009, forward strand.
ACGCAGCGGGCTGACCAGCACGAACACCGCGCCACGGTCGCGGGCGGCGCGCATGGCCCCGCGCTCGACGTGCCGGCTGACCCCGCCCGCGGCGATCGCGGAGTTCTTCAGCGCCATCCCGCCGAACGCGACGACGGTGTCGGTGTGCGCCGCGACCTGGTCCCAGGTCACCGCGTAGCGGGTCACCGCGTCGAAGGTGCCCAGCACGTGCGGCAGCACCACCTCGGCGGCGCCCCCGGAGTAGGTGTTGACCGAGCGGGTGTAGCCCCCGGTCAGCGCGAGGAACCGGTGCAGCTGGCCCTGGGCGTGGTGGAAGCGCCCGGCCGACGCCCAGCCGTAGGAGCCGCCGTAGACGGCCTCGTCGCCGTGGGTGGAGCGGACCCGGTGGGTCTCCTCCGCGAGCCGGTCGAGCACGGCCTCCCAGGACACGGTGCGGTAGCCGTCGCGCCCACGACCGGGGTCACGGCCCGGGCCGCGGTCCCACCAGCCGCGGCGCACCGCGGGCGCGGCGACCCGGGCGGCGTGCCCGACGGCCGCGGGGATGTTGTCCAGCACCGGGGACGGGTCCGGGTCGCCCGGGTGCGGGCGGACCCGCAGCCTGCTGCCGTCCCAGCGGGCGTGGAACACGCCCCAGTGCGCGCTGTGGGTCCTCACGTTCTCGGTCACCGCCGACCACCGTAACCCGCATGCGGGGGCCCGCATACGGGAAAGCCCGCCCCATGACGACGACCGCGGAACTGCTGACCGACCACGTCAGCCGGATCGACGAGCTCGTGCGCGAGGTGGTGGACGGCCTGTCCGAGGCCGACCTCGCCCGCCGCCCGGAGGGTGCGGACGGCCCCGGCAACCCGATCGGCTGGCTGGTGTGGCACCTGCTGCGGGTGCAGGACGACCACGTCGCCGAGGCGTTCGGGTCCGACCAGGTCTGGACCGGCGAGGGCTGGGCGCAGCGCTTCGGCCTGGACCTCGACGTCGCCGACACCGGGTTCGGGCACACGTCGTCGCAGGTCGACGTCGTGCGCACGACCGCGGACCTGCTGGCCGGCTACGGCGCGGCGGTGCACGAGCGCACCGTCGGGCACCTCGCGGGTCTCGCGGACGACGACCTGTCCCGCGTCCTGCCGCCCACCTGGGGGGAGAACGTGACCCTCGGGGAACGCCTGGTCAGCGTGGTCGGTGACGACCTCCAGCACGCCGGCCAGGCGGCCTACCTGCGCGGGCTGCTCGGAGTGTGATCCCGCCCGCCACCTAGGCTGGTCCCGATGGCCACCGCACCCGCACGCGTCCCCGACCTGACCGCACTCGCCCTGCTCCGTGACATCGCCTGCACCGGGAGCATGTCCGCCGCGGCCGAGGGGCTCGGGCTGACGGTGCAGGCCGCGTCCGCGCGGATCCGGGCCGCCGAGCAGCAGGTCGGGGGCCCGGTGCTCGAACGTGCACGCCGGGGGCGGCGGTCGAGCAGGCTCACCACCCGCGGGGTCCTGCTCGTGGAGTGGGCGGGCCCGCTGCTGGCAGCCGCGTCCGACCTGGACGTCGCGGTCGCGGCGCTGCGCGACGAGCCGGCCGGGGAGGACACCGTCGTCCTGGCCGCGAACCCGGTGGTCGCGGAGTGTCTGCTGCAGGCCTGGCTGGTCGAGCTGCGCGACGGTCCGGGCGGGCGGGTCGTGCTGCGCGACACGCCGGATCCGGCGGCGGCGGTCCGGTCCGGCGACGCGGCGGTCGGGGTGGTGTCCACGCCCGGTCCGCTGGAGGGCCTGCACGCGGCGACGGTGGGATCGGACCCGCTGGTGCTCGTCGTCGCCCCCGGCCACCCGTGGGCCGGGTCCGAGGGCGTCGACGCCGCGCAGCTGGCCGGTACCCCGCTGCTCACCCGTCCGCCCGGTGCAGGGGCCCGGCCCGCGCTGGAGGCCGTGCTCGACGCCGCCGGTGCCGGTGAGCCCGTGCCGCCGCGGCGCGAGTACGCCGCGGACGCCGCCCTGCGTGCGGCGGTCCGCGCCGGTGAGGGCCCCGCGGTGCTGGGGCGGGCGGTGGTCGGCGCCGACGTCGCGGCCGGGTCGCTGGTCGTCGTCGACGTCCGCGGTCTGGACCTGACCCGGGAGTTCCGCGCCGTCTGGCGGGAGGGCACCTCGCCCCGCGGCACCGCCCGTGACCTGCTGCGGATCGCCACCGGCGGCCGGATCCGCTGACCCGGCCGGACCCGACCCGGCTCAGCCGGCGACGACGGTGAGCAGCGCGTGCCCGGCCAGTGCGGCCGCGACGCCGACGACCGCACTCGCCGCCGCGTAGCCCACGGCGAGCGCGGTGCGGCCGCGTTCGAGCAGCGACAGCGTCTCCCAGCCGAAGGTGCTGTAGGTGGTGAACGCCCCGCAGAACCCGGTGCCGAGCAGCGCGGCGAACCCCGGCCCGAACAGCGGGGTCAGCGCCACCACGCCGCCGAGCACGAAGGACCCGGCCACGTTGATCACCCAGGTGCCCCACGGGAACGCCGAGGGCCTGCGCGCCTTCACCGCGGTGTCGACGAGGTAGCGCAGCGGCGCCCCGACGGCCGCACCGAGGGCGACGAGCAGCGCCGTCACCGGGCTCCGTCCCCGGCGAGCGCGCGGGTCAGGGTCGCGCCGAGCGCCGTCGCGGCGACGGCGAGCACCGGGGTGCCGACCATCAGCGCCGCCGACCCCGGCGAGCCGAACGCCGGCGCGGCGACGTCGACGGCGTAGGTGGAGAACGTCGTGTACCCGCCGAGCACCCCGACGCCCAGCGCCGGGCGGACGAGCGGGTGGGCCCGGAACCGCTCGGTGACCAGCACCATCAGCACCCCCATCAGCAGGCAGCCGGTGACGTTGATGAGCAGCGTCGTCCACGGGGCGGGCGGGCCGACGAGCCCGAGCAGCCGGCGCGCCTCGGCGCCCACCACCCCGCCGGCGGCGACCGCCGCGAGCACCGCGGGCCGGCCGGGCGCGCTCACCCGGCGGCCTCCGCCCGGGCGGCGCGGCGCGCCGTGGGCAGGCCGATCGCGGCGGCGACCAGGCAGGCCACCGCGCCCAGGGCGAGCCCGCCGCGACCGCCCCACTGCTCGCTGACCCAGCCGGCGACGGGGCCGCCGATCGGGGTGGACCCGAGGAAGGCCACCGACCACAGCGCCATCACCCGGCCCCGCATGTGCGGGGCCGAGGCCAGCTGCAGCGTCGAGTTGCCGCCGGCCATGAACGCGACGCTGGCCATCCCGACCAGCCCCATCGCGACCAGGGCGACCCACAGCGACGGCGCGACCGCGGCCAGGCCCAGGACCAGGCCGAACAACAGCGCGGTCCGCACCAGCATCGGCACCCCGGTACGTCCGTGCCCGGCGACGACGAGCCCCCCGACGACCGCGCCGACGCCCATGGCGCCGGTGAGCCAGCCGTAGGTGGCCGCGTCGCCGCCGAAGGTCTGCGAGGCCACCACCGGCAGCACCACCGGGAACTCGTAGGCCAGGCATCCGATCAGCGCCATCATCACCAGCGGCACCCGGAGCTCGGGGTTGTCGCGCACGTGGGCCAACCCCTCACGCAGCTGCCCGGGCGCCCGGGGCGCGGGAGCGGTGGGCATGAGCGCGGAGGTGTCCAGGCGCAGCAGCGAGGTCACGACGGCGACGAAGCTGACCGCGTTCACCGCGAAGCAGATGCCGGTCCCGCCCGCGACGATGACCAGCCCGGCGACGGCCGGTCCGACCGCGCGTGCGGCGTTGACCAGGACCGAGTTGAGGGTGACGGCGTTGCGCAGGTCCTCGGGCCCGACCAGCTCGTGCACGAAGGTCTGCCGGGCCGGGTTCTCGACGGCCTTGTTCAGCCCGAGCACCGCGGCCAGCACGTAGACGTGCCAGAGCGCGACGGTGCCGGTCAGGGTGAGCACGGCGAGTGCGGCGGCCTGCAGGCCCATCATCGTCTGCAGGCCGACCATCAGCCGTCGCCGGTCGAGGCGGTCCACCCACACCCCGGCGTAGGGGCCGAGGAGCAGGGTGGGCACGGTCTGCACGGCGACGACGGTGCCGAGCACAGCGGCGGACCCGGTCAGCTCGTACACCAGCCAGGACTGGGCGATCGACTGCATCCAGGTACCGACCAGCGAGATCGACTGGCCGCCGATCCAGAGCCGGTAGTTGTGACCGGACAGCGCGGCGAAGGTGCGGGCGAGTGCCCGGCGGGACGCCTGGTCCGGACCGGCGCTCACCGGGCGTCCCGCAGGGCCCTGGCGAGCGCGTCGAGCGCGGGCAGCGCGGCCCGCAGCCGTGCGGTGTGGTCGGAGGACAGGGCGTCGACGTGGGCGGCGAGCAGCCGGGTGCGTTCCTCGCGGCGTCGGCGGTGCTCGGCAGCACCGGCCTCGGTGACCGCGACGCGTACGGCGCGACCGTCGTCGGGGTCGGTGTCGCGGACGAGCAGCCCGGCGGCCTCCAGCTTGCCCGCCAGCCGCGACAGCATGGTGGGGTTGACGCCCTCGACGGCGGCGAGCTCCCCCATCCCGATCGGGCCGCGGACGGCGACGGTCCCGAGTACCGACAGGGCGCTGCGGGTGAGGTCGGAGCCGCGGGTGGCCCGGTCCAGGCCCCGGGCGATCCGGGCCAGGTCCGTGCGGAGCCGCGCCAGCGCGTCGGGGTCGAGGCCGCTCATGCACGCTCCATATGTTTGCCTGTCGGCAAGCATATACCCGCGCAACGATCCACGCCGGTCGCGGTCGGACGCGGCGGCGCGACGGTCAGGCGGGCGCGGCCTCCGGCTCGGCGGACCGCAGCCGGGACGCGAGCCGCTGCAGGTCGTCGCGGAGGCGGAACAGCTCGTCCATCGACATGCCGGTGGCCTTGATGACCTGGTCCTGCGCAGCGGCGGCGTGCTCGCGCAGCGCCTTGCCCTTCTCGGTCAGCGACACCTGCACGGTGCGCTCGTCGTCCGGGCGACGGGCGCGGGTGACCAGCCCGTGACCCTCCAGCCGGGTCAGCATCGGCGACAACGTGCCGCTGTCGAGGAACATCCGCTCGCCGAGCTCCCGCTGGGGCACCGTCTCCTCGGCCCACAGCACGAGCAGAACCGCGTACTGGCTGTAGGTCAGGCCGATGGAGTCGAGGATCGGGCGGTAGCACCCGGTCATCGCACGCGACGCCGAGTGGAGCGCGAAACAGAGCTGCTCGTCGAGCGCCAGCGGCGCAACGGTTCCGGGCTCGGTCATTCCCACAGGGTAAGCGCTCGATGTCGGGAGTTCATCCGAGCCCGCAGGATCGGCTCGGCACCGGGCACCCGCGAACCGGTCACGACGAGGAACGGGTCCGGGGTGCGACCACCCCCGAAGCGGTCGCACCCCGGACCCGGGGCCGACGGACCGGAAGGCTCCCCAGCGCCCGGTCCGTGCAGAAGTCCGTGTCGTTCTGTTGTGCACCCCGGATTCCCCGACCCTGCGCGCCTCAATCGCAAACAGCTACGGTTCACCCGCAGCGCCCAGTGTCGGCGCGCACCGTGACCCGGTCGCCGGTATCCCGCTGCGGCAACGGGGTGATGGCGGGTCGGTACGACGGCGGTACCGCGACCGCCCGTCAGCGCCGGCGGCCGGGTGGCGGGACGATCTCGGGAGCGGTCATGTCGGGCCTCCGTGCAAGGGTGGTCCCGGGGTGTCCGCACCCCGTCCGGCCCCCGGTTCGGCCGGGGCGGATACCCGGAATCGATGACGTCCGGAGGCGCCGTGCACGCGGTCCGCACCACCGCCCGGCTCCTGCTGGGCGCTTTCCTCGTCGCCGCGGGCGTCGCCCACCTGCTCGTCCCGGCCGAGTTCCTGGCCCAGGTGCCACCGTTCCTGCCCGCGCCCGGCGCGGTGGTGCTCGTGTCCGGGCTCATCGAGATCGCGGTCGGGGCCGCGGTGCTCCTCGCACCGGCCCGGCTGCGCCCGCACGCGGGGCTGGTCGCGGCGGCGCTGTTCGTGCTGGTGTTCCCCGGCAACGTGGCGCAGTACGTCACCGGCACCGATGCGTTCGGCCTCGACAGCGACGGCGCCCGCGCGACCCGGCTGCTCGTCCAGCCGCTGCTGGTGGTGTGGGCCCTCTGGGCGTGCGGCTCCGGCGCCCTGCTGCGGCGGGGCCGCCGCCGCAGCGCCTAGGAGGTCTGCACGGTCCGGGCGAGGATGCCCAGGGTCGCCTTGAGCGACGCCGCGGAGATCACCGGGAACAGGTCGGACTCGCGGTACCGCGGGTGGATGTCGGACCAGTCGCACCACGAGACGACCCGGGTGCCGCCGCCGTCGGCCTCGGCGACCGGCTCCAGCCGGTAGCCGTAGACGTGGCCGACCGGCGGGCGCATGACGCCCACGACGGTCCAGGAGATCTCGCGGTCGGGCACGTAGCTCGCGATGTGCACGGTGACGTCGTAGCGGCCCATCGGGCGGTCGCCGAGCGACTCGCGGTCCATGTGCACGACGAAGGTGTCCCCGGCCGCCGAGACCGGCCCGCCCTCGGCCGACATCAGCATCCCGGAGCTGTCGATGGCCACGTGCCCGCGCGGGTCACGGAGCACGGCGAAGATCTCGGACGGGCTCGCGTCGACGATGCGCGAGGTCTCGATCCGCGGGTCGCTCATGGACCCGATCATGCCCCGTCCCGGCCGGTCCGGCCGGGGACGGGGCACGACGGTGGCACGGTCAGGATGCGGGGCCGACCGGGAAGCGCAGGACGGCGCCGACGCCGTCGGTGAGCGTGACGTCGTCGCCGGGGTGGACCAGCACGACGGCCGCACCGGTCGCGACGGCGGCGCGGACCAGGACGTTCGCGGCCGGACCGGACAGCGTCGGGGTGTCGCCGACGAGCTCGTCGGCCTTCTCCCCCACCGCGGCCGGGTCGGAGCCGGCGACCAGTTCGGTGCCGGGCACCGCGGCCGGGTCGACCAGCAGGCTCTCGACGGCGTGCGCGCGGGTGGCCCCGGTGACCTCGCCGAGCCCGGTGACGGCCAGCCCGTCGCCGCGCCCGGACGCGGTCGCGAAGCTCGTGAGGGCCTCGCCGCGGCGGGTCTCGCGGACCTCGTCGGCCGCGGCACGGACGGTGTCGTCGACCTGCTCGGGCAGCGTGCCGCCGGTGTTCTCGATCTCGGCCATGATCCCGGCCGAGGCCGGCGGGAGCTCGTCGCGCAGGCGGGACCGGGACTCCGCGTCCCCGACGACGACGAGCAGGTCCGCGTTGCCGGCCCGGACGGACTTCTCGACCTGCTCGGCGACGGCCTGGGCGTTGCGCTTCCAGGTCTCCTCGACCCGGGCGTCCACGGTGCCCTCACCGGGGCCCGCGGTGCTCGCCTTGTGGACCGGGCCGCCCGAGTCGGTCGACACCTCGGAGACCGTGCCGTCCACACCGCGGACCCGGCCACCGGTCCGGTCGACCGCGACGACGACCGTCGCCACGTCCTCCCCCACCGCGCCGAGCACGCCCAGCAGGTCCGGGACCGCACCCCAGGCCGCGGTCCCCCGCTCGGGCGGGAACTCGGTGTGCCGGTCGAGCAGGACCCGCGCGGCGTCGGCGACGAGGACCCGGCCGGCCGTGCCGTCGGGGGCGTCGGCGGCTGTCACGGCCTCGTCGAGGACGGTGAGTGCCGACTCGTCGGCACCGTCGTCGGCCAGGCGCTCCCGCAGCTCGCGCCAGCGCAGGCGGTACTGCTCGGTGGCGTCGGCGGTGTCGTGCGTGGCGTCGAGCACGACGGTCGCGAAGGGACCGTCGCTGTCGTTCAGGGTTCGGATCCAGTCGGTACGCATCACCCGCCGCCTTCCCGGCACACCGGGCGGCAAACGTCGCGCCGGGTCAGGTCGACCAGGCCCCCGCGGCGTCGGCGAGGGCCTCGGCGACGCCGGCGGGCAGCGGCCCGTTCCCGCGGTCGGCGGCCGAGAGCGCGCCGGTGACCCGGCCGTCGTGGCGCAGCGCGACCGCGACGGCGACCGCCCCGGGCAGCAGGGCGCCGCTCGCGCCGCGTTCGAACCCGTCGGCACGGATCCGGGCGCAGGTGTCGAGGAGCGCGGCGGCGGCGCCGGGGTCGCCCTCGTGCGCGGCGAGCGCGACCCGCTTGCGTTGGGCCTGGCCGAGGTGGGCGAGCAGGACCCGGCCGGCGGCGGTGTCGGGCAGCGGCGCGCGGACCCGCGCCGACAGCGCCACGTCGAAACCCTCGTCGGCGCCCGCCCAGTCGAGGTAGACGGCGTCGTCGCCGATCCGGGCGGCGAGCAGCACCGGCAGCCCGGTGTGCCGGGCGAGCTGGTCGAGCGCCTCGTGCGGGATCGCCGGGACGGGTGGTTCCCCCGCCCTCGCCGCGAGCATCCAGGGCGCGGGGCCCAGGGTGTACCGACGGTCGCGCTCGTCGAGGTAGCCGGTGGCGACCAGACCGTCGACGAGCTTCTGCACCGACGACACCGGGGCTCCGACGCGGCGGGCCAGCGCCGACAGGGAGCTGCCGCCGGGCCGGCGGGCGGCGGCCTCCAGCAGACCGGCCACCCGGTCCACGGTCCGGTGGTGGTTACGCATATGGGTAAGCCTAGCTCGCAGGAGCGAGGAAAGTTAGCCATGCTCATGGAGAACGTGACGGCGAGCGAGCGGAAGGAGCACGACATGGGTGGCGCACTGGACGGGCTGCGGGTGATCGACCTGGCGTCGGTCGTCATGGGCCCGTACGCCTGCCAGATCCTGGGCGACCTGGGCGCGGAGGTGATCAAGATCGAGCCGCCGGCCGGGGACATGACCCGCCGCACCCTGCCGCAGCGCAACCCCGGGATGGGCGCGCTCGCGCTGAACGTGAACCGCAACAAGCGCTCGGTGGCGCTCGACCTCAAGACCGACGCCGGCCGCGCGGTGCTCGACGACCTGCTCGACACCGCCGACGTCCTCGTGACGAACATGCGCCCGGGTGCGCTGGACCGGCTCGGACTCGACCCCGGGCGGGTCGCCGAGCGCTTCCCGCGCCTGGTCCAGGTCCGCGCGCAGGGCTTCCGCAGCGACTCCGAGCTCGCCGACCGCGCCGCCTACGACGAGATCGTGCAGGCGTCGTCGGGGATGGTGGACCTGATGCGCCGGGCGACCGGCACCCCCTCCTACGCGCCGACGATCCTGGCCGACAAGGTCTGCGCGCTGACGATCGCCTATTCCGCGCTGGCCGCGGTGATCCACCAGCGGGCCACCGGCGAGGGGCAGCTGGTCGAGGTGCCGATGACCGACACGCTCCTCGCGTTCAACCTGGTGGAGCACCTGTCCGGGCACACCTTCGTGCCCGCGGAGGGCCCGACCGGGTTCAACCGGTCGATGGCCGCCGGGCACGAGGCCGTCGCGACGAAGGACGGATGGGCCTGCATCCTGCCCTACACCCCGCGCAACATCGCCGACTTCTTCACCGCGGCCGGCCGCGACGACCTCGCCGCCGACGAGCGGTTCGCCACCTCCCCCGCGATGGCCGCGCACCAGTCCGAGCTGTACGCGCTGATCGGCGAGCTGGCCCCCCGGCGCACCACCGACGAGTGGGCGCGGCTGTGCGCGCAGCACTCGATCCCGTTCGCGCCCGTCCTGGCCGTCGACGACGCCGAGACCGACCCCTACGTCACCGACGGCGGCCTGCTCACCGAGGCCGAGCACCCCACCGAGGGCCGCTACCGGTCCATCGGCTTCCCGGTCCGGTTCACCGCCACCCCGGGCGGGATGCGCACCCCGGCCCCCACGCTGGGCGCCGACGGCGCCGACGTGCTGCGCGAGCTGGGCCGCACCGACGACGAGATCGCCGCGCTGGTCGCCGACGGGGTGCTCGCCCGATGAGGGCCGCCGACGTCCTCGCCGCCGGGACCACCCCGCTGACCGCGCCCGCGTTCACGCCGGGATCGCACCGGTTCACCGACCGCGAGTACCTGAACGTCGTCTACCGCACCGATCCCGACGCGTTCCGTCGCGCGCTGCCCGAGCCGTTGGTGGCCGGGGAGCCGCTGGTCCGGTTCGAGGTCATGCACATGGGCGACGTCGACGGCTTCGGCCCCTACACCGAGTCCGGGCAGGCGCTGGCGTGCTCCTTCGACGGCGAGGACGGTGAGTACCTGCACGGCATGTGGCTGGACAACGCACCGGCGACCTTCGCCGGGCGCGAGCAGAGCGCCTACCCGAAGGCGTTCGGCACACCACGACTGGGCGTCGAGGACGGTGCGCTCGTCGGCACCCTGCACAAGGGCTCGCTGCCGGTGGCCGTCGCGACCATGGCCTACCAGCACACCGAGCTCGATCCGGCGGAGGCCGCCGCGCAGGTCGGCGTGCCGACCTTCATGGTCAAGCTCGTGCCGGGCCGATCCGGACCGGTCGACGCCCGGCTGGTCCGCACCCGGATCACCGACCTGACCGTGAAGCGGGCGTTCACCGGACCGGCCCGGCTGCAGCTGTTCGACCACGTCCTCGCGCCGCTGGCGGACCTGCCGGTGCGCGAGATCGTCTCCGCATCGCACGTGCTGACCGACCTCACGCTCGCGCCGATCACCACCGTGCACGACTACCTGGAGGAATCGTGAGGATCACCGAGATCGGTGCCGGCACCGTCGGCGTCTCCTGGACCGTGCTGCTGGCCGCGGCCGGACACGACGTCGTCGTCACCGACCCGCGGCCGGACCTGGCCGAGGTCGTCGACGCCGGTGTGCGCCGGTTCGGGTCGGCGGACCTGCTCGAGCGGGTCGCCTGCGAACCGGACCTCGCCCGCGCCGTGGCCGGTGCCGACGTCGTCCAGGAGCAGGGACCCGAGCGCCTGGAGGTGAAGCAGGACATCTGGGCGACCGCGGCCGCGCACGCCTCCGCCGGTGCGCTGCTGCTCAGCTCCACCTCGGGGATCCTGCCCACCGACGTCGCCGCCCGGCTCGACGACGCCGCCGCCGCCCGGTTGCTCGTCGCGCACCCGTTCAACCCGCCGCACGTCCTGCCGCTGGTGGAGCTCGTCGCCGGGAGGCGCACCGCGCGCGACAACGTCGCGCGGGCCGCGGAGTTCCTGCGCTCGGTGGGCAGGGACCCGGTCGAGATCCACAAGGAGGTGTACGGCTTCGTCGGCAACCGGCTGCAGTCGGCGCTGTTCCGCGAGGCCGTCTCCCTCGTCCGTGACGGTGTGGTCTCCCCCGCCGAGCTCGACCGCGTGGTCACCGGGGCGCTCGGTCCGCGCTGGGCGACCGGCGGACCGTTCCTGAGCTTCCACCTCGGCGGCGGCGACGGCGGCCTGCGCCACCTGCTGGAACACCTCGGCCCGGGGATGGCGCGCCGATGGGCCGACCTGGGGAACCCCACCCTCGACCCGGACACCGTCGAGGCGATCAGCAACGCCACCGAGGACGCCTACGGCCCCAGCCGCGAGGCCCTCACCACCGCACGCGACCGCGCCGAGACCTCCGTGCTCGCCGCCCGGTCGGAGATGGAGGAGTCATGACCGCACCGCTTCCCGCCGACCTCTTCGGCTACGTCGACCTGCTCGCCCCCGAGGAGCAGCAGATCCTCTCCCGGGTCCGCTCCTTCGCCGAGGAGCAGATCGCCCCGATCGCCGACGCCTGCTGGGACCGCGCGGAGTTCCCGCACGAGCTGCTCCCGGGGTTCGCCGAGCTCGACGTCGTCGGGCTGGCGCGGGAGTGGCCGGACCGGCCCGCCTACTCGCGGCTGCTCACCTCGTTCGTGTCGATGGAGCTGTCCCGCGTCGACCCGTCGATGGCGACCTTCTTCGGCGTGCACGCCGGGCTCGCGCTGACCTCGATCGACCTGTGCGGGTCGCAGGAGCAGAAGGACCGCTGGCTCCCTGCCATGCGCCGGATGGAGAAGATCGGCGCGTTCGCGCTGTCCGAGCCGCACGGCGGGTCCGACGTCGCGGGCGGGCTGGAGACCACTGCCCGCCGCGACGGCGACGAGTGGGTGCTGGACGGCGCCAAACGCTGGATCGGCAACGGGACCTTCGCCGACCTGGTGATCGTGTGGGCCCGCGACGTGGCGGACGACTCGGTCAAGGGCTTCGTCGTCGAGAAGAGCACGCCCGGGTTCACCGCCACCAAGATGGAGGGCAAGCTCGCGCTGCGCACCGTCCAGAACGCCGACCTCACCTTCGACGGCGTGCGCGTCCCGGAGGCGAACCGGCTGCCCGGCGCACAGACCTTCGCCGACACGAACCGGGTACTGCGGGTGACCCGTGGCGGCGTCGCCTGGAACGCGGTCGGCGCGATGGCGGGAGTCTTCGAGCTGGCCCGCGACTACGCGGTCGAGCGCGTCCAGTTCGGGCAGCCGATCGCGTCGTTCCAGCTGGTCCAGGACCACCTCGTCTCGATCCTGGGCGCCGTCGTCGCCTCGCTCGGGATGGCGGTCAGGGTCGCCCAGATGCAGGACGACGGCACCTTCCGCGACGAGCAGGCGGCCCTGGCCAAGCGACAGGCCACCCTGATGCTGCGCGACGCGGTCGCCCGGGCCCGGGAAGTGTTCGGCGGCAACGGGATCCTGCTGGAGAACAAGGTCGGCCGGTTCTTCAACGACGCGGAGGCCCTCTACTCCTACGAGGGCACCAAGGAGATCAACACCCTGGTCGTGGGACGCGCGGTCACCGGGATCGGGGCGTTCGTGGGACGGAGGCCCGCGAAGCACTGAGCACCGCCAGGGCGTCGCGCAGCGCCCGCAGCCCGGTGACGGCGGGGTCGTCACCGGGCAGCGCCGCGAGATGGGCGTCGACGCACTCCCGGTACAGGCCCGCCAGGTGGTCGGTCAGCAGGGTCCAGGCCGCCACCCGCTCGCCGAGCGCCCCGTCGCGCCACCGCAGGGCGGCCCGGGCCAGGTCGCGGTGGGCGCCGTCGTAGGAGGCGACGGCGTCGTCGTTGCGGCCGATCTCCCCGGTCGTGAGGGTGTGCAGGAACCGGACCGGGAACAGCACCGTCTTGGTGACCGCGCGCGGCCCGCGGGCCAGCAGTGCGGCCGGGTCGGCGACCCCGGCGATCCAGGCGTCGTCGACCCGCTCGACGAGGAACCCGGCCGAGCCGCGGACCAGCTCGTCGTGGCCGGGCGGGACGGCCCCGTCGCGGACGTCGGTGCCGTGGCGCAGCACGCCGGAGTCGAGCAGGTCGAGCCGGTCGACGGCGGGCAGGCGGGCCGGTCGGCGCCCGGTGCCGTGGCGCACGGTGTCCGGGTCGGCCCAGAACACCGAGAGCCGTTCGGCGAGCCCGTCGGTGCCCGCGGCCGCGTCCCGGGCCGCGGCGACGACGTCGTGCACCCGCGAGGCCGTGCCGCCGCCGGTCTCCCGCAGCACCAGGGCCAGGTCGACGTCGCTGACGGCGGGGGCGAACCCGCCGTGCGCGAGGCTGCCGAGCGTGTAGGCCGCCACCAGCTCGTCACCGAACTCGCGGCGGGCCGCGTCGGTCGCGGCGGCCAGCACCGCCTCGCCACGCTCGTCGTCCGCCACCGGTCCAGCCTGCCACGCGGGGCCGTCGGACGACCGCCGGACGAACCGGAGGGCCCACCCGTCCCACCGCGGGTTGCGCACCGCCGGCTCCCGGGGATGATCATCGCGTGCTCTACATCGGACCGGTGGAGATCCCCGGGTCGGACGACCACGAGGGGTTCGTCAGCGCGGACACCGCCGACGGCCGCGTGACGGGGATCTGGAGCGACGCACGCCGCGCCCCGGCCGTCGCCTACCGCGCGGCCTGCGAGTGCGGCTGGCGCGACGACGTGGCGTTCGTCCCGGACCGGCTCGGCCACTCCGCGGCGCTGCGCGCGTTCGTGGACCACCACTTCACCCCGGTCACCGGCTCCCCCGCGCTCGACCCGGTGCGGCACTTCCTGCCGGCCTGGGCCGCCGTCGTCGGCGCGCGGGAGCTCGCGCCAGCGATGGCCTGAACGACCGGTTCGTGCACCTGCGGCCGGTTGTCGGCAGACTGCGAGGATGTCCGCCCCACACCGCCACGCCGCCCCCGACGTCACCCGCTCCACCCCCGTCCTGGCCCTGCGGGTGCTCGCGACCGCGTCGGTCGTCGTCCTGGCCTGGCAGTTCGTGACCGCCGCCGGCCTGTTCACCGGCGGGGACGTCGGTCCGCACGGCACCGGCGCGATCGTGCTGCACGTCGTCACCGGGCTCGCCGCGGCGGCCGCGGTGTGGCTCCGTGTCGTCACCGCCGGCGCGTGGTGGCCGCCGGTCCTCGCCGCAGCGGTCTTCGCGTTCACCTTCGTCCAGGCGTGGTTCGGCGACATCCCGGGCCTGATCGTGCACGTGCCCGGGGCGATGGCACTCGTGGCCGGGTCGGTGTGGCTGGCCGCCTGGTCGTTCCTCCGGGCCGGCTGACCGGCCCGAACGGCCGGTGACGTGGGTCACCCGAACCACGTGGCCGCTCCGTCCGAACCCGACAGGGGCGGTCCGTCCGATTCGGCGCGCGCGATCACGACACCCCCCATACCCTCGACAGGACCCGGCCGGTCGCGCCCTCGGCCCCGACCGGGTCCGGACGCCGACGTCCGGCCGCTCACCACCCCAGGCGACCCGACGGGAGGCCGCGCGATGTTCGTGGAGACCGGGCAGGACCGGCGGCTCGAGCACGTCCCCACCCACCCGGACTGGGTCGCGGAGATCCGCCGCCGGGTCCGGGCCCACGTCGACGAGACCGTGCGGCTCCGGTGCGCCGAGCACGTGCACTCGATGCGCGGTGCGGACTTCGTCGCCGGGGTCCTGAGCGACTTCGTCGGCCGGGGCAAGTACCTGCGGTCGATGTTCGGCTACCTGGGCTGGCGGGCCGCCGCCCCGGACTCCCCCGCCGCGCTGGCGGCCGTGTCCGGGCTGGAGCTGCTGCACGCCTTCGCCCTGCTCCAGGACGACGTCATGGACCGTTCGCAGATGCGCCGCGGCCGCCCGACGGTGCACGTCCAGCTCGCCTCCTGGCACCGCGGCCAGGGCATGTCCGGCTGCCCGGACCGGTTCGGCGAGTCCGGCGCGGTGCTGCTGGGCGACCTGTGCCTGGTGTGGGCCGAGCAGGCGATGCGTGAGAGCGGGCTGCCGCGTGCGGTGCTCGAGCGCGGCTGGCCGCGCTACGACGAGATGCGCTCGGAGCTGGCGGTCGGACAGTTCGCCGACCTGCTCAACGAGGCCCGCCGCGTCCCCACCCTCGACGAGGTGATGGACGTGCTGCGCCGCAAGTCCGGCAACTACACCGTCCGGCGCCCGCTGGAGCTCGGCGCCGCGATGGCCGGGGCCGGACCGGAGCTGCTCGCGGCGCTCGGCGACTACGGGACGATGGTCGGCGAGGCCTTCCAGATGCGCGACGACGTGCTGGGCGTGTTCGGTACCGACGCCACCGGCAAGTCCGCGGGCGACGACCTGGCCGAGCGCAAGGCCACCAGCCTGGTCGTGCTGGCCCGCGAGGTCGCCGGACCTGCCACCCGGGGCGCCCTCGACGCGCTGCTGCACGGCTCGGACGAGGCCGACGGCCCGGTCGACGTCGCCGCGGCGCGGGTGGCGATCGAGTCGACCGGGGCCCGCCGCCGCATCGAGGAGCTCATCGCCACCCGGGTGCAGGGTGCGCTGCGGCTGGTCGACGGCGCGGTCGCCGACGGGGTGCTCGGCGACGACGTCGCCGCGGTGCTGCGCGCGATGGCCGTGCGCTGCACCGACCGGGTCTCCTGACCGGGGTCGCCCCCGCGAGTGGCTGTGGTGCAACAGGATGCGACCCGACGCGCCGTGCGACGCCGGCGGTCCTAGGCTCGCGGACATGGTCGACCGTTCCCCGTCCCGTCCCACCCGCCCCGGAACCGTCGGCCGTGCGGGCCTGCCCCGCGAGCAGGTCCCCTCGCACTTCGACGACGGCGCGGCCGACTACGACCGCCTGGTCGGGATGAACCCCGGCTACCACGACCACCTGCGCGCGTCCGCGGCCCGGATGCGGCTCCCCCGTGACGGCGCCGGGCTGCGTCTGCTCGACGCGGGCTGCGGCACCGGGGCCTCCACCGCGGCGCTGCTCGGTGTCGCCCCGCGCGCCGAGATCGTCGCCGTCGACGCCTCGGCCGGGATGCTCGAGCGCGCCCGCACCAAGCCGTGGCCGGCGTCGGTGCGGTTCGTGCACTCCACCGCCGAGGCCCTCGCCGAGAACGGGGTCGAGGGCCCGTTCGACGGGATCCTCGCCGCCTACCTGCTGCGCAACCTCGACGACCCGGACGCCCAGCTGCGCCGCTTCCACGACCTGCTGCGCCCGGGCGGGGTGCTCGCACTGCACGAGTACTCGGTCGCCGACTCCCCCCGCGCCCGGCTGTCCTGGCACGCGGTCTGCTGGGGGATCATCGTGCCGCTCGGCCGGATGACGACCGGCGAGACCGCGCTGTACCGGCACCTGTGGCGCAGCGTGAACACCTTCGACGGCATCGGCCGCCTGCGCGACCGGGTGCGCGCCGCCGGGTTCGACGCCGTGCACTCCGAGACCATGACCGGCTGGCAGAACGGCGTCGTGCACACCGTGCTCGGGACGCGGTCGTGACCGCCCGCCCGACCGACCCGCGCCGCGTCCGCCACGAACCCGCCGGTGGCCTCGGCGACGCCGGGCAGCTGGGGCGGCGGCCGCGGGCGGTCGTCGTCGGGGGCGGGATCGCCGGGTTGGCCGCGGCGACCGGGCTGGCCGAGCGCGGCGTCGTCGTCGAGGTGCTGGAGCGCGAGCCCTACCTCGGCGGCCGGGTCGGTGGCTGGTCGGAGGCCCTGCCCGACGGCACGCCGGTGTCGATGAGCCGCGGCTTCCACGCGTTCTTCCGGCAGTACTACAACCTGCGCGCGCTGCTGCGCCGCGGCGACCCCGGACTGGAGCGGCTGGTGCCGCTGGAGGACTACCCGCTCGTCGACGCCCGGGGGCGCCGGGACACCTTCCGCGGGTTGCCACGCACGCCCCCGTGGAACGCCGTGCTGTTCGCGCTGCGCAGCCCCACGTTCCGCCCGTCGGACCTGCTGCGGCTCGACGCCCGCGCCGCCGCGCCGCTGGCCGCGGTCAGCGTGCCCGGCATCTACGAGGCGATCGACCACCTCGACGCGCAGAGCTTCGTCGAATCGATCAACTTCCCGCCCGCGGCCCGGCACCTCGCGTTCGAGGTGTTCTCCCGCAGCTTCTTCGCGCCGCCGTCGACGATGTCGGCCGCCGAGCTGGCCACGATGTTCCACATCTATTTCCTCGGCTCCTCCGAGGGCCTGATGTTCGACGTGCCCGACGCCGGCTTCGACACCGCACTGTGGGAGCCGCTGCGTCACTACCTGACCGCCCGCGGTGCCACCTTCCGGACCGGTGTCACCGTGTCCTCGGTGGACCGTGTCGGCAGTGGACGGTTCCACGTGAATCATGACGGAGGCGGGAGCGAGGCCGACGCCGTCGTCCTGGCCACCGACGTGCGCGGGCTGCGCGACATCGTCGCCTCCTCCCCTGGGCTGGGCGACCCCGCGTCCGCCGTGGACGGACCGGACGCGCTCGCGCGCTGGCGCGACGACGTCGCCGCGCTGGGCAGCGCCCCACCGTTCCTCGTGCAGCGGCTCTGGCTCGACCGGCCCGTCGACGCGACCCGGCCGCCGTTCCTCGGCACCGGCGGGCTCGACCCGCTCGACAACGTCTCCGTGCTGGACCGCTACGAGCGCGACGCCGCGGGCTGGGCCGACCGGCACGGCGGGTCCGTCGTGGAGCTGCACGCCTACTCCGCGGCTCCGCCCCCGGGCGTCGACGACGACACCTGGACCGCCGACCTGCGCCGGCGCTCGGTCGCCCGGCTGCACGAGCTCTACCCGGAGACCGCCGACGCCGGGGTGGTCGGCGAGCTCGTGCAGTGGCGGGCGGACTGCCCGATGTTCGGCGTGGGCGACTTCGCGCGGCGGCCCACCGTCGCCACCCCGGTGCACGGCCTGGTGCTGGCCGGCGACGGCATCCGGATCGACCTGCCGGTCGCGCTCATGGAGCGCGCCGCGAGCACCGGCTGGCAGGCGGCGAACCGGCTGCTCGCCGGCTGGGGCCTGGCCGGCCACCCCCTCGAGACCGTCCCCACCAGCGGCCGCCTCGGTCCGCTGCGGCGCGCCGCCGAGTACGCGATGCGCACCTGACACCCGTCGAAGGACAACCACGTCATGACCCTGCTCTCCCGTCTCACCGCGCACTGGCCGTCCCACTGGCCGCTGCAGCCGCTGCCGTCGCAGAAGTGGGCGGCGCAGAAGCCGACCTACGCCGGCGCGGACCCGAAGCTGATCTCGGCCGCACTGGAGCGGGCGCAGGCGCGCCCGTCGGGGAACTGGTTCGTGGTCGCCGCGAGCCGGGAGGTCCGCGGCGACCGACCGCTCGGCGTGCGCATCGGCGGGGTCGAGCTCGTCGCGTGGCGGGAGGAGGACGGGACGGTGCGCGTGGGTCCCGGCGCCTGCCCGCACCTCGGTGCGCCGATGGCGCTGGCGGCCGTCGACTGCGGCGAGCTGGTGTGCCGCTGGCACGGGCTGCGCCTGGGCGCCCGGTCCGGCCCCGGCTGGGCGGTGCACCCCGTCCACGACGACGGGGTGCTCGTCTGGGCGCGGCTCGACGACGTCGGCGGTGAGGAGCCGACCGACGCCCCGGTCGTCCCGGCCCGCCCGGCCGGCGCGGTCCTCGACGCCGTGACCACCCTGGTCGGGGTGTGCGAGCCCGAGGACATCGTCGCCAACCGGCTCGACCCGTGGCACGGCGCCTGGTTCCACCCGTACTCCTTCCAGAAGCTGACGGTGGACTCCGCGCCCGCCGTCACCGACGTCGACGAGTCCGACGACCGCTTCCTGGTCACCGTCACCTTCAAGGTCGGTCCGGGGCTCGGCGTCCCGGTGCGGGCGGAGTTCGTGTGCCCGGAGCCGCGGACGGTCGTGATGCGCATCGTGGAGGGCGAGGGCGTCGGCTCGGTCGTCGAGACCCATGCGACCCCGCGCGGCACCGACCGCGACGGGCGGCCCCGGACCGCGGTGATCGAGGCCGTCGTGGCCGGGTCGGACCGGCCCGGGTTCTCCGTCGCCTCGAAGCTCGCCCCGGCGATCCGCCCGGCGATGGCCGCGGCCGCCACCCGGCTGTGGCGCGACGACCTCGACTACGCCGAACGCCGCTACGCGCTGCGCGCCCGGTAGGACCGTCGGCGCAGCACGGGGCCCGTGCGGTCGTCAGCCCACCGGCAGCCCGGCCGGCCCGGCCTTGCGCAGCTCCCGCGGAGGCGTCCCGAACCAGCGCCTCGACGCACGGGACAGCGCCGACTGCTCCGCCAGCCCGATCATCGCCGCGACCTGGGTGAACGGCAGGTCGGTCCGCAGGATCAGGCGCTCGGCGGTGTCCCGGCGGGCGTCGTCGACGACCTGCTCGAACGTCGTCCCCTCCACCGCGAGGTGACGCTGCAGGGTGCGGGGGTGGACCCGCAGCAGCCGGGCGACGGAGCCGATCCGCACCGGGCCCGACGCCAGCGACCGGTCGACGGCGGCCCGCACCCGGTCGGTGACGGTGCGCCCGGGCCGGTCGAAGTGGGTCTCCAGGTACTCGATGGCGATGGCCCGCACGGTCTCGTCGCCGCCGGCCAGCGGGCGCCGCACGAGGTCGGCGGGCACCCGCAGCACGGCGGCGGGCCGGTCGAAGCGGACCTCGGCGCCGAAGAACTCCCGGAAGCGGTCGGCGTCGGCGGGAGCGGTGTGCGGCAGGTGCACCGACCGCAGCCCGTAGGGCCCGCCCGACAGCAGCCCGACGATCCGGTGCAGCACCCCCACGCCGAGGTCGGCGACCTGCGGCGGAAGCGGATCGGTGCTGCCGTACTCCAGCCCGGTCACCCCGGCGACGCCCTCCGGGTCGGCGACGGCGCCGATCGTCAGCGCCGGGCTGTGCACGTAGAGGTAGCGCGAGGCGCAGTCGAGCGCGTCGCCGAGGGTCGCCGAGTTCTGGACGGCGACGGCGAGCGGCCCGAGGATCTCCGGGCCCTGCCGCTGCGCGAGGCGCAGGCCCAGGTCGCCGCACCCGAGCTCGGCGGCCGCGGTCTCCAGCACCCGGGCCACCGACCGGGTCGGGACCAGCGCGTCCGGGTCGGCCCCCTCGACGGCGTCGATCGGGATGCGGAACCGCGCGAACAGCTCCGCTCCGTCGCCGCCCAGCTCGCCGACCAGCGCGACGAGCCCCCGCAACGCCCTCGCCCGGGTGAGTGATCCGGTGCCCATGTCGTACGAGGGTAAGTTGTTGTCGCGCCGGGTCAAGTTACTCCGGGTAGGTTTGGGGCAGACTGGATCTCGGTCGAAGAGGTAGTCAGCGCGGACGCGCCCGATGAGGAGGACCACATGACGCAGGCCGGCACGACGCCCGCTCCGGACAGCACCGCCGTCGAGCACCGCGACGTGATCATCGTCGGAGCCGGGCTCTCCGGCATCGGCGCCGCGGCCCGGCTGCACCAGGAGCTGCCCGGCAAGGACTACGCGATCCTCGAGGGCCGCGAGAACATCGGCGGCACCTGGGACCTGTTCCGCTACCCGGGCATCCGCTCGGACTCGGACATGTTCACCCTGGCCTACCCGTTCCGGCCGTGGCGCGAGCCGAAGTCGATCGCCGACGGCGCCGACATCCGCCGCTACATCACCGAGACCGCCCGCGAGTACGGCGTGACCGAGCGGATCCGCTTCGGCACGAAGGTCGTCGGTGCGTCCTGGGACTCGGCCACCGCGCGGTGGACGGTGGACACCACCACCGCGCAGGGCCCGAAGCGCTACACCTGCTCGTTCCTGTTCATGTGCTCGGGCTACTACGACTACGACAAGGGCTTCCAGCCGGAGTTCCCGGGCCGGGAGGACTTCGCCGGCACCTGGGTGCACCCGCAGTTCTGGCCGGAGGACCTCGACTACACCGGCAAGAAGGTCGTCGTCATCGGGTCCGGCGCCACCGCCGTCACGCTGATCCCCTCGCTGGCCGCGAAGGCCGGACACGTCACGATGCTGCAGCGCTCGCCGTCGTACCTGACGGTGCTGCCCAGCAAGGACCCGGTCGCCGACCAGCTGCGCCGCTTCCTGCCCGCCCCGGTCGCGCACGCCATCCTGCGCCTGCAGTACGTGACGCTGACCCAGGCGTTCTACCAGCTCGCGCGACGCCGCCCGGAGCGTGTGAAGAAGGTGCTGCGCGGCCTCGCGCTGAAGTTCCTCAAGGACGAGTCCTACGTGGACAAGCACTTCACCCCGAGCTACGACCCGTGGGACCAGCGCCTGTGCGTCATCCCGGAGGGCGACTTCTACAAGTCGATCAACCGGGGTGAGGCCTCGGTCGTCACCGACCACATCGAGCGGATCACCGAGAAGGGCATCCGGCTCCGGTCGGGCGAGGAGCTGGAGGCCGACGTGATCGTCTCGGCGACCGGCCTGTCGCTGAGCCCGCTGGGCGGCATCACGATCCACGTCGACGGCGAGCAGGTCGACATCGGCAAGACCGTCACCTACCGCGGCCTGATGCTGTCGGGCCTGCCGAACCTGGCGTTCTGCATCGGCTACATCAACGCGTCCTGGACGCTGCGCGCCGACCTCGTCGCCCGCTACGTGCCCAGGCTGCTCGCACTGATGGACCGCGAGCGGATCGCCGTCGCCACGCCGGCGCCGACCGCGTCCCCGGACCGGCCGCTGCTCGACATCGAGTCGAACTACGTGAAGCGCTCGGAGCACCTGTTCCCGCGCCAGGGCCGCAAGGACCCGTGGCGGCTGCACCAGAACTTCTTCCTCGACGCCGTCGGGCTCGGCCGCGCCGACCTCAAGCGGGACATGATCCTCACCCCCGCCTCGGCGCTGGGGGCCCGCGACGCCCGCGTCCCCACCCCGACCGCGTCCGGAATCGCCGCGGACAGGGCCGCCACCCCGGCGACCGCTCAGCAGGAGGTGGCCTCCTGATGGCCCGCTCACCGTTCCGCTTCGCCGAGGGCACCGCCGTCGTCACCGGTGCCGCCGGTGGCATGGGCGAGCACGTGGCCCGCCTGCTCGCCGAGCGCGGCAGCGACCTCGTGCTCGTCGACCGCGACGGCGACCGGCTCGGCACCGTCGCGTCGGCGATCCGCGCGAAGCACCCCGGCCTGTCGGTGACCACCGAGACCGTCGACCTGGCCGACCGCGACGCCGTCGACGCACTGTCGAGCCGGATCCTCGCCGGTCACCCGGAGATCAGGCTGCTGGTCAACAACGCCGGCGTCGCGCTCGGCGGTGACTTCGCCCGGCTGACCCTCGACGAGTTCGACTGGGTCATGGACGTCAACTTCCGCGCCCCGGTGCGGCTGACCCACGCCCTGCTGCCCGCGCTGACCGCACGGCCCGGCGCGCACGTGGTCAACGTGTCCAGCCTGTTCGGTCTGATCGCCCCGCCCGGGCAGTCGGCGTACTCGTCGTCGAAGTTCGCGATCCGCGGCTTCTCCGAGGCGCTGCGCGCCGAGCTCGCCCAGGTCGGCACCACCGTCACCACGGTGCACCCGGGCGGCATCAGGACCGGGATCGCCGCCGGCGCCCGGGTCGGGGTCAACATCCCGGCCGAGGAGGCCGAGCGCGGCAAGAAGGACTTCGAGAAGCTGCTGACCTTCCCCGCGGAGAAGGCCGCCGAGCTGATCGTCGACGCGATCGCGAAGCGCCGCCCGCGGCTGCTCATCGGGATCAGCGCGAAGGTCCCGGACCTGCTGGCCCGGCTCGCCCCGGCGAACAGCATCCGGATCTTCGCGAAGCTGGTGGGCGCCTCCGGGAACGCGAAGGCGGCGCGCACGCGATGACCCTCCCGCAGACCCGCTTCGTCGACGTCGGCGGCACCCGGATCCGGGTCCGCGAGACCGGTGACCCCGCCGGTGAGCCGGTCCTGCTGCTGCACGGGATCGGCCGCAGCCTGGAGGACTGGGACCCGCAGCACGAGTTCCTGTCCCGGTACCGGGTGGTCGCGCTCGACCTGGCCGGGTTCGGCCACTCCGACCGGGTGCCCGGCCCGGCGACGCTGGAGAAGCTCGCCGACACCGCGCTCGCCACCCTCGACGCGCTCGGCGAGACCCGGCCGGCGCACGTCATGGGCAACTCGCTCGGCGGCGCCGTCGCGCTGCTGATCTCCACCCGGCACCCCGAGCGGGTCGTCTCCCTGGTGCTGGCCGACCCCGCCGGGTTCGGTGCCGAGGTGACCCCGGCGCTGCGGGTCATCGGGGTGCCGCTGCTGGGCCGGTTCCTGCTCGGCCACCTGGACGCCAGGGCGGCGCGACGCTCGGAGCGGTCCCTGTTCGTCGACGGCTCCCTGGTCACCGACGAGCGGGTCGCCCGCGCCGTGGAGATCGCGCGGCGGCCGGAGTTCGCCCGGACCTTCGCCGAGGTCGCGGCCGAGCTGGGCACCGTCCGCGGGGTCCGGCCGGGCTGGCGGCGCGCGCTGCTCGACGCGTTCGCCCGCGCCCCGAAGCCGACCCTGGTCGTGTGGGGTGAGCGGGACCTGATCCTGCCCGCGGCCCAGCTGCGCGCGGCGGGCCGGCTCCCACAGGTCACGACGCACGTGTTCGGCCGGGTGGGACACATGCCCCAGATCGAGGTGCCCGGCGCGTTCGCGACGCTGGCGTGCGATCACCTCGCCCGGGCGGGGCGGCGGACCAGCATCTCCAGCGACAGCCGCGCCGGCACCAGGTAGGGCAGGACCACGGCGGGCGGGCCGTGCACGGTCAGCCAGGTCCGGGTACCGGCCCCGGACGGCCGCACGCCGTGGTCCAGGCTCAGCCGCACCCGGTTCAGCGGGGAGGCACTGCCGCCGAGGGCGACGTCCCAGGCCCAGGTGCGGGCGCGCTCGTCGACCTCGGTGACCGCAAAGGACACCGTGACGCCGAGCGGGCCGCGGACCTGCCCGGTCACCCCGGGGCGTATCCGGTCCGCCGCGGTGTCGACACCGAGGATGTAGGGCGCCCACTCCGGCCAGCGGGCGGGCACGGCGTAGCGCTCCCAGACCTCGTCGGCGGGCTGCGGTCCGCGGGCGTGCAGTGTCAGGCGCATCGACGACGATCCTGACGGCTGCGCGCCCCCGCCGCGCGACGGGCCGGTTGCGGCCGTAGCGTCGGGTTCATGCGGATCGCCCCCTGGCTGGCCGCCCTGGTCACGCTCCCCCTGCTCGCCGCCTGCGGCACCGGCCCCAACCCGGTGACCAACGCGCTGTCCGGCGCCGAGGCCCCGGTCGCCGCGGCGGGCGCGGACCTGGTGCCGGTCACGGTGTCGGTGCCGCCCGGGGCCGCGACCGCCCCGTTCGACGAGCCCCGCGAGGCCCTCGTCCCGGCCGGGTGGACGGTGTCGGTCCTCGCCCGTGTCCCGAACGCCCGGCTGGCCGTCTGGACCCCGGACGGCGAGCTGCTCGTCTCGGTGCCCGACGACGGCCGGGTGCTGGCACTGTCGCGCACCGGTGAGCAGCGGCCGTTGCTCGACGGGCTCACCCAGCCGCACGGGCTCGCGTTCTCCCCGGACGGCGGCACCCTCTACGTCGCCGAGTCGAACCAGGTGTCGGCGTACGCCTGGGCCCGCGGCGCGGCGACCGGGCGGCGGGTCGTCGTCCCCGGCCTGCCCGATGCCAACTCCCCCGACCTGCGCGGCGCCTACGGCCACGAGCTGAAGTCGGTCACCGTCGGCCCGGACGGCGCGGTCTACGTCTCGGTCGGGTCGACCGGCAACATCTCGGTCGCCGACCGGGACGCCACACCCCCGCGCGCGTCGATCCTGCGGATGCCGCCCACCGGCGGGCCCGCCGCGCCGTTCGCGACCGGTGTCCGCAACGGCACCGGGCTGGCCACCGCGCCCGACGGCTCGGTCTGGACCGCGGTCAACGGCCGCGACAACGTGCCCTACCCCTACGACCGGCCCTACGGCGACGCCGGCGCCTCGTCGTTCGGGAAGGTCGTCGACGCCTACGTCACCGACCATCCGGCCGAGCCGCTGGCCCGGCTCACCCCGGGCCGCGAGCTGGGCTGGCCGTTCTGCAACCCGGACCCGGACACCGACCCGGGCGTCGCCGGCTCCGCGCAGGACTTCACCGACGTCGGTCTGGTCGCCGACGCCGAGCTGAACCCCGGCGGGCGCGCGATGGACTGTGCGGCGCTGGCCCCCGTGGAGCAGTCCTTCCCGGCGCACTCGGCACCGCTGGGGCTGTCGTTCACCGACGGGGTGCTGCCCGCGCCGTACGCGGCCGGGGCCCTGGCCGGGGTGCACGGCTCCTGGAACGCCGACCCGCCGAGGGCCCCCGAGGTGTCGTTCTTCCCCTGGCGGGACGGGCGCCTCGGCGCGCAGCAGACGCTGGTCGGCGGGTTCCAGGACCCGTCCGGAGCGCGCTGGGGCAGGCCGGTCGCGGCCGTCGCCGGGCCGGACGGCGCGGTCTACGTGACCGACGACGACGCCGGTGCGGTCTACCGGGTGGCCCCGCCCGGACGGTGAGCACCCGCCCGTGACCGGGACCGCAGTCGGCCCGGCCGCCCGCGGCGCCGGGGTAGGTTCACCCCGGTCACCCGAGGGCGGACGACCGGGGAGGGTACGGGCCGATGCGGATCGTGGACTGGGCCGGCGACGACGAGGGCGGCCCGGCGGTGGTCCTGCTCGACCAGCGCGCACTACCCGGCGCGACCGAGCACCTGTACCTGCGCACCGTCGACGAGCTGATCGAGGCGATCCGGTCGCTGGCCGTGCGCGGTGCCCCGAGCCTGGGCATCACCGGCGCCTTCGGGGTCGCGCTGGCCGCGCACCTGCACGGCACGGCGACGCCGGTCGCCGTCGCCGCGGTGCGGGCCGCGGCCGGGCGGATCGCCGTCGCCCGGCCCACCGCCGTCCCGCTGGGGCTGGGGGTGGCCCGGGCCCTGGAGGCGCTCGACGACGGCCCGGCCGCGGTGCTCGCGCAGGCCCGCGCCGTCGCCGCGGAGGCCGCGCGGGTCAACGCCGCGGCGACCGCCCGGGCCGCGGACCTGGCCCAGGAGCTGTGCCCGGACCGCCCGCTGCGGGCGCTGACGGTGTGCAACACGGGCCCGCTGGCCACCGGCGACGGCGGCACCGCGCTGGGGGCGGTCCTGCGGCTGCACGAGCGCGGCGCACTGGCCGAGGTGCTGGCGTGCGAGACGCGCCCGCTGCTGCAGGGCGCGCGGCTGACCGTCTGGGAGCTCGCCGCGGCCGGGGCGCCGCACCGGCTGTGCGTCGACTCGGCCGGACCCGCGGCGATCGCGTCCGGGCTGGTCGACGCGGTGTTCGTCGGTGCCGACCGGATCGCGGCCAACGGCGACGTCGCGAACAAGATCGGGACCTACATGCTGGCCTGCGCCGCGGCCCGGTCCGGGATCCCGTTCGTGGTGGTCGCGCCGGAGGAGACGATCGACCCGCACACCCCGACCGGGGCCGACATCGTCGTCGAGCAGCGGGGGGCCGAGGAGGTCCGTGAGCACGGCGGCACCCTGCTCACCCTGCCCGCGACCCCGGTCTACAACCCGGCGTTCGACGTGACGCCGTTCGACCTGGTGACCGCGATCGTCACCGAGGAGCGGGCGTGGGGACCGGGCTCGTCGCCCGCACCTTCGACCGCTGGGCCGCGAACCGTCCTCGCACCGCGCTGATCTCGGCGTCGGGCAGCAGCCGCGGCTCGCCGACGGCGCGGGCGCGCAGCCAGACGTCGCAGAGCCACTCCAGCTGGCGCGCGCCGTCGTAGGCGGCGCCGAGGGTGTCGCCGAGCACGAGCGTGCCGTGGTGGCCGAGGACGACGGCGGTGGACTCCCCCAGCGCCGCGAGCGCGTTCACGACCAGCTCACGGCTGCCGAACGGCGCGTACTCCGACACCCGCACGCCGTCGCCGAACATCGCGAGCTGGTAGTGCACGGCCGGGACGCGGTCGGACAGCGTCGACAGCGCGACCGCCGCCGGGGAGTGCGTGTGGACCACCGCGACGGTGCCGGGCCGGGCCTGCGCGGCCACGTGCAGCCCGAGTTCGCTGGTCGGCTCCCGGGTGCCGTCGACGACCGTGCCCTCCGCATCGACGAGCACGACGTCCGCGGCGGTCATCGTCTCGTAGTCCACACCGGACGGGGTGACCGCGATCAGGTCCCCGGTGCGCAGCGACAGGTTCCCCGAGGTGCCGACGACGAGTCCGTCGCGGACCATCCGGCGGGACCAGGTGCAGAGCAGCTCGCGGGCGGGGGTGTGGTCGTGGGGCACCCGGGCAGGATCCCACGCACACCCGACCGGGGGTCACACCTCCGGGTCGACCCGTGCCCGTCGGGGCGCGCCGGGTGCCGCCGGGACCGCAGGATCGTGCCACCGCGGACGCCGGGCTCGGCCGGGACGTCACGCGGAGGGCGGTAGGACCCCGACCGCGCCGGCCCCCGGCGCAGGAAGCGAGCACATCGTGAGGACCGCCCTGCGTGCCACCACCACCGCGGCGGGCGCCGTCGCCGCCGCACTCGCCCTGGCCGCCGTCACCGCCGGGACGGCGTCGGCGCAGCCCGCGCCGCCCGCCGAGCCGCCGCTGAGCCCCGCCGACCAGGCCGCCCAGTTCGCCTGCCTGCAGAAGTACCTGGACTTCGGGGCGCTGCCGGGGCAGTCGCTGGAGGACCCGGTGGCGTTCTCGCTGCTGGTCGCGAAGGCCGCCCAGGAGTGCGACGCGGTCCGGGCACCGGCCGCTCCCGCCGCCCCGGTCCCGGGGGCCTGACCGCGGGTCAGAGCAGGTCGCTGCGGCTGAGCACCCCGACCAGCACGTCCTCGGCGTCGACGACCGGGACGACCCGGAACCCGCGCCGGGACAGCAGGTCCTCGGCGTCGGTGAGCGGGTCGCCCGGGTGCACGACCTCGACGTCGCGGGTCATCACCTCCGAGACGGTGCGGGCCCGCAGCCGCCGCCCGCCGTCCAGGGAGCC
Organism: Pseudonocardia sp. ICBG1034; assembly: GCF_020131375.1. Lineage (NCBI taxonomy): Bacteria > Bacillati > Actinomycetota > Actinomycetes > Pseudonocardiales > Pseudonocardiaceae > Pseudonocardia > Pseudonocardia sp. ICBG1034. Next base: position 333,835 of record NZ_JAHLEK010000017.1, read on the forward strand.
GTGCATGAGGTCGGCCTCGGAGACGATGCCCAGCAGGTGGTCCCGGTCGTCGACGACCGGGACCGCGGTGAACCGGTAGGACAGCAGGACCTCGGCGGTCTCGTCGAGGGCCAGCTCCGGCGGGATCGCGACCAGCCCGCCGTCGGTCATCACGTCCGCGACCCGCAGCGACGACGTCGGCCGGCCGCCGATCCGGCCCGCACCGCGCGGCGCCATCGCCTCCGGCAGCGGCGCCACCGGCACGACACCGCCGATCCGGCGGGCGGTGCGGCGCAGCCGCCCACCGGAGTGCCGGTGCCGCAGCAGGTCGCTGCGGGTGATCACACCGACCAGGATGCCCTTGTCGACGACGGGCACCAGCCGCAGCTCGCCGTAGACCCGCATGCGGTGCGCGACGATCGAGACGTTCGTCGTCGGGAGCACCGACACGACCTGCTCGGTCATCGCGTCGCCGACGACGGCGTGCGGGTCGTCGCGGTGGCGCAGCACGTCGACCAGCGAGATCACCCCGACCAGGGAGAACCGCCGGTCGACCACGGGCAGGGCGGAGAACCGGGACTCCGCCATCCGCTCCTGCGCCCGGGCCAGCGGTGCGTCCGCCCAGATCGTGACGACGCGTTCGGTCATGACATCGCGGGCACGCACCACCATGGACGCACCGTAACCACGGCGACGGTGCGTCCGCCATCGCTCACCGTTCGAGGTGGCCGAACCGGTGCCGGGTGCGGCTGACCGCCTGCTCCCGCAGCACGGACGGCATCTCCCGGCGTCCGTCCAGCACCACCGGGGTGTCCACGACCGACGCGCCCACCTGGGCGGCGGCCGCCCGCAGACCGTCGGGCACGGTGCCCAGGGCCCGGATCCGCTCGCCCGCCACGGGGACGAGCCCGTCGCCGCCGTGCACCCCGCCCGGGACCTCGCCCGGCGGGACCCCCGGCCCGTGCAGTCGGACCGGGACCCCCGCGGTGGCCGCGGCGAGCAGCACCCGCAGGACGTCGGCGCGGGCGGCACCGGTGCCGCACCACAGCGTCGCCGACGGGGCGGGCCGGTAGCGGAACACGTTGGACTCCGCGGCCAGCCCGGTCGGGTCGTGCTCGATCCCGAACTCGGTGCCCCACGCGCGGGCGTCGGAGGCGGCGGCGCGGGCGAGGCGGTCACGGGCGGCCGGGTCGAGGTCGGCCGCCGCGGCCAGGACGCGGTCCGCGGCCGGGCCGGACGTCGGTCCCGGCCCGGGGAGGTCGCCGTCGTGCCAGGTACCGAACTGGGCGACGTAGTTGGGTCCGCCGGGCTTGGCGCCCGGGCCGAGCACCGAGCCCTTCCAGCCGCCGAAGGACTGGCGCTGCACGATCGCGCCGGTGATGTGCCGGTTGACGTAGGCGTTGCCGACCTCGACGCGGTCGAGCCAGTGCGCGATCTCGTCGGAGTCCAGGGAGTGGATGCCGCCGGTGAGGCCGAAGCCGGTGTCGTTCTGCCAGGCGATCGCCTCGTCCAGGTCGCGGGCTGCCATCAGGCCGAGCACCGGGCCGAAGCACTCGGTGCGGTGGAACCAGCTGCCCGGCGACACCCAGGCCCGCACGCCCGGTGTCCACACCGTCTCCGAGACCCGGCGCGGGCGCACCAGCCACCGCTCCCCCGGCTCCAGCGTGGTGAGCGCCCGGTGCAGCTTCGCCGAGGGCGCCTCGATGAGCGGGCCCATGGTCGTCGCGAGGTCGGTTCCCGGGCCGACGCGCAGGGTGGTGACAGCGTCGACGAGCTGGCGGCGCAGCCGCCTCCCGGTGGCCGAGCCGGTCGCGGCGGGGCCGACGAGGATGGCCAGCGACGCCGCGGAGCACTTCTGCCCGGCGTGCCCGAACGCCGAGCGCACGAGGTCGGCGACGGCGAGGTCCGGGTCGGCGGCGGGGGTGATGACCAGTGCGTTCTTGCCGCTGGTCTCGGCGACGAGGTTCAGGTCGGGCCGCCAGGACCGGAACAGCGCGGCGGTCTCCGACGAGCCGGTGAGCACGACGCGGTCGATCCCGGGGTGGGTGACGAGCCGGCGTCCGGCGTCGGCCTCGTCGGTGGGCAGCAGCTGCAGTGCCTCGCGCGGGATCCCGCCGCGGTGCAGCGCGGCCACGCCGGCCTCGGCGCACTCGCGGACCTGCGGGGCGGGCTTGAGCAGCACCGGGGCGCCCGCGGCGAGCGCGGCGAGGCAGCCGCCGAGCGGGATCGCGACCGGGAAGTTCCAGGGCGGGGTCACGACCACGACCCGGTCCGGGGTGAACGGGGCGCCGTCGAGCTCGGCGGCGCGCTCGGCGTAGTAGGCGGCGAAGTCGACGGCCTCGGAGATCTCGGGGTCGGCCTCGGCGACGGTCTTGCCCGCCTCGTGCAGCATCACCGACAGGAGCGTCCCGCGGGCGGCGGCCAGCGCGCGGGCGGCGCGGCGCAGCGTCGCGGCCCGCTCCGCGGCGGGGACGTCGCTCCAGCCGCAGGTGCGGGCGCGCTCGACCGCGGCGTCGACCGCGGCCGGGTCGGTGACGACGGGGACCTCGGTCCGCGCGACGGCGGTCGTCGCGGCGCGACGGGCCCACTCCCGGTTCGCGGGCAGTGACGGGTCGGTGTCGGGCTCGGCGCGGAACCCGGCGGGCACCGGGTCCCCGGGCAGCGGGCCGTCGGTCCCGACGGGTGCGGACACGGTGCGGTCCTGGGTGCGGCGCGGGGTGTCGGCGACGGCGTCGCGGTCGCGCACCGAGGCGAGGAACCGCTCCTGGTAGGTCGCCGGACCGCCCGAGCCGGGGGCGAACAGCGTGTACAGGTAGCCCTCCGGCGACGCGTTCTCCTCCAGCCGCCGGACCAGGTACGACACGGCGGTGTCGAAGTCGCCGCGGTGCACGACGGGGGTGTAGAGCACCAGCTGCGAACCCGGCCCGGACTCCGGCAGGTCGCCCGCGACGGCGTCGGCGAACGCGGGGGCCATGCCCTGCAGCATCTCCAGGTCCAGCTGGGCCCGGGCACCGCGGGCGTCGGCCAGCTCCAGGGCGAGCGCGACGTGGTGCAGGTGGTGCGACGCGACGCCCAGGCGCATCCCGTCGGCGTGCGGGCCGCCGATGCCGCGGTCGAGGAGCCGTACGTAGTTGGCGTCGACCTCGGCCTTGGTGGCGTAGGGCGCCTGCGGCCAGTCGTGCAGCTCGGCGTCGACCCGCTCCATCGCCAGGTTCGCGCCCTTGACCAGGCGGACCTTGATCGGCGCCCCGCCGGCGGCGGCACGGCGGACGGCGAACTCCCCGAGCTCGTCGAGCGCGGCGACGGAGTCGGGCAGGTAGGCCTGCAGGACGATCCCGGCGGGCAGGTCGTGGAACTCCGGGCGCGCCAGCAGCGTGGTGAACAACGCGACGGTGAGGTGGAGGTCCTTGTACTCCTCCATGTCGAGGTTCACGAACACGCCGTGCTCGCGGGCGGCCCGGTAGAGCGGCAGCAGCCGGTCCACGAGCAGGTCGCGGCTGCCCTCGAGGTCCCACGGCACGAGCTGGGCGACGACCGAGGACGCCTTCACCGACACGTGGTCGACGCCCGGCCGGCGCAGCAGCGCGATCGTGCGGGCGAGGCGCCGGTCCGCCTCGTCGTGGCCGAGGACCGCCTCGCCGAGCAGGTTGAGGTTCAGCCGGTGCCCGTCGCGCCGGGCCGCGGCGAGGCGGCGGTCCAGGCCGCGTCCGCCTGCGTCGACGATCAGGTGCCCGACCAGGCTGCGCAGCCGCGACCGCGCCGCGGGCACGACGACGTGCGGCAGCGCCGTCGCCAGCCGGCCGCCGGCCCGCAGCAGCAACCGGTCGGTGCCGGTGACGAACGCGGGCAGTGCGGCGCCCGCCCCGGCGAGCCGGGCCAGCTCACGGGCCGCGACCCGGTCGTCGGCGGGGCGGGCGACGCGGTCGACGAAGCGCAGCGTGAAGTCGACCCCGGCGGGGTCGTGCATCAGCGCGGCCAGCCGCTGCGTCGGGTCCGCTCCGCGGCCGGAGCCCGACGACGGTGCGGTACCGGTGCGCTCGGTCCAGCGGCGGACGCGCCCGACGGCGCGCCCGGTCAGCGCGTCGTCGAGGGCGGGGACGGGGTGGGTGGGGTGCACGCTCACCCGGCCAGTCTGGACCCACTGTCAGGACCGTGTCACGTCGACGGTGCTGACAATCCGGTGACGACCGCGGTCAGGACTCCGTGAGGTCGGTGCCGGGCAGGGGCCCGAGCAGGGCGAACGCGTCCAGATAGGGCTCGACGTCGCCGCGCTCGGTCCAGGCCCGCAGCTGCGCCGCCGACCGGCGGGTGACCAGGGCACGGGCCAGCTCGAAGTCCGGGGCCCGCACGACGACCGCGGCCCCCGCCTCGTCGCCCGCGGACACCCAGCGGCGGCCGTCACCGACCAGGGCGATCGGCGCCCGGTCCCCGACCGCGGCGGCGAACCGGCCCAGGAACGTGTCCATGACCGCGTAGAGGCCGGGGGTGTGCTGCCCGCCGGGCTCGCGCAGGGCACCGCGCAGGTCCTGCTCGTGGATGATCACGTCGCCGAGCGGGCGGGTGTTGTGGGCCGCCATCCAGTCGCGCAGCGGGCCGGTCAGCGACTCCCACTCCGCGACGAGTGCCGCCACGTCGTGGTCCCGCCGCGCCCGCACCTGCCGGTCCGTCCACTCCTCGTTGTGGTCGTCGGGCTCGTCGCCACGCACCACGTCCGCGCCCAGGCCGACCATGTGCGAGAACAGGTCGCGCACGGTCCAGTCCGGGCAGGACGGGACCGTCAGCTCCGCGCGCTCGGGCGGCAGGTCCCGCACCAGGTCGATGACCCGGCGTTGCGCCCGGGTCCACTCCTCGATCTCGTCGATACCGCTCACGGGCACCGATCCCACCACGACCGGGGCCCCTGTGCCGTCCCATGGGTGTTTTGCCTGGACCGAGCCCGGGCACCTGGGGATCATCGAACCGGACACGACGGCGACGACGGTCACGGCGACTCCGCCGGACGGCACCGCCGGCACCGGGAACCACCCGGTGCGTCGGTGAGGAGAGGACGAGCGTGAGCAGCCCACCCCCGTACCCGGGTCGCCCCGGGGACCCGCAGGACCCGCACAACCTGGACCAGCCGACGCAGCAGAACCAGCCCTACGGCGGCCAGCAGTACGGCGAGCAGCCCGGTCAGCAGTACGGCCGGCAGCCCGACGGGCAGCAGCCGCAGTACGGGGAGCAGCCCCCCGGCCAGCAGTACGGACAGCAGCCCTACGGACAGCAGCAGTACGGCGCGCAGGGCCACGACCCGGCCGCCTACCCGGACCGGCCGCCCGCCGGGGCGCCGGGGTGGCCGCAGGGCGGGGCGCCCACGACCCCGCCGCGCAACGGCATCGGGATCGCCGCGCTGGTGCTCGGCATCCTCGCCGTGCTGCTCGGGTTCTTCCTGGTCGGCGCCCTGTTCGGTGTCGTCGCGGTCGCGCTCGGCATCGTCGGGATCAGCCGGGCGTCCAAGGGCGCCGCGACCAACCGCGGGGTCGCGATCACCGGGCTCGTGCTCGGCCTGGTCGGCATCGTCATCGCGATCGCCGTCGTCGCCTTCGGTCTCAGCGTGTTCAACCAGGTCGGCGGGGACGAGTACGTCAGCTGCGTGCAGCAGGCGGGCACCGACCAGTCCGCGATCGCGCAGTGCCAGCAGGACTTCGAGGACCGCCTCCAGGGGCAGCTGGACCAGGACGGCAGCTGAGCCCGCGCCCGCGGGCCCCGTGGCCGGTCACCGGTCGCGCGGGCCCGCGGCGTGGAACGGGCCTCCCGCACCGAACACCAGCCGGGCGAACCGCTCCCCCATCCGCAGGTGCGCCTCGGGACACGGGTGCAGCCGGTCGGGCAGCGGCAGCTCGGCCGCGTCGGCGTCCCCGTAGAGCTCACGGCCGTCGAGGTGGGACAGCGCCGGATCCTGCGGGGTGCGGCCGGCCACGACCCGGGCGAGCTCCTCGCGGATCACCGACAGCGTCAGCTTCCCCGCCGCCACCTCGGCCGGGTCGCCGGTCGCGCGGAACCGCAGCCGCCCGTCGACGACCTCCGGCGCGCCCGGGCCCGGGGTGTGCTCGTGGATCGGGCACAGCACCGGGGAAACCACCAGCAGCGGGGTGTCGGGGTGCCCGTCGCGGATCGTGTCGAGGAACCCGTGCACGGCGGGCGCGAACGCCCGTCGGCGCATCAGGTCGGCGTTGACGACATTGATCCCGATCTTGACGCTGATCATGGCGGCGGGGGTGTCGCGCAGCGTGCGGGCGACGAACGGGTCCAGCATCGCGCTGCCGGAGAACCCCAGGTTGACCAGCTCGACCCCGGCGGTGCGGGCGGCGAGCGCGGGCCAGGTGGTGCTGGGCCCCGCGGCGTTGCTGCCCTGGCTGATCGAGCTGCCGTGGTGCAGCCACACCGGGCGCCCACCGGCCGGGACGACGGCGACCGGCGCGTCGGTGCGCAGCGCGACGACCTCGGTGATCTCGTTGTGCGGCAGCCAGATCTCCACGAGCGCGTCGCGGCCGGGCAGGGTGAACCGCACCGGACCGGGTGGGCCGTCGGTGACCGCGACCTCCCCCGTCGCCGGATCGGTCATCAGGAGCTTGCCGCCGGAGGTCGTGGCGCTGCCCGCCGGCCGGCCGTCGACGAGCAGGTCGTAGGCGCCGTCGGGCCGCAGCGGGGCACCGACGAGACCGATCCGGGTGCGCAGGGTCTCCAGCTCGACGGTCCGCGCGGCGGTGCGGAACACGACGCGCACCCCGGACGGCTGGCTCTGCGCGCCGGCCAGCTGCGGGTCGGTGTTGCGGGCGCGGGCGGGGGCGGGCAGCCGCTGCGGGAGCAGGCCCCGTTCGCCGTCGACGGCGTCGAGGACGCCGTGCAGCAGCTCGGGCCCGATCGCGGTGGTGATCACCCCGGCAGCCTGGCACGCGCGCGGCGCCGGTTCACCCGAGAATCGGACGGTGCTGATCGCCGCCGTCGTCCAGACCGTCGCGACCGCGCTGCTGGCCGGGATCGCCTGGACCGTGCAGGTGGTGGTCTACCCGGCGTTCGCGCTGGTCCCGGCCGGGTCGTGGGCCCGCTACCACGCCGCGCACAGCCGGGCGATCACGCTCGTCGTCGGTCCGCCGTGGGTCGCGCAGGGGCTCGCGACGGCGACGCTGCTGGTCCTCGCGCCCGGCGAGCCGCTGGTGTGGGTGGCCGCGGTGGCGGCCGCCACGGGTGTCGCGGTGACGCTGCCCGCGGTGTCGCTGCACGGCCGGCTCGACCCGGCCGCGCACCCGGGGGACCTGCGTCGGCTGCTGCGGGTCAACCTGGTCCGTGCGCTCGTGTGGTCGGCCGGGTCCGTGGTGGGGGTCCTGCTGACGACCGCCTCCGGCGCGTGACCCAGGATGACCGGGTGACTGCGACCGAGGACGAGCGCACGGCGGCCGACGACCGCGCGCACACCGGGGTGGAGCGCGTGCTGGTGATCGCCGCGCACCCCGACGACATCGACTTCTCCTGCAGCGGCACCGTCGCGGTGTGGACCGCGGCCGGGGTCGCGGTGACCTACTGCCTGGTGACCGACGGCGACGCGGGCGGCTTCGACCCGGCCGTGCCGCGCAGCGACATCGCGGGCATCCGCCGGGCCGAGCAGACCGCCGCGGCCGCCGAGGCCGGCGTCACCGACCTGGTGTTCCTCGGCCACCCCGACGGGCGGCTGACCGTCACCCTGGAGCTGCGCCGGGACCTGGCCCGGGTGATCCGGCAGGTCCGGCCGGACCGGGTCGTCGTCCCGCAGCCGGTGCGCGACCTGCGCAGCATGTACGGCAGCCACCCCGACCACACCGCGACCGGCGAGGCGGCCCTGTGCGCGGTCTACCCCGACGCGCGCAACCCCTACGCCTTCCCCGAGCTGGCCGAGGCCGGGTACGAGGCGCACACGGTCGGCGAGGTGTGGGTCATGGGTCCGGCCCCGGCCGACGACCCCGAGGGGGCACGACACGTCGACATCACCGACACGATCGACGTGAAGATCGCGGCGCTGCGCGCGCACGCGAGCCAGACCGCGCACATGACCGGCCTGGAGGACATGATCGGGCAGTGGTCCGGGTCGCTGGCGAAGCGGGCCGGGTTCCCGTCCGGGCGGCTGGTGGAGTCCTTCCACGCGCTCGACACGCGCTGAGACCCCCGGGCCCGGGTGGGCTCAGGCGGCGGCGCGGATGCGGACGTGGGTGCCCGCGTCGTCGCCCCAGACGTGCAGCAGGTCGCAGAGCTGGCGGGCGATCCAGATCCCGCGCCCGTGCGCGCGGCCCGCGTCCGGCGGGGCCAGGCCGGGCAGCGGGTCGGCGAGCCGGCCGCCGTCGTGGACCTCGCAGACGACATCCTGCTCGGGCGTCCACAGCATGAGCCGCGCCGTGTGCGTCCCGTGGTGGACGGCGTTCGTGGCGACCTCGTTCACCGCGACGACGACGTCCTCCGCGCGGCTGTCGGGGAACCCCTGGCCGCGCAGTGCCCCGTCGACGGCGCGGCGCACGTCGCGCAGCTGCGTGGCGTCGAACCGGAACTCCCGTGCGGGGGCGCCGAGCTCGGCGGGCACCGGGGCGCCGACGCCGTCGAGCAGCCGGCGCGGGTCGGCGTCGACGCCGGTCGGGACGGGTCTGCCGCCGTCGAGGACGAACGGGTGCGCGCGCCGCACGACCTCGGCGACGGGCCCGGGCAGGTCGGCCGGGAAGAAGCAGAGCAGCCGCAGCGGCAGGTCGGCCAGGGCGAGCGCCGCGGCCGCCTCGACCTCGCCCCGGTAGGCGCCGCGCGGGTCGTCGAGGTCCGCGGAGTGCTCGACGACGACGGCCACCGGCCCCGCGACGCCGCGGTGGCGGGCGCGCAGGACCCGGGCCAGGCGCGCCGCCTCGGTCTGGCCCGACGGGCCGTCGGGCCCGCAGTCGCGGCGCAGCCGCAGCAGACCGGCGACGGCGTCCGCGCCGAGGGCCTCGGCGACCCGGCCGCGCAGCGCGACCTCGGTGACCGGGCGGAGCAGGGTCGCCACCGACCCGCCCGCGGCGAGGGCGTCGAGCACGGTGTCGGCGAGCCGGTCGGTCAGGTCGTCGTCGCCGCCGTGCCGGCACAGGGCGTGCACCAGCCCGCTCACTCCGCCGCACCCCCGGCGAGGCCCAGCGCGTCGGCGGGGCAGAGGGCGTGCCGCTCGCGGGTGCTCATCTCCAGCTGCGGGGCGAACCCCGCACCGCAGCGTTCGAGCAGCCGGGCCACACCGGGGCGCAGGTTCACCAGCCGCAGCCGCACGCTGACCGGGAGCTCGTCGGCGGCGTGCACGAGGCCGACCGCACCGGCGACGTCGACGAACCGCAGCGCGGACAGGTCCGCGGTCAGCGTGCCCTCGCCGACGTCGCCGCGCACGACCCGGTCGATCAGCCTGGCCAGCACCCGGCGGACCTGGGGCCGGTTGGCGTGGTCGATCTCGCCGGCCAGCCGGACCCGGGCCGGGCCGATCTCGGTGACGCGCAGCAGGCTGTCGTCGTAGAGCGGGGCGGCGGTCAGCTCGGCGGGGTGCAGGCTGCGCATCGTCGCGATGAGCTCGTCGGGGTAGCGCAGGTGGTCGTAGACGCACAGCGCGCGCAGCGGGTGGTCGCGGACGGCGTCGTCGAGCCTGCGGTCGTACTCGTCGAGCACCTGTCCCCCGGGCCGGCGCAACCCGTGGTCCATCTGACCGCTGAAGCGCAGCCCGGCCCAGCCGTCGTCGAGGGCGGAGGTGATGTTCTGCTCCATCACCCCGGTCAGCTCGTCGAGCGGGGCGTGCAGGGCGGCGCGGGTGAAGTCGCCCGGGACGAGCTGGAACTGCCCGGACCGCAGCGGCCCGGTCACGTCGACGCCGTCGTCGGCCAGGCGGGACAGGACCAGCCCGGCGGTGTCGTCGTCGAAGTAGGCGACCCGCTCCCCCGCCGTGAGCCCCTCGGCCAGGAACGCGGCGACGTCCTCGGCGAGCTGCTCGTCGCTGACCGGCACGGTCAGCACGTGCCGGTGGGGATCCCGTACCGGTGCGGTCACACATCACCCCCGTCGTGGCGTCCCCGACGGCCCCCCGACAGGTGTGACGCTGCGTACACGATAAGTGATCACGGGTTCCACGGCGACCCGACGCTGTTGTTCAGGCGCGCCGAGGAGTAGAGTTAGCCGGACCGAACTCCGGTGTTCGGGGCGCACGGTGCGAGCAGGACGCCCGGGCGCCGATCAGGAGGTGGACGCCATGTTCCGAGCCGCTCCGCAGTCGCGGTCGACCGAGGTGCGCACGGTCGTGCTCGCCGGTGTGCTCATGGTGCTGCTGGCCGTCGCCACGATCGTCTCCGTGCCGCTGGCACCCACCGCCGTCACCCTGGTCCTGGCCGCCGCCGCGCTGGCCGTGCGGCCGCTGGTCGTCGCCCACGTGCGCCGCGGCGCCCGGGCCGAGCGGGTCGCCGCACACCGCTGAGGGCACCTACGGTGAGGTCCCGCGACCCGAGGAGCCCCATGACGACCGTCGGCGAGGCCGGCTGGCAGGTGCTGACAGCCCACGGCATCGACACCGTGTTCGGCAACCCCGGCTCGAACGAGCTGCCCTTTCTCGCGGCGATGCCCGACGGGGTGCGCTACGTACTCGGCCTGCACGAGGGTGCCGTTCTGGGCATGGCCGACGGCTACGCCCTGGCCACCGGCGGCCCGGCGCTGGTCAACCTGCACGCGGCGTCCGGGTCGGGCAACGCGATGGGCGCGCTCACCAACGCCGTCTACTCCCACTCCCCGCTCGTGCTGACCGCGGGCCAGCAGGTGCGGTCCACGGTCGGCCAGGAGGTCATGCTGACCAACGTGGACGCGGCCGCGCTGCCACGCCCGCTGGTCAAGTACGCCGCCGAGCCCGCGTCGGCCCAGGACGTACCGCGTGCGCTGTCCCAGGCGGTGCACACCGCGCTGCTGGCCCCCCGGGGGCCGGTCTACCTCTCGGTCCCCTACGACGACTGGTCCCGCGAGGCGGGCCCGGACGCCGCGCACCTGCCGTCCCGGCGTGCGACCGCCGCCGCCGAGCTCGGTGAGGCGGCGCTCTCCGAGCTGGCCGGGGCGCTGGCCGGGGCGGCGAACCCGGTGCTGGTGCTGGGCCCGCAGGTCGACGCGGACCGGGCCAACGACCACGCCGTCGCCCTCGCCGAGCGGCTCGCCTGCCCGGTCTGGATCGCACCGTCGGCGTCGCGGTGCCCGTTCCCGACCCGGCACCCGGCGTTCCGCGGGATCCTCCCGGCCTCGGTGCACGACGTGTCCGACCGGCTGGCCGGGCACGACGTCGTGCTCGTCGCGGGCGCGCCGGTGTTCCGCTACCACCAGTGGGTCCCCGGTGACCTGCTGCCGGCGGGCACCCGGCTGCTGCACCTGACCGCGGACCCGGCCGAGGCCGCACGGGCCCCGATGGGCGAGGCGTGGGTCGGCCCGGTCGGCCCGGCGCTGGCCGCGCTCGCCGGACGGGTGCCCGCCTCCGGGCGGGAGCCGCTGCCGCCCCGGTCCGGGCCGCCCGCACCGCGGGGCGCCGAGGATTACGTGCCGCCGCAGCAGCTGTTCGCGCTGGTCCGCGACGCGGCCCCGGCCGGGACCGTGCACGTCTGCGAGTCCACCTCGACCATCGACGACTTCGTCGCCCAGGCCGATCTCACCGAGCCGGGCAGCTACCTGTTCCCCGCCTCCGGCGGGCTGGGGTTCGGGCTGCCCGCCGCCGTCGGGGCGCAGCTGGCCCACGGCGAGGCGCGCCGGGTGGTCGCACTCGTCGGCGACGGGTCGGCCAACTACGGCATCACCGCGCTGTGGACGGCGGCGCAGTACCGGGTGCCGGTGGTCTTCGTGATCCTGAAGAACGGTACCTACGGTGCGCTGCGCGGCTTCGCGGGGCTGCTGGGCACCGGGGAGACACCGGGCCTGGACGTCCCCGGCCTGGACTTCGTGAAGATCTCCGAGGGCTACGGCGTCCCGGCGGTGTCGGTGTCCGACGCCGCGTCGGCGGCGGCCGCGCTGAAGGACGCGTTCGCCGCCGACGGGCCGCGGCTGGTCGAGGTCGTCACGGCCCCGGGCGTGGCGTAGGCGCCCATCCCGTCGCCGCTCACACCGTGGCCAGCGCGGCGTAGCGGCCCGCGTCGGCGAGCAGCTCGTCGTGGCTGCCGGACTCGACGATCCGGCCGTGGTCGACGACCGCGATCCGGTCGGCGTCGCGCACGGTCGACAGCCGGTGCGCGATGGTGATCGTCGTGCGGCCGTGGGCCAGCGCGTCGAACGCGGCCTGCACGGCCCGCTCGGTGCGGGTGTCCAGCGCGCTGGTGGCCTCGTCGAGGACCAGCACCTTCGGGTCGCGCAGCAGCGTCCGGGCGATGGCGATGCGCTGCTTCTCCCCGCCGGAGAAGCGGTGCCCGCGCGAGCCGACGACGGTGTCGTAGCCGTCCGGCAGGCCGGTGATCAGGTCGTGGACCTGTGCGGCGCGCGCGGCGGCCTCGATCTCGGCGTCGGTGGCGTCCGGACGGGCGTGGCGCAGGTTCTCCCGCACGGTGGCGTGCAGCAGGTAGGTGTCCTGCCCGACGACGCCGACGATCCGGGTGAGGTCGGCGGCGGCCATGTCCCGCAGGTCCACACCGTCGATGGTGACCCGGCCCGCGGTCGGGTCGTGCAGCCGCGCGACCAGCCCCGCCAGGGTGGTCTTGCCGGAGCCGGTCTCGCCGACCAGCGCCAGGGTGGTCCCGGCCGGGACGTCGAGGTCGATGCCGGCGACGGCGGCGGCGTCGCTACCCGGGTAGGCGAAGGTGACGCCCTCGAGGCGCACGTGCCCGCGGACGCGGTCGTGGTCCACCGCGACCGGGTGCTCCGGCTCCACGACGTCGACGGTCAGGTCCAGGTACTCGAAGATCCGGGCGAACAGCGCCAGCGACGCCACGATCTGGACCCCGACACTCAGCAGCCCCATGACCGGCCGGAACAACCCGCCCTGCAGCGCGGTGAACGCGACCAGGGTGCCGATGCTCATCGTCCCGGCCGCGAAGGGCAGGCCGGCGGCGAGGTAGATGACCGCCGGGACGGCGGCGAACACGACCTGGGTGACGGCCATCGTCCAGCGTCCGGCGAGCTGGGAGCGCAGCTCCAGCCCGATCAGGCGCGACGAGGAGTCGGTGAACCGCCGGGTCAGCTCCGGTCCGCTGCCGAGGGTCTTGGACAGGGCGACGCCGTCGACGGACAGGCTCTCCTCGACGGTGACGTTGAGGTCGGCCAGCTCCCGCTGCTGGGCGGCGGTGATCGCGCGGCGGGTGCGGGCGACCCGGCGGGTCAGCAGGATCGCCGGGGGCAGCACGACGAGCGAGACCAGGGTGAGCTGCCAGGACAGTGCGAGCATGGCGACCAGGGTCGCGACGGTGGTGGTCAGGTTGGACGCGACCGAGGTCGCGGTGTTCGTGACCACCGACTGCATGCCGCCGATGTCGTTGGTGATGCGCGACTGCACCTCACCGGTGCGGGTGCGGGTGAAGAAGGCCAGGCTCTGGCGCTGCAGGTGGGCGAAGACGCCGGTGCGCAGCCCGTGCATGACCTCCTGGCCGATGCGGGTGGAGATCCAGGTCTGGGCGACGCCGAGTGCGGCGGTGACCGCGGCGACCGCGACCATCCCGCCGGCGAGCCAGGCGAGCAGGGCGACGTCGCGCTGCGGCAGCGCCACGTCGATGACCTCGCGCAGCAGGAACGGCGAGGCCATCCCGACGATCGACGAGGCGACGATCGTCGCGACGACCACCGAGAGCGGGCCCCGGTGCGGGGCGAACAGGGCGCCGATGCGCCGTAGCGAGACCGCGCGGGCCTGTTCCTTCTCCTCCGGGGAGGAGGTGCGGGTGTCGGGCCGGCCGGGCCGGTTCGGGGGTCGGGGGTCCAAGGACTGCTCCTCACGATGTTGTGGCTACCTCACTATGAGGCAGCAACAGCATCGCTTGCTAGTCTGTTCCCGTGCCGGACCGGGACCAGACCAGGACCTCGCGCAGCGACCTCGTCGACACGTTCTGGTCGGTGGCGCGCTCGCTGCGCCACGCCTCGGCCGAGCGGCTGGCGGGCTGGGGTCTGACGCCGTCGCAGGCCCGGGCGCTCGGCACGCTCGTCCGTCACGGCGAGATGCGCCCGGGCACACTGGCCGGGCACCTGCGCATCACCCCGCGCTCGGCGACCGAGGTCGTCGACGCACTGGCCGGGCTCGGGATGGTCGAGCGGGCCACCGACCCGGCGGACCGGCGGGCGGTGCTGGTGCGGGTCACGGACAAGGGCGCGGCGACGACGCAGGCCGTGCGGGCCGCTCGGGCCGACGGCGCCGAGGCCCTGTTCGCCCGGCTGTCCGATGCCGACCGTCGCGAGCTGACCCGGATCCTCGGCGTCCTGCGCGACGGGACCGACGGGCACCACCCCTGCTGAGCGCCGTGGTCCGCCGCTCCCGGGCGCGGCCCGGTCGCCGGGCTCAGGGCCCGGTGGGGTCCGACCGGCCGTGCCCCGTCGGCGGCCGCGATCCCCGGTCGCGCGCGGCCCGGACCACGGCCCGCACCACCGTCCCGGCCGCCAGGACGACCGTCCCGGTGAGCACCGACACCGGGGGCAGCAGCACCGCCAGCAGCACGCAGCCGAGCAGCCCGGACCCCGACAGCGCCCGTCGCCACGGCCGGTCGCGGTGCAGGGTCAGCGCCGCGGCGTTCGCGACCGCGTAGTACAGCAGCACCGCGAACCCGGACAGGCCGATCGCGGTGACCGGGGCGGCGGTCAGGACCAGCAGCAGCACGACGGCGCCGGTGGCCAGCTCGGCGCGGTGCGGCACCGCGAACCGCGGGTGCACCGCGGCCAGCGCGACCGGCAGCTCCCGGTCGCGCGCCATCGCCAGCACGGTGCGGCCCACCCCGGCGACCAGTGCCAGCAGCACCCCGGCCGAGGCGAGGGCACCCCCGACCCGGACGAGCGGCGCCGTCGGGTCCCCGGCCGCGGTGGCCAGCGGCGCAGCGGAGGCCGCCAGTGCGTCCGGACCGGCGGCCCGCAGCGCCGCGACCGCGACGACGGCGTAGACCACCAGCACCAGGCCGAGCGCGAGCGGGATCGCCCGCGGGATGGTGCGGCCGGGGTCGCGCACCTCCTCCCCGAGGGTGGCGATGCGGGCGTAGCCGGCGAAGGCGAAGAACAGCAGCCCGGCCGCCTGCAGCACCGCGAGCGGACCGGCGCCGGCCCAGCCGTCGAACGGGGAGACGACGGCCGGCCGGGAGAACGCGGCGACGACCACCGCCGCCAGCACGGCGACGGTGCACACGACCAGCAGCCGGGTGACGAGCGCGGTGCGGGTGATGCCGCGCAGGTTGACCGCCACCATCGCGACGACGGCCGCCGCCGCGACCGCGCGGGCGTGTTCCGGCCACGCGTAGGAGCCCAGCGTCAGGGCCATCGCGGCGCACGAGGCGGTCTTGCCGGTGACGAACGCCCACCCGGCGAGGAACCCCCACGTCTCCCCCAGCCTGCGGCGCCCGTACACGTAGGCGCCGCCGGACTCCGGGTACCGGGCGGCGAGCCAGGCCGAGGACATCGCGTTCGCCGTCGCGATCGCCCCGGCCACCAGCAGCGCCGGGAGCAGCGCGGTCCCGGCGATCGCCGCGGCGGGCCCGAACACCGCGAACACCCCCGCACCGAGCATGGAGCCGACACCGAGGACGACGGCGTCACCGGTACCGAGCCGGCGCTGCGGGGTCGTGTGCACGTGCTCACCCTTCCCCGGCGTGCGACCGGCCGGTCGGCGGGGTACCCGGCGGCTCATGGGACAGACCGCGCACGACCGCCCGCTGACGTTCACCATCGGTCGCGAGGAGCTCGTCGTCCGGCAGCGGTACGAGGTGCTCAGCATCGTCAACGACATCCTGGTCGCGCTGTGGTTCGTGGTCGGCAGCGTGCTGTTCTTCCACGAGGCCACCACCTACGCGGGGACCTGGCTGTTCCTCGTCGGCTCGATCGAGCTGATGATCCGCCCGCTGATCCGGCTCGCGCGCCGGGTGCACCTGCGGCGGATCACCGGGGCGCCGCCGGAGGCGGGCCACGACTTCTGACCCGTCCCGCTCAGCCCACCCGCCGGGTGTCCCCGAGCAGACCGGGGAGCACCGCGACCCCGTCGACGACGTCGGTCGGCCCCGCCGCGCGGAGCTCGGCGCGGCCCTGCGCCCCGGTGAGCACCGCGACGACCCGCCCGGCCCGGGCGTTGCGACCGGCCTCGACGTCGAGCACGGTGTCCCCCGCTGTCAGCACCGCCGCCGGGTCGGCGACCCCGGTCAGCACCATCGCGCGCCGGATCATCGCCGGGTCGGGCCGTCCGGCCGCGACCTCCTCGGCACAGACCACGGCGTCGAGCTGCCCGGTGAAGCGCCCGGGGAGCGCGGCCAGCAGCGGGTCGGTGACCTGCCGGTCGAACCCGGTGGTCAGCACCACCGCGATCCCCGCCGCGCGCAGCGCGGCCAGCGCCTCGGGGACCCCGGGCAGCGGACGCGGCGGCGACGCGGCGTAGGCGTCGGCGAGACGGGCGACGAAGGCGTCGTGCAGGCCCTCGACGGCGCGGGCGTCGCGGACGCCGGTGAGCGCGCCGAGGGCCTCGCGCTTGTCGGCCCCCATCCAGCGGCGGATCGCGACGTCGTCGGCCGGATGCCCGGCGCGGGCGACGACGTCGGCGAGGACCCGGTAGACCGCTCCCCCCTCGTCGACGGTGGTCCCGGCGATGTCCAGTACGGCGAGGCGGATCACGTGTCGCTCCCGAGACGGCGGCGGACCAGCGCGGACAGCTGGTCGACCGCGACGATCAGCACCAGAACGACGAGGATGTGGGTGAGCATCTCGTCGAACCGGAACAGCTGGATGGACTGGTTGATGAGGAACCCGATGCCCCCGGCGCCGACCAGGCCCAGCACCAGAGACGAGCGGACGTTGACGTCGAAGCGGTAGAGCAGCAGCCCCACCAGCTGCGGGGTGACCGACGGCAGCAGCGCGTGCACGGCGACCTGCAGGCGTCCGGCGCCCGCGGACCGCAGCGCGGTGGGCGGGCCGGGGTCGGCGTCCTCGACGGTCTCGGCCCAGAGCTTGCCCATCACGCCGATGTTGTGCAGGACCAGCGCGAGCACCCCGGGGAACGGGCCGAGCCCGACCGCGGTGACGAAGACCAGTGCGAACACGACGTCGGGCACGGCACGCAGGAACGACAGCAGGCCGCGGGCGGCCTGGTAGGTGACCGGCCCGGGGGCGGTGCCGCGCGCGGCGGCCAGGGCGAGCACCAGCGCGAACGGGATCGACAGGGTGGTGCCGAGCAGCCCGATCCACAGGGTGACCAGGGCTCCCTGCAGACTCGGCCCCAGGACCGCCCAGGACAGGTCGGGCGGGACCGCCTCGGTGAGGAACTCGGCCATGCCGTCGGCGCCGCCGAGCAGTGTCGCGAACGACATCTCGGTGGTGCGCCAGGCGATGACGTGCACGACGAGCAGCACGACGACGACCGTCGCGGCCACGGCGAGGGTGCGTGGGTCGCGGCGGCGCGGCGGGACGGGGACGCGGCGGACGTCCGGTGCGGTGGTGGTCACGGTGCGGCCTCCAGGGCGGACGCCGGCTCACGGTGGTCGGCGGTGTCGGGATAGAGCGCGCGGACGTCGCCGCCGGGTGGTCCGTCGAGGACGACGTGCCCGGACCGCAGCCCGACGACGCGGTCGGCGTGCCGCGCGGCGAGGTCGGGCTGGTGCAGGACGGCGAGCACGGCGAGGTGCTCGGTGTGGGCGAGCTCGGCGAGCAGGCCGAGCACCTGCTCGGCGGCGGCCGGGTCGAGCGCGGACACCGGCTCGTCGGCGAGCAGGACCCTGGCGCGCTGACACAGTGCGCGGGCGACGGCGACCCGCTGCTGCTGCCCGCCGGACAGCGACCCGGCGCGGTCGTGGGCGCGTTCGGCGAGGCCGACGCGGTCCAGGCAGCCCATCGCCTCCTCCCGCAGCGCCCGCGGGAACAGGGCCGGGACCAGCGAGGACCGCAGCGGGAGCCGTCCCAGAGCGCCGGCGCAGACGTTGTCGAGCACGGTGCGCCGGGTGACGAGGTGGATCCGCTGGAAGACCAGGGCGACGTCGAGTCGTCCGCGCGGCCGGCCGCCGACGAGCACCCGGCCGAGGTGCGGGGTCAGCCCGGCGGCGGCGCGCAGCAGCGTCGACTTGCCCGAGCCGTTGGCGCCGAGGACGGCGAGCAGCTCCCCGGCGTGGACGTCGACGTCGACGCCGTGGAGGACCTCGCGGTCGCCGTAGCGCACCCGGGCGCCGCGGACCGCCAGCAGCGCGCTCACTGGACGTCCTTCTCGGTCAGGCCGAGCGTGCGGGCCAGCTCGAACAGCGGTGCGTAGGTGTCGCGGGTGACCGGGACGAGCTTCCCGGGCGGGGTGACGTCGAGCAGCGCGCCGATCTCCCCCACCGCCTGCGGGTCGAGGTTCAGCAGGGCGTCGGTGACGGCGGCCTTGAAGGCCGGGTCGAGGTTGCCGCGCACGGTCACCGGGTCGTTGGGGATCGGCGCGGAGGTCCAGACCCGGCGGAACCCGGCCGGGTCGAACGTCCCCGACGCGGTGGCCGAGGCCAGCTGCTGGGAGTTGATCTCGGCGGCGTCGACGGTGCCGTTGGTCAGCGCGAGCAGCGCCTCGGGGTGGCCGCCGGCGTAGTCGAGCCGGACGTCGGCGGGGGCGAGCCCGGCGTCGAGCAGTGCCTTGCGTGGGAGGGCGTCACCGGAGGTGGAGCCGACCGAGCCCAGGGCGAGGGTGCGGCCGCGCAGCTGGGCCACCGTGGTGACGTCGGAGTCGCGCGGCACCCAGATCCCGGCGGTGTAGGCGGACAGTTCCCCGGTCGAGGTGCCGAACGAGGCGACCGGCTCGGCCCCGGCGCGCTCGGACGCGAAGACGTAGCCGAGCGGGCCGAAGATCCCGATCTCCAGACGGTCGTTGCGCATGGCGAGGACCTCGGCCGCGTAGTCCTCGGTGACCTGCACCCGGACCGGGCAGCTCAGCCGGCGTTCGAGGGCGTCGCCGAGGATCTCCGCGGCGGGCACGAGCTTCGCCGGGTCCTCGAAGGGTTCGATGCCCATCCGGATCTGCCCGCCGGGGCAGGTGGGCGACCCGGCGACGGCGGGGCCGGACGGGCCGGCGCAGGCGGTGAGGGCGAGGCTCGCGGCCAGTGCGGCGACGGCGAGCAGGCGGGGGCGGCGCATGGGGGTCTCCCGTTTCAGAGGACGCGGTCGAGCACGGCCGGTGCGAGGCCGAACGCGGTGGTCATGCCGATGCCGGAGGTGACCGCGACGGCGGTCGTCGCCGGCGCGACCGGGCGGATCAGGAACTCGCCGGGGGCGTCGGCGTAGACGCCCCGCCAGCGGCGGACGACGTCGACGCCGGTCCCGAGCAGCGCCCGGGTCTCGGCGAGCAGCAGGTCGTCCAGGGTCTCGTCGGTCCAGGGCTCGGGTGTGCGGTCGTAGTGGTGGGTGTCGCCGACGACGAGGTCGCCGCCGGGCAGCTGGGTGAGCATGTGGTTGACGCCCGCGTCGAGCAGCTCCGGCCGCTCGGTGCGCCAGCGCTCGCGCAGCGCGGCGGCGCCCGCGGTGCCCGACAGGGCCGGGTAGCGCAGCATCGAGCTGCCGGTGAGCACGGCCGGCCCGATCGTGAGCGGGGTGCGCGGGCGGACCTGCAGCATCTGCAGGACGCAGCGCCGCAGGCCCGCGTCGTCGGCGAGGCCGGGGACGAGGCGGTCCAGGTCGTGACCGACGCAGAGGAGGACCCGGTGGGCCCGGAACTCCCCGCGCCCGGTGCGGACGACCACCGGGCCGTCGCCGCTCGCGTCCCCGATCCCGCCCGCCGCGGTCTCACCGGACCCGGCGCCGGCCCCGTCGATGCCGTGCACCGGGCAGCCGAAGTGGATCTCGGCACCGGGCCGGCCCGCGAGCCACGCCGCGATCGCCCCGGCCGCCCGGCGCTGCTCGACCCGCAGGTCACGCGGCAGGAACGCCCCGCCGTACAGGCCGTCGCGGGCGACCGGGACCCGGTCGACGACCTGCGCCGGGTCGAGCAGCTCCACGTCGTCACCCCGGATGGCCGCGAGCTCCTCGAGCGCGGCGCGCTCCTCGGCCGACCGGGCGACGACCACGGTGCCGCACTCGGCGACGCCGAACCCGGCCTCGGCACCCAGCCGCAACCAGGCGCCGCGGCCGCGGGTGGCGAACTCCAGCGCGTCGCCGGTCTGGGCGGTGAGGCAGCCGTGGCCGAAGTTGCGCACCGTGGCCCCGACGGCGTGCTCGTCGCGCTCGAGCACGGTCACGTCCAGGCCGCGCTCGACGGCCTCGACGGCGTGGGCGAGGCCGACGACGCCGGCCCCGACGATCAGGAGGTCACTCGTCCGGGTCACGGCGGCGACGGTGCCAGCCGGATGTCCCGGACCGCAATGACTTGTCGATACAAGTCGGAATCCGTTCACCTGCCCGACCGCTGGACGTCGTGCTCAGCGCCCTGGCACTTGTAGAGTCACCAGCCGTGGGGACCCCGTTGCACCGCACACTGGCCGACGAGCTGCGCGCCCGGATCCGCAGCGGCGCGATCGGTGTCGGCGAGGCGCTGCCGTCCGAGGCCGAGCTGTGCCGGGAGTTCTCGGCGTCGCGCGGCCCCGTCCGCCAGGCCCTGGCCGCCCTGCGCGACGAGGGCCTGATCGGCGGCGGGCAGGGCCGGCGCCCGGTGGTGCTCGACGCGGTACCCGCCCAGCCGTTCGAGTCGTTCCTGTCCTTCACCCGGCGTGCGGAGCTGACCGGCCACGTCCCGGGCCAGCGCCTGCACGAGATCGCGCTGCGGCACCCGTCGCCCGCGGTCGCGGCGGCGCTGGGCCTGGAGCCCGAGGACTACGCGGTCCAGTTGATCCGGCTGCGCCTGCTCGACGACCGTCCCGCGATGCTGGAGCGGATGACCTACGTGGAGAAGGTCGGGCGCGCCCTGCTCGACGCCGACCTCAACGCCGGGTCGATCTACGCCCTGCTCACCGGCCAGGGCGTCGACCTGCACGCGGCCCGGCACACCTTCGACGCCGTCGCCGCCGACGAGCTCGACGCGTCCCTGCTCGACGTCGAGGTCGGACACCCTCTGCTCCGCGAACGGCGGCTGACCCGGGACTCCGCCGGGGACGCCCTCGAGTGGTCGGAGGACCGCTACCGCCCGGACGTCGCGACCGTGACGGTGACGAACACCCGCAGCGGGCGGGGTGGGTTCGCGCGGGAGTGAGCGGGTGGGGTGGGGTCGCCCGCGCGTGGGCGGCGACGCGCACCCGCCGGCGACGGCGGTGCGGCCACCCCTGCCGCCACTGTCGCTGCCTCGTCGCTGCCTCTCCGACCCAGAGGTGCCCCTGTTCTGAAGTCGCTTACCGGGTAAGCGAATCGACACATCTCCCCTCCGGAGGCGGGAGGACGACCGCCCTGTCGATTCGGTTCATGCGATGAGCTGTTCCCGCAGACAGACCCCCGGAGTCGGATCCGCCGCAACCACCAGCGGCCGGCATCCTTCGACCGGAGAGGCCCGCACACACCCCGCCGCATGGACCGTCTCCGCAGACGTAGTGCTCCGGACCTCTTCGGGCGGGCGGCGGCGACGGCAGCGACCCGGCCCCACCGGACCGGCCCGCACCCGCGCCCGAGCGGACCCGTACCCGGCCCGGCCGGCGACCGGGAGCGACGTCAGGGACGCACGGCCTGGCGCGGCTCCGCACCCGGCGCACCGGCGGCGGCGAAGGCGTCGTCGAGCGCGTCGAGGGACCACGGGCCACCGGTCAGCTCGGCGAACGGGAACCGCGTGTGCTCCGCGACGAGGAACGCGACCGCGGCGGCGAGGTGGCGGGGGGCGTAGTTGTGCACGCCGACGACCGTGTGCAGCCCGCGGACCAGGCGTTCCGGGTCGAGTCCCACCGCGGGGCCGGGCGAGACCGACCCGGCGAGGACGGCGGTGCCGCCGACGTCGAGCGCATCGAGGCAGGCGCGCACGGCGGCGGGTGCGCCGGACAGCTCCAGCGCGACGTCGAACCCCCGTTCCGGCGGGGTCCCGACCGTGTCCGCTGCGCCGAAGCGGCGCGCCCGGGCGCGACGGTCGGCGTGCGGGTCGGCGACCACGACCTCGGCACCCGCGCAGGAGGCCATCGCCACCGCGGTCACACCGAGCATGCCCGCACCGGTCACCAGCACCCGCGATCCCGGTCCCGGCGAGCCCGCGGCGTCGAGGACCGCGGCGACCGTGGCCGTCGCGCACGAGGCGGGTGCGGCGACCTCGTCGGGCACCGCTGGGGGGACGACGACCGTCGCCGTGCCCGGGACGAGCAGGCAGTGGGTGGCGAACCCGCCGGTCAGCGGACGGGCATCGTCCAGCGGGGCGTGGCCGTACTTGTGCAGGTCGGCGCATTTCTGGGGGATCCCGCGACGGCAGCGGCGGCACTCCCCGCAGGACGCGGCGACCGAGAAGACGATCCGGTCGCCGGTCCGGACCGGTGCACCGTCGACGTGGCGCAGGCCCGGCGCCGTCGCGACGACCCGCCCGACCTGCTCGTGCCCGAGCACCCCCGGCACCGGCGACGAGCGATGGCCGCGGGTCGTGTGCAGGTCCGAACCGCACACCGTCGCCAGGTCGACCGCCACCAGGACCTCCCCCGGCCCCGGCTCGCCGAGCGCGGTCGTGACCAGGCGGAACGGGGCGCCGACACCGTCCCAGCGGGCGTAGCGGGCGGTCGTCACGGGAGCTGCCATGCCCGCGACGGTCGCACCACCTCGCCGGACCGTCCACCACCCTGTATGGACAAGTTGGTGAACGCACGGCGGCGCGGTTCGCCGGCAGCGGGCGGGGGTACGCCGCGCGGGCACCGCACGAACGACCCGGAGGCACCCCGATGTCCGACAGCACGCTCAGCAAGGACCCGACCGCGGACCCGGCGGAGCACGAGGCGTACTTCCCGTCGCCGTACTCGCTGGACGCCTACACCGCGCCGAGGACCGACTTCGACGGTCTCGCCACCGAGCGGAACGCCTGGTCCGGCGGCCGCTGGAAGGTGCTCGTGCTGGCCACCGACGAGCGCTACCTGCGCATGGGCAACGGCACCTTCTTCTCCACCGGCAACCACCCGGTGGAGACCCTGCTCCCCCTGCACCACGTCCTGGAGGCCGGGTTCGGCGTCGAGATCGCGACGCTCACCGGCAACCCGGCGAAGTTCGAGTGGTGGGCCTACCCCGGCGAGGACGAGGCGGTCGGCAGCGCCCGCGACAGGCTGCTCGCGCAGTGGCGGGCCCCGAAGTCGCTGGCCGAGGTCGTCGAGCGCGAGCTGGGCGAGGACTCGGACTACCTCGCGGTGTTCGTCCCCGGCGGGCACGGCGCGCTGTCCGGGCTGCCGTTCTCCACCGACGTCCGGGACACCCTGGAGTGGGCGATGCGCACCGACCGGCTCGTGGTGTCGCTGTGCCACGGGCCCGCCGCGTTCCTCTCGACCCGCATCGGCCGCGGCCGGTCGGTGTTCGAGGGCTACGAGATGTGCGTGTTCCCCGACGCGCTCGACGCCGGCGCCAACATCGACATCGGCTACCTGCCCGGCGAGATGCCCTGGCTGCTCGGCAAGGCCCTCCGGGACGAGGGCGTCCGTGTGGTCAACGACGACATGACCGGCCGCTGCACCACCGACCGCAACGTCATCACCGGCGACAGCCCCCTCGCCGCGAACGAGCTGGGTCGGCTCACCGCGACGGCGCTGCTGGAGCACGCGCGCCGCCGCGGCTGACCACGCGGCTCACCGCGCCGTACCACCGGCCGCGAGCCGCCACACCCGGTCGCGGCTGAACGGCTGGTGGTACGGCCGCACCCCCAGCGCCCGGCGGATCGCGTTCGCGACCGCGGGCGCGACCGGGTTGTAGGGCGCCTCGCTCATCGACTTCGCGCCGTAGGTGCCGAGCGCGTCGTGGGTGCGGGCGTACCGCACCTCGGTGTCCGGGACGTCGGCCATCTGCGGCACCCGGTAGGTGCGGAACACCGGGTTGAGGACCTCCCCGGACTCCCCCACGTACACCTCCTCGTAGAGCGCGCTGCCCAGCCCCATCGCGGCGCCGCCCTCGACCTGCCCGCGCAGCTGCTCGGGGTTCAGGACGGTGCCGGCGTCGACGGCCTGCACCGAGCGCAGCACGCGGACCTCGCCGGTCGCGGTGTCCACCGCGACGCGCACGCCGTGGCAGTTCGCGGTGATCGCCCGCGCGGTGCCGGGCTCCTCCCCCGTGGCCGCCAGCCCCGCGGGCGAGGACGCGGCGGCCAGGACGTCGTCGAGCGTCCACTCGCCGCCGGGCGCCGTGACCCCGGCCGCGTGCAGCTCCCCGCCGCCGGTCACGGTGAGGATCCGCTCCCGCAGCGCGGTCGCCGCGGCGTGCAGTGCCTTGCCCGCCACGGTGGTGCCCGCCGAGGCGAACGCCCCGGTGTCGTAGCCGCAGGCGTCGGTGTCGCCGTGGTGGGCGTCGACGCGGTCCGGGGTCGTGCCGAGCACGGTGGCGACGACCTGACGGTGGGTGGTCGTGGTGCCGTTGCCGAACTCGACGGTGCCGGCGCCGAGCCGGTAGCGCCCGCCGGGCAGCAACGTCACCGTGGTGGTGGCGGCGTGCCCGAACGGGGCCATCGTCGTCATCATGCCCAGGGCGACCCCTTCGCCGACCCGCCACGTCGGGCCGTCGGGGACCGGGTCGCCGGTGCCGTCGGCCAGGGCGTCCCGGACGAGGTCGAGGCACTGGTCCATGCCGTAGCTGGTCCAGTGCAGGTCGTGCTCCGGCTCGCCGTGGTGGGCGACGTGCAGCGGGTCCCCGGCGCGCACCATGTTGCGCCGGCGCAGCTCGAACGGGTCGAGGCCGGTGGCGATCGCGAGCTCGTCCATCGCGGACTCGACGGCGAACATCACCTGGCCCAGGCCGTAGCCGCGGAACGCGCCGCTGGGCACGTTGTGGGTGTAGACGACCTCGGCGTCGAGGTGCTTGACCGGGCAGTTGTAGACGCTGACCGACTCGGCGACGGAGTGGAACAGCACCCCGCGGGAGTGGTTGCCGTAGGCGCCGGTGTCGGACAGGACGTCGAGCTTCATCGCGGTGAGGCGGCCGTCGTCGTCGGCGCCGAGGGTGACCGCGACCCGCATCGGGTGGCGCAGCGCGGTCCTGATGAACTCCTCGGACCGGGTGAACTCGTGGACGACGGTACGCCCGGTCCGCAGCACGGCGAGCCCGACGAGGTCCTCGGCGAACATCTCCTGCTTGCCGCCGAACCCACCACCGACCCGCGCGGTGTGCACCCGGACCCGCTCCGGGTCGAGTCCGAGGACGCGGGCGAGCTCGCCGCGGGTGAGGAACGGGACCTGGGTGCCCGACCGGACGACGAGCCTGCCGTCGTCGTCGAGCGAGCCGATCGCGCCGTGGCACTCCAGCTGGGCGTGGGAGACCCGGCTGGTGCGCCAGGTGCCGGTGACGGTGTGCGCGGAGGCGCGCAGTGCGGCGTCGACGTCGCCGCCGTGCCCGCCGTGCAGGGCGAGCACGACGTTGCGCCCGGCGTCGTCGACGCGGTCGGCAGGCGTCCGGTCCGGGTGCACCGACGGCGCACCGGGCCGCCGCGCCGCCTCCGGGTCGAGCACGGCGGGCAGCACCTCGTAGTCGACGGCGACCAGCGCGCAGGCCGCCTCGGCCTGCGCCGGGGTCTGCGCGACGACGGCGGCGACCCGCTGCCCGACGTGGCGGACGACGTCGTCGAGCATCCGGGTGTCGTCCGGGTCGTCGGTGCGGTGCTCGTGCCGGGCGGTGGAGTAGCGCAGGTCCGGCACGTCGTGGTGGGTCAGCACCAGCGCGACGCCCGGTGCGGCTGCGGCCGCGGTGGTGTCGATCGACCGGATGCGGGCGTGGGCGTGCGGGGAGCCGAGGATCCGCAGGTGCAGGGCCCCGGTGAGGTCGGTGTCGAAGGTGAACGGCTCGCTGCCGGTGACGATGCGCTCCGCGGCCGGGGGCCGCGCCGAGCAGCAGACGGTGCCGGTGGTCCCGCCCGGGGCGCGCGGGGTGCAGCCGCCACGGACGCCGGTCTCGATCGCCTCCCGGATGCTGCGGTAGCCGGTGCAGCGGCACAGGTTGCCCTTCATCCGCCGCGGCAGGTCGTCGAGGTCGTCGGGGGTGAGCGCGGTGGCGGTGACGATCTGGCCGGCCGTGCAGAACCCGCACTGGAACCCGAACTTCTCGACGAACGCGGCCTGGACCGGGTGCAGCTCCCCGTCCGGCCCGGCCAGCCCGGCGACGGTGGTGACCCGCGCGCCGTCGAGGCGCTGGGCGGGGATCAGGCACGAGTGCACGGGCCGGTCGTCGAGCAGGACGGTGCAGGCGCCGCAGTCCCCGGCGTCGCACCCCTTCTTCACCTCGAGGTGCCCGTGCTCGCGCAGGAACGTGCGGGTGCACTGCCCCGGGGCGGGCTCCGCCTCCAGCTCGGTGTCGTTGACGTGCAGTTTCACGACAGCTCCTCCCGGATCTGCTCCAGCAGCACCACGCTGACACCGTGGCGCCAGTCCGCGGAACCGAGCGGGTCGGTGTACCAGCCGTCGACGGCGTCGACGTCGGCGCGCAACCGGTCCGCGTCGGGCACACCGGCCGGGTAGCGCAGGACGGTGGGCGCCTCGGTCGCGGCGGTGATCACGAACGTGGCGGCGCCGCCGTCCGGTGCGGTGTCGACCCGCCCGGTGAGCACGGCGCCGGAGCGGCCGAGCTCGGCGAGTGCGATCCTGCGGAAGGCGGTGCGGGCGCGGAGGGCGGCGCCGGGCAGCTCGACCGCGCGCAGGACCTCGCCGGGGCGCAGCGCGGTGGTGCCGTTGCCGGTGACGAGCGCCGCGACCGGGACGCGGTACTCCTCGCCGTCGGGGGTCCAGACGACGGCGAGCCCGTCGAGCGTCGCGGCGAGCGCGACCATCCCGGCGGCGGCGTAGGCGCGGCACACGTTCCCGCCGACGGTCGCGGTGTGCCAGATCTTCCACGACGCGAGCAGCGCGTGCGCGCACTCGGCGAACAGCGGGGTCCCGGTGCGCTCGCCGTACGTGGCGAGGTCGGCGATCGGGCAGGTCGCGGCGACCGACAGGCCGCCGTCGGGCAGGTCGGAGAGGGGTTCCCAGCCCATCGTGGTGAGGTCGACCAGGCCGGTGACGCCGGGCTGCGGCTCGGAGAACAGCCACGTCCCGCCGGCGAGGATCCGCTCCCCCGGCGCCAGCGCCAGGTCGGCGCGCTCGCGGGCGCGCCGGAACCCGGTGACGGTGTGCAGGTCCATCCGCTCACCCGGCCTTGGCCACGAGGGCGCGGTGCACGGCGGCGCACTCGGCGGCGACGGCGTCGGTGTCGACGGTGAGCACGGTGTCCCGTTCGACGACCGGGCGCCCGTGCACGAGCAGCAGCTCCAGCGGCGGCGGGGTGCCCAGGACGAGGGCGGCGACCGGGTCGGCGACGTCGCGGTGCCGGAACCCGTCGAGCCGCCACAGGGCGAGGTCGGCGAGCTTGCCGGTCTCGATCGACCCGATCTCGTCCTCGCGACCGAGCACCCGGGCACCGCCGAGCGTGCCGAGCTCCAGGGCCTCGCGCACCGACAGGGCACGGGGGCCGCCCGCGGCACGGGCGAACAGGACGGCGTGCTTGACGTCCTCCAGCAGGTGGGTGCCCTCGTTGGAGGCGGCGCCGTCGACGCCGATCCCGACCCGCGCGCCCGCGTCGACGAGGTCGCGGACCCGCGCGATGCCCGCGCCGAGACGGCCGTTGGAGGTGGGGCAGTGCGCGACGCCGGTGCCGGTCGCACCGATCGTCTTCACCGCGTCGTCGTCGAGGTGCACGGTGTGGGCGAACCACACGTCGGGCCCGGTCCAGCCCAGGTCGGCGACGTACTCGGTGGGGGTGGCACCGAAGCGCTCCCGGCAGTACGCCTCCTCGTCGTCGGTCTCGGCGAGGTGGGTGTGCAGCCGCACCCCGAGCTCGCGGGCCAGCGTCGCGGACTCGCGCATCAGCTCCGGCGTCACCGAGAACGGCGAGCAGGGGGCCAGCGCGATCCGCAGCATCGACCCCGGCGACGGGTCGTGCCAGCGGGCGACGGCGTCGGCGGAGGCGGCGAGGATCTCGTCGCGGTCGGAGACGACGTGGTCCGGCGGCAGCCCGCCCGCGCTGCGCCCGAGGTCCATCGAGCCGCGGGTCGGGTGGAACCGCAGCCCCACCTGCCGTGCGGCGCGGATCTCGGCGCCGAGCACGTCCCCGCCCTCGCGGGGGAAGACGTAGTGGTGGTCGGTCGTGGCGGTGCAGCCCGACAACGCGAGCGCGGACAGCGCGCCGGTGGCGCCGGTGTGCACGGCGTGCTCGTCGATGCCCGCCCACACCGGGTACAGCGTGGTCAGCCACTCGAACAGCGTGTGGTCGACGGCGAGCCCGCGGGTCACCCACTGGTAGAGGTGGTGGTGGGTGTTGACCAGGCCCGGGGTGAGCAGACAGCCGCGGGCGTCGACCCGGCGGTCGTAGGACCCCGCCGGGGCGGGACCGGGCCCGACGCCCGCGATCCGTTCCCCCTCGACGACGACGTGCCCGCCGGGGAGCTCCTCCCCGGTGACGGTGACGACGTGGGCACCCTCGATGGCGATCCGGTGTGCGGTCCGGCCGGCGCTCGGCTGCTGCATGGACCCAGTGCACCGCGCGCCGGTCACCGGGAGAAGGCACCGCCGTGACGAATCGGGGTCCCCCGCGGCGCACCGAGTTGTAGGTTTCTCCCATGCTGCTCTCGGAGCTCGTCGCACGCCCGGAGCTGCGGCTGCGGGTCCTGCACGGCTCGGCGGCCGACCTGGACCGGTCCGTGCGCTGGGTGTACCCGACCGACCTGCCCGACCCGTCGCGCTACCTGGGCGGCGGTGAGCTGGTCGTGTCCGGCCTGGTGTGGCGGCGGACGCCCGCGGACTCGGAGCGGTTCGTCGCGGCGGTCGCGCGGTCCGGGGCGGCGGCGCTGGTGGCCGGGGAGGCCGTGTTCGGCGACATCCCGGCCGACGTCGTCGACGCCTGCCGCCGCCACGACCTCGTGCTGGTCGCGGTGCCGGTGGACGTGTCGTTCGGCGCGGTGACCGAGGCGGTGATCGGGGCGCTGTCCGCGGCCCGCGGGGACCGGCTCGCCCACACCCTGGGCCGGCACCGGAGGCTGCTCGCCGCGTTCGCCGGCGGCGCGGAGCTGTCCGACCTCGCCACGGCGGTGTCGGCGGGCACCGGCCTGGTCTGCCGGGTGCTGACCGCGGCGGGCGGCCTGCTCGCCGGTCCGGCCCTGCCCGGGGCCGAGCGCGACGCCGTCGTCGCCGGGTTCCTGACCGCGGGCCGGTTGCCGGTGACCGTCCCGGCCGGGCCGGCGGGTGCGGCGCACCTGGTGGTGCCCGCGGCACCGGGGACGGCCCGGGCCACCGGCTGGCTGGTCGCGGCGCAGCTGCCGCCGGGCACGGCGCAGGCGGGGACCGACGCCGTCGACGCCGTCGGCGAGCTGGCCGCGATCGCCGCGCTGGACCGGTCCCGGCGCCGGGAGGGTGCTGCGGTGGCCCGTCCGATCGCCGACGACGCGCTGGCCCGGATCGCCGCCGACACCGGGGACCGCCCCGAGACCCGGGTGCGGCTGCGCCAGGCCGGGGTCGAGCCGGACGGGACCCTCGCCGTGGTCGTGCTGCGCGCCTCGGGCGTCGCGGACCCGGCCGACACCGCGCACACCGTGCTGCTCGACGCGCTGGTCGGCACCGGCCCGGCCGCGGTCGGCGTGCAGGGCGGCGACGCGGTCGCCGTCGTCGCGGTACCCGGGGCCCGGGACGCCCCGGACCCGGTGGAGCAGGTGCTCGCCGCGGTGCACCGGCTCGGACCGGGCCTGGCCGGCGGACGGCTCTCGGCCGGGGTGTCGCGGCCGTCGGCGGCGGACGCGCTGTCCGGTGCGCTCGCCGAGGCCGGGCACGCCGCGGGGCTGGCGGCGGGCCGGTCCGGCCCGGTGACCTCGGTGCGGGCCGGGGAGATCACCTCGCACGTCGCGCTGCTGGCCGGTGTCCCCGACGACGTGCGGCGCGGCTTCGCCGCCCAGGTCCTCGGCCCGGTGCTCGACCACGACGCGCGGTCGGGCACCGGGCTGCTGGAGACCCTGGAGGTCTTCCTCGACGAGTCCGGGTCGTGGAACCGGACCGCGGCCCGGCTGCACCTGCACGTCAACACCGTCCGGTACCGGATCGGCCGGGTGGCGGAGCTGACCGGGCGCGACCCGTCGTCGTTCGCCGACCGCGTCGACCTCTACCTGGCGCTGCGCTCGCGCTGACGGCGGCTCAGCCGGACACGAGGTCGTCGAAGCGGTGCCCGGCGACGGTCGCGACGGCGACGAGCGCGGCCGCGTGCTCCTGCGCCGGCGGGTGGGTGAGCCGGCGCCGCGCGGTCGCGAGCAGGGCGCCGCGGTCCCCGGCGTCGCGCAGGCACACGATCAGTGGGAAGCCGAACCGCTCCCGGTAGGCCGCGGCGAGCCGGCCGAGCTCGGCGCGGTCGTCGCCGTCGAGCAGGGCCAGACCGGCCCGGTCGCGCAGTGCCGCCGCGCCGGCGCCCGTGGTCGCGGTGCCCCCGTCGCGGGCGGACGCCGGCGCGGCGGAGCCGGTGCCCACCAGACCGCCCAGATCGGGGTAGTGGCCCATCAGCGCCCGCTGCTCCTCGGGCGGCGCGGCGAACAGCTCGTCCTGCACCGCGGCGCGCAGCGCCGTGGCGTCGGTGAAGGGGCCGCGGGCGTGCACCCGCCCGGGCACCGCGGTCGGGCCCTCGAACAGCCGCCCGAGGACCGCGGCGAACTCCCCGGCGTCGGCGGCGGCGAGCCGGTCGAAGGTCACGGTGTCCCCGCCGGCCGTCGCGGGGGCGGCGCCGCGGCGGCGCCCGGTGTGGAAGAACAGCAGGTTGAGCCCGATCGCGACGACGCTGCCCGCGGTGATCCCGGAGCCGAGCACGATGCCCGCCCACTGCGGCAGGGCCTGCGCCACGTCCGGCTGCACCGTCACGAACAGCGCGACCCCCAGCCCGGACCCCACCACGACGACGTTGCGGTGGTCGCGGAAGTCGACCCGCGACAGCGTCTGGATCCCGACGACGGCGACGGTCGCGAACATCGCCAGTGCCGCCCCGCCCAGCACCGGGTGCGGCACGGCCGCGACCAGCGCCCCGGCCTTCGGCACCAGCCCGATGAGGATCATGAAACCGCCCGCGGCGGCGACCACCCAGCGGCTGGAGACGCGGGTGAGCCGGACGAGGCCGACGTTCTCGGCGAAGCAGGTGTAGGGGAAGGAGTTGAGGACACCGCCCAGGGTGGTGGCGGCGCCGTCGGCGCGCAGGGCGCGGGCGACGTCGTCCGGCCCGACCTTCTTGTCCACGATCTCGCCGGTGGCGATCACGTCACCGGTCGTCTCGACCGCGGTGATCATCATGACGACGATCATCGACAGGATCGCGGCGATCGAGAACTGCGGCCAGCCGAAGTGGAACGGCGTGGTGACCCCGACCCAGTCCGACTCCCCCACCGCGGACAGGTCGACCAGACCGAACGGCACCGCGGCGAGCGTGCCGAGCACGAGCCCGGCCAGCACGGCGACCGTCGCGAGGAACCCGCGGAACATCCGCTGGATCAGCACGATCACCGCCAGCGTCCCGAGGGCGAGCCCGAGGTAGAGCGGGTTGCCGGGGTCGGGGGCGTTCGCGCCGCCGACGGCGTCGGTCGCGGCGACCGGCAGCAGCGCCAGCCCGATCACGGTGATCACCGTGCCGGTGACGACCGGGGGGAAGAACCGCAGCAGCCGCGCGACGTAGGGCGCGGCGAAGAAGGTGACCAGCCCGGCGACGATCACCGCGCCGTAGATGGTGGTGAGCCCGGCGGTGCCACCACCCGCGGCGAGCCCGATCGCGATCATCGGCGAGACCGCGGTGAACGTGACGCCCTGCAGCAGCGGCAGCCGCACCCCCATCCGGCCGATCCCGACCGACTGCAGGATCGAGGCGATGCCGCAGGTGAACAGGTCGGCGTTGATCAGGTGGATGAGCTGGCGCTCGTCGAGACCGATGGCGTTGGCGAGCAGGATCGGCACGACGACGGCACCGGCGTAGAACGCCAGCACGTGCTGCATGCCGTAGACGGCGAGCCGTCCGGCGGGCGGCACCCGGTCGACCGGGTGGACGGGGTGGGCGGGATCGGTGGTTCGGCCGGTGGATCGGCGCAGGCGCATCGGTGACCTCGATGGGAGCCGGAGGGTGTGACGGGGCAGGGCGCGCGGAGGGGGCCGGATTGCGACCTGCATCACCATGCGCCCGGGCCGGGACCGCCCGGCACCGCCGTCTCCGACGAACCCCGGCCCGCTCGTCGCGGGGCTTTCGTAGGTTCCGACAGTCGACCCGGACATCGGGCCCCCGGCGGGACACCGTTCGGAACCTCCCGGCAATCCCGTCGCAACCCGGGACCGGACACAATGCGGGGCATGCACCTCAGTCCGAGCGAGCGCGACAAGCTCCTGGTCCACGTCGCCGCCGACGTCGCCCGCAGGCGTCGCGAGCGGGGTCTGCGGATGAACTACCCGGAGTCGGTCGCGCTGATCACCGAGCACGTCCTGGAGGGCGCCCGCGACGGCCGCACCGTCAGCGAGCTGATGAGCAGCGGCCGTGAGGTCCTGACCCGCGACGACGTCCTCGACGGCGTCCCGGAGATGCTCGACTCGGTGCAGGTGGAGGCCACCTTCCCGGACGGCACGAAGCTCGTCACCGTCCACGGGCCGATCGCGTGATCCCCGGCGAGATCCTCGTCGGCACCGAGCCGGTCGAGCTGCACCCCGGCCGCCCCCGGCTGACGCTGACCGTGGTCAACGCCGCGGACCGCCCCGTGCAGGTCGGGTCGCACTACCACTTCGCCGCCGCGAACCCCGGACTGTCCTTCGACCGCGACGCCGCGTGGGGACACCGGCTCGACGTCCCCGCCGGGACGTCGGTGCGGTTCGAGCCCGGGGTGGAGCGCGAGGTGACGCTGGTGCCGATCGCCGGGGCGCGCCGGGTCCCCGGCCTGCGTCCCGAGCGGGCCGGCGCCCTCGACGAGCGGAGCTACGAGCAGTGAACATCGACCGCGCGCGCTACGCGGACCTGTACGGTCCCACCGTCGGGGACAGGGTCCGGCTCGCCGACACCGACCTGCTGATCGAGGTCACCGAGGACCGCTCGCGCGGCCCGGCGTCCGGCGACGAGGTCATGTTCGGCGGCGGCAAGGTGATCCGGGAGTCGATGGGGCAGGCGGCCGTCCTGGCCGCGGACTGTCCGGACCTGGTGATCACCGGCGCCGTCGTGCTCGACCACTGGGGCGTGGTGAAGGCCGACGTCGGGGTGAAGGACGGCCGGATCGTCGGCATCGGCAAGGCCGGCAACCCCGACACGATGGACGGGGTGGACCCGGCGCTGGTGATCGGGCCCGGCACCGAGGTGCTGGCGGGCAACGGACGCATCCTCACCGCCGGTGCGATCGACGCGCACGTGCACTTCATCTGCCCGCAGCTGGTCGAGACCGCGCTCGCGTCCGGGGTCACGACGCTGTTCGGCGGCGGCACCGGCCCGGTCGACGGGTCGAAGGCCACCACCGTCACGCCCGGCCCCTGGAACATCGGCCGGATGCTGCAGGCGATGGACCACCAGCCCGTGAACCTGCTGCTGATGGGCAAGGGCAACACGGTCTCGGCCGAGGCGCTGCACGAGCAGCTGCGCGCCGGGGCGGGCGGGTTCAAGCTGCACGAGGACTGGGGCACCACCCCGTCGGCGATCGACGCCTGTCTGCGGGTGTGCGAGGAGACCGGCGTGCAGGCCGCGATCCACACCGACACCCTCAACGAGGCCGGGTTCCTGCAGTCCACCCTGGCCGCGATCGACGGCCGCTCGATCAACGCCTTCCACACCGAGGGCGCCGGCGGCGGGCACGCCCCGGACATCATCGAGGTCGTCGGCACCTCGCACGTGCTGCCGTCGTCGACGAACCCGACCCGCCCGCACACCGTCAACACCCTCGACGAGCACCTCGACATGCTGATGGTGTGCCACCACCTGAACCCGTCGGTGCCCGAGGACCTGGCCTTCGCCGAGTCCCGCATCCGCCCGACGACGATCGCCGCCGAGGACGTGCTGCACGACCTGGGCGCGATCTCGATGATGTCGAGCGACTCGCAGGCGATGGGCCGGATCGGCGAGGTCGTCATCCGTACCTGGCAGACCGCACACGTCATGAAGGCCGCCCGCGGCCCGCTGCCCGGTGACTCCGAGCGGGCGGACAACCTGCGTGCGCAGCGCTACGTCGCGAAGTACACGATCAACCCCGCACTCGCCCACGGCGCCGCCGAGCACGTCGGGTCGGTCGAGGTCGGCAAGCTCGCCGACCTGGTGCTGTGGGAGCCGAAGTTCTTCGGGGTGCGGCCGGAGGTCGTCCTCAAGGGCGGCTTCGCGGTGTGGGCGCAGATGGGCGACGCGAACGCCTCCATCCCCACACCCGGCCCGGTCTACGGACGCCCGATGTTCGGCTACGCCCACACCCCCGCCGCGCTCGGCTCGCTCACCTTCATGGCGCCGTCCGCGCTGGAGGCGGGCGTTCCCGAGCGGCTCGGGCTGGCGACGCCCGCGGTGCCGGTGGCCGACACCCGCTCGGTGCGCAAGGCCGGGATGCTGCGCAACGACGCCACCCCGGACGTGCGCGTGGACCCGGACTCGTTCGAGGTGACGATCGACGGCGCCGTCGTCGAGCCCGCGCCGGTGAGCGAGCTGCCGATGGCGCAGCGGTACTTCCTGTTCTGATGGCGGGCCTCGCGTCGCTGGTGCTCGCCGACGCCCGGTTCCCCGGGGGCGGGCACGTGCACTCCGGCGGGCTGGAGGAGGCCGCCGAGCGGGGGCTGGTCACCGACGTCGCGTCGCTGCACGCGTTCCTGCGCGGGCGGCTGCGCACCGCGGGCCGGGTCGCGGCCTGCGCCGCCGCGGCCGCCGCGCACCCCGCGGGCCGGGACCGGCTCGGGGCGCTGGACGCGGCACTCGACGCGCGCACGCCGTCGCTCGCGCAGCGCGAGGCGTCGCGGGTGCAGGGGAAGGCGGCCCTGCGCGCGGCGCGGGCGGCGTGGCCGTCGCCGGAGCTCGACACGCTGGTCGCGGTCGACCGGCGGCCGCACCACCCGCTGCTCGTCGGCGTCGTCGTCGGCGTCGCCGGGGAGTCCCCGTCCGCCGCGGCCCGCTGCGTCGGCTACCTCGCCGTCTCCGGGCCCGCGTCGGCGGCGGTCCGGCTGCTCGGGCTGGACCCGTTCGCCGTCAACGCCGCGCTCGTCGCCCTGGACGACGACCTGGCCGTCGTCGTCGACGAGGCCGCGGCCCTCGCGGCGGGCGACCCCGCCGACCTCCCGGCGCCCGGCGCGCCGGTCCTCGACCTCATGGCCGAGTCCCACGTCCACCACCACCGCGAGAGGGTGCGTCTCTTTGCCTCCTGAGCAGAGCCCGCCGACCGGGCAGACCGGGCACGGCCACGGTCATGTGATCAGCTTCGACCCGACGGTCACCGACCACGACCACCACGCACCGGCCCCGGCCGGCGGGCGCGCGGTGCGGATCGGCATCGGAGGGCCGGTCGGGTCGGGCAAGACCGCGCTGGTCGCGGCGCTGGCCCGCAGCCTCGGCGAGCGGGTCCGCCTGGCCGTGGTCACCAACGACATCTACACCACCGAGGACGCGGACTTCCTGCGCCGCAACGCCGTGCTGCCGCCGGAGCGGGTCGAGGCCGTGCAGACCGGCTGCTGCCCGCACACCGCGATCCGCGACGACATCACCGCCAACCTCGACGCCGTCGAGCTGCTGGAGGAGCGCTTCGGCGACCTGGACCTGGTACTCGTGGAGTCCGGTGGGGACAACCTCACCGCGGTGTTCTCCCGCGGCCTGGTGGACCGGCAGATCTTCGTCGTCGACGTCGCGGGCGGGGACAAGGTGCCCCGCAAGGGCGGCCCCGGCGTCACCACCGCGGACCTGCTCGTGATCAACAAGACCGACCTGGCGCCGCTGGTCGGCGCGGACCTCGGGGTCATGACCGGCGACGCCGCACGCATCCGCGGCGAGCTGCCGGTGATCGCGCAGTCGCTGGTCGAGGACCCGGCCGCCGGCGACGTCGGTACCTGGGTGCTCGAGCAGGTCGCCGCGGTCCGGGCGAGCGTCTGAGGTGCTGGCCTGCGCGGAGCTCGTGGTCGTCGCGCGAGAGGGCCGGTCGGTCGTCACGACGCTGCGGGCGCAGTCCCCGCTGGCCCTGGTCCCCCGTCGTGGCGTCACCGGCGCGAGCCGGTCCGACGCCGTCGTGCACCTCGTGGGGTCGGCCTCGACCCCGCTGGCCGGCGACGACGTCACCCTCACCGTGACCGTCGGCGCGGGGGCGCACCTGACCCTGACCGGGGTCGCGGCGGCCGTCGCCCTGCCGGGTGGCCGCAGTGCCGACCGCGCGGCCCGGCCGAGCCGGACCGTGCTGCGCTGCAGCGTCGGCGACGGCGGGTCGCTGACCTACCTGCCGGAGCCGACCGTGGTGACCGGGCGGGCCCACCACGAGACCGTGCTCGACGTGGTGCTCGCCCCGACCGCCGCGTTGCGCGCCCGGGACCTGCTGGTCGCCGGCCGCACCGGGGAGCGGCCGGGCCGCTGCCGCGGGACCGTCCGGGTCACCGAGTGCAGTGCCGCCGGGAACGGTGCCGCCGGGAACGGTGCCGCGCCCGGCCGGCCGCTGCTGGTGCAGACCCAGGAGATCGGCGACCCGCTGCTCGACGCCTCCCCCGCCCACCTCGCCGGGCACCGGGTCCTGGGCACCGAGGTCCTGGTCGGGCCCGCCCGCGAGCAGGTCCCCGCGACCTGCGGGGACGGCTGGAGCCTGTCCCCGCTGCCGGGACGCGGGGCGCTCGCGACGGCCGTCGCGCACGACGCCGTCACCGCCGCCCGCCGCCTCGCCGAGGCGGTCCGCGCCGCCTCCTGAGCCGTCGGGTGACCGGCACCGGTGAGGGGCCGGGTGCCGCTCCCCCCACCGGTGGCGGTCACACCTGGGCCGGGAGCACGTGCTCGCCCGTCCGGTCGGTGCTCAGACACAGCGAGCACACGTAGGCGTCGTGCGCGGGGCAGGCCGCCATGTCCGGTCGTTCCAGGTCCTGACCGCACACGTGGCACGGCAGGGTGACGGCCGAGGGGTTGCCGTGCTCGTCGAGCATCGGCAGGTCGATGCCGTCGTCGGTGCGGCGCAGGTACCAGCGGCCCCGGGTGGCCAGCGCGATCACCGGGGGCAGCACCACCCCGAGCACGATCGCGACCAGCGGCGAGAACGGGGCGATCGCCTCGCCCAGCAGCCCGAAGAACGCCGCGATGGACAGCCCGCCCGCGACGACCACCGAGCCGAACCCGACCGGGTTGACCGCGTACAGCATGCCGCGGCGGAACTCCGGGACCTTCGGCGAGATGCCGAGCAGGTACTTGTTCACCACGATGTCGGTGGCGACCACGACGATCCAGGCGATGCCCATGTTGGCGTAGAACCCGAGGATCGCGTTGAGGAAGTCGAACATGTTCGCCTCCATCAGCACGAGCGCGATCACCAGGTTGACGCCGAGGAACACCAGCCGTCCGGGGTAGGTGCCGGTGACCCGGGTGAAGGAGTTGGTCCAGGCCAGCGAGCCGGAGTAGGCGTTGGTGACGTTGATCTTGATCTGGCTGATGACGACGAGCACCACGGCCAGGGTGATGGCCAGCCACGCGGGCATGAGCTCCTGGTAGATGGCCAGGAACTGGTGCACCGGCTCGTTGGCCACCGCCGCGCCGTCGGCCAGGTTCGCGATCAGGTAGACGGCCAGGAACAGCCCGACGACCTGCTTCGCCGCCCCGAACAGCACCCAGCCCGGTCCGGCGAGCAGCGTCGCGGCCCACCAGCGGCGGGCGTTCTCCGGGGTCCTGGGTGGCATGAACCGCAGGTAGTCGATCTGCTCGGCGATCTGGGCGATCAGCGACAGGCACACCCCGGCGGCGAGCATGACCGAGCCGAGACTCGGGGCGCCCGCGCCGTCCTCGCCCTGGTAGGCCAGGAACGTCGACACCGAGTCCGGGTGCGCCAGGAGCAGGTAGCCGAAGGGCAGCACCATCAGGACCAGCCACAGCGGCGTCGTCCACACCTGCAGCGTGGACAGCAGCGACATCCCGTACACCACCAGCGGGAAGATGATCACCGTGGACACGGCGTAGCCCGCCCACAGCGGCAGACCGAGGCCCAGCTCGAGTCCCTGGGCCATGATCGAGCCCTCGAGGGCGAAGAAGATGAAGGTGAAGGTCGCGAAGATGACGTTGGTCAGGACCGAGCCGTAGTAGCCGAAGCCGCTGCCGCGGGTGATCAGGTCCAGGTCCAGGTTGTAGCGGGCCGCGTAGTACGCCAGCGGCAGCCCGGTCGCGATGATCACCAGCGCGAACACGGCGATGCCCCACAGGGCGTTGACCGTGCCGTAGGCGATGCCGATGTTCGCGCCGATCGCGAAGTCGGCGAGGTAGGCGATCCCGCCGAGCGCGGTCACCCCGACGACGCCGGGCGACCACCGGCGGTAGCTGCGCGGCGCGAACCGCAGCGTGTAGTCCTCCAGCGTCTCGCGCGCGGCTCCCGCCGGCGCCGCCGCGGTCCGGTCCATCTCCTGCGTCATCGATGCCCCCACGGTGGCCGGGTCGGAGGACCACCGCTGAGGAATGCTGCGTTCCGCAACGACGGCGCCGGTTGCCGTCGGGTGACGACTGCGTGACACCGGCCCCGGACGATCCGGGCGCCGCGTGACGGCCGGCGGACCGGCCGGGACGACTGCGTGACGATCCGGGCACGACGGGTGCGTCCCCGCGCCGGACCGGCCACCGTTGTGGACGGGGTGGCCGGGGCGGACGGCGGCCCCGCGACGACGGTGGCGACGGGCGAGGGCGGGCGGGGACGCTGGGCGGTCGGTCAGGAGGGCGGGTGTTCCCACATCGTCGTGCGGAACAGATCCCAGAAGCCCAGCCGGCGGTAGACGGGGTGGCCGTCGTCGCTGGAGATCAGCAGCGACGGCAGCCCGGGCGCGGCCGCGCAGACGGCCGCGGTGACCGCCCCGCCGAACCCGCGGCCACGGTGCTCCGGCAGCACCGACACCCAGTCGACCTCGACCACGCCGTGGTGCACGCCCGCCCCGGCCGTCGCGACCGGTTCGTCGCCGGCGTACCCGACGACCAGGTGCAGCAGGTCCGCGGACCGCGGGTCCGCGACGGCCGGCCGCCCCACCTCGGCGAGGCCGTAACCGGCGACCAGCACGCGCTCGAAGTCGGCCGGGTCGGCGTCGGGCACCGTCCGGATCCGCAGACCCGGCGGGGGCGGCGGCAGCGGTCCCGGCGGGCGGAACATCAGCGGCGGATGGCCGACCCGCACCAGCCCGTACCCGCTCAGGTCGGGCAGCGCGAACAGCGAGAGCAGCACCCACCAGCGGTGCGGCGGGAAGAAGGCGGCCGCGTCGTCGAGCACCCGCCGCAGGTCGCCGGGGTCCGGCGGAGCGGTCAGGACGACCGCGTTGTCGTAGCCGAACGGGGACCCGGGGTCGGCCAGGACGGCACCGGCCACCCGTCGCGCCCGCCCTCCGGCGCGGGCCGCCATCGCGGTGGTCCGGTCGGCGTAGGCGTGCACGAACCGGCGCGCGAGGCTGTCCCCGACCGGGCTGTCCGGCTCCCAGCCGGTGGTGAGCGTCTCGGTGGTCATGCCGGGGATGGTCCGCCGGTCCCGCGTGCTCCGGCAGGGCCGTTCGGCCGGGTGACCCTTGACACCTCGCCGTCGCGAAACCAACACTGATGACACTTCGGAACGACGGTTCCGCATCGTGAAACTTCACGGACGAGTACGGAAGCAGGACCCATGCCGGACGACCTGACCCTCGACCGACTCAACACCGCCCCACCCGACGAGCTGCGCCCGGCCCTGCGTGCCTGCGCCACCTCGCCGGGGTGGGCGGACCGGCTGCTGGCCGGACGCCCGTACGGCAGCGTCGACGACGCCGTCGCAGCGGCGGAGAAGGCGGTCCTCGCCCTGGACAGCGCCGAGATCGACGCCGCGCTGGCCGGGCACCCCCGCATCGGCGAGCGCCCCGGCGGCGCCCATGCCGACGGTGCCGCGTTCTCGCGTTCCGAACAGTCCGGTGTGGACACCGGGGCGGACACCGCCGCCCGGCTCGCCGCCGGCAACGCCGCCTACGAGCAGCGCTTCGGCCACGTCTTCCTGATCCGGGCCGCCGGCCGCGACGCCGGGCAGATCCTCGCCGAGCTGGAGCGCAGGCTGGACAACGACCCGGCCGCCGAGCGCGCCGAGGCCGCCGGTCAGCTGGCCGAGATCACCGCCCTGCGGATGCGGCAGGTGCTGGCATGAGCAGCTTCTCCACCCACGTCCTCGACGCCGCGGCGGGCCGCCCGGCCACCGGCGTCCCGGTCACCCTGACCGGCGCGGACGGGACCGTGCTGGCGTCGGGCACCACCGACGGCGACGGCCGCTGGCGCGCCCCGGAGTCCGCCGCGCTCACCGCGGGGGTGCTGCACCGGATCACGTTCACGACGCCGAGCCCGTTCTTCCCGGAGGTGTCGATCGCGTTCCGCCCGGAGCGCACCGACCGCCACCACCACGTCCCGCTGCTGCTGTCGCCCTACTCCTACTCCACCTACCTCGGGAGCTGATCATGTCCGTCTCGGTCCACCTCGGCGACAACAAGTACGGCAAGGCGGAGGTCCGCGTGGTGCGGGTCGTGCGCGACACCGCCCGGCACGAGATCACCGACCTCAACGTGACCAGCCAGCTGCGGGGCGCCGCCCTGGAGAGCAGCTACCTGACCGGCGACAACTCCAAGGTCGTCGCCACCGACACCCAGAAGAACGTGGTGTACGCCTTCGCCTCCGAGCACGGGATCACCTCGCCCGAGGAGTTCCTGCTGCTGCTGGGCGACCACTTCACCGGCGAGTTCGACTGGATCACCGGCGGGCTCTGGCAGGCCGAGCTGTACGAGTGGGAGCGGATCGTCGTCGACGGCGCCGGGCACGACCACTCGTTCGTCCGGAAGGGCCGGGCCACCCGGCTGGCGACGGTGCAGAAGACCGGCGACGCCACCCACGTCACCGCCGGGCTGAAGGACCTCACCGTGCTCAAGTCCACCGGCAGCGAGTTCCACGGCTTCCCGCGCGACCGCTACACCACCCTGGTCGAGACCGACGACCGCATCCTCGCCACCTCGGTCACCGCGCGCTGGCGCTACCTGCCCGACGCCGTCGCCGCCGGGATCGACTTCAACGGCGCCTACGACGCGATCGGCGCGGCGATGCTGTCGGCGTTCGCCACCACCCACTCGCTCGCGCTGCAGCAGTCGCTCTACGAGATGGGCCGGGCCGCGATCGAGGCCTGCGACGGCGTCGCCGAGATCCGGTTCGCGATGCCCAACAAGCACCACTTCCTGTCCGACCTGTCGCCGTTCGGCCTCAAGAACCCGAACGAGGTCTTCCACGCCGCCGACCGCCCCTACGGCCTGATCGAGGGCACCGTCGTCCGCGACGGCGTGACCCCGGCGCCGGAGGCGTGGACCGACGTGCCGTCCTCCGTCTGACCCGCCACTCCCACCGAGGGGATCCGCCATGAGCACGGAACAGGCAGTACGTCCGGAGGACGAACGGCTCGGCATCGGGCCGACGCTCGGCTACGGCGTCCAGCACATCCTCGCGATGTTCGGGGGCGTGATCGCGGTACCGATCATCATCGGCGGTGCGGCCGGGCTCACCCCCGCGCAGAGCGCCGTGCTCGTCGCCTCCGGGCTGTTCGTCAGCGGGCTCGCCACCCTGCTGCAGACCCTCGGCCTGCCGTTCTTCGGATCGCAGCTGCCGCTGGTGCAGGGCACCTCGTTCGCGTCGGTGTCGACGATGATCGCGATCGTCGGCGACGACGGCACCGACGGCCTGCGCACCGTCTACGGCGCGGTGATCGTCGCGGCCGCGGTCGGGCTTCTCATCACCCCGTTCTTCGCCCGGGTGGTACGGCTGTTCCCGCCGGTGGTGACCGGGTCGATCATCACCGTGATCGGGCTGTCGCTGATGCCGGTGGCGACCGGCTGGATCACCGGCCGGGAGACCGTCACCGTGGGCGGGGCGACGGTGCCCAACCCCGAGTTCGCCGCGCTGCCCTCGATCGCGCTGGCCGGGTTCACCTTCCTGGTGGTGGTCGTCGCCGGGAAGATCGCGGTGCTCTCGCGGCTGTCGGTGCTGCTCGGGCTGCTGGTCGGGACCGTCGTCGCGCTGGTGGCGGGGCTGAGCGACTTCTCCGGGGTCGGCGGGGCGAGCGTCGCCGCGCTGCCCGCGCCGTTCGCGTTCGGCACCCCGCTGTTCACGGTCGGGGCGACCGTCTCGATGGTCATCGTGGTCCTGGTGATCATGGTGGAGACCACCGCCGACATCCTCGCGGTCGGCGAGGTCGTCGAGACCCGGGTCGACGCCCGCCGGGTCGGCGACGGGCTGCGCGCCGACATGGCCGCCTCGGTGGTCGCGCCGGTGTTCAACTCCTTCCCGGCGACGGCGTTCGCCCAGAACGTCGGGCTCGTCGCGCTGACCGGGATCCGGAGCCGGTTCGCCGTCGCCGCCGGTGGGCTGCTCCTGCTGGTGCTGGGGCTCTCGCCGATGGCGTCCGCGGTGTTCTCGGCGATCCCGCAGCCGGTGCTCGGCGGGGCGGGCATCGTGCTGTTCGGCACGGTCGCCGCCAGCGGGATCCGGACACTCGCCGCCGTCGAGTACCGCGGGACCAACAACATGGTGATCGTCGCGGCGTCGGTGGCGTTCGGCCTGGTCCCGGTGGTCTCGCCGGACTTCTGGGCGAACTTCCCGGACTGGTTCGCGACGATCTTCCACTCCGGCATCAGCTCGGCGGCGATCGTCGCGGTGCTGCTCAACCTGTTCTTCAACGTGTTCGCCCCCGGCCGGCCGTCGGCGCCGTCGGTCGTCGCGGCGGGCCCGCCGGTGCTGGTGCAGACCGGGGAGATCCGGATCCTGGCCTCGGGCGAGGTGCTGGGCCCGGAGTCCTACGAGCCGGTCACGGCGAAGCCGGGCACCCAGGTCAGGGACGACTGAGCGCCGCGGCATGATCGTCGTTCCGGCAGGGTCCGGTGTCGTCCGTGGCACGGATCCCTTCCGGGACGACGATCACCGCTGCCGGTCCGGGGCCGGTCACGCTGCGGCGGCCAGGACCTCACGGACACGGCGCACGACGAGCTCCGGTGCTCCGGTCAGGTCCGCCCAGGTGAACCGCAGCAGGACCCACCCGGCGGTGCCGAGCGCGTTGCCCTTGCGCCGGTCCGCGGCGAAGCGGTCGGCGCATGCGACGAGGAGCTCCCCATCCCCGGTTCCCGCGGGCACCCATGTGCCGGCAGTAGGCCGCGTGCAGCTCGGCGAAGCCGACGTGACGTTGCAGGGCGCGGTCGAGGAAGCGAGGTCCCGCCACCGGGGCGGCCTCGAGCACGGTGCACGTCGGCGGCTCGTCGAGCATCCGGTGCCAGAACGCGGCTGCGGGTCCGCTCAACGTCGCCCACGGACCCGCCCGGAGCGCCGCCGCTCGGACCCTGCTCTCGTGTCCCGGTCGGTGCCCGGCGACCAGGTAGACCCCGGGGTGTATCACGCACCATGCCCCGGTCGACGCCCGGCGGGCGACGGTGCGCCCCGGCCGGGCCCGTTCGCTCCGTTCCGGTGGCGATCGCGAACCGCATCCCCGTGGTGATCGAGGACTCGGAAGGGATCGGTGCCGGCAGTGGCACCGATCCCTTCCGGATCTCCGATCATGGTCGGGCCCGTCGGAGTCCGGCACCGTCGGCCGCGGTGTGGCCGACGCCGACAGGAGGCCCGGCCTCAGACCCCTGCGGCGTCCTGCCGGGCCAGCTCGGCCACCAGCGCGTCGGCCACGGACCGCAGCTTCGGCACGGCGGAGTCGAGGAGCGCGTCGGTCATCCGGGTCGTCGGGCCGGAGATGGACACCGCGGCGGGCAGCGGCCCGTCGAGCGCGACGGCGACGCACCGCACCCCCAGCTCCTGCTCGCCCTCGTCGACGGCGTACCCGGCGGCACGGACCTT
Organism: Pseudonocardia sp. ICBG1034; assembly: GCF_020131375.1. Taxonomy (NCBI): domain Bacteria; kingdom Bacillati; phylum Actinomycetota; class Actinomycetes; order Pseudonocardiales; family Pseudonocardiaceae; genus Pseudonocardia; species Pseudonocardia sp. ICBG1034. The sequence goes on from NZ_JAHLEK010000017.1 coordinate 378,067, forward strand.
GTCGAGCTCGGCGAAGTACTCCTCGGGCGAGGTGATCGTGTTGTCGGTGTGCCGCACGAAGTCGGTGTGCCGCAGCACCTCCCGTGCCCGCTCGACCGGCATCCGGGACAGCAGCGCCTTCCCGACGGCGGTGCAGTGCGGCGACACCCGTCGCCCGACCTCGGTGAACATCCGCATCGAGTGACGGCCGGGCTCCTGGGCGACGTAGACGACCTGGTTCCCCTCCAGCAGCGCCAGGTTGGCGCTCTCCCCCAGGTCGTCGACCAGGCCGGCGAGCCGCGGGCGCGCCCACATGCCCACCAGGCGTCCGGCGGTGTCGCCGAGGCGCACCAGGCGGGGGCCGAGGGCGTACTCGCGCGAGGACTGCTGGCGGACGTAGCCGCGCCCGGCCAGGGTCCGGACGAGCCGGTGGATGGTCGGCAGCGGGAGCCCGGAGGTGGCCGCGAGGTGGGACAGGCTGACCGTGCCGCCCGCGTCGGCCATCGCCTCCAGCAGGTCCACAGCCCGTTCCACGGACTGCACGGTCCCCGAGCGGGCGGGTGCCGCCGCGGCGACGTCCGCGGCGGCACCGACGCGACTGTCGGGATCGTTCTTCCGCATGACGGAAGTCTAGCCCTGCTCGGGCGGTGCGGCCGGGACCTCGGTGCCGCCGGGGGCGCCGGGCGCACCCGTCACCCGCTCCACCGAGCCGCGGCGCAGCAGCCTGCCGTGCGGCTCACCGGACACGTCGACGTCGCGGCCGCCCAGGACGGTGCGCCGGACCACGCCGGACAGCGACCGGCCGGCGTAGGCGCTCACCTTGTTCTTGTGGTGCAGCCGGTCCGGGTCCACGACGAAGGCGGCGTCGGGGGCGAAGACCGCGAGGTCGGCGTCGTAGCCGAGCGCGATCCGGCCCTTGGAACGCAGCCCGACCAGGTCGGCGGGCTTCGACGCCATCCACTGCACCACCTGCGCGAGCCCGATGCCGCGCCGGCGGGCCTCGCTCCACACCAGCGACAGCCCCAGCTGCAGCGACGACACCCCGCCCCAGGCGAGCCCGAAGTCCCCGGAGTCGAGCAACTTCAGCTCGGCGGTGCTGGGCGAGTGGTCGCTGACGATGCAGTCGATCGTCCCGTCGAGCAGCCCCTCCCACAGCAGTTCCCGGTTCGACGCCTCGCGGATCGGCGGGCAGCACTTGTGCGTGGTGGCGCCGTCGGGGATCTCCTCGGCGAACAGCGTCAGGTAGTGCGGGCAGGTCTCGGCGGTGATCCGGACGCCGTCGCGCCGCGCGGTCGCGATCATCGGGAGCGCGTCGGAGGAGGACACGTGCAGCACGTGCGCGCGCGCCCCGGTCCAGCGGGCCCGCTCGATGACCTCGGCGATCGCCAGGTTCTCCGCGCCGCGCGGGCGCGAGCGCAGGAAGGTGTCGTACTTCGCGCCGTGCGGGGTGGGGGCCTTCTCGATGGCCCGGGAGTCCTCGGCGTGCACGATCATGACGGCGTCGAAGGTGGCCAGCTCGGCCATGTCGCGTTCCATCTCGTCGGCGTCGAGCGGCGGGAACTCGTCGACGCCGGAGTGCAGCAGGAAGCACTTGAACCCGAAGACGCCCTCGTCGTGCAGGCCGCGCAGGTCACCGAGGTTGCCGGGCACGGCGCCGCCCCAGAACCCGACGTCGACGAACGCCTGGTGCTCGGCGACCTTGCGCTTCACCTCCAGCGCCGCGACGTCGACGGTCGGCGGGATCGAGTTCAGCGGCATGTCGACGATCGTGGTGACCCCGCCCGCCGCTGCGGCCCGGGTCGCCGAGGCGAAGCCCTCCCACTCGGTGCGGCCGGGCTCGTTGACGTGCACGTGGGTGTCGACGAGCCCGGGCAGCAGCACCTCGTCGTCGGCGAGGTCGACCACCCGGGCCCCGTCGAGGCCGTTGCCGAGCGGCTCGATGGCGACGATCCGCCCGCCGGTCACGCCGATCTCGCGGGGCTGCTCGCCCGCCGTGGTCATGATCCGCTTCCCGCGGACCACCAGGTCGTAGCTGGTCATGACATCTCCAGGGGGAATCCGGTGATCTTCTTGGTACGGGGTGCCGCGTAGGTACGGCTCGTCGAGGTGGTCAGGCCGAGCCGGACCAGCGACTCGGCGACGGTGACCGCGGCCTGCACCCCGTCGACGACGGGCACCCCCGTCTCGGCGCGCACCTTCGCATCCAGCCCGGCCATGCCGCCGCAGCCCAGGCAGATCACCTCGGCGTGGTCCTGCTCGACCGCGGCCCGGGCCTGCTCGACGATCGCGGCGACCGCACGGTCCGGGTCCTGCTCGAGCTCCAGCACCGCGAGCCCGGAGGCGCGCACCGAGGCGCAGCGCCGGTCCAGCCCGGCCAGCAGCAGGCGGTCGGAGATCAGCGGCACGGTGCGGTCCAGGGTGGTCACCACCGAGTAGCGGTGGCCGAGGTACATCGCGGTGGTCGCGGCGGCCTCGGTGATGTCGACGACGGGCACGTCGAGCATCTCCTGCAGACCCTCGCGGCCGTGCTCGCCGTAGCCGGCCTGGATCACCGCGTCGAACCGCTCGCCGGAGGCGGCGTAGCGCGCGACGGCGTCGGCGACCCCGACCGCGGCCAGGTAGCTCTCCAGGTTGCCCTCGACCGACTCGGCGCCGAACCGGGGCGTCAGCCCGACGATCTCGGTGCCCGGCGCCGCGACGGAGCGGGCGGAGGCGGCGATGGCCTCCGTCACCGACCCGGTGGTGTTGACGTTGACGACGACGACGCGCATCAGTGCCCCCCGGTCGGTGCGACGGCCAGCGACTCCCCGGGGACCGCGCGGTAGGTCCGTCCGCGCGGGGCGACGAGCACGGTCAGCAGCGCCGCGATCCCGGCGCCGAGGAACCAGCTGAACGGCGCGACCGGCTCCAGCGCGGGGACGAACCCGACGGCGACGGCGACCACCGCGGACGGCACGAACACCGCGACCGCGCGCCGGTTGATCCCGCCGCGGTAGTGGTAGGCGCCGGTGCTCGCCTCGGTGTAGAGCGCGGGGACGTCGATGCGTCCGCGCCGCACCAGCCAGTAGTCGGCCATCACGATCCCGAACAGCGGGCCGAGCAGCGCGCCGAGCACACCCAGGAAGTAGGTGATCACCACCGGGGAGTCGTACAGGTTCCAGGGCAGGATGATCAGACCGATCAGCGCGCTCACCACCCCGGCCCGGCGGAAGTCGAGCACCCGCGGGAACAGGTTCGACAGGGCGTAGCAGGGGGCCACGAAGTTCGCCATCAGGTTGACCGCGATCGTCAGGATCAGCAGCGCCGCGGAGGCGACCAGCAGCAGCGGGGTGTTGGGGATGGTGTTGACGACGTCGGCCGGGCTGGAGATCACCTGGCCGCCGATCCGCAGCTGGCCGCCCGCCAGCACCACGACGACGACACCGAAGAACATCGTGTTCGGCAGGATCCCCCAGAAGCTGCCACGCCGGACCGCTCCGGTGGACACCGCGCCGCGGGTGAAGTCGCAGAAGTTGAGGACGAAGGTGCCGTAGATCGCCGTCCACAGCGACGCCCCGGCGAGGATCTGGACCCACATCGCCCCGCCGGTCAGCGGCTCGGGCACCGACAGCGCGATGTCGCCACCGGTCTGCCACAGCACCCAGCCCGCGAGCACCGCGAGGGTCACCAGCACGATCGGGCCGGCGACGGCCTCGTAGCGGCGGATGCCGTCCATGCCGCGCAGCAGGATCGCCACCTGCACGACCCACAGGACGACGAAGCAGATCCAGCCCAGCACCGACAGCCCCAGGAACGACACCTGCTCCAGCGCACCGGCCGACGGCGCCACGGCCAGGACCATCACGACGAGCACCCGGGTGGCGAGGTAGGTCTGGATGCCGAACCAGGCGATCGCGACCGCGCCCCGGACCAGGGCCGGGAGCTGGGCACCGCGCACGCCGAAGGCGATCCGGCTCATCACCGGGAACGGCAGCCCGGTGCGGTAGCCCATGTACCCGGCGACGGTGAGCAGCACGAACAGCACCAGCGCGCCGATGCCGAGCGAGACCAGGATCTGCCAGGCGCCGAGGCCGAGCGCGAACAGGCCGAGCGCGAAGCCGTAGTTGCCCAGGCTGTGCACGTCGACGGCCCACAGGGTGAAGATGTTGTAGGCCTTCCACGACCGTCCCTCGACGGTGGTCGGCGCGAGGTCGCGGTTGTAGAGCCGGGGGCTCGGTGCGTCGGCGCCGTCCTGCGTGACGGGTACGGCGGCCACCCGCTCACCGGTCGGCGCTGCTGCGGATCGGTCGCTCGTTCCGGGTCCCGTCATCGGGGCCACCTCGGTTCCCACGTCGTGGCGCGTCCAACGTAACGCGCTGATTTCCGCGATGTGAAACGAATCTCTTACCTAGCGGAATCAAGTTATGGCGCCGGTCACGCGAGCGTCAAGGGGTCGCCGCCGACGGCGATGCTTGACAGCCCTCCGATGCCGTGGTCCGATTCACATCGCACAACGGAATCACTTTTCCGCATTGCGGAATGATCGGAGGCTCCGGTGACTGCCCTCTTCTGTTCCGGTGACGCGATGCGCGGCGGCCGGCTCCACCACAACGTGTCCGCCCACCCGTTCCTGGGCGGGGTCCGGACCGCTCCGCACTACCGCATGTACTCGGTACGCGACCAGTTCCCGGCCCTGCTGGAGGACCCCTCCGGCGGCGTGCCGCTGGCCGGGGAGATCTACGACGTCCCGCTCTCGGCGATCCGCACCGACTTCCTCCCCGACGAGCCGCCGGAGCTCGAGCTCACCGTCATCGAGCTCGACGACGGCCGCGACGTCCTCGCCGTCGGGCTGCGGCCCGGTGTGCTGGAGCGCCAGCGCGACGAGCTCACCGACATCACCGCCCACGGCGGGTGGCGGGCCTACCGGGGACTGCCCGAGCCCGCCTGAGGACCGAGGAGGCCCCTGAAGTGCGCTACACCGTCAACTGCTCCATCGTGTTCCCCGACCTGCCGCTGCTCGACCGGCCCGCGGCCGCCGCGGCGGCCGGCTTCGACGCCGTCGAGTTCTGGTGGCCGTTCACCGACTCCGTGCCCGGCGACCACGATGTCGACGCCTTCGTCACCGCCGTCGCCGACGCCGGCGTCACCCTCACCGGGCTCAACTTCACCGCGGGCGACATGCCCGCGGGCGAGCGCGGCATCCTGTCCGACCCGGCCCGCGCGAGCGAGTTCGCCGACAACGTCGCCGTCGCCGTCGGCATCGGCGAGCGGCTCGGCACGCTCGGCTTCAACGCCCTCCACGGCAACCGGCGCGACGACCTGGACCCGCGCGTCCAGGACGAGACCGCCGTCCGCAGCCTCGCACTGGCCGCCGACGCGGCCGCCCGCATCGGCGCGGTCGCGCTGCTCGAACCGGTCAGCGGCGTCGACGCCTACCCCCTGAAGACCGCCGACGACGCCGTCGCCGTGCTCGACCGGGTCGGGTCGCCGCACCTGCGGCTGCTGCTCGACGTCTACCACCTCGCTGTGAACGGCGACGACCCCGCGGCCGCGATCGACCGCCACGCCGACCGGATCGGCCACGTCCAGATCGCCGACGCCCCCGGCCGCGGCGAACCCGGCACCGGGGACCTGCCGATCGGCGACCTGCTCGCCCGGGTCGCCGCCGCCGGCTACGACGGCCCGGTCAGCCTCGAGTACAAGCCCGTCACCGCCGACCCGTTCGGCTGGCTGACCAGGGAAGGAGCCTCCGCATGAGCGCCATCGCCTTCGTCGGCCTCGGGATCATGGGCGGCCCGATGGCCCGCCACCTCGTGAAGGCCGGGCACGACGTCGTCGGCCACAACCGGAGCCCGGAGAAGGCCGAGGCCCTCGCCGCCGACGGCGGCCGGGCCGCCGCGACGGTCACCGAGGCGGTGACCGGCGCCGACGTGGTCGCGCTGATGCTGCCCGACTCCCCCGACGTCGTCGACGTCTGCACCCGGGACGGCGGCGTGTTCGACACCGCGGAGCCCGGCACCCTGGTGGTGGACTTCTCCACGATCCGCCCCGACGTCGCCCGTGACCTCGCCGCCCGCGCGGCCGAGCGCGGCCTGCGGATGCTCGACGCCCCGGTCTCCGGCGGCCAGGCGGGCGCCGAGAACGCCGCCCTGTCGATCATGGTCGGCGGGGAGGAGGCCGATGTGGCCGCCGCCCGCCCGCTGCTCGACGCCGTCGGGAGCACCGTCGTGCACGTCGGCCCGTCCGGGGCCGGGCAGACCGTGAAGGCCGCGAACCAGCTGATCGTCGCCGGGAACATCGCCCTGCTCGCCGAGGCGATCGAGTTCCTGCGTGCGCACGGCGCCGACCTCGACGCCGCCGTCCGTGTGCTCGGCGGCGGGCTCGCCGGATCGAAGGTTCTCGACCAGAAGGCCCCGAAGATGCTGGCCGGGGACTACGCCCCCGGCTTCCGGATCGACCTGCACCACAAGGACATGGGCATCGTCGCCGACTCCGCCCGCGAGGCCGGGGTGGTCGCCCCGGTGGCCGCGCTCGTCGCCCAGCTCGTCGCCGCCACCCGGGCCGCCGGAGACGGCGGCCTCGACCACTCCGCCCTGCACCGCACCGTCCGCCGCCTGAACGGGGAGTCGTCATGACCCGGATGACCGCGGCCGAGGCCGCCGTCCGCATCCTGGAGGCCGAGGGTGCCACGCAGGCGTTCGGCGTGCCGGGTGCGGCGATCAACCCCTTCTACGCCGCGATGCGCGCCCGCGGCACGATCGGCCACGTCCTGGCCCGCCACGTCGAGGGCGCCTCGCACATGGCCGAGGGCTTCACCCGCGCGCGCCCGGGGAACATCGGCGTCTGCATCGGCACCTCCGGCCCGGCGGGCACCGACATGGTGACCGGGCTGTACTCGGCGTCGGCGGACTCGATCCCGATCCTGGCGATCACCGGGCAGGCGCCGGTCGCGCGGCTGCACAAGGAGGACTTCCAGGCCGTCGACATCGCGGCCATCGCGGCACCGGTCACCAAGATGGCGATGACCGTGCGCGAGGCCGCGCAGGTGCCGGGCGCGTTCGCCCAGGCGTTCCACCTCATGCGGTCCGGCCGGCCCGGTCCCGTGCTGATCGACCTGCCGATCGACGTGCAGCAGACCGTCATCGACTTCGACCCCGACACCTACGCCCCGCTGCCGGTGCACCGCCCCGCGATGACCGGCCCGCAGGCGTCGCGGGTGCTGGACCTGCTCGCCGAGGGCGAACGGCCGCTGATCGTCGCGGGCGGCGGCATCGTCAACGCCGACGCCTCCGCCGAGCTCGTCGAGCTGGCCGAGATCCTCGGCGTCCCGGTCGTGCCGACCCTGATGGGCTGGGGCACGATCCCCGACGACCACCCGCTCGCCGCGGGGATGGTCGGGCTGCAGACCGCGCACCGCTACGGCAACGCCACCTTCCTGGCCTCCGACGTCGTCGTCGGGATCGGGAACCGCTGGGCTAACCGGCACACCGGTGGGCTGGACACCTACCGGCGCGGGCGCCGGTTCGTGCACGTCGACATCGAGCCCACCCAGATCGGGCGGGTGTTCGCCCCCGACTACGGCGTGGTCTCCGACGCCGGGGCCGCGCTGCGCGCCCTGCTGGCCGAGGCCCGCCGCCGCCGCGACGCCGGGACGCTGCCGGACCGCAGCGCGTGGGCGGAGTCGTGCCGCGAGCGGAAGGCGACGCTGCTGCGACGCACCGACTTCGGCTGCGTCCCCATCAAGCCGCAGCGGGTCTACCAGGAGATGAACCGGGTCTTCGGCCCGGAGACCCGCTACGTGACGACGATCGGGCTGTCCCAGATCGCGGCCGGCCAGTTCCTGCACGTCTACCGGCCCCGGCACTGGGTCAACTGCGGCCAGGCCGGACCGCTCGGCTGGACCATCCCGGCCGCGCTGGGCGCCGTCGTCGCCGACCCGTCGACCCCGGTCGTCGCGCTCTCGGGCGACTACGACTTCCAGTTCATGCTGGAGGAGCTCGCGGTCGGCGCCCAGTTCGGACTGCCCTATGTGCACGTCGTGGTCAACAACTCCTACCTGGGCCTGATCCGGCAGGCGCAGCGCGCGTTCGACATGGACTTCCAGGTCTCACTGGCCTTCGACAACATGCACGCCGACGAGGAGCTGACCGGGCTGCCCAAGGGCTACGGCGTCGACCACGTCCGCGTCGCGGAGGGGCTGGGCTGCGTGGGGCTGCGGGTCACCGAGCCCGACGAGATCGCCACGACCCTGCGCCGGGCGTCGCAGCTGGCCTCGGAGCACAAGGTGCCCGTCGTGGTCGAGGTGGTGCTGGAGCGGGTCACGAACATCGCGATGGGCACCGAGATCGACGCCGTCACCGAGTTCGAGGACCTCGCCGAGACCCCCGCCGACGCCCCGACCGCGCTGGCCCACCGCCGGTGAGCGCGATCCTGCTGGCCCCGGACAAGTTCAAGGGCTCGCTGGACGCCGCCGCCGTCGCCGACGCGCTCGCGGCCGGGATCGCCGACGTCGACCCGGGCCGTCCGGTGCGCCGCTGCCCGGTCGCCGACGGCGGCGAGGGCACCGTCGCCGCGGCGCTCGCCGCCGGGTGGGAGCCGGTCACGACCGCCGCGACCGGCCCCACCGGGGCTCCGCTGACGGCCGTCTGGGCCCGCGACGGCGTGTCCGCGCTGGTGGAGCTGGCCTCGACGGCCGGGCTCGCGGTCCTGCCCGACGGGGAACGTGCCCCGGGCGGCGCGGGCACCGAGGGGCTCGGCACCGTGCTCGCCGCGGTGCTCGACGCCGGGTGCACCGACGTCGTCGTCGGGCTCGGGGGCAGTGCCACCACCGACGGCGGCGCCGGGCTGCTGCGCGGGCTCGGCGCCCGGGTCCTGGACGCCGGTGGCGCCGAGGTCGGGCGGGGCGGCGCGGCGCTGGCCCGTGCCGACCGGCTCGACCTCGCCGGGCTGCACCCACGGCTGCGGGACCCGGCCGTACGGGTCCGGCTCGCCGCCGACGTCGACAACCCGCTGCTCGGCCCGCACGGCGCCGCGGCCGTCTACGGCCCGCAGAAGGGCGCCGACGCCGCCGGGGTCGCCGCGCTCGACGACGCGCTGGCCCGCTGGGTGCGGGTGCTCGCCGCCGCCACCGGCACCGACGCCGACACGCTCGCCGCGGCGCGCGGCGCCGGTGCCGCGGGCGGGGCGGGGCTCGCGCTGACCGCCGTCTGCGGGGCGCGCGTCGCACCCGGTGTCGGTACGGTCCTGGAGCTGACCGGCTTCGGCGACGAGCTGGCCGGCGCCGGTCTCGTCGTCACCGGGGAGGGCAGGCTGGACGCCCAGACCCTGCACGGCAAGGCCCCGGCCGGGGTCGCCGCCGCCGCCCGCGCGGCCGGGACCCCGGTCGTCGCCGTCGCCGGGCAGGTGACCCTCGGCCCAGTCGCGCTGCGGGCCGCGGGTTTCGTCGCGACCTACGCCCTCACCGACACCGCCCTCGACCACCGCGACGCGGTCGACCGCGCCGCCGAGCTGCTGCGTCTGCTCGGCGCCCGGATCGCCACCGACCACCCGTCCCCCACCCGCCCGATGATCAGGAGCAGACCGTGACCGACCCCTCGCTCATCGACCTCGCCTCCCGCGCGCTCGGCGGCTCGGTCGTCGCCGCGAACGACGAGTTCTTCGCCCAGCGCGAGAACCTCATCACCGCCGCCCCGCCCCGCTTCGACCCCGACGAGTTCGGTCTGAAGGGCAAGGTCTACGACGGCTGGGAGACCCGGCGCCGCCGCGAGCCCGGCCACGACTGGGCCCTGGTCCGCCTGGGCGCGCCGGGCGTGGTGGACCACGTCGTCGTCGACACCTCCTGGTTCAGGGGCAACTACCCGCCGGAGATCGCCGTCGAGGCGACCGCCGTCGACGGCCACCCCTCCCCCGACGAGCTGGAGAAGGCGCCCTGGCACGAGATCGTGCCGCGCTCGGCGTGCGCCGGGCACACCGCCAACGTCTATCCGGTGACCGACACCCGCCGGGCCACCCACCTGCGGCTGATCATGCACCCGGACGGCGGGATCGCCCGGTTCCGGGTGCTCGGCCGGGTGCTGCCCGACCCGCGTTTCCTCGAGGGCACCGTGGACCTGCTCGCGGCGGAGAACGGGGGCCACGTCACCGGCTGCTCCGACGAGTTCTACTCCTCCCCCGGCAACCTGCTGCTGCCCGGGAAGGCGCGGCACATGGGCGAGGGCTGGGAGAACGCGCGGCGCCGCGACGGCGGCAACGACTGGGTCGAGTTCGCGCTCGCCGCGGGCGGGGTCCCGCGGCACGTGGAGGTCGACACGACCTGGTTCGTCGGGAACGCGCCGGGCTGGGTCTCCATCAGCACCCGCGACGAGCGCACCGGCGGGTCGTGGACGGTGCTGCGCGACCGCGAGCGGGTGCAGCCCGACACCCGGCACCGGTTCCTGCTGCCCGGCGCCGCACCGGCCACCCACCTGCGTCTGGACGTGTTCCCCGACGGCGGGCTGTCCCGGCTGCGGTGCTGGGGCGAGCTCGACGAGGACGGCGCGGCCGCCGTGCGCCGCGCCCTCGACGCGGCGGGCTGACGGCCCCGGGGCCGGTCGGGTCAGGTACCGGCGGAGACCGGCCTGCCACCCGTGCGGTCGTCGCCGGCCCGGCGCGGTCCGGGCACGGTCCCGGCTCCGGCGGCGGTGTCGGCACGGGCCGCGGTCAGCGTCCGGACGGCGACCTCGGCGGAGGGGAAGGCGCTGCAGCGCTGCAGGACCTGGCGGGCGCGCAGCGGCAGCAGCTCCGCCCGGCCGCCGCACCCGGCCAGGTGCAGACGCACGCCGTCGGCACGCGAGCGGGCGACGACCGCACCGAGCCGCTCGGTGGCGGGCCCGTCGAAGGCGTTGACCCCGGAGAGGTCGACGACGACGTGACCCGGGGTCCGACCGCACCGCGCCTGCGCGTCGAGCATCCGCGCCAGCGCCTCCACTCCCGCACGGTCCAGCCGCCCGGACACCCGGACCAGCCGCACCCCCGGTCCCGCCGTCTCGACCGCCAGTCCGATCGCCGTCTGCCCCGCCACGTCCGCCTCCTCGCCGCGCCGGGCCCGCCCGGGCCCGGATACGCGCGGCCTTCCCGGTGCTCCGGGGTCTACACGCACACGGGCGGCTTGATCGATACCGTCGCCCGGTTCGGGGAAACCGGACCAATCCGGCCGCCCCGCGTGATATACATCACCTCGCGTGAGCCGCCGGCCTCCCACCGGCACGCACCCGCCTCGTCACGGGCCACGCACCCCGAGGACCCACCACCCGTCGCTGGGGAGCGGACGGGTGGTCACCCCGGCCGGGGCCGGCGGATTCGGGACCGCCGACCCCGGCCGACTCGGCCCCACCCACCACCGTCCGGGGCGGTCGCACGGCCCCGTCGAAGGTCAGGCCGGACGGTGCCCCGGCGCGGGTGCGGGCCTGCCGTGGGCACGCGGCAGGCGCGGCGGGACACCGGCCCGCTCGGCGGGGTGCAGCCGGTCCGCACCGATCGCGGGCCGGACCGGCACCGGGCGCAGCCGGCCACGCGCCGCGGCCGTGAGCACCTCGACGACGGCCTCGAACGACGGGTACCGCCCGTCGGGCAGCGGGAGGAGCTGCTGGCGGACCACGCCGCTCACCCCCCACGCCTCGGCCTCGGCGAGGACCTGCCAGCGGTGGGCGGGCCAGCGCAGACCGGCCAGCACGCGTCCGAGGTTCTCGCGCAGCCGCTCCAGGTCACCCGATGACACCGGCAGCGGGTCGACCGGCGACAGCGCGGTCCGGGCGGCCGGCACCGGCGTGGGGACCGGGCGCAGCGCGCGTCCCGGCACGGGGGGTGCGCTCACGCGGCCCACCCCGTCTCCAGCTCGGGCTGCTGCGCCCCGCTGCACGCCGGATCACCGTCGAGGTGCCGGTAGGAGAAGGCGGGCCTCTCCAGCGGGGTCGCGGGGTCGGAGTGCCGGAAGATCCGACAGACCGAGCCGTCCGCGACCGACGACCAGCATCGTTCGCAGATGCGGAGCCGGGGAGTGTTCTGCTGCACGATCCACCGCCTGGGGCGATTCCGGGACCCTGCCCGCCCGCCCCGTTCCGGTCGACGTCCGCAGGTCGGCAAGGTCATCTGCATCGAGTGTGGTGTACGACATATCGACGCGCCACTCGTGGGCGTGTACCGGCGTCCGCTCCGCGGAGCCGACGTTTGCGGCACGGGGCGCCCGGGAACTGTTCAGGTCCCCTCCGCGCGGTAGCGCTGCTCCAGCTCGCGGACCTCCCCGATCCCGGCGAGCTCGGCGAACGCGTCGAGGCCGCCGAGCCGGTCGATCAGCGACGCCGGGGTGCCCTCGGCCCGCAGCCGCTCCAGCAGCTCCCGCATCCCGGCCGTCGCCGCGAGCAGGGTGCCCACGGGGAACAGGACCAGGGCGAACCCGAGCTCGGCGAGCCGGTCGCGCGACAGCGGCGGGGTGCGGCCGCCCTCGGCCCAGTTGAACACCAGCCGGTGCCCGGCCAGCGCGGTCGCGACGGTCTCGATGTCGCGCTCGGACGTCGGCGCCTCCACGAACAGCAGGTCGGCGCCGGCGTCGGCGAACCGGCGGGCCCGCTCGATCGCCGCGTCCAGCCCGTCGACGGCGGCGGCGTCGGTCCGCGCGATCACCAGCAGGTCCGGGTCGGTGCGGGCGTCGACGGCGGCCCGCACCTTCGCGGCCATCTCCGCGGCGGGCACCACCTGCTTGCCCGCGAGGTGCCCGCACCGCTTGGGCATGACCTGGTCCTCCAGGTGCAGCGCGGCGACCCCGGCCCGCTCGTAGTCGCGGACGGTGCGGATGACGTTGAGCGGGTTGCCGTAGCCGGTGTCCGCGTCGGCGATGAGCGGCAGATCGACGGCGTCGGCCAGCCTGCCCGCGTGCGCGGCCATCTCCGCACCCCCGAGCAGGCCGACGTCGGGCCGGCCGAGCAGGCCGGCCGTCGTCCCGAACCCGGTCATGTAGACGACGTCGAACCCGGCCTGCTCGACCAGCCGCGCGGACAGCGCGTCGTAGGCGCCGGGGGCGAGCACCGGGGTGCCGGCGTCGAGCAGGGCACGCAGGCGCGCCCGGCGGTTCCCGGGTCGGCTGAGGAGGTCGGCCACGGCGGGGTCCCTTCGTCGAGCTGGATTGTGTACACGCGTCACCCCACTCTGCCCGTCATCCGGACGTAACAACAGGTGGAGCCTTGTGCGTGACCGGCGGCACTCGTAGGTTGCATGCAGCCCGACGCCGGAGGTGACGATGGTCGACACGACTCCCCGGCGCGCCTCCGAGCGCGCCCAGGCCGCGCTGCGCGAGGAGATCCTCACCGGCGCGCTGGCCGCGGGCGCCCACCTGGGGGAGGTCGAGCTCGCCGACCGCCTCGGGGTGTCGCGCACCCCGGTCCGCGAGGCGCTGTCCCGGCTCGCCGCGGAGGGACTGGTCGAGCTGCACCCGCACCGCGGTGCGCGGGTCGCCACGTTCTCCGAGGCCGACCTCGACGACATCTTCGGCGTCCGCACCGCGCTGGAGCCGCGGGCCACCGCGCTGGCCGCCGCCCGTGCGACGGCCGCCGACCTCGACGAGCTCGACGACCTCGCCGGCCGCATGCTCGCCGTCGGCGGGCCCGGCCCCGGGCAGGACCTCGACGCCCTGGTCGCCCTGAACCGGCGGTTCCACGCCCGGCTGCTCGAGATCGCCGACACCCCCGCGCTCGCCTCCGCGCTGGCCGGCGTGGTGCACGCACCGGTCGTGCTGCGCACCTTCCACACCTACGACGCGGCGTCGCTGGCCCGCAGCCTCGCCCACCACGCCGAGATCGTCGCCGCACTGCGCGCCGGGGACGGCGGCTGGGCCTCCGCGGTGATGGTCAGCCACATCGCCAACGCCCGCGCCGTGATGACCGGGGACCGCCGGTGACCGGGTCCGGGGCGGGACCGCACGGTGCGCCGTTCTCGGGCCGGGTCGGCTGGGGCGCGGCACCGGCCGTCGTCGTGGTGGACCTCGTTGCCGCCTACACCGAACCGGACGGGCCCTTCTTCCTCGGGGACGCCGCCACCGCGGAGCGCGTCACCGGCGGCTGCGACGCCGTGGTCGCCGCGGCCCGCGCGGGCGGGCACCCGGTCGTCTGGACCGTCGTGCGCTACGCCGCCGACCTCGCCGACGCCGGGTTCTTCGCCGCGAAGGTCCCCGCCCTGTCCTGCTTCGCCGAGGGCGCCCCCGGGGACTGGGGCCGGCTCGTCCTCGATCCGGCGCCGGGCGAGACGCTGCTGGCCAAGCAGCACGCGTCCGCCTTCGCCGGGACCTCGCTCGCCGCGACGCTGCGGGCCCGCGGGGTCGACACCGTCGTCGTCACGGGGGTGTCGACGTCGGGCTGCGTCCGCGCCACCGCCACCGACGCGCTCGCCGCCGGGTTCCGCCCGGTCGTCGTCGCCGGCGCCTGCGCCGACCGCGACGCCGGCGTCCACGCCCGCAACCTCGCCGACCTCGACGCCAAGTACGCCGACGTCGCCGACCTGCCCAGCACCGTCACACAGCTGTCCACCCCGGAGGTCTGAGTGCACTACGGCGTCTTCATCCCGAACGCGACCAACGGCTACATCCTGTCCACCGGCAGCCCGCAGTACCGGCCGAGCTTCGCCCACAACGTGGCGATCACCCAGGAGGCCGAGCGCCAGGGCCTCGACTTCGTGCTCTCGATGATGAAGCACCGCGGGGCGGGCGGGCCGAGCGACTTCTGGGGCGAGTGCCTGGAGTCGTTCACCCTGTTCGGCGGGCTCGCCGCGGTGACCGAGCGGATCGGGCTCTACCCGTCGGTGACCACGCTGGCCACCCACCCGATCATGGCCGCCCGGATGGTCGCGACGATCGACGAGATCTCCGGCGGACGCTGCGGGCTCAACATCGTGACCGGCTGGAACAAGCCCGAGTACACGCAGATGGGGCTGTGGCCCGGCGACGAGTACTTCGAACGCCGCTACGCCTACGCCGCCGAGTACGTCCGGGCGCTGCGGGCACTGTGGAGCGAGGGGACCGCGACCTTCTCCGGCGAGTTCTTCTCCTTCGACGACGCCGACATGCGCCCCAAGCCGCTGCACACGCCGACGATCGTCTGCGCGGGCCAGTCGCCGGCGGGCCAGGCGTTCACCGCCGAGCACGGCGACCGGAACTTCATCATGGCCGAGCGCTCGAAGGTCGGGGACATCGCCGCCGGGGTGCGCCGGCTCGGCGACGAGGCGGGCCGCGACGTCGGCACCTACGCGCTGTACTGCATCATCGCCGAGGAGACCGACGACGAGGCCGACCGGCTGTGCGCGCACATCGTCGAGAACGCCGACCTCGAGGCGATCAGCTACATGACCACCGGGGCGTCGCTGGACACCAACCCGGACGGCACCTCGGCCCAGCTGCTGGCGTCGCTGGAGCGCCCCGCCTCGGAGGGGAACATGGCGTTCCTGTCACTGCCGGTGGTGAAGGGCTCCTACGAGCGGGTCGCGGCTCAGCTCGACGAGATCGCCGCGACCACCGGCATCGACGGGGCGCTGCTCACCTGGCCCGACTTCGTCGACGGCGTCACCAAGTTCGGCGAGCGCGTGAAGCCGCTGCTGCGGGAGGCCGCCCAGCCCGCCACGGCCTGAGGAGTCCCCACTCACGGTGCGTGAGGGGGGTTGTCCCCACTGCCCGTTCTGGTGCGAGCCGGAACCATCGGGGGGTGTGACCGACACCCGGCCCGCGCCGCGCTCCGACTTCTCCGACCGGCTCCGGCATCCCGTTCCGCACCTGTTCGTCTACGCGTTCGCGATCGTCCCGGCGATCGCGCTCGTCGCCGCGGTCCCGCTCGCGTGGGGCTGGGGTCTGACCTGGCTCGACGCCGGCCTCGCACTCGGCCTCTACGTCGTGTCCATGCTGGGGGTGACCGTCGGTTTCCACCGCTACTTCACCCACGGGTCGTTCACCGCGAACCGGCCCCTGAGGATCGCGCTCGCCGTCGCGGGCAGCCTCGCCGTCCAGGGGCCGGTCCGGCACTGGGTGGCCGACCACCGCCGTCACCACGCCTACGCCGACGCCGAGGGCGACCCGCACTCGCCGTGGCGCTACGGCACCTCCCCCGCCGCGCTGGTCCGCGGCTTCTGGCACGCCCACATGGGCTGGATCTTCGACCGGTCGCTGACCGACCAGCGCCGCTTCGCCCCGGACCTGCTCGCCGACCCCGACATCGACCGGGTCCACCGCGGCTTCACCGTCCTGACGATCCTGTCCGTGTTCGGGCCCGGCGTCGTCGGCGGCCTGGTGACCTGGTCCTGGTGGGGCGCGTTCACCGCGTTCTTCTGGGCAGGGCTGGTCCGGGTCGCGGTGTCGCACCACGTCGCGTGGTCGACCAACTCGATCTGCCACCTCGTCGGTGAGCGGCCGTACCGGGCCCGGGACCGCTCCACCAACGTCTGGCTGCTCGCCGTCCCGAGCATGGGCGAGTCCTGGCACAACCTGCACCACGCCGATCCCACCTCGGCCCGGCACGGCGTCGGCCGCGGCGAGATCGACATCTCGGCCGGGACGATCCGGCTGTTCGAGAAGCTCGGGTGGGCGTGGAACGTCCGCTGGCCGACCGAGAAGCGGCTGGCGAAGCTGGCCGCCCGGCCGGACGAGGCGGCCGCCGCCTGAGCCCGGCCCCGGGGGTCCCGCTCAGCGGGGTCCCGGGACGGCGGGCACGACGTGCACGGCACCCCGGGACCGCACGCGGCACCGGTCGCCGGGGTGCGGCACCCGGTCCGTCCCGGCCCGCACCCGCAGCAGGGTGCCCAGGTCCGGGACCCGCCCGTCGAGCAGCACGGTGACCAGCACGGCGTCGCCGACGAAGTCGACGGTGCCGACCCGGGCGGGCGCGCCGGGACCGTCGGCGCCGGCCAGCTCCAGCTCCTCGGGGCGCAGCACCGCCACCAGCGGTGCCGCCGGGACGTCCGCGGTGCGGCAGGGGGCGGCGCCCAGCGCGGTCGTGACCGTGCCGTCCTCCACCCGGGCGGGCAGCAGCACCGCGTCGCCGACGAACCCGGCGACCCGGGCCGAGGCGGGGGCGGCGTAGAGCTCGCGCGGCGGTGCGGTCTGCTCCAGGCGGCCGTCGTGCAGGACGGCGACGCGGTCGCTGACCGCCAGCGCCTCCCGCCGGTCGTGGGTGATGAGCACCCCGGTGGCGTCCGCGGCCCGCAGCGCCGCGACGACCTCCCCACGGACCTGCTCGCGCAGCCCGGCGTCGAGCGCGGAGAACGGCTCGTCGAGCAGCACCACCCGGGGGTCCGGCGCGAGCGCCCGGGCCAGGGCGACCCGGCGGCGCTCCCCGCCGGACAGGGCGTGTGGCAGCCGGTCGGCCTCGGCGGTCAGGCCGACCAGCGCCAGCAGCTCCGCGACGCGCCCGCGCGCGGCGGCGGCCGGGCGCCGGCCGGGCCCGCGACGCAGCCCGAACCCGACGTTGCCGGCCACGGTCAGGTGCGCGAACAGCGCCCCCTCCTGCGGGACGAGCCCGACCCGGCGCCGCTCCGGCGCGACGGCGGTGACGTCGTCGCCGTCGAGGTGCACCGTCCCGGCCGAGGGCCGGTGCAGCCCGGCGACCACCCGCAGCAGCGTCGTCTTCCCGCTGCCCGACGCGCCGAGCACCGACACCAGCTCACCCGGCGCGACGTCGAGGTCGATCCCGTGCAGCACCGGGTCCCGGCCGTAGCCCGCCCGCACCCCGCGCACCGACAACCCGGTCCTCATCGTCCTCCTCCCGGCCCGCCCGCGGTGGCCCGGACCAGCAGCGCCGCGGGGACGCAGGCCAGCAGCAGCAGCGCCAGCGCCGCCGGGGCGGCGGCACCGTAGGCCCCGAGCGAGGTCTGCGACCACAACCGGGTGGCCAGGGTGTCGATCCCGGTCGGGCGCAGCATGAGCGTCGCCGGGAGCTCCTTCATCGCCGTCACCGCCACGAGCAGCCCGCCGGCGGCCACCCCGGTCGCGGCCTGCGGCGCCGTCACCGACCACCAGGTCGACCACGGCGTCCGGCCGAGGGTGCGGGCGACCTCCTCGGCCTCGACCGGCACCCGCTCGACCGCCGTGCGGGTCGCTCCGAGCGCCTTGGGCAGGAACAGGATCGCGTACCCGAACACCAACACCGCCGCGGTCTGGTAGAGCGCCGGGACCAGCGCGAGAGACAGGAACACCAGGGCCAGCCCGACGACCACCCCGGGCAGCCCCTGCCCGAGGTAGGCCACCGACTCGGTCGTGGAGACCGCGCGGGACCGGTACCGGGCCGCGAGCACCCCGACCGGCAGCGCCATCGCCACCGCCAGCAGCGCGGCCGCGCCGGACAGCAGCAGCGTCCACCCGGCGGCGACGGCCAGCCGCGGCAGGTCGGCGTCCACCCCGCCGGCGGCGACGACCCGGCCGACCAGCACCGTGGGCGGTCCGACCAGCGTCACCGCCGCGACCGCGCCCAGACCGGCGACGACCGCGGCGCCGGCGGCCGGGCGCAGCCGCACCGGTGCGGCCGCGGTCGGCGCGGTGCCCGCCCGGGCCCCGGTGAAGCGGCGCCGGGCGGCCCGCTCGGCCGCGACCAGGCCGAGCGTCGCGGCGGCCAGGACCAGCGCGGTCACCGCCGCGCCGGTCCGGTCGACGGTCCCCTCGTAGGCGGCCTGCACCGCCCAGGTGAACGACTCGTAGCGCAGCAGCGCGGGCGCGCCGAAGTCGGCGAGGGTGTACAGCGCCGCGAGCAGCGTCCCGGCCAGCGCGGCGGGCAGCGCCTGCGGGAGCGTGACCCGGCAGAACGCGCTCACCGGGCCGAGGCCGAGGGTGCGGGCGGCGTCCTCGGGCCCGGTGTCGGCGGCGCGCAGGGCGGCGGCCGCGGGCAGCGTCACGTACGGCGTGCAGGCCAGCACCAGCACGACGGCCAGCGGGCCGAGACCACGGGCCTCGGGCCGGACCGCGAGCACCGCGAACGCGAGCAGGTAGGACGGCACGGCCAGCGGCAGCGCGGCCAGCACCCACCACAGCCCGGGTCGGGGCAGCCGCACGCGGACCAGCGCCGTCGCGGTGGCGAGGCCCAGCAGCAGGGAGCCGGCGCCGACGACGGCGACCAGCACCGCCGAGTTCAGCGCCAGGGTGAGCGTCCGTTCGCGCGCGAGCAGCGCGGCGACCCGCCCGGGGTCGGCACCCGCGACCCGGACGACGAGCCACACCAGGGGCAGCGCGGCGCACGCGGCGACGACCACCGCCGCGCCCAGCAGGGCACGGGGTGGTCGCCGCCGGCGCCGCACCGGGGCCGGCGGGCCGGCCGGCGCGGTGCGGGGCGGGGACCGGCGCAGCAGCACGGTCAGAGCAGCCCGACCTGCGTCATGAGCTGGGTCGTGCCGTCGAGGTCCTCCAGGTCGGCCAGGTCGAGCCGCGGCGCCCGCAGGTCGGCCAGCGCGGGCATGCCCGCGGGCCCGGCGACGCCCGCCACCAGCGGGTACTCGCCGGTCTCGCGGGCGAAGTACTCCTGGGCCTGCGGCGACACCAGGAACCGGAGCAGCTCCCGGGCCTCGGTGGACTCCGCGGCCCCGGCGAGGACCCCGGCGCCGGTGACGTTCACCAGCGCGCTCGCGGTGCCGGGCGCGCCGAACTTCAGCGCGGTGTTCGCGGGCGGGGTCTCGGCGGCGGCCACGTAGTAGTGGTTGATGAGCCCGACGTCGACGACGCCGCTGTCCACCGCCTCCAGGATCGCGGTGTTGCGCGGGAAGACCTGCACCTCGTTGGCGCGCAGTCCCTCCAGGAACGCGCGGGCGGCGTCGTCGCCCTCCTGGACGCGCAGCGCGGTGACGAAGGCCTGGAACGAGGCATTGGTCGGGGCGATGCCGACCCGGCCGCGCCAGCGCGGGTCGGTGAGCGCGGTGACGTCGGCGGGGACCTCGGCCTCGGGCACCCGGGTGTTGTAGGCCGCGACCCGGACCCGGCCGGTCAGCCCGGTCCAGGTGCCGTCGGTGGCGGTGTAGGGCGCGGTGACCGCGCCGCGCACCTCCTCGGGCAGCGGCGCGAAGGCGCCCGCCCCGGCCAGCGCGCCCAGCGCGCCGGCGTCCTGGGAGAGGAACACCTGGGCGGGGGTCGCGGCGCCCTCCTCGGCGAGCTGCGCGGCGAGCTCGGTGGTCGAGCCGTAGCGGGTGTCGACGGTGATCCCCGACTGCTGCTGGAACTGCGCCAGCAGCGGGCCGACCAGGTCCTCCTCCCGCCCCGAGTACAGGGTCAGGGTGCGCGGCCCGTCGCCCGCCGCCGGGGCCGGGTCGGCCGGGGCACCGCCGCAGCCGGCCACGAGCAGGGCGGCGGCCAGGACGGCGCCGGTGAGCACGCCGCGCCGGGTCGGTCGGGTCGTCGATGGGGTCACGTGGTCCTCCGGGGTGCATGGGGGATCCGCCCGGTTCGCCGGGTCGGTCCCTTTTCGAGCGAGGGGAGGCTAACCTCTGGCGAGGACGTCCTGATCTCCCGAGAATTGAGGGGGTGCGCGCAGGTGCTGCGGGTGCTGCTGGTCGACGACCACCGGTCGTACACCGACCTGCTCGCGCTCGGCCTCGCCGTCCACGGTGACGCGGAGGTCGTCGGCGTCGCGCACGACGCGGCGGCCGCCCGGGCCGCCCTGGCCGTCAAGGACCCCCGGCGGGCGCCGCAGGTCGTGGTCCTCGACGTGCGCCTGCCCGGGGGCGGCCTGTCCCTGCTCAGCGACGTCCACGCCGCCGGGGCCCGCGCCCTGGTACTCACCGCGCACCCGCGGCCCGGTCCGGCCCGCGAGGCCCTCGAGGCGGGCGCGGCCGGGTTCCTGGGCAAGCAGACCCCGCTGGCGGGGATCGTCGCCGCCGTGCGGACGGTCGCCGCGGGCGGCACCGCGCACCCGTCCGCCGCCGCGTCCGAAGCGACCGGGGCGACCCTGCCGCGACTGACCCCACGCGAGCTCGACGTGCTGCGCGGGCTGGCCGGGGGCCGCGACGTCACCCGGATCGCCGCGGCGCACCGGCTGTCGCCGCACACCGTGCGCGACCACGTCCGCGCGCTGCTCGGCAAGCTCGGCGCCCGCTCGCAGCTGGAGGCCGTCGTCGCCGCCGAGCGGCTCGGGCTCGTCGCCCTGGACCCCGGGGGCGAGCCGGTCCCCCGGGCCGCCGGGCAGCCCGTGCCGTGAACGCACCCGGTACCGCAGGCCCGGACGTCGTCGCCGGTCCGGACCGGCGGCTGCTGGCCCGCACCCTGGCGCGGCACGCGGTCGTCACCGCCGCCGCGGTCGCGCTGGTGTGCGCGCTGGTCGCCGCCGGGGTCTGGTGGCTGGCCCACGCCGAGGCCGAGCGGCGCGCCGAGGAGGTGTCGCGACGGGTGGCGACGGCCGTCGTCGTCGGCCTGGCCGACCGCGACCTCGCCACCGCCGGGCCCGCCGGCCGCGAACGGCTGCTGGCGGACCTCGCGCCGTTCCGGGCGACCGGGATGGTCAGCCGGGTCAAGGTGTGGCTGGTCGAGGGCCCGACGGCGCGGCTGGTGTTCTCCGACGAGGCCCGCATCGAGGGTCTGACCCGCCGGTTCGATCCCGTCCTCGCCGCCCGGCTCGACGGCGGCGCCGCGGTGGTGCTCCCCGTCCCCGACGACGGCGAGCACCGCTACGAGCACGGTGACGGGCTCCGCGAGGTCTTCCTCGGCTTCACCGACGGTGCCGGGCGCCCGGCCCGGCTGGAGGTCTACGTCCCGGTCGACGTCGACGGGGCCACCGCGCACGCCGTGGGGCTGCTGCTGCCACCCGCGGTGGCCGGGATGCTGCTCGCCGCGGCCGCGGTCCTGCCGCTGTCGGTGGCGCTGGCGCGGCGGCGCGAGCGCGAGCGGACCGAGCGCCGCGACGCCGCCCTGTACGGGCTGGCCGCCGGCGAGCTCGCCCGCCGCGACCTGGCCCGCCGCCTGCACGACGACGTGCTGCCGACCCTGGCCGGCGCCGGGCTGATGCTCGACCTCGCCCCGGCCCGGCCCGAGCTGCTGGACCGGGCCCGGGCCACCGTCGGCGACGGCGTCGTCCGGATCCGGTCGGTGCTCGACGCCCTGCACCCGGCCGACGTCGACGCCGCCGGTCTGCCCGCCGCGCTGGCCGCGCTCGCCGCCGGCGGCGACCCGCCCGCGGCAGTCGTCACGACCGGGGACCCCGCCGGGACCCTCGACGACCGCGGCGCGGTCCTGCTGCACCGCGTCGCCTCGGAGCTGCTGCGCAACGCCCGCGCGCACGCCCGTGCCCGCACCGTCGAGGTCGGCCTGCACGTCGCGGCCGGCCGGGCCCGGCTCACCGTGACCGACGACGGCACCGGTTTCGACCCCGGCCGCGGCCCGGAACCCGGCCACATCGGGCTGTTGCTCGTCCGCCGCGCGGTGGCCGACGCCGGCGGGACCCTGGAGGTCCGCAGCGCGCCGGACCGGGGCAGCACCGTCACCGTCGTGCTCCCCCGCCGCGGCTGAGCCGGCCGCTGCGCCGGATCGGTGCACGGTGTGCGCCGACGCACGTTCGGCAAAGTTGCACAGTCTGCATCTTTGGGCCAGACTCGTTGCGTGACGTCAACTACCCGCCCCGTGCGCACCCCCGAGGAGGCCGCGGCCCACCGCCGCGACGTGCTGCTCCCCCTGACCGGCCTGCTGATGGCGCTGTTCGTCGGCGTGCTGTCCAGCACGATCGTGTCGAACGCGCTGCCCCGGATCCTGGGCGACCTCGGCGGGACCCAGGCCGAGTACACGTGGGTGGTCTCGGCGTCACTGCTGGCGATGACGGCCTCGACCCCGATCTGGGGCAAGCTCGCCGACCTCTACTCCAAGAAGCTGCTGGTCCAGGCCGCGATCGGGATCTTCCTGATCGGCTCGCTGCTCTGCGGGCTGGCGGTCTCCACCGGGCAGCTCATCGGCTTCCGGGTGCTGCAGGGCCTCGGCATGGGCGGGCTGCAGGCGCTGACCCAGGTCGTGATCGCGGCGATCATCACCCCGCGCGAGCGCGGCCGCTACATGGGCTACCTCTCGGGGATCATGTCGATCGCCGTCGTCGGAGGTCCGCTGCTCGGCGGCATCATCGTCGACTCGCCGCTGGGCTGGCGCTGGTGCTTCTTCGTCGGCGTCCCGCTGGCCGCGCTCTCACTGCTCGTGCTGCAGCGCACCCTGAACGTGCCCACCCCCGTCCGCGCCGACGGCGAGCGCCCCAGCATCGACTACCTGGGCGCCACCCTCATCGCCGCCGCGGTGTCGGCGCTGCTGCTGTGGACCTCGCTGGCCGGCAAGCAGTTCGGCTGGGCCTCGCCGACCTCGTTCGGCCTGATCGGCGCCGGCCTGGTGCTGCTGGTGGGCGCGATCGTCGTCGAGCGACGGGCCACGGACCCGGTCGTGCCGCCGTTCCTGTTCCGCGACCGCACCGTCGTGCTCGCCACCGTCGCGAGCCTGTTCGTCGGCGTCGCGATGTTCGGCTCCACCATCTTCCTGTCCCAGTACTTCCAGCTCGCCCGGGGCGCCAGCGCCACCGAGGCCGGACTGCTCACCCTGCCCATGATCGTCGGCATGTTCGGCGCGTCGAACGTGGCCGGCCAGCTGATCACCCGCACCGGCGTCTGGAAGCGCTACCTCGTCGGCGGCGCGGTCTCGCTGACCGCGGGCCTGGCGCTCGGGGCGGCGGTCATCTCCTCGACCGCGCCGTACTGGCTGGTCGCGGTCGCGATGGCACTGGTCGGCATCGGCGTCGGCACCACGCAGCAGAACCTCGTGCTCGCCGTGCAGAACACCGTCGCGCTGCGGCACATGGGCGCCGCGAGCTCCACGGTGACGTTCTTCCGCTCGCTCGGCGGCTCGGCCGGCGTCGCGGGGCTGGGCGCGCTGCTCGCCTCCGTGGTCGGGTCCCGGACCGCGGCCGGGCTGGCCGACGCCGGCGTCGACGGCGGGGCGGCCGTCGGCGGCGGGCAGGTGCCGCACCTGGCCGACCTGCCCGAGCCGGTGCGCTCCATCGTCATGGAGTCCTACGGCCACGCCACCTCGATGATCTTCCTGGTGGCCGCGCCGCTGGCCTTCCTGGCCCTGCTGGCGATCCTGGCCCTGCGCGAGGTCCCGCTGCGCGACACCCTCGACATCGCCAAGCCCGCCGACCCCGCGGCCGGTGCCCCGGCCACCACCCCGGCCCCGCCGACCGGTCCGGTGCTGCACGGGTTCGTGCGGGCCGACGGCGCCCCGGCGGGCGGCGCCGTGCTGACCGTCCTCGACGGCACCGGCGACGAGCTCGGCCGCACCCGCGCCGACGCCGACGGGCACTACCGCATCTGCGTCGCCACCGGCATCGTGTCCACCGTGTACCGCTGGGAGGGCCGTCCGGCCGCGCGCCGGGTGACCGTCGGCGCGGACGGGCTCCGACTCGACGTCGACCTGTCGGCCGGCACGCCCGCCGACGGCACGGCACGCACCACCGACGGGCATCCGGGCCGGCACGAGCTCGTCTCGGTCATCGAGGCGCCCGAGCGCGAGCGGACGGGGGCCGACCGTGGCTGAGCAGGCCGCCCCCGGGCGTCGCGAGCGCAAGAAGGCCGCCACCCGGGCTGCGCTCGCCGCCGCTGCGCTGCGGCTGTGCAGCACCCACGGCCCGGACGCGGTGACCGTCGAACAGATCGCCGACGCCGCCGACGTCGCGCCCCGCACCTTCTTCAACTACTTCACCTCGAAGGAGGAGGCGGTCGTCGCGGGCTACGCGTCGTCGGCGGACACCCTGCTGACCGCGTTCGCCGCCCGCCCCGACGACGAGCCGGTCACCGAGTCGCTGCGGCACGCGCTGCGCGCCGTGGTCACCGACCCCGGCTACCTCGACCGGGTGCAGGCGCTGCGGGCGCTGCGGGGGCACCCGGCGATCGTCGCGCACCAGATGGCCGCGTTCGCCGCCCAGGAGCGGGCGCTGGCCGACGCCGTCGTCGCCCGGACCGGGTCCGACCCGGCCCGCGACCTCTACCCGACCCTGGCCGCGGCCGCCGCGGTGACCGGGCTGCGCGTCGCGGTGCAGCACTGGCTGGGCGACCACGGCACGGACCCGCGCTCGCCGTCGCTGACCCAGCTGGTGGACGAGGCCATGGCCGTGTTCGACGCCGGCCTGCGTGCCCTGGCGGGGGCCCCGGCCTGACCCGGCGGGCGGCCGGGAGAGGATCACCGGCGTGCCCGTCACCACCGTCCTGGACCGCCCGGCCCCGGCACCGCTGGAGCTGACCCTGCACCCGGTGCCCGACCCCGGTGCGCCCGTGCTGCTGGTCGTGCCCGCGATGGGGATGCGGGCGTCGTTCTACACCCCGCTGCTGGGGGCGCTGGCCGACGCCGGCGTCGCCGCCGCGGTCAGCGAGCTGCGCGGGCACCAGGCCCGCCCCGCTCCCCCGCCCGGGCGCCGCCACGACTTCGGCTACGACGACCTCGTCGGCGACCTCGCCGCCGCCGTCGAGGCGGTGCACTCGGGGCGGCCCGGCGCGCCGGTGTTCGTCGTCGGGCACAGCCTCGGCGGGCACCTCGCCACCGCGTACGCCGCGCGGCACCCCGACCGCGTCGACGGTGTCGCCCTCGTCGGGTCGGGCAGCGTCGACTGGCGGGTCTGGGGGCCCGCGCACCTGCTGCGGACCCAGGCCGTCGTGGCCGCGGCGATGCTGATCGGGCACTTCCCGGGCGACCGGGTCGGCTTCGCCGGGCGGGAGGCCCGCGGGCAGATGCGCGACTGGGGCCGGTGGGCCCGCACCGGGCGGCTCGCGTTCGGCACGCCGCGGGTCGACCACACCCCGTCGATCGCCGCGGTGCACCTGCCGGTCCTCGGGATCGGGTTCGAGCGCGACGGGCTCGCCCCGCCCGCCTCGGTCGACGCGCTGCTGGGCATGTTCGGCGCGGCCACGGTGACCCGCCACCGGCTCGACGTGCCCGCGGCGCGCCCGCACTTCGGGTGGGCCCGCGAGCCGGCCGCACTCGACGTCGTCGTGCCGCTGCTGACCGGCTGGGCCCGCGACGCCGCCGGGGCGTGACCCCGGCGGCGTCGGCGTGCGGGCGCCGCGGCTCAGACCCCGGTGTTCACCGACTCGTGCCACGGGATGACCAGGCGTTTCGCGGTGGTCACCATCAGGTAGAGCAGTGACCCCAGCACCGCGAGCAGCACGATCACCGCGAACAGACGTGGCGCGTCGAGGGCGTTGAGGCTCGACACCACCAGGTAGCCGAGCCCGGCGCTGCCGCCGAGGTACTCACCGACGATCGCGCCGATCACCGAGAACACGATCGCGACCTCGGCGCCGGCGAACACGTACGGCAGGGTCGCGGGCAGCTCCAGGTTCCGGAACGTCGCCCAGCGCGAGGCGCCCAGCCCGGTCATGACGTCGCGGTGCCCGCGCTCGACCGAGCGCACCCCGAGCATCACGTTGAGCATGATCGGGAAGAACGCGAGCAGCCCGGCCATGATGATCTTCGAGGTGGGGCCGAAGCCGAACCAGATCACGAAGATGGGCACGAACGCCACCTTGGGCACCACCTGCAGCGCGACCAGGGCGGGCTGCACCGCGCGGCGCAGCCACTCGATCCGCCCGAGCAGTGCGCCGACGCAGACACCGGCGACGAGCGCGGCGCCGAACCCGACGAGGACCTCGAGCAGCGTCACGCCGATGTGGCCCCAGATCGCCGGGTCGGCCAGCAGCTCCCCCAGCGCGCCGACGACGGCGGCCGGTGCGGGCAGGATGAACTCCGAGACCCCGACCACCGAGACGGTGAACTGCCAGGCCCCCACGAGCAGCAGCAGGAGCACCGGCCCGGAGATCCACGGCAGGCGCCGCAGCCAGGGCGACTCCTTCTCGGGGCCGCCGGGGTCGGTGACGGGGGTTGCCGGGTCGGTCGCCGGAGCGGGCCGTTCGGTCGTGGTCATCGGTTCAGTCCTCCCGGTCCAGCTCGGTGCGCAGCCCGGCGACCAGCGCGCCGAACTCCGGTGTCGTCTCGGTCGCCGCGGACCGCGGCCGGGGCAGGTCGATCGTGGTGATCGACCGGATGCGTCCCGGGCGCGGGGTCAGCAGCACGACCCGGTCGGCCAGGAACACCGCCTCGGGGATCGAGTGGGTCACGAACACGACGGTGGCGCCGGAGACCGCGTGGATGTGCTGCAGCTCCAGGTTCATCCGGTCGCGGGTCAGGGCGTCCAGCGCACCGAACGGCTCGTCCATCAGCAGCACCGACGGGTCGCAGGCCAGGGCACGGGCGATCGCGGCCCGCTGGCGCATGCCGCCGGACAGCTCCCGCGGGTAGGAGTCCTCGAACCCGCCGAGCCCGACCGTGGCGCACAGCTCGGCGGCCCGGGCGCGACGCTCGGCACGCGGCACCCCCCGCAGCTTCAGCGGCAGCGCGACGTTGTCGGTGATCGTGAACCACGGGAACAGGTTCGCCTCCTGGAACACCAGGCCGAACTCGGCGAAGACCGCGTCGTCACGACGGCCGGCGGCCCATGCGGGCCGTCCGCCCGCCTCGACCAGCCCCGCGGACGGGGCGAGCAGGCCGGACAGGATCCGCAGGAGCGTCGTCTTGCCGCAGCCCGAGCGCCCGACCAGCGAGACGAACTCGCCGCGGGCGACGTCCAGGTCGATCCCGGACAGTGCGCGCACCTCCCCACGCCGGGTCGGGTACACCTTGTCCACACCGGACACCCGCAGGCCGACCGCGCCCCCGGTCGGGGCCGCGTGCACCCCGGAACGGGTCGCGGTCGCCTGGGTCGCTGTCTCCTGGGTCATGCTCGTCTCCTGCTCCGCTGCCGGGGACCGTCGTGTCGTCGGGGTGCTCATCGGGCACCCTCCGTGCCGTTCAGGCCGGCGTCGAGCCACTGCGACGGGTCCAGGCCGGCGGGGACCTGACCGACCGAGGACACCTCGTCGTAGGTGGCCTGCCAGCGCTGCGGGGAGATGCCGGTCGGGCCCTGGCCCGCCGCGTAGCCGTCGACGTAGGCGGCGAGCGCGGCGCGGGCGACCTCGGGCCGGTCCAGCGCCGAGACCTGGTACTTCGAGCCGATCAGCCGCAGCGTCTCGGCGAAGCCGCCTCCCTCGTCGGCGGTGATGAACGCGGTGGCGTCGGCGATCGCCGCGAGGTAGCGGCGCAGCTTGTCCTGCTCCTGCGGGTCGGTGGCGGTGGCCTTCGAGGTGGCGTAGATCTGCGACCCGGCGGAGATGGCGTCGTTGGGGTCGTAGACGACGGCCTCGGGGCGGGTGGCCTGCAGCAGCATCGCGGTGTCGAGCGAGACGATGAACGCGTCGACGCGGCCGGTGTTCACCAGGTCGAACACGCCGGGGCTGAGCCCGACGACCTGGCGGCGCAGCTCGGCGGGGGCGATCCCGGCCGACCCGGCGACGAGGTCGAGGGTGATCGAGCTGGTGCCGCCCTCCGACGGCGTCCCGACCAGCTTGCCGCGCAGCTGCGCGGCGTCGGTGACCGGCGCCCGCTGCGAGGAGACCAGACGCAGCGGCCCGTTGTGCACCACGCCGCCGATCGCGACCAGCGGTGCGCCGCGCTCGCCCGCGGCGACCATCGTCTCGATGTCGCCGATCCGGGAGATCTCCGCGGACCCGGCGAGCAGTGTCTGGATGGCCGGCGCCGAGCCCTGGGTGGCCTCGAAGGTCACGTCGAGACCGTGGGCGGCGAAGAAGCCCTTGGTGTCGGCGATCATCTCGGCGGCGTAGCCGAGCGACTCCATCGGCAGGATGTTGAGGAAGGTGATCCGGTCGCGGCCGTCCTCACCGCCGCCCGCGCCGCATCCGGCGAGGACGAGGCAGGCGGCGAGCAGGACCGCGGCGAGCCGGGTCGTCGTGCGGGTCATCGGGGGACCTCCGGTGCGTGCTGGGTCGACGCGAGGGACGGCGTAGGTGGGGCGACGGTGTCCGTGCTGCGGTACCACGCGGTGGCGTTGCCGTGGCGGACCGCGGCCCGGGCGGCGGGGTCGAGGGCGGCGAGGAGACGGGCCACCCCGTCGCCGTGGCGGTGCGGGTGGTCACCCGCGTAGAGCAGGAGCCCGGCGGCGCCCAGGACGTCCAGGGCGTCGTGCAGCTCGCCGGGGTCGCGCGGCAGGTGGACCGGCGCGGTGGTGAACCGGACCTGCTCGCGGACGTACTCCGACGGCATCCGGTCCACCCACGGCACCTCGCGGCGGATGCCGCGCCACTCCTTGTCCAGGCGCCACAGCAGCGGCGGCAGCCAGGACGAGCCGCACTCGGCGACGGTCACCCGCAGATCCGGCAGCGCGCCGAGGGCGCCCTCGGCGACCAGCGACACCAGCTGGGACTGGGCGACCTGCCCGTGGGACAGGTAGTCCTGCAGGTAGGTGTGGGTGAACCCGGTCGTGGTCGGGGCGCTGCCGACCCGGCCCCAGGCGTGCAGGGTGACGACCAGCCCGGCCGCGGCGGCTGCGGCGAGGACCGGCCGGAACACCGGGTGCCCCCACCGCAGGTCGTGCCCGCGCACCGGGAGCAGCACCTGCACGAAGCGCGGGTCGTCCGCCCGGCGCTCGATCTCGGCGACGGCCGCGGCCGGGTCGCCGAGCGGCACCGCGACCGAGCCGCGGGCGCGGGGCTCGTGGTCGAGGAACCGCTGCGCGGTCCAGGTGTTCACCGCCCGGCACAGGGCGGCCTCGAAGGCGTGGTTGCGGCTGACGTCGAACGCGGTGGTGCAGGTCAGGACCGCCGTACTGACCCGGCCGCCCCCGGGTGCGGGCGCGTCGAGGACCGCGGCTCGCAGGGCCGCGACGTCGTGCGGGGCGGGCCCGTCGACCATCGCGGGCGGGTAGGCGCCGGCCTGGACGGGGTCGGCGCGCAGGGCGGCGCCCGCCGCGTAGTCACGCCAGTACGGGCTGAGCAGTTCCGCGATGTCGGCGAACGACGCCGGCGCGACGTGGGTGTCGGCGTCGAAGAACTCCTCGGGCGGGTCGGCGCTCATGCCTCGCTCCCGGGCAGGGTCAGGCCGTAGAGGCGGGCGGCGTTGGCGGCCGCCATCGGCCGGCGCAGTGCTGCGGGCAGCACCCGCAACGCGGTGATCGGGTCGTCGAAGTCCCAGTGCGGGTAGTCGGAGGAGAACAGGATCCGGTCGGTCATCCCGGTCTGCTCCCAGGTCGTCGCCAGGTGTGCGGGCACCGGCGGCTCGTCGATCGGCTGGGTGGTGAACCACACCCGCTCGCGCACGACCTCCGACGGCGGGCGGGTCAGCCACGGGACGTCGTCGCGGCACAGCTCCCAGGCGTCGTCGAGCCCCCAGAGCAGCGACGGCAGCCAGGACACCCCGCCCTCGACGAGCACGAACTGCAGGTCCGGCACCGCCTCCAGCACGCCACCGGCGACCAGGCCGGTGAGCGCGACGGCGACGGCGTTGCCGTACCACGCGTGCTGCTCCAGATAGAACGACGGCCAGCCGTCCCCGCGGTGACCCTCGGTGCCGCCGAGGTGTATCGCCACCGGCAGCCCGTGCGCGGCGGCCGCGGCGTAGATCGGCCGGTACTTGGCGTCCGACCACGGCAGGAACGTCCCGCTGGGGAACAGGACCTGCACGAACCGCGGGTCCGCGGCGCGGCGCTCGATCTCGGCGACGGCCTCCGCCGGCGACTCGTGCGGGATGCAGATGCTGGCCCGCAGCCGCGGCTCGGGGTCGAGCCAGTCGGTGACCAGCACGTCGTTGTACGCGCGGCACAGCGCAGCCGCGAACGCGGGCTCCTCGGCGCCCGCGGTGTGGCCCTGCATCGGGATGAGCACCCCGGCGACGACGTCGTAGGGGTCGAGCAGCTGGCTGCGCATCAGGTCCAGGTCACTGCCCGGGGGCCGGACGGCGCTGCCGGGCGGGCCCGCCTCGGGATGGGAGTCGCGGCGCATGCCGCCGTGCCGGACCCGGGGGTAGACCGCGGGCGGCGGCGCGCCGCGCAGCCCGAAGCGCAGGAACCGGCGCCGCCAGGGCTCGGGCAGCGCGGCCGCGAGCCGGTCGGCGGTGACGACCGGGTGGATGTCGGCGTCGACGATCGGGGTCCGGGCGCGACGCCGGGCGGGGGCCCGGCCGGTGACGGGTGCGGTGCTGGTCATGACGCCTCCTCGGTGGTGGGACGGCGGCCGGTGTCGACGACCACCCAGCGGTCCTCGACGGTCACCTCGAAGGTCTCGGCGGTGTACGGACCGGGTGTCATGCCCGGCGGGCCCGGCTCGACCGACGCCGGGAGGCTGCGGGCGGGCGCGTCGCCGGGCTGGTACGAGAGGCCGGTGCGCACGTCGTACTCCCAGCCGTGCCAGGGGCAGGCGACGAGCACGTGGCCCTCGTCGAGCCGCACGTCCGAGGGACCGGTCGCCACCGGGGCCCCGGCGACGGAGCCGCGGCACAGCGGGCCGCCCTGGTGCGGGCAGTGGTCGGCGAGGGCGTAGTAGTCGTCGCCGACCCGGAAGACGCCGATCGAGCGGGTGCCGACCCGCACCACGCGGTGCTCGCCGGGGGCGAGCTCGTCGGCGGGCAGCACGGCGAGCCTCACGTCCCCTCCCCCGCCCCGGCCAGCAGCTCGACCGTGCCCGCGGTGGCGTCGAGCCGGATGCGGTCGCCGGTGCGCAGCACCTGCACCGGGTCGGCGTCGAGGTCGGCCAGGGCGGGGACCCGGGTGACGACGGCGCCGAGCGCGGCCTTCGTCGTGGTGACCGTGAAGACCATCCCGAGCGGGGCGGTGCCGAGCAGCCGGGCGCTCTGGAAGAACGCCGACCAGCCCGAGGACCCCTTGGCGCCGGGGAACACGAGGATCTTCCCGGTGAAGCAGACGCCCTGCAGGGCGTGCCGGGCCTCGACGATCGTGCCGGTCGCCGGGTCGATGCCGCCCCAGCCGGAGATGGTCTCGGGCGACACCAGCGCCTCGCCGGTGACCACGCCGGGCACCACGGTCCGCCCGCGCAGGACGGTCCCGACCGTCGCGGTCATCGCAGCTCACCCGACCAGCGGCCGGTGACCGCGGCCTGCACGCAGTCCTCGGTGGTGCCGAACCACGCCTCGATCCCGAGGATCGCGGGCAGGTAGTGGGCCTGCTTGGCGGAGTCGGTGGCGAACACCCGGGTCCCGGGCGGGGCCAGGCGGGACATCGCCGGGCAGGAGTCGGTGAGGACCTTCGCACCGGCGGCCTCGATGACGGCGGTGTAGCCGCTGCGCTCGGCCACCGCGGCCAGCGCCCGCGGCGCCATGATCCACAGCGAGGTGCCGTCGTGCAGCCTGCGGCCGTCGAGGAGCCGGGCGACGTCGCGGATCTGGTCGAGCGAGGCGTGCGGGCAGCCGAGCAGGACGAAGTCGACCTGCGTGCTCGTGCCCTGGTCGTTGAGCCGGGCGTAGGTGGCGGCCCGCTCGGCCGCGCCGTAGGTGACGACCTCGGCCGGGGTGGTGCCGCCGAACGCGGCCTCGACGGTTGGGGCCTCGGGGGTGACGCCGGGGACGTGGTACATCTCGACCCCGCCGGAGGAGGCGGCCGCGGCGCCGAAGTGCTTGAGGTCGGTGAGGTCGGGCAGGGCGAGGTCACCGGTGACGACCGGGCGGGCCTCCTGCACGACGTCACCGGTGAAGTAGCCGAGCAGGCCCCAGTCGAGGAACCCGCCCACCGGGGTGTCGACCCGGACCAGGTGGGTGCCGCGCCGGTGTTCGTCGTGGTGGTTGCCCCAGCACGGGACGCGCCCGGTGAGGCTGGCCGCGCCGGTCGACGCGGTGCCCTCGCAGTTGGTGCGGGCGCCGAGCACGGAGTTGGCGTAGACGACCGCGGAGGACTCCATCCAGGCGCAGTGCTCGCCGCGGACCGGGAGGTTCCCGACCTGGTAGGGCGTGCAGGTGGCGAGGATGGAGACGCCGCGCCGGCCGTAGAAGGTCTCGGCGTCGGCCTGCAGCTCGACGAACCGGGCCGGGTAGGGCGCGACGGCGGCCGCGTCGGCGCCGAAGCCCTGCTGGAGCTGGCAGGTGGGCACCGCCATCGGCGGGATCTCGTGGGTCTCGTCGCTGTCGAGGTTGATCACCGAGAAGGCGCGGTCCCAGCCACCCTCGGCGACCAGGCGGGCCTTGAGCGGGGAGGGCTGGGTGGCGGTCCCGGCCACGTTGCGGACCGAGCAGAGCCGCTCGGCGTCCAGTGCCTCGGCGTAGCGGGTGAGCAGGTCCATCGCGGCGGCGACGGCGGGCCCCTCGGCCCCGTCGAGCATCCTGCGGTCGTCGTCGGTGAGTATCACGGGGCGCCTCCGGGCATCGTTGCCTGTCTCCTCGTGGTGGTGGCGGTGGGACGGGTCAGTCCCCGACGTTCTCCCGGATCCGGTCGGTCAGGGCGTCGGAGGGCACGTCGTGCAGGCTGCCCTGCGGTCCGGCGAGGTCGAGAGCGTGCGCGGCCGCGTGGCCCATCGCCGCGCACGGCCCCATGACGCGCACGCTCGACAGCGCCGCGGCGTCGCCGTCGATGCAACGGCCCGCGGCGACGAGGTTCGACGCGGCGGGCGGCAGCATCGAGCGCAGCGGCACGTAGTGCAGGTGGTCGGCGTCGAAGGTCTCCCAGACGTAGCCGTCGGGGCTGTCGTGCAGCTCGATCGGCCAGGCGGTGCGGGCGACGGCGTCGTCGAAGCGGACCCCGGCGCGCACCTCCTCGACGGTGAGCTGGTGGGCGGCGGCGATCCAGCGGGTCTGACGGCGGCCGGGCAGCCCGTAGGAGCGCACCGTGGCCTTGCCGAACACCTCGGGGAACTCCGCGCGCAGGAACTCGACGACCCGGTCGGCCTGCGCCTTGCCCTCCAGCTGGGCCTCGGCGGCGGCGATCGGGTCCAGCGGCGCCTCGATGTGGGTCATGTTGAGCACCGCGGTGTCGCGGCCGGGGAAGTAGAAGGCGAGGCCGTCGCGACGGAGCAGGCCGTACTGGTCGGCCTTGGCCGCGACCCGGGCCGCGAGCTCGCCGGGCTCCGGTGCGGCACTGGTGTCCAGGTGCTCGACGACGAGCTGCTGGCTGCCGTAGATCTCCCGGTCGGGCAGCCGGCACTCCAGGCCCGCGGCCCAGGCGAGCGCGGCGTCGCCGCTGGCGTCGACGAACCCGGCCGCGGTGACGTCGACGGCGCCGTAGCGGGTGGCGAAGCGGGCGCCGAGGACTCGGTCGCCGTCACGCTCGACGCCGGTGAGGGTGGCGTTGGTGAGGACCCGGATGCCGTGGGCACGGACGGTGTCCTCGACCCAGCGGCCGAGGCGCACCTCGTCGTAGCCGACGGTGAGGGTGTGGCCGGTGCGGCGGAACAGGTCCCCGCCGGCCTCGAGGTCGGCGAACATGGAGTCGAACAGGCCGTGGGTCAGCTGCCGGAACTCGGGGCCGTTGCCGTAGACCCCGCAGAACAGCCCGATCAGCGAGTTGACCATCTGCCCGCCGAGGACGGGGGCGGCGTCGACGAGGACGACGTCGCGGCCGAGGCGGGCGGACTCGACGGCGGCGGAGAGCCCGGCGATGCCGGAGCCGACGACGCAGACGTCGGCGGTCACCGCGTGCTCGGCCGGGTCGCCGGCGCGCAGTGGGGCGTCCCGGATCACGGTGTGGACCGGCAGGGGCGTCAGCGGGTGAGGCATGGCTCACACACTAGGAACGGCGCGCGCCGTCCCGGAAATAGAACGTTCGCCTGCCGGACCATCGACCGGACGAATAGTCGCAGCTCTACAGGGTGGCCGACAGTTCGACGATGAGCTCGCGGAGCCACCGGTGGGCCGGGTCCGGGTCGAGGTCGGTGTGCCACCAGAGGCGCTCGCGGATCGGTCCGGGATCGCCCGGGCAGGGCAGCACGACCAGCCCGAGGCGGTCGGCGACCTGGCGGGCGAGCCGCTCCTGCAGCAGCGCGACGCGGTCGGTCCCGGCGACCAGGTAGGGCACCGACAGGTAGCTCTCCACCCGCACCCTGATGTCGGGTTCGACCCCGAGCCGGGCGAGCTGGCGGGTCATCGGCGCGGCCGCCGACATGCCGCGGTCCGGGGCGAACGGCACCACCCAGGGCATCGCGGCGAGCTCGTCGAGGTCCAGGGTCGGGTCCGGCCCGGCGGCGACCGGGTTGGCGGCGTCGACGACGCAGACCCAGCGGTCGTCGAACAGGGCGGTGGAGCGCAGTTCGGGCCGTTCGAAGCGGGCGGCGGGCGGGGCGATGAGGCCGTCGATGAGCCGTATCGTCTCGCCGATGTCGGCGGAGAAGGACTCGCGGACCAGCCGCAGCCGCAGCTCGATGCCGGGGGCGCGCCGGGCCGCCGCCGCGGACAGCGCGGGCCCGAGCACGGCGACGGTGTAGTCGGCGACGAGCAGGGTGAACCCGCGCCGGGCGCTCGACGGGTCGAAGCCGTGGCCGGTGCCGAACAGCCGCTCGGCGGCCGAGCAGACGCCCTCGACCTGCTCGACGAGCTGGGCGGCGAGCGGGGTGAGGACGTAGCCGCCGGGGTGGCGGGACAGCAGGTCGTCGTCGAAGTGGCGGCGCAGCCGGGACAGGGCCGCGCTGGCGGCGGGCTGGGAGATGCCGATGCGGGCGGCGGCGCGGGTGACGTTGCGTTCGCGCAACAGCTCGCGCAGCGAGACGAGCAGGTTGAGGTCGAGGTTGGCCAGCCGGACCGTCGGCGGGGTCGTCACGGCGCCGCAGGCTAGCCGCTCACCCCGTCCGGAGCACCCACCCGGTCACCGTGCCGTCCGCCCTGCCGCTCACCCCGGCGGAACGCGCTCGGGGTGACGCCGCGGACCCGGGTGAAGGCCGCGCTGAAGCCGAACGGGTCGGCGTACCCGACCCGGCGCGCGATCCCGGCCAGTGTCGCGCCGGGCTCGGCGAGCAGCAGGTCCGCCGCCAGGGTCATCCGCCAGCCGGTGAGGTAGGTCAGCGGCGGCTCGCCCACCCGGTCGGTGAACCGCTTGGCCAGGGTCGCCCGGGACACACCGGTGGCGGCGGCGAGCCCGGCGACGGTCCAGGCCGCGGCGGGGTCGGCGTGCAGCAGCCGCAGCGCCCGCCCGACCACCGGATCGTGCTGGGCCGTCCACCACCGCGGACGACGTCCGCCGGGCCGGTCGAACCACTCGCGCAGGGTGCAGACCAGCAGCCAGTCCAGGAGTCGGTCGAGCACGACCTGCTGACCGGGGGCGTCGACGGCGACCTCGGCGGCGACGTGGTCGAGCACCGTGTCCCCGCTGCCCCCGGCTCCGACCCGCAGCACCGGCGGGAGCGCGTCGAGCAACCGGGCGCCGACCTCGCCCCCGGCCGGGGAGGCCCCGGTGATCAGGGTGCTCGCGTCGCTGCCCGGCGCCGGCGCCGGGTCGTGCCAGCCGAGCCGGTGGCGGGTGCCGCCCTGGTCGGGCGTCGCGCAGTCCACGCCGCAGACGATCGGCTCGGCCGGGGTGCCGACCTCGTCGACCACGTGG
Organism: Pseudonocardia sp. ICBG1034; assembly: GCF_020131375.1. Classification (NCBI taxonomy): domain Bacteria; kingdom Bacillati; phylum Actinomycetota; class Actinomycetes; order Pseudonocardiales; family Pseudonocardiaceae; genus Pseudonocardia; species Pseudonocardia sp. ICBG1034. The sequence goes on from NZ_JAHLEK010000017.1 coordinate 414,429, forward strand.
AAACCGGCCGGACCGCGCACGACGGCGGTCTCCCCCGCGGCCAGCCGCACCGGGTCGGCTCCGGGGACGAGGATCCACCCCGCGCCGGTCAGCATGGCGCACAGGGTCAGCGGTGCGCCGTCGACGAAGTGCAGCGACCAGGGCGGGGTCAGGGTGGTGCTGCCGAACAGCGAGCCGTGCGACCGCAGCCCGCGGACCAGGTCACCGAAGGGGTCCACCGCACCGAGGTTAGACGACCGGACAGGGGTTCCGGCGTCTCACCCATGTCGTCGTCCGCGCCGAGGTGGTGTCGTGGACCCATGCCCACCACCGACAGCCGCACCGCACTCACCGACGACGACCGCGTCCTCCTCGCCCGCCCGCTGCACGGTTTCCTGAGCGTCGCGGGCGGCCCGGTGCCGCCGCAGCCCCGCCCGGTCTGGTTCGAGGCGACCGACGACGGCACCGTGCAGCTGTTCACCGGGCCGGAGTCGCTGCACATCCGCCGCAGGCGCAGGGACCCGCGGGCCTCGCTGGTCGTCGCCGCGCCGGTCGGGGAACGCGAGCGCTGGGTCGCGGTCGAGGGCTCCACGACCGTCGAGACCGACGGGGCACACGCGCTGGCGCAGCGACTGGCGCAGCGCTACTGGGACCTCGACGACCCCGCTCGCGCCGCGGACCTCGCGGCGATCCTCGCCGAGGACCAGGTGCGGCTGGTGATCCACCCCGAGCGGGTGCGGCGGCTGATGTTCTGACCCCGCTGGCCCGACCCCGCCGGCCCGGGCGCCCGGCTCAGGGGGTGCGACGGCCCGACCACGCGGGTTCGACAGCCGCCCAGTCCTCCGCCCAGGCACGGGCGAACGCACGCCCGTTCCAGGCGAAGACCAGCCGCCCGGCGGCCCACACCACGGCGGCCCACACCACCGCGGTGATGAACCCGGCGGCGACGGCCACCGTGACGGCGTCGGCGGGGGTCGACGGCGGCGGCGCCAGCCGGCCGTCGGTGCCGACCCAGGCCGACACCCGGTCGCCGACGTCGTGGACGCCGGGCAGCGTGCTGCCGCCGGAGTGCGGCAGCCCGTCGGGGCCGGTCCAGCTCAGCGTGAGCGACTGCTGGCCGGTCTGCAGGTCGCCCACCGCGCTCGCCCGCGCGGTGACCGTCGCCGCGACCGGCACGCGCTCGCGGGCCTCGACCGCGCCCCGCTCCAGGACCGACCCGTGGGCCGCGGCACCGGCGAGCCACGCCACGACCAGCCCGCAGGCGGCGAGCAGCCCGAGCACCACCGCGAGCAGGTCCTCGCGACGGGACGCCCGACGACGGAGCCGGTCGGCGGGTCCCGGCTCGGAGCCCGGCGGGTCGGCTGCGCGCATCGTTCCTCCTGGGTCGGTCACGACGGGTCCTCCCCACCACCGCGGGTGAGGGGGCGATCACCGAGAACTACCCCCGTTATCGCCCCGTGACATCCCTCCGGGACGGAGATCACGCCCACCGGACGCCGTGCGGTCCCCTTCCGTACCCGGGCGGTCGGCCGCGCAACGATCCGCCGCCGGGCCCGCCACCCACCCGTTCGCCGTGCACCGCAGCCCATTCGCCGCCGCGGGGCGCGCCCGGGCAACCGCGGCACTCCGACGGGCGTCTGCCCCGATGTCACCCGGATGGGTGATCTGTGACGTGGAGGTGGGCATGTCCCGGACCGAGCGGCTCCGTCGCCGTCGTGGCGTTCTGGTGACCGGGCTCGTGCTCGTGGCCGGGGTGGGGCTGGGTGGCACCGCGATCGCCACCGCCGACCCGGAGCAGAGCCGGGTCGCCAGGCAGGCGCACGCCGAGCCCGCCGTCCCCGGGACACCGTGCGCGGCGTCGGTGCGGGCGTGCGTGGACCTGGAGACGCGGCAGGCGTGGCTGGTCCGCGACGGGAAGGTCACCGGCGGACCGTTCCGGGTCACCACCGGGGGCGAGGGGAAGGCCACCCCGGTCGGGCACTCGTTCCGGGTGTACCGCAAGGAGGCCGACCACCGCAGCGGCGAGTTCCCCGGCCCGGACGGCCGCCCCGCACGGATGCCGTGGTCGGTGTTCTTCGCCGACGGCGGGATCGCCTTCCACGGCGGCGACCTCAGCCGCGAGTCGGCGGGCTGCGTCAAGCTCGGCGCCCGCGACGCGCAGCGGTTCTTCGACACCCTGCAGGTCGGGGACAAGGTGCAGGTCGTGAACGGGTCGGTGGAGCGCAGGCACCGCGCGGAGGCCCACGGCCGGGCCTGAGCCGCACCGACCCGGTTCGCGGGTCAGCCCGGCAGGACGATCCGGGTGCCCTCGGGCGCCCGGTAGGCGTCGACGACCCGGTTCAGCTCGGTCTGGTAGTAGAGGGTCTGCAGGCCGAACACGAAGCACAGCAGCAGCCCGACGACCGGGCTGCAGGTGACGGGCAGGCCCGCGGAGCGCTGGCTGTCGGCGATCCGCTGCCCCGTGTTGTAGAACGACACGAGCGGCGCCACGACCGTCCAGCCCAGGAACAGCAGCACCAGCAGCGGCCCGGCGACGGGCACCTGGCGGCGCGGGTCGAACTCCGCCATCTCGCGGTGGATCCGGTAGTACCAGACGAGCCCGTAGATGCCGAGGGTGATCAGCGGGAGGCCGAGCCACACCGCGACCGGGTTGCGGCGCTTCATCGCCAGGCCGACCGGGGCGTGCGGCGGCGCCGCGAGCTCGCCGGGGCGCCACGGGTCGAGTCCCGTGCCCGGGCCGCTGTGGGGACCGGGCGCCGGGTGGGCCTGCGGCCCCGGAGCTCCGTACCCGGCGGGTGCGCCGTACCCGGCGTCACCGGCGGGCGGGGGTCCGACCGGCTGCGGACCGGCGGGGTGGAGCCGGTGCGGGTCCGACGGGTGATGGGGCTGGGTCATCGGCGGGGATCCGATCTGTGCGGAGGAGCGACGCGGGCGACCCGCGTCCGTCCCCGGCGACCTCGCCGTCCGCGAGCCGGTCGTCAGCCCCGTCCGGCGCAGACCGCGCCGGACCGGCCCGCGACGTCAGGTCGCGGGCCGGTCCGGATGTGGTGGGAGCGGTGGTGGGTCAGCTCGTGCTGGCCGCCCGCCGCGGCAGCACCCAGTTCGGGCGCGGGAAGTGGCAGGTGTAGCCGTACGGGAACTTCTGCAGGTAGTCCTGGTGCTCCGGCTCGGCCTCCCAGAAGTCACCGGCAGGCTCGACGTCGGTGCTCGCGCGGCCCGGCCAGAGCCCGGACGCGTCGACGTCGGCGATGGTGTCCAGGGCGACCGCCTTCTGCTCCTCGCTCGTGTAGAAGATCGCGGAGCGGTAGCTGCGGCCGATGTCGTTGCCCTGCCGGTCCTTCGTCGACGGGTCGTGGATCTGGAAGAAGAACTCCAGGATCTCGCGGTAGGAGATCCGCTCCGGGTCGAAGACGATCTCGACGGCCTCGGCGTGGTCCCCGTGGCGCCGGTAGGTGGCGTTCGGGGTGTTCGGGTCGCCGGAGTAGCCGACCCGGGTGGACACGACGCCCGGGCGCTCGCGGAGCAGCTCCTGGACACCCCAGAAGCACCCACCGGCGAGGATCGCGGTCTCGGTCATCAGGCTTGAACCTCCCTGTGTCGGGTCTCGACGGCTACAACGGTGCGGACACCGCCGATGTTCCGTCGCGCACGACGGGTCTCCCGGTCTCGCGCCGGCCCCGCCGATGACCGATGCTCACACACATGGGAGCGGGCGCGGAGGAACTGACCACCGAGGAACGGGCCGTCGTGGAGACGGTGCGCGACTTCGTCGACCGGGACGTCCGCCCGGTGGTGCGGGAACTGGAGCACGCGAACACCTATCCCGAGAAGCTCATCGAGCAGATGAAGCAGCTCGGGATCTTCGGGCTCGCCGTCCCCGAGCCGTGGGGCGAGGCCCCGGTGTCGATGCCGTGCTACGCCCTGGTCACCGCCGAGCTGGCCCGTGGCTGGATGAGCCTGGCCGGCGCGATGGGCGGGCACACCGTCGTCGCGAAGCTGCTGGTCGCCTTCGGCACCCGCGAGCAGCAGGACCGGTACCTGCCGCGGATGGCGACCGGTGAGCTGCGCGCGACGATGGCCCTGACCGAGCCCGGCGGCGGCTCGGACCTGCAGGCGATGACGACCCACGCCCGCCGCGACGGCGACCACTACGTGATCAACGGGTCCAAGACCTGGATCACCAACTCGCGGCGCTCGGGGCTGATCGCGCTGCTGTGCAAGACCGACCCGGCCGCGCAGCCGCGCCACCGCGGCATCTCGGTGCTGCTGGTCGAGCACGGCCCGGGCCTGACCGTGTCCAAGGACCTGCCCAAGCTCGGCTACAAGGGCGTCGAGTCCTGCGAGCTGGTGTTCACCGACATGGCCGTCCCCGCCGACGCGGTGCTCGGCGGCGAGCCCGGACGCGGCTTCGCCCAGATGATGAAGGGCCTGGAGACCGGCCGGATCCAGGTCGCCGCGCGCGCACTCGGCGTCGCCGACGCCGCCCTCGCCGACTCCCTGGCCTACGCCCGGGAACGCGAGTCGTTCGGCAAGCCGATCTGGCAGCACCAGTCGGTCGGCAACCACCTCGCCGACATGGCCACGAAGATCACCGCCGCACGGACCCTGATCCTGCACGCCGCCCGGCGGTACGAGTCCGGGCAGCGGTGCGACATGGAGGCGGGCATGGCGAAGCTGTTCGCCTCCGAGACCGCGATGGAGGTCGCCCTCGACGCGGTGCGTATCCACGGCGGCTACGGCTACTCGACCGAGTTCGACGTCGAGCGGTACTTCCGCGACGCCCCGCTGATGATCGTCGGGGAGGGCACGAACGAGATCCAGCGCAACGTGATCGCCGCCCAGCTCGTCCAGCGCGGGGGCCTGGAACGCTGGTGAGCCCTCAGCCCACGCACAGTCGGCACACATCGGGGCCTGCCACGATCGCCACGCACGGGACCGACGGCGGGGAGGGGACGGCGTGGCGGCCGGGATCGTGGAGGCGGCGGCCGACCAGGGGCTGAGTGCGGCGCAGGTCGCCGCGGCGCGCCGGGCGGGCCGGACGAACGCGCCGGTGACCGCGGGGACGCGCGGCTACGGGCGGATCCTGCGCACCAACGTCTTCTCCTCCTACAACACGATCCTGTTCGCGATCGGCCTGGTCCTGCTGGTGCTGGGCCGCTACGGCGACGCCCTGACCAGCGTCGGGCTCGGCCTGGTCAACGCCGTCGTCGGGGCGGTGCAGGAGATGCGGGCCAAGCGGAAGCTGGACCGGCTGCAGCTGCTCGACGCCGCGGAGGTCACCGTCGTGCGGGACGGGGCCGAGCAGCGGGTGCCGGCCGCCGACGTCGTCGCCGGGGACGTGCTGGTGGTGCGGGCGGGCGAGCAGGTCGTCGTCGACGGGCCGGTGCTGACCGGGCGGGCCGAGGCCGACGAGTCGCTGCTCACCGGCGAGTCCGACCCGGTCGTCAGGACCCCCGGCGACCTGCTGCGCTCGGGCAGCCACTGCGTCGCCGGGACCGCCCGCCAGCGCGCGTCCGCCGTCGGCGCCGACAGCTACGCCGGCCGGCTGACGCTGCAGGCCCGCGCGGACACCACCGAGGCGACACCGCTGCAGCGGCGCATCGACTTCGTCGTCCGGCTGACCATGGTGCTGGTCGTGCTGATGAGCGGCGCGATCCTGGCCCAGGCGTTCCTGGAGGGGTTCTCGCTGCTGCGGGTCGTGCAGATCACCGCGGTGCTGTCCGGGCTGGTCCCCTACGGCCTGTTCTTCCTGATCGCCGTCGCCTACACCCGCGGCGCGGCCCGGCTGGCCGGGCGCGGTGCGCTGGTGCAGCAGGTCAACTCGGTGGAGGCGGTCACCCACGTCGACGTCGTCTGCACCGACAAGACCGGCACCCTGACCACCGGCGCGCTGCGCCTGGACGGGCTCGACCCGCTCGACGGGACCGACCCGGGGCCGGTGCTCGCGCGGTTCGCGGCGACGGTGGCCGACCCGAACCTCACCTCCGCCGCGCTCGCCGCGGCGCTGCCCGGCACCCGGTGGGAGCTGCGCGACGAGGTCGCGTTCACCTCGTCGCTGCGCTGGTCCGGGCAGGTCACCACCGGCGGGGAGGCGTTCGTGCTCGGCGCGCCGGACGCGCTCGCGCCGCATCTGGGTGACCCGGACGCCGTCGCCGACCGGGTGGGGGTCCGCGCCGCAGCCGGGCTGCGGGTGCTGCTGCTGGCCCGGGCCGCGCGGGCGGGCGCCGGGCTGCGCGACGACGACGGACGTCCCGCCCTGCCCGGCCTGGAGCCGGTGGCGCTGGTGGTGCTGTCCGACGAACTGCGCCCCGGCGTCGCCGACGCCCTGGAGCGGTTCGCCGCGGACGGGGTCGCGGTGAAGGTGCTCTCGGGCGACGACCCGCGCACCGTCGCCGCGCTCGCGGCGAGGGCCGGGCTCGACGTGGGTGAGGCGGTCGCCGGGTCCGAGATCGAGGAGCTCGACGACTCCGCCGGGGGCCGGGCCGCGCTCGACGCGCTCGTCGCGCGGACCACGGTGTTCGGGCGGGTCACCCCGGAGCAGAAGGAGCGGGTCGTCGCGAGCCTGCGCCGGGGCGGTGCGCACGTCGCGATGCTCGGTGACGGGGTGAACGACGCGCATGCCCTCAAGCGGGCCCACGTCGGCGTCGCGATGCGCAGCGGCTCGGCGGTGACCCGCGACGTCGCCGACATCGTGCTCGTCGACGACTCGTTCGCCGCGCTGCTGCCGGCGCGCACCGAGGGCCGCCGGATCATCGACGGCATCGCCGTGTCGATGTACGTGTTCCTCACCCGGGTCGCCACCCAGGGCCTGGTGATCATGGCCGTGACCATGCTCGGGCTCGGGTTCCCCTACTCCCCCACCCAGGTCGGGCTGACGCTGCTGACCGTGGGCGTGCCCACGCTGTTCCTGACGCTGTGGGCGACGCCGTCCGAGCCGGACCCGGATCTGCTGGGCAACCTCGCCCGCTTCGTGGTGCCGGCGTCGGTGGTGACCGCGGCCGCGGGGACGGTCGTCTACACGGTGCTCTACCAGGGCATCCTGCAGGGATTCACCAGCGGACGGACCCCGGCGCAGGTGATCGAGCAGTTCCAGAGCTACACCGGGCTGACCTACGGCGCCGACGCCGACTTCGCCGGTGCGGCCGCGACGCTCGGCGCGCAGACCGGGCTGTCGACGTTCGTGGGGCCGGCGTCGTTCGTGCTGATCCTGTTCCTGCTGCCGCCGCACCGGTTCCTCGCCGCGTGGACGGCGCCGGTGTCCGACCGCCGCCCGGCCTGGCTGGTGCTGGGCCTGACCGTGGTGTTCGCGGGCGTGGTCGGGACCCCGGCGCTGTCGTCGTACTTCGGGCTCACCGGCGCGGCGCGGCCGGTGTTCCTGGTGGTGCTGCCGGTCCTGGTCTGCTGGTTCGCCCTGATGTGGGTGGTGCTGCGGTTCCGGCTGATGGACCGGATGCTGGGGACCGACCGACTGCCCGGGCGGGTAGGTCAGCCGCCGTCCTGACGGGCGGAGTCCGGCGGGGCGGGCACGGCGTCGCCCTCGACGGTCTCGCTCCCGTCCCCGGCGGCGGACCCGGTCCGGGTCGTCGTGCCGGTGCCGGTCTCGGTGCCGCTTGCGGCGGAGGCCGGGGCCGTGCCGTCGGCGGCGGTGACGGGGGTGCCCGCGGCGACGTCGTCCACACCGGAGAACCGGCGGTCCCGCAGGTCGATCTGCTCACCGAGGTAGCGCAGCAGGACCGCGACGACGGCCGCGACCGGCACCGCGAGGAACGCACCGGCGATCCCGGCGAGCGACCCGCCCGCCGTCACCGCCAGCAGCACGACGGCACCGTGCAGCTTGAGGCTCTGCCCCTGCAGGAAGGGCTGCAGCACGTTGCCCTCGATCTGTTGCACCGCCACGACCAGCACCGCCACCGCGACCGCGGTGCCGAAGCCCTGCGTGACCAGCGCGATGAGCACGGCCAGCGAGCCCGCGACGACCGCACCGACGATCGGGATGAACCCGCCGACGAAGGTCAGCACGGCGAGCGGCAGCGCCAGCGGGATGCCGAGCAGCACCAGGCCGATGCCGATGAACACGGCGTCGATGAGGCTCACCAGGGCCTGGACGCGGATGAAGCCGCCGAGGACGTCCCACATCCGGCGCAGTACCTCGGCGATGTGCCCGCCCGCGCTGCGCCCGGTGATCGAGGTCAGCCACGGCAGGAACCGGGGCCCGTCCTTCACGAAGAAGAAGGTCAGCACCAGCGCCAGCACCAGCGAGATCAGCCCGGACGCCAGGGTGGACACCCCGGTCAGGACGCCGCCGGCGATGGCGGTGGCGCTCTGCTGCAGCTGCCGGGTGACCTGGTCGACGATGTCACCGATCTGGCCGTCGCCGAGGTTCAGCGGCGGTCCGGTCACCCACTGCTGGATCTGCCCGAGCGCCGCGATCACCCCGGCGGTGATCTGCTGGGTCTGCCCGGCGATCGACGGCGCGATGCTCACGAACAGCCCGGTCACCGCGGCGATGCCGACGAGCAGCACGATCGCGGAGGCCGCCGCGGCCGGCACCCGCCACCTGATGAGCAGCGCCGCGGGCGGACGCAGGACGGTGGCCAGCAGGATCGCGAGCACGACGGGCCAGACGACGACCCACAGCATGCCGATGACGTAGCCGACGATCACCAGTCCGACGGCGATCAGCGCGACCCGCAGGCTCCACGCCGCCAGCCAGGTGAGCCCGTTGCCGATGACGGTGCCGCGGCTGGCGGCCGGGGCCGTCGGCGACGCGCTCAGCAGCCCGCCCCCCGCCGGATCCCGCCGCGCCCCACGGTTCTCGGCGCGCGCGGCCGGTTGCGACCCCGAATCCATGACCCACTCCGTTCGTACCGGTCGACCTGCGGCGGGAACCCTAGCGGCGCAGGAGCCCCGGTGCCCGCCGCAACGCCCACACCACACCCGTCGGGGAGCGCTCAGAGGTCGTCGGCGAGATGGCGGAACCCGGCGGGCCGGTCGCGGTGCAGTGTCCACAGGGTCGCGGCGAGTGCGGCGGGGTCCTTGCGGGGGTGCCCGGGCTCGATCGCGCCGGGGACGATCAGCTGGGCGACGTGTACGCCGTCGCCTGCCAGCTCGTCGTGCAGCATCGCCGCGAACGCGCCGAGCCCGGCGAAGGCGATGGAGGTGCCCGCCACCCGCGACGACGGCCGGGCCCCGCTGCCGCCATTGACGAACAGCACCGTGCCGCGGCCCAGCGCGCGCATCCCGGGCAGCACCTGGTGCACGGCCGCGACCGGGCCGTACACCGACATCTCGACCGGCCCGACGAGGTCGGCCGGGGTGGTCTCGAGCAGCGGCCGCAGGAAGTCCTTCTGCGGTGCGGGGCTGTACTGCAGCACCTCGACCGGGCCGACGGTCTCCGCGACCCGCTCCAGCGTCGCGGCGAGGGCGGCGGGGTCGCGGGCGTCGGCGGTGAAGGGGTGCGCGGCGACGCCGTCGTCGGCCAGTCCGGCGGCCAGCGCCTCGGCGCGGTCGCGGCGCCGTCCGATCAGGGCGACGTCGAACCCCTCGCGCCCGAAGCGCCGGGCCGTCGCCGCGCCGAGTCCCGGTCCGGCACCGACGATCGCGATGGTGGTCATGGCGTGATCATGCGGGTCGTGGCGTGGATGCGCACGGTCCGCGGTGCCCGCGGGGTCAGCCGCCCGACAGCAGGGTGAGCCGGTCCGCGACGGCGCCCAGCTGCGTGCTCATGCCGTTGAGCTCCTGGGCGGCGTCGCCGAGCAGCCCGGGGTCGCCGAGGGAGGCGCCCGCGATGCAGTGCCGGGCGGCGTCGGCGCCCGCGGCGAGCCCGTCACGCCAGTACACCTGGGCGACGGCGTCCGGGATCGCCGGGTACGCCTGCGCGGAGGCGACCTCGTCGCGCAGGTCGCGGCAGGCCTCGGCCAGCGCGACGGTCCCGCCGCCGGACCCGGCGCGCGCGATGTCGCGCAGGGCCTCGGTGATCGCGGTGACGTGCACCTGACCACCCGCGGCGCGCCAGTCGCCGACCGCGGCCGTCGCGGTGGCGGCGTCGTCGATCCCGCGGCCCGCCGCACCCGCGGCGCCGACGACCACCGCGAACACGACGAGCATCCCGGCGATCCCGGCGGCCAGGCCCGCGCCGACCGCGAGCGGACGACGGCGGCGCGGCAGCAGCGTGGCCGGGAAGCCGGGCAGCGTCCCGTCGGCGCCGGGGCCGGCGGCGGGCTCGACGACCACCGGGGCCGGGGTGAACCAGGGCCGCTCCGGGGCCGGGACGGGCGGCGCGGGGTCCGCTCCGTCGCGGGGTGCGGGGACGGCCGCCCACCAGGGCGCGGTGCTGTGCCGCGGCGCGATGGTCGGCGGCGCCGGGCGGGGCTGCGGGACGGCGATCCGGTGGGCGGACACCTCCTGCTGCGGTGCGGCGGGGCGGTGGCCGTCGACCTCCGGCCGGGTCACGGCCTCGCCCCGCGGGGCGCCCCGCTGCGCCGGGACGGCGATCGTGGGCGGGGTCTCACGCAGGGCGTGCCGCGGGTGGTACGACGTGCCGTCCATGACGTCCCCCCCTCCGGCGTGCGGGCGCTTCACGCAGTGCATCGCGCCGGCGCCGAGATCGTCACCGACTCCCCGACAGTTTCACCAGAAATGGCGACCCGCGCATTCGCTGGGCGTCGTCCGCCGTTCACCCGACACTCGTAGCATCGCGTCCGTCATGGCCGATCCCGTCCGCCCGCTGCGCACCGGCGCGGCCGCCCCGTCCGCGCACGTCGCACCGGGCCGGACCACGGTGCCGCGCTACGCCGGCCCGGCCGGCCGCGGCGACGCGCCGCACCTGGTCGTCGTCGCCGGGTCCGCGCCGGATCCCGACCTCGGGCCCGCCGACCGCCTGGTCCGGCTGCCCACCGGCGGGGACGCGGCGGTCCTGCTGGACCGGGAGCTCGCGACGCTGGTCACCGGCACCCGGATCCTGGTCACCGGCCCCGAGACCGTCGTGCAGGCCGTGCGTGCCGCGGCGCTGCACCGGGGCGCCCTCGACGAGGAGCTCGTCCTGGTCCCGACCGACGTCACCGACTCCACCCGGGACCGGACGGTGCACTGCGGACACTGCCACCACCGGGTCGTCGTGCACGCCGACGTCAGGGACGCCGTGGCCTGCCCCGGCTGCCGGCTCGTGCTGCACGTCGCCGGGCACCACTCGCGCCGGCTCGCGGCGTTCCTCGGCGCGCCCACCCCGGAGCGGGCGCCGTGACCCGGCCCGCCGTGCACCTGCGGGTCGCCGCGGTCACCGACGCCGCGCCCGGCGTCCGTTCCCTGGAGCTCGCCGCCGCACCGGGGACCGGGCCGCTGCCCGCGGCCCCGCCCGGCGGCCACATCGGCGTCGAGTGGGCGCCCGGCCGCTGGAACTCCTACTCGCTGACCGCGCCGTCCCCCGCACCCGACCGCTGGCACCTCTCGGTCGCGCGGCGTCCGGACTCCCGCGGCGGCTCGGTGTGGGCGCACGGTCTCGCCCCGGGTGACGCGGTCGTGGCGACGACGCCGCGCAGCTCGTTCCCGCCGGTCGACACCGCACGCCACCACCTGCTCGTCGCGGGCGGGATCGGGGTGACCGCGGTCCTGTCCCACGCCCGCTGGCACGCGTTCTGGGGGAACCCGTTCACGGTGCTCACCGTCCACCGCCCCGGTCCCGCGCCTCACCGTGACGAGCTGCGCGCGCTCTGCGGGGACCGGCTGGTGGAGGCCACCGGCCGCGTCGGGGCCCACGCCGCGCTGGAGCGGCTGCTGACCACGGCACCGTTCGGCAGCCACGTCCACACCTGCGGCCCGCCCGGTCTGGTCGACGCGGCCGCGCGGATCGCCCGCGCCGCGCACTGGGTCGACGCCCGCATCCACGCCGAGGCGTTCGTCCCCGGACCCGGGCCCGGTACCCCGTTCCGTGCGGTGCTGCGCCGCAGCGGTCGCACGGTCGAGGTCGGTGCCCGCGAGACCCTGCTCGACGCCGTGCACCGCGCCGGGGTCGCCGCGCCCGCGATGTGCCGGCGCGGGGTCTGCGGCGAGTGCGTGACACCCGTCGTCGACGGCCGGGTGGAGCACCGCGACACGGTCCTGACCGCCGACGAGCGGGCCGACCGGATGGCGCTCTGCGTGTCCCGCGCCGCCGGGACGGCACTGGAGCTGGACCTGTGACCGGCGTCGACGACTACCCGTTCCCGCTGCCGCACCCGACCTACCGGATCAGCGCGAACGTCGAGCCGGCCGGGGTGGAGCACCGTACCGAGGCCGGCTCCTGGGGCGCGCGGATCGTGCACGACGGCCCGGACCGTCCCGCCGTCGCCGCCGAGCGCGCGTCGATCCTGGACCGTGGACCCGCGCGCTTCGTCGCCGCGCCGCACGCCCGCGCGTCCTGCTGGGACGCCTGCCTGTACCTGCTCGGGCGCCTCGCCGCCGAGCAGCCCGGCACCTGCAGCCTGACCCGCACCCCCGGCCGGACCGGCGGAACGGACGGTTGGCGGTTCCGTGACGCGGCCACCGGCACCGACCAGGAGTTCGTGTTCGGCGACGACGCCACCCTGCCCGAGCACCCGTTGCGCTGGGTGTCCCGGCTCGTCGCGGAGGACGTGGTGGTGCTCGGCGCCCGCGACGACGCGCTGTGGCTCGACGCCGGTGCCGTCGCGTTCGCCTCGGTCTGGTCGCTCGGGTTCGACGCCGGCATGAGCTTCCGGGAGCTGCACGGCCCGGTCCCCGGCAACGGTCCCGGCGGGGTGTTCGAGCGCGCCGAACGCTTCCTGCTCCACCTGCACCCCGGCGAGGCCTACCGCCGTCTGAACTGGGGGCTGCAGCCCGACGACCGCCGCGACCTGTCCCTCGACGCCGCCCCGCTGTGGCAGCCCGCCCGGACCCGGCTCGACCTCACCGACCCCGGCCGGCAGATCCATCTGCGCACCGAGGTGCAGCACCTGGTGCGGCTGCCGCTGACCGGCGCGGTGCTGTTCCTGATCGGTATCCGCCTGCTGCCGCTCGACGAGGTCGCGCGGGTACCGGCCTGGCGCGAGCGCCTCGCGTCGGTCCTGGAGACGCTGCCGCCGGAGGTCGCGGAGTACAAGGAGCTGGAGCCGCTGGCCTCGATCGCCGCGGGTTGGTTGCGCGCCGGGTCCTGACCCGCACCGTCGGTGGCGGGGGCGGTGGCGACCTGTGGGGCCCCTCGTCCAGACCGGTGCGACCACACGTTCGAGCGGGAGGCCGCGCCGCCGGACCGCCCACCGCCCGACCGCGACCGACAGCAACTAGCCTCGCGCGCCGTGACCGACGCGACCCGTACCACCGTGCTCGACCTCGTCGCCGACCCCGGGCTGCCGACCGAGCTCGCCCACCGGCTCGTCCGCGACCTGCCCGCCGCGCTCGAGGAGCACGACGACGCCCGCTGGGAGGTCCGCATCGCCGACGAGCCGATCGTCCTGGACGAGCGCGGCGCGCTGCCCGCCCTCGACATCGGCGACCGGGTGCGCGAGCGGGACGGCGCCGACGCCGTCGTGCTGATCACCGACCTGCCGCGCCGCTCCGGGGCGGACCCGGTCGTCGCCGACGGCGGGACCGGGCACCGGGTGGGCCTGGTGTCGCTGCCCGCGCTGGGCGCGATCAACCAGTACCGGCGGTGCCGCGACACGGTGGTCCGTCTCGTGACCGGGCACCTGGTGCCCCCCGACCGCGCGGGCGCCGAGGGGAGCGGAGCACCGGACGCCGGTCATGCGGGACCGCTGACCCGGATCGACTCGGGGACCCGCGCCGGAACCGGCGGCGACCACCGCCACCAGGACCGCGACCGCGATCGGGGGCGCGCGGACGGCGACGCCGCCCGGCGCGGGCCCGCGGACGACCCCGATGCCGGCAGCGGCGGGGTGGAGGACGACATCGACGTCCGCCTCGCGCTGACCGGGCTCCGCGGGCGGGTCCGGCTGCTGGCCGGGATGGTCCGCGCGAACCGTCCGTGGCGGCTGGTGCCGAGCCTGTCCCCCGCCATCGCCGCGGCAGCGGCCGGGGCGGCGTTCGGGATCTTCTACTCCAACATCTGGGAGCTGGCGACCGCGCTCGGGACCGCCCGGCAGGTGACGGTCATGCTGATCGCCCTGGTCGGTATGACCGCGTGGCTGATCCTCGACAACCGGCTGTGGGAGTCGCGGCGGCACCGCTCGCTGCACGAGGAGATGCTGCTGTCGAACCTCTCGACGGTGATCACCGTGGCGTGCGGGGTGCTGGTGATGTTCGCGCTGCTGTTCGTCCTGGCCCTGGTCGCGGCGGTCCTCGTCATCCCGCCGGACTACCTCGCCTCGACCCTGATGCGGGAGTCCGGTCCGGACGACTGGATCATGATCGCCTGGCTGTCGACGTCCATGGGGACGGTCGCCGGGGCACTGGGTTCCGGGTTCGCCGACGACGGCGCGGTCCGCCAGGCCGCGTACAGCCGCCGGGAGCAGGAGCGGCGGGCTCGGCTGGACCGGGCCGACGACGGTGACCGCGGCAGGGACACCCCGGCCTGACCCCCACCGGCGACGCGCCGGGGCCGCAGTGCGGTGCGGTGCACCCGGAACCGGCGTGGATCCGGCGGGTCAGCCCTGGACGAGGGCGTTCCGCAGGACGCGCAGCGCCGCGGCGTCCCGCGCCTGCCCGTCCGCGGCGGCGTCGAGCCGGGCGACCAGGTCCGCGGGCAGGTCGAGCACGATCCGGACCGGCGCCGCGTCCGACGTCGTGCTCGGGCTGCCGACGTCGTCGCCCCCGTCGCCGTCGGAACCCGTCACCGCGGCCGTGGGTGCCGCCGGCTCCGCCGCGTCGGCCCGCGCACCGGCCGACGCGGTGCCGTGGGCCGCGGCCCGCGTGGCCGTGTTCCCGTCGGACGCGGGCCGGGTCCCGGTGGCGGCGGGCTCGTGCCCCCGGCCGCGCAGGACCAGGGCCAGCACCGGCAGGGCGATGGTGCCGAGCGCGTCGACGATCCCCGCGACGCCGAACCAGCGCCAGTACCACTCGCTGTCGCCGACCTCGCCGTCGGTGATCACCGGCAGCGCCAGCATCGTCGCGACGACGGCGATCGCGGCCAGCGTCAGCCCGAGGCCCGCACGGATCACGGTGCGGCGCCGCTCGGCGAGCAGGAGGAGCAGGTTCGCGTGTGCCAGGCTGATCGCGACGATCGTCGCCACCAGCAGGCTCTTCAGCACCGAGCCGTCGCCGTCGCCCTCGAGGAGCCCGTCGCCGCCCCAGACCAGCCACAGCGCGGCTCCCGCGGCCACGACGCTCGCCGCCAGGCCGGCGAACCCGAGGGCCCGCACGGCGCGGGTGACGACGGCGAGGTGGCAGAGCGCCGAGGTGCCGAACGCGGCGACGATCAGGGTGGTCGCGACGATCCGGGCCTGCAGGTCACCGAAGCCACCGCCGAGCAGGGCGACGATCCCGCAGAGCGAGGCGACGAGCAGCGAGGCGACCACCGCGACGATCATCGCGCGGCGGGCCCCGCGGACCGGGGAGGCAGCGGGTGCGGTCATGCCGGCGAGGCTAGGGCCAGCCGGGGCGGTCGGGCCTCCGTAGGGCTACGGCATCCCGGCGAGCAGGGTCGCGACGCCCTCCCGGTGCTGGGCGACGGCGTCGTCGACCCGCCCGCGCCGGGCCCGGCCCGCCGCCCGGGTGGAGACGAGTACGGCCAGGGTCCGCCCGTCCGGACCGGCGATCTCGACGCGGCCGAGGTCGTGGCCGGTGAGCAGGTCCATGGCACGGGCCAGCGCGTCGGGCGGGAGCGGCGCGTGGACGTGCAGCCGGGCCCGGGCGCGGCGCAGCCGGTCGGGGCTCCACGGGCCGGTGTCGGCGACGCCGCGGTAGAGCTCGTCGAGCCGCGGGTCGCCGCCCGGCAGCCGGACCCGGACGTCGCGGTGGGTCTGGTTCAGCACCGCGTCGACGATCTCCACCAGCTCCCACCCGTGCGCGTCCGCGTCGACGGTGGCGAGCACGTCCGGAACCGCGCCGGGCAGCGGTGCGCCGCGCACGCCGGGGTCGGGGACGAGCGCGGCGATCCGGATGCGTTCGCCGTCCTTGCCACCGCCGACGGCGTCGTGGTCCTCCGGGCGGCCACCCCAGTCGGGGCCGTCGTGCCAGGCCACCGCGGCCGGTTCGTGGACGAGCAGCGCACCGTTGTTCCAGGCCCGGTAGGCCAGGTCCCAGTCCTCGCCGCCGTAGCCGACGTAGCGCTCGTCGAAGCCACCGAGGTCGTCGAACAGGCTGCGGTGCAGGGCGAGCACGGCGCTGATGACCAGCTGCCAGTCCGTGCCCGACGCGTCGAGCAGGTCGCGGGTCCGGCGGTAGCCGTCGGCGAGCCAGGCCGGGTCGGGCAGCTGCGGCGCGGCCGCCGGGTCGTCGCCGGGGGCGGTGCCGGACAGGTCCGCGTGCCGGCGACGCCCGACGGCGAGCACGTCCGGGCAGGCCGCGATCCGCGCGGTGAGCGCTGCGACGAAGCCGGGCCCGGGGACGGTGTCGGCGTCGAGGAACACCAGGACGTCACCCTCGACCTGCGCGGCGCCGCGGTTGCGCGCGGCGGCGGCGCGGAACCCGCGGTCGTCCTGGGTCACCACCCGCACCGGGGCCGGCCCCGCGAGCGCGGCCGGGTCGGGCGACTCCGGGGACCCGTCGTCGGCGACGACCACCGACACCGGCGGTCGGGTCTGCGTCTGCAGCGCGGCGACGGTGCGGGCCAGCTGCGCGGGCTGCCGGTAGTGGCACACCACCACCCCCACCGACGGCGGCGGGCCGGTGGGCGGCGCGAGCAGGTCCCAGCGGTTCCCCGGCACGCTCACCGGGTGACCATCCTCCGGTAGAGGGCGGCGTGCCCGGCCCCGGCGTCCGGCCAGTCCGGGACCGGGCCGCGGGTCGCGCCGGGCCGGGTCAGGGCGTCGGCGACGAGGACGTCGCGGCGGGTGTCGTCGTCGTAGAGCGCCACCGCGCCCGGGGCGGCGGCGTCGACCTCGTGGGCGTAGGCACCGGCCGCGGCCAGCGGGTAGCGGCCGTGGGCCAGCCACGCCAGCAGCGAGCCGCTGGCACTGACGGTGCGGCTCGGCGCGACCGGGACGGTGACCGCCGCCGCGGCCGCGGCGAGCGCCGCCGGCTCCAGGTGTCCGGTGAGGATCCAGTCCACCCCGCGGGACCGGGCGTACCCGGCGAGGGACCGGGCGAGCTCGTCGTGCCCGTCGGACACCGCCCCCGCGGCGACGACCGCGGGCCGGTCCGGGTGCGCCGCCGCCGCGTCGATCACGGCCTCGTGCCCCTTGCCGGGGTAGACGAACCCGAGCACGCCGAGCGTGGGGCGCCCCGCCCAGCCCGGGGCCTGCTCGGCGGGCACGACGACCGGCAGCGGCAGCGCCACGGTCACCGGGTCGGCCGCACCGAGCGCACGGGCCTTCTCGGCCTCGTGCCCCGCGGACACGACGACCGCGTCGGCGACGGCGACCACGCGCCGGTAGCCGGCGGACCGGCGGACGTCGCGGGCCGGGTCGGGGTCGGCGCCGGGCAGGTCGTGCAGGGTCACGACGAGCGGCCGTGGCAGGACCTCCGCCTGCTCGACGAAGGCGTCGGCGGCCGCGGCGACCCCTTCACCCCACAGCGCGTCGGTGAACTGGGCGTGGGTGAGGTCGGCCTGGCCGGAACCGACCGGGACCACGCCGTCGGCGACCACCGCGGCGGCGACGGCGGCGGCGTGCCGGACCACGCCGTGCCCGGACGCCCCGGGCGCGACGACCCGCACGGTGACGGTCACCGCGCCACCCCGGCCAGGACGCGGCGGTACTCGCGGGCGTGGGCGTCGGCGACCTCGGCGCGGCGCCGTTCCCGGTCGCCGGGGTCGGCCCGCCAGGCCGGACGGGTCCGGTGCGCCAGTGCGACGGCGGCGCCGAGCGAGGCGCGGTCGGGGCCGTCGTCGGTGAGGGTGTAGGTCAGGCAGGGCGCCTGCTCCCGGAAGTGTCCGACGTCGGGCACCAGCGCGGTCGTGCCGAGGTCGTGACAGGCCTCCAGCCAGCCGGAATGGGTCCCCCACCGGTACGGGAGCACCGACACGTCGAGCTCCTGGAGATACGTGTGGAGGGCGTCGTCGTCGAACGGGGGGTGCACCCGCAGCTCGAGGCGGGGCTCGTCGCGCAGCGCGTGCGCCACGGCGCGGCCCCGCGCGTCGTCGTGCGCGTCGACCCGCAGCCGGACGTCGGGCGGGGCGGTCGCGGCGAGCGCGCGGGCCACCCCGACCGGATCGGCGTTGGTGCGGTGGCTCTTGGCGTGCAGACCGACGACGAACCCGTCGGCGCGGCGGGGCCGGGGACGGCGCAGCCACTCCGGCCCGACGACGGCCGGGTGCCCCAGCACCAGCGCCTCGCGCCCCCAGCGTTCCCGGATCCGCGCGGCGGCCCCCGGGGTCAGCGTGACGAGCCCGTCGGCGGCCGGTACCAGCACGTCCAGGGCCGCGGCGTGCGGCGCGGGGTCGGCGTGGTGCGGGTTGCGCAGGTCGTGCACGGTCAGCACCAGCGGGACACCCGTCTCCCCCAGTGCCGCGACGAGTGCGCGGAGCTGGTCGGGGGTGCGGTCGTCGAAGCCGAAGTGCACGTGCAGCAGGTCGACGTCCGCGGCGTGCGCGCGCAGATGGTCGGCGTCGAGCCACGGCGAGGGCCACCACACCCCCGGACGGGCACCCGGGACCGGCGGGTCCGGGAGCCGGACCACCTCGGGGTGGTGCAGCGATGCCACGTAGGGATGGGCGGTGGGCACGGACGCCACGCGCACGCGACGGCTCCTCTCCTCGGGTCCCCCGGGATGCCCGTCCGGGCGCGGATCAACCGCACGGGTCACGATGACCGGGTGACCGATCCGCGCCGCCGCCACTACGGCGTCCTCTACGGCCTCGAGGCCCCGCCGCCGGGACCGCTCGCCCTGGTGTGGGGCAACTGCCAGGCCGAGTCGGTCCGGGTGCTGCTCGCCGGCGTCGACGGTCTGCCGGTCACCCCCGTGCGCATCCCGCCGGTGCACGAGCTCACCGCCGACGACCTGCCCCACCTGCGCCGGCTGCTGTCCCGGACCCGGCTGCTGGCGTCCCAGCCGGTCCGCGACGACTACCGCGACCTGCCCCTGGGCACCGCCCAGGTCGCCGCGGGGCTGGCGCCGGGGGCGGTCGTCGTGCGCTGGCCGGTGATCCGCCATCCGGCGCTGCACCCGTGGTCGGCGATCGTGCGCCACGCGGCCGACCCGGCCGCCGTCCCGCCGGGGGTGCCCTACCACGACCTGCGGGCCCTCGCGGCCGCCGCGGGACGCGAGCCGGGGCCGCCGCCGACGCCGGAGGCGTTGCGCGAGGTGGGCCGCCGCGGGATCGCCGAGCTCGCCCGGCGGGAGGCCCGGGACACCGACGCCGGGGTGTCCGACGCGATCGCCGGGTTCGGGGCGGCGGCCGCGCACACCCTCAACCACCCCGGCAACGGGGTGCTGATGCTGCTCGCCGGGCGGATCCTCGACGCCGCCGGGATGCCGGGCGTCGTGTGTGACCCCGGACGCACCCTGCTCGGCGGGATCCGGTCCCCGCTGCGCGCCGACGTCGTCGACGCCCTCGGGCTGGACACGCCGCCGCGCCCGCACTGGTGCGTCTCCGACCGGGCGATCGGCGAGGACGAGGTCGCCGCCGCGCAACGGGCCTGGTACGCCACGCACCCCGGATGGGTGGACGCCGGGCTGGCCCGGCACGCCGACACGCTGGAGCTGCTGGGGCTGTAGCCGGGCCGGGGGCCCAAGGTCGAGTTGTGGGGGGGCCCGGGGCACCGCATGATCGGTGGAACGTCCGGGTTCAGCCGCCAGCTCGCACGGTTCCGCCCTACGAGCCTCGGAGCGTGTCGACCCATGACCCCGCCCGCCTTCCACCGGTGACCGCCCGGATCGCGCTCATCGCCTCCGCCCGCTACCCGATCCGTGAACCGTTCCCGGGCGGGCTCGAGGCGCACACCGCCGGGCTCGCGTCCCGGCTGCGACGCCGCGGTCACGACGTGACCGTCTTCGGCGCGCCCGGTTCCGACCCCGGACTGCGGGTGCGGGAGATGGCGGTGCTGCCCCCGATCTCGGGTGCCGCCCGCAGCGACGTCGGCATGCCGCCGGAGTGGTTCCTCGCCGAGCACCACTCCTACCTGGAGCTGCTGCTGGCGCTCTCGCGCGAACGCGGCCGCTACGACGTGGTGCACAACAACTCCCTGCACTACCTGCCGCTGGCGCTGGCCGACACCCTCGACGCCCCCGTCCTGACCACGCTGCACACCCCGCCGACGCCGTGGATGGAGTCCGCGGTGCGGCTCGGCGACCCGCAGCGGCTGCGGTTCGCCGCGGTCAGCGCGCACACCGCCCGCGCCTGGGCGCCGACCGGTGCCCGCGCGACGGTGGTCCGCAACGGGGTCGACACCGCGGCCTGGGAGTACGGACCGGGCGGTGGGGTCCCGGTGTGGTCGGGCCGCGTCGTCCCGGAGAAGGGCCCGGTGGAGGCCATCCGTGCGGCGCGGCTGGCCGGGACCGGGCTGCGCCTGGCCGGGCCGTGCCCGGACCGGGCGTTCTTCGACTCGTGCGTCGCCCCGCTGCTCGGTGACGGCGTCGACTACCTCGGCCACCTCGACCACCGGGCGCTGGCCCGCCTGGTCGGCGACGCGACCGTCGCCGTGGTGTCGCCGTGCTGGGACGAGCCCTACGGCCTGGTCGTCGCCGAGGCGCTGGCGTGCGGCACCCCGATCGCCGGGTTCGCCCGGGGTGCGCTGCCCGAGATCGTCGATCCGCTCAGCGGGGTGCTGGCCGAGCCCGGCGACGTCGAGGGGCTGGCCGAGGCGATCCGCGTGGCGTCGCTGCTCTCGCGCACCGACGCCCGCCGGCACGCCGAGGCGACCTGCTCGGCCGAGGTCATGATCGACGGCTACGAGCGGCTCTACCGGGCCCTGGCCGCGGCATGACCGGCGGCACCGGCCCGGGCGCCACGGCGGGCACGATCGTCTACTACGTGCACCACCACGGCAGCGGGCACGCCCACCGCGCCGCCGCGATCGCCGCGCACTGCCGCACCCCGGTCGTCGGGGTCGGGTCCCGACCCGCCCCGCACGGCTGGCCCGGCGCCTGGCACGAGCTGCCCCTCGACACCGGCGACGGCGACACCGGCGACGGCGACACCGGCGACGGCGACACCGGCGACGGCGACACCGGCGACGGCGACACGGCCGACACCGCCGACGTGACCGCGGGCGGGACGCTGCACTGGGTGCCCCGCCACCACGACGGTCTGCGCGCCCGGACCGCCGCGGTCTCGGCGCTGCTCGCCGCGGGCCCGGCCCGGCTGCTCGTCGCCGACGTGTCGGTGGAGATCGCGCTGCTGGCCCGGCTGCACGGGGTGCCGGTCGCCGTCGTCGCGCAGCCCGGGGAACGGCTCGACCGGGCACACCGCACCGTCTACGACCTGGCGGAGGTCCTGCTCGCGCCGTGGCCCGCCGATCCGCCGCGGCCGTGGCGCCCGGAGCTGACCGGCCGGACGGTGCACCTGGGCGGCCTGTCCCGCTACGACGACCGCACCGCCCGCCCGGGTCCGGGCCGTCGCCGGGTGCTGGTCCTGACCGGCAGCGGCGACGGCGGCGCCGACCCGGCCGCACTCGCCGCCGCGGCGTCCGCCACCCCGGACTGGACCTGGCGGGTCGCCGGCGGCCTGACCGGCGCGCTGCGCGACGCCCCGCCGAATGTCGCCTGCGCCGGGTGGACGGGCGAGGTGTGGGACGAACTGCAGGACGCCGACGTCGTCGTCGGGCACGCCGGGCAGAACGTCGTCGCCGAGATCGCCGCCGCCCGCCGCGCCGCCGTCATCGTCCCGGCCGAGCGTCCCTACGGCGAACAGGTCGCCACCGGCGCGGTGCTGCGGGCGGCCGGGCTCGCCACGGTCCGCGACCGCTGGCCCGCACCGGCCGACTGGCCCGGGGTGCTCGACGAGGCGGTGTCCCGCGGCGGGGCGGGCTGGTCGCGCTGGTCCGACGGGCGGGCCGCGGAACGCGCGGCCACGGTGCTCGACGGGATCGCCGGGTGAGCGCGCCCGCAGCGCGGGTCGCCGTGGTCACTGTGGTCCGCGGCCGCGCCGGCCACCTCGCCCGCCAGCGCCGGGTGCTCGCCGCGGGGCCGCGGGTGACCCACGTCGTCGTCGGGATGGGTGCGGAGCCCGCCACCGACGGTGCGGGCCCGCCGACCCGGGTGCTCACCGTGCCCGCGCCGGGGCCGTTGCCGCTGGCGGCGGCGCGCAACGCCGGGGCGGACGCCGCGCTCGCCGGCGGGGCGACGCTGCTGGTGTTCCTCGATGTCGACTGCCTGCCCGGGGACGGCCTGGTCGACGGCTACCTCCGCGCCGCGGCACGACGCCCGGACGCACTGCTGTGCGGGCCGGTCACCTACCTGCCGGCGGGGGTGCTGCCGGAGCGGGACCTGCACCACCACACCGACCCGCACCCGGCGCGCCCGGCGCCGGCCGACGGGGCGCTGGTCGCCGAGCCGCGCCGGGAGCTGTTCTGGTCGCTGTCGTTCGCCGTCACCGCCGACGCGTGGCGGGCCGGCGGCGGGTTCTGCGAGGACTACGCCGGCTACGGCGGCGAGGACACCGACTTCGCGCTCTCCTGCGGGCTGGACCTGGTGTGGGTGGGCGGGGCGCACGCGTACCACCAGCACCATCCGCCGGCCCGGACCGACCCGGCCCGGATCGCCGAGATCGTCGCCAACGCCCGGCTGTTCCACGACCGCTGGGGGTGGTGGCCCATGGCGGGCTGGCTGCGCGAACTGCACGCGACGGGCGCGGTCGATTTCGACCCGCGGCGTGACGTGCTGCGGGTCGGATGAGACCGGCCGGGTCTCAGCGGGCGGCGCGGGGCGGGCAGGCGCAGAACTGCACCGGGCGCATGCACGAATAGCACAGGTCCGACGCCCGGCCCGGCCGCGCACGGCGGGTCAGGGCCCGGTGTGCGCACGCGAGGATCGACATGACCGGGACATGTCCCGCCGGCACCGCCCTCACACGCGACCGGACGGGTCGAGGGGACGGGCGGCCCCGCGGCTGCGACGGACGGCCGCAGCCGCCGCGACGTCCGGGCGAGCGGCAGCGGCCGACCGTCTCAGCGCGGGGTCACTCCGGGCCCCGGGAGCGCAGCTCCTCCACCCGTCCCATCGCCTCGCGCAGCTCGGTCAGCCACTCGTCGGCGTGCCGGCCGACCAGCCGCACCGACCAGGCCAGCGCGTCCGACCGGGACCGGGCCACGCCGGCGTCGACGAGGGTGTCGAGCACCGCCCGCTCGGGCTGGCGCAGCCGGGTCATCACCGGCACCGAGATCGTCGTGAACAGCTCGCGCGTCCCGCCGATCCGCGCGCCCCAGGCGACCTTGCGCCGGTAGCGGCTCTCGGCCTCGCGGGCGATCTCGATCCGCCGGTCCCGGGTCTCCTCGCGGAACCGCGAGATCCGCCCGGTCTCGGCGGCCGCGGCGTCCGCACGCCCCGCATCGGTGTCGGGGTGGTCGCCGCCCGGCGAGGGCAGCTCCCCCACCACGACGATCTCGTCCCGGTCGACCGTCACCTCCGGCGCGCCGGTGAACCACCCGTCGGGCAGCCGTCCGGTGAACCACGCCGCGGCGTCGTCGGCCGGGGGGAGGTCGGCCTGCTGCCAGCCGCCCCGTCCGCGTCCTCGTCCTGTCATCGCGCACCTCCTGCATCGATGATTACAGGATTACACCGTAACGAGCTGGGATGCCAGCAGGACGGCGCCGAGGGTCACCATCGCGGCGCCCGCGACCCGGGACACGACGCGCGCCGCGGCGGGCCGCGCGGCCAGGACGGTGCGGGCGCCGACGCCCACGCCGGTGTAGACGAGGGCGCAGCCCAGCACGTGCACGAGGCCGAGCAGGAGGATCTGCCCGCCGACGGGGACCGCGGCGGCCGGGTCGGTGAACTGCGGCAGCAGCGCCAGGAACAGCAGCAACGCCTTCGGGTTGAGCCCGCTGACCCCGGCGCCGCGGACCAGGTCGCCGAGCCCGGACCCGCCACCGTCCACGGCCGCGGCGGCGGGGCCGGCCGGGCGGAGCAGCGTCGTCGCGCCGAGCACCAGCAGGTAGGCGGCACCGACGGCGGTGAGCACGGTGAGGACCTCCGGTCGGCGCGCGACGACCGCCGCGATCCCCGCCGCGACGAGCGCGGCGAGCGCCAGGTGCCCGCTGAGCAGACCCGCCAGCGACGGCAGCACCGTCCGCCCGCGCAGCCCCGCGCGGATCATGTACGCCCAGTCCGCGCCGGGTGTCAGGACCAGCAGCAACGACAGGCCGGAGAACCCCAGCACACTTCCGATCGGCATGCCCCGACGCTAGGCAGGATGCGCCGACAGGTGTTCCCGATGATTCCACCGCACGCTCCGAAGGGTGCAAGAATTCTCTCTGTGGACGCGATCGACCGGAAGATCCTTGCCGAGCTGCAGGCCGACGGTCGTCTGACCGTCACCGAGCTGGCCGCACGGGTGCGGCTGTCGGTGTCGCCGTGCCACCGCAGGCTGCGTACCCTGGAGTCCTCCGGGGCGATCGCGGGCTACCGCGCCCACCTCGACGCGCACCGGCTCGGCCTGGGCTTCGACGCCCTGGTGTTCGTGACCATGCACGAGGCCGTGCAGGACACGGTGCAGGCGTTCGAGTCGGCCGTCGAGGACATCGAGCAGGTCGTCGCCGCCCAGCGGTTGTTCGGCGACCCGGACTACCTGCTGCGGATCATCACCCGGGACCTGCCCGCGTTCCAGCGGCTCTACGACGAGCGCCTCACCACCCTGCCCGGGGTGCAGCGGCTGTCCTCGACGCTGGTCATGAAGGACGTCGTCGCCGACCGGGGGCTGCCGCTGGAGCACGGGCTCGCCCCCGGCCGGGCCGGGTGAGACGCTGGCGCCCGACCAGCTGAGAAGGGCCGATCATGACGAGCACGATGCAGAAGACGCTCCACCACTGGGTCGCGGGAGCGCGGGTCGAGGGCACCTCCGGGCGGACCTCGGAGGTCACCGACCCGGCCACCGGCGAGGTCACCGCGCACCTGCCCCTCGCGAGCGCCGACGAGGCCGCCGCGGTGATCGCCGCCGCGAAGGCCGCGTTCCCCGCCTGGCGCGACACCTCGCTCACCAGGCGCACCCAGATCCTGTTCCGCTTCCGCGAGCTGCTCGACGCCCGCGCACCGGAGCTGGCCGCGCTGATCACCGCCGAGCACGGCAAGGTGCTCTCCGACGCCGCGGGCGAGGTCGCGCGCGGCCAGGAGGTCGTCGAGTTCGCCTGCGGGATGCCGCACCTGCTCAAGGGCTCGGCGACCGAGAACGCCTCCACCGGCGTCGACGTGCACTCGGTCCGCCAGCCGCTGGGCGTCGTCGGGATCATCAGCCCGTTCAACTTCCCGGCGATGGTCCCGATGTGGTTCTTCCCGGTCGCGATCGCCACCGGCAACACCGTGGTGCTCAAGCCCTCGGAGAAGGTGCCCTCCGCCGCGCTCTGGATCGCCGAGCTGTGGTCCGAGGCCGGCCTGCCCGACGGCGTGTTCAACGTCCTCAACGGCGACAGGACCGCCGTCGACGCGCTCCTGACCAGCCCGGACGTCAAGTCCGTCAGCTTCGTCGGCTCCACCCCGATCGCCCGCTACGTCTACGAGACCGGCACCGCGCACGGCAAGCGCGTCCAGGCGCTCGGCGGGGCGAAGAACCACATGGTCGTGCTGCCCGACGCCGACCTCGACCTCGCCGCCGACCAGGCGGTCAACGCCGGGTTCGGCTCCGCGGGCGAGCGCTGCATGGCCGTGTCCGCGCTCGTCGCCGTCGGCGACATCGCCGACACCCTGGTCTCCAGGATCGCCGACCGGGCCCGCGCCCTGCGCACCGGCGACGGCCGCCGCTCCTGCGACATGGGCCCGCTGGTCACCCGCGCCGCCCAGGAGCGGGTGTCGGGCTACATCGACGCCGGCGAGTCCGAGGGCGCCGTCGTCGTCGTCGACGGCAGGCAGGGCGAGTTCGACGCCGACGGGTCCGGCTTCTTCGTCGGCCCCACCCTGCTCGACCACGTCGGCACCGACATGTCCGTCTACACCGACGAGATCTTCGGCCCGGTGCTGTCGGTGGTGCGCGTCGAGACCTACGCGCGCGCCGTGGAGCTGATCAACGCCAACCCCTACGGCAACGGAACCGCGATCTTCACCAACGACGGCGGCGCCGCCCGCCGGTTCCAGAACGAGGTCGAGGTCGGCATGATCGGCATCAACGTGCCGGTGCCCGTGCCGATGGCCTACTACAGCTTCGGCGGATGGAAGAACTCGCTGTTCGGCGACACCCACGCGCACGGCACCGAGGGCGTGCACTTCTTCACCCGGGGCAAGGTCGTCACCACCCGTTGGCTCGATCCGAGCCACGCGGGCGTGAACCTCGGCTTCCCGCGCAACAGCTGAGCCGGCGGCCGGGCGGCCCCCCGACGCCGCCCGGCACCGGCGCACCGGACACCGCACGGGTCCCGCAGGCGCCCTCGGCGCCCGGCGGGGGCACCGGCGCGCCCGCCCGTACGACGACATCGGGCACCGGGTGTGGACGCGGCCCGCGGAGGTACCCCCCGGTATGACCTCCTTCCTGGGACGACTGGTGGACCGGCTGCGCGGACGCGGCCCGGCCGAGGACGTCGAGCCCGACCCGAACCTGGCCAACTCCCGCGAGACCGGCGGCCTGCCCCGGGAGGACGGCGACTCGGCGTCCACCACCGGCACCGGCGCGTCGGGCGAGTTCGTGGGCCGCGTCGCCGGACGCGACGAGGGCTACGCGGGCCGGACCGGAGCCGAGGCCCGCGCGGAGGCGCTCGCCGAGGACCACCGCGACGACGAGGCCCGCTGACCGGACCCCCGGGGCGCGGAGCGTGCCCCGGGGGACCCGGACGTCGGGGGCGGTGCCGGGCTCAGGGGGTGAAGAGCACCTTCACCGCACCGTCGGTCTTGTCCTGGAACATCGAGTAGGCCTGCGCGGCCTGCTCCAGCGGGACCCGGTGGGTGGCGAAGTGGTCGACGCCGAGCGGGTCGTCGTCGCCGAGCAGCGGCAGCAGGTCCGGGACCCAGCGCCACACGTTGGCCTGACCCATCCGCATCTGCACCTGCTTGTCGAACAGGGTGAGCATCGGCAGCGGGGTGGCGCTGCCGCCGTAGACCCCCGACAGGGAGATCGTGCCGCCCCGGCGCACCGCGCCGATCGCCAGCTCCAGCGCCGCGGTGCGGTCGCTGCCCGCCGTCTCCATGACCGTGCGGCCCAGCCCGGAGGGCATCGCGGCCACCACCTTCTGGGCGGCGGCCGCGACCGGGGACCCGTGGGCCTCCATGCCGACCGCGTCGATGACGGCGTCGGCGCCACGACCCCCGGTCATCGACCGGATCGCGCCGAGCACCTCGTCGTCGCCGTGGCTCAGGTCCAGCGCCCGGATCCCACGCGCCTCGACCCGGGCCAGCCGCTCGGGCACGAGGTCGACGCCGACCACCTGCCGCACGCCCAGGTGGGCGGCGATCCGGGTGCACATGTCCCCGATCGGGCCGAGCCCCAGCACCACCAGCGTCCCGTCGGCGGGGGTCGCGGCGTACTGCACGGCCTGGTACGCCGTCGGCAGCACGTCGGACAGGAACAGGAACCGGTCGTCCGGCGGTCCCTGGGGCACCCGGATCGGCAACGAGTTGCCGAACGGCACCCGCAGGTACTCGGCCTGTCCGCCGGGCACCTGACCGTAGAGCGCGGTGTAGCCGAACAGGGACGCGCCGGTCCCCTGCTCGCGGTTCTGCGTGGTCTCGCACTGGGACTGCAGGCCGCGCCCGCACATCCAGCAGTGCCCGCAGCTGACGTTGAACGGGATCACGACGCGGTCGCCGACCGACAGCTCGGTGACGGCGGGCCCCACCTCGGCCACCACTCCCATCGGCTCGTGGCCGAGGACGTCGCCGGGCGACAGGAACGGGGTGAGCACCTCGTAGAGGTGCAGGTCGGAGCCGCACAGGCCGGAGCTGGTGATCTGCACGACCACGTCGTCGGGCTGCTCGACGACCGGGTCGGGGACGGTGTCCACCCGGACGTCGCGGCGGCCGTGCCAGGTCAGGGCACGCATGGGGTCCTCCTCGGTGTCGCCGGTGGTACGGGCGCCCGGCTACCCGGCCGCCTCCCGGCGAAACCGGCATGGGCGTCCGGCCGGCGGGTAGGCGCCGGCGGTCACACCCCCACCACCGGAGGACCGCCATGGAGCCCCAGCCCGTCACCGAGGACCCGGCCGGTCCGGCCGACGGCGTCACGAACCGCCTCGAGCCGTACGTCGCCTGGCTCGCGACACAGGTCGACGACGAGGCGACGCGGCGCCGCTACCGCGAGGTCGCCGAGGCGTTCCTGCGCTTCTCCGCCGCGGACCGGGGTGCGCCGGGAACCCGTGGTCAGCGGTTCGTCGTCGCCCACCGCGACCGGGCCGCCCCGGAGACCACGCGGGCCGCGATGAACCGCCTGGTCGAGTACGACGCCGTCGTGCGGTGCACGCTCCCCTTCGACGCCTGAGGCCGCGGCAGCGCGCGCCCGCCCCGCCCGCCTCACCGCGGCCCGCGGGCGGCGTCGCGCCCGCCGGACCGGTCGCCGTCACCGGCCGGCTCGTCGGTCCGCGCCGCCGGGTCCCCGTCCTCGGTGCCCACGTCGTCGGCGCCCGCGTGCACGCTGCGGTCGCGCAGCCCCGTCACCCGGCGGCCCGCCGCCTCCACCGCGCGCTGGAGACCCGCGTACGGGGCGTCTCCGAACGCGCGTCCGAACACGGCGACCGCGCCCAGCACCAGCAGCAGGACCCCCACCAGCACCGAACCGGTGTTGGTGGCGAACGGCCCGGCCGGGACCAGCCGCAGCACGCCGGTCAGGAGCCCGAGCAGGACCTCGGCGGTGCCCAGGACCATGAGCACCACCCCGAAGCCCCGCGCCCAGGGCAGCCGCGTGGCGCACGGCAGCCCGGCCACGCCGAGGACGAGGTGCACCAGGTCGCGCAGCGGGTCCACCCCGATGCCCAGCAGCTCCCCGCTCGCCGCGGGCAGCCCGGGAAGGCCGCTGTAGCGGAACCCGAGGAGCCCGTAGAGCAGGAGCAGGAACGCCGCGACGACCACCAGCAGCTGCGGCCAGGGGAACACCGCGTGGCCGTGGGAGTGGTGCTGGGACTGGGTGGGCATACTCGTCCTCCGGGTGGTGCGGCACCGGTCGGTCCGGCGTGACGGCGCGGCTACCCGCCCACCGGCAGCGGATGCCGATCGTGACGGGCATGACCTCCGCGGACCCGGGTAGCACGGTGCACGGCGCCCCGCGCGGGCCGCCGGTACGGGAGGGGGAACCGGGTGACCGAACGGGTCGACGCCGTCGTGGTCGGGGCCGGGCACAACGGCCTCGTCGCGGCCAACCTGCTCGCCGACGCAGGCTGGGACGTCCTGGTCTGCGAGGCCGCCGAGGCGCCGGGCGGCGCCGTGCGCTCGGCGGAGATCACCGCGCCGGGCTTCGTCAGCGACCTGGCGAGCGCGTTCCACCCGCTCGGCGCCGCCTCACCGGTGCTGCGCGAGCTCGACCTCGGCGCGCACGGGCTGCAGTGGCGCCACGCCCCCGCCGTCCTCGCCCACCCCACCCCCGACGGCCGGTGCGCGGTGCTGCACCGCCGCCTCGACGACACCGCCGCCGCGCTCGACGACGACCACCCCGGCGACGGCGACGCCTGGCGCGCGCTGGTCGCGCAGTGGGACCGGATCGGCGACGACGTCGTCGCCGCCGCGCTGCGCCCGTTCCCCCCGGTCCGGCCGGCCTCCCGGCTCCTGCGCACGCTCGGCACCGGCGACGCCCTGCGGCTGGCCCGGATGCTGGTGCAGCCGGTGGCGCGGATGGCCCAGGAGCACTTCGGGGGCCGGGCCGCCCCGCTGCTGCTGGCGGGTAACGCCCTGCACACCGACCTCGGGCCGGACTCCGCGGCGGGCGCCGCCTACGGCTGGCTGCTGGCGATGCTCGGCCAGCGTGTCGGCTTCCCGGTCCCCGCGGGCGGGGCCGGCGCCCTGACCGGTGCGCTCGTCGCCCGGCTGACGGCCCGCGGCGGGCGGATCGACTGCGGACGGCCGATCCGGACCGTCCTGGTCGGACCGTCCGGCCGGGCCTGCGGCGTCGTGGACGCGGACGGCCTGCGGGTCCTCGCCCGCCGGGCGGTGCTCGCCGACGTCGACGCGCCCCGCCTCTACCGCGACCTCGTCGGGGAGGAGCACCTGCCGGCCCGCTTCGTCGCCGACCTCGCCCGGTTCGACTGGGACTTCTCCACGGTCAAGCTGGACTGGGCGCTCGACGGGCCGGTGCCCTGGACCGCGCCGGGTGCCCGGTCGGCGGGCACCGTGCACCTCGGCGCCGACGTCGACGGCCTGCGCCGCTACGCCGCCGACCTGACCGCCGGCCGGCTGCCCCGCGACCCGTTCCTGCTGTTCGGGCAGATGACCACGGCCGACCCGACCCGCTCCCCGCCCGGCACCGAGTCCGCCTGGGCCTACACCCACGTGCCGCGCGGCCTGGGCTGGGGTCGCGACGAGGTGCTGCGCTGGGCCGACCGGATGCAGCAGGTCGTCGAGGACCACGCGCCCGGGTTCGGGTCGAGGGTGCTGGCCCGCGCCGTCGCCGGGCCCACGGACCTGCAGGGCCGCGACGGCAACCTCGTCGACGGGGCGATCACCGCGGGCACCTCCGCGGTGCACCAGCAGCTGGTGTTCCGCCCGGTGCCGGGCCTGGGCCGCGCCGACACCCCGGTGCCGGGGCTGTTCCTGGCCGGGGCGTCGGCGCACCCGGGCGGCGCGGTGCACGGCGGGCCCGGCGCCAACGCGGCGCGGGCCGCGCTGGCCGCGTCCGGGGCGACCGGGGTGCTCTACCGCGGCGCGGTGCGGTTCGCCCACCGGCGGCTGTACGGCTGAGCCCCCGCCCCCCGGTCGGGTTTGGACCCGCCGGGACCGGACATACGGCAGTCCGTGAGCCTCGACCACCGACCCGACGTGCCCGGCGCCGACCACCGGGGTGGCCGATCCGGGCCCGCCACCGGCGTCCTGGACCCGGTGCCCGCACCAGCAGGCCCCGCCGAGCCGTTCCCGGGCGGGGCCGGGGCCACGCTCGCCGCCGCCGTCGCCGCCGGTCAGCTCGACCTCCCGCTGCCCGGTTCCGGGGCGACCGCGACCCGGTGGGCGCGGCTGGCCCGGATCGCACGACGCGACCTGCCGGTCGCGCGGCTGGCCGAGGGGCACACCGACGCCGTCGCGATCCTCGCCGACCACCACCGCTCCCCCGTCCCCGGCGCCGGCTACGGGGTCTGGGCGTCGCGGTCCGGCGGCGGGGCCCGGCTCGACGGCGGCCACGACGGGCTCCGTCTGTCGGGCACCGTGCGGTTCTGCTCGGGCACCCACCTGCTCGACCGGGCACTCGTCGTCGCCGGGTCCGGGGCCGGCACCCGGCTCGTGGACCTGGACCTGCGTGCCCCGCAGGTGGAACGGGTGACGGCCTGGCGGGCCGCCGGGATGGCCGCCAGCGACACCCACGACGTCGTCCTGCACGACGTGCCCCTGCCTGCCGAGGCCGTGATCGGCGGACCGGACGCCTACACCGACCGCCCCGGGTTCGCCCACGGCGGCGCCGGGGTCGCCGCGGTGTGGCTGGGCGCGGCCGCCGCGATCGTCGACCACGTCGCGACGCCGCTGCGCACGGCCGACCCGGATCCGCACCGGCTGGCCGCGCTCGGGGCGGTGCACGCCGCCGTCGCCGCCGCGGACGCGCTGCTCGCCGTCACCGCGGCCCGGATCGACGCCGACCCCGCCACCGCCCACCACGACGCGGTGGCCACCGTGCGGGCCGCGGTGGAGCGGGCGTGCCGGAGCGTGCTCGACGCCGCCCCGGAGATCGCCGGGGTCGCCGTGCTGGCCGGGTCGCCGCTGCTCACCGCACGACTCGCGGACCTGCAGATCTACCTGCGCCAGCACCACGGCGGACGTGACCTCGCCGCCCTCGGGCGCGCCCTGGTCACCCCGGCGACCTGATGGAGCCCGTGCAGTCCCCGGACGTCTGGGAGGACGCGGCCGCGACCCTCGCCCGGCGCGGTCTCGACCCGTCGTCGTTCGGCCGCCTGGTCGTGGTGTGCGCCCACCCCGACGACGAAACCCTCGGCGCGGCCGGGCTCATGCGCGGGGTCGTCGCCGCGGGCGGCACCGTCGAGATCGTCCTGGCCAGCGACGGGGAGGCCGCCCTGCCCGAGGTCGGGTCGATCGACCGGGCCGGGCTGGCCCGCACCCGCCGCGCCGAGCTCGACGCGGCGCTGGCCGAGCTGGGCGTGCCCGCGACGGTGCACCGGCTCGGGCTGCCCGACTCGGCGCTGCGCGAGGACCAGCTCGTCGGTCCGCTGACCGGGCTGCTCGCCGGCGCCGACGCGTGGGCGAGCCCGTGGCGGGGCGACCCGCACCCCGACCACGCCGCGGTCGGCCGGGCCTGCCCGGCGGCGGCCCCGGTGACCGCGCACGGTTTCGGGTTCCCGATCTGGGCCCGCACCCGGATCGCGCCGACCGATCCCGGCGTGCCGTGGGACCGCGCCCACCGGCTGACGCTGTCCGCCGACGACCGGGACGCCAAGCGCCGCGCGATCGCCGCGCACGCCTCGCAGTCCGCCGTGCCGCCCGGCGGGACCCGCGCGGTGCTGTCCCCGGCGACGCTCGCCCACTTCCACGGCGGTCACGAGGTCTACTTCCGGGAGCCGCCGCCCTCGGGGGCGCCGCCGGAGCTGTTCGCCGAGCTCTACCGCGACGGCGCCGACCCCTGGGCCGTGCGCACGTCGTTCTACGAGCGGCGCAAGCGCGACGTGCTGCTGGCCTGCCTGCCGCGGGAGCGCTACGCGCTGGCCGCCGAACCTGCCTGCGGGCTCGGCGAGCTGACCCGTGACCTGGCGGCGCGCTGCGACCGGGTGGTGGCCTCCGACGTGGTCGACGAGGCCGTCGCCGCCACCACCGACGCCCTCGGCGGGACCCCGGGCGTCGAGGTCCTGGCGGCCGACGTCGACGACGACCGGGCGGTCCCCGGCGGCGTCGACCTCGTCGTCCTCGCCGAGTTCCTCTACTACCTGCCCGCCGCGCGGGTGGGCGCCGTGCTCGACCGCATCGCGGGCGCGCTGGTGCCGGGCGGCGACCTGGTGCTGGTGCACTGGCGGCAGTGGCCCGCCGAGGCGCCCGCCGACGCCGCCACCGTGCACGCGCGGGTGGTGGCCGACGACCGCTTCGACACCCTCGTCGAGCACACCGACGAGCAGTTCCTCCTGCACGTGGTCCGGCGCCGGTGAGCCGGACCGCGCGGTCGGGGACCGCACCCTCCGCCGCGGGCGTGCTCGTCCCCGCCCACGACGAGGCGGGCACCATCACCGCCTGCGTCCGGTCCGTGCTGACCGCCCTCGACCACACGCCCGGGCTCACCGCGCGGGCGCTGTGCGTGGTCGCCGACCGCTGCTCCGACGCCACCGCCGCGCTCGCCCGGGCCGCCGCCGCGACGCACCCGGCCGCGGACCGGGTGCGGGTGCGGGTGCTCGAACCCACCGCCGGGGTGGCCCCGCTGCCCGGCTGCCGGTCCGCGCCGCGGCCGCACGAGGTCGCCGGGCCGGTCACGATCGGCGCGGTCCGCGAGCTCGCCGCCGTCACCCTGGCCGCGCTGCTCGCCGCCGACGGCGCCGCCCCGGCGACGACCTGGCTGCTCGGCACCGACGCCGACGGCACCGTGGCCCCCGGCTGGATCGCCGCACACCTGGCGCTCGCCGCGGCCGGCGCCGACGCCGTCGCCGGTGGGGTGGTGCTCGACGTGCCCGGGCTGCCACGCCCGCCCGGGGAGCCCGCGCCGCCCGAGTACCCGGTGTACGGCGCGAACCTGGGCGTGCGCGCCGACGCGTGGGCCGCGGTGGGCGGGTTCCCCCCGCTGGCCTGCGGCGAGGACCACGGGCTCGTCGCCCGGCTGCGGGCCGGCGGCTACCGGGTCGTCGCGGGTGCGCCCGCGACGGTGCGGACCAGCGCCCGCACCCGCGGCCGGGCCCGTGGCGGGCTCGCCGACCTGCTGCGCGGCGCCGGTGCGCCGACCCTCCCGCAGGCCGGGCCGGGTGTCGACGCGAGCGGGACGGGCAGGCCGGTCGCCTGAGCGTGGCCGCCGGGGTCAGCGCGGCGGCCCGTCGAAGTCGTCGGGCGTGGCGGTGTCGAGGAACCGGCGGAACGCCTCCAGCTCACCGGATCCGCTGCCCAGCCCCTCGACCACGACCGTCGACGGGGCGACCCCGGCCACGGTCAGCACCGCGTCGGCGACGACGATGTCGGCGCCGAGCAGCAGCGCCAGGACCACCGCGTCGCTGGTGCGCGAGTCGACGCGGGTGCCGTCGTCGAGGTCGAGCTCGGCGTGGAACACCGCGTCGCGCAGGGTGTGCACGCGGACCCGGACCAGGCGGCGGCCCGCGGCGCGCAGCACGGCGCCGATCAGGCGGTGGGTACCGGGGCGGGCGCTCTGCACCCCCTCCAGCGCGGCCGCCGCGGCCAGCGCCTCGGCCTCCCCCACCGCGACGACGACGATCCGCCCCGCCCCGGACGTCTCCTCCAGCAGGAGGACCCGGTCGGTCGTGGCCGCGTCGGTGCCGACGGCCTTCACCCGTACCTGCGGCATCTGCGCACATCCCGTCCTCGGTGTCGCACGGGGTACCCGCCGGGCGCCGGACCACACCCGCGCGGCGCGCGGAGTCCGACCTCACCGGCCGGCGCCGCGTGGACGCCGGGCGCGTGGGTACCCCGCGCGGATGACGACCCCCGACACCGCGGTGATCGACGTCGACGGCACGCTCGTCGACACCAACTACCACCACACCATCGCCTGGTCCCGCGCCCTGCGCCGGTTCGACGTCACGGTGCCGCTGTGGCGGCTGCACCGTGCGGTCGGGATGGGCGGGGACCAGCTGGTCCCCGCCGTCGCCGGTCAGGGGTTCGAGGACACCCACGGCGACGACGCCCGCGCCGCGTGGAAGGAGGAGTTCGACCCGCTGCTCGGCGAGGTCGTCGCACTGCCCGAGGCGGCGGAGCTGCTCGTCGACCTGCGCGACGGGTTCGGGATGAAGGTGGTGCTGGCCAGCTCGGGCGATCCCGAGCACGTCGAGGCCTACCTGGACCTGTTCGACGGACGCGCACTCGCCGACGCCTGCCTCACCCGGTCCGACGCGCGCCGCACCAAGCCCGACCCGGATCTGGTCAGGACGGCGGTGCGCCGGGTCGCCGGGTCGAGCGCATTCGTCCTGGGCGACTCCGAGTGGGACGTGCGCGCCGCCGCTGCCGCCGGGCACCCCGCCTACGCGGTGCGCACCGGCGGAGCGGGTGTCGACGAGCTGACCGCCGCCGGCGCCGTCGAGGTCCTCACCGACCTCGCCGCGGTGCGGCAGGCGATCCCGCGGATCCTGCGCGGCTGACGCGGGCTCCGATTTCGCTGCACACCGTGCAACGAGTTGGTAGCGTCGGCGGCCCCCACCACGGACCGACCGACCCACCGCAGGGAGACCCATGACGAGTGACTCCGCCGCCCCCGGGACGACCGACACGACCGGCTCGCCGGTCGGGCTGCGCAGCATCGTGCCCGAGGACCTGCTCGAACGGCCTCCCGGCTGCCCGTTCGACCCCGCCCCGGGGCTGGCCGCCCGCCGCGGTGGTGGCGCCGTGCAGACCGTCGAGCTGCGCAACGGGGCACGCGCGTTCCTCGTCCTCGGTTTCGAGGAGGCCCGCGAGGTGCTGGCCGACACCCGGTTCAGCTCGGACCGCGTCCGCTACAAGGACGCCACCGCCCTGCAGCCGCACGAGGTGGCCGAGCTCGCCGCCGCGGCCGAGCGGGGCGAGCCGGTCCGGCCGGCCGACGTCGAGCGCACCGACGGCATGTTCGTCTTCATGGACCCGCCCGAGCACACCCGGATCCGCCGCCTCCTGCAGGGCCAGTTCACGGTGCGCCGGATGCGGGCGCTGACCGAGCGGATGCGGGCCATCGCGGACGAGCACATCGACGCGATGCTCGCCGCGGGCCCCGGCGCGGACCTGGTGGCCGCCTACGCGCTCCCGCTGCCGTCGCAGATGATCTGCGAGCTGCTGGGCGTCGACTACGCCGACCGGGCCCGGTTCCAGGAGAACACCACGGTCGGGCTCAGTTCCGCCTCGTCCGACGCCGACCGGGCCCGCGCCCTGGGCGAGCTGTACACCTTCCTGGCCGGGCTGGTGGCGCACAAGAAGGAGAACCCGGCCGACGACCTGCTGTCCGGGCTCGTGCACGACACCGACCCGCCGCTACCGGACAACCAGCTCGTCGACATCGCGCTCGTGCTGCTCGGGGCGGGTCACGAGACGACGGCGAACATGCTCGGCCTGGGCGCGTTCGCCCTGCTGCGCAACCCCGGGCAGCTGGCCTTCCTCCGCGAGCACCCCGACCGCATCGACGACGCCGTCGAGGAGCTGCTGCGCCACCTCAGCATCATCCAGCTCGGCGTGAGCCGGGTCGCCACCGAGAACCTGGAGGTCGGCGGGGTCACCGTCCCGGCCGGGTCGACCGTGGTCGTCGCCGTGCCGGAGGTCAACCGCGACCCGCGCACCGTCGAGGCCGGTGACGAGCTGGACCTGTCCCGCCGTCGCGTCCCGCACCTCGCGTTCGGGCACGGGGTGCACCAGTGCATCGGCTCCCAGCTGGCCCGGGTGGAGATGCAGGTCGGCTTCGAGCGTCTGTTCAGCCGGATCCCGGGGCTGCGCCTGGCCGTCGAGGCCGGGCAGGTGCCGCTGCGCAACGAGATGCTGATCTTCGGTGTGCACGCGCTGCCGGTGACCTGGGGCTGAGGCCCCGCCGGCCGGAGGGCAGGATGCCCGGGATGGACACCTCCGACCGGCCCCGGCCCCGGCCGCCGTCGCCCGGTGTGCGGGCGCGGCGCAAGCTCGCCACCCGCGAGGGCGTGCGCTCCGCCGCGGTCCGGCTGTCGGAGAAGCACGGCCTCGACGGCGTCACCGTGGAGATGATCGCGGACGAGGCCGGGGTGTCGGTGCGGACGTTCTTCAACCACTTCCCCAGCAAGGAGGACGCGGTCCTCGCCGTCGTACGTGCCCGCGCCGCCGACCTGGTCGAGGCGTTCCGCGCCCGACCCGTGGACGAGCCGGTGCTCGACGCGGTGCGCGAGGCCGCGCTCGGCGTGCTCGCCGGCGACGACGGGGCCCCGGACACCCGGACCGCACTCCACCTGGCCCACCACGACCCGGCGTTGCAGGCCCGGCAGATGGCGGTCCTGCTGGAGCAGGAGTCCGCCCTGGCCGCGGCGATCGCCGACCGGGCACCCACCGGGGACGCGCAGGTCCTCGCCGCGGTCGCGCTCGCCGCGCTGCGGGTGGCCCAGGCCCGTGGCCTGGCCTCCGGCGGCCCCGACCACACGGCCCGGCTCGCCGCAGAGATCGACTCCGCGCTGCGGCAGCTGCGCATCGACCCGCCGGGCGGGACCACCGGGCGCTGAGCCCCCGCCGCCGCGGTGGCACCATGGCGTCGGCTCCGCGGTCGCGCGGCCGGTCCTCCGTCAGCCGCGGGAGCACCCATGTCGATCATCGCCGTCGAAGAGCACTGGACCTCCCCCGCGCTGGACGCGGCACTGGCCGCCCTGCCACCGCACCGCCGGGACCCGAGCACGACCCTCAACGACATCGGCGACCACCTCGCGCAGCTGCACGACCTCGGCGCGGGACGGCTCGCCGCGATGGACGCCCAGGGCGTCGACCTGCAGGTGCTCTCGGTCGCCCCGCCGTCGACCGGACCGCTGGACCCGGCGGACGGGGTCGCGCTGTCCCGCGAGCTCAACGACACCGCCGCCGCGGCCGTCGCCGACCACCCGCGACGCCTGCGTGCGATGGCGACCCTGCCCACCGCGCAACCGTCGGCGGTCGCGGCCGAGCTGGAACGCGCCGCCGACCTGGGCCTGGTCGGGGCGATGGTCTACGGCCGCAGCGGCGACATCCTGCTCGACGACCCCCGCCTCGACGACCTGTTCGCCGTCGCCGCGGCCCGCGCGCTGCCGGTGTTCGTGCACCCGCAGGTCCCGCCGCCCGCCGTGCGCGACGCGTCCTACTCCGGGTTCGGCGACACCACCGAC
Organism: Pseudonocardia sp. ICBG1034; assembly: GCF_020131375.1. Lineage (NCBI taxonomy): Bacteria > Bacillati > Actinomycetota > Actinomycetes > Pseudonocardiales > Pseudonocardiaceae > Pseudonocardia > Pseudonocardia sp. ICBG1034. Next base: position 452,639 of record NZ_JAHLEK010000017.1, read on the forward strand.
CTGGCGCTCGCGACGTTCGGGTGGGGCTGGCACGTGGAGGCCGCCGTCGCGGTGCTGCGCCTGATCGCCCGCGGCACCTTCGACCGGCACCCCGGCCTGACCGTCGTACTCGGACACTGGGGCGAGCTGCTGCCCTACTGGGCCGACCGCGCGAACGGCGTCGCCCGGGTCGCCGGGCTGGAGCGCTCGGTACCCGAGTACGTGCGCGAGAACATCGTGCTCACCTGCTCGGGGATGCTCGACCCCGCGCACCTGCGGCACGCGCTGGCGGTGACGACGCCCGACCGGCTGCTGTTCTCCACCGACCACCCCTTCCAGCACCCGTCGCGGGCGGAGGTCGCGGGGTTCCTCGACGGGTTCGCCGCCGCCGACCGCGACCTGTTCACCGAGGGCAACGCGCGTCGGCTGTTCCGCATCGAGGGACCGGTCGGCCCGGACCGGTAGCGGCGGTGGTGTCGTCCGCCACCGGTGTGTCACGCGCCGTACGGGCCCGCCCGGGGTAGGGTGGGAACCGGATCAGATCTGCCGACCGTCCCGGGCGTTCCACGGCCGGGACGTACGGCGGGTCCCGGACACCGTCGACGGCCTGTGGCGCTTCCCGCAGCCGGACCGCCGACCTCCGTGACTGCGATCCCCCACCGGCCGGTTCGTGGTGCGGAGGGGCCATCCGGCCCTTCGTCACGTCGAGCACGTCCGGCCGCGGCCCCCCGGGGACGCGGCCACGGACCGGCGCCGCAGGACGTCGACAGGAGCAGTACGTGGCGCGAGGAGGCAGGCCCCGGACCGGGGCTCGCCAGGGCACCCCCCAGCGACGTCGCCGTCCGCGCGGCAACGACGTGATGTCGGTGCTGACCGGGGCCGCACGCGAGGTGCGGACCGCCCTGCGGACCGGCCGGGTCACCCCGGCCACCCGCACCAAGTTCCAGACGGTGGCGTTGCTGCTGCGCGACGAACGGGCCCGGGTCCGCGACCGGCACGACGACGCGAAGCGGGCCGAGACCCTGCAGCGTCTCGACGAGATCGCGAAGGCACTGGCGATGGACGCTGTCCGCGACGCGGGCCTGCTGGCCCTGCTCGCCGACGACGCCGTCGTCTCCGACTCGGCGCGTGCGCTCAAGCGGGAGATGCTGCGCTCGGCCGGGATCGAGGTCGACGAGCCCGAGCCGGAACCGGAGCCCGTCGAGGTCCCGCTGGTCCCGGCGAAGCCACAGGTCGTGCCGCAGTCCGTGGTGGCCCGGCAGATGGCGAACCCGTTCCTCGCTCCCGACTTCTCCGCCGCGCCGCCGAGCGGCCCGCGCCCGACGCCGCTGACCGGCTGGGAGCTGCTCGGCCCGCTGCTGCGCTCCTTCGAGCGCGCCGGGGCAGGCGCACCGGCGTGCATGGAGCTGCCCGAGCCCTCGACCCGCCCGGTCCCGGGCGGCCGGGAGCTGATGCCGCACCAGGCGGAGCTCGTCGCCGCCGCGGAGAACGGCCACCGCACCTTCCTGCTCGCCGACGAGCCCGGGCTGGGCAAGACCGCGCAGGCACTGCGCGCGGCCGAGGCCGCGAACGCCTACCCGCTGCTGGTCGTCGTGCCGAACGTGGTGAAGACCAACTGGGTGCGCGAGGCCGCGCTGTGGGCGCCGCGCCGGGCCGCGACCGCGATCCAGGGCAACGGCGACTCCGTCGACGGCTTCGCCGACATCGTCGTCGTCAACTACGAGGTGCTCGACCGGCACATCGGCTGGCTGGGCGACTTCGGGTTCCGCGGGATGGTCGTCGACGAGGCGCACTTCATCAAGAACCGCACCTCCCAGCGGTCGAAGCACGTCCTGGAGATCGCCGAGAAGATCCGGTCGTTCATCCCCCGGCCGCTGCTGATGGCGCTGACCGGCACCCCGCTGATCAACGACGTCGAGGACTTCCTCGCCATCTGGCAGTTCCTCGGCTGGATCGACGCGACGAAGCCCCGCGCCGAGCTTCTCGACAAGCTCACCGCGACCGGTATGACCCCGGCCGACGGGCTGTTCGAGCGCGCCGCCCGCCAGTGCGTCGTCGACATGGGCATCGTGCGCCGTCGCAAGATCGACGTCGCCGCGGACATCCCGGCCCGGCGCATCGCGGACCTCCCCGTCGAGATCGACGGCCCGACCGGGCGGTCCATCCGGGCCGCGGAGAAGGCGCTGGCCCGGCGGATGGTCGCCCGCTACACCGCCGCGCTCGCCGCCCGCCGGTCCGGCCCGGCGGTCGAGGGCATCGACCACGGCCTGGTCCGCGACGTCGCGGGCTGGGAACAGAAGGACGCCGCGGAGGCGGGCTCCGGGGACAACGTGTTCACGATGATGCGCCGCCTCGGCCGGGCCAAGGCCGGGCTGGCGGCGGACTACGCGGTGCAGATCGCGCGCAGCGCGGGCAAGGTCGTGTTCTTCGCCAAGCACGTCGACGTCATGGACGCCGCCGAGCAGACCTTCGCCAAGCAGGGCGTGCGGTACTCCTCGATCCGCGGCGACCAGACGCCGTCGGTGCGCCAGCGCAACATCGACGCGTTCGTGAACGACCCGGGCGTCGCGGTGGCGGTGTGCTCGCTGACCGCGGCGGGGGTCGGGCTGAACCTGCAGGTCGCCTCGAACATCGTGCTCGCGGAGCTGTCCTGGACCGCGGCCGAGCAGACCCAGGCGATCGACCGCAGCCACCGGATCGGACAGTCCGAACCGGTGACCGCGTGGCGGATCCTCGCCGCCCAGACGATCGACGCCCGGATCGCCGACCTGATCGACTCCAAGGCCGGCCTCGCGGCGGCGGCGCTCGACGGCGCCGACGACGTGTCCGGGTCGTCGGCCGACGTGCAGCGCGAGGCCCTGGTCGCACTGCTCACCGAGGCCCTGGAGGCCGACCTGGCGGCGTGAGCGGCCGGGTCAGCCCGCGGGCGGCGTGTAGAACTGCAGGTCGTTGCCCTCGGTGTCGCGGAACGGGAAGATCCGGCCCCAGGAGTGCTCGCTGATGTCGCCCTGGACGTGGCCGCCGCGCTGCTTCAGGTCGTCGAGGGCCTCCTCGATGGACGTCTCCGGGTGGAAGCTGATCACGGCACCGCCGTGGTCGGCGGTCTCCGCGGTCTCCCGGCCGTTGAGGCCGATGGTGAGGCCGCCGGCGTCGAGCTCGGTCCAGTCGTCGCTCTCCATCGTCACGGCCAGGCCGAGGACGTCGCGGTAGAACGCGGTCGCCCGCTTCATGTCGGTCACCGGTACCCAGACCGCTGCCACCTGCTTCGCCATGTCCACTCCGTTCCGCCGGCGTGCGCCGACGTGTCGCCCGGCACCCTGTCCCCGGGGGGCTACCCCGGGGCGGTGCGGCGAAACGACGGGCTCAGGCGGAGCCGCCGAGGTGCTCGGCGAAGTGGCGCTCCATCGCCCGGAACAGCCGGATCCGGTTCTCCGGGTTGGCGAAGCCGTGCCCCTCGTCGGTGGCCAGCAGGTACTCCACCGGCACCCCGCGCTCGCGCAGCGAGGCCACGATGTTGTCCGACTCGGCCTGCACGACCCGGGCGTCGTTGGCGCCCTGGGCGACCAGCAGCGGCGTGCGGATGCGGTCGACCATCGTGATCGGCGAGCGGGCCGCGAGGTCGGCCGCCTGCTCCGGCACGTCCGGGTCGCCCGCGTAGCGGTACCAGGCGTTGACCTGGTACGGCCGGACGAACTCGGGCAGGGTCCGCATGAAGTTGGCCAGGTCGGAGATGCCGACGTAGTCGACGGCGGCGGCGAAGCGGTCCGGGGTGACGGTCACGCCGACCAGCGCGGCGTACCCGCCGTAGGAGCCGCCGTAGATGCCGACCCGGCCCGGGTCGGCCCAGCCCTGCCCGACGGCCCAGTCGCAGGCGTCGATCAGGTCGTCGTGCATCGCGCCCGCGAGCTCACCGATCGCGGCGGTGAGGTGGCGGCGCCCGTAGCCGGTGGAGCCCCGGAAGTTGACCTGCAGCACGGCGTACCCGCGGTTCGCGAGGAACTGGACCTCGGGGTCGTAGCCCCAGGTGTCGTGCGCCCACGGCCCGCCGTGCACGACCAGGACCAGGGGCAGGCGCTCGGCGTCCTGCCGGGTCGTGCCGACGGGCAGGGTCAGGAAGCCGTGCAGCGGGAGGCCGTCGCGGGCGGTGAACGACACCGCGTCCATCGGCGCGAGGTCGGCCGGGTCGAGGTGCGGGTGACCGCGGAACAGCTCCCGGCTCTCCCCCGTGGCGTGGTCGTAGAGCCGGTACACGCCCGGCTCGCGGTCGTGGGTGTACCCGGCGATCCAGAGCCGCCCGGACTCGTCGGAGGAGACGGACTCCAGCACGCCGTCGGACAGCGCGGACAGTGCCTCGAACACCGGCGCGAACTCCGGGTCGAGGATCTCCAGGTGCGGCCGGTCCCCCACGTACCGGACGGCGACGACCTCGCCGGTGGCGCGGTCGGTGAGCAGCGTCTGCGGCAGGCCGGGGCCGAGCATCCCCAGCGTGTCCAGGCTCCTCCCCTCGACCGCGGACACCACGGTCTGCTCGCCGGTCGCCCGGTCGATCCGGACCAGCCGCAGGTCGTCGGAGTCCTGGTGGAGTCCCAGGAGCAGGCCGGTGCCGTCGGGGGTGACCATTTGCGGGTACACGCCGACCGGGTGCTCCGGGCCGCCGACGGTGTGCAGCAGCCGTCGCCCGCCGTCGGGGTCGACCGCGGAGAACTCGTAGTCGCCGGCCCCGGTCATGACCGAGTGGAACGCCGGGCGCCCCTCGCGGTCGGTCAGCCAGGTCTCGCGCAGCCCGGGCTGGGCCAGCTCCAGCGCGGCCTCGCCGGTCGCGAGGTCGACCCGGAACATGTCGATCGACATCGGGTCGGGGTTCATCCAGACCAGCACGGTGCCGGGCCGATCGTGGGACGGCTCGACCCCGAACACCCGCGAGCCCGGCGCCATCGGTGTGAGGTCCACGGCGGGCTCCCCGGGGGCGTCGAGGTCGACCCGGTACAGGTGCCAGTCCTCGTTGCCGTCGGTGTCCTGCTCGTAGAGCATCCAACGCGGATCGCCGGTCCAGTGGTAGCGGGAGATCCCGCGGCGGGTGTCGTGGGTGACCGCGACGGCGTCGGCGTGGGTCTCCTCGACGGCCCGGACCCAGAGGTTGCGCCGTCCGCGGTGCGACGCCAGGTAGGCGATGCGCGTCCCGTCCGGCGACAGCGAGGGCCCGGCGAACTCCGGGTCGGCGAAGAAGTCCTCGAGGGTGATGCGGGTCGGGGTCCGGGTCGTCGGTGCACGGGTCATCGGTGCCTCCTCACGGAGCCGGGGACCGTCCCCGGTGCCTGGGGCCCATCGCACCGTCGGCCGTCGCGGCACACTCCAGTGATCGTGATCCGGGTCACCCACCGGCGCGTCCCGTGGCGGTCTCCCGGGTTCTCCGGCGGGAGGCGGCGGCCACGAGGGCGACGGGACGCAGCTCGCCGACCACACCGGGGGCCGCAGGCACCGGACCCGGTTCGACTCGACGGACACCACCGTGCCAGGGCCGTGCGTGCCGCGTGCGTGCCCCACGCCAGCGGCCGGGCGCAGTCTCGGGTCACGACCTCGACGACGGAAGAAGGCGATCGGTGTGGACGACGTGGTGATCGTGGGAGCGGGCCCGGTCGGTCTGCTGCTCGCCTGCGAGCTGGGTCTCGCGGGCTGCTCGGTGACGGTGCTCGAACGCGAGCCCGGTGGGGAGAACCCCTGGCGGACCGCGCCGCTCGGGATGCGCGGGCTGACCGCGGCCTCGGTGGAGGCCTTCCACCGGCGGGGGCTGCTGCCCGCGCTGCGGGAGGCGGTCGGCCCGACCCCGGCCGGTTTCGGCCCGGAGCCCGCGGCCGGCGGCCGGACCGACCCCGGGACCGGGGCCGCGGACGGGATGCTGCCGCCGCCGCGGGCCGGGCACTTCGCCGGGATCATGCTGAGCGGGGTCGAGCTCGACGAGACCACGCTCCCGCCCCGGCTGCCCACCCCGGCCACGGACCGGCTGATGATCCACCTCGCCGACGTCGAGGGGATGCTGGCCCGGCGGGCGGACGAGCTCGGGGTCCGGATCCTGCGTGACACCCCGGTCACCGGCCTCGACCAGGACGACGACGGGGTGGTCGTGCACAGCCGCACCGGCACGTTCGCCGCCCGCTGGGTGGTCGGCTGCGACGGCGGCCGCAGCGCCGTCCGGCGGCTCGCCGGGTTCGACTTCGTCGGCACCGAGCCGCAGTTCACCGGCTACGTGCTGCACGCCAGGGTCGACGACCTGGACAAGCTCGACCGCGGCTTCAACCTGACCCCGCAGGGCATGTACCTGCGGATGCCCACCGACGGCCACCTCGGGATCATGGACTTCGACGGTGGTGCCTTCGACCGTTCGCGGCCGCCGACGCCCGAGCACCTCCAGGAGGTCCTGCGCCGGGTGTCGGGCACCGACGTGACCCTGCTCGAGGTGTGGAACGCCTCCAGCTTCACCGATCGCGCCATGCAGGCGACGACCTACCGGCGGGACCGGGTGCTGCTCGCCGGCGACGCCGCGCACATCCACTCCCCACTGGGCGGGCAGGGCCTCAACTCCGGCCTGGCCGACGCGCTGAACCTCGGCTGGAAGCTGGCCGCCACGGCGCGGGGCGCCGCCCCGGACGGCCTGCTCGACACCTACGACGACGAACGGCACCCGGTCGCGGCCGCCGTGCTCGACTGGTCCCGCGCCCAGGTGGCGCTCATGCGGCCCGGCCCGCAGGCCGCCGCCCTCCAGTCGGTGGTGCGCGACCTGCTCACCACCCGCGACGGCGCGGGCTACGTCTACCTGCGGACCTCCGGCGCGGGCCTGCGCCTCGACCTCGGCGACGCACACCCGATGGTCGGCCGGGTCGCGCCGGAGTTCCGCCTCGCCGACGGCACCTGGCTCGGCGAGCTCACGGCCACCGGCTCGGGTGTGCTGCTCGACCCGGGGGCCGACCCCGCGCTGGGCGCCGTGGCACACGGCTGGGCGGACCGGATCCGCCGCGTCACCGGCCCGCTGCGCGACGACCTCGGCACCGGCACCGTGCTCCTGCGCCCCGACGGCGTCGTGGCCTGGGTCGGCGGGGACCGGCCCGATCCCACGACGCTGCGGCGGGCGGCCCGCCGCTGGTTCGGGGAGCCGGCCGCCTGACCGGGCGCGTGCCCCGGCGGGCGGACCGCCGGGGCACGCCCGGCTCAGTTGCCGACGCCGTCGAGCAGCCAGTGGTAGCGCAGCCGCAGGGCGCGTTCGGTGCTGGCCAGGGCGGCCGCGAGGCCGAGCGCGATGTTGAGCCAGATCGGCAGGTGGACCGGCGACTCGAACACCCCGACCGCCGCCGCGACCGGCGGGATCCGGCTGAGCGGCTCCAGCAGCTGCAGCAGGTTCAGCCCGACACCGACGACCAGCGCCACCACCGACACGACGCCGAGCACGCGGCTGAGCGAGGGGTGCTCGCGCTCCAGTCGGGCCCGGCGGCCCTCCGCCGAGCGCGGGTCCGGGACCAGCTGCCGGACCGCACCGGCGGCGGTGACGTACCGGCAGCGCTTCACACCGAACGCGCTCGTCGCGACCTCGATCGCGCCGCCCTCGACCGGGACGACCGCCGGCACCCGCGACGACGCGTGGTGCCGCCCGTCGCGGTACACCTGCGCGACGACCTGCCCGGTCTCCCCGCTGCCCTGGTGGCGCACGTCGACGGAGTACCGCACCGGCCGCCCGTCGGCGCCGGTCAGGTCCAGATGCAGCAGGGCGCGCCCCAGGAACAGCTGCCACCAGCGGAAACGCTTCAGCGGGCTGCCGTCGCCCGGCCTCACCCGTCGGACGGCGCGGTGTCGTCGCCACTCGGTCAGCATCTGGTCCCCCCGAACCCGCGTCCCTGACCAACACACTGTGTTGGTTCCTTCGGCGGCACGCTAACACGGTGTACTAGTAGCCTGCCAGGGGTGGACGAGACGCAGCGGCGGAGACTCGGCAGCCGGGACCGGGTGCTCCTGGCCGCGATGGAGCTGTTCGGCCAGGACCCGGGGACCCGGCTGAGCGTGCGCGCGGTCGCCGCGCGGGCCGGGGTCAGCACCGGCTCGCTGCGCCACCACTTCCCGACCCAGCGGGCGCTGCAGGACGAGGTCCTGACCCGTGTCTACGACCTCGTCGCCCCCGACGACGCCATCCACGACACCGCGGTGCCGGCCCGGGACCGCCTCGCCGCCTGCCTGCGAGAGGTGCTCAACCGGACCGGGGTCGGGGAGCAGGCGCGCCGGGCGCTGCGGACCGCGGTCGACACCTTCGTCGTGCCCGAGCCGACCGAGGAGCTCCGGACGGCCTACCTCGCCATCGAGCGCGAGGTGCGGCGCCGGGTCGAGTACTGGCTGACGACCCTGGTCGACGAGGGCGCGCTCGCCCCGGGCGACAACGCCCGGCGGGCACGGTTCCTCATGACCGTGGTCGACGGGCTCGGCATGGAACGGGCGCTGCCCGCCGCGGACCCGATCCTGCGGACCGAGACCGAGACGCTGTACCTGGCCGTGGACGCCGTCCTGGGCGACCCGGGCGACGGGACCCCGGACACCCGCCGGTCCTGATCACGCTCCCCGCCCCGGGGCACGTACATCACGCCGGGACCCGCTCCAGGAAGCGCCGCAGGTGGCCGGCGACGACGTCCAGGTGGCTCTTGAGCAGGAAGTGGCCGCCGTCCACCAGGTGCACCTCGACGTCCCGGGCGTCGCGGGCGAACGCCCGCGCCCCGTCCGGTCCGAAGATCTCGTCGTTGCGCCCCCACACCGCCAGCACCGGGACCCCGCTGCTGCGCAGGAACCCGTGCAGGCGCGGATAGAGCGGGCGGTTGGTGCGGTAGTCGCGGAACAGAGCGAGCTGGACCGCGTCGTTGCCCTCCCGGGAGACGAGCGCGTGGTCGTGGTGCCAGGTGTCCGGGTCCACCGTTCCCGGATCGGGCACGCCGTGCAGGTACTGCCACCGGATGGCGTCGAGGTCGAGGGCGGCGCGGACGGCGGGCTCGGTCTCCGGGCCGGGCGCGTCGCCGTAGGCCCAGACGGCGGTCCAGAACGACTCGACGAAGCCGTCCTCGTAGCCGTTGCCGTTCTGGGTGACGATCGCGGTGATCCGCTCCGGGTGGGCGAGCGCGAGCCGCCAGCCGATCGGCGCGCCGTAGTCCTGGACGTAGAGGGCGTAGCGGTCGACACCCAGCAGCTCGAGCAGCCCGTCGGTGACGTCGGCGAGCGCGTCGAAGGTGTAGTCGAACTCCGCCGCGGGCGGAGCGGCGGAGTGCCCGAAGCCGAGGTGGTCCGGCGCGATCACGTGGTGGTCGCCGGCCAGCAGCGGGATCAGGTGCCGGAACATCGACGAGCTGGTCGGGTAGCCGTGCAGCAGGACGATCGTGGGCGCGTCGGCGGGGCCGGCCTCCCGGTAGAAGATCTCGTGTCCGTCGACGGTCGCGGTCCGGTGGTGGACGAGCGGCATGACTAACTCCTTCACGCGATTGATCTGGTTAGACCTCCTCACGGAAGCACGCCCGTGTGTAACCTGTCAAAGGACTTGATGCGGTTAGGAGACGAACGTGGACCTGCTGCTGGACCTGCTCAACAGCAGACCCCTGGTCGACGGCATGGAGCGCGACGCCCTCCGCGACCCCGCCTCCGCGCGCCGCTGGGCGCGGGAGCACGGCGGCGACGGCGGCCCGGAGGAGCTGGCGGTCCTGCGCGACGCGCGGGACGCCCTGACCCGGGTCGCCCGGGGCGGCGCCGATCCGGGCGTCGCGCTGGCCCCACTCCTCGACGGCGTGCACCGGACGCCGGAGTTCACCGACGGGCGGCTGACCTGGCGGACCGTCGCCCCTCCGCACGCCCGGCTCGCCGTCGAGGCCGTCCTGGCCTGGGCCGCCGTCGAGGAGGAGCTGCCCGGCCGGCTGCGCCCCTGCGCGAACGACGCGTGCCGGCTCTTCCTGCTCGACCGCAGCCGCGCGAACCGCGCCCGGTGGTGCTCGATGGCGGTCTGCGGGAACCGCGCCAAGGCTCGCCGGCACTACGAACGGACCCGCTGAGGCACCCTCAGCCGGACCCCTCCACCAGGGCGGTCACCCGGATCTCGACCCGCATGGTGGCGAGCCCGAGCACGGTGACGCCGGTCTGGGTCCAGACCGGGGCGCGCCCGCCGAGCCGGCTGCGGAACTCCCGGACCATGATCCGGTTGTGCTCGTCGCCGATGGCGGCGGACCCGGGCGCGACCTTGTGGTACGAGTTCACGTGCACGACGTCGGCCCAGGTCGCGCCCGCCTCGGCGAGCGTGCGCCCGACGTTGTCGAAGGCCCGCACGATCTCCTGCTCCAGGTCCTCGGCGACGACCAGGTCGTCGTCCCAGCCGCCCTGGCCCGAGGTCTCCACCCGGTTGCCGATCCGGACCGCCTGGCTGTACCCGAGCAGGTCGCGGGCGGTCACACCGTAGCCCGGCGTGACGTGGAAGGTGGCGGTCTCGCGCTCAATGACTTCATCCATGAATTCAACCTACAAGTCATTGCTTCACCTGTAAAGTGCACTCCGGTACCCACGGACGGGAGCGACGGGTGACGACGGACCGGGCGACACCGGAGGCCGGCGGTGACGGGCCGACGTGGCTCGACGGCGGGGAGAAGGCCGCGTGGACCGGCCTGGTCTCACTGATCATGCTGCTGCCCGGCCGGCTGGAGGCACCGCTGCAGCGGGCGCACGGCCTGACGCTGTTCGAGTACCTGACGCTCAGCCACCTGTCCGAGGCGCCGGGGCGCAGGCTGCGGATGAGCGAGCTCGCCTTCCTGACGAACGGCTCGCTGTCCCGGCTCTCCAACGTGGTCAAACGACTGGAGGGCCGCGGCTGGATGCACCGCTCCCCCGACCCCGACGACGGCCGCTACACCCTCGCCGCCCTCACCGACGCCGGGTTCGACGTCGTGCACGCCGCGGCGCCGACCCATCTGCGCGCGGTCCGTGCCCTCGTCCTCGACCGGCTCGACGCGGCGGACCGGGCGGCGCTGGGCCGGATCGCCGTCGCGCTGGGGGTGCAGGACTTCCCGCCGTCCTGAGCCGGCGCGACGGGAGGGCACCGGTCGGCCGTCGCCCCGGGCATCCGGGCCGGCACGTGGCGGCCCCCGTCCCATCACGTTTCCGATCCGGATGCCGCGGAGCGGAAGAGGATGCGCCTCCGGTTCGTTGACACCGACGTCACCGTGTCGATCGTGAGGTGCTGTCATGCCGCTACCGCTGCCGTTGTCGATCCTGGACCTGGCCACCGTCGCCCGGGGTGAGACCGTCGCCCAGGGCCTGGAGGCCAGCACCCTGCTGGCGCAACGCGCCGAGGAGTGGGGGTTCCGCCGGATCTGGTACGCCGAGCACCACAACATGGGCTCGATCGCCTCGGCGGCGACGAGCGTGCTCATCGCCCACGTCGCCGCGCACACCGAGCGCATCACGCTCGGCTCCGGCGGCGTGATGCTGCCGAACCACTCGCCGCTGCAGATCGCCGAGCAGTTCGGCACCCTCGCCGAGCTCCACCCGGGCCGCATCGAGCTGGGGCTCGGCCGCGCCCCCGGCACCGACCAGGCGACCGTCGCGGCACTGCGGCGGGACCCGCGCGCGTCGGAGACCTTCCCGCAGGACGTACAGGAGCTGCAGGCGTTCCTCGGGACCACCAGCCTGGTCCCGGGCGTGGAGGCCCACCCGGGCCGCGGCACCGGCGTCCCGCTGACGATCCTCGGGTCCTCGCTCTACGGAGCCCAGGTCGCGGCCGCGCTGGGGCTGCCCTACGGCTTCGCCTCGCACTTCGCGCCGGACGCCCTGGAGCAGGCCGTGGCGCTCTACCGCCGGGAGTTCCGGCCGTCGGAGCAGCTGTCCGCCCCGCACGTCCTGGCCGGGGTGAACGTCATCGCCGCCGACTCCGACGACGAGGCGCAGCAGATCCAGCGTGAGGTGCAGCGGTCCCGGGTCCGGCTGTTCACCGGCCGTCGCGGGGCCTCGCTCACCGACGCCGAGGCCGACGCCGTCCTGGACAGCGCCTCGGGCGGGCAGATCCGGTCGATGACCCGCTACACCGCGGTCGGGACTCCGGAGACCGTCACCGCGTACCTGGAGGAGTTCGCCGCCCGCGCCGACGCCGACGAGCTGATCGTCACCGGCCCGGCGCCGCGCCGGGAGAGCTGGTGGCGCAGCTGGGAGCTGCTGGCGACGAAGGTCCAGAACACGAGCTGACGGCGACGCCGTCAGCGGGGCGGCGGGCCGACGCTGTCGCGGGACACCAGTACCGGTGCGATCCTCCGGTGCACCGCCTGCGACACGTCCGGCCCGGCCTCGTGGTTCAGCAGCAGGTCGAGCGCCTCGCGGGCGACGGCCTCGAAGTCCGCGCGCAGGCTGGTCAGCGGCGGGATGAGGTGCGCCGAGACGGGCACGTCGTCGAACCCGACGACGCTGACGTCCCCGGGGATGCTCCGGCCGCGGTCGTGGAAGGCGTGGAGCAGGCCGGTGGCCAGCGCGTCGTTCGCGGCGAACACCGCGGTCACCTCGGGCATCCGGGCCATCAGCTCGCCCGCCCGGTACCCGGCGTCCGCACTCCAGTCCGCGGCCATCACCGGGGGCACCTCGGCCCCGGCCGCGTGCAGTGCCGCGGCCCAGCCGGCCGCACGGCCCGCCGCGTCGAACCAGTCGGTGGGGCCCGCGACGTGCCAGACGGTCGTGTGCCCCGCGGCCAGCAGGTGCTCGGTCGCGATCCGGCCGCCCTCCACCTGGTCGACCGTGGCCATCGGCAGCTGCTGGTCGGGATCGCCGTCGACGGTGACGAGCGGGACGTCACGCGGCACGGTGTCGAGCGCCTCGGCCACCGACGCCACCGGCGCGATCACCACGATGCCCGCGACCTGCCCGTCGAGGTGGCGCTGGACGGCCTGGCGCACCGACTCGCCGTCGATCTCGCGCACCCGCACGACGCTCACGCCGAACCCGGCGCCGACCGCCTGTTCCTCGAACGCGGCGAGCAGCGACACCGGACCGAACAGGGTGGACCGCGGCGCGACGACGCCGAGCACCCGGTCACGGCCGGTCACCAGGGTGCGGGCGGCACGGTTCGGCCGGTAGCCGAGCTCCTCGATCGCGGTCCGGACCCGCACCCGGGTGCTCTCCCGGACGTTCGGGTGCGCGTTCAGCACCCGCGACACCGTCTGGTGGGAGACCCCGGCACGACGGGCCACGTCGAACATGGACGGTGCCCGTCCCGGCCCCGGCCTCGGCCCCGGCTCCATCGCGATCCCCACGCCCGTCCCCCTCCGATCGGTGCAGCGTAGCCGTCCGTGACCGTCCCCCCTACGGAGGGCGTTCGCCGGACCCCGGCACGACCGGGACGTTCCCGGCCACCCCGCCGACGCGTCCCCCGGGCGGCCGGGAGACGCTCCGGCACCCGCGGACCGCAGGCACCGGGGCAGCGGTTGTTAACCTTCACATCAACCATGTCCAGGACCGGGAGCGTACCCGATCACCGATCGCCGGACGATCGGTCCGGCGGCCGCACCGACCCTTGACCCGCCTGTGTGTTCGCGCTAACAATCTCTCACCACCGAGACCACCGGCACACCGGACCGCACAGGACCCGGCTCCGGCCCTCACCCCGCAGGCCGCGCACCGCCGCGCACCACACGGAGGATCCCGATGTCGACGACGACACCCACCCCGACGCCACCCACCGGGCGCCGCGTCTTCCGCCGGCTGGCCGGCGCCGCCGCGGCCATCGCCCTCACCGCCGGGATCGCGGCCTGCGGCTCGGGCGGGTCCGGCGGAGCCGCCCCGGACACGCTGACCCTCGGCTTCGCCCAGGTCGGCGCGGAGTCCGGCTGGCGCACCGCGAACACCGCCTCGATCCAGGAGTCGGCGAAGCAGGCCGGCATCGAGCTGCAGTTCTCCGACGGCCAGCAGAAGCAGGAGAACCAGATCAAGGCGATCCGGTCGTTCATCCAGCAGCAGGTCGACGTGATCGCGTTCAGCCCGGTCGTCGAGACCGGCTGGGACACCGTGCTCCAGGAGGCGAAGCGGGCCCGGATCCCGGTCGTGCTCACGGACCGCTCGATCGACTCCGCCGACCCGTCGCTGGTGAAGTCCTTCATCGGATCCGACTTCGTCAAGGAGGGCGAGAAGGCCGGCGAGTGGCTGGTGAAGGACTCGGCGGGCAGGCCCGAGGTGAACGTCGTCGAGCTCCAGGGCACGACCGGCGCCGCCCCGGCCATCGACCGCACCGAGGGGTTCAAGCAGGCCACGGCGGGCACGCCCGCGATCAAGGTCGTCGCCTCGCAGACCGGTGACTTCACCCGCTCCGGCGGCAAGCAGGTCATGGAGGCGTTCCTGAAGTCCCAGCCGAAGATCGACGTGGTCTACGCCCAGAACGACGACATGGCCCTCGGCGCCATCGAGGCCATCACCGCGGCGGGCAAGGTGCCCGGCAAGGACATCACGATCATCTCCGTGGACGCCACCAAGGACGGGATGCAGGCGACCGCCGACGGGAAGATCAACTACATGGTCGAGTGCAACCCGCTGCTCGGCGGACAGCTGATGGACATGGTGAAGAAGGTCGCCGCCGGGGAGCAGGTCCCGGCCCGCGTCGAGGTCACCGAGACCACCTTCGACCAGGCCCAGGCCGCGGCCGTCCTGGCCGAGCGCAAGTACTGATCCCGCACCGTCCGCCCGGTGCCGGTGGAGCACGATCCACCGGCACCGGGCGGTCTCCCACTCCTGGGTGCCGCGCGCGGCCGCGCCCGGGACGACCCCCGGAGACGACGATGACCGAGACCGGACCGCCCCCGGCCGCCACGACCGATCCCGTGGTGGCACTGCACGGCATCGAGATCGGGTTCCCCGGGGTGAAGGCCCTCGACGGGGTCGACCTGCGGCTGTTCCCCGGCGAGGTGCACGCCCTGATGGGCGAGAACGGCGCCGGCAAGTCCACCCTGATCAAGGCCCTGACCGGCGTCCACGGCATCGACGCGGGCACCCTCGCCGTCCGCGGCGAACGCCGGGAGTTCGCCGGGCCCGGGCACGCCCAGGAGGCCGGGATCGCCACGGTCTACCAGGAGGTCAACCTCTGCCCGAACCTCTCCGTCGCCGAGAACATCATGCTGGGCCGCGAGCCGCGGGCCCCGTGGTGGGGCGGGCGGCGGATCGATCGGGCCGCGGTGCGGCGCACCGCCGTCGCGGTCCTCGGGCGGCTCGGGCTGGACCTCGACCCGGCCTCGCTCGTCGGTGACCACCCGCTCGCCGTGCAGCAGCTCGTCGCGATCGCCCGGGCCGTCGCCACCGACCTGTCGGTGCTGATCCTCGACGAGCCCACCTCCAGCCTCGACGCCGGTGAGGTCCGGGAGCTGTTCCGCGTCATCCGCGAGCTGCGCGACGCCGGGGTGGCGATCCTGTTCGTCTCGCACTTCCTCGACCAGGTCTACGAGATCGCCGACCGCACCACGATCCTGCGCAACGGCCGGCTCGTCGGCGAGTACGCGATCGCCGACCTGCCACGCCTGGAGATGGTGTCGAAGATGGTCGGCCACGCCCTGGAGGAGCTGGAGGACCTCGACCGCCAGCCCGCGGGCGAGGGCGCCACGCGCACCGGGACCCCGTTCCTCGACGCGCGGGGCGTCGGCCGGGCCGGCGGTGTCGCCCCCGCCGACCTTGCGGTGCACCCGGGGGAGGTCGTCGGCGTCGCCGGGCTGCTGGGGTCGGGCCGCACCGAGCTGGTGCGGCTGCTGTTCGGCGCCGACCGCACCGAGACCGGGTCGATCCGGGTCGACGGCCGCGAGGTCACCCTCGGCGGTCCGACCGCGGCCGTCGCCGAGCGCATCGCCTTCTGCTCGGAGGACCGCAAGGGCGAGGGCATCATCGCCGACCTGTCGGTGCGCGAGAACATCGTGCTCGCCCTGCAGGCCCGGCGCGGCTGGGCCCGCCGGATCCCGCGCCGCACCGCCGACACGCTCGTCGGGAAGTGGATCTCGGCGCTGGACGTCCGCCCGGCGGACCCGGACGCGCTCGTCGGCAACCTCTCCGGCGGCAACCAGCAGAAGGTACTGCTCGCCCGCTGGCTGATCACCGACCCGAAGCTGCTGATCCTCGACGAGCCGACCCGCGGGATCGACATCGGCGCCAAGACCCAGATCCAGAAGCTGGTCGCGGAGCTCGCCGGCGACGGCATGGCCGTCGTCTTCGTCTCCGCCGAGCTGGAGGAGGTCGTGCGGCTCTCCGACCGGATCGCGGTGCTCCGCGACCGGCGCAAGGTCGCGGAACTGAGCCGCGCCGAGGCCTCCACCGCCGCCGTCATGGAGATCGTCGCCGAGGGAGGCACCCACCGTGGCACCCCTGCTGCCTGACCCCGCCCCCGTCCGGACCGCCGCCGGCGACCAGGACGGACCCGAGGTGGCCGCCCCCGCGACGGCGGCGCCGGACGCCCCGGCCGCTCCCCCGTCGCCGGGTCGGGGCACCGGACCGCGCCCCTGGTCGCGCGTCACCGGGTCGCCGCTGTTCTGGCCGGTCCTGGCGCTGGCGGCGCTGCTGCTGGCCAACCTGGTGTGGTCGCCCGGGTTCTTCACCGTGACCGTCCAGGACGGCGCCCTCTACGGCAGCCTGGTCGACATCGCCAAGAACGGCGCCCCGACCGCGCTGATCGCGCTCGGGATGACCCTCGTCGTCGCGACCCGCGGGATCGACCTGTCGGTCGGCGCCACGGTCGCGATCTCCGGGGCGGTGGCCTGCACCTGGATCGCGTCCTCGCCGGACCCCGCCTCCCCGGGCGCAGCCCTGTCCGGGATCGGCGTCGCCCTGGTGCTGGCACTGGTGCTCGGCGTCTGGAACGGCGCGATCGTCTCGGTGCTCGGGATCCAGCCGATCATCGCGACGCTGGTCCTCATGACGGCCGGGCGCGGCATCGCCATGCTGATCACCGACGGACAGATCGTCACCGTGTCCAACCCGACCTACGCCGTGCTCGGCAGCGGGTTCTGGTTCGGCCTGCCGGTCGCGGTCGTGCTCACCGCGCTGGTCTACCTCGCCGTCGCCCTGCTCACCCGGCGCACCGCGCTGGGGATGCTGCTGGAGTCGGTCGGCATCAACCCCACCGCGAGCCGGCTGGCCGGGGTGCGGGCCCGCGGCATCGTCTGGTCGGTCTACCTGTTCGTCGCGCTCTGCGCCGGCGTCGCCGGGCTGCTGATCAGCTCGAACGTCACCGCGGCCGACGCCAACAACGCCGGGCTCTGGATCGAGCTCGACGCGATCCTCGCCGTCGTGATCGGCGGCACGTTGCTGTCCGGCGGCCGGTACTCCATCGGCGGAACGCTGGTCGGCGCACTGATCCTGCAGACGCTCACGACCACCGTCTACACCGTCGGCATCGCGCCCGAGGTGACACTCGTGTTCAAGGCCGTCGTGATCATCGCGGTCTGCCTGCTCCAGTCCCCGAAGGTCCGGTCCGCCCTCGCCCGCAGGCGACGGAAGCCCGCCGGCACCCCGACCACCCGCCCGGCGGTGTCCCGATGACGACCACGACGCCCCGGCCCACCCGGCCGGACCCCACCGGATCGCTGCTGTCCCGTCTGCCCCGGCCCTCGACGCAGGTGCTGCCGGTCCTCGCGACGTTCGTGCTGTTCGTGCTCCTGTTCGGTGCGGGGTCGGTCCGCTACGACAACTTCCTGTCCCCGCAGGTCTTCCTCAACCTGTTCGTCGACAACGCCTACCTGATCGTGCTCGCGGTCGGCATGACCTTCGTGATCCTCACCGGCGGCATCGACCTGTCGGTCGGGTCGGTGGTCGCGCTGTCCGGGGTGCTGGCCGCGACGCTGCTCGCGGACGGCTGGCCCGCGCCGGCGGTGATGCTCGCGGTGCTGGTCGTCGGCGTCGCGCTGGGCACGGCGATGGGGCTGGTCATCCATCACCTGGAGATCCAGCCGTTCGTCGTGACGCTCGCCGGGATGTTCCTCGCCCGCGGGCTCTGCTACGTGATCAGCGTCGAGTCGGTCCCGGTGACCGACCCGACGTTCACCGCGATCGCGCAGGCCGCGATCCCGCTGGGCGGCAGGTCCTTCGTCAGCCCGTCGGTGGTCGTGGCGCTGGTCGTCGTCGCCGTCGCGGCGTGGGTGCTGCACCGGACCCGGTTCGGCCGGACCGTCTACGCGGTCGGCGGCAACCGGCACTCGGCGATGCTGATGGGACTGGCGGTCGGGCGCACCCGGGTCGCGGTCTACGCGATCAGCGGGTTCTGCTCGGCGCTGGCCGGGCTGTTGTTCACCTTCTACTCGCTGTCCGGGTACAGCCTGGCCGCCGTCGGCACCGAGCTCGACGCCATCGCCGCGACCGTCATCGGCGGGACGCTGCTGTCCGGCGGCGTCGGCCTGGTCGTCGGATCGCTGCTCGGGGTGCTGGTGCTCGGCCTGATCCAGACCTTCATCTCCTTCGAGGGCACCCTCAGCTCGTGGTGGACCAGGATCGTGATCGGGGCCCTGCTGCTGGTGTTCGTGCTGCTGCAGCGGGCGTTCGCCCGGCGCCGACCGGGCGCGTCGTGATCGATCTGAGCGTGCCCGGCGGGCCGGTCGCGGTGACGGTCGACCCGCACGGCGCCCGGCTCGCGGGGCTGCGCGCGCCCGACCGCGACGGCGTCGTCGACGAGGTGCTGCTCGGCTGCGCGGACCCGCGCACCGACGCGGCCTTCCGCGGCGCCACGGTCGGGCGGTTCGCCAACCGCATCGCCGGCGGGCGGTTCGTCCTCGACGGCACCGAGCACGTCCTGACGCTGAACGAGCCCGGGGCGTCGCTGCACGGCGGGACGGCCGGGTTCGACCACGCCGACTTCGCCGCCGGGCCCGTCGAGCAGGTGCCCGGCGGACGGCGCGTCACGCTCACCCACCGCAGCCCCGACGGCGACGGCGGCTACCCCGGCACCCTGGACGTCGCCGTCGTCTACACCGTCACCGGGTCGGACGTGGCCATCGAGCTCACCGCCCGGACCGACGCCCCGACCGTGGTGAACCTGACCAACCACGCCTACTTCACCCTCGGCGGGGCCGGGGTGGCCGACTGCGAGATCATCGTCTGGGCCGACCGCTACCTGCCCGTCGACGGCCGTCTCCTCCCGCTCCCCGGTCCCCCGGCCCCGGTCGGGGGCACCCCGTTCGACCTGCGTGTCCCGGTCCGGGTCGGCGAACGGCTCGGCCGGGACCACCCGCAGCTGGCGGTGGCGGGCGGCTTCGACCACACCTTCGTCCTCGACGACCGCGGCCCGGTCGTCGACGGCCTGCGCGGCGCGGCCCGGGTGGCCGAGCCGTTCACCGGCCGCACCCTGACCGTCTTCACCGACCGGCCGGGCGTGCAGTTCTACTCGGGGACGATGCTCGACGGCTCGATCACCTTCCCCGACGGGCGGCCCGCCCGGCGCGGCGACGCCTTCTGCCTGGAACCGCAGGACTTCCCGGATGCACCCAACCGCCCCGACTACCCGTCGACGGTGCTGCGGCCCGGCGACACCTACCGCAGCCGGATCCTGCTGCGCTGCGGCGTCGACACGGCCTGAGCCCATCCCGTCACCACCGAGCCCGGCGGGCCGGTCCGCAGCTCGCGGACCGGCCCGCCGGTCGTCGCCCCCGTAGGCGGTCAGGCGTCGCCGCGGGCGCGGCGCTTGTTCCACACGTCGAACGCGACGGCGAACAGCAGCACGAGTCCCTTCACGACCGACTGCACGGACTGGTCGACGCCCATCAGCTGCATGCCGTTGCTCATCACGGCCATGATCAGGCCACCGACCAGCGCGCCGACCACGGTCCCGACACCGCCGGTCACCGCGGCACCGCCGATGAACGCGGCGGCGATCGCGTCGAGCTCGAACATGGTGCCCGCAGCGGGCTGGGCGCCGTTGGACCGCGCCGAGTAGATGACCCCGGCGACGCCGGCCAGGAAGCCCATGTTCACGAAGATCCAGAACGTGACGGCGCGGACCCGCACCCCGGACAGCCGGGCCGCGGCCGCGTTGCCGCCGAGGGCGTAGACGTGCCGGCCGAACACCGTGCGCCGGGTGAGCAGCCCGTAGGCGAGCACCAGCACCGAGAGCACGACCAGCACCACGGGCAGCCCGCGGGAGGAGGCCAGCTGCCAGGCGAACGCCATGACGACCACGCCGACGAGTGCGATCCGGCAGGCGAACAGCGGGAAGGACTCGACCTGTTGCAGGTCGAGCACCTTCGCGACCCGGCTCCGGTAGGCGAGCACCGCGTACCCGGCGACGCCGAGCGCGGCGATCAGGACGGTGAAGGCGTCGTAGCCCTGGCCGCCGATGAGCCCGTTGAGGAAGCCGCCCGCGATCTGCTGGTAGCCCGCGGGGAACGGCGAGAGCGAGATGTTGCCCAGCACCTGCAGGGTCAGCCCGCGGAACAGCAGCATCCCGGCGAGGGTGACGATGAAGGCGGGGATGCCGACGTAGGCGACCCAGAAACCGTGCCAGACACCGACCAGCACGCCGACGCCGACGGCCGCGACGACGCCGACCCACCAGGGCAGCCCGCCGCCGATCACCAGGACCGCGGCGACTGCGCCGGTCAGCGCGACCACCGACCCCACCGACAGGTCGATGTGCCCGCCGACGATGACGATCACCATCCCGATCGCGAGGACCAGGATGTAGGAGTACTGCAGGACGATGTTGGTGATGTTGCCGGGGCTGAGCGAGACGCCGCCGGTGAGGACCGCGAACAGCGCGACGATCGCCACGAACGCGATCACGATGCCGCTCTGGCGGACGTTGCCGGCGAGCAGTCGTCGCAGGTCGCTCGTGCCGGAGTGCAGGGCCGCCGCACCGGCGCCGGGACGCTCGTCGGAGGAGGGGTCCTTCTTCGGGAGGGTGCTGGTCATGCGGAGCTCTCCGCCTCCTGGGTCATGAGGGCCATCAGGCCCTCCTGGGTGGCCTCGGCGACCGGCACCTCACCGGTGATCCGTCCGGCCGACAGGGTGTAGACGCGGTCGCAGATCCCCAGGAGCTCGGGCAGCTCGGAGGAGATCACCAGGACCGCCTTGCCGGCCTCCACGAGCCGGTTGATGATCACGTAGATCTCGTAGCGGGCGCCGACGTCGATCCCGCGGGTCGGCTCGTCGAGGATCAGCACGTCCGGCTCGGTGAACAGCCACTTGGCCAGCACCACCTTCTGCTGGTTGCCCCCGGACAGGGTCCCGACCCCGACGCTGGTGCTCGCCGCCCGGATGCCGAGGTCGCGCCGGTAGGACTCGGCGACACGCAGCTCGGCGTCGCCGTCGACCCAGCCGTGGCGGGCGAGCCGGCGCAGGCCCGCGCCGGACACGTTGCGCCGGATGTCGTCGACCAGGTTCAGGCCGAGGTGCTTGCGGTCCTCGGTGACGTAGGCCAGCCCGGCCTCGATTGCCTCCGGCACCGAGCGGGCGCGGACCTCGCGGCCCCCGACCCGCAGGGTGCCGCTGACGTCGCGGCCCCAGGACCGCCCGAACACGCTCATCGCGAGCTCGGTGCGGCCCGCTCCCATCAGCCCGGCGATGCCGACGACCTCCCCGGCCCGCACCGACAGCGACGCGGCGTCGACGACCTTGCGGTCCTGGGTCGGGTGCCACACCGTCCAGTCGCTGATCCGCAGCAGCTCCTCCCCCGGGCTGCTCGCGCGGTCCGGGTAGAAGGAGGTGAGGTCACGCCCGACCATCCCGCGGATGATGCGGTTCCGCGGGGCGGGCTCGTCGGCGACGGTGAACGTCTCGACGGTCCGGCCGTCGCGGACGACGGTGGTGCGGTCGGCGATCGCGACGATCTCGTCGAGCTTGTGCGAGATGATGATCGAGGTGATGCCGTCGTCGCGGAAGCGCCGGATCAGCTCGAGCAGGTGGGCGGAGTCGGTGTCGTTGAGTGCGGCGGTGGGCTCGTCGAGGACGAGCAGCCGCACGTCCTTGGTCATCGCCTTGACGATCTCGACGAGCTGCTGCTTGCCGACGCCGAGCCGCCCGACCGGCGTCGCCGGGTTCTCGGTGAGGCCCACCTCGGCGAGCAGGCGGGCGGCCTCGGCGTGCGTGCGCCGCCAGTCGACCAGTCCCAGCCGGCCGCGCCGCTCGTTGCCGAGGAACACGTTCTCGGCGATCGACAGGTGCGGCACGAGCGCGAGCTCCTGGTGGATGATCACGACGCCGTCGGCCTCGGAGTCGCGGATCCCGGCGAACCGGGCCGGCCGGCCGTGGAGGACGATCTCGCCGTCGTAGGTGCCTGCGGGATGCACCCCGGAGAGCACCTTCATCAGCGTCGACTTCCCGGCGCCGTTCTCGCCGCAGATCGCGTGGATCTCGCCGCGGCGCACGGCGAGCGAGACCTCCGACAGCGCGGTCACCCCCGGGAAGGTCTTGGTGATGGCGCGCATCTCGAGGATGGTGTCCGGCGGGTCGCCGCCGGGGTGGTGGTCGGTCACGTCGTCCTCCGTTGCGGAAGGGTGGGGCCGGCTCGACGGGCTCAGCCCTGGCGGCCGCGGGCGACGTCCTCGGCCGTGTAGTAGCCCGAGTCGACGAGGACCTGCCGGATGTCGGCCTTGAACACCGTCCGGACCGGCAGCAGGTAGGACGGCACGACCTTCACCCCGTTGTCGTAGGTGGTGGTGTCGTTCGCCTCCGGGGTGCCGCCGCCGAGGAACGCCTTCGCGGCCACGACGGCCTGCTCCGCGAGCTTGCGGGTGTCCTTGAAGACCGTGGAGCTCTGCACCCCGTCGTCGATCAGCTTGACCGAGGCGATCTCGGCGTCCTGCCCGGTGACGGTCGGCATCGGCTTGGCCGCGGTGCCGAAGCCCGCGTTCTGCAGGGCGGTGATGACACCACGGGAGATGCCGTCGAAGGGCGACAGGACGCCGTCGGGCCGGCTGCCGTCGTTGTAGGTGGAGGTGAGCAGGTCCTCCATCCGCTTCTGGGCCGTCTCCTGGCCCCAGCGCAGCGTGGCGGTCTGCTCGATCGTCGTCTGGCCGCTCTTGACCCGGATCGTGCCGTTGTCGATCAACGGCTTCAGCACCGACATGGCGCCGTCGAAGAAGTAGAAGGCGTTGTTGTCGTCGAGGGAGCCCGCGAACAGCTCGACGACGACCGGGCCCTTCTTCGGGCCGGCCGCCCCGTCGGCGTCCTGCAGGCCCATGCCGCGCAGCAGCGCCTTCGCCTGGGCGACGCCGACCTGGAAGTTGTCGAAGGTGACGTAGAAGTCGACGTTCGGGCTCTGCCGGATCAGCCGGTCGTAGGCGATGACCGGGATGCCGGCGTCCTTGGCCGCCTGCAGCTGCCCGGACAGGGCGGTCCCGTCGATGGCCGCGACGATCAGCAGGTCCGCACCGCTGGTCACCATCTGGTCGATCTGCTGGGACTGGGTCGGGATGTCGTCGCCGCCGTACTGCAGGTCCACCTGGTAGCCGGCCGCGGTGAGCTGGTCGCGGACCGCGTTGCCGTCGGCGATCCAGCGCTCGGAGGTCTGGGTCGGCATCGACACGCCGACCGTCAGGTCACCGGGTGCCGCACCCGGCCCCGCGCCGCCACCTCCCCCGGCTCCCTGGCCGCCGCAGGCGGCCAGTCCCAGCACCAGCAGGGCACCGACGGCGACGGTGCGCATCCTCGTGAACACAGGCGATCTCCTCGTCGAGACGGCAGCGGGCGGGTCTCACCGGTCAGATCGGGAGAGATCCCGAATGTGAACGTTAACCACCGATGATGATCGACGGAAGTACCGTTATATCTCCGTTATGCATTGCCCTGAACAGAGTCGATCAGTCTCGTGACGACCACCGCCCGACGCGGCGCGGCGCCCACGACGATGCGAACACTCCCAACGACGTGAGGGTTAACACCGGCCAGGGACCGTCGGGTCACGAGGGCTCCCGACCCGACCCGGACGGTGCGCGCCGGGCCGTCGCCGCCGCGACCGCCAACACCTTTGACACCCCCACACCGGCGCCGCCCGACCTCCGGCACCGACCCCGCCCGGCCCGGCGACCGGTCCCGACGCCCCGGCCGACGACGACCCGCACCAGGTGAACGTGCCGCACAAGAGCCCCCGTTGCGGACAGTGGCTGCTGGCAGACCGTTGAGGTCGTCTGCTGTTAGCGATAACATTCGCCCGCCGTCCGATCGCTCGGTCGGCCGTTTCGTGACCCGAGGAAGTGCTCATGATCCGACCACCGGTCGACCCCGCCGACGCCCTCGTCGTGGGCGTCGACTTCGGGACGCTGTCCGGACGGGCGGTCGTCGTCCGTGCCGCCGACGGGGCCGAGCTCGGCACCGCCGTCCACGCCTACACCCACGCCGTCGTCACCGACGCCCTGCCGGGCCGGCCGGACCTGCGCCTGCCGCCGGACTGGGCGCTGCAGGTGCCGTCGGACTACGTCGACGTCCTGCGCCGCGCCGTCCCCGAGGCGGTCGCCGCCGCCGGGGTGGACCCGGCGCGGGTGGTCGGCATCGCCACCGACTTCACCGCCTGCACCATGGTCCCGACCCTCGACGACGGCACCCCGCTGAACGAGGTGCCCGACCTCGCCGACGAGCCGCACGCGTACACCAAGCTCTGGCGCCACCACGCCGCCCAGCCGCAGGCCCACCGCATCAACGCCCTCGCCGCCGAGCGGGGCGAGAGCTGGCTCCCCCGCTACGGCGGGTTCATCTCCTCGGAGTGGGAGTTCGCGAAGGGTCTGCAGATCCTGGAGGAGGCCCCTGCGGTCTACGCCAGGACCGAGCGCTGGGTCGAGGCCGCGGACTGGATCGTCTGGCAGCTGTGCGGCCGCTACGTCCGCAACGCCTGCTCGGCCGGGTACAAGGGGATCCTGCAGGACGGCGTCTATCCCGGCCGGGACTTCCTCGGTGCGCTGAACCCGGCCTTCGCCGGGTTCGCCGAGACCAAGGTCGCCCACGAGATCGGTGAGCTGGGCGCCGTCGCCGGGCCGCTGACCGCCGAGGCGGCAGGCTGGACCGGGCTGCCCGAGGGCATCGCGGTCGCCGTCGGCAACGTCGACGCGCACGTCACCGCCGCCGCGGCGAACGCCGTCCGGCCCGGGCAGATGGTCGCGATCATGGGGACCAGCACCTGTCATGTCATGAGCTCCGACGTGCTGCGCGAGGTGCCCGGGATGTGCGGCGTCGTCGACGGCGGCATCGTCCCCGGGCTCTGGGGCTACGAGGCCGGGCAGAGCGGCGTCGGCGACATCTTCGGCTGGTTCGTCGAGAACGGCGTGCCGCCCGCCTACCACGAGGCCGCCCGGGCGCGGGGGCTCGGCGTGCACGAACACCTGACCGAGCTGGCCGCCGGGCAGGCGGTCGGCGAGCACGGGCTCGTCGCGCTGGACTGGCACTCGGGCAACCGGTCGGTGCTGGTGGACCACGAGCTGTCCGGCGTCGTCGTCGGGCAGACCCTCGCGACCCGGCCCGAGGACACCTACCGGGCGCTGCTGGAGGCCACCGCGTTCGGCACCCGGATGATCGTGGAGACCTTCGCGGCCTCCGGCGTCCCGGTGACCGAGCTGATCGTCTCCGGGGGACTCACCCGGAACGCCCTGCTCATGCAGATCTACGCCGACGTGACGCGGCTGCCGCTCACCGTCGTCGAGACCGGGCAGGGCCCGGCCCTGGGCTCGGCCATCCACGCGGCCGTCGCCGCGGGGGTCCACCCCGACATGCCCACCGCGGCCGCCGCGATGGGCCGCGTCAGGGAGGGCGCACACCTGCCCGACGAGGAGTCGGCGAAGTCCTACGACGCCCTGTTCGCCGAGTACACGCGCCTGCACGACCACTTCGGCCGGGGCGACGACGTGATGCACCGCCTGCGCGCGATCCGCCGCGAGGCGCGCGCCCAGCGAGAAGGAGACCTCGACGCATGACCGACACACAGGCCTCCCCCGGCGTCGCCGCCACCGTGGCGCGCCTGCGCGAGCAGGTGTGCGCACTGCACGCCGAGCTGGTCCGCTACGGGCTGGTCGTCTGGACGGCGGGCAACGTCTCGGCCCGCGTCCCCGGCCACGACCTGATGGTCATCAAGCCCAGCGGGGTCTCCTACGACGACCTGACCCCGCAGACCATGGTGCTGTGCGACCTGCACGGCACCCCGGTCGAGGGCGACCTGACGCCGTCGTCGGACACCGCGGCGCACGCCCACGTCTACCGGGCCATGCCCGGGGTCGGCGGGGTGGTGCACACCCACTCCACCTACGCCAGCGCGTGGGCGGCGCGCGCCGAGCCGATCCCGTGCGTGCTCACCGCGATGAGCGACGAGTTCGGCGGGGACATCCCGATCGGCCCGTTCTCGCTGATCGGCGACGAGTCGATCGGCCGCGGCGTCGTCGAGACACTGGCCGGCAGCCGCTCCCCCGCCGTGATCATGCAGAACCACGGCGTGTTCACCGTGGGCGCCGACGCCCGTGCCGCGGTGAAGGCCGCGGTGATGTGCGAGGACGTCGCCCGCACCGTGCACCTCGCCCGCCAGCTCGGCGACACCGTGCCCATCCCCCAGGACGAGATCGACAGCCTCTGGGACCGCTACCAGAACGTCTACGGGCAGCGCTGAGCGCTGCAGGCCCCCGAAGGAGGAATGTCCGATGAGTGGCTCGCTGCTCGACAGCTACGAGGTCTGGTTCCTGACCGGGAGCCAGGGCCTCTACGGCGAGGAGACCCTCGCCCAGGTCGCCGACCAGTCGAAGGTCGTCGCCGACCGGCTCGACACCGCCGACGAGATCCCGGTGCGGGTGGTGTGGAAGCCCGTCCTCACCGACGCCGACGCCATCCGGCGGATCTGCCTGGAGGCCAACGCCGACGACCGCTGCCTCGGCGTCATCACCTGGATGCACACCTTCTCCCCGGCGAAGATGTGGATCCCCGGGCTCGAGGCCCTGACGCGCCCGCTGCTGCACCTGCACACCCAGGCCGGTGTCGACCTCCCCTGGTCGGAGATCGACATGGACTTCATGAACCTCAACCAGGCCGCGCACGGCGACCGCGAGTTCGGCTACGTCCAGACCCGGCTCGGCCTGGCCCGCAAGACCGTCGCCGGGCACGTCTCCGACCCGGTGCTCCGGGACCGCATCGGGACCTGGACCCGCGCGGCCGCCGGTGCCGCCGAGCTGCGCGCGCTGCGGCTGGTCCGGTTCGGCGACTCCATGCGCGACGTCGCCGTGACCGACGGCGACCGGGTCGAGGCCACCCGGGTCTTCGGGATGTCGGTGCAGACCTACGGCGTGAACGACCTCGTCGCCGTCGTCGACCAGGTCCCCGACACCGACGTCGACAAGCTCGTCGCCGAGTACGCCGAGGTCTACGCCGTCGTCCCCGAACTGCTCCCCGACGGCGACCGGCACGAGGCGCTCCGCTACGGCGCGCGGGTCGAGATCGGGCTGCGCTCGTTCCTGGAGGCGGCGGGCGCGCAGGCGTTCACCACGAACTTCGAGGACCTCGGCGGACTGCGCCAGCTCCCCGGTCTCGCGGTGCAGCGCATGATGGCCGACGGCTACGGCTTCGGCGCCGAGGGCGACTGGAAGACCGCGGCGATGCTGCGCGCGGTGAAGGTCGTCGCCACCGGGCTGCCCGGCGGCACGTCGTTCATGGAGGACTACACCTACCACCTGCGACCCGGCCGCGAACGCATCCTCGGGGCGCACATGCTGGAGGTCTGCCCGAGCATCACCGGGTCCCGGCCGTCGCTGGAGATCCACCCGCTGGGCATCGGCGGGCGCGAGGACCCGGTCCGGCTGCGGTTCACCGCCGACCCGGGCCCGGGCGTGGTGCTCGGCATCTGCGACCTCGGGGAGCGCTTCCGCCTGGTCAGCAACGACGTCGAGGTCGTCGACCCGGACGAGCCCATGCCGAGGCTGCCGGTGGCGACGGCGACCTGGGTCCCGGAGCCGACGCTGGCCACCTCGGCCGAGTGCTGGCTGATGGCGGGCGGCCCGCACCACACGGTGCTGTCGACCGCCGTCGGCGTCGAGGCCCTCGACGACCTGGCCGAGATCGTCGGGACCGAGCTGGTGCACATCGGCGACACCACGAGCCCGCGGACCTTCCTGCACGAGCTGCGCTGGAACAACGCCTACCACCGGCTCGCGCGGGGCTTCTGAGCTCCGCTCCCGGCCACGGTGGCCGGCCGCCTCCGACGGGTGGCCGGCACCGTGGTCCGGAACGGGGACGCGACCCGCCCACGACAGAGAGGGACCGCTCGCCTCCGGCGCGGGCCGGCGCGCGATCGGTCACCGGCCGGCGGGCCTGGTCACTCCCCGCCCCCGGTGGTGTGGAACCTCAGGTCGCCCGCCATGTCGATCCGCGCGAGCTCGGCACGGGAGGTGACGCCGAGCTTGGGGTAGACGCTGCCCAGGTGGTGCCCGACCGTGCGGTGGCTGATCAGCAGCCGGGCCGCGATCTCCCGGTTGGTGAGCCCCTCGGCGGCCAGCTGGGCGACCCGCAGCTCCTGGGGGGTGAGCCCGGCCCCGGCCGGCTCCTGCCGCGCCCCGGACTGCGCGGCCAGGCCCAGCTCCCGCACCGCCCGTGCCCGCAGCGGCGCCGCGCCGAGGCGGGCGAAGGTCTCGGCCGCCCCGGTGAGCTCGTGCCGGGCGTCGGCGCGCCGGCGGACCCGCCGCAGCCACTCGCCGTACAGCAGCCGGGTGCGGGCCTGCTCGAACGGATCCGGCACGGTACCCGCGCCGTCGAGCGCGGCCCGGAACGCGGCCTCCGTCTCCGGGCCGCCGGCGGCGAGGGCGCGGAGACGATGGGCGGCGGTCCGGGCCCAGTGGGCGCCGGTCCGCCGGGCCCACGTCTCGACGGCCACCAGCCGGGCCGCGGCCGTCTCCGTGCGGCCCTCCTGCGTGGCGGCCTCGGCGGTGTCCGGGGCGGCGAGCAGCGCGAACGTGGGGTGGGCGGCCTCGTGGCCGGGCTCGTCGAGCGGCATCAGGTGGAGCAGGGCGTCGCGGGGCCTGCCCTCGAACAGCGCGGCCCGGCCCCGCACCCAGTACGCCGACGCGGTGAGCGCGCGCACCCCCTGCCGGACCGAGACGGCCAGCGCCCGGGTGGTGTGGCCGTCCAGTCCGGGGGCGTCGCCGCGGGCCGCGGCCAGGTTGGCCAGACAGAGCCGGCACTGGCTCGCCACGTGGTCCGCTCCGACCTCCTCGGCCAGCCGCAGGCCCTCGGTGGCCCCGGCCTCGGCCGCCTCCCACCGGCCCGCCGAGGCGTCGAGGACCGCGCTCTGCGCGAGCACCATCGCGAGCGCGGCGAGCTCGTGCCGCCGCCGCAGCTGCGCGGCCTGCACCCGCAGCACGTCGTACAGGGGCCCCTCGACCCCGCAGGCCTGGGCCAGCGGCACGGGCGGCAGCAGCTCCCACGGCACGGTCCCGAGCAGGCCGACGGTGGCGGCCTCCGGGGCCGGGAGCGGCCCGGCGGCCCGACCGGCCCCGTCGTAGCAGGCCCACCAGGACCGCAGCGTCGGCATGACCGGTGCCGGCTCGCCGCCGGGGTCGAGGGCGAGCAGCCGCGCCAGCGCCGCCTGCTGCAGATCCGGGCGGCCCGCCGACCACGCCGCGCGGGCCGCCACCGTGCCCAGCTCCATCGCCGTGCGTGTCCCGTCGACGACGGCCATGTCCCCGACCAGGTAGTGGTGGGCGCGCTCGGGGAGGCCGACGGTGAACTCGAGGATCCCGCGCAGCCCGCCGCTGCACCGCACGACGGGCTCCACCCCACCCAGGCGCTCGGCGTCGTCGAGCAGCCGCCGGGCCCCCTCGGCGTCGCCGGCGTCCCAGGCGGCGCGGGCGGCGACCGCCAGCCGGCGCGCGGCGTCCGCGGGGTCCGGTGACAGGTCGGCGGCCCGCCGCAGCGTGCGTGCCGCCAGTGGGCCGGCGCTGCGCTCCAGGCACCGGGTGGCCGCCTGCTCCAGCAGCGCCGCGACGTCCTCGTCGGCGCCGTCCGCGGCGGCCGCCAGGTGCCAGGCACGGTGCTCGGTGGCCTCGGTCGGCAGCGCCGCGGCCAGCGCGCGGTGCGCGGCCCGGCGGTCCGCGAAGGGGGCGCCGTCGTAGAGGGCGGCCGGGACCAGCGGGTGGCGGAACCGGAGGCGGGCGCCCGAGGCCTGGAGCAGGCCGGAGCGCAGCGCCTCGTCCCAGGTGGAGGCGTCGACACCCCACCCGGCACCGGCCCGGTCGACGACGTGCCGGTCGCCCCGGCCCTCGGCGGCCGCCAGCAGCAGCAACGCCCGGGTGGCCGGTTTCAGCGCCTCGGCACGGGCGCAGAACGCCCGCCGCAGTCGGGGCCCCACCGGCATCGGCTCCCCGGACGCCCCGTCGTCGGCGTCGCGCCCGACGGTGGGCAGCTCCTGCAACGCGAGCGGGTTGCCCCCCGCCGTCGCGACCGTGCCCTCGACGAGGGCCTCGTCGGCGCCGGGGACGGCGGCGGCGACCAGCCGGCGGGCGTCGTCGTCGGTGAGGGCCACGACCTCCAGCGCCGGCACCCCGTCCCAGGGGCCCGGGGACGGGTCCGCGTGGTCGGTCAGGATCACCACGACCGGCTCGGTCCGCACCCGGCGCGCGAGGAAGCCCAGACAGTGCGCCGTCGCCTCGTCGACCCACTGCGCGTCGTCGACGACGACGAGCACCGGCCGCTCCCAGGCCAGGCCGGAGAGCAGCGACACCACGGCCGCGCCGATGAGGAACCGGTTGGCCGGGTCCCGGCTGATCCCGAACGCGCCGCGCAACGCGGCGGCCTGCGGGTCCGGGAGCTCGTCGAGCCGGTCCAGCACCGGCCACAGCAGCGCGTGCAGTGCGCCGAAGGCGAGCCCCGTCTCGATCCGGGTGCCCCGGGTCCGCAGCACCGTGAACCCGGACGCGGCGTCGACGACGTGGTCGACCAGTGCGGTCTTGCCGATGCCCGGCTCCCCCCACAGCACGAGCGCCGCACCCGCGCCGTCGGCCGCGCGTGCCAGCAGCCGCTCCAGTGCCGCGGTCTCGGTACGCCGCCCGAACAGCTCCATGACCCCCCGCAGCCCCGTCCCGCCGTCCCGCCGTGGCACGGCCGATCCGTCGTACCACCGTAACCAGGTCGTCCGGATCGTCCGGGACGACCGATCCGGTGACCGATCCGCCGGGGCCGGCCGGACCCGACACTCGCCGGGTGACCCGCCCCGCACCCACCGATGCGTCCGCGACGTCCGGGAGCCCCGACTTCACCGGGCTCCGCGCGACCTACGTCAACTGCACCCTCAACCGCTCCCCCGGCCGCAGCCACACCCAGGGCGTCATCGACCGCAGCATCGCGATCATGGAGGCGAACGGGGTCGACGTCGACCGGTTCCGCGCCGTCGACCACGACATCGCCACCGGCGTCCGCCCCGACATGACCGAGCACGGCTGGGACACCGACGCGTGGCCCGCCCTGCTCGACCGCGTCCTCGCCGCCGACATCCTCGTCATCGGCGGGCCGATCTGGCTGGGCGACAACAGCTCCGTGACGAAGCGGGTGATCGAGCGCCTGTACGGCCACTCGGGCGTGCTGAACCCCCACGGCCAGTACGCCTACTACGGACGCGTCGCCGGGTGCCTGCTCACCGGCAACGAGGACGGCCTCAAGCACTGCGCGATGAACATCCTCTACAGCCTGCAGCACATCGGGTTCACCGTCCCGCCCCAGGCCGACGCCGGTTGGCTCGGCGAGGTCGGCCCCGGCCCGTCCTACCTGGACGAGGGTTCCGGCGGACCGGAGAACGACTTCACCAATCGCAACATCGCGTTCATGACCTACAACCTGATGCACCTCGCTGCGATGATCCGGGGCGCGGGCGGGTTCCCGGCGCACGGCAACCAGCGCACGGCCTGGGACGACGGCACCCACCCAGGGCACACCAACCCCGAGTACCGCTGACGCGGGCGACGGCCGACCCCACGAGGAGACCCGATGAGCAGCACGACGACGAGCTGGCCGAGCCTGCGCGTGGCGGACTGGACCGCCACCCGCGAGACCCTGCACATGTGGACCCAGATCGTGGGCAAGATCCGCATGGCCCACGCCCCGCTGCTCAACCACTGGTGGCAGGTGACGCTGTACGTGGGCCCGCGCGGGCTGACGACGTCGGCGGTCCCGTTCGGCACCGGGGCCTTCGAGATCGAGCTGGACCTGCTGGGCCACCGGCTCGAGGTCCGCAGCAGCGACGGCGGCGCGCTCGGCTTCGGGCTGGCGCCGATGCCGGTCGCCGAGTTCTACGGCAAGGTCCTGGACGTGCTCGGCAGGCTCGGCGTCTCCGCGCCGATCCGGCCGCACCCCAACGAGGTCGACCCGGCGATCCCGTTCGCCGAGGACCACACCCACGCCTCCTACGACGCCGAGGCGGCCACCCTGTTCTGGCGACAGCTGCTGCAGGCGAACCGGGTGATCGGTGAGTTCCGGTCGCACTTCGTCGGCAAGGTCAGCCCGGTGCACTTCTTCTGGGGCGGCATGGACCTGGCCTGCACCCGCTTCTCCGGCCGGACGGCGCCGCCGCACCCGGGCGGGGTGCCCAACTGCGGCGACTGGGTCATGGTCGAGGGCTACTCGCGGGAGCTGTCCAGCTGCGGCTTCTGGCCCGGTGGCGGCGAGGAGGGCGCCTTCTACTCCTACTCCTACCCCGCGCCCGACGGCTTCGCCGAGGCCCCGGTCGGCCCCGACGGTGCCTTCTACAGCGCGGACTTCCAGCAGTTCCTGCTGCCCTACGAGATCGCCCGCGCCGCACCGGACCCGGACCGCGCGGTCGCCGAGTTCCTCCGCACGACCTACGCGGCCGCCGCGGACCTCGGGCGCTGGGACCGCTCCGCGCTGGAGGACGACCCGCTCCGCTGGGCGTGACCGGCGGCGTGCCGGTCGTCCCGCGGACCGCCCCGGCGCGGCCGCGGGTCGGCCGCGCCGGTGAGCGCATCGTCCGCGCTCAGACCTGCTCGAACAGGGCGCCGTGCCGCGCGCGGAGCCGGTACTTCAGGACCTTGCCGCCCACCGTCTCGGGCAGGCCGTCCACGAACACGACCGCCTTCGGCGTCTCGTACCCGCCCAGCGTCGCCCGGCAGTGCGCGATGATCGACTCCGCGTCGGCCTCCGCGCCCTCCCGCAGCACGACGACCGCTGTCACGGCCTCACCCCAGTGGGGGTGCGGCAGCCCGATCACCGCCGCCTTCTCCACGGCCGGGTGCCCGTGCAGGACGGACTCCACCCGCAGGCTGGAGACGTTCTCCCCACCGGACTTCACGATGTCCTTGAAGCGGTCCACCATGATCCGCAGACCGTCCTCGTCGACGGCTGCGCTGTCCCCGGAGTGGAACCAGCCACCGCGGAACGCCTCCCGCGTGGCCTCCTCGTTCAGGTAGTAGCCCGCGGTGACGACGGGACTGCGGTACACCGCCTCGCCCGGGACGTGCGGGGTGTCCCGGACCGACACCCCGGTCTCGTCGACGACGTCGGAGGCGAGGAGCGGGCTCGGGACGCCGACGTAGTTCACCGACGGAGCCGTCCGCGCGTAGACCTCGCTCCACCTGGCGGGCCAGAACCGGTGGCAGGCGATCGCCTCGGTCTGCCCGAAGATGCCCAGCACCACGAGGCCGGGGGCCCGCTCCTGCAGCCGCGCGTACACGGCCGGTTCGAGGGCACCCCAGCCGTACACCAGCACGGTCAGGCTGGACAGGTCCGCGCCGGTCCGCTCCGCCACGGCGTCGATCGCGGCCACGAACTGCGGGGAGCCCGCCCACAACGCGGTCGGGCGCTCCTCGGCGATCGTCGCCACGAGCTGGTCGGGCAGCGGGCGCCGGCCCAGCACCAGGGAGCCACCGGCCAGGAACGCCGAGAAGGTGAAGATCTGGTCGCCGACGTGGTAGATCACCGGCAGCGCGGTGGCGACCCTGAGGTCGGTCTCCACCCGCAGGCCGCGGGTGAGCGAGACCGTGAAGTTCAGCGCGGCGAGGTGGGTCGACCCGTGCGAGATCATCACGCCCTTGGGCATCGCCGTGGTGCCCGAGGTGTAGAGGATCTCCCAGATGTCGTCCGCGTGGATCTCGACGTCGGGCTCGGTCGCCGGCAGACCCTCGAGGAGGTCCCCGAAGCTCGGGCTCCCCGCGACGGGCCCGCCGCCGATCGTGATCGTGGCGCCGACACGCAGCCCGGTGGCGGTGAACGCCTGCTCGGCCCGCGGCCACAGCTCCGCGTCGACGATCGCCAGTCCCGGCTCGGCCTGGCCGATCAGGTGCTCGAGCACGTCCGGGGCGAGGGCCGGGTTCACCGGTACGGCCACCATGCCCGCCTTCGCGACACCGACCTTGGCCAGGTAGGCCTCGACGGAGTTCTCGCAGAACAGCAGGACCCGCGCGCCCGGCTCCAGACCGCGGGCCGCGAGGGCGTGGGCGACCTGGCTGGTGATCCCGTCGGCCTCGCGGTAGGTCACGGAGGCGAACCGCTCCTCACCGTAGGCACCGGGCCGGCCGGTGATCGCGGTCTTCTCGGGGTAGCTCCAGGTCAGGCGCTCGAACACGTCCCCGACCGAGGTCCGCTCCCACCGGTTCACCGCACGTCGTCCGCGCAGACGCGTGACATCGATCGTCCCGAGCTGTCCCTGCAGGTCCACACCAGCCTCCTTGCCGAGCTCACCTGAGGCGGACAGCATCGCGGCATCACCTCCCCGACCACAAGCCCGTAGTCACTCGTCGTTCACAACCTCCCCGGGCACCGGCGCGACGCCCCGGCCGGGCCGCCCGCGCGGGTCCGGACGCGCCCGCGCCGGGCCCGACCGGTGGTGGCGACAGGACTTGCCAGGGGCATGGTTAGTGAACGACGATGCACTCGTTGCGGGCGACGACGCCCGGCCGGATGCGCAGAGGAGTCGATGTGGACGTTCGGGAGAGCTCCGGGCACAGGGACCTCCGGGAACACGGCCCGGGCCCGGCCCGCTCGGACCAGGGGGGACACCCGTGACGACCGTCCTGCGCTCCGCGCTCGACACCTCGGACGAGGTCTACCTCGCCAACCGCGCGCACGCGGAGACGGTCCTGGCCGAGCTCGACGAGCAGGTCCGGACCGCCATCGCCGGGGGCGGCGAGCGCTACCAGCGGCGCCACCGCGACCGCGGTCGGCTGCTCGTCCGGGAGCGCATCGAGCTGCTCCTCGACCGCGACGCCGCGTTCCTCGAGCTGTCCTCGCTGGCGGCCTGGGGCACCCCGTTCACCGTGGGCGCCTCCATCGTGACCGGGATCGGCGTCGTCTCCGGCGTCGAGTGCATGATCATCGCCCACGACCCCACCGTCCGCGGTGGCGCGATGAACCCGTACTCGCTGCGGAAGACGCTGCGCGCCCTGGAGATCGCGCGCGTCAACCGGCTCCCCACGATCAACCTCGTCGAGTCCGGCGGGGCGGACCTGCCCACCCAGTCCGAGCTGTTCGTGCCCGCGGGCAAGATCTTCCACGACCTGACCGAGCTGTCCTCGATGGCGATCCCGACCATCGCGCTCGTCTTCGGCAACTCCACCGCGGGTGGCGCCTACGTGCCCGGCATGTGCGACCACGCCGTGATGGTCGACCAGCAGGCCAAGGTGTTCCTCGGCGGCCCGCCGCTGGTGAGGATGGCCACCGGGGAGGAGTCCGACGACGAGGAGCTCGGCGGCGCCGCGATGCACGCCAAGGTCTCCGGCCTGTGCGACCACTTCGCCGTCGACGAGCGCGACGCCATCCGGATCGGGCGCCGGATCGTCTCCGAGCTCAACTGGCGCAAGCTCGGCCCCGGCCCCACGCTGCCCGCCGACGAGCCGGTCCACGACCCCGACGAGCTGCTGGGCATCGCGCCGTCGGACATCAAGGTCCCCTTCGACCCGCGCGAGGTCATCGCCCGCGTCGTCGACGGCTCCCGGTTCGGCGAGTACAAGCCGCTGTGGGGCACCAGCCTCGTCACCGGCTGGGCCTCGATCCACGGCTACCCCGTGGGCATCCTCGCCAACGCCCGCGGCGTGCTGTTCAGCGAGGAGGCCAAGAAGGCCTCGGAATTCGTCCAGCTGGCGAACCAGACGGACACGCCCCTGATCTTCCTGCAGAACACGACCGGCTACATGGTGGGGAGGAGCTACGAGCAGGGCGGGATCATCAAGGACGGCTCCAAGATGATCAATTCGGTGGCGAACAGCAAGGTCCCGCACATCACGCTGAACCTGGCCGCCTCCTTCGGCGCCGGGAACTACGGCATGTCCGGACGCGCCTACGACCCGCGGCTGATGTTCGCCTGGCCGGGCTCCCGGCTCGCCGTCATGGGTGCCGCCCAGCTCGCCGGCGTGATGTCGATCGTCGCCAGGCAGTCCGCCGCGTCGTCGGGCCGGGAGTTCGACGCCGAGGCCGACGAGCGCAACCGCGCCGCCGTCGAGGCCCAGATCGAGCAGGAGTCGCACGCCTTCTTCGTCACGGCCCGGCTCTACGACGACGGCCTGATCGACCCCCGCGACACCCGCACCGTGCTCGGCATCGCCCTGTCGACCGCGCACTCGAACATCATCGCCGGCCGGCGCGGCTACGGCGTCTTCCGGATGTGAGGTGAGGAGATGACCGTCCACAAGCTGCTCGTGGCCAACCGCGGGGAGATCGCCGAGCGGGTCGTCCGCTCGGCCCGCGCGCTGGACATCGCCACCGTCGCCGTCCATTCCGACCCGGACACCGACGCCCTGTTCGTCGAGGCCGCCGACGAGGCGGTGCGGCTCCCCGGCGCCGCCCCGTCGGAGACCTACCTGCGCGCCGACCTGATCATCGAGGCCGCGCTGCTCACCGGCGCCGACGCGATCCACCCCGGCTACGGCTTCCTGTCCGAGAACGCGGACTTCGCCCGCGCCTGCGCGGCCGCCGGCATCACCTTCGTGGGCCCGCCGGTCGAGGCCATCGAGGCGATGGGCTCGAAGATCGCGGCGAAGGAGCTGATGGAGAAGGCGGGCGTGCCCGTCCTGCCCGGCGCCACGATCGACGACGCCGAACAGGTCGACGCCGCCGCCGTCTCCGCCCTCGCCGACGGCATCGGCTACCCGCTGCTGGTGAAGGCCGCCTTCGGCGGTGGCGGGCGCGGCATGCGCATCGTCCGCTCCGCGTCCGAGGTGGTCGACGCCGTGACCGGGGCCCGGCGCGAGGCCGCGTCGGCCTTCGGCGACGGCACCGTGTTCCTCGAACGGTTCGTCGAGGACCCGCGCCACGTCGAGGTGCAGATCTTCGGCGACACCCACGGCACCGTGGTGCACCTGTTCGAGCGGGAGTGCTCGATCCAGCGCCGCTACCAGAAGATCGTGGAGGAGGCCCCCTCCCCCGCCGTCGACGACGCGCTGCGCACCCGTCTCGGGGACGCGGCCGTCGCCGCGGGCGCGGCGATCGGCTACACCGGCGCCGGGACCGTCGAGTTCGTCATGGCGCAGGACGGCGAGTTCTTCTTCCTCGAGGTCAACACCCGTCTGCAGGTCGAGCACCCGGTCACCGAGGAGATCACCGGCCTCGACCTGGTGGCACTGCAGATCGCGGTCGCCGAGGGCGAGCCGCTGCCCGCGGAGGTCACCGGCGCCACGATCACCGGCCACGCGATCGAGGCCCGGCTCTACGCCGAGGACCCGGGCCGGGACTACCTGCCCGGCTCGGGGACCCTCCACCGGTTCTCGGTGCCCGCCCTGCCCGGTGTGCGCGTCGACACCGGTGTGCGGGACGGTTCGGTGGTCGGGACGCACTACGACCCGATGCTGGCGAAGGTGATCGCGCACGGCCGCACCCGCACCGAGGCCGCCCGGAAGCTCGCCCGGGCGCTGTCCGAGGCCGAGATCCACGGCCCGGTCACCAACCGGGACCTGCTCGTCGCCGTCCTGCGCGAGCCGGAGTTCCTGGCCGGGCGGACCGACACCGGTTACCTCACCCGCCACGAGCCCACCGCACTCGTCGGCCCTCCGTCGGAGTCCACCCTCGCCGTGCACGCCCTCGCCGCCGCCCTGGCCGACCAGGCGGGCCGCCGGGCGGGCGCCGCGGTCCAGCAGCCGGTGCCGTCGGGCTGGCGGAACGTCCGCAGCGCCGCCCAGCACGCGGAGTACCGGGCCGGCGACACCGACCTCGACGTGACCTACCGGCTCGGCCGCGGCACACTCGAGGCCGGCGTGAACGGGGCCGCGCTCCCGGGCGCGGCCGTGCTCGCCGCCACCGCGGACCGGGTCGACCTGCAGGTCGGCGGTGTGCGGCGCGCCGTGCGGGTGCACCGCGTCGGCGACACCGTCCACGTCGACAGCGCGCTCGGCGCCACCACGCTGACCGAGCGGGCCCGGCTGCCCGAGCCCGGCACCGACGCCGCCCCCGGCTCGCTGCTCGCCCCCATGCCCGGCACCGTCGTCCGGGTCGCGACCGGGGTCGGGCATCAGGTCGAGCGGGGTGCGGTCGTCGTGGTGTTCGAGGCCATGAAGATGGAGCACCTGGTGCGCGCCCCCGTCGCCGGCACCGTCGCCGAGCTGGGCGTGCAGGTCGGGGACACCGTGGAGTCCGGCGAGGTCCTCGCCGTCATCGAGGAGGGGCAGGCCTGACATGAGCGACGTGACCTACGAGGTGACCGACGGCGTCGCCTGGCTGACGATCGACCGCCCCGAGGCCCGCAACGCCCTCAGCAGGGCCGTCCGCGAGGGCCTGTTCGACGGCGTCCACCGGTTCAACGCCGACGACACGGCGAAGGTCCTGGTGCTGACCGGCTCCGGGGAGAAGGCCTTCTGCGCGGGCGGCGACCTCAAGGAGATGAACGACGTCGCGCTCCGGGTCCCGCCCCCGGACTTCCTGCCACAGCTCGGCCGCAACATCGACGTCCCCAAGCCGACGATCGCCGCGGTCAACGGGATCGCCTACGGCGGCGGGTTCCTCCTGGCCCAGCAGTGCGACCTGGTGGTGGCCGCCGAGCACGCCCGCTTCGCGGTGTCCGAGGTCAGGATCGGCCGCGGTTCCCCGTGGGCCGCGCCGCTGTCCTGGCTGGTCCCGCCGCGGGTGGCGATGAAGATCCTGCTCACCGGCGACCCGATCGGCGCGGCCGAGGCGCAGGGCCACGGGCTGGTCAACGACGTCGTGCCCGCCGCCGAGCTGCGCGGGCACACCCAGCGGCTCGCCGAGCGGATCGCCGCCAACGCCCCGCTGTCGGTGCTCGCGGCCAAGCGGACCGCGTACCTGTCGGCGAGCCACCCCCGCGCCGAGGCCTACGAGCGTGCGGAGGAGATCTGGGAGCCGGTCTACCTGTCGCAGGACGCCCAGGAGGGCCCGCTCTCGTTCCGGGAGAAGCGTGCCCCCGTCTGGCAGGGGGTCTGACCATGGTGTCCATGGAGACGGTCCTCGACGACCTGGAGGCCGAGAGCGCGGTCGTCCGCGCGATGGTCGCCGACCTCGACGACGCCGCCATCGGCGGCCCCACCCCGGCCGAGGGCTGGACCGTCCGCGACCAGCTCACCCACCTCGCCTGGTTCGACGAGGCGGCCACCCTCGCCGCGACGGACCCGGCGACCTTCCGCACGCAGGCGGACGGGCTGCAGGAGCTGGGGCCCGGCTTCCCGGACCGGATCGCCGCGGACCACGCCGGTCTGGGGGCCGAGGAGGTCCGGGCCTGGTTCGCCGGGGCCCGCGACGCACTCGTCAGCACCTTCCGCGGCATCGGGCCGAAGACCCGGCTGCCCTGGTACGGGCCGGACATGAGCGCCCTGTCCTCGGTCACCGCCCGGCTGATGGAGACCTGGGCGCACGGCCAGGACGTCGCCGACGCGCTCGGGGTGCTGCGTGAACCGACGGACCGGCTGCGCCACGTCGCCCACCTGGGGGTGCAGACCTTCGGTTTCACCTTCCGCAACAACGGCCGGGAGGTCCCGCAGGCGCCCGTGCGGGTGGAGCTGGTCGCCCCCTCCGGCGCGCTGTGGACCTGGGGCCCGGAGGACGCCGCGGACCGGGTCACCGGCTCCGCCCTGGGCTTCTGCCTGGTCGCGACCCAGCGCAGACATCCCGACGACACCGACGTGGCCACGACCGGGCCGGTCGCCGCCGACTGGGTCTCGATCGCCCAGACCTTCGCCAACCCGCCCGGCCCCGGCCGCGCCCCGGGCGCCGTCACCGCGGCGTTCCCCGCCCCGACCCGTCACCCCGCAGGAGGGTCCGCATGACCCGCGCACCGGTGCGCATCGGCAACTGCTCCGGCTTCTACGGCGACCGCATCACCGCCGCGCGGGAGATGGTCGAGGGCGGGCCGATCGACGTCCTGACCGGCGACTACCTCGCCGAGCTGACCATGCTGATCCTCTACAAGGCGCGGCGGAAGGACCCGGCCGGCGGCTACGCGAGGACGTTCCTCACCCAGGTCGAGCATGTGCTGGGCACCTGCCTGGACCGCGGCATCAGGATCGTGTCGAACGCGGGCGGGCTCAACCCCGCCGGGCTGGCGTCCGACCTCACCGCACTGGCGCAGCGGCTCGGCCTCGCCCCGCGGATCGCCTACGTGCACGGCGACGACCTGGTCGACCGGCTCGACGACATCCAGGCCGCCGGGCACACCCTGGCCCACCTCGACACCGCCGTCACGCTCGCCGACGCGGGGGTGACCCCGGTGTCCGCCAACGCCTACCTGGGCGCGTGGGGCATCACCGAGGCCCTGCGCGCCGATGCGGACGTCGTCGTCACCGGGCGGGTCACCGATGCCTCCGTCGTCGTCGGCCCCGCCGCGTGGTGGCACGGCTGGGAGCGCACCGACTTCGACGCGATCGCCGGCGCCATGGCCGCCGGGCACGTCATCGAGTGCGGCCCGCAGGCCACCGGCGGGAACTACTCCTTCTTCGAGGAGATCACCGACCGCCGCTACCCCGGCTTCCCGATCGCCGAGGTCGCCGACGACGGCTCCAGCGTGATCACCAAGCACCCCGGCACCGGCGGGCTCGTCTCGCCGGGCACGGTCACCGCACAGCTGCTCTACGAGATCGCCGAGCCCGCCTATCCCGGCCCGGACGCCGTGGCGCACTTCGACTCGCTGCGGCTGACGCCGGACGGCGAGCACCGGGTGCGCATCTCCGGCACCCGCGGCAGCGCGCCGACCGACCGGCTCAAGGTCGCGCTGAACTACGAGGGCGGCTACCGCAACACCATGACGCTGGTGCTCACCGGCACGAGGATCGAGGAGAAGGCGGCCTGGGCCTCGGAGCAGCTCACCGAGCTGCTCGGCGGCGCGGACCGGTTCGGTGAGCTCGACATGCAGCTGCTGCGCTTCGACCACCCCGACGCGCCCACGAACCCGCAGGCGACAGCCCACCTGCGGGTCACCGTCAAGGACCCGGACCGGCGCAAGGTCGGCCGCGCCTTCTCCGACACGACCATGGAGCTCGCGCTCGGCGGCTACCCCGGCTTCCACACCACCACCCCGCCCTCGGCCGAGAGCGCCTTCGGCGTGTACTGGCCCACCCTGGTGCCCGCCTCCGAGGTGGAGCACCTGGTCACGCTGCCCGAGGGCACCACGACACCGGTGCCGCACAGCCCGGTCACCGCCGGGATCCCCGTCCCGGCCGAGCCGGTCGTGCCGGCGCCCGCGGAGGGGCCCACCCGGCGGCTGCCGCTGGGCGAGATCGCGGCGGCCCGCTCCGGCGACAAGGGCGGCA
Organism: Pseudonocardia sp. ICBG1034; assembly: GCF_020131375.1. NCBI lineage: Bacteria > Bacillati > Actinomycetota > Actinomycetes > Pseudonocardiales > Pseudonocardiaceae > Pseudonocardia > Pseudonocardia sp. ICBG1034. The sequence continues at coordinate 494,248 of NZ_JAHLEK010000017.1, forward strand.
ACGCGAACATCGGGCTCTGGACCCGCACCGACGACGAGTACGCGTGGCTACGCGGCCACCTCACCGTCGAGCGCGTCCGCGAGCTGCTGCCGGAGGCCGCCGGGCTGGAGATCCGCCGCTTCGACCTGCCGAACCTGCGCGCGCTGAACATCGTCGTGGTCGGGATCCTGGGGGCGGGCGTCGCCTCCGCCACCCGCCCCGACCCGCAGGCCAAGGGGCTGGGCGAGTACCTGCGCAGCCGCCTCGTCGACATCCCCGTCGCCCTGCTGCCCGGCTGACCGGGGCGGCGGCCCCGCGCCGGGTCAGGGGAACATCGCGCGCAGCTCGGGCCGGTTCAGCTTGCCGCTGCCCGTGCGGGGCAGCGCGTCGACGATCTCGATCCGCTTGGGCCCGTGCATCCCCCGCAGGTCCGGGACGGCGGCGCACCAGGCGGCGATCCGCTCCACGGTGACCCCCGGCTTGTTGGGGACGACCACCGCGGTCACCTGCTCGACCCAGCGCTCGTGGGCGGTGCCGATCACCGCGACCTCGGCGAGGTCGGGATGGTTCGCGAGGTGCTCCTCCACCATCTGCGGGAACACGTTCTCCCCACCCGAGACGATCATGTCGTCGATCCGGTCGACGTAGTACAGGTAGCCGTCCGCGTCCTGCGACATCAGGTCACCGGTGCGGAACCAGCCGTCCGCCGACCACTTCTCCGGGACGTCGATGTTCCAGTACCCCGGGGTGACCGCGTCCCCCCGGACCCAGAGCTCGCCGACGCCCTCGTCCCCCGGACGCAGGTCCGGGCCGCCGTCGACGGGTACGAGCCGCGTGCGCACGATCTGCTCCAGCGGGGTGCCCATCGAGTCCGGACGCCGCACGTCGTCCGGGCCGTAGGTGACCACCAGGCCGTTCTGCTCGGTCTGGCCGTAGATCTCCACGCCCGCGATCCCGGTCCCCGCCTCGAGCCGCTCGATCGCGGCCGTGGGGGTGCGGGAACCGCCGAACATGCAGATCCGGAAGGAGTCGAGCACCACCGGCGCCCCCACCGTCCGGTTGCCGACGTCGATCATCATCGTGGAGATCAGGCCACCGAAGGTCGGCCGCAGCTCCTGGGCCAGCTCCAGCCACCGCACGACGTCCCAGCGCGGCATGAACGTGATCTGCCCGCCGAGCAGCAGCAACGGCAGGCTCGCCAGCTGCAGGCCGCCGACGTGGAACAGCGGCATGCAGTTCAGCACATGGTCGGCGGCGGTGAGCCGGTAGCGGCCGATGGCGCCCTCCGCCTCGGCGACGAGGTTGCGGTGGGTCTGCCGCACACCCTTCGGCACCCCGGTCGAGCCCGAGGTGTACATGATGCAGGCGTCCTCGCCGTCGAGCCGGGGCAGCACGTCGGCCGCGGGCTCGTGGGCCGCCAGGGCCGCGGCGAACCCGTCGGTCGTCAGCAGCTCCGGGCACTCCTCGCCCAGCAGCGCGGCGGCCCGGTCCCGGTCCGCGGCGGGCAGCACGAGCACCCGCAGCCCCGAGTCGCGCACGACGTGGCGGAGCGCCGCGTCGGGGAACATCCGGTTGAGCGGCACGCCGACCGCGCCGGCCTGCCACGTACCGAGCAGCCCGACCAGGTACTCGGGGCAGTTCGGCAGGAGGAACCCGACCCGCTCCCCCGGCTCGACCCCGGTGTGCCTCAGGTACGCGGCGAAGCGGGCTCCGCGTTCGGCGTACCCGGCGTAGTCGACCTCGTCGTCGTCCAGCCGGAGCGCGACGTCCGCCGGGTGGTCGGCCGCACTGCGGCGCAGGAGCGTGGCGATGTTCATCGGCGGGTCCTCCTCGGCCACGACCGCGCTCCGCGCACCCACGCCGTCGTGAGGTGATCAGCTGTTCACTAGCGGAACCTACCGGGAACGACGCGGCACGTCACGCGTCCCGACGGGCTCCCCGGCGGTCCGTCACCGCGCGCCGCACGCCCCCGGGCGCGTCTGCGCGCGAGGTCGCCGGACCGCTGCGGGTGTGGGGGACGCCGCTCCCCGGAACCCGGAGCCGCCCGCGGACGACTGTCGGGGTGTGTGTCCTCCACCGGTCTCCCCGGCCCGCTCGTCGGTCGTCGCGCTCGTCGCCGCGGCCCTGCTGTTCGTCGCCGGGTGCACCGGCACGCCACCCGGCCCCGGTCCGGCGGAACCCGGTGCCGGGTTCCCGCTGACGCTGGAGCACGCCTTCGGGGAGACGACGATCCCGGCCCGTCCGCAGCGGGTCGTCGCGCTGGGGGCGGCCGACGTCGCTCTCGCGCGGGAGCTCGGGGCGGACGTCGTCGGCGGCCTGCGCAACGCCGGGGAGTCGCAGCCGCAGGCGCCCTACCTCGCGCCGTTCCCGGACGGGGTGCTGACGATCGACGAGCTGGAGCCGCTGCCGCTGGAGCGGATCGCGGCGTACCGCCCGGACGTCGTCCTGGCCGTGTCGTCCTACCTCGTGACCGACCGCGACGCCTACGAGCGCCTGAGCGCGATCGCCCCGACCGTCGTCCACCGCGGCACGCTGTTCGGCGCCACGATGCAGGACGACGCCCGGCGGATCGGGGCGGCCCTCGGTGTCCCGGACCGGGCCGAGGAGCTCATCGCCCGGGCCGACCGCGCCGTCGCCGCGCTGCGGGCGGAGCTGCCCCGTCTCGCCGGCCGGTCGGTGCTGGTCGGGCAGGCGAGGGGGGACGTCATCCCGGTCATCGTCGACCCGGCGAACCAGTCGACGGCGCTGACCCGCGTGCTCGGGCTGGGTCTGCCGCCGACCTTCGCCACCGACCCGCCCGCCGGTGACGGGGTCGCCCCCGGCACGGTCGCGCTGTCCTACGAGGAGGCGGGGCGCCTGGCCGAGGCCGATCTGGTCGTCATGAGCTTCCCGACCGCGGCCGACCGGCGGCGCTTCGAGGGCGACCCGGTGGTCGCGCGGGCGCTGTCGCGCACGACGTACGTCCCGATCGGCCTCGACGAGGCGATCGCCCTGCAGGCGCCGAACGTGGTGTCCACCGGCTGGCTGCTCGACCGGCTCCGCCCCGCGCTGGACCGGGTGGCGGCCGCGCCCGCTACCGGCCGCTGAGGAACTCGACCGTCGCCCGGTTCACCTCGTCCGGCCGTTCGAGGTAGCCGTAGTGCCCGGCGTCGGCGATCTCGACGTAGCGGGCGCCGAGCACGGCGTCGGCGACCTCGCGGCTCAGGTGCGGCGGGATGGCGGCGTCGTCGGCGAAGGCGAGCACCAGCAGCGGCACGGCGAGCGCACGGTAGGCCTCGGTCCGGTCGCGCAGCGCCATCGACACCTGCAGCTGGGCCCGGTGCCCCTTCGACACACCGGCCCCGGCGAACGCCAGGATGTCCAGCCAGTCCTGGGCCTCCCGGTCGGCGCGCAGGGTCGCCGGCGACAGGTACTGCAGCGCGGACACCGCGGCGTGGTAGTCCTCGGGCAGCTCGACCCCGGCGTCGGCCAGCGCGATCTCACCGGCGGTGACCGCCCGCTGCACCGGGCCGAGCCGGGCGTGCGCGGCCATCGCCACGACCCGGGTCACCAGGTCCGGCCGGGCCAGTCCCGCCTCGATCACGACGCGTGACCCGAGCGAGGTGCCGACGAGCGCGGCCGGGCCCGCATCGAGGTGGGCGACGAGGGCGAGCACGTCGGCGGCCATGTCGTCGACGGTGAACCCGTGCGCGCACTCGTCGGTCGGCGGGATGCCCCGGTTGTCGAGGGTCAGGACCCGGTGGCCCGCGTCGCGCAGGGCGGGCACCTGGTGGGTCTGCCAGACCCGGCCCGGGCTGCCGGTGCCCATCACGAGGACGACGGGCGGGCCGTCGCCGCCGTGGTCGGTCCAGGACAGCCGGATGCCGTTGAGGTGGGTGACCGTCATCGGGGAACCTTCCCCTCGGCGGCGAGCAGCACACCCAGCGCCCGCTTGTCGATCTTGCCGACGGCGGTGAGCGGCAGGTCGTCGCGGACGACCACCCGGTCCGGCGACATGAACCGGGCCAGCCCGCGCTCGGTGAGGAAGGCACGCAGGTGACGTCGCTTCGGCGGCGTCGCGCCGGGCGCCGGGACGATCACGGCGCACACCGCCTCGCCCAGGTCGTCGTCCGGGATCCCGACGACGGCCGCGCCGGCGATGTCCGGGTGGGCGAGCAGGTGCTCCTCCAGCTCGGTGGCGGCCACGTTCTCACCACCGCGGTTCACGACGTCCTTGATCCGGCCCTCGACGACGAGGTGCCCGGTCGGGAGGCGGCGCACCAGGTCACCGGTGCGGTAGTAACCGTCCGGGGTGAACGACGTGGCGTCGTGCTCCCGGGCCCGGTAGTAGCCGCGCAGCGTGTACGGCCCGCGGGTCCACAGCTCGCCCGCCGTCCCCTCCGCGACGTCGGCGCCGTCGCGGTCGACGACCCGGACCTCGTCGGCCGGGCTGAGCGGGCGCCCCTGGCTGACCGCGACGAGGTCGTCGGGGTCGTCGAGCCGGGTGTAGTTCAGCAGTCCCTCGGCCATCCCGAAGACCTGTTGCACGGTGGCGCCGAGCTCGGGGCGGACGCGGCGGGCGAGCGTCGCGTCGCACTTGGCCCCGCCGACCTGGACCAGGCGCAGTGTCGACAGGTCCCAGGACCCGCGGCCGTCGCCGGCGAGGTCGGCCCAGAGCCGCAGCAGCGGCGGCACCATCGCGGTGACCGTGACGCCCTCGGCCGCGACCAGCCCGAGGGTGACCTCGGGGCTCGGGGCCGGCGCGAGCACGACCGTGGCCCCCACCCCGAGCGCTCCCAGCAGCCCCGGGCAGGCCAGCGGGAAGTTGTGCGCCAGCGGCAGGCAGGCGAGGTAGACGTCGTCGGCGGTCAGTGCACAGACCTCGGCGCTGGCCCGGGCGTTGTAGGCGTAGTCGCGGTGGGTGCGCGGGATGAGCTTCGGCTTGCCGGTGGTGCCCCCGGAGACGAGCAGGACCGCGACCTGTCCGGGGTCGGGTCGCGGCAGCGGGTCGGCGGTGCCGGCCGGCAGGTCCGCGAGCGCGGTCGTCCCCGCGACGGGGTCGCCGTCGACGAGCAGGTGCCGCAGCGTGGGCACCGCCGTCGCCACCTGCAGCGCGAGCTCGCGGTGGTCGAAGCCCTCGGCCACGTCGGGTCCGACGTAGGCGACGGCCCCGGACAGCGCGGCGAGGTGCTCGATCTCGGCCTGCCGGTGCGCGGGCAGGGTCAGCACCGGCACCGCACCGGCCCGCAGCAGCCCGAACAGGGTCACCGTGAACTCGGCGGTGTTGGGCAGGTGCACCACGACGCGGTCGCCCTCGGCGATGCCGAGCGCCCGCAGCGAGCGGGCGCGGGCGTCGGCGGCCCGGTCCAGTTCGGCGTAGGTCTGCCGGCTGGGCCCCGCGACGACGGCGACGGCGTCGCCGTGCCGGCCGGCCCACTGCCCCAGCAGGTCACCGAGGGTCTCCTCGCCCCAGTAGCCCTCGCGCCGGTAGCGCTCCACGTCGGCGTCGGGCCAGCCGAGCGCCCCGTCGATGAGCGCGGTCACGCCGTCTCCTCCCCGACCAGGAACCGGCTGACGCTGCGCAGCTTCTCCCGGGTCTCCTCCAGCTCCCGTTCCGGTGTGGACGCACCGACGATCCCGGCCCCGGCCCGCAGCCAGGTCCGGCCCTGCGCGCGGTAGATGGCGCGGAGCACGAGCGCGGCGTCGAGCGCCCCGGTGTGGTCGACGGTCAGCACCGCGCCGCTGTAGAGCCCGCGCGCGCCCTCGTGACGGCTGATCGCCGCGCACGCCGGGGCCTTCGGCAGCCCGGAGGCGGTGACCGCGGGGAACAGCCGTCCCAGCGCGTCCCAGGCGGTGGCGCCGGGCCGCAGCCTGCCGCGGACGCGGGACGCGAGGTGCTGGACGCTGCCGCGCTCGACCACCCGCATGAACTCCTCCACGACGACGGCGTCCGGGTCGCTCACCTGCGACACCTCGTCCTGGGCGACCTGGACCGAGACGGCGTGCTCGTAGATCTCCTTGGGGTCGCGCCGCAGCTCGTCGGACAGCTCGGCGTCGCGTCCCGGCTCCCCGGAGCGGGCCCGGGTTCCGGCCAGCGGCTGGGTCGAGAAGGTCCCGTCGGCGGCGACCTCGACGACGGTCTCCGGGCTGAACCCGGCCGCCTCCAGCCCGCCGAGCCGCAGCAGGAACGAGCGGGCCGGGGTGTTGTGCGCCCGGCCGTGCCGGTAGGTGGCGGGCAGGTCGACCGGCTCGGTGACCGGGACGGTGCGGGACAGGATGACCTTGCGGAAGCGGTCCTCGGCGATCTCGGCGACGGCCGCGGCGACGGAGCCGCGGTAGGCCTCGGCGCGGGCGGACTCGTCGACGGTCACCGGCGGGCCGGTGGGCGGCCCGGTGGGCCCGGCACCGAGGATCGCGTCGTGCCAGGACCGTGCGACGGCGTCGTCGGCGGTGTCGACGTCCGCGCCGCCGGGGTGCAGGTGCGCGCGGTGGCGGGGAAGCAGCAGGTGCAGCAGGGTGCCCGTGCCCGCGGGCGGTTCCCCGCCGTGCAGGAGGTGGGCCAGCTCGAACGACGCCCAGCCGAAGGCCTGCCACCCGGTGCCGCCGACCTCGGCGAGGGCGGCGGCGACCTGGCCGAGCGGGTCCGTGCCGAGCGGTTCGTGCCGGGTGCCCGCCGGCGAGGAGACCGTGAGGCCGTCCGGGTCCAGCACGAGCTCGGCGGCGGTGCCCGCGGCCAGGAAGACGTCGTCGCCGCGCTCGTAGAGCACGTAGGGGTCCCCGTCGGGTACCGCGCGGGCGATCGCGGTGGCGCCGGCGATCCGGTCGGCTGCGGACCGGGTCCGCTCGGTGGGGGCCGGGTGGGTGCGCGGCGGGCCGGCCGCCTCGGTGGTCGTGGACATGGTCGGATCTCCTTCGGACCGGCGCTCGCGCCACCGGGGTGGGGTCGTGGGGGTGCCGGGACGTGGTGGGTGGCGTCGTCGCCGGGTCAGCCCCAGGCCGCCGCGGCGTCGGGGTAGTAGTCGGCGAACATCCCGAGGTCGGTGGCCTGGTCGTAGCGGGGGTGGTCGCGCATCCGGGCGAGCTCGAGTCCCTCGGCGAGGCCGTAGTAGCCGGGGTCGCCCTCGGCCGTGCGGGCCGGTCCGGCGGTGCCGTCGGCGACCGCGGCGAGGTTGTCGGTGAAGACCCGGTGCGCGGCCTCGACGAGGTCGGACAGCACGTCCTCCAGGACGGCGTCGGGGTCGACCGGGAACCGGGCCTCGGCCAGCACCGGGCCGGTGTCGATGCCGGCGTCGATCTCGTGCAGGGTCGCGGCGAAGGAGGTCTCGCCGTGCAGCACGGCGTAGGCCGCCGTCACCGGTGGCAGCCCCCGGTAGGAGGGCAGCGGCCCCCCGTGCACGTTGAGCAGCCGCAGCCCCGAGGTCAGCACCTTCTCCCGGAACAGGAACGGGTTGTCGATCGACCACAGCAGACCGTCGGTGCACCGCCCGGCCAGTTCCCCGGCGAGCTCCTCCAGGTCGTGCCCGCTGTGGACCGCGCGGGCCTCGTCCGGGGCGAACCCGGGCGGCGGGGTGGTGCGGGGCCCGTGGCAGACGAGGTCGACGGGGTGGCCGTCGGCCCGGGCGTGCCGGACGGCGCGCCACAGCAGGGCGCCGTCGCCGACGAAGATCATCGTTCCTCCTCGATGGATGCGCGGGTGACCCGGCGCAGTGGTCCGAGCAGCAGCCCGGTCGCGGCGGCGACCAGGCCGGTGACGGTGTTGTAGACCCAGAGCGCGTCGCCGTCGCCGACGACGCCGCCGACGGACCCGGCGACGACGGCGCCGATCGCGGCGCCGGTCATGGCCTGGGCGGCGAACAGGCTGTTCACCCGGCCCAGCAGGGCGTCGGGGGTGCGGAGCTGCAGCAGCGTGTACCGCAGCACCTCCTCGATCGCGTTCGTGGCGCCGGCGGCGACCAGCGCGGCGAGGACCAGCGCGACGGTCGGTGCCGCCCCCGCCAGCGCGTAGCAGGCGTAGCAGGCGACCATCAGCACCAGCAGGAGACGACCGGGCCGCGGGCTGCGCCGGACCCAGCCGCTGCCCAGCGAGCCGAGCACGACCCCGGCGGCGAGCGCCGAGTACATGAGGCCGACGACGGTGGACGAGCCCCCGAAGCGGGCCTCGACGAACGCCGGGACCAGCACGAACGAGCCGCCCCCGATCATCCCGACCAGTCCGGCCACCATCACGCCGGACACCACCGGCTCCCGGACGGCGAACCGGGCGCCGGACCGCAGCGCGGCCAGCGGGCCCTCGGCCGGCTCCGGCGGCCCGTCGGCGACCGGCCGGTCGCCCGTGGCGTCGGTCCCGGGGCCGTCGGCGGTGCCGGGCGGCCCCGGCGCACCGGGCGCGGGCCCGGCGGGCGGCGGCGATCCGGCCGCGGCGGTCCGTCCCCGGCCGGGCGGTGGCGCGACCATCAGCAGCACCCAGGTCGCCACGGCGGCCAGCGCGCCCGCGGTGTAGTTCCACGCGGCCGAGGCGACCGCGAACACGATGCCCCCGACGGCCGGGGCGACCACCGCGCCGAGCCGCAGCGACACGGTGTTCAGCGCGCCGACCGCGTGCAGCTTCGCCCGGTCCACGATGGACGGGGTCACGGCGAGCATGGCGGTGATGCAGGTGGCGCCGGACAACCCGTTCGCGGCGACCAGCGCGGCGGTCAGCGGGGTCGAGCCGATCCAGGCGGCGTTCACCGCGAGCCCGGCGAACGTCGTCCCGCTGACCAGCCAGGTGACCCGCACCAGCAGCCAGCGGTCGACCCGGTCGGCGAGGACCCCGCCGCCGAGGTAGCCGACGACGAACGCCGCCGACTCGATCGCGGTCACCATCCCGACGACCGGGGTGGACCCCGTGCGGGCGTACACCTCCAGCGGCACGGTGACCGCGACGATCCCCACCCCGAACAGCAGGACCGTCCGGGCGACGAACAGGTTGCGGAACGTCCGGTCCTCGCGCAGCGGGCTGACGTCGACCAGCAGGGACGCCATCAGCGACGCCCCGCCCAGGTCGTGAGGACCTCGGCCCAGCGGGCCGCCACCCGGTCGACCGTGGCGGCGTCGAGGACACCGGTGGGGTGGCCGAACGTCGCCTCCAGCACGGGGCCCCCGGCGGTGTCGCGCACCCGCACGTCGACGACGAGCGAGTGCCCGGTGCGCACGCCGGGCGCGGGTCCGACCCGCACCGCGTCCTGCTCGGGGGCGAGCTCCCAGCCGCCGCCCGCGGTCCCGGCGGGCCGGGTGGTGCGACCGAGCCAGTTCAGCGCGACCTCCGCTCCCGGCCCGGTGACCCGTGGCGTGCCGTCGGCCGGGTACCGCAGCAGGCCCCAGCCCAGGCCCCGCCCGGGAGGCGCGGCGACGGCGTCACGGGCCCGGGTGAGCGCCGCGGCAGCGTCGGGCACGTCCGGACCGGGGGTGCCGTGCGCGGGGACCGGGGCGAGCACGGTGAGGCAGCCGACCGTGCGGGCGAGGTCGACGTCGGGTCCGAGCTCCTCGGCGCGGCCGTGGTGCTCCAGGTCGACCAGCACGGGACCGTCGGATCCGGTGACGGTGAGGGCCTCGCCGAGCGCGGCGAGGAGCACCGCCTCGGCCCCGGTGCCGTGGCGCCGGGCGAGCGCCGTGACGACGTCGCCGGGGCAGGACGAGGTGGTCTCGCGGACGGTCGCATGGGTGTCGCCCCCGTCGCGCGGGCGCCGCACGGGCAGCGGGGCGGCCGCGTCGAGGACCTTCTGCCAGAACCCTGCCTCGGCGCGGACTCCGGGGCGCGCGCCGTGCGCGTGCAGCCGTGCGGCGAACGCGGCGAAGCCGGTGGCCTCGGGTGCCGGTTCGGCCCCGGTGCCGTGGGTGGCGATGTCCTCGGCGAGCACCCGCCACGACGTCCCGTCCACCGCGAGGTGGTGCGCGACGACCGCGAGCCTGCCCGGAGCGGTGCCGCGGTCGAACCAGAGCAGACGCAGCATCCCGCCGGGTCCGGCGTCGAGCTCGGCGCGGGCGGTGCGGGTCGCCGCGGTGACGGCGCGGGTGAGCGCGTCGTCCCCGGCGGCCGGGTCGACGGGCACCCGCCGGACCAGCGCCGCCGGGTCGGCGTCGCGGCGCGGGAGGATCCGCAGACCCGTCCAGTGCCCGTCGGAGCCGGTGTCCAGGGCCGAGCGCAGCACCGGGTGCCGGGTGAGCAGGGCGTCGGCCAGCGCGGTGAGGTCGTCGGCGCCGAACCCGGCGGGGGTGGTGACGAGCACCGCCTGCGCCCGGCCGGCGACCGGGCCGCCCAGGGACCCGAGCCAGGACAGGACCGGGGTGAGCGGGGCGGTGCCGGGCTCCTCGGCGGCCGGGGTGGCCGACGGCCCGGCAGCGGCCGTGCCCGCCGTACCGACCGTGTCGTCGCCCTCGCCGGCGTCACCGTCGCCGCGGTCGAGCGCCGCCGCGACCGCGGCGACCGTCCCGGCGACGAGCAGGTCCCGCACACGCAGCTCGATGCCCTCGCGCCGGGCGGTGGTGGCGATGTCGATGGCACCGAGGCTGTCGCCGCCGAGGCCGAAGAAGTCGTCGTCGATGCCGACCGTGTCGAGCCCGAGGACGTCGGCGACGATCGCGCACAGCCGTTCCTCGAGCGGGGTGCGCGGGGCGCGGGAGGCACGCCGGGCGACCGGGGCGGGCTCGGGCAGTGCGCCGGTGTCGAGCTTGCCGTTGACGGTCAGCGGCAGCGCGTCGACGACCGCCCACAGGGTGGGCACCATGTAGTCGGGCAGCACGCGGGCCACCGCGTCGCGGACCGTCTCCACGTCGGCCCGGCCCACCAGGTAGGCCGCCAACCGCTTCGTCGTCCCGGTCGTGCGGGCGACCACGGCGGCCTGGGAGACACCGTCCACCGCGCCCAGCGCGGTCTCGACCTCCGCCGGTTCCACCCGGTAGCCGCGGATCTTGAGCTGGTCGTCACCGCGCCCCAGGAAGTCCAGATTCCCGTCGGGACGGCGACGCACCAGGTCACCCGTGCGGTACATCCGCTCCCCCGGGGTCCACGGGTCGGCGACGAACCGCTCCGCGGTGAGGCCCGGCCGCTCCAGGTAGCCACGGGCCAGCCCGGTCCCGGCGATGTACAGCTCCCCGACGACGCCGTCGGGCACCGGGCGCAGCCACCCGTCGAGGACGTGCGCGACGGTGTTCGTGATCGCCGTGCCCACGGTCGACGTGGCGCTGTCGGTGGTGCCCGCCCCGAGCGTGTTGATCGTGTACTCGGTGGGGCCGTACAGGTTGTAGCCCCACGTCCCGTCGGTGTCACGCAGCCGCGACCACACCGACTCCGGGACCGCCTCCCCACCGAGCAGCACCAGCGGGGGCACGTGGTCCCCGTCGAGCAGGCCGGCCGCGAACAGGTGGTGGGCGTAGGTCGGGGTCACGTTCACGACGTCGACCGCATGCTCGGCGCAGTAGGCCACCAGACGCTCCGCATCCCGGCGCAGCTGCTCGTCGCACACGTGCACCTCATGACCCTCGACCAGCCACAGGAGCTCCTCCCACGACATGTCGAACGCGAACGACACCGTGTGCGCGATCCGCAACACCCGCCCACCCGCCGCGTCGACCGTCGGCGCGAAGATCTCCCGACGGTGGTTGACCTGCATGTTCGTCAACCCACGGAACGGGGTCACCACACCCTTCGGCCTCCCCGTCGACCCCGACGTGAAGATCACGTACGCCGGGTGGTCCAACCGGCCCGGGGTGCCGGGCGCGAACGACCCCAGCTCCTCGGCGGACAGCGGGGTGTCCGGGACACCGTCGAACAGGCCCGGCTCGTCCAGACGCACCTGTTCCACCCCACCGTCGAACCGCGCGGCCACGGCCGAGTCGGTGACCAGCAGTGCGGCACCCGAGGCGGCGAGGATCTCGGCCAGCCGATCGTCGGGATGGTCCAACTCCAGCGGCACGTACGCCGCACCGGCCCGCAGCACCGCGAACAACGCCACGACGTTGTCCACCGAACGCGGCAGCCCCAGCGCCACGACCGTCTCCGGGCCGGCCCCGCGGGACCGCAGGACGCGGGCCAGCCGGGTCACGCGGGCATCGAACGCGGCGAAGGTGACGCGCTCGTCGCCGGAGACCAGTGCGGTGCGCTCCGGGCAGGTCGCCGCCCGCTCGGCGAGCAGCTCCGCGATCGTGACGTCCGGGACGTCGACGACCGCGGAGGCCGCACGCGCGACGGCGTCGGCGTGGTCGGCCGGGGCGAGGACGTCGATCGACCCCACCGGACGGCCCGGGTCGTCGGCGAAGGCCCGCAGCACCGCGACCATCCGGTCGGCGACGCGCTCCATCGTGGACCGGTCGAACAGGTCCGTGGAGTACTCGACGACGCCGGACAGCAGGTCGGGGGTGTCGGTGAAGTTGAACGACGCGTCGAACTTCGCCGTGCCCGTGCGGACCACGTCGGCGCTCGCGTCCACGCCGTCGAGGCGGGGGGTCAGGGCGTTCGCGTCGCCGCCCAGGCACACCACCATGACCTGGAACAGGGGGCTGCGCCCGGGCGCCCGGTCCGGGGCCACGGCCGCCACGACGTCGGAGAAGGGCACGTCGGCGCGGTCGTAGGCGTCGAGGTCGGCGCCCCGGACCGCGCGCAGCAGCTCGGCCACCGTGTGGTCGGGGGCCACGTCGGTCCGCAGGGCGAGGGTGTTGAGGAAGTAGCCCACCGCGTCGTCGAGCGCCGGGTCGAAACGGGTCGAGATCGGGGTGCCGACGACGACGTCGGGTGACCCGGTGTGCCGGGACAGCAGCACGGCGAGCGCGGCGTGCAGCAGCATGAACACGGTGACGTCGTGCGAGCGGGCGAGCCGGTGGAGCTCGGCGGTGAGCTCCGGGCCGACCTCGACCGGCACCGCGTCGCCGGCTCCGGTGGGGGCGGCGGGACGCGGCCGGTCGACCGGCAGCGTGGTCTCGACCGGGGCGCCGGTCAGCGTGGTCCGCCAGAAGTCCAGCTGCGCCGCGGCGGAGGTGTCCGACCCGTCGGCGAGGCAGTCGCGCTGCCAGGCGGCGAAGTCGGCGTAGCGGACGGCCGGCGCGGGCAGCGACGACGGCGCGTCCGGGCCGGAGCGCAGCCGTGCCCGGTAGGCGGTCTGGAGGTCGTCGATGAGGGGGCGCCAGGACCACTCGTCGACGGCGATGTGGTGCAGCACCGCGACCAGGACGTGCTCGTCGGGGCCCAGCTCGAACAGGGTGACGCGGGCCGGGATCTCGCGCGCGAGGTCGAACGGGGTGCGCACCGCGGCGTCGATCCGTTCGTCGAGGTCGCCGGCGTCGATCCGCTCGGCGGTGATCGCCGGGCCGACGGCGTCGAGGTCGAGCACCCGGGCCGTCGTCGTGCCGTCGGGGTAGGTCGTGCGCAGCACCTCGTGCCGTCCGAGGACGTCGAGCCAGGCGGCGCGCAGCGCGTCGGTGTCGAGCGGGCCGTGCAGACGCAGGACACCCGGCACGTTGTAGACCGCGCTGGGGCCGCCGACCCGCGACAGCGCGAGCATCTGCCGCTGCCCGGCCGAGATCTCCCGCTCGGGTCCGTCGTGCTGCACGGGCTGCAGGGCCGGGCGCGCGGCGGCGGTGCGGCTGCCGTAGGGGGCGAGCCGGGTGACGGTGCGGGCCTCGAACACGTGCCGGGGCCGGATCCGGATCCCCGCCTTGCGGGCCCGGTTCGCCAGGGCGAGCGCGGAGATGCTGTCCCCGCCGAGGTCGAAGAAGTCGTCGTCGGGGCCGACCCCGTCGACGCCCACCACCTCGGCGACGATCGAGCAGAGGGTCTCCTCCAGGGGTGTGCGCGGTGCGCGGCCGCCGGTGGGGGCGATCGCCGCCGGCTCGGGCAGCGCGGCGACGTCGAGCTTCCCGTTGACGGTCAGCGGGAGCTTCTCGACCACGGCCCAGAGGGTCGGGACCATGTAGTCGGGCAGGGTCCGCGCGACGGCCTCGCGCGCCGCCTCGGGTGTCGCGGTGCCGACGAGGTAGGCCGCGAGGCGCCGCTGGCCGGGGACCTCGGGGTGCGGGCGGGCGACGACGGCTGCTTGGGAGACCCCGTCCACCGCGCCCAGTGCGGTCTCGATCTCGGCCGGTTCCACCCGGTAGCCGCGGATCTTGAGCTGGTCGTCGCTGCGCCCGAGGAAGTCCAGGTTCCCGTCGCTGCGCCGCCGCACCAGGTCACCGGTGCGGTACATCCGGGCACCCGGCGTCCACGGGTCGGCCACGAACCGCTCGGCGGTGAGGGCGGGGCGGTCGAGGTAGCCGCGGGCCAGCCCTGCTCCGGCGATGTAGAGCTCGCCGATCACGCCGTCGGGGACCGGGCGCAGCCAGCCGTCGAGGACGTGGGCCGTGGTGTTGGTGATGGCGGTGCCGACCGTGGAGGTGGCGCTGTCGGTGGTACCGGCGCCGAGGGTGTTGATCGTGTACTCCGTCGGGCCGTAGAGGTTGTAGCCCCAGGTGCCGTCGGTGTCGCGCAGCTGCGACCACACCGACTCGGGGACGGCCTCGCCGCCGAGCAGCACGAGCGGGGGCACGTGGTCCCCGTCGAGCAGGCCGGCGGCGAACAGGTGGTGGGCGTAGGTCGGGGTCACGTTCACGACGTCGACCGCATGCTCGGCGCAGTAGGCCACCAGACGCTCCGCATCCCGGCGCAGCTGCTCGTCACAGACGTGGACCTCATGACCCTCGACCAGCCACAGGAGCTCCTCCCAGGACATGTCGAACGCGAAGGACACCGTGTGCGCGATCCGCAGCACCCGCCCGCCCGCGGCGTCGATCGTCGGGGCGAAGATCTCCCGACGGTGGTTGACCTGCATGTTCGTGAGCCCACGGAACGGGGTCACCACCCCCTTGGGCTTCCCCGTCGACCCCGACGTGAAGATCACGTACGCGGGATGGTCGAGCCGCCCCGGGGTCCCGGGCGCGAAGGACCCCAGCTCCTCGTCGGTCAGCGGGGTGTCCGGGACACCGTCGAACAGACCCGCCTCGTCCAGACGCACCTGCGGGACGGCCCCCTCGAAGCGCGACGCGACGGTCGAGTCGGTGACCAGCAGCGACGCACCCGACGCGGCGAGGATCTCCGTGAGCCGCTCGTCGGGGTGGTCCAGCTCCAGCGGCACGTAGGCCGCACCGGCCCGCAGCACCGCGAACAGCGCGACGACATTGGCGGTCGAGCGTGGCAGTCCGAGTGCCACGACGGTCTCGGGTCCGGCGCCGCGGGACCGCAGGACCCGCGCGGTGCGGGTGACCTGTGCGTCGAGCTCGGCGAAGCTCAGCCGGGACTCCCCCGCGACCAGCGCGGTGCGCTCCGGGCAGGTCGCCGCGCGCTCGGCGAGCAGCTCCGCGATCGTGACGTCCGGGACCGGGGTGGCGGTCGCGCCGGTGTCCACGGCGACGCCGAGGTCGACCGCGGCGAGCGGGGCGTCCGGGGCGGCGGTGAGGGCGTCGAGCACGGCGACGAAGCGGTCCATCAGCGACCGCGCGGTGTCGGTGTCGACCGCCTCCGGCCGGTGGTCGACGGTCAGCTCCATGTCGTCGAAGGGGTTCACCGCGAACGACAGCGGGAAGTGCGAGTCGTCGAGGGTCTCGACGTCGGCCATCCCGTGCCGCTGCGCGGCCTCGGCGAAGGCGTCCCAGGCGTTGCGCAGCGTGAACAGGGTGTCGAACAGCCGCGGCCGGCCGGTGGCCTGCTGGATCTGCCCCAGCCCGAGGTACTCGTGTGCGACGAGCCCGGCGCGCTCGTCGCCGAGCCGGCGCAGCACGTCGGCGCCGGTGTCGGTGGGGGCGAGCCGGACCCGGACGGGGACCGTGTTGAGGAACAGCCCGACGGCGTGCTCCATCCCGGCGATCTCGTCCGGGGCGACGGCCATCGGGGTGCCGAGGACGACGTCGTCGCCCCCGGTGGCGTGCCCGAGCACGACGCCGAGCGCCGCGATCAGGACGGTGTTGACGGTGACCCCGTGGCCTGCGGCGACGGCCCGGACCCGGTCGGAGAGCGGGACCCCGAGCCGGGTCCCGATCCGCGACGACGGCTCGGTGAAGGATCGCTGCTCCTCCCCCGCGACCAGGGTGGGGGCGGTGAGGTCGGCGTAGGCCCGCGCCCACACCTCGCGCGAGGTCTTCTCGTCCTGGTCGGCGGTCCAGCGCAGGTACTCGTCGTAGCCGGGCGCCGCCGGCGGCTCGCCGCCGTCGTACAGGGTGAGCAGGCGGTCCGCCACGCGCATGGCCGAGGCGCCGTCGAACAGCTGGAAGTGGTTGGTCAGCACCAACCGGTCCCGGCCGTCGGGCAGGTGCACGAGGAGCAGGCGGAACAGCGGCGGCGCGTCGAGCGGGATCGGCCGCGCCCGCTCGGCCGCGGCCAGTGCCCGGGCCTCGTCCACGGATCCGGCGGACCGCTCCCCGACCGGCAGTGCCGGCAGGTGGTCGCGGACGACCTGGACCGGGCGGCCCCGGTCGTCGGTGGTGAACGCGACCCGCAGCAGCGGCGTGGCCGCGACCAACCGGGCCAGCGCTCCCTCCAGCCGCTCCCGGTCCAGGGCCCGGTCCAGGGTGAACACGGTCTGCAGGATGTAGACGTCGCCGCCCGCCGCGGACCCGGAGGTGTCGGAGGAGTCGTAGACGGACTGGAAGTACAGCCCCTCCTGCAGCGGCGACAGCGGCCAGACGTCGGTCGCGGTGCCGCCGACCCGCTCGCCGAGCGCCGCGACGTCGGCCGGGCCGAGCCCGAGCAGGTCGCGCAGCGGGCGGGTGTCGGCGCGGGCCTCCCGCGGCGCCGTGCCCGCGGCGCGAGCCATCCCGGCCGGGGTCCGGTGGGCGAACACGTGCGCGGTGCGGACGTCGAGCCCGGCCTCGCGCACGGTCCGCACGACCCGGGTGGCGAGGATGCTGTCGCCGCCGAGGACGAAGAAGTCGTCGTCCGGGCCGACCCGGCCGGCTCCGAGGACGTGGGCGAAGGCGGCGCACAGGGTCCGCTCGACGTCGTCGGCGGGCTCGCGGTCCGTCGCGGCGGGGCCGCCGCCGAAATCGGGCTCGGGCAGTGCGCGGCGGTCGAGCTTGCCGTTGACGGTCAGCGGCAGCCGGTCCAGGACGACGATCGCGGCGGGGACCATGTAACCGGGCAGGAGGTCGCCCAGGGCGCTGCGCAGCGCGGCGGGGTCGGCCGCGGTACCGGGGGCGGGCACGACGTAGCCGACGAGCCGCCGGTCGGCGGGGTCGGTGCCGGTGTGCACCCGGGTGACCGCCTGCGCGATCCCGGGCAGCGCGAGCAGGCCGGCGTCGACCTCGCCCAGCTCGACCCGGTAGCCGCGGATCTTCACCTGCTCGTCGGCGCGGCCGGCGAACTCCAGCTCACCGGCCCGGTCGAACCGGGCGAGGTCACCGGAGCGGTAGAGCCGGGTGCCGGGCGGGCCGTCGGGGTCGGCGACGAACCGGACGGCGGTGAGGCCGGGGCGGTCGGCGTAGCCCTGGGCCAGCTGGGCACCGGCGACGTGGATCTCGCCGACGACGCCCGGCGGGACCGGCCGCAGCCGCCGGTCGAGCAGCCGCACCGCCAGCCCGGCGAGTGGACCGCCGACCGGGCTGACCGGCCGGTCGAGGTCCGCGGTGCCGATCTCGCGGTAGGTGGTGTGCACGGTGGTCTCGGTGATGCCGTAGAGATTGGCCAGCACCGGGGCGCCGGGGGTGTGCCGGGCACACCAGTCCCGCAGCAGCCGCGGTTCGAGCGCCTCCCCGGCGAACACGACGTAGCGCAGGCTCTCGGCGACGGCGGAGCCGGCCGGCTCGGCGAGGGCCAGGGGCCCGAACGCCGAGGGCGTCTGGCTGAGCACGCTGACCCGCTCGGCCGCGATCAGCGCCCAGAGGCGTTCCGGGTCGCGGGCGGTGTCGCCGTCGACGACGACGACCGTCGCGCCGGTCGCGACCGCGCCCCACAGCTCGAACACCGACACGTCGAAGGCGATCGAGTGGACCAGGGAGAACACGTCGTCGGCGGTGACGTCCATGGTGCCGCCGGGTGCGACGGTCGCCGCCAGCAGCGACAGCACCGCACGGTGCGGGACCTCGACGCCCTTGGGACGGCCGGTGGACCCGGAGGTGTAGACGACGTACGCCGGCTGCGCGGCGGGCACGGCGACGGGCTCGCGCAGCGGTGCGACGTCCGCCGGGAGCGCGTCGACGGCGACGACGCGGGGGCCGAGACCGGTCACGGCCCCCGGGGTCGTGGCGACGGCCAGCAGGCAGCGCGGCCGGGCGTCACCGACGATCAGCGCGAGGCGGCTCGCCGGGGACTCGACGTCCAGCGGCACCGCGGTGGCCCCGGCCAGGGCGACGGCGAGCATCGCGACGACCATGTCGGCGCCGCGCGGGACGCCGACGGCGACCCGGTCCCCCGGGCGGACCCCGTCGGCGACGAGCACGGCGGCCAGCCGCCCGGCGCGGTCGGCGAGCCCGGCCCAGGTCAGCCGTTCCGCCCCCGCGACCAGTGCGGGGGCGTCGGGCCGGGCCGCGACGGTCGCGGTGAACAGCGCGGCGAGGGTGGCCGGGAGACCGTCGGCACCGGTCGGTGCCGGGTCGGGTCCCGGGGCGGGCGGGTCGAGCCGCAGCTGCGAGAGCCGGGTCCCGGGAGCCGAGGCGACCAGCTCCAGCAGCCGCTCCAGCCGCGCGAGGACCGCCTCGATCGTCGTGGCGTCGTACAGCTCGGTGGCGTACTCGACGATCACGCCGAGCCGCGGGTCGCCCGCGTCGGTGACCGACTCGTGGAAGGCGAAGGTCGCGTCGAACTTCGCCGAGCCGGTGCCGGTGCGCACCGCCGTGGTGACGGCGCCGTCGAGGTCGAGCTCGCTGCGGTCGGGGTCGGTGCGCAGGTAGAGCAGCTCGACCTGGAACAGCGGGGAGGCCGCACCCCGCTCGGGGGCGACCCGGTCGACGACGCGGTCGAAGGGGACGTCGGCGTGCTCCATCGCGGCCAGGTCCGCGGTGCGGGCCCGGTCCAGTACCTCGGCCAGGGTCGGGTCGCCGTGCAGGTCCAGCCGCAGCGCGAGGGTGGTCAGTGCGAACCCGACGACGTCCTCGGCGCCCGCGTGCCGCCGCGCCGAGACCGGGGTGCCGATGACGACGGCGTCACCGGCGTCGTCGCCGGGGTCGCGGTCGGCGTCGGCGTGCGCCTCGAGCAGCACGGCCAGCGCGCCGTGCAGCAGCATGAACATGCTGGTCCCGTGCCGCCGGGCGGCGGCGCCGAGCGCCGCGGCCAGCTCGGGGCCGAACTCGGTGCGGAGCTCGGCACCGCCTCCGCCGGGCGCCTCGGGCCGGGGCCGGTCGGTGGGGAGCGTGGTGACCGGCGGCGCGCCGGTCAGCCGGTCGGCCCAGAAGTCCAGCTGGCGCCGGGCCCGGTCGGTGGGCTCCTGCGGGGTCCCGACGAGCCCGGCCTGCCAGGCGGCGACGTCGCCGTGGCGCAGCACCGGTGCGGGCAGGGCGGGAGTGCGCCCGGCGCGGCGGGCGGCGTAGGCGGTGCCGAGGTCGGCGAGCAGCACCCGCAGGGACCACTCGTCGACGGCGATGTGGTGACACACGAGCCCGATGCGGTGGCGGTCGGCGGCGGTGCGGACGACCTCGGCGCGGACCGGGGCCTCGCGCTCCAGGTCGAAGCGGTGCCCGACGAGCGCGGCGAGCGTCGCGTCGGCGCCCGCCTCGTCGCAGGTACCCGTCCCGACGTGCACCGGCAGCTCACCGGCCGGATGGACGTGCACGGTCACCGTGCCGTCGGTGGTCTCGCCGTAGGTGGTGCGCAGCGCCTCGTGCCGGGCGACGACGTCGTGCAGCGCCGCGCGGAACGCCCCGGCGTCGAACGGGCCGTCGACGGTCCACTCGCGCGGGACGTTGTAGGCCGCGCCCGGGCCCTGCATCCGGTAGAGCGTCCACATCGGATGCTGGGCGGGCGCGAGGACCGCGGGTGCGGTGTCCGGGCGGCGGACCGGGCCGTCGGCCGTCGCCGGGTCCCGGTCCTCGGTCCCGGCGGAGTCCCGGCCGGCGACCAGCGCGGCGAGACCGGCGACGGTCGGGCGGGCGAACACGTCGGGCACCGTGACCGGGGCGCCGAGCCGTGCCTGCACCCGGTTGGCCAGGCGCAGCGCGGACAGCGAGTGCCCGCCGAGGGCGAAGAAGTCGTCGTCGACGCCGATGCCGGTGCGGTCGAGGAGCTCGGAGAACAGGGCGCACAGCGCGCGTTCGCGGTCGTCGCCGGGCGGCCGTGAGCCGGCGTGGACGCGGCCGGGCGCCGGCAGCGCCCGCTTGTCGATCTTGCCACCGGGGGTGCGCGGCAGCTCCGGGAGCACGACGACCGCGGCCGGCACGAACTGCGACGGCAGCCGCTGCGCCACGGCCGTGCGCAGGTCCTCACCCACGGGCTCGTCGCCGTGCTCGGCCGGGACGACGTAGGCGACCAGGGACGGTGCGTCGCCGACCGTGCGGGCGACGACCACGGCCGAGCGCACGCCCGGCTGCGCGACGAGGACGGCCTCCACCTCGCCGGGTTCGACCCGCACCCCGCGCACGGTGACCTGGTCGTCGGCGCGGCCGAGCAGCTCGAACCGGCCGTCGGGCAGGCGGCGGGCGAGGTCACCGGTGCGGTAGAGCCGGGCACCGGGCACCGCGGGGTCGGCGACGAACCGGGCCGCGGTCTCGCCCGCCCGTCCGGCGTAGCCGCGGGCCACCTGCTCACCGCCGACGTAGAGCTCGCCGACGACGCCGTCGGGCACCGGGGCCAAGAACCGGTCGAGCAGCACGACCGTGCTGCCGGGCACCACACGGCCGGCGGTGACGCGCTCGTCGCCGACGACCTCGCCGGCGAGCACGTCACCGGCGACCTCGGAGGAGCCGTAGGAGTTCACGACGACCGAGCCGGGCGCCCACGCCCGCGCAGCGGCGACGGCCGTGGCCGTCAGCGGCTCGCCGGAGCAGACCCAGCGGCGCACCGCGACCGGGCCGGAGGTCTCGGCGAGCACCGACACCAGCGACGGGACGGCGGTGACCTGTGCGACCGGCTCGGTGCGCAGCAGCCGGGCCAGCGCCTCCGGCTCGGTCGCGGTGGCGTCGTCGGCGACGAGCACCGTGGCCCCACCCGCCAGTGCGGCGAGCAGCTCGGTGAGCCCGTCGATGAAGGCGATCGAGCTCTTGGCGACCCGGACGTCACCGGGCTCCACCGGCCAGGCGCGGTCCGCCCAGTCCAGCCGCCGGGCCAGGCCACGGTGCGTGCCGAGCACGCCCTTCGGCACACCGGTCGAGCCGGAGGTGTACACGAGGTAGGCGGCCTGATCGGGATGCGGCCGGTCGAACGGCCGGTCCGGGGCCGGGCCCGTCGACAGGTCCGCGACGGTCGCCGTGGCCGCACCGGTCGCGCCGGCGGGTGCGGCGACGACACCGTCGGTGATCACCAGGGCGGGCGCGGAGTCGGTGAGCACGTGCCGGATCCGTGCGGCCGGGTAGCCGGGGTCCACCGGCACGAGGACCGCGCCGGCGCGGAGCACACCGAGCACCGCGGCGGCCAGGCCGGTGGTGCGGGGCAGCAGCACGGCGACCCGGTCCTCCGGGCCGATGCCGCGCGCACGCAGCGCGGCGGCGACGCGGTCGGCGGCGTCGTCGAGCTCGGCGACGGTGACCTCCACCGGCGCACGGCCGGGGGCGGGCGCGCCGACCAGGGCCACCTCGCCGGCGCGGGCGGCGGCGTCCGGGCCGAGCGCGGCCGCCGGGGTCCAGCGGGGCCCGCCGTCGGTGCCGGTGACCGACCGGTGCACCGGGCGGGTGGTGAAGATGTCGGCGAGCCGGCGGTCCGGGTCGTCCCCGGCGTCCTCGAGCAGTGCCTCCAGGTCGGCCAGCAGGGTGGACACCGCGTCCGCGGTGAGGTGCGCCGCGGCGTAGGTGGCCTCGACGTCGAAGCCGTCGTCGGTGAGGAAGACCTCCAGTGCCAGCGGGTGCTGGGCGGTGCCGTTGTCGGTGCGCAGCCAGCTCGTGGTGGCGCCGGGCAGCTGCGGGCCGTGCAGCTTCTGGGTGAGGAACAGCAGCTGGGCCTCGAACAGCGAGCGGGCCTGCCCGGACGCCGACGGGTTCAGCAGCTCGACGAGCCGGTCGTAGGGGAAACCCTGGTGTCCGAACCCGTCGGCCGCCACGGCCGCGACCCGGCCGGTGAGCGACCGGACGGTGTCGTCGGGCCGCACGGCCGAGCGCAGCACCACGAGGTTGCCGAAGTTGCCGACGAGCTCGGTGACCCCGCTGTCCTCGCGGTTGACGACGGCGGTCCCGACGGCGACGTCACCGGTCCCGGCGAACCGGCTCAGGACGGCGCTGTAGCAGGCGAGCACCACCGTGTACGGCGTCGTGCCCAGTTGTGCGGACAGCTCCCGCACGGCCCGGGCGGCGGCCGGGGAGAAGCGCCGGTCCACCCGTCCCCCCGCCTCGACTCCCGCCGCCGGGTCCTCGGCGGGCAGCCGGTCGAACAGCGCGGGCACCGGCTCGGCGAGCTGCTCCCGCCAGTACGCGGCGTCGGCGCCGGCGCCCCCGTCGCCGCCGGCCCAGGCCCGCTGTTCGGCGTCGGCGAAGTCCGCGACCTGACGCGGCGGCGGGGTCGTGGTCACCGTCCCGGCCTGCGCCTGCCGGTAGGCGCGCTCCAGGTCGCGGGAGATCACGGCGAAGGTGAGGCCGTCCCAGGCGATGTGGTGGACCTGCAGCAGCACCGTCGTACGCGCCGGGCCCTCCCGCACCACCGCCACCCGCAGCGCGGAGTCCGCGGCGAGGTCGTAGGGCCGCGACGCCCGCTCGCGGGCCAGCTCGCGGACCCACGCACGACGCGCGGCGGCGTCGGTCCCGGGCGCGTCGAGGACCTCCCAGACGTGGCCGAGCGTGTCGTGCACCCGCTGGAACGGGTCGCCGTCGTCGCCGGCGTGGTAGGTCGTACGCAGCACCTCGTGCCGGGCCACCAGCGCGTCGAACGCCGCCCGCAGGGCCGTCTCGTCCAGATCCCCGTCGAGGGTCAGCTCGATGCACAGGTTGAACGCGGTGCTGTCCGGCACGATCTGGTGGTGCAGCCACATCCGCCGCTGCGCGAACGACAGCGGGAACTCGGTCCGACCGGCCCGGCGCGGCGCGGCGGCGGGGTCGCTGCGGCGCAGGCCGGCCTCGGCCAGGCGCCGGGCGATCAGGGCGCGCTTGCGCTCGTCGAGACTGGTCATGGTGTGGCCTCCGGTGTCCCGGGCGGGACGGATGGGTGCGGTCGTTCGGGTGCGGGGCGGCGGGGCTCAGCCGCGTGGGCGGTGGCTCACCGCTCGGCCAGCGCCCGGTCGAGGTCGTCCTCGGCGAGGGACTCGATCTCGTCGACGACCTCGGCGACGGCGTCGACGCGCTCGGGCTCCTGCTCGCGCAGGGCCCGGCACAGCTCCCGCACCGTGGGGTGGGCGAACACCGTGCGTGCGGACACGGCGTCGGTGTCGAGCAGCTCCCGCAGCTGCGAGACGATCACCGTGACCAGCACCGAGTCCCCGCCGAGGGCGAACAGCGGCGTCTCGACGCCGACCGGGCCGTCGTGGTCGAGCACCTGCGCCCACACCCGGGCCACCACCCGCTCCAGCGCGGAGCCGGGCTCGACCCGGTCCGCGCCGGCCGCCACCCGCTCGGCGACGGCGGCCCGCACGGCCCGGCGGTCGATCTTCCCGTTCGTGGTCAGCGGCACCCGGTCCAGCGCGACGACGGCCCGCGGGACCATGTGCGGCGGCAGCGCCTCCGGGAGCGCGGCCGCGACGGCGTCGGGATCGGCGGTGCCGTGCACCGCGACCGCGAGCACCGCGTCGCCGACGACGACGGCGACCGCGCGGGCGACCCCGTCGACCGCGGCGGTGGCGGCCTCCACCTCTCCCAGCTCGACCCGGAAACCGTTGAGCTTGACCTGGTCGTCGCGGCGTCCGAGGAACTCCACGGTGCCGTCGGCCCGGTAGCGGGCGAGGTCGCCGGTGCGGTACCAGCGCCGTCCGTCGACGGTCAGGAAGCGGTCCGCGGAGCGGTCCGGGTCACCGCGGTAGCCGTGCGCCACCCCGGCGCCGCCGATCCACAGCTCGCCGGGCACGTGGTCGGGGGCGTCGCGGCCGAGGTGGTCGACGACGCGCAGCGCGACCCCGTCGAGCGGGGTGCCGTAGGGGACGCACCGCCAGTCCGGGTCGACGGCGCCGGGGCCGTCGCCGACCTCGGTGACGGTGGAGTGGATCGCGGTCTCGGTCGTCCCGCCGAGCCCGGCGAAGCCGCAGCCGGGCACCCGCTCGCGCAGCCGCCCGGGGAGGCCGGTGCCCACCCGGTCACCGCCGAGCAGGACCTGGCGCAGGGTGGGGCCGAGGTCGTGCCCGGTGGACAGCAGCGCGTCGAGCAGCGCGGGCACGCAGTTGAGGATCGTGACGCCGTGCTCGCGGATCGCGCCCGCCCAGTGGTCGGGGTCGCGCTGGGCGCCCTCGGGCAGGACGACGACGGCACCGCCGGTCCCGAGCACCGCGAACAGGTCGAACACCGACAGGTCGAAGTCGAGCGCGGAGACGGCGAGGGTCCGGTCGCCGCTGCCGATCCGGTAGCGGCGGACGAGGTCGTCGAGGGTGGCGACGGCGGCCCGGTGCGGGACCTCGACGCCCTTCGGCTCACCGGTGGAGCCGGAGGTGAACAGCAGGTAGGCGACCTGTTCCGGGTCGGGGGCGGCCGCCTCGGGCAGCGGCGCGTGCGCCAGCAGCTCGGCGAGGGTGACGCGGTCCTCCCCCGGCTCGGCGGTGATCGCCCACCGGTGTCCGGAGACCGCCCGGATCCGCTCGACCCGGGCGGGCGGCTGCTCCACGCCCAGCGGCACGTAGGTGCCGCCGGCGGCGAGCACCCCCAGCACCGCGACGACCTGTTCCGGTCCGCGGGGCAGCGTCACCGCGACCGGCTCGCCCGGTGCGACGCCGCGCTCGCGGAGCCCGGCCGCCACCCGCAGCGCCCGGTCGGCCAGCTCGGCGTGGCCCAGCACCCCGGAGCCGGCGACGACGGCGGGGGCGTCCCCGCGGGCGGCGGCGCCGGTGAAGAAGTCGTGGTGCAGCGGCCGCGCCGGCGGCAGGGCGGCGGTGGTGTTGACGCGCTCGCGGACGGCGAGCTGGTCGGCGGGCAGCAGCGCAGGGACGGGCACGGACCAGGTCCGCTCCTCACCCAGGCCGCGCACGAGGCGGCTGAACGCGGCGAACATGGCCTCGCCGACGCCGTCGGGCAGCAGGTCCGCGCGGACGTCCCAGTTGACCAGGAGCTGCCCGCCGACCTCGGTGATCTGCGCGTCCAGCAGGACCTGCGGCCCCTGCGAGATCATCCACACCGGGTCGCCGAACAGCGCCCGCGCCCGCTCGTCGAACAGCTCGCCGAGGTTCAGCCCGCTGGTGAACACCACCGGCGCCAGGACCTGCTCGCCCGCGCGGCGGCCGAGCTCGCGCAGCACCTCCACGCCGGAGAACGCGGCGTGCTCGGCGTCGGAGTGCAGCCGGTGCTGGACGGCGCGCGCCCGCTCCAGGAACGTCGCGGGCGTCGTGAGGTCGACCTCGAGCAGCACCGACCCCGTGAAGTCGCCGACGACCCGGTCGATCTCGGGGTGCACCGGGTCGCGGTCGAACAGCGGGACGTTCACCACGAACCGCGGCTGCGCGCTCCACGCGCCGACGACCTCGGCGTAGGCGGTGGCGATGACGGCGGCCGCGGTCAGGCCGTGGCGGCGGCACGCCGCGAACACCGCGTCCCGCTCGTCGCCGGCCAGGGTGAACGCGAGCCGCTGCGCGCGCGGGCGGCCGGTGCCGTGCTCGAGCGCAGGCAGCTCGGGCGCGCCGGGCAGCTCCGCGGCGCGACCCTCCCAGTAGGCGCGGGCGGCGGCGGACGCGGCCTGCCGGGCGCCCGGCCTGGCCTGCAGGTACTCCCGGTAGGTGACGCCGATCGGCTCGGTCTCGGGCGCGTCGAGGCACTGCTCGTAGCAGCGGGCCAGGTCGGCGAGCAGCACCCGGAAGCTGACGGCGTCGGCGGCGACCATGTCGACGTCGACGTGCAGCCGGGCGCCGTCGGGCAGCAGGCTCACCGCGACACGGAACACCTCGCCGCGCTCGATCGCGAGCATCTCGTGCGACATCGCGTCCCGGGTCGCGGCCAGGCGCTCGGCGCGCTCGGCGTCGCCCACCGTGCGCAGGTCGTGCACGGTGGGCGCGCCCTGACCGGTGGCGGGGAGGATCTCCTGGCGGCCGTTGTCGGTGATGCGGGCGCGCAGCATCGGGTGCCGGTCGACGAGCCGGCGCAGGGCGGCGGCCAGCCGGTCGGGGTCCAGGCCGGGGCCGTCGAACTCCAGGTACAGGTGCGGAGCCACCCCGCCCAGGGGCTGGGCCGGGTCGCGACCCGCCCAGTACGCGTGCTGGAGCAGGGCCAGCCCGAACTCGGCGTCCCCGTCGGTCCCGGCGGGCCTGCCGGCTCCGGCGGGCCGGTCGTCGGGGCCGTCCGTCGCCGGGGCGGCGTCGGGACGGCGCGCCAGCAGCGCGGCCCACGCCGCGACGGTCGGACGGGCGGCGAGGTCGCCGAACCCCACGTCGAACCCGTCGTCGCGCCAGCGCGAGACCAGGCGCATGAGCGCGATGGACTGCAGGCCGAGCTCGAACAGGTCGTCGTCGTCGCCGACGTCCTCGGGTTCCTCGTCGACGAGGCCGGCGATCAGCTCACGGAGCTCGTCGGTGGACACGGGGCTCATCAGGGGTGCTCCTCCTGCGCAGTGGTGGCGGACGCTCAGCGACCGGCGAGCTGGTCGAGGGCTCCGGGCACCGGCGCGGCGGGGTCGGTGTCGAGCTCGACGATCCGGTTGTGGGCGTCGACGTGGACGACGCGCGGCACGTGGTCGGCGACGGCGGACTGCGGGACCTGCTGGTAGGCGACGATGATCGTGAGGTCGCCGGGGTGGACGAGGTGTGCCGCGGCCCCGTTGACCCCGATCACGCCGGTGCCGCGCTCACCGGTGATGACGTAGGTCTCGAGACGGTTGCCGTTGTCGATGTCGAGGACCTGGACCTTCTCGCCCTCGACCAGCCCGGCCGCGTCCATGAGGTCCTCGTCGACGGTCAGCGAACCGACGTAGTGCAGGTCGGCCTGGGTGACCGTGGCGCGGTGGATCTTGCCGCTGAGCAGCGTGCGGTACACCTGCGGGACGACATCGGCGACGCCGGACATGGGGGTTCCTTCCGTTTCGGGGGGTGAGGGATGGGCCGGTCAGCCGGTGCGGTCGACCAGGCTGCGCGGACGCAGGTCGGTCCAGTGCTGCTCGACGTGCGCGAGGCAGGACGCGCGGTCGGCCGGACCGTGCGCGACCTGCCAGCCCGCGGGTACGGCGGCGAACGCGGGCCACAGGGAGTACTGGCCCTCGTCGTTGACCAGGGCGTGGAACGTCCCGGTCTCGTCGTCGAACGGGTTCACGGACATGGCTGTCTCCTCGGTCGTCCGGTCGGGTCGGGTCAGCGCGCGGCGCGGCCTGCGGGACGCGGGCGGCCACTTCCGGCATCACGCAGAGTGATCAGATCCGCCAGGAGTCAGACCTGCCGCGTGGCGCCCTCGGGACGTGCCGTGGTGCCACCCGGACGGGTCGCGGCGCTCGACGACGCCGCCGGTCATCCGACCGCCACCGGCCACCGACCGGTCGTGCACGGGTGGTGCGATCGCGACGCCCGGCTCGGCCGGTCCGGACCCGATGCCCAGGACGTGGAGGTTCTCCTGGTCGGTACGGGTTCGTACGCCCACGGGGTCGGCCATCACGGTCCTTCGCACAAGGTCGGCTGCGCTGTTCTAAGGCGAGGCTAACTTCAACACGAGGAGCACCGTCCCGCCTAGAGAGTGACATCACCCGAAACCCGCACACCGCCCGAATCCGCAGGTCGGACCCTCGCCCCGGAGACGTTGTCACTCGTTCGAGTGAACGCTGCCCGGCGTTGGCGTTACGTCATCGAGGTGTGCCGGACCCGCCCGTTCGCCGGGCCCGCGGACGGCACCCTCCGGACACGACGGCGGCCGGCACCGGAACACCGGCGCCGGCCGCTGTGGACGGACGGGGGGCGACTCCTCGGGCTACCGGGACACGGCGTCCGACAGGCGGGGGGCGATCCGGTCGACGATCCACGGGATCGACAGCGGGGAGGGGTTGCGCAGCCCGATGAACTCGTCGTAGTCGTAGTTCACGACGGCCCCGCGCTGCACCACCGGCAGCCGCTCGAACAGCGGGTTCTGCTCGAGCGTCCTGCGTGCCTCCGCGTCGCCGCCGTCGAACAGGACGAGGGCGTCCGCGTCGAGCGAGGCGATCTGCTCGGAGGAGAGCTGCACGCCGAACGACTCCCCCTTCGGCAGCGCGAGGATCTGCGGCGACAGCGACAGCCCCAGCGCCGTGGGCACCGAGTTCATCGCGTCGTCCGGGTCTCGCAGCGCGGTCACCGCGCCGGGCTGCACGAAGCCGAAGGTGTAGGTGGCCCCCTGCAGGGCCGGGTGCGCCGCCCGCGTCTCGTCGAGCTTCGTCTGCACCCGGCCGATGACCTGCTCGGCGTCGGCCTGCCGGCCGAGCGCCGTCGCGAGCTGCGTCGTCATCTCCTGCCAGGTGTCCTGGGCCGGACCCTTCTGGTAGCCGATCGTCGGCGCGATGGCACTGAGCTGGGGATAGGACTTCTCCAGGGCGAAGTAGCCCGGAGCGAAGATCAGGTCCGGCTTCAGGGCCGCGACCTGCTCGATGTCCACCTCGGTGGCCTCGCCGGTCACGGGGAGCACCTCGACGTCCGAGACTCCCTGGGCCTGCGACGTCCACGGGGCGAGACCGGACTCGCTACCGCTGGAGGACGCTCCGACGACGGGTGCGTCGAGGGCCAGCGCGACATCGACCCCGGTGGGTCCGAGGGCCACGATCCGCGCCACGCCCGGCGGCACCGTCGTGGTGCCGAGTGCGTGGGTGACCGTGACCGAGCCCTGGGCGGTGTCGGGGGCGCCGGAGGGCCCGCTGCCGCAGGCGACGGTCCCGGAGAGCAGTGCGCCGCACACGGCGGCACCGAGGAAGACCCGGCGACTTAAGTTAGGCATACCTCTTAAGCTACGCAGGAAGGATTCCCCGGGGAAGATCCGGGGCGGCATCGGTGCCGTGCCGCGCCCGTCACAACGGTCCGGTGAGGACGTGCCCGCGGACGGTGGCCCCATGGACGCGGGAGCCCGGTCGACGGGCACCGTCGCCACGGCGTCGGTCGGGCGGACGGGGCCGCCCGACCGAGGTCGTGCCGTGGTCCAGCTCGCCAGGACCACCGCGGCGAGAGGAGACCAGGGCATGGACGCAACGAGTGCGCCGCCACGGTCCCGGCCCCGCGACCGGCGGGCCGAGATCCTGGCCGCCGCCACCCGGTGGCACGAGTGGCTGGCGCTGGAGACGACCCGTGCCCTGCGCCATCCCGGCGGCGACGACGACGCGCTCCGGCGGCTGCCCGATGCCGACGCCGCGTCGCTCGTCACGACCGCGAAGACGGCCGCGAAGACGATCGTCGACGACTGCGCGCGGATCCCGCACTTCCGGCCCCACCCGACGGTGGCGGGCGAGCTCGCCCGCGCCGCCCTGACCGCACTCGGACTGCCCGTCGCTCACGGAGACACCGGGACGCACGGCGGCTACGGGACCACCGACGCCCGACCGGCCGTGGCGCGACCACGCCCGTGCGGCTGCCGCTCGCGGAGCGAACACAGCAGCCCGTGGAAGGCGTTCCAGACGGCTTCCCCGTCCCCCGCACCCCCGGACTCGGCCAGCCACAGCGCGGACTCGTTCATCGCGCCGGACAGCAGCCGGGTCAGCGGCTCGACGGGCTGGGACACGATCACCCCGTCGTCGACGAGCTGCTGCAGCGACTCCGCCAGATGACGCGCGGAGGTCTGTTCGTCCAGCCGGCGCCACTCCGACCAGCCGAGGACGGCGGGCCCGTCGATGAGCATGATCCGCGACAGCTCCGGGTCGTTGGACACCGAGAGGAACGCCTGGCAGCCGGCGACGAACGAGGTCCAGGGGTCCGCGTCGGAGGAGACCGATGTGGACACCCGGTCGGCCACCTCCGCCTGGACCTGGGCCAGGACCTCGCGGAACAGGCCGATCTTGCCGTCGAAGCTGTGGTAGAGGGCGCCCTTGGTGACGCCCGCGGCGGCCACGATCTCGGCCAGTCCGACCGCGCCGTAGCCGCGCTGCGCGAACAACGTCCGCGCCTCGTGGATCAAGGCCTTCCGCGTCTGCTCCCGTTGCCGGATCCGCACTCCGGTCATGGACCCTCCCGAACTCATGTACCGACGGTATGTGAATGTGCTACGGTCTTCTCGTACGTACCGATGGTACGCCAAATCTCCCCAAGGAGTCCTGTCATGACCACCGTCGCGCCTCGCGAGCAGCGCGCCGGTACCCGCGAATGGCTCGGCCTCGCGGTACTGGCACTGCCCACCCTCCTCGTCTCGATGGACGTCAGCGTCCTGCACCTGGCCGGCCCGGCCATCACCCTGGACCTCGGCGCCACGGCGCAGCAGATGCTGTGGATCATCGACATCTACGGCTTCATGATCGCCGGCCTGCTGGTCACGATGGGCAGCCTGGGCGACCGCATCGGGCGCCGGAAGCTGCTGCTCATCGGTGCGGCCGCCTTCGGCGTCGCGTCGATCGTCGCCGCGCTGGCCACCACGCCGGAGGCACTGCTGATCAGCCGGGCCGCCCTGGGCATCGCCGGCGCGACCCTGATGCCCTCCACCCTGTCGCTGATCAGCGCGATGTTCGCCGACCCGCGCCAGCGGGGCATGGCCATCGGACTGTGGGTCACCATGTTCTCGGTCGGCATCGCGCTCGGCCCGGTGATCGGTGGTGCACTGCTGCAGGTCTTCTGGTGGGGATCGGTCTTCCTGATCGCGGTCCCGGTCATGGCGCTGCTGCTCGTCGCCGGGCCGCTGCTGCTGCCGGAGTACCGCGCCCCGGAGGCGGACCCGATCGACCTGGTGAGCGTCGCCCTGTCCCTCGGCGCGATCATGCCCGTCGTCTACGGCCTCAAGGAGCTGGCGGTCGGCGGCAACACCGTCGTCGCCACGGGCGCGATCGTCGTCGGCGCGGCGCTCGGCTACGTCTTCGCCCGCCGGCAGCGCCGCCTGACCACACCGCTGATCGACCTCACCCTGTTCCGCAGCCCTGCGTTCAGCACCGCGGCGGTGGCGATGCTGATGGCGATGTTCGTCGCCGGTGGCACCTACCTCTACGTCACCCAGTACCTGCAGCTGGCCCAGGGCCAGTCCCCCATGACGGCCGGCCTCTGGCTGCTCCCCGCGGCACTCGGGCTGATCGTGACCTCGATGGCCGCCCCGGCCCTGGCCGGTCGCTTCGCCCCGGCACACATCGTCGCCGGCGGTCTGCTGATCTCCATCGTCGGGCACCTGATGCTCGCCACCGTCGGCCCCGACAGCGCCCTGTGGGTGGCCGTGGTCGGCTTCAGCCTGACCTACGCCGGTGGCGGACCGCTGATCGCCCTGGGAACCGACCTGATCGTCGGGTCCTCCCCGCCGGAGAAGGCGGGCTCCGCGGCCGCGGTCTCCGAGACCAGCACCGAGCTCGGCATGGCACTCGGCGTCGCCGTGCTCGGTGCGCTCGGCACGTTCGTCTACCGGACCCAGCTCGCGGACGCACCGGTCGCGGGTGGCACCGACACCTTCGCCGGCACCGTCGAGGCCGCCGGAGGACTGCCCGGTGCCGAGGGCGCGGAGCTGGTCGCGGCCGGAACCCAGGCCTTCACCTCGGCGCTCTCGACGATCGGCCTCGTCAGCGCCGTGCTCTCCGCGGTGATGGCCGTGGCCATCGTGCTCGGGCTGCGCAGCAGGAGCTGACCGCCCCGGCGCGGGCACGCCGACCGGACACACCCGATCGTCACCATCACGCCCGTACCGGACATACAACTCGATAGGGCACCGATAGCCCACACACCTACCGTCGGACGTACCGAACTCACCGCCCAGACCGGGCAGGAGTCCGAGAAGCCATGGAGGCGCTGTGGGGGACCTCGCGCAGGTGCTGGTGGGGCAGCTGGAGCCGTTGCCGAGCCGTCGTCCCGGGAGCACCGGGACGACGGCCCGGACGGAGTTCCCGGAACTGCTCGGCGATCTCGTCCGGAGAGGGCAGCTCTCCTACACACGGACGTCGTTCGCCGGGGGGAGCACCGTCTACCGCGGACAGCATCCCGACGAGTCGATCTACCTCGTCCTCGCGGGACGGGTGAAGACCATCGTGCACTCCCGGTCGGGCAAGATGTGCCTGCTCCGCATCTACGGTGCCGGGGAGGTCGTCGGCGAGCTCGCCCTCCTCGACGGGGCACGCACCGAGACGGCCGTGGCGATGGACCCGGTGGACATGCTGCGCTTCTCCGCCGAGGCGCTCTTCCGCGCCCTGGACGGACGGGTACTCCACCGGCACCTCATCCAGCACCTCGCGGGCCGGCTGGCCGAACAGCAGACCTCCATCAGCCACCTCGTGACCGATGACAGCGAGCAACGGCTGGGCGTGACCCTGCTCGACCTCGCCGACAGGCTGGGACGCCCGGGGCCCGCCGGGGTCACCATCCACGACCGCATCACGCAGGAGGAGCTGGCGCACATCGTCGGCACCACCCGGTCACGGATCGGGTACTTCCTGCGCCGCTTCGAGGAGGCGGGAGCGGTCGAGTTCCGCACCGGGCGCGTCCTGCGGGTGCGTCCGGCAGCCCTGCGCTTCTACCTCGACGCCCGAGCCGACGCCGGCTGACCGCTCCGGACCGCCGGACGCGGTCGCCACCACCACGAAGGAGCCAGCTGGTCATGACGCACACCCCCACCGGATCCATCACCGCCCCGCGACGGCCGCGCAACACGGTCTGGGACTGACCGTGCCGCCTCCGGGGTCAGGTCGGCGGCCGCGTACCGCCCGCCTCCCCTCCGGGGGTGTCCGCACGCGCCGCCGCCACCGCGGATCGGCACCGCTGCTCCAGCAGCGGCAGGCCGCTCCCCTCGACCACCCGCAGCGCCTCGACGGCCGCCGCGGCGGCCGCACCACGGTCGCCGAGGCGCAGGTCCAGCCGACCGATCGCGAGCAGCGCGTGGGCCCGCATCCGCTTCTCCCCCAGGGTCGCCGCGAGCGCCGCGGCCTGCTCGAACGAGCGCCGCGCCGCGACCGGGTCACCTCGCTGCTCCAGTGCCTCGCCCAGCCCGACCATCCCGTGCAGCGCCGCCGACCGGTCGTCGACGGCGCGGGCGAAAGTGAGCACCTCGGCGAACAGCGCCTCCGCGGTCTCGCCCTCGCCACGCCGGAGGTGGACGAGCCCGCGGCGGTGGGTGATCTGCGCGGCGAGCCTGCGGTTGGGCAGATCCTCCGCCGCGCGTGCGGCGCCCTCGATGACGGCCAGGGCCTCGTCGACCCGACCGGTGTCCATGGCGAGCTGGGCCAGGTTGGCCAGGACGTGGGCCTCACCGGAGTGGTCGCCGTGCGAACGCAGGACCGCGAGCGCGGCCCGCGACCGCGCACCCGAGCCGTCGTAGTCCCCGGTGAGCCGGTCGAGGATGGCGAGATTGCGGCCCACGAGCGCCCCGCCGTAGTCGTCGGCGAGCTCGGCGAACAGCGCCGAGGACCGGTCGAGGTCGGCCCGCGCACTGCCGTAGTGCTGCTCGAACAGCTCGAGCGACCCGAGCGAGTAGCGGACCGCCGCCTCGCCGCGACGGTCACCCGCCCGGACCACCGCGCTCAGCGCGGTGAGGTGGGTGGACCGCCACTCGTCGTAGAACCCGTAGGCCTCGAACAGCACGACCGCGGTGACCGCGAGGGACCAGCACTCCGTGTGCAGCCCCAGGGCCGACGCCTGGGAGACGGTGGCGACCAGTGCGGCCCGTTCGCGGCGCAGCCACACGAGCGGTTCGGCGAGCAGCCGGTCGGTGATCCGGCCGTCCAGCACCGTCCGCGGCCCGTCGCCGCGCAGCAGCAGGTCCCCGCCGTACTCGTGCAGGTGGGTCAGCTCGACCAGCCGGAGGAAGGCCCGCACCACACGGGTGATGGCCTCGACGCGCCCGGACGCCGTCTCCTCGGCCATCGCCCGCTCCCGGGCGAAGAGCCGGACCAGCTCGTGCAGCCGGAACTGCCCGGACAGCGGCTCGTCCGCGTCGACCGCGACGATCTCGAGCAGGTGCAGCTCGACGAGCTCGTCGAGGCGACCCTCCGCCGTGCGGGCATCGCAGCCCAGCAGCACCGCGCACGTCCACCCGCCGATCCGGGGGCTGTCGAGCAGCGACAGCAGCCGCAGCAGCCGGCGGGTCTCCGGGGCCAGCGACTCGTAGGTCAGCAGCAGGCTCCCCCGCACTGCCATGTCCCCGTGCTGGAGCTCGTCCAGCTGCGCCGAGTCGTCGGCCAACCGCGCGCACATGGCACGCAGGGTCCAGTGCGGCCGAGCCGCGAGGCGGGCCGCCGCGATCCGCACCGCGAGCGGGAGGTGCCCGCAGTACCGCGCCAGGGTGCTCGCGGCGTCGGGGTCGGCCCGGATGCGCTCGCTCCCGAGGATGCGCTCCAGCAGCGCCTGCGACTCCGCCGGGGCGAAGGCCCCGATCTCGAACCGGGTCGCCCCCGGCAGCGCGGTCAGGCGGCGTCTGCTCGTGACGATCAGGGCGCTGCACGAGTCCGGAGGGATCAGCGGGAGCAGCTGGGACTCGATGGTGGCGTCGTCGACGACGATCAGGACCGAACGGCCGGCGATGCGTTCGTGGAAGGCCGCCTGCCGCTCCTCGGACGACTCCGGGATGGAGTTGGGCGGGGTACCCAGCGCGCGCAGGAAGCGCTCGAGCGCCCGGTCCGTCCCCGCCGGATCGCTGCCGATCGAGGCGTAGAACCGGCCGTCGGGGAACCTCTCGGCGATGCGGTGGGCGAGGTGCAGCGCCAGCGCGGACTTGCCGACCCCGCCGTGACCGGACAGGACGAGCACCGCGGCGCCGGTCCCGTTGCGGGCTCCCCCGTGGACCGCGGCGAGCATGTCCCGGACCGCGTCGTCCCGTCCCGTGAAGTCACCGACGCCCGCCGGGAGCATCGCGGGAGCCGGGGCGGGGGCCGTCGCCGGGGACTGCCCCCGCAGCAGCGAGGTGTCGCCGCGCAGGATCGCGGCCTCCAGCGAGCGCAGCGGTTCCGCGGGCTCGATGCCGAGCTCGGCGATCGACACGTCACGGGCGCGCCGGTACTCCCGCAGCGCGTCGGCCTGCCTGCCCGCCCCGAACAGGGCCAGCATGAGCTGGCTGCGCATCTGCTCGCGCAGCGGGTAGTCCAGGATCTCGCGGCTGAGGAGGGGAACCAGCTCCGAGTGCCTGCCCCCCGACAGCATCAGCGCGGCCAGCTCCTCGACGACGATCGCGCGGCTCTCCTCGAGCACCACCGCCCGGTCACGCACCACGGGGCTGGTGATCTCCGGGAGGACGACGGGACCCCGCCACAGGTCGAGCGACCCGCGCAGGACGGTGACCGCCTCCGCGATCCGGCCGGACCGCACGAGTTCGCGGGCGCGGTCGACGGCACGCTCGAACTCCAGCCGGTCCAGCTCGGCCCCGCCCGGTTCGAGCGCGTACCCGGACCGCCGGGTGACGATCCGGGCGCTGCTCGTCCCCAGGCGCTGCCGCAGGTGCGAGACACAGATCTGGATCTGGCTGCGGGCCGTCGCCGGCGGGGCGTCCGGCCACACCGCGTCGACGAGCCGTTCGGTGGAGACCGCCGCCGGGCACTCGAGGAGCAGGCATGCGAGGACCACCTGGAGTCGTGGACCTCCCGGATCGACGACGTCACCCGTCACGCGCTGGACGTCGAGAGCACCGAGAACCCTCAGCCGCACCGACGCCCCCCATGGCCACTGCCGCGATCCGTCGTGAAACCGTCACCGACAGTAGAGAGATCGTCTACAGAAGTCCACGAACGAGTGGTGCACATCGGACGAAACGTCGGCCCGTTTCCCACGTCCGTCCGCCTCGACCCGTCATCCCTGAGCCGAACGGTCGCATCGGCTCACCCGTTCGGAGAGGTGTTCCGGTGTCGGTGACGGTCCAGGTGTACGACCTGCTCCACGGCCGTCCGGCGGTGGAGCTGCACGCCCGGGTGGAGCATGAGGTGAGCGGCCGGTGGGAGGTCGTCGACACCACGCTGACCGACGGCTCGGGCGTGCTGACCGGGGCGGCCCCCCACCGGCACCGCCGGGCGGTACGCGTCGTCCTCGACACCCGTCGCTACTTCGCCGCGCAGGGGGTCTGCTGCACGACCGACGACGTGACGGTGAACGCCGGGACCGTCGGTCCCGGCGTCACCCGGACCGTCGTCCTCCAGATCGCCCCGCACGGGTACGCGGTCTGGGCCGGCCAGACCGGGTGAGCGGCGGTCGCCTGCCGGACGGCGTCCGGCCCGGGCGCGCAGGCCGTCCGGGTCCGCGACGGCGCGAGCGCGCGGCCGGTCGCGGGGCGAGCCGCCGCGGCACGCACGGCGCCACCGGGGTCAGCGCCGCCAGCACGGCGACGAGTGCCGCCAGCTCGTCGTCGGTGGGAGTACCGCGCACCACCCGCAGGTCGACCGCCTGCCGGCCGCTCACTGCGGCGGGTTCCCGTGCCGGGCGGCCTCGCCGACGTGCTTGTCGTGCAGCATGTCCAGCGTCCGGTGGAGCAGCCGACGGGTGTCCCGCGGGTCGATCACGTCGTCCACCAGGCCGCGTTCGGCCGCGTAGTACGGGTGCACCAGCTCCTCCCGGTACTCGGCCGTCCGCCGGACGCGGACGTCCTCCGGATCGTCCGCGGTATCGATCTCCCGGCGGAAGATGACGTTGGCGGCCCCGTCGGGGCCCATGACCGCCACCTCGTTGCCCGGCCACGCGAAGGACACGTCGCACCCGATGGAGCGGGAGTCCATCACGATGTAGGCCCCGCCGTAGGCCTTGCGCAGGATGACCTGGATCCGGGGCACCGTGGCGGCGCAGTAGGCGTAGAGCAGCTTGGCGCCGTGCCGGATGATCCCGCCGTGCTCCTGACGGGTACCGGGCATGAACCCGGGCACGTCGACGAGCGTGACCAGCGGGATGTTGAACACGTCGCAGGTACGGACGAATCGGGCCGCCTTCTCCGAGGCCGGGATGTCGAGGGCGCCCGCCTGCACGAGCGGCTGGTTCGCGACGATCCCCACGACCCGCCCGCCGATCCGCGCGAGGGTGCACAGGACGTTGGGGGCCCAGAACTCGTGGAGCTCCATGTGCTCGCCGTCGTCGACGATCTCCTCGACGACCTCCCGCATGTCGTAGAGCTTCGACGGGTCGGCCGGCACCAGGTCCAGGAGCCGCTCGCAGACCCGCCCGGGCGGGTCCTCGACCCGTGTCGCGGGCGGGGCCTCGTCCCCGTGGGCGGGCAGCAGCGCCACCAGATGGCGGACGTCGAGCAGGCAGGACCGCTCGTCGTCGTGCACGAAGGTGGCCACGCCGGTCGTGGCGTGCACGTCGGCGCCACCCAGGGCGTCGTGCCCGATCTGCTCGCCGGTCACCGCCGCGACGACGTCGGGCCCGGTGACGAACATCTGGGCCACGTCACGGACCATGAACACGAAGTCGGTGAGGGCCGGCGAGTACGCGGCCCCGCCCGCGCACGGACCCAGCATGACGCTGATCTGCGGGATCACCCCGGAGGCGGCCACGTTGCGCCGGAAGATCCCGCCGTAGCCCGCCAGTGCCGTCACCCCCTCCTGGATGCGCGCGCCGGCCCCGTCGTTGAGTGACACGAGCGGGGCGCCGGCGGACAGCGCCAGGTCCATCACCTTGTGGATCTTCTCGGCGTGCGCCTCGCCCAGCGAGCCCCCGAAGATCCGGAAGTCGTGGGCGTAGGCGAAGACCGTGCGCCCGTGCACCGTGCCCCACCCGGCGACGACGCCGTCGGTCTCGGGGCGCCTGCGGTCCATCCCGAACGCGCTCGCCCGGTGCCGGCGCATCGCCTCCACCTCGACGAACGATCCCTCGTCGAACAGCAGGTCCAGCCGCTCGCGCACGGTCAGCTTCCGGCGCGCGTGCTGGCGGGCGGTGGCCTCGGCGTCGCCCGCGACGACGGCCTCCCGCCGCCGGTGCAGCTCGTCGACCAGTCCGCGCAGGGTGGGTGGCGCCGCACGGTCGGGCGGACGGTTCTCCAGGACGGTCACGGGGCCGCTCCTCTCGGTTGCACGGTTCGCGCGGCCCGACGCTAGGACGCGGCGGGCCGGTGCCCTGCGCAGTTCTGAGCAGCCTCGCGGCGGTCCGCGGCGACGCACAGTTCTGAGCGGCCGCCCGTGCCGGGGATGCGTACCAACTGCACCGGAACCCGTTCGGGCAGCTCGCCCGGCGTCCGACCGACAAGGAGCACCAGCATGTACGACGCGATCATCGTGGGAGCCCGGTGCGGGGGGTCCCCGCTGGCCATGTTGCTGGCCCGCCGCGGCCACCGCGTGCTGGTCCTCGACCGCGCCGCGCTGCCCTCGGACACCGTGTCGACCCACTACCTCCACCAGGCGGGTCTGGCGCGGCTGCAGGCGTGGGGCCTGCTCGACGAGGTCGTCGCCGCGGGCACGCCGGCGTCCCGGTCGATGCACTACGCCCACCGCGACGTCACGATGATCGGCTTCGCCGACCCCGTCGACGGGATCGACGCGGTCTACTGCCCGCGCCGGGTCGTCCTGGACGAGATCCTGGTCAACGCCGCGCGCCGGGCGGGGGCGGAGGTCGTCGACGGCGTCACCGTGACCGACGTGATCTGGGACGAGGGCCTCGTGGTCGGGGTGCGGGGGCGGTCGGCCTCCGGTGTCGACCACGAGTTCCGGGGCGCCCTGGTCGTCGGCGCCGACGGTGCCCACTCGACGGTCGCGAAGCGCGTCGGCGCGGAGACCTACAACGTCCGTCCGGCCGCGGGCTTCACCTACTACTCCTACTTCGAGGGACTCGACGACTGGGGCCTGCACCACCGGACCGGGCACCACGGGACCTGGGCCGGCACCTGGCCCACCAACGGCGGCCAGCTCGTCGCCGTGATCGGCCGCAAGGAGCTGCTGCGCGAGTTCCGCCAGGACGTGCCCCGCCACTTCCAGGCCGTGCTGGACGATGTCGCCCCCGAGCTCGGCGAGCAGATGCGCGACCGCGGGCGGGCGCTCGAGCCGCTGGTCCCGATGCGGTACCCGGACAACTTCTACCGGCAGGCCTCGGGCCCGGGCTGGGCGCTGGTCGGCGACGCGGGCTACCACAAGGACCCGCTGACCGGCTGGGGCATCACCGACGCGTTCCTGCAGGCGGAGATGCTCGCGGACGCGGTGACGCGGTCGGCGTCCGGGGAGACCGACCCGTCCGCGGCGCTCGCAAAGTACGGCAAGCGCCGCGACGAGGACACCGCGGTGCTCTACGACTACACGACCACCGTGGCCGAGCTCGCGGAGCTGCCGCCCTTCTTCCAGGCGGTCCTGGAGGCCGCCGGGTCCAGCGAGAAGTGGACCCGGGCGATGCTCGGCTGGATCGCGGGCGGGGTCCCCGACCACGAGATCTTCTCCCCCGAGGGCCTCCAGTCCCTCTACGACGACGCCGGGCTCCCCGAGGAGCGGCGCGTCTACGACCCCACGGCCTGACCTCCACCAGCCCGCCGCGAGGAGCCCACGATGACCAGCGTCCCCAGCATGTTCGACCGGATCGGCGAGCAGGACCCCGACCGCGAGTACTTCGCCACCGGCGGTACCGGTCGCTCCCACGACTTCTACACCGGCGAGGAGCAGTTCCGCCGGGAGATGAAGGAGATCTACGGGCGCCGCTGGCTGCCCGTCGACCACGTCTCCCGGCTGAGCGACAAGGGCAGCTACACCACGCTCGACATCGGCACCGGGTCGATCCTGCTCCTCCACGGCGACGAGGGCGTCCGCGCATACCACAACTACTGCCGGCACCGGGGCTACAAGCTCGTCGAGGAGCCGAGCGGGCGGCGTCAGAGCATCGTCTGCCTCTACCACTGCTGGGTCTACGACCGGAACGGGGCGCTGAAGAGCCTCAACGGCACCTACCTGGACCACTTCTTCGACAAGGGCGAGAACGGCCTGATCCCGATCCGGACCGAGGTCCGCTTCGGCATGGTGTTCGTGAGCTTCTCCGACGACGCGCCGGACCTGGACGACGCGCTCGCCGAGTTCGGCGAGTTCGCCCGCGCCTACGAGCTGGCCGACCTGCAGGTCGTACAGGCCAAGGACTACCCGGTCGCCTCGAACTGGAAGCTGGTGGCGCACAACGTCAACGAGAGCCTGCACTTCCCGACCGCGCACAAGGACCTGCACCGCGTCACCGACTTCGACGACGCGGGCACCTACATGCTCGGTGGTGACCTCGTCGGTGCCTGGCAGGTCATCCGCGACGGCTACAACTCGGTGTCCTCGACCGGCCGCAGCGACCGCCGCCCCATCCCGTCGGTCCCCGAGGGCGATCTGCAGAAGATCAACTGGATCACGATCCTGCCGAACCTGCTCTTCGGGTTCACCGCGGACTACGTGATGGCGCAGTGGGTGTGGCCGGAGAGCCCCGGCACCTGCACCGTCCGCCACTTCTGGCTGTTCCACCCCTCGGAGACCGCGCGCCCGGACTTCTCCCACGAGGCGGTCTTCGCGCTGTGGGACAAGGCCAACCACGAGGACTGGGAACTGTGCGAACGCACCCACCGGGGGCTGTCGAACCCGTTGTGGAGCCCGGGACAGCTCTCGCTCGACGAGGAGGTCGTCTCCCAGATCGACGCCTGGGTCGCACGGGCGACCGACCCCGCCGCCGGGGGAACGGGGACCGCGACATGAGCGCCACCTGCCACCTCCTGGGCGGCACCCGGGTGCTGACCCGCTGCGGCGACGCGCTGCTCGCCGCCGGTGCGACCGTCCGCGGGGTGTTCAGCGACGACGCGCCGGTCCGTGCCTGGGCCGCGGAGCACGGGATCCCCTGCCGTCCCGCGTCGGACGACCTGGTCGCGGCACTGACCGCCGAGCCGGCCGACTTCCTGTTCAGCATCGTGAACCAGCGCGTCCTCCCCGCCGAGGTCCTCACGCTGCCGTCGATCGCGGCGGTCAACTTCCACGACGGGCCACTGCCCCGCTACGCCGGCAGCAACGTCGCGGCCTGGGCGGTGTTCGACGGCGCGCCCCGGCACGCGGTGACCTGGCACGTGATGGCCGACCGGGTCGACGCCGGACCGGTGCTGGCCGAGAGGTGGTTCCCGGTGCGCCCGCACTCGACCGGGCTGTCGCTCACCTGGGAGGCCACCGAGGCGGGGATCGCGCTGTTCGACGGGATCGTCGGGGACCTCGTCCGGCGGACACTGCCGACGCCGGTCGACGTCGGCGGCCGCGAACGACGGTTCCACCGCCGCGCGGCGCGGATGGACGACGGGCTCGTCCACCCCGGTACCCCGGCCGACCGGGCGGAACGGCTGGGCCGGGCGATGGACTTCGGGTCGTTCCCGAACCCGCTGGGCATCCCGGCCGTGCTCACCGGCGCCGGAGCCGTGCTGTGCCGGCAGCTGCGCGCCGTCCCGCGGGAGGTGCACCGGGCCGGACCGGCCGTCACCTCGGTGCTCCCCTCCTCCATCACCGTGGCCTGCACCGACGCCGACCTCGTGCTCTCGGACCTCACCGCGGCCGACGGCAGCAGACTGTCCGGGACCGCGGCCGCGCAGCGGCTGGGAGCCGTCGTGGGTGCGCCGCTGCCGCCCGTGGCCCCCGCGCGGCTCGCCGCCGTCACCGCGGCGCTCCGCGCGGTGCGCCCCCACGAGACCTGGTGGCGGGACCGGCTCGACGACATCCGCCCGCTGCCGCTCGCGGCCGACGACTTCTCCGCCGCGACGGCCCACTACGCGCGGCTCCCCCTGGCCGTCGTCCCCGCCGCCCCCGAGGAGACCGCGCTCGTCGAGCAGTCGCTGCTGCAGGTGTTGTCCCGGCGCACCGGCGCACCGGTCTTCGACGTGGCGTGGTCCACCACCGCCGCGCGGACGGCCGGCGAGGTCACCGCGCAGCTGGTCGCCGAACGCGTCCCGGTCCGCTGGGACGCCACGACCCCGTCGTCGTTCGAACGGGCCTGTGCCGAGGCGGACCAGCGGGTGGGCTACGCCGCGGACCTGGAGGTCCGGGCCGGGCTCGCGCCGCGCCCGCTCGGTTCGGACACACCGTCGTTCACCCGCGCCGCACTGCTGCGGCGGGAGCACGACCAGGACGCGTCCATCGACCCGGACACCGAGGTCGCGCTGGTGTCGGTGCCGGGGACGGCACCGCTGCTGTGCGTGCGGGCGACCTGGCTCGACGGCGCCGCGGCCCTGGACCTGGCCGAGGAGGTCGAGGAGGAGGCCCGTCGGGCTCTCGCGGGTACCGCACCGTCGCCCGCCGGCCTCGCCCCGGCCGCGCAGGCGGACCCCGCCCCGGACGCGGCTCCGGCTCCGGCTCCGGCAACCGTCCTGGAGCTGTTCGACGCCGCCGTGGCGGCCCACCCCGACGCGGACGCCGTGCTCTGCGGGGGACGCACCCTCACCTACACCGAGCTGGACCGGTGGGCCGACGCGGTCGCGGCCTCGCTGTACGAGGAGGGCGTCGGCCCCGGTGACATCGTCGCGGTCCTGTCCGAACGGGGTCCCGACCTGCTGCCCACCCTCCTCGGCGTGCTGCGCTGCGGGGCCGCGTTCCTCCCGCTCGACCCCGGGTTCCCCCGGGAGCGGCTGCGGCGCTACCTCGAGGTGGCCGGCGCGGGCCCGGTGCTGG
This sequence comes from Pseudonocardia sp. ICBG1034, assembly GCF_020131375.1. Taxonomy (NCBI): domain Bacteria; kingdom Bacillati; phylum Actinomycetota; class Actinomycetes; order Pseudonocardiales; family Pseudonocardiaceae; genus Pseudonocardia; species Pseudonocardia sp. ICBG1034. Next base: position 537,053 of record NZ_JAHLEK010000017.1, read on the forward strand.
TCGACGCGGCCTGCGAGGAACTCGGCCACGAGCTCGGCACCGTCCGCCGCATCGGCGACGACGACGGCCGGGTGCTGGCCGTGCCGCCCGCGGTGGACCCAGCCGACCTCGCCTACGTGCTGTTCACCAGCGGCTCGACCGGTGAGCCGAAGGGCGTCGAGATCGGGCACGCCGCGCTGGGCAACTTCCTGACCGGCATCGCCGGGGTGCTGGGCAGCGCACCGGGTGACCGGGTCCTCGCCCACACGACGACGGCGTTCGACATCTCGTTGCTGGAGCTGTTCCTGCCGCTGGCCACCGGTGGCTGCGTGGTGCTCGCGTCGCGCTCCGAGGCGGCGGACCCGGCGGCACTGGCCGGGCTGCTGGCCGGGGTCGACATCGCCCAGGCGACCCCCAGCCTGTGGCGGATCGTGCTGGACGACGGGTGGACCCCGCACCCCGGTCTGACGGTGCTGTCCGGTGGGGAGGCCCTCCCCCGGTCGGTCGCCGAACGCCTGCTGGGCGGCCGGGCGCTGTGGAACCTCTACGGCCCGACGGAGGCCACGATCTGGGTGACCTGCGCCCGGATCGACGACGCCGCCGTGATCGGTCTCGGGGCGCCGCTGCCGGGCATCGGGCTGCACGTGCTCGACGACGACCTCGAACCCGTCGCCCCCGGCGGCACCGGTCAGCTCCACCTGTCGGGCACCGGCCTGGCGCGCGGGTACGTGAACCGCCCGGAGCGCACCGCCGAGGTGTTCGTCCGCGACCCGCGCACCGGAACCCGGTACTACCGGACCGGTGACCTGGTCGCGCTGCACACCGACGGCCGTCTGGAGTGGCTCGGCCGGGCCGACGCGCAGGTCAAGATCCGGGGCTTCCGCATCGAGCCGTGCGAGATCGAGGCGGTCCTGGAGCGCCGGCCGACGGTCGGCGCGGCCGTGGTCGTGGCGGCGGCGTTCGAGGGTCGCGGCGAACCGCAGCTGACCGCCTACCTCACGACGACCGGGCCCTGCGACCGCGAGGAGCTGACCGCGGCGCTGCGCCGCGAGCTGCCCGGCTACATGGTCCCCGCCGCGTTCGTCCCGGTCGCGGAGCTCCCGCTCACCGGCAACGGCAAGGTCGACCGGGCGCGGCTGCCGGTCCCCACCCGCGACACCATCCTGCGGGCGGGCTCCGGGCAGCCGCCCGCCGGCGCCACGACGGACGACCCGGTCGCCGCGATCGGGGAGGTCCTCGGCGAGGTGCTGGGCATCACCGCCCTGGGGCCCACCGACAACTTCTTCGACCTCGGCGGCAACTCGGTCACGGTGGTCACCGCGGCCGCCGCGCTCACCCGCAGGCTGGGGTCCGAGGTGGGCCCGACCGGCATCCTCGCGACCGGCACCCCGGCACGGCTGGCCGCGCTCCTGGGCCGGACCGGCGCACCCCGGGAGCAGCAGGTCGCCGTCGCACCCACCCCGGTACCCGTCGCCGCGCCCTCCGGCCCGGCAGCGGTGCCCGCCCCCGCGTCCACCGGCCCGGCAGCGGCCGTGACGGAGCGCGCTCCGCACGAGGTGCCCCCGGCGCAGGGGCCGGCCGGCGACGAGCCGGTAGCCGTCGTCGGCATGGCCTGCCGGTTCCCCGGCGCGGCCACACCGGACGAGTTCTGGGCGGCCCTCACCGGGGGCCACGTCGCCATCGGCCCGGCCCCGGCCGGGCACCGGGGCTGGGACTCCCTGTGGTCCGACTCCGACGAGACGCGGGCCGGCTGGCTGGCCGACGTGGAGCTGTTCGACCCCGACCGCTTCGGCATGTCCGACCGCGAGGCCCGCCGCACCGACCCGTTGCAGCGGCTGCTGCTCACCGTCACCGCGGAGGCCGTGGAGTCCGCGGGGCACGACCCGGTCTCGCTCGGGCGCCGCACCGGGGTGTTCGTCGGGACCATCGCCGGCGACTTCGGCGAGCTCGTCGCCGCCGTCGACGGCCACACCGACCCGCACGCGGCGACCGGGTCGGCGATGGCGCTGCTGGCGAACCGGGTGTCGCACGTGTTCGACTGGACCGGGCCCAGCTTCTGCCTGGACACCGCCTGCTCCTCGTCGCTGGTCGCGCTGCACCAGGCCGTGCTGCAGCTGCGCGCCGGTCAGAGCGACGCCGCAGTGGTCGCGGCGGCCAACCTGATCCTCACACCCTCCAAGTCACGGTCGTTCGCGCGCAACGGGATGCTCTCGCCGCGCGGCCGCTGCCGGGCCTTCGACGAGGACGCCGACGGCTACGTGCGCGGCGAGGGTGCGGCCGCGATCGTCCTGAAGCGGTACTCCGACGCCGTCCGTGACGGGGACGCCGTGCTCGCCGTCGTCCGCGGCGTCGCGGTGAACCACACCGGCGCCGGGGCCGGGTTCCTCACCGCGCCCAGCGGCCCCGCGCAGACCGAGGTCGTCCGGGAGGCCCTGTCGGTCGCGGGGGTCGGCCCGCACGGGATCGGCTACGTCGAGGCCCACGGCACCGGGACCCGGCTCGGCGACCTGGTCGAGCTCGAGGCGCTCGGCGAGGCCCTCGGCCCCGCATCCGCGGGATCGATCCCGATCGGTTCGGTCAAGAGCAACGTCGGTCATCTGGAGCCCGCGGCCGGGCTCGCCGGTCTGATCAAGACCGTCCTGGCGCTGCAGGCAGGCACGGTCCCGGGGACCCCCGGGATCGAGACCCCCAACGCCCGGTTCCGGTTCGAGGCCTCCCCCCTGTTCGTGCCGGACCGGCCGGTGCCCTGGACCGGACCCCGGGTGGCGGGGGTGAGCAGCTTCGGGTTCGGCGGGGTGAACGCCCACGCGGTGCTCGCCGCCGTCCCGGCGCCCGCCCACGACGACCGCGGCCCGGGCCTGCTCGTGCTGTCCGCGGGCTCGGAGCGCGCGCTGCACCGCCTCGCGGAGCGGTTCCTGCTGTTCCTGCGGTCCGAGCACCGCCCGGGCCTGGCGGCGTTGTGCGCCACCGCCCTGCGCCGGCACCACCGCGCCCACCGGTTCGCCTGCGTCGTCGACTCGGCGGAGCAGCTGGAGGACAAGCTCATGCTGTTCCTGGCCGGGAACCGGGACAGCCGCTCCAGCCACACCGGGGTGGCACCGGCCGACCCGGCGTCGCCGCCGGAGCGGTTCGCGGTGCACGGCGACGACCGGGCGACCCTGGACGAGGCCGCGCGACGGTTCGTCGCCGGCGGCGCACCCGTGGTCACCGGCACCGCCCGGGCGGTGCGGATCCCGACCGTCCCGCTGGAGGAACGCAGGCTCTGGCTGGAGCGCCCCGCCGCGCGGGCGGCACGGCGCGGGGGCCAGGTCCATCCCGGCGCCGCCCTCGGAGCCGCCGCGTCGGTGTTCGGCGGGACACGGGACAGGGAGTGGGGCGAGCTGCCCGAGGCCGAGGGTCACGTCGTGCTGGGCGCACCGGTGCTGCCCGGCGCCGCCTACCCGCAGAAGGTCGCGGAGCTGCGGGGCGGACTGCCGTTCGCCCTGCAGGACATGACGTTCCGGGCGGTGGTCCGTCCGCCCACGCTCCTGTCCGCACGGCTCGCGGACGGGACCGTCCGGTTCCGCGACGGCGACGGGGTGCTGGTGTGCGACGCCCGGCTGCTCGACACCGTCCCGGCACGCACCACCGCCGCCGCACCGGCCACCGGCGCCTCGGCCGACATCGCCGCGTTCTACCGCGACCTGGAACGGCACGGCCTGGCCTACGGTGAGCGCTTCCGCTGCCTGCGCACGCTCGTCGTCGGCGACGGGGTCGCCACCGGCGAGCTCGCGCTCGACGGCGACGTCACCGGTGTGCTCGAGCCGACGCTGCTCGACGGAGCGTTCCAGGTCGCGCTCGCCGCCTGCGGGGCGCGGGGCCTCTACGTGCCGTTCTCGGTGCACCGGCTGACCGTCCACGGCCCGCTGCCGCCGCGCCTCACCGTGCACGCACAGCGGACCGACCGCGGGGCCGGGGACGACCGGACCGTCGTCGCCGACATCACCGTCCATGCCGACGGCGAGGTCCTGCTGCGGGCCGAACGGGTCACCTGGACCCGGCTCGCCGCGACGGCGGAAGCCCCGTCCGGCGACGACGCGGCCGGGTCGGCCGGGGACGGACCCGTCCGGAACGGGTCCCGGGCGGTGACCGCGTCACCGGCGACGAACGGGCACCCGGACCCGGCGCCGGCCGGCGGTGGGACGCAGCGCCCCGGCGCCGGCGGGCCGGACCTCGGGGCCGTCGTGGCGGAGTGGCTCGCCCGGGTGCTGGAGATCGACGCGGCCGAGGTCGAGCCCGACCGGCCGCTGCAGGAGCTCGGCCTGGACTCGATGCTGGCCGTCTCGGTCGCCCAGGACCTGCGTGACCGCCTCGGTGTGGACCTGCCGATGACGCTCGTGCTCGAGGTCGGCACGCTCGACGGCCTGGTGCGGGAGCTGACCGAGGTCTACGGCGTGACCTCGACTCCCGCCGGGGGGACCGACGACGGTTCCGCGACCGGGCCCGCCGCATCCGACGCCGTCCGACCGGGGACGGCCCCGGCACCGGACGTGCCGCCCCCGCCCGTGCCACGGGAGCCCGGGCCGCCGGCACCGGGGCCGGCCCCGGCGGCCCTCCACGCCGAGGACCGTGGGCGGCACGACCGGCCCGCCGACGACCGCGGCCTGCACGACATCGCGATCATCGGCGTCGACGGGGTGTTCCCCGGCGCCGGCGACGTCGACGGGCTCTGGGACGTGCTCGTCGAGGGCCGGGACTGCCTGACCGAGGTCCCCGCCGACCGCTGGAACCTCGACGAGTACTACGCGACCGACTCCACCCCCGGCACCGTGTACCTGCGCCGTGCGGGGTTCGTCGACGACCTGGAGGGCTTCGACGCGGCCTTCTTCCGGATCGCGCCGAGCGACGCCGGCTGGATGGACCCGCAGCAGCGCCACCTGATCCAGTCGGCGTGGCGGGCGCTGGAGGACGCCGGCCTGTCCGGACGGACCGCGGACACGACCGTCGGCGTCTACGTCGGGGCCAGCTACCAGCACTACCGCGACCAGGTCGTCGGCGACGTCGTCCAGACCGCCGCGGGGCTGGGCAACCACAACGCGATGCTCGCCAACCGCGTGAGCTGGTTCATGGACCTGCGCGGCCCGAGCATGACGATCGACACGCTCTGCTCGTCGTCGCTGGTCGCGCTGCACACCGCCGTCCGCAGCCTGCGCGAGGGCGAGTGCCGGGTGGCGCTCGTCGCCGGCGTGCACATGGCCCTGTCGCCGCAGTACTTCCAGCTCGGGTCCCGTCTGCGGTCGTTCTCGCCGACCGGTGGTTCGCGGGCGTTCGACGACGACGCCGACGGCTTCGTCCCCGGCGAGGGCGTCGTCACCGTCGTCCTGAAGCCGCTGCGCGACGCGCTCGCCGACGGCGACCCCGTCCACGGGGTGATCACCGGCACCGCGGTCAACCACGGCGGCCGGGCCGCCGGGGTGACGGTGCCGACCACCAACGCCCAGCGCGACGTCGTCACCGCCGCGCTGCGCGACGCCGGCGTCTCGCCCGACACCATCACCCTCGTCGAGGCCCACGGCACCGGTACGAGCCTGGGCGACCCCATCGAGATCGACGGTCTCACCCGGGCCTGGCGCCCCCACACCGGCCGTCACCAGTTCTGCGCCATCGGCTCGGTCAAGTCCAACATCGGCCACCTCGAACCCGCCGCGGGCCTCGCCGGGCTGGTCAAGGTGCTGCTCGCGTTCGACCGCGCGACGATCCCCGCCACCCTCCACCTCACCCGGCCCAACGACCACATCCGTTTCGAGAACACGCCCTTCTTCCCCGTCGTCGAGCCGATGCCGTGGCACCGCAGCGACGGCGCCCCCCGCCGGGCGGCGCTGTCCGCCTTCGGCATGGGCGGGGTGAACGCCCACGTCATCGTGGAGGAGCCACCGCTGCGCGGCGGACCCGCACGTCCGGCCGGGGAGCCGGCCGGGTCGCACGTGCTGCGGGTGACCGCGCCGACCGAGGAGGGGCTGCGTGCCGTCGCGGCCGGCTACGCCCACCACCTGCGCACCCGCCCCGGCGACCGGCTCGACGACGTCGCCCGCACCGCGAACACCGGGCGGGCCGGGCAACGGTGGCGGCGGCTGCTGCACGCCCGCGACCGGGACGGCATGGTCGCGGCGCTGGACGCCGTCGCCGACGGGACCGGGCCGGCGCCCGCCCCGGCCCGGCGCGCACCCACCCCGGTGACCTTCGCCTTCACCGGCCAGGGCGCCCAGTGGGCAGGCATGGCCCGCGCGCTGTGGCGGTCCGAACCCGTCTGCGCGGCCGTGCTCGACGAGTGCGCCGCCGCCCTGCGCGGCCACCTCGACGTGCCGTTGGAGACGCTGCTGGACCGCGACCCGCTCCTGGGGACCGACCACGCCCAGCCGGCGATCGTGGCGACCCAGGTCGCCCTGGTCACCCTGCTCGCCGCCTGGGGGGTGCGCCCCGACGCCGTCGTCGGGCACAGCGTCGGCGAGCTCACCGCCGCCTGGGCCGCCGGGGTGCTCGACCTGCCGGAGCTGCTGCGCGCCACCGCCCTGCGGGGGCGGCTGATGGCGTCCGCGCCCGGACCGGGGGCGATGGCCGTCGTCCGCGGCGGCCCCGACCTCACCCGGGCCGCGATCGCGGCCCACCCGGGGCTGGAGATCGCCGCCGACAACGGCCCGGGGGCGACGACGGTCACCGGTCCCGCCGACGCGGTGGCCGCCCTCCTCGCCTCCGGTGCCGTGCGGGCCACCGCGCTGCCCGTGGCCCACGCCTTCCACTCCGCGGCGATGGCCGGTGTCGTCGACCCGTTCGCCGAGCACCTCGCCGGTCTCGGGCTGCGGGCACCGTCGATCCCGTTCGCCTCGACCCTGACCGGCGGGCTGCACACGTCGCACACCGCCACCGACCCGGCGTCCTACGCCCGGGCGGTCCGTGCCCCGGTGCTGTTCGGGCAGGCGGCCGCGGAGCTCGACGCCCGGGTGCCGGAGGAGCAGACCCACGTCTGGTGGGAGATCGGTCCGCAGCCCGCGCTGCTGCCGTTGCTGCGCCGGATCGTCGCCCCGCGCGACGGCCGGACCCGGTTCCGCGCCACGCTGCGGCGCGACGAGGGCACGGCGCCGCTGCACCGCGCGCTGGCCGACCACCACGACGAGACCGACGCGGGCCTGGACCCGGCCGCCCACCACCGGGGCAAGCCGCACGTCACCGTCCGCATCCCGACCTACCCGTTCGCCCGTGTCCGGCACTCCGCCCTGCCCGGTGTGCCCCCGGTGGCCGCCCCGACCGACGGCGCCGCGGCGGCGGCCCGTCACCCCTTCCTCGACGGACGTTCCGGAGGCCTGGCGTCATGACCGACTCGGAGCTGCTCCAGCTCACCTTCACCGACGCCGACCCGCTCGTCGGCGACCACCGCAAGGACGGCCGGGCGCTGCTCCCGGCCGCCGTCCAGATCGAGCTGGCGCTCGTCGCGACGGGGGGCACCGCGTTGCGGGACGTGTCGTTCCGCAGGCCGGTCGTCCTCCCCCACGGCGGATCCGCGACGGTGCGGCTGGTCGGCTCCGGGGCCGCTCCGGGGACCGTGCGGCTGCACGCCGACGGCGTCGGCGGGCCGGTCGGCACGGCGACCCCCGCCGGCACCGTGACGGCCCCGGCCGCGGCGGCGCCACCCGCGGTCGACGGCACGGCCTGGGACCCGGAGCGGGTCTACGCGGCCTGGTCGGGAGCCGGGCTGGAGTACGGGCCGTCGTTCCGGACGCTGTCGTCGGTGGTCGTCGGTGACGGGGCGGCCGAGGCCGTGCTGCGCAGCGAGGACCGGCGACCGTGGATCGGGCACCCCCTGCTGCTCGACGGTGTCCTGCAGCTGTCCGCGCTGGTCCTCCAGGGAGCGACCGCACCCGACGACGTACGCCCGCTGTACCCGGTCGGCGTCGACCGGGTCGTGGTGCACACGCCGCTGCGGGGCCCGGAGGTGACCGTGCGCGCACGGTGTCCGGAGCCGGCCGGGGACGGGACGGGGCGGTGCGACGCGGTGGTCGTCGACCGGACCGGCCGGGTCGTGGCCGAGCTGCTCGGGCTGCGGATGCGCGCGGCGGTCGCGGCGACCGTGCCGCCGCAGCCGGCAGCGGTGCCGGAACCGGCGCCCGCGCCGATGCGGGCGCTGCGCTGGGTGCCGTCCGCGACCGCCCCGGCTCCCGCACCCGGCGGCCGCTGGGTGGTGCTGCACCCCGGGACCCCCGGATGCGCCGGAGCGTCGGCCGCCGACGCGTTGCGGTCGGCCGGGTCGCGGGTCGAGGAGGTCACGACGGGGGTCCCCGACGACGACGGCCTCGCCCGGCTCTGGGGCGATCCGGCCGCGGACGACCGCCCGGACGGGGTCGTGCTGGCCACCGCGACCGGGGATCCCACCGGTGACCGGGAGCGGGACCTGCTCGACACACTGCGGGTAGTCCGGTCGCTGACCGCCCGGCGCAGGCCGGGGCTGCGCCTCGTCGCGCTGACCGAGGGGGCCGCCGCGGCCGCGCCCGGGGACCGGCCCGACCCCGGCCGCGCGTCGGTCTGGGGGCTGCTGCGCACCGCGGCGATCGAGTACCCGGGCCTGTCGCTGCGGATGGTCGACACCGCGCCCGGTGGGGTCGTCACCGCCCCGGACCTGGGCGCGGGCCCGGCGGAGGGCGCGATCCGCGGCGACGCGCGGCTGAGCCCGGTCTGGGAGCCGCTGCCCGCCGGACCCGGCACACGCCTGCCGGTCCGGCCCGACGGCGCCTACCTCGTGCTCGGCGGGCACGGCGGGCTCGGGCTCGCGGTCGCGGAGCGGTTCGCCCGCGACGGTGCGGGCGAGATCCACCTGGTCAGCCGCTCGGGCGGGTCCCGGCTGGCCCCGTCGGCGACGGCCCCGATCACCGCCCACGGCGCGCTCGTGCGGTCCCACGCGATCGACGTCGGGGTCCCCGGCGCGCTCGCCGCGCTCGTCGCGGACCTGGGCGGACGGCCCCTGCGCGGCGTCGTCCACGCGGCCGGGGTGCTGCGCGACGGCCTCCTGCGGAGCGTCTCCGCCGAGGACCTGCGGGCGGTGGTCGCACCGAAGGCCGACGGCCTGCGCGAGCTCGTCGCCGCCGTCGCCGGGACCGAGCTGGACCTCGCCGTGCTGTTCGGCTCGGTGTCGGGTGCCTTCGGCAACCTCGGCCAGGCCGGGTACGCCGCCGCCAACGCCCACCTCGACGCCGCGGCACACCGGCTCGGCGCGCCCTGGACCAGCATCGACTGGGGTCTGTGGGGCGAGATCGGGATGGGGGTGGAGGTGGCCGACCGGCTGCGCCGCCGGGGCGTGCACCCGCTCGGCACCACCGAGGGCCTGGACGCGCTCACCGCCGCGGTCCTGTCCGGCGAACGGCAGGTGGTGGTGGCCCACCCGGACCGCGAACCCGGGGCCCCGGAGTTCGTTCCCGCCGCCGCACCCCCACCGGCCCGGACCGCGCCCGTCCGCTCCGCCCCGCCGTCGGGCTCCGGCCCGGCCGATCCGCTCACCGCCGAGGTCACCGCCGCGCTGGTCGCGCGGCTCGGCGCCGAGGACCTGGCCGCGGACACCGCGTTCGCCGAGTTCGGCATGGACTCGATCACGAGCGTGGAGCTGAGCGAGTCCCTCGGCAGGCGCTGGGACGTCGCACTGCCCCCCACCCTGTTCCTCGAGCATCCCGACGTCCGTGGGGTCGTCGCCGCGCTCCGCGACCGGCACGGTGTCGCCCCGGCCGGCGGGGAGCCCGGGCCGGTCCCCGCTCCGGCACCGGTCCCCGCCACCCCACCCGCCGCACCCGCGGCCGGGGGGCCCGTGCCGCGCGAGGTGCCCGACGGGGCGATCGCGGTCGTGGCGGTCTCGGGCGACCTGCCCGGCGCCGACGACCTCGACGGTCTCTGGGCGATGCTGCGCCGCGGCGACACCGCCTTCGGTCCGGTGCCGCCCGAGCGGTTCGACGTCGGCGAGGTGCTCCAGGACAGGGACACCGCCACCACCGGCACCTACTGCGGCACCGGCGCCTTCGTCCACGACATCGACCGGCTCGACCCCCGGTTCTTCGAGCTGGCCGTCCGCGAGGTCGCCGAGATGGACCCCCAGCAGAAGCTGCTGCTGGAGCACGCCTGGTCGGTCGTGCAGGAGGGCGGTGCCGCGGACCGGCGCGACGTCGGGGTGTTCGTCGGGGCCACCTACACCCACCACCGCGACGCGGCCGGCCTCGACCGGGTCGGTCCGCACACCGCGCTCGGCTCGATGAACGCACTGCTCGCCAACCGCATCTCCTACGCGCTGGACCTGACCGGGCCCTCGCAGACGGTCGACACACTGTGCTCGTCGTCGCTGGTCGCCCTGGAGCAGGCGGTGTCGGCGCTGCGGGCCGGCCGGTGCGGGACGGCGGTCGTCGCCGCCTGCCACGTCGGCCTGACCTCCTGGTACTACCGCAGCCTCAGCCGGCTCGGCGCGCTGTCGGCCGACCTGCCCCGCCCGTTCGACGCGGCAGCGGACGGCTTCGTCCCCGGCGAGGGTGCGGTGGCCGTCCTGCTCCGCCCCCTGGCCGACGCGCTCCGCGACGGCGACCACGTCCACGGCGTGATCCGGGGTGTCGCGACGAACCACGGCGGCCGGGCGGGCGCGTTGTCGGTGCCGCGCAGCGCCGCACAGGCCGACGTGCTGCGGGCCGCGCTCGCCGACGCGGGCGTCGACGCGTCGTCGGTGGACCTCGTCGAGACCCACGGCACGGCGACCCCGCTCGGCGACCCGATCGAGATCGCGGCGCTCGCCGAGGTGTTCGGCCCGGAGCGGGCCACCCCGGTGCTCCTCGGGGCGCTGAAGGGCAACATCGGCCACCTCGAACCGGCCAGCGGCCTCGCCTCCCTGGTCAAGGTCCTGCTGTGCCTGCGCCACGGCGAGATCCCGCCGGTCGCCGGGCACCGTGGGACCGGTGACCGGCTCCGGCTGCCGGAGGGGGTCCTGGCGATCCCCGCCGCACCGGCCGGCTGGGCCCCGGGCGACCGTCCGCGGCGGGCCGGGATCAGTGCCTTCGGCATGGGCGGCACGAACGCCCACGTCGTCGTCGAGGACTGGCCGGAGGCCACCGGGGCCGGGCACGACCCGGGCGCCGCCGGTGTCCTGCACCTGTCGGCGCACACGCCGCAGGCCCTGGACCGGCGGATCGCCGACCTGCTCACCGTGGTGCGCGCCGGCGCCGACCCCGGTGTGCTGTACACCGCGGCCGGGCAGGGCCGCAGGCACCTGGCCCTGCGGGTCGCGGTCGTCGCCCGCGGCGCCGACGAGCTGGCCGACGGGCTGCTCCGTGCCGCCGCCCGCGGCGCCGGGACCGTCGTCCACCCCGACGACACCGACGACACCGTCGCCGGTCTCGCCGGGGCCGCCCGGACCTGGGTCGCCGGCGGACCCCGCGGGCCCCTCGGGCCGGGCGCCGCCGACCGGCGGGCACCGTTGCCGCCCTACCCCTTCCGGACCCCGCGCCCGCAGCCGTCGACCGTCGCGCCGGACGCGGCCGGCGCCGCCGCGCTCATCGCCGGGCACGAGGTGTTCGGACGGCCCACGGTGCCCGCGGCGCTGCTGCTGTGCCTGGGGCTCGACCGGGCGCCGGTGCTGCGGGAGGTCTCGTTCCCCGCCCGCGGTACGGGCACCACCCGTCCCGAGCACGATCTCGACGACCTCGCCGACGGCGCGGTGGCGACCCTGCACCAGGACGGCCGCGTGATCGCGCGGCTCCGCCCGGAACCCGGACCGGTGCGGCCGCCCGCACCCGACGACACCCCGTGCCCGCGCGAGCTCGACCCCGCGGGGCTCTACGCCTGGTTCGACACCCACGGCACCCGCTACGCGCCGGCGCTGCGCCGCATCGGAGGCATCCGGCACGGGTCGGGTGCGGTGACCGCGGAGCTGCTGCCGGGCGACGGGTCGGCGGCCGACCGGGTCACCGCGGTCGACGCGGCGCTGCAGGCGATGGCGGTGCTGACCCTCGGGGACCCGGCGCTGTCCGACACCGCCCTGCTCCCGGTGGGCATCGCCCGGGTCGTCGCGACCGGTGACCCCGCCGACGCGGTCTCGGTCCGGCTGCGGTCACGGGGCTGGCACGACGGGACCCACGTCGCGGACGCCTGGCTGCTCGGCGCCGACGGGCCGGTCCTCGCCCTGGAGGGGATCCGGTTCCGGCCCGTGGCGGGGACCGGCGGACCGTCCCGGCCGGCGGACGCCCCCGACACGGCTCCCGGGTCGTCGCTCACCGCGGCCCGGCTCGTGGAGATCCTGCGCGGGGTCCTGGCCGACCCCTCCCTCACGGCGACGACACCGCTCTCCGCCGTGGGCATGGACTCGATGCTCGCCGGTGAGGTCGCCGCCGAGCTCGGCGCCGCCGGAGGGGCCCCGGTGTCGCCGGTCGAGGTCCTGGCCGCCCGCGACGGCCGCGCCCTCGCCGTCGCCCTCGGGCTCCCGGACGGGCCACCGTCCTCCGGGGACACGGATTGCGGGGACACGGCCGGAGCCGGGCACGAGGCGTCGCCGGTCGCCGACGCCGCACTCGTCGAGGCCGTGGAGGAGGCGGTGGCCCCCGCGGTCGCGGCCCGCCGCACGTTCCCCGACCGGCCCACCGGCGACCGGCACGACGTCGCCGTCATCGGCCTGGCGGGGGTCCTGCCCGGCGCCGACGACATCGACGGGCTGTGGCCGTTGCTGCGCGACGGGCGCGACGCCCTGCGCCCGGCGCCGTCGGAGCGGTGGGACCGCCACGACCGGCCGCTCGGCGGGTTCGTCGACGGGATCGCCGGCTTCGACGCGGGCCTGTTCGAGCTCCACCCGCGTCAGGCCCGCCTGCTCGACCCGCAGGCACGGTGGCTGCTGCGCACGGTGTGGCAGGCGTGGGAGTCCGCGGGCGTCGACCCGACCGCCGCTCCCCGGCGGACCGGGGTGTTCGTCGGCGCCAGCTACCAGCACTACCGCGAGTACAACGTGGACCGCGAGCTGGACGCCGCCGCGGGCCTGGGGAACCACAACGCGTTCCTGGCGAACCGGGTCAGCTGGTTCTTCGACCTGCACGGCCCCAGCCTCACCGTCGACACGCTCTGCTCGTCGTCCCTGGTCGCCCTGCACACCGCCGTCCGCAGCCTGCGTGACGGGGAGTGCGACCACGCCGTCGTCGCCGGGGTCCGGCTGGCGCTCTCACCGCTGCACTACACCGCGATGGGCAACCTGGGGGCGCTGTCCCCCAGCGGCTCCGCGCGCGCCTTCGACGACGACGCCGACGGCTTCGTCCCCGGCGAGGGCGTCGTCACCGTCGTCCTGAAGCCGCTGCGCGACGCGCTCGCCGACGGCGACCCCGTCCACGGGGTGATCACCGGCACCGCGGTCAACCACGGCGGCCGGACGTCCGGTCTCACCGTTCCGTCGGTGGCGGGCCAGCAGGAGGTGGTGACCGCGGCGCTGCAGGACGCCGGGGTCTCCCCCGACACCATCGGCTACCTCGAGGCCCACGGCACCGGGACCGCGCTGGGCGACCCCGTCGAGATCGACGCGCTGACCCGCGCGTGGACCCCGCACACCACCCGGCGCCAGTACTGCGCCATCGGCTCGGTGAAGACCAACATCGGCCACCTCGAGCCCGCCGCGGGCCTCGCCGGACTCGCCAAGATCCTCCTGGCTCTCCGCCACGACACCCTTCCCCCGACCCGGAACCTCCAGCGGCCCAACGACCGCATCCACTTCGAGCACACACCGTTCCACCCCGTCCTCACCCCCACCCCGTGGCACCGCAACGGCACCCCCCGCCGCGCCGCCCTCTCCGCCTTCGGCATGGGCGGCGTCAACGCCCACGTGATCGTCGAGGAACCGCCCGCGGGCGGGCCCCGCACACCGATCCCGGCCCGGGAGCACGCGCTGCGGATCTCCGCGGCGACCGAGGAGGGGGTGCGGCGGCTGGCCCGCGCCTACGCGGACCGGATCGGCGCCACCGGGGACGACACCGAGCTCGCCGACGTCGTGCACACCGCGAACACCGGCCGCGCCGAGCTCACCCGTCGGGCCGCCGTCGCCGGCCGGTCCGCGGCCGAGCTGCGGACCGGGCTGCTCGCGGTGGCCTCCGGCGCCGCCCCGGTGGTGTGCGGCGGCGCGGCGGCGCCGGCGGCGGCACCCGCGGGCCCGGACGACCTCGTGGCCGCGGCCCTGGCCGGTGCCGACGGGCTCGACTGGGCGGCGTTCTCCGCGCCGACCGCGCGGCGGACCACCGTGCCCGGCTACCCCTTCGCCGACGAGGCCCACTGGAACACCACCGGTGACCGGCCGCGGGACCCGGCGCCGCCCACGGTGGCGCGCCCGGTGTGGCGCGCGGGGTCCACCCCGCCGGGGCGGCCCCCGGTGGGCCTGGCCGTGCTCGTCGACGGCGGCGGGCCCGACCGGCAGGCCGCGCTGCTCGACCGGCTCGTCGCCGACGGCTGCGTCCCGGCCGACGGACTGTCCGCCGCGGACGCCGTGGTCGTGCTCGACGACCCCGGCTCCACCACGGCCGGGTTCTGGGATCGGCTGCGCGGCGTCGCCGCCGGGCTGCGGACCGGCGCGGTCTGTCTCTGGGTGCTGCACGACGCCGCGGCCGTCGGCCCGCACGAGGGGGCCGACCTGCGGCCGTGGGCGGTCGCCCGCGGCGCGGCGGTGCGCGCGGCCGCGGCGGAACGCCGCTGGTCCGCGGCCACCGTGGACATCCGGCGGGACGACACGGACGCCGTGGAACAGCTGCCCGCCGAGCTGTACGCGCTCGCGGCGGCCGGGCCGGGCGAGCCGGCCGAGCGGGCGCTGCGGGCCGGGACCCGGCTCCACCGCGACCACGAGCGCCTGGCGCAGCAGGCGCCCCGCGACGCCGACGCCTCCGGCTTCCACCTGGTCGTCGGAGGTCACGGCGCGGTGGGCCGGGAGCTCGTCGCCGCGCTGGCCGCACGCGGGGCCCGGGCGGTCGTCGTGGTCGGCCGGTCGGTCGTCGAGCCGCCCGCCGTCGCCGGGACGGAGGTGGCCTGCGCCCGCGCGGACGTGACCGACCCGTCCGGGCTCGACGCCGTCGTCGCCCGGTTCGCCG
This sequence comes from Pseudonocardia sp. ICBG1034, assembly GCF_020131375.1. Lineage (NCBI taxonomy): Bacteria > Bacillati > Actinomycetota > Actinomycetes > Pseudonocardiales > Pseudonocardiaceae > Pseudonocardia > Pseudonocardia sp. ICBG1034. Next base: position 552,127 of record NZ_JAHLEK010000017.1, read on the forward strand.
AGCGGTGGGGACCGCTGCGCGGGGTCGTGCACTGCTCCGGGGTCGTGAACCCGGTGGGTGCACTCACCCGCCGGAGCTCCGCCGACGCCGAACGGGTGCTCGCGCCCAAGACCACCGGATCCGATGCCGTCGTCGCGCTGGCCCGCCGGCACGGGGCACGCTGGGTCGCCCTGGCCTCCTCGGTGGCCGGGTGGCTGCCGGAGGCGGGCCGCGGTGTCGTCGACTACGCCGCCGCCAACGCCTACCAGCTCGCGCTGGCCGAACGGGAGGACACCCCCGCGCTGCGGGTGACCGCCCACGCCTGGCCCGACTGGACCGGCACCGGCATGGCCGCCGACCCCGCCTTCGCCGTGCGCCACTCGCTCACCCCGCAGCAGGGCCGGGCCGCGTTCGCCGCCTCGTTCGACCGCGGCGGCGCGGTCGTGGTCCTCGGCACCGCCGCGCAGCCCACCGCGGACGCACCGGCCCCGGCTCCGGCGTCCGCGGCACCCCGCGACCCGGGCCGGGCGCCGGACCCGGCCGGTCCGGCCGCGCCGGGCCGCGCGGCGGCGGCCGCGGCCGTGTCCGGTGCGTTCCACGCCGTCCTGGGCGAGGACCCCGGGGACGTCGCGATCGGCTCGCTCGGCCTCGACTCCATCACCGTCGCCGAGCTGACCGCGGCGATCGAGGCCCGCAGCGGCCGGTCACTGGACCCCTCGGTCCTGCTGCGGGCCCACACGGTCACCGACCTCGTCGCCGCCGTCGGCGGTACGGCACCCGGACCGGCCCCGGCGCCGCAGACGCCGGCGCCGGACGCGGCGGGCGACCTGCGCAGCCTGCTGAGCGACCTCGACGACCCTCGCACGGACGGGAAGGCCTGACATGACCGACCATCCGACCCACGACCTGGCCGTCATCGGACTGGCCGTCCGGCTCCCCGGGGCGGAGGACGTCACCGACCTGCGCGACTTCCTGACCGGGGACACCGTCACGGTGTCGCCGGTCCCGGCCGCGCGCTGGGCCCCGGAGCTGCTCCCGCGTCCGGATCTGCGGGGCGCGTTCCTGCAGGACCCGCACGCGTTCGACCACGAGGCGTTCGGGCTGTCCGCCGAGGACGCGGTCCGCATCGACCCGCAGCACCGGGTGATGCTGGAGGTCGGTGCCCGTGCGCTCGAGGAGTCCGGGTACCGGGGCCGCCGACGCCTGCGGGCGGGGGTCTTCGTCGGCAGCCGGATGAACGCCTACGGCTACGACGCGGGCACGCCCGGCCCGCAGGCCCCCGCCGGGCCCCCCGCCGCGACGCTGTGGGGCCGGTCCCAGAACTTCGCCGCGGCCTGGCTGGCCGACCGGCTCGACCTCGCGGGTCCGGCGCTGGTGGTCGACACGGCGTGCTCGTCGTCGCTGACCGCCCTGTGGCTGGCGTCCCTGAGCCTGCGCAGCGGTGACTGCGACCTGGCCGTGGTCGGCGGTGTGGACCTGCTCGTCGACCCCCTCACCTTCCGGCTGCTCGACGGGGCCGGTGCGCTCTCCGCCGACGGGCTGTGCCGCACGTTCGACCGCCGTGCCGACGGCTACGTGCCCGGGGAGGGCGCGGTGGCGCTGGTGCTGAAACCGCTGGCCGCGGCGCAGCGGGACGGTGACCGCGTGCTGGGGACCGTCGTGCACGTCGCCGCCAACAACGACGGCGCGACGATGGGGGTCACCACCCCGAACCTGGAGGCCCAGGTCGAGCTCCTCGACGAGGTCTACCGCCGGGTCGGCCCCGCCTCGGTGCAGATGGTCGAGACGCACGGCACCGGCACCGCCATCGGCGACCCGATCGAGGTCCGCGCCCTCACCGAGGTGTTCACCCGGCACGGGGCCGCGCCGGGCTCGGTCGCGCTGGGCTCGCTCAAGCGGCGCATCGGGCACCTGCACTCGGCCGCCGGTCTCGCCGGCCTGGCGGGGCTGCTCTGCGCGCTCGGCGACGGGGTCGTCCCCGGCGTGGGCGTCGAGCAGCCCAACCCGCGTCTGCAGATCGACGGCAGCCCGCTGCGGCTGACCGGGGCCGCCGAGACGTGGCCGGCCGTCCCGGTCCGCGGCGCCGGGCTGAGCGCGTTCGGGTTCGGCGGCACGAACGTGCACGCCGTGGTCACCGCGGCGACGCCCGCGCCGCCGCCGGCCGGCACCGGACCGTTCGTGCTCACGCTGTCCGCGCGGACCGACGACGGACTGCGCGAGCTGGCAGCCCAGTGGCTCGAGGCACTCCCCCGGTTCGGCGACGGACTCGACGACGCCTGCGCCACCAGCAGGCTGTCCCGGCCGCACCGCGCCGTGCGGGTCGCCGTCTGCGGCGACGACGCCGACGCACTCGGCGCAGCGCTGCGAGACACCCTGCTGCGCACCGGGCCGGGGCCCGCACCGCGGCAGGCCCCCGCGCCGTCGGTGCCGGGCGGCGACGCCGCGCGGTGGTTGCCCTGGCTGTCGGCGCACGTGCCGGCCGTGGCGCGTCTGGTGGACCGCTTCGTCGAGGCGACCGGGGACCCGGTCGACGGCTGGGGTGCCCGCCGGGCCGCTCTCTGCGGGGCGATCGCCTGGCCGGTCGCGCTGGTCGGCCTGGGGGCACCCGGCGCGGCGCTGCCCGCCGAGGGCCCGGGCTCCGCGGCCGCCGCCTTCGCACTGGGCGACGACCCGGACCCCACCGCGACGGTCGCGGCGCTGCTGACCGGCGGGAGCCCGATCGGCGGTCCCGGCCCCCTCGACGGCACGACCGGACCCGACGACCTCGTCCGGCGGCTCGACGCGGTCCTGGCCGCGCTGTACACCGACGGACACGACCTCGACTGGGCCGGCCATCGCGGCGGCCGCCCGTTCCGACGGGCCGACGTACCCGTCGCCCAGGCCGACGGACGGGTGCTGGACCTGCGGGAACCGCAGCGCTCGGCCGCGCCCGGCGGGCCGTTGCGGGTGCTGGAGCCGCAGGGTCCGGACGGATTCGCGTTCGAGCGTCTCCACGGCCCCGGTGAGACCGCGATCGCCCAGCACTCCGTGTTCGGGACCGCGATGCTGCCCGGGATGGCCTGGCTCGACCTGCTGCGGGCCGGGGCCGTCGCCGCGACCGGCGGCTTCGGCGGGCTGGCCGACCTGGTCTTCCACCGCCCGCTGCGCGCGCCCCACCCGGAGCTCGTGACGTGCCGGGCGACCGGCGACGGCGCGTTCGAGCTGCGCGGCCAGGACGGGCCGTACGCGCACGGGCGCTACGTCCCCGGCGCCGGGGGGTCGCCGGCCCGGCTGGACATCGCCCCCCTGCTGGGGACCTGCGGGCCGTTGCGGTCCGGCACGACGCTGTACCGCAGGCTGCGGGCGCTCGGCTACCGGCACGGCCGCTACTACCGCAACATCTCCTGGGTCGCCGCCGTCCCCGACGGCACGCTCGCCCGCATCGAGGGGACACGGCAGCGCCGCTGGAACGACGTCGAGGTCGAGCTGTTCCCGGGCCTCCTCGACAGCGTCACGATCGCCGCACTCGACCTCGACCACCCGATCGCCGGCCGGGCCGATGCACCGGTGTTCATCCCGCTGTCGATCGGCGCGGTGCAGGTGCACGGGTCGCTGGAGCGGGCCGCGTTCGTCCACACCCGGGTCGGCTTCTGGAACGAGGAGGCGTGCCGGGTCACCCAGACCGTCACCGACGACGAGGGCGAGGTCCTGCTCGTCCTGCGCGACATCTCCTCCAAGCGGGTGCCGCCCACGGCCTTCGCCCCGCAGGCCGACACGGAGGCGTCCGTGCGGACGGCCGACGGGCCCGCCCGGGCTCCGGCGGCCGCGCCGGCCCCGGCTCCGGTCACCGCGGGGGCCCCGGAGGCGGTCGGAGACCCGTCCGGCCCGGACGGGCGGCCGGCGCCCGTGGTGGTGCTGGACTGGTTCCTGGCCGAGACCGGACTCGGCCGGGACGCCGCGGACGAGGAGTTCCTCTCCGCGGGCTTCGACTCGGTGGGGCTGGTGGAGCTCAGCGAGCGTCTGTCCCGCGACCGGGACCTGTCGCTCTACCCGACGGTGTTCTTCGAGTTCCCGACCCCGCAGCGGTTCGCCGCGTTCCTGGCCGACGATGCGCCGGCACTGGTGCGCGCGCTGCGCGACGAGCGGCCCGTCACCCCCGGTGCCGGGACCGGCGGGACCGGGCGGCCCCCCGTCGCCGGGACGGCCCCACCCGCGGCCCCCGCCCGGACACCCTCGCCGGCGGCGACGCCGGAGACGGCACCCGCGGCGGCACCGCAGACACCACCCGCGGCGGCACCGGAGACAGCACCCGCGGCGGCAGCGGTGGCGGCACCGGCCGAACCGGATCCGGCCGGGCGGGCGGACCGGGACCGGGCGCGCGACGTCGCTGTGGTCGGGTTGGCTATCCGGGTGCCCGGCGCCTCGACACCCGAGCAGATGTGGCAGCTGCTGCGCGACGGGGTCGACACCGTCGACGGGCTCCCACCCGGACGGTGGACCGGCCACGACGGGGCCGGGCCCCGCGCGTCGTTCCTGCCCTCGATCGACCGGTTCGACCCGGCGCCGTTCCGCATCTCGCCGCGCGAGGCCCCGATGATCGACCCGCAGGCGCGGATCGTCTACGAGACGATCTGGGAGGCGCTGGAGGACGGTGGCCGGATCGGACCGCGCGCCGAGGGCAGCAGGACCGGACTCTGGATCGCCTACAGCCACGACCACTACCACGAGGAACGCGCCCGGCTGGGCGTCGGCGACGGCCGGGGGCTGGGCCTCGAGGCGATGATCCCGAACCGGTTCTCGCACCTGATGGACTGGACCGGGCCGAGCATGGTCGTCAACACCCTGTGCTCATCGGCCCTGGTCGCGCTGCACACCGCCCTGGCGCACCTGCGGTCCGGCGACATCGACACCGCCGTGGTCGCGGGGGTGCACGCCGCGATCAGCCCGGAGTACTTCACCTCGATGGGGGCGATGCGGGCCCTCTCCCCACGGGCCCGGTGCGCCGCCTTCGACGCCGAGGCCGACGGGTTCGTCCCCGGCGAGGGCGCCTCCGCGGTCGTGCTGCGCCGCGCGGGTGACGCCGCCGCCGAGGGCGACCGGGTCCGCGGACTCGTCATCGGCGCCGCTGTCAACCACGGCGGCCGCACGAGCCGCTACTCCGCCCCGAGCCCGACGGCCCAGCGCGACGTCATCACCGCGGCCCTGCGCGACGCCGCCGTGTCCCCCGACTCCATCTCGCTGGTCGAGGCGCACGGCACGGGCACCAGCCTGGGCGACCCGATCGAGATCGACGGGCTGACCCGGGCCTGGCGTCCGCACACCGACCGTCGCCAGTTCTGCGCCATCGGCTCGGTGAAGTCCAACATCGGCCACCTCGAACCCGCCGCCGGGCTGGCCGGGCTGGTCAAGGTCCTGCTCGCCCTCGAGCACGCGACGATCCCACCCACCCTGCACCTGACCAGGCCGAACGACCACATCCGGTTCGAGGACACGCCCTTCTTCCCCGCCGTCGACCCGCTGCCCTGGGACCGGGTCGACGGCAGGCCCCGCCGGGCGGCGCTGTCCGCCTTCGGCATGGGCGGGGTGAACGCCCACGTCGTGCTGGAGGAACCCGCCGTCGTCGACCGCGCTGCCGCCCCCGCCGGACGGAACCACGTGGTGACCGTGTCCGCGCCGACCGAGGACGCGGTGCGCGACCTCGCCGGCCGCTACGCCCGCACGGTCGCCGCCCTGCCCGGCGACGACGACCTCGCGGCCGTCGCGTGGACGGCCTGCGCGGGCCGGGCCCGTCAGCGTCACCGGGTGGCCGTGCACGGCACGACGCGCGCCGAGCTCGCCGCGCGTCTCGACGCCGTCGCCGCGACGGCTCCGGACGCGGCGCCGGTCGCCCGGGCCGGTACGGGAGCGGGCGGACCGCCCGTGTTCCTGTTCACCGGGCAGGGTTCGCAGTACCCGGGCATGGGGTCCGTGCTCTACCGCGACGAGCCGGTGTTCCGCGCGGCCGTCGACGACTGCGCGTCCCTGCTGGCGCCCTGGCTCACGGTCGGGCTGCACGACCTGCTGTTCCGCTCCGAGGCCCGGGTGCTGACCCGCACCGACCATGCGCAGGTCGCGATCGTCGCGGTCCAGGTGGGCCTGGTCCGGCTGCTGGACTCCTGGGGGATCCGCCCCGGGCACGTGATCGGGCACAGCGTCGGCGAGCTCACCGCCGCCTGGGCCGCGGGGTGCCTGGCCCTGCCCGAGCTCATGCGGGTCACCGCCAGCCGGGGACGGGCCATGCTCGACCAGCCGGCGACCGGCTCGATGGCCGTGGTGCACGCCGACCGGGCGACCGTCGCCGGGCTGCTGCGGGACCATCCGGAGCTGGAGATCGCCGCGCACAACGGCCCGTCCAACACCGCCGTCGCCGGACCGCGCGAGCGCGTCGCGGCCCTGCGGACGAGCCTCGCCGCCGCCGCCCGACCGGTCGCGGTGACGCCGCTGAGCGTCAGCCACGCCTTCCACTCGCGGGACATGGCGGGGGCGGTCCCGGCGCTGCGGGCCGAGCTCGCGACGGCGGGGCTGCGGCCGCCGGAGATCGGCTTCACCTCGACGGTGACCGGGACCCGGCACACCGACGCGACCGCGACCGACCCGCAGACCTGGGCCGACGGACTCGTGACCCCGGTGCTGTTCCACGAGGCGCTGTCGGAGGTGCACCGCACGGCCCCGGCCGGCTACTGGGAGATCGGGCCCCAGCCCGTGCTGGCCCGGCTGGCCGCGGACCTGGCCCCGCAGGCCGGGTTCGTGCGCTCGACCCTCGCGCGGGGACGCGACGACACCCTGCACCGCCACCTGTGCGACCACCACAACACCGCCGATCCCGAGGTCGACCCGGCGGGCGCGCCGCGGCGGCCCGGCCCCGGGATCGCGGACCTCCCGCGGTTCCCGTTCGCCCGGAGCCGCTACTGGGTCGGCGACGACATCGGACGACAGGAGCGAAAGCCGACCGATAGGACGAGCCTCTAGCGTCGACGCCCGGTTCCCCAGCGACCCCGGAGAGTGAGTACGTCCATGACGGAGTACGGCCTGAAGCGACACTTCGACAGCGGGGCGGCCCGCCTGCTCGGCGGCCTGGTGGCACAGGTGCACCCGCCGTTCGACCTCGACGGCTACGTGGCCGAGGTCGGGGCGCTGGTGCCCCCGCTCGAGCTGAAGGACCGCGTCCGGGTCCTGTCCGACGGCCTGCGCACCAGGCTGCCCGAGGACTATCCGCAGGCACTCGCGATCCTGCTGTCGGTCCTCGGCGACGAGCTCGGCGAGGGCGAGGGCATGTTCAACACCAGCTGGTACCTGATGCCGGTGGCCCGGTTCGTCGAGGACCACGGCCTCGGTCATCCGGAGGAGTCGCTCGCCGCGATCGAGCAGATCACCCGCAGGCACACCGGCGAGTACGCGATCCGTCCCTACCTCGACCGCCACCACGACGCCACGATGGACCGGGTGCGGTCCTGGGCGGGGTCACCCAGCCTGAACGTGCGGCGTCTGGCGAGCGAGGGCATCCGGCCGCGGCTGCCGTGGGCCCGGACCCTGCACCGGTTCGTCGAGGACCCCGCTCCGGTGCTGGAGGTCCTGGAGGTGCTGCGCTCGGACCCGTCGCCCTACGTCCGCAAGTCCGTCGCGAACAACCTCAACGACATCGCCCGCGACCACCCGGACGCCGTGCTGGACGTGCTGGAGCGCTGGGCGGTGGAGAGCCCGACCCCGGAGAGCGCGTGGATCGGCAGGCACGCGCTGCGCGTGCTGGTGAAGAACGGGGACCAGCGGGCGCTCGCCCTGTCCGGCGTGACCGGCGGCGAGCACGTCCGGGCCGACCGGCTGGTGCTCAGTCCGGCCACCATCCGGCTCGGCGAGTCGGTCACCCTGCGCGCCGAGATCCGCAACACCGACCGGCGGGCGCACACCGTCGCCGTCGACTACGTGGTGCACCACGTGCGGGGCAACGGGCGGACCCTGCCCAAGGTGTTCAAGCTCGCCGCGGTCGAGCTCGGGCCCGGCGAGAGCCGCGTGCTGGAGAAGCGTCACCCCGTCCGTGAGGTCACGACCCGCCGCTACTACCCCGGCACCCACGTCGTCGATCTCCAGGTCAACGGGCGGGTCGTCGCCGGCGACGGATTCGAGCTCGTCACATGACCGCCCCCCGCACGGTCACCGCCGAGGACCCGGTCGTCGCCGACCACCGCATCGACGGGGTGGGGGTGCTGCCGGCGGCGGCCCAGATCGACCTGATGCTGCAGGCCGTCGGCGCCGGGCGGTCGTCCCGGCGGTGGTGGCTCGAGCACGTGGTGCTGGCCGAGCCGCTCACCGTCGGCGACGGAGGGGTCGAGCTCGGCGTCGACGTCGCCGACGACGGTGCGCTCGCCCTGCGCTCGCGCCCCGCGGCCGACCCGGTCGCACCGGCCCGGCTGCACGCCCGCGCCGTCGCCGCCGGCGCGCCGCTGCCCCCTCCGACCTATCTCGACACCGCCGTCATGGAGGCCTCCGCCGGACCGGAGACCCCGCTGTCGGTCCTGGACGGATGGCGCGCGACGAGCGGGATCGCCTACGGGGAGCGGTACCGGGTGATCCGCTCCCTGCGCCGCGACGGCGACCGGCTGTTCGGGGTGCTGCGCCCCGCGGCCGCCGAGCCGGGCGCCGTCGTCGACCCGGCCGTGCTCGACGCCGTCCTGCAGGGGCTCGGGCTGCTCGACGACGGGGCGACCGGTCCGTGCCTGCCGTGGTACATCGGGCGGGTCACGGTCCGGCGCCCGGTCCGGGGCACGCTGCTCGCCCTCGTCGAACGGACCCCGGGCGGCCCGGACGCGGCAGGGTGCCGGGGCAGGGCGACGGTCTGCACCGAACAGGGTGAGGTCGTCCTCGAGCTGGACCGGATCGTGCTGCGGGCCGTCCCCGGCGGTCCGGACCGGCCCGCCGTCCCCCGGCCCCGGCCGGCCACCGGGTCCGCGCCCGGTCGACCGCCCGGTGCGACGACGGTCCCCGGCTGGCGGGCCGCGACGGCTCCGTCCCCGGCACCGTCGACGCCCCCGCGGACGCTGGTCCTGGGTGAGGTCCCCGGGTCCACGGAGCCGGCCGGACGTCTCGGCCCCGACGCCGTCGCCGACGGGACGTTGCGGTCCCGGCTGGCCGACGACCCGCCGGGGCTGGTCGTGTACGCCCCGGCCGGTGGCGGGGACCCCTCGGCCGTGGTGCAACAGGCGGCCGCACTGGTACGGGTGCTGGCCACCGCGCGGCCGGTCCCGGCCCTGACCGTGCTCACCCGGGACGCCCACGGCGTGCGTCCCGACCCCGCCCACACCGCGCTGTGGGGACTGTTCCGCTCGGTGCGCACCGAGCACCCCCGGACACCGGTCACGCTGGTCGACCTCGACACGTCCGCGCCGACGGCACCGCCCACCGTCCCGTACGACGGTGGTGAGCACCGCTTCCGCGACGGGACGCACCTGGTCCCGCACGCGAGCCCGGCCGGCCCCGCGGAGGGGCCGCCGTTCGAGCCGCGGGGACAGCGGGTCCTGGTCACCGGGGGTCTGACCGGGCTGGGGCTGCTCACCGCCGAGCGGCTCGCCGATCTCGGGTGCGCACACCTCACGCTCGTGGGACGCACCCCGCCCGCGGGCGGGCGGGCGGCCCGGATCGACCGGCTGCGCGGGCGATGCGAGGTACGGGTGCTCACCACCGACGTCACCGACCCGGACCCCGCTCTGGGCCGCGACCGCTTCGACCTGGTGGTCCATGCGGCCGGGGTGCTGCGGGACGGTCTGGCCCGGACGCTCACTCCTGAGCGGATCGCGCAGGTCCTGGCCCCCAAGATCTCCGGTGTGCAGGCACTCGACGCGCTGTTCGACAGCGACCACCGCCCCGGTGCGGTGGTCCTGTTCGGCTCGATCAGCGCGGTCCGGGGGAACCTGGGGCAGAGCGCGTACGCCGCCGCGAACGCCTTCCTCGACGGCTACGCCGCCCGCCGGCGGTCCGACGGGGAGCGCTGGTGGAGCCTCGACTGGGGCCTGTGGAACGCCGGGATGGGCGAGGACGTGGTCGCCGCGGCCGCGGCCCGCGGCATCCCGGCGCTCGAACCGGACACGGGTCTGGCCCTGCTGTCCGAGGCGCTGGGCCGCCCGCCCGGCCAGTACGTCCTGTCCGCACCCGCCCGACCGAAGGACGAACCGATGACCAGCACGCTGGGCACCACGGAGGCGTGGACGTCCGTGAGCTCCATCCTGACCTCGACGATGCACCTGCCCGCGGTCACGCCGGGCGACGACCTGCTCGAGCTCGGGCTGGACTCGATGATGGCCGTCGAGATCACCGCGGGCCTGGCGAAGGCGGGCTACGAGGTGGACCCCGCGCTCCTGTTCGAGCTCACCCGGGTGCAGGACCTCCTCGACCACCTCGGACCGCCCCCCGCCCCGACCGCCACGCCCCTCGCACCGCCCGCGCCGGTCGCCACGCCCGCCCCGGCGACGACGCCCCCGCCGGTCGCCACGCCCACGGCCGGCGGTGGGCCCTCGCCCGTCTCCGCCATTGGTGGGCCGGCCCCCGCACCGACCGGCGGGCCCGTCCCGCGGGACGAGCGGCCGGCGACGCCGGACCCCGCGACGTTCCGGCCGGACTGGGACCGGTTCCGGACCGGGCCGGACGGGTCCGCCGCCCCGTCGCCCGCCGTCGCGGTCCCCGGACCCTCCGTTCCCGCGCAGGCCGCCGTCCTCCCGCCGGCCGCCGTTCCCGTGTCCCCGGCGGGCGGACCGCCCACGGGCTCCGCGCCGGGCCCGCGGCCCGCCGGGACGCACGCACTCCCCGAGCCCGCGGCGCCCGCGCGTCGCCCGGAGCCCGCCACGCTCCCGGCCGCGCCCGCGGGCGTCCCGGGACGCACCCTGCCGGGCAGGCTGACCGACCGACCGTCCGGCGGGTTCCTCGACCGCCGCATCGACGACCTGTCCCGGGAGGACCGGGCCGTCGTCGCCGAGGGCCGCTACTTCTACGAACCGGTCGTCGAGGAGGAGACGGGCTCCTGGATCCGCTTCGACGGGCGGTGGTACCTGAACTTCGCCTCCTACAGCTACCTGGGCCTGATCGGGCACGACTACATCGGGGCCCGGGTGCAGGAGGCGGTGCGCCGGCACGGCACCGGAGCCCACGGCGTCCGGCTGCTGGCGGGGACCCTCGATCTGCACCGCGAGCTGGAGCTGGCGATCGCCCGGTTCCTGGGAACCGAGGACGCGATCGTCTACTCCAGCGGCTACATGGCGAACGTCGCCACGGTCGGCGCGCTGGTGGGGCCCGGTGACACGGTGATCGGCGACGTCTACAACCACGCCAGCATCCTCGACGGCTACCGGCTGTCGGGGGCCCAGGTCGTGACCTACGCCCACAACGACCTCGACGACCTCGAGCGGGCGCTGCGCCGGACCGGCGACGGCGGAAGGCTCGTCGTCACCGACGCCGTGTTCAGCATGGACGGCGACCTCGCCCCGCTGCCCGGCATCGTCGAGCTCTGCGAACGTCACGACGCCCCGCTGATGGTCGACGAGGCCCACAGCCTGGGGGTGCTGGGGCGGACCGGCCGCGGCATCACCGAGCACTTCGGTATCGCGCCGGAGCGGGTGGCGGTCAAGATGGGCACCCTGTCGAAGACCGTTCCCAGCGCGGGCGGCTACGTCGCCGGGTCCGCGGACCTGGTGTTCGCGCTGAAGAACAACGCGCGCGGCTGGATGTTCTCCGCCGCCGTCACCCCGGCGAACGCGGCCGCGGCGCTGGCCGCCGTCGAGGTCATGACGGCGGCACCGGGGATGGCCGAGCAGCTGCGGCGCCGCACCGGGCGCTACCGCGACGCGCTGCACCGGCTCGGCTTCGACACGTTGAACAGCGAGTCACCGGTGGTGCCGGTGCTCTGCCGCGACGACGCCCAGGCCCAGGACCTCGCCCGGCTGTGCCAGGCGGACGGTGTGTTCGTCCAGCCCATCGTCTACCCGGCGGTGCCGCGCAGCCTCCCCCGGCTGCGGACCATCGTGAACCTGTCCCACACCGATGACGACATCGACCTCGCCGTCGAGGTCCTCGCCCGCGCCGGCCGCCGGCTCGGGCTCGTCTGAACCGTCCGCTCCGTCCGAAGGGAATCATCATGGGTGAGATCAACGGCAAGGCGTTCTTCGGTGCCGTGCTGCGGGCGGTGGCCTGCACGCGCAACCACAACGACGACACGGCCGAGTACGAGGCGGGCGTCATCGCCCCGGCCGGACGGATCCGCGAGATCGAGGCCGAGATCGGCGACCGGGCCCCGACGACGTCCGAGGCCGAGCAGGTGCTGGCGCTGCTCGACACGGTCCTGACCACCAAGCGGACCCCCGCTGCGGACCGGGAGTTCCACACCGGGCACATCTCCCGGGTCTCCGGCGTCTCGGTCGTACGCGCCGGCGCGGCGGTCTGAGATGACCGCGGGTGGGCCGGCCGGGCCGCCGCCGGCATGGTTCTCGCACGAGTTGTGCTTCTGGCACGACCCGGGCGCGGGCAGTGGCCACCTCCCGGTCGGCCCGGGGGTGGAGCCGCTGCGACAGTTCGCGGTCGACCCGGACCTCCGGCGTGCGGAGGGGCTCGTCCGGCTGTCCGGTGTCCTCGACCGGTTCACCCGCCACACCCCCGCACCCGCTCCCGACGCGGACCTCCTCCTCGTCCACACCCGCGCCCACGTCGACCGGGTGGAGGCCACGTCGGCCCGGGGCGGCGACGCCGGGGTGTACGCCCCCGCGGGGCACCACAGCGCGGCCGCCGCCCGGCTGGCCGTCGGTGCCTGCACCGCGGCCGTCCGGGAGGTCCTGGCCGGTGGGCACCGGCGGGCCTACTGCCTCGTCCGTCCACCCGGCCACCACGCCGAGCCCGACCGGGCGATGGGGTTGTGCCTGTTCAACAACCTCGCCGTCGCCACCCGGGTCGCCCAGCGGAACGGGGCGCGCCGGGTGCTCGTGGTCGACCTCGACGTCCACCACGGCAACGGCCTGCAGCGCGTGTTCTGGGAGGACCCGGACGTCTGCTACGTGTCGCTCCACCAGGACGGGCTGTTCCCGCCCGCCTCGGGGACGGCCGCCGAGACCGGGTCCGGTGCGGGGGCGGGCACCACGGTGAACGTGCCGCTCCCGGCGGGCACCGGGCACGGCGGGTACCTGGCGGCGATGGAGTCGGTCGTCGTCCCGGCCGCCCGCGCGTTCGCCCCGGACCTCGTCCTGGTCGCGGCGGGGCTCGACGCCGGCGCCCACGACCCGATGGGCCGGATGATGGCCACCAGCCGCACCTTCCACAGCGTCGTCACCTCGCTCTGCGAGCTGGCGGACGAGCTCTGCGCCGGGCGCATCGTCCTGGCCCACGAGGGTGGCTACTCGGCCTGGTACCAACCCACCCTGCTGCTCGCGGTCGCCGCCGCGGTCGCCGGTCTGCCCGCTCCGGACGACCCGTTCCTGCACTCCCTGGAGAACCTCCCCGGGCAGCGGGTCGCCGCGCACCAGCGGCGCGTCCTCGACCACCTCCGGACGCACCACCCGCTGCTCTCGGCCGCGGCGGTGGCCTCGTGACCGGGTGGCTCACCGCGCTCGGACGACGCTCCGGCCGCGCGGACCGGCCGGCGCCCGTCGGCCGGATCGTGGTCCTGCCCCACGCCGGTGGGTGGCCGTCGGCCTTCCGGTCCTGGATGGATCTCGTCCCGCACGACGTGGAGCTGCTCGCCGCCCAGCTGCCGGGCCGGGGGCCACGGTCGGCGGAGGAGCCGCTGCGCCGGACCGGGCCGATCGTGGCGGCTCTGGCCGACGCGCTCGCGGCGCGCGACCCGCTGCCGACCGTCGTCGTGGGGCACAGCTTCGGCAGCGTGCTGGCCTACGAGCTCACCCGCTCGCTCGAACGACGCGGAGCCGCACCGCGGCTCGTCGCGGTGTCGGCCCGGCAGCCGCCGTGCTTCCCGAGCAGGCCGCCCTACTCCCACCGGCTCCCCGACGACGAGCTGGTCCGGCACGTGCACCGCATCGGCGGGGCACCGGACGGCGTCGCCGACGTGGGCCGGCTGCTCCGGCCCTCGCTGCCCGCCATCCGGGCGGACCTGGAGGCGCTGGAGACCTACCGCCGCCCACCGACCGGTACCTCGGTCCCGATCGTCGCGCTCTGCGCGACCGACGACCCGATCGTCATCGCCGAGCGCATGTTCCTCTGGTCGGTGGAGACGACGTCCGGCTTCCGTCGCCTGTCGTTCGACGGAGGACACTTCTACCTGTACCGGCGCCCCGTGGCGGAGGTGGTTATGCCGACCCTGGTCGACGCACTGCGCGGAGACCCGGCCGTGGAGCCGACCGTCACTCAGGCGGTGGCGTCCTCGGCGTAGAGGGCGGCGAACTCGGCCGTGGGTTCGATGGGGGTGATGACGTCGACCAGGACACCGTTCGGGTCCGCGACGATGAAGTGTCGCTGCCCGAACGGTTCGTCCCGCAGCTCGAGCTCGGCGGGCACGCCGCCGTCGAGGACGACCCGCTTCCACTCGGCGTCGACGTCGTCGACCTCGATGTTGACCAGCAGGCCCTGCACCGGCCGCCGGTAGGCGCTCGGCAGCGTCGGGTGGTCGTGGGCGATCAACGCGAGCTCGAACGGACGCGCGCCGGGTGACCGGAGGCTGACGTACCAGTCGGCCTCGAACGTCGTCTCGAAGCCGAGGCGACCCACGTAGAAGTCCTTCGACTGTTCGATCTTCTCCGTGCACAGGACCGGATACACACTGGCAGGCCGCATGACACTCCCTGTCGTCCAGAAGACCTGACGATCATAGCGAGGCGCGCGTCGTCCGCTCCGTCCCGGATGGGCGATCTCGGCACCGTTCCGAACACCCCGTGCACACCGTCCGTCGACCGGCGACGGTGTGACCCCGAGCTCACGAGGAACGCCGGGAGCGGTGTGCTCCGGGCGGGCTCCGGGACGAGACCACAGGGGCCGCATCCCCCACGAGGTCGACGCGCCGGAGCAGCTCAGGATCGATCGGCGTGGGCGTCTCACCGGTGATGTCCGCACCGGACTCGTCCAGTACCTGCGCGGACAGGGCGTTGACGGCAGTACCCGGGCTGGTGCCGGCGGAGTGGACCTCGACCCGGTCCCGGGCAGCGGCCCGCATGAGGCCGGCAGCCATCCGGGACCGGCCGCCGTTGCGGACGCAGACGAACAGGACCGACGGGGTGGCGGTCACGACGGTCCCGCTTCCGCGGTGCCACCGGTCAGCTCGCCCAGCAGCGCACGGACCCGGGCGTCGATGTCGTCGCGGATCGGCCGTACCTCGTCGACCGTCCTCCCGGCGGGATCGTCGAGCTGCCAGTCGAGGTAGCGCTTGCCCGGGAACACCGGGCACGCGTCGCCGCAGCCCATGGTGATCACGACGTCGGCGGCGTCGACGGCGTCGGCGGTCAGGCGCTTCGGGATCTCGGTGCCGAGGTCGATACCGATCTCGGTCATGACCTCGCGGACCGCGGGGTTGATGCTCTCGGCCGGTGCGGAGCCGGCGGAGCGGACGCGGACCGTTCCGGCCGCGTGGTGGTCCAGCAGGGCGGCTGCCATCTGGGACCGGCCGGCGTTGTGGACGCAGACGAACAGGACTTCGGGGATGGCGTCGACCATCAGGGTGCTCTCCTGGGATCGGTGGTCCGGGGTGGGATCGATGTCGGAGCGGGGCGGCGGCCGGGCCGACCGTGTGTGCAGGGGACGAGCCGCTGGTCGATCGAGAGGGTGTCGCGGCGCCACGGACCGCTCATGGCGGACCTTCTTCGTCGACGGGCGATCCTGGTGTGGACGTGGTGGGTCAGGTGCGGGACAGCGCATCGGGCTGTGCCGGGAACAGGCGACGGCGGAGCCACAGGGAGACATAGACCAGCCCGACCAGCACCGGCACCTCGATCAGCGGCCCGACGACGCCGGCGAGCGCCTGCCCGGAGGTCACGCCGAACGCCCCGATGGCGACGGCGATGGCGAGCTCGAAGTTGTTGCCGGCGGCGGTGAACGCGAGGGTGGTGGTGCGCTCGTAGCCCATGCCGACGGCCCACCCGAGGGCGTAGGAGCCGGCCCACATCAGGGCGAAGTAGGCGAGCAGCGGCAGCGCGATGCGGGCCACGTCGAGGGGCTGTGAGGTGATGGCCTCGCCCTGCAGGGCGAACAGCAGCACGATCGTGAACAGCAGGCCGTACAACGCGAACGGCCCGATCCGGGGAAGGAACTTCTCCTCGTACCAGTCACGCCCCCTGGCCCGCTCCCCCAGCCTGCGGGTGAGGTAACCGGCGAGCAGCGGGATCCCGAGGAAGATCAGCACGGACGTGACGATCTCCCACGTGGAGACGTCGAGGTCGGTCACCGGCAGGCCGAGCCATCCGGGCAGGACCGAGAGGTAGAACCAGCCCAGCACACCGAACATGACGACCTGGAACACCGAGTTCAGTGCGACCAGCACGGCGGCGGCTTCGCGGTCACCGCAGGCGAGGTCGTTCCAGATGATCACCATGGCGATGCACCGGGCGAGCCCGACGATGATCAGACCCGTCCGGTACTCGGGCAGGTCGGGCAGCATCAGCCAGGCCAGCGCGAACATCAGCGCCGGGCCGAGGACCCAGTTGAGCAGCAGCGAGGTCAGCAGCAGCCTGCGGTCGCCGGTGACGGTGTCGAGGCGGTCGTAGCGGACCTTCGCCAGCACCGGATACATCATGATCAGCAGCCCGAGCGCGATCGGCAACGAGACGCCGTCGACGGCCAGGGCGTCCAGCGCCGGGGCGAGCCCGGGGACCAGGCGGCCGAGCAACAGGCCGGCCGCCATCGCCGCGATGATCCAGACCGGCAGGAAGCGGTCCAGGGTCGACAGCCGGGCGACGACAGCGGCACCGTCGTCGGTGGTGTTCTGGTTGGTCACGTCCGTCCTCGTGCGTCAGTTCGCAGGTGCGGTGGATGCAGGGGCCGTGTCGGTGTCGGCGGCGGGACCGAGCAGGCCCGCGAGACGACCGAGGGAGGCCGGGACCGTGCGGTAGTAGATCCAGGTCCCCCGGCGCTCCCCGGTGATCAGACCCGCCTCGCGCAGCACCTTGAGGTGGTGCGAGATCGTCGGGCCGGACAACTCGAACACTCCGGACAGGTCGCACACACACGCCTCGCCCCCCGCGTGCGAGGCGATCAGCGACAGCAGCCGCAGGCGTACCGGCTCCCCGAGTGCCT
Source organism: Pseudonocardia sp. ICBG1034 (assembly GCF_020131375.1). Lineage (NCBI taxonomy): Bacteria > Bacillati > Actinomycetota > Actinomycetes > Pseudonocardiales > Pseudonocardiaceae > Pseudonocardia > Pseudonocardia sp. ICBG1034. The sequence goes on from NZ_JAHLEK010000017.1 coordinate 569,326, forward strand.
TGAACACTCGTGCGAGTTCGGTCGACTCCGGCTCGTCGAGGGGGCGCTCCACGAGCACCGATCGACAGATCGGCTCCTGATTCGACACTCGTCTATTTTGATCAGCATCGAATCGTTGGGTCAAGTGAACAGAGGAGGACGGACCGGGTCGCCGCCGTCGGTCCCCTCGACGCCGCGGCGGGCCTGTTCCAGGACGTCGGTGGATATGTCGGTCTCTCCGTGAAAGCTGATCACGGTGTAACCGCTACGAGTGCGAGCGACGGCGGCACCGAGCCGAACTGCTTCGACATCTGGTTGCGCGCTCGTCGGCATCGCAGCGGTGGGCCGTTCGAACCGCTCGCGGACGAACTGATCGACGGACTGGTCGGAAGGCGCAGGCACGGGAGTCATAGAACCTCCGAGGCACGATGCGTGCTTCAGCAGCTGTGAGTCGTGAGGCTCGGAGGTGAGAGGCACCCGAGGGCCGGAGATGCCGACGCGACCCTCGACCGGTGTCGTGCCGAGCGCGCCACCGCCGAACTCACCGCCATGACGCTGCCGTAGGCGCGCCGAGAACGTGGAAGCCGGGGTCCGCCTACTCCCGGCTCAGCCGGCCGGGTACTGCTGGGTGGACAGGACCCGGGCCAGATGGGCCGCGTTGCGTCCCACAGCCGCGATGGTGGCGGCCACGGCGTCGGGCGTACCGTCGAGATCCTTGTAGTCGCGCGGGTTCATCGCCTCGGAGTTCCAGTAGGTGGATCCGTTCGCGGGGATGGTCAGGCCCATGTCGTTCAGCGCCTGGAACACGTCAGCGACGATCTTGTGGGCGCCGTCCTCGTTGCCGACGACCGCGACGACGGCGACCTTGCCGTACAGGCCCGGCCGTCCTTCGTCATCGGTCTCGGACAACTCGGCGTCGAGACGTTCGAGGACCCGCTGCGCGATGCTCGACGGGTGGCCCACCCAGGTCGGCGTCGCGAACACCAGCACGTCGGCGTCGTGGATCCGTCGGCGGATCTGTGGCCACGCGTCACCGGGCCCCATGTCGGCGGCCGTGCCGGGGAGCACCTGGTGGTCGGCGACCCGCAACGTCTCGCCTCCGACGCCGTGTTCGCGCAACGCGTCGAGCACCTGCTGCGCCATCACCTCGCTGCTCGACGGTTCGGATCCGGACTTGAGGCTGCACACCAGGGCCAGGGCGCTGAGATCGTGTGTCATGCGGGGTCGGCTACCCGGGTGTGCCGCCGACATGCCCGGGTAGCCGGCTCGGTCGTCGTCACCACCGACACGTGGCATCGCTCACGAGTACCGCGTTCCCGACGTCACTCCCCTGCCCCAGGGACGACGACGACCGGCACCGACGCTGTCCGCAGGCACTCCACGACCGTCGACGTGACAGCGGTGAGAGCACCCGGGCGGGAGTTGCCTAGCACGAGCATCGCTGCCCCGACCGAGTGCTCGGTGAGGACGGCGGCCGGACGGCCGTGACCGGTCAGCACCGGGACCTCGGCTCCGGCCTGCGCGGCGCGCACCGCGGCCCGGGCCTCGGCCAGGGCCCGTTCGGCAATCCCCGGCCGGCCCGCAGCCCGACGCGGCGAGGTCTGAACGGGGCTGTGCCACGCCGTCACACCGACCACCGGGACGCCGGCCGCCCCGCCGTGGGCAAGCGCCCAGCGCAGCGCGGCGCGCGAGGCCGCAGACCCGTCCACACCGACGACGATGGTGTCCGGCCCGATCTCGCCCCCGGCCGAGACGTCCGGGCCACCCACTACGACGGATCCGGGATCTCCGCCCGCGCGCGCGGCCTGCTCGGCGGGATCCGGCCCGGGAGCGCGCGCGTCCGGATTCGAGGCGATCCGGTCGACGGGATCGTGCGGGTTCGGATCCGGGCCTCCGCGACCTACCGGGCCGCCCGGGGCTTCCATGACGGACTCGTCCTTCGAGAAGTGATGCACCGGGCCTCCTGACCTGAGTTCCTCCGGACGGGCTGCCTACCCGGCCGGGGGCACGACATGCCTCCCCCGTCGGGCTCCGGCCGGGCCGTGGTGCGCCCGACCGGATCCCCGGCGGAGCCCCCTGCAGGACCGGCTGCGCTTCCCGCTGGGTGATTGCCCGCGGCCGGTCCGGGTAGCCGCCGCGGGTAGACCACCCCCTCGTGAGGAGGACCCCGTGAAGGTCGTCGCCGTCCTCTATCCGGACGACCACCCCGAGCACCACCCCGATGTCGTCGCGAGCGCAGCCCGCGGACTCGACCTCGCCGACCACCTCTCCGCAGCCGGGCACGAGCTGGTGGCCACCAGCGACACCGGCGAGCAGCTGGACCGCGAGCTCGCCGATGCCGAGGTGCTGATCACCACCCCGTTCTGGCCGGTCTACCTCGACGACGACCGTATGGCGAAGGCGCGCCGTCTCTCGCTCGTCATCACCGCGGGAGTCGGCTCCGACCACGTCGACGCCGACGCGGCCACCGCCCGCGGCATCAGTGTCACCGAGGTGACCGGCTCCAACGTCGTCAGCGTGGCCGAGCACAACGTGCTGCAGATCCTCGCGCTCGTCCGCAACTTCGTGCCCGCGCACCGCCAGGTCGCCGAGGGCCGCTGGGACGTCGCCGACGCCGCGCAGGAGGCGCACGATCTGGAGGGCAAGACCGTCGGTCTTCTCGGGCTCGGCGCGATCGGCGCCCGGACGGCCCTGCGGCTCAAGGCCTTCGACGTGACGATCCTCTACTACGCGCGGCACCGGCGGACCCCGGCCGAGGAGGCGACCCTCGGGGTCCGCTACGCCCGGCTCGACGAGCTGGTGCGCACCTCCGACGTGATCTGCGCGGCGACACCGCTGACGTCCGACACCGGTGCGCTCTTCGACGCCGACCGGCTCGCGACGATGAAGCCCGGCTCGTGGCTGGTCAACACCGCCCGCGGGGCCATCGCAGACGCCGACGCCGTACGAGAGGCCTGCGAGTCCGGACAGCTGGGGGGCTACGCCGGCGACACCTGGTACCCCCAACCCGCGCCGGCCGACCACCCATGGCGGAACATGCCGCGCCATGCCCTGACCATCCACTACTCCGGCATGACGGTGGAGGCGCAGGCCCGCATCGCCGACGGGGTACGGGAGATCCTCGACGCGCACCTGGCCGGGGAGGCCTTGCCCGACGACTACGTCGTCGCCGCTCCGCAGAAGTGAACGTGCACGGTCACATCGCAGAAGGGGCGACGTGCACGTCGAGGAACGAGTCAGGGCCGTGAGTCGTGCGCGGTCTCACGGTGGGTCGACGGCACCGGCTGCTCGTTCACCGGCGTAGGTCGCCTGGGCATCGGTGATCACCCAGGTCGCGACATCGGCGAGTTTCAGATTCGTGCTCTGCGAGGACTCGATCAGCATCGTGAACGCCTCGCCGTCGGAGATGCGGAAACGTTCCATCAGCACCCCCTTGGCCCTGCCGATGGCTTCACGATTGATCAGAGCCCGAGTCAGCTCGGTCGCCCGTCGTGCCCCGGCGAGCGCAACGGCGGCCTGGTCGGCGAACAGTGCCCCCAGCAACCGCTCGTGCTCGCTGAAGCCGCCCGGCTCGCGCCCCCAGATGTTGAGCGCGCCTGCTGAGCGACCGGCGGACAGTTGGAAGGACAGAACCGCGGCGAAACCCGCCCTGCGGACGTGCGGAGCCAGCCGCGGCCACGGGACTTGGCCCTCCTCACCGAGGTCGGCTACGTCGGTGACCCCGTCGCCGACGCTGTGCAGGGCGTCGATGCAGGGGCCTTCGCGCAAGGACGCCTGCAACTCGTCGACTCCGGCCACCCGATCGTCGGAGGGGGCGTGTGTGGTGATGGCTCCGTGGCGGTCGATCATCGTCACGCTCGCGCCCGCCGCTGACGGGATCATGTCCAGGGCGCTCGCGACGACGGTGTGCAGCATCGCCGTGCTGTGCGGCGAGTCGACCCGGGTGTCGACGAGCCGACGAGCGGACGTGGCCAACGCCGCTCGCAGGGACTCACTGAGCTCCGCCACGGTTGCTGCGTCGGCCGGGTGCAGAGCGAACTCGCTGTCGGAGTGACCGGCATCGAGGCCGCCGACGCTCTCGGCCGCACGGGCGAATGGGTCGTCGGAGGTCATCCGGTCGGGCCTCACTCTTGTCAGCTGGTCGGTGCTCAGCGCCGCGCAAGGTCCGGGCCGCTGCTGAGCAGGCAGTCGTGTCATCGGACGGCACGACGGTAGCGGCCCCACGGCGATGTGCACAGCGTCACCGAGCCGGTCGGAACTGCCGGCCGGTTCGCGGTCGTCTGTCATGAACTCCTCGCCGGGAGCGGGACCGATCGTCGAGTTGCGGTGCACCGCGGCGGAGTGTCGCCGACACCGAGTGGCCCACGGCGGGCGGCTGACGCGGTCGTCGGAGTTCGGCTGGCGATGTGCGGTTCCGTGGACGGGACGCAGGGCACCCCCCCTGCCGGACGGAATCTCCCCCGCCCGGAACTGCCCGGACCCGGCATCGTCGCTCCTGCCGCGGCATCGCACACATCGAGGCCCCCCCGGAGCTCGCCGAGATCGCCGCCGGACCCGGGACCAGCGCCCTGCAGTAAGGGTTCCGTCACCACCTCGACACCACCCCGCTCGGTCACCTGCGGCTGGCGCGGCTCGTGCGCGCCCACCTGCCCCTGCAGCGGGCCGATCCGACGGGAGGCCGCCGTCGTGACCGGCGGGGATCCACGAACGCGGGGCGCTTCGCCGCCGGCCACCGCGCGACCTTCGGTACCTCGCCGGACCCGTACGTTGCGCCGATGATCCCGGCCGGGGTGCGTCGAGCCCGATCAGGCGTTTCGGGACGGTCCACCCACAGCCGCGAACGCCTGGCGTATGCGTCGGAGCCGGACTCCGTGCAGGTACTCCTCGGCGTCGTCAATCGGGGACCCACATCTCGTGTCCGGGCGGCAGTTCCTGCGGCCCGGACGTCCAGCTATGTCGCGCCCGCCGCACAGTCGCGCTGCCGCTCCAGCTCCCGTCTGCCGTAGGTCGCGTTCCGGACTGCCTCCTCGCTCTCGAGACTGGACCCGAGCGCCCCGGCGACGATGCCGACCGAACTCGCCAACCAGACCAGTTTCAGATAGGTACCGATCGAGATGGGCCGCTGCAGCTGCGCCGAGAAGTAGCCGGGATCGATGAGCGCGAGTGCGGCCAGTAGCCCCGCCAGGTAGAGGAGTACGTACATGCACGTGACCCCGATGATCATCGTGATCGCCGTGGCCGCGTTGTACAGCACCGCCTCGGCCCGTGCGTCCTGGTCAGGCGGCCGATCCCACAGATGGTTGTAGGTGATCAGCCAGGTCGACATGGCGACAATCGCCACCACGGAGATGAGCAGCAGCCGCAGCGGCGAGAGTGAGGTGGCCATCGTCCAGAACGTCGTGGTCACGATGGCGTAGGCGCCGGTGGCGGCGGCAGCCGCGGTGGCCGTGGACAGGTACGGGACCAGACGCCACGGGCGGTTGTCGCGCACCATGCCGGCGAGCAGCCTCAACCTGCCGCGCAGACCGACCAGTGCGAGGTGCGCCTCGGCCTCGCCCTCGACCAGGCGCAACGGGCTCCACCGCGGGATGCCCACAGGACGTCGTCCACGGGCGTGGCGGGCGCCTCCGCTCAGCGCCCGTACAAGTTGGACGACGGCCCCCCGTGCCCTCCGACGGACACCCAGCGCCCCGAGCCCGGGCAGGGAGACCAGCCCACTGCTCGTGCGGTCGCTCACGACGGTGGCGACCGGCCGTGCCCCCGTACGCCGGGGAAGGTCGGTCACCACGATCACGAGGTCCCACTCCTGGCGCTCGCGCTGTTCCCGCGCGAGCGACTCCAGCGGCACCCGGCCCCGCTCGTCGAGCGGGACCTCACGGGTCTCGGTGCTCACCACCCATTCGATCGCCTCGTCGACCTGCTCGGCGAGCACCGCGGGAAGGTCGCGTACAAGCCACGAGGCGAGGTCTGTCGGTGCGCCGGGATCGGCCAGCAGCCCGACCCTGACCCGCCGCCCGCGCTGCGGCCCATGGTGGGCAGACCCGCCGTCCTCGCGGTCGGGAGGCCGCTCACCCGCTCGACTGTCCATGACGCCCCTCCTCGGCCGGTCGCGGCGTTGGCGGCGCCGTGCCCGCGCCGGACACGCACGCACCGCTCCCGGCGACAGCGTCCGGCGGTGGCCCGGTCGCGTCCCACCACACGGTCGCCGGGCCGGCACGGCGTCGGTGGCCTTCGCGCCGTCCCCCACCCGTGTACGGGGATGTCGGGGCCAGCAAGCCTGCTTCGATCGTCGTCGTAGAACCTGTCCTGCTCGGAAAGCCGTATCGATACCGGTCGTCCAGGCCCGTCACCCGCCCGGGCGGAACACCGCGCGGACGCACCCGCCCTCCTTCTCCTTGAACATCCGGTAGCCGTCGGGACCGTCGTCGAGCGGCATCACGTGAGTGGCGAGGCGTTCGGGTCCGCACCTCGTCGCGGCTCGTGAGGTCGAGGGTCTCCGGCAGGTAACGCTGCCCGTGCTGCTGGGCGCCACGGAAGGTCAGCGCCTTGTTCATCACCGCACCGAGTGGCAACTTGTCCACCACGCCGACGAAGACCCCGAGTGTGAGCACCGTCCCGCCCTTGTGGCAGGCGTGGATCGCCTCCCGCACCGCGGTGGGCCGGTCGGTCTGCAGCCGCATCTGCTGTTTGGCCTGGTCGTAGAGGTACTGCGGGCCGGGATGATGCGCCTCCGTGCCCACCGCCTCGATGCAGACGTCCGGCCCCCGCCCGCCGGTCATCTCGCGTAGCTCGGCGGGAACGTCCGCCTCCTCGTGGTCGAGCGTCTCCGCACCGATGTGGGTGCGCACCTGCTTCAGGCGGTTGTCGTAGCGGTCGACGACGACCACCCGCTCGGCGCCCATCACCATCGCTGCGCGCGCGGCCATCTGGCCGACGCCGCCGGCACCCCACACGGCGACGACATCACCCGGCCGCACGCCCGCCTGGTGGGCCCCCGTCCAGCCCGTCGGCGCCGCGTCGGAGGCGAACGGCGCACGCTCGTCGGAGACGCCGTCCGGGACGGTGAACGCCCCGTGGTCGGCGCTTCCCCGCCATGTCAGCTCTCCACCGGGTGCAGGATGATCTTCGTCCAGCCGTCGTCCCGCCTGTCGAAGTGTTCGTAGGCCTCCGGTGCCCGGTCGAGGGGCAGCTCGTGGCTCACGATGAACGACGGCTCGGCCTTGCCCGCCGCGATCAGGTCGCGCAGCTGCCGGTTGTACCGCTTGACCGGCGCCTGGCCGCTGCCGACGTGCTGGCCCTTGAACCAGAACGTGCCGAAGTCGAAGGCGATCTTGCCCTGCTTGGCCAGGTCGTCTGAGGCACCCGGGTCCTGCGGGACGAAGACGCCGACGGTGCCGATCCGCCCGGTGAAGCGCACCGAGGCGACCAGACGGTTCATGGTCAGGTTGGGCTGTTCGCCCCCGGCGGGGTCGTGCGCCTGGTAGCCCACGCACTCACACCCGTTGTCCGCGCCGAGCCCCATCGTCCGGTCGAGGACGGCCTGTACCGGATCCACCTCGGAGTCGTCGATGGGGATCGCGCCGATCGACTCCACGAGCCGCAGCCGGTCGGGGTGCCGGTCGACGACCATCACCTTGCTCGCCCCTCGGATGGTCGCCGACAGCGCGGCCATCAGGCCGACAGGCCCTGCGCCGTAGATGACGGTCTGGTCACCGGGCTGGACGCCGGCCATCTCGGTCGCGTGATAGCCGGTCGGGAAGATGTCAGCGAGCATCACGTAGTCGGCCTGCCGCTCCGCGGCGTCCTCACCCAGCCGCAGGCAGTTGAAGTCGCCCCAGGGCACCCGCAGCAGGTCGGCCTGTCCGCCGGCCCACGGGCCCATGTCCGCGAAGCCGTAGGCGGCGCCGGCCATGTTCGGTTCGGGCTGCGCCGTCAGGCAGTAGTTCGTGAGACTCCGCTCACAGTTCTTGCAATGCCCGCAGGCGATGTTGAAAGGCAGGACGACATACTCCCCCACCTGCACCTTGTCGACTCCGTCGCCGACCTCGATCACCTGGCCCAGGTTCTCGTGCCCGAACCATCGACCGGGCTCGAAGTCGGTCCGGCCCTCGTACATGTGCAGATCGGAGCCGCAGATGTTCGTCGACGTGACCTGCACCAGGACATCGGTCGGACGCTCGATCCGCGCGTCCGGCACCTCCTCGACGCTGACGTGCCGCGGGCCCTCGTAGACCACTGCTCGCACGTTGACTCCCTCGTCGTCGGTGCACCCGACCGCTGTCGGCCCGGCGAGGCCTCATTGCAACGGCCGCAGTGCGGGACCCGGTAGTGGCAGACCTACCGATACCGGCCCGGCGGACCCGCGCCGTCAGGACGGTCGCGGGCCCGCGTCACGTCCCGCCCCTGGACGACCTGGCGGGCAGGCACGTCCCGGCCCACGGGTTTCCGTCGCCGCGCCCCGGGTAGTAGCTCCGACCGCAGCCAGACGCCGACGAGACCGGTGCCCGCCCATGCCCGTCGACCGAGCCGCCGTCCGGTGCGCGGGCCGGAGCCACGGCGACCATCTGGGAGGACACATGCGCTCGCACCGGGCCGGGGAGCTGCTCCTGGCCGAGGCTGCCTCCTCGCCCGGCACCACCCCGGAACGCGCCAGGAACCTTCTCGAGGTGCTCCGGCTGCTCGTTCCGTTCGACGGTGCATGGTTGGCGCTCGCCGACCCGGCGGGCAGTGGGTACCACTCCGTGGCCAGCTTCGACCTCGACCGTCCGATCGTGGAGTTCCTCTCCGGACCACTCATGGCACGCGACATCGAGATCACCGGGACGGACCGCGCACGCCCCCCGCTGAGTCCGTCGGATCTTCCCTACCCCGCACAGGAGCTACCGACCTGGGCCGACTGTCTGATCCCGTCCGGGATCAACGAAGCGCTGGCCCTGGGGCTCTTCACATCAACGGGCCGGCACGTCGGCTTCCTGGCGTTGCTGTCGGGCGATCGGAGTCCACCGTCCCCGGTCACGCGTCGCAGGCTCGGTCGGCTCGGGCCTGTCCTCGCACACGGGATCGACCCGATGCGGTCGCTTCTGAGCGTCGTAGGCATGGTGCGCGGGGCCGAGGCCGGCGTCCTGCTCTGCCGGGACGGGGGCTGCCGCCCCCTGCCGGGGCTGGCGGACGACGCGCTGCTGAGCCCGTCCTCCCCTGCTCTGGTCATCGCCCGCGAGCGCGTCGACGACGGGATGGTGCACTCCTCCTTCCTCGGGCCGCGCAACAGTCCGGGGGCGACCGGCGGGCACGTGCGCGTGACCGCCCTGAGCGCGCCCGAGGACTCACCGCCGGCGCTGGCCGGCCTCGCCCTGCTGACCCCCGGAACGGGGCTCCGAAGGTTGACCCCGCGTGAGCTCCAGGTGCTGGGCTTGTTGGTGGAGGGGTGCTCCAACCAGGAAATCGCGCACGCGCTGGCGGTGAGTCCCCGCACCGTGGCTGCCCATCTCGAGCACATCCTGCACAAGCTCGAAGCACCGACCCGCACCCTCGCCGCGGTCCGCGCCGAACGAGAAGGCCTCTACGTTCCGTCTCTCCCGCACGTCTGAGCGGGCGCTGCGACGCCGCCGTCTCCGGCGATGTCGCACCGGCGCCGGTGCTCGGCTCCATCACCCGGTGCACAGCGCGGTCGCGGCCAGGAGCCGGGTGAGCGAGGAGACGACGAGCGGGCTGACGACGCCTTCCTCGCTGTCGAGCAGCTGCCGGGCGAACTCGGCCGTCCGCCTCCGACCGGTGAACCGTGGCCGGTCAGGCCGCTGAGGCGCGGGGCCCCGGTCGCGATCGATCGACGACGGCCCGACCCGACGCCCTGGTCACGCATCGCAGTCTCGGCCGGATCGGTCGCGCAGGGCGACAGTGGGCCCGACGCTCGCCCGACATGAACGCCGAGGTCGGGCCCTCCGCCCGACAGCGTCCAGCTCGGAGACCCGGCAGGGCGCTGACCACGCAGACCGGTGAGGCACGCCTGCGCCGAGCGGTCTTGCGGTGCTCGGGTCATGTTCGTAGGTTCGAGTTCGGGTCACCTCGATCACGGCCCAGCACCGTTGAACACCGCAGCGGAGACGACACCCGTAACGACATCGGGAGCCTCCATGCGGACATCCACGCCCGTTCCGGCCCAGCGCCACTTTGCCATTACCCGGCGGTCCCGCCGCGACGGCCCTCACGGCTACGACGACCTCGCACCCGAGCTGCAGCGCCTGGCCGCCATGGCGCCGGACGATCCGGACCGCGGGCCGCTGCGCGACCGCATCATCTGCGAGTTCCTTCCCCTGGCCCGCAACATGTCCCGCCGCTACATCACGGGCTCGCACGCCGCGGAGGACGTCGAGCAGGCGGCCGTCCTCGGGCTGATCAAGGCTGTCGACCGGTACGACCCGGGCGCCGCGACCGGCGGCCCGCTCGGCTACCTCGTGCCGACCATCCGCGGCGAGCTGATGCGGTACCTGCGCGACCACAGCTGGGCGGTCCGGGTCCCGCGCGACCTCAAAGAGCTCAGCGTCGGGCTGAACCGGGCCGCACTGGCGCTGACCCAGCGGCTCGGCCGCGCCCCGAAGCCGAGCGAGCTGGCCGAGGAGCTGGACGTCGACGTCGCCCGTGTCGTCGACGCGCTCGGCGCCATGGAGACCCATCACGCCCTGTCGCTCGACGCCCCCGGCCCGGACGGCGAGCCGACGCTCGGGCAGCGCCTCGGCGACGAGGACTCCGAACTGGAGCACGCATCCGTGCGCGACGAGCTCCGCGCCCGGATCGACGAGTTGCCCGCCCGGGAGCGACGCATCCTGCTGCTGCGGTTCTACGGCGACAAGACCCAGTCCGAGATCGCCGCAGAGATCGGTGTCTCCCAGATGCATGTGTCCCGGCTGCTCAGCCGGATCGTGGCCCGTCTGCGGGAGGAACTGGACGGCTGACCGGACCGCCGCTCACAACACGCGGAGGACGGGGCCCGCGCGGTGCGGGGCCCGCCCTCCTCCCTCCTGCTGCGGCGGGTTCAGCCGGTGACGGCCGAGCGTGACCGCGCACGGTCGAGTGCCCGGTTCAGTGACGCCACCCCGTGCCCGCGTCGATAGGCGGCTTCGACCCGGTTGCGACCGGCCAGGCCGAGCGCCTGGCTGCGGGCACGGCCCCTCAGCACCGTTCGCAGCCCGCGGGCCAGCGCGACCGGGTCCCGCGGCGCGACGACGAGCCCGGACACCTGGTCCACGACGAGATCGGTGTGCGCACTCACCTGCGCGCTCACCACGGCGCGCCCACAGGCCATTGCCTCCAGCGCGCCGAACCCGGTCGTCCAGAACGGCTCCGGGCAGACGACGACATCAGCCGAGCGCAGCAACCGCGGCACGTCCACACGAGCGACCGGGCCGAGGAACCGCACCCGATCGGCGACACCACACCGGACCGCCAGCGCGAACAGCCGGTCGCGGTCGGCGTCCGGCTCACCGGCGGGGCGGCCTCCGGCGAGCAGCAGTTCTGCGGCGGATACCCCGGTGAGGGCACGCACCGCGTACTCGGCGCCACTGCGCGGGCCGAGGCCACCCAGTGCGACGAGCCGGGGCCGCTCGCCGCGACGGAGGGAAGGGCCTGCGGGGCGGAACTCGTCGGTGTCGACGGTGGCGGGCACGATCTGCAGTCGATCCGGTTCGACGCCCGCGGCGAACAGCCGTCGGCGGTCCTCGACGCTGGTCACCAGCACCCGGTCCACGTCGCGCAGCACGGCCCGCTCCACCGCCCCACGCTCACCGTCGGCTTCCATTGCCGCGCCGTGCACGAGCTGGACGACCGGGACGCCGGGTGCGGCCGAGCGGGCGGCGAGCACCGCCGTCCAGTGGTGAGCGTGGACGACGTCCGGCCGGCCGCCGCGCCACAGCCCGCGCAGCGTCGCGGTCAACGCGTCCACGACACGGTCTGGCGGGGCGCCGGCCGTTCCTGCGACACGGTGGACCACCGGACTACCGGCCGGGACGTCGATGCACGGGTCGCCGGGAGCGACGGCGTCGATGTCGTGCCCGCCGGCAGCGAGCGTGTCGACCACTTCGCTCAGGTGCCGGGCCCGGCCGCTCCAGTCGGGACGGTCGGGGGTGGTCCACGGGTCGAGCGAACCGGATACGACGGTGATGTGCACGCTGACCTCCAGGTGAGCGGCGGACCGCGGAGCCCGCGCAGCAGAGTTCTACGCGTGCGAGTGCGCGGCGTGTACCCGCGCGACGCCGGTTCATGCTCGTGCCGTGCCGAGACGCTCGACCGCGTCCCGTCGGCCGGACGACCGGCACCTCCGGCCCGTAGTCGTGCTCGGCCTCGCCGTCCCGTGCGGATGCGGTCGAGGACGTCATGTGCCGTGGGCGGCAGGGCGGCCATCTCCTCGCAGTGCGAACCGCGCATCGAGCGGTCCTGCGGTGTGACGCGGCCGTGGGCGGGTAGCTGTGGCCGGTCACACACCCGAGAGGCCGAGGAATCACCATGGATCCCCTGCACACCGGCGAACGGCTCGCCCCGTTCGTCGCCTGGCTCGCGACCCGGATAGAGGACGAGTCGACCCGCCGTACCTACCGGCAGATCGCCGAACACTTCCTGCAGTTCTGCGACGCCGACCGCGGCGAGCCCGACACCCGCCGGCAGCGCTTCGTCCACGCTCACCGCAACCGGGTACCGCCCGTGACGACGCGTGCGGCGCTGGAACGGCTCGCCGAGCACGACGCGGTCGTGCGACGCACGCTGCCCGTCGAATCCTGAACCGCGCGCCGATGCACCCGGGCGACGCGTCCGGCGACCCGGTCCCACCCGTAGCCTTCGACGACGCGGGACCGGCCGGCCGTGCCCATCCCGGCCCGGCGTGCCGGATCGGCGAGCAGGTCGCGCAGAGCGGCGGCCAGCGCTGCCGGGTCGTGCGGCGGAACGTGCATCCCGGTGTGGCCGTGCACGACGGTGTCGGCGAGCCCGCCGACCCGGGTCGCCACCACCGGGCGCCCGCAGGCCATAGCCTCCAGCGGGACGATCCCGAACGGCTCGTACCAGGGCGCGCACACGACCACGTCGGCCGAGCGCAGCAGGCCGGGGACCGCGTCGCGGCGGACGGCACCGGCGAACCGGACACGGTCGGCGACGCCCACCCGGTCGGCGAGGCTGCGTAGCCGGGCGACGTCGGGGTCGCGGTCCGGGTCGTCCGACCCGCCCGCGATGACCAGCTCCGCGCCGGGGACCGCGGCCAGTGCCGCCACCGTCTCGTCGATGCCCTTACGGCGCACCAGCCGACCGAGGACGAGCAGCCTCGGGGCATCGGTGCGGAGTGCTTCGGGACCGTCCGGGCAGAACAGAGCGGTGTCGACACCGGAGGGCACCGTCTCGATCGGTCCTACCGGTACGCCGAGACGGGTCAGCTCGGCCGCCTCGTCCGGGCAGGACGCGATGACCCGGTGCGCACGACGGGCCAGCGCCGCCTCGACCCGGATCCGGCTGTTCGGACTGGTGTCCTCGACGCCCTGGTGTCGGCGCTTGACCGAGCCGAGCGCGTGGAAGGTCTGCACCAACGCGGCGCCGTGGCGCCGCGCCGGGCCGGCCGAAGCCCACCCGGACATCCAGAAGTGGGCGTGGACCACGTCGGGTCGCTCTGCCTGCCAGACCCGGTCCAGCCCGTCGGCCAGCTCCGGAACGTGCTCGACCAGGTCGTCCTTGTCGACCGGCATCGGTGGCCCGCCGGTGATGTGCCGGACCCGGACGCCGTCGCCGAGGTCGACGATCTCGGCGAGGTCGGGGTCGTCGCGCCGCGTGCACACGGTCACCTCGTGCCCGGCGCGACCGAGTGCCAGGGCCAGCTCCCGGACGTGGACGTTCTGTCCGCCGGCGTCCGGTCCGCCGGGATCGACGAGGGGGCTGGCGTGTTCGGAAACCATCGCGATACGCACGCTGCGGCGCATCGCCCGTACCGGCCCCGCCCAAACCCCGGGGCATGCTCGGCTCGACCGCGGGTATCGGACCGGGCATGGCCACTCCCTCGAACGACGCCGTGACCTCGGACCCGCCCCGCACCTCGTCGGAGCCGGCAGCGACGAGCGGTCCGGGTCCGCTGCCCGTCCTGTCCCCCGCCGACACCGCGCGGCTGCTCGGCACCGCATTGGGCCCGATCATCGCCCAGGGCGTCATCGCCCGGCGACCGCGCGTGGTGGCGCTGGCAGGGCGGCTCGGGACCGACGATGCAGCCGTGCGGCTGCTGCAGCAGCTGCGCGCCCGCTACGGCGACGGCCCGGTCCGGGTGCCGCTGCCCGGGCGCCCGTTCGCGCTGGTCCTCGACGGCGACGGCGTCCGGCGGGTGTTGACCGAGGGCCCCGAGCCGTTCGCCCCGGCCTCCTGGGAGAAACGCGGCGCACTCGGCCACTTCCAGCCGCACGGGGTGCTCGTCTCGCACGGCGACGCCCGCGCCGAGCGACGCCGCTTCACCGAAACCGTCCTCGACACCGGGACGCCGCTGCACACCGACGCCGCACACATCGCCGCCGTCGCCCGGGCCGAGACCGGCGCGCTGCGCGACATCGCCGCCCGCACCGGCGTGCTGAGCTGGGACGACTTCGTGCGGTCGTGGTGGCGCACGGTGCGTCGCATCGTGCTGGGCCCGCAGGCCCGCGACGACCACGACCTGACCGACACCCTCACCCGGCTGCGCGGGCGCGGTAACTGGTCCTTCCTCGCCCCCCGCCGTGACCAGCTGCGCGAACGATTCGCCGCCGGGGTGCGGCGGCACCTGGATCAGGCCGCCCCGGGCAGCCTCGCCGCCCGGATCGCCGCCCAGGACCCGGGGACGGGGATCACGCCGGAGGACCAGGTCGGGCACTGGCTGTTCGCCTGGGACCCCGGCGCCGCGGTGACCTTCCGGGCGCTCGCGCTGCTCGCCACCCACCCGCAGGTGCGCGGACGGGCCCGCGCCGAGATCGCCGAAGGGGCTCAGGACGGGCCTCCCGAACTGCCGGTGCTGCGTGCCGCGGTGCTGGAGTCGACGCGGCTGTGGCCGACCACGCCCCTGCTGTTGCGCGAGTCCACACGCGCGACGCGGTGGCCGGGCGGCGACCTCGCGGCCGGCACCTCGGTGCTGGTTCCGGCGTGGTTCCTGCACCGCGACGACACCCGCCGCTCCGACGCCGACACCCTCGACGTCGACCAGTGGCTCGACGGCTCCGCCACCGACGACTGGATGCTCACCCCGTTCAGCGGCGGGCACGGGGTCTGCCCGGCCCGCGAGCTGGTGCTGTTCGTGGCCTCCACGGTGCTGGCGACACTGCTCGACGGGCACCACACGGTACTGCTGCCGCCGGAGTCGTTCGACCCGTCCGCGCCGCTGCCGCGGGGGCTCAACCCCTACGCCATGCGGTTCGGTGTCTCCCGCGCGGCGACCACGCCGTGAGCCGGGTCCTGCTGTGGCACGTCCACGGGTCGTGGACGGGCTCGTTCGTCGCCGGAGGTCACGACTATCTGCTGCCGCTCCTGCCCGATGGCGGGCCGTGGGGGCGCGGGCGCTGCGGGCGGGCCTGGCCGGATCGGGTCCGCGAGGTGGGCGTCGACGAGCTCGCCGGGGCCGCGTTCGACGTCGTCGTGCTGCAGCGGCCCGAGGAGGCCGGGCTGGTCAGCCGCTGGACGGGCCGGCGGCCGGGTGTCGACGTGGCGGCGGTGTACGTCGAGCACAACGCGCCGCCCGAGCACGCCGCCCGCAGCCGGCACCCGCTGGCGGCCCGGGCCGACGTGCCGGTCGTACACGTGACCCACTTCAACGAGCTGATGTGGGACTGCGGCGCAGCCCCGACGACGACCGTCGCGCACGGGGTGCCCGACCCCGGACACCGTTTCACCGGCGAGCTCCCCCGCGCGGTCGCACTGGTCAACGAGCCGGTGCGGCGTGGGCGGGTCACCGGGAGCGACCTGCTGCCCCGCTTCGGCGCGACCGTCGGCGTGGACCTGTTCGGCATCGGCACCGAAGGGCTGACCGCCGCCGACCTCCACCCGCTGCGTGATGCCGACGTGCGAGGGCTCGGTGACGTCGCGCAACACGAGCTGCATGCGCTGATGGCGCGGCGGCGGCTCTACCTGCACACCGCTCGATGGACCTCACTGGGATTGTCGCTGCTGGAGGCGATGGCGCTGGGCATGCCGGTGGTGGTGCCCGCGACGGCCGAGGCCGCCGTGGCCGTCCCGGCCGCCGCGGGCGCGGTGGGTACGAGCGTGGCCGGGCTCGTGGAAGGTGCCCGCGAGCTGGCCGCGGACCGTGAACGGGCCGCGACGGCGGGGGCGGTGGCACGGGCGCACGTCCTGGAGCACTTCGGGCTGCCGGCGTTCCTGCGGGACTGGGACGACGTCCTCGGCGCTGCCGTCGCCGGGCGCCCGCTCCCCCGCCCTCAGCGCGCAGGGGCCGGCGCGCCCGTGTATCACCCGACGTAGCGCCGGGCCGCCGAGCGGCGCTGCGGCGCCTCCAGCAGGGTCAGCCCGCGCTCCACCTCGGCCGGGACGACCCGGCGCTGCGCCGCGACCCAGCGCACCCCGCGCAGGGCGTCGAGCACTGCCGCGGCGGTGGTGCGATCGGCGGGGGCGCCGCGCAGCACGACCGCCGAGCGGCGCAGCGCGCTGCGGACGGGGCGGCGCAACCACAGCGTCCACAGCGTGTTGCGGATCCCGAGGCGGCGGCGCTCGCGCGGATCGCGCAGCCGCGACGGCGCGTGATGCACCACCACGTCCTCCCGCCAGCACAGCCACCACCCGGCGGCGGCCAGGTCGAGGGCGAGCAGTTCCTCCTCCCCGCCGAGCCACATCCGGGGGTGGAAGCCGCCGGCCCCGCGGAATGCGGCGACGCGGATCGTCGTCAAACCCGCCATGATGCCCAGCAATGCGGGCCCGGGCAGGCCGGGCGGTGCCGGCACCGGCGAGTCCCGCATCTCCGGCGTGATCGGATCGTCGACCAGGTCGGGCTCGACCACGCAGCGTCCGGTGATGGTGGCGACGGCCGGGTGCGCGTCGAGGACGGCGACGGCCCGGCCCAGTGCCTCCGCCTCGGGGCGGGTGTCGTCGTCGCAGAAGGTCACGTACGGGGTGCGGACCCGCTCGACGGCGACGTTGCGCCCGACCGCTCCGAGGTTCTGCGACGCCACGATCAGCTCGACACCCGGGTGGTGCGCGCGGACGGCGTCGGCGGTGCCGTCGGTCGAGGCGTTGTCGACCACGACGATCGGCCCGGTGTCCGGCAGGGCCTCGAGGTGGGCGAGTGTGTGCAGCAGTTCGGCGCACCGGTCGCGGGTGATGACGACGACCGTCGTGCGGGGCGCGCTCATCGCTGCTCGAGCAGGGTCAGGGCCCGCTCGACCCGGTCGGGCAGCACACGACGGTGGGTCAACGCGCGGGGCGCGACGCACAGCGCGGAGAGGAGAGCGCGCCGCGACGCCGGTCGACCGAGGGCCCGGCCGGCGAGCGCACCCACCTCGGCGCCGACCCGCGGCCACGGCCGGCGCATCAGCGCGATGAGCAGCCGGTTGCGGGCTTCCAGCGCGACGCGGTCCTCGTGCGGCATCCGGTGCGGTGAGGGGTGGTGGTGGGCGACCAGACCTGCGTGGTGACACACCCGCCAGCCGGCTGCGGTGAGGTCCGCCGCGAGCAACGACTCCTCCGCACCGAACCGGAGCAGCGGATCGAACCCGCCGACGTCGCGGAACGCCGCGACCCGCACGACGGCGGCGCAACCGAGGAACCCCAGGACGTCCGGCCCCGGCTCGGCGCCGCCCAGCGGGCTGCCGCGCAGCTCCTCGTTGACCGGGTCGGGACGCTGCGAGGGTCCCACCAGCACCGACGCGGCGAGCAGCCCGACGGCGGGGTGGCCGTCGAGTGCACGCTCGGCGTGGGCGAGGGCGCCGGGTGCCCACCAGGAGTCGTCGTCGGAGAACGCGACGTACGGGGTGCCGACCCGGGCGACGCCGGCGTTGCGGGCCCCGGACGCGCCCATGCGCCGCGGCAGCCGCACCAGCTCCACCCCGCGGCGGGCGGCAACTGTCTCCGGGGTCTCGTCGGTGGAGGCGTCGTCGACGACCACGACCGGGGGCGGCGGCTCGAGTGCCGCCAGCCGGTCGAGGGTGCGGGCCAGCTCCGGCGCCCGGTTCCGGGTAGCGATCACCACACTGGTGCGGCTCACGCCCGCACTCCCCCGGCGACGAGCGCGGCCTCCTCGGCCAGGGCCGCGGGGACCTGGTCCTGGCCGGGAGAGGCGAGCAGCAGCCGGTCGCGGCAGCGGCACCAGGCGGCGTCGAGTGCGTCGGGACCGCCGGGCCCGGTGACAGCCTCGGCGTCGAGCACCGGCAGACCGGCCGCGCGCCCCTGGGCGGCCACCTTCGCCCCGCCCGCGACCGGGTCGACCGCCAGCACCGGGACGCCGGCACGGGCGCCGAGGACGAGCCCGTGCAGCCGGGTCGTGACGAGCACGTCGAGCCGGCCGAGGACGGCGCGGAACTGATCGGCGGTGGCGAAGCAGCGCCAGTCGCGCGGGTCGATCCGTGTGTCCAGAGCGACGCGGGCGACGTCGAGGCCGGTGAGCCAGCGGGTCAGCACCGTGTGCACGTCGTCGTGGCGGCGCCGGTCGCCGTACTCGGGCTGGCCGGGGGCCAGTACCACCCCGACGACGGGCAGCGGCGCGGGCTCCGGAGCGGACCAGCACAAGTCCGGGGTCGCGGCGACGCATCCGTCGATGTCCCGGGCGACGACCCGGTGGAAGCCGGTGGCCGCAGGATCGTGCGGGTCGGGCACGGACACCCCGACCGCGACGCGGCGGGCGGCGGGGAAGCGCTCGTGCAGCGCGGCGACCTGCCGGCCGCGGACCGGACCGCAGGCGAACACGAGTAGCGCGCACCCCGTCGGGTCGACCGTCGTCGCGCTGTCCGCGGACGGGTCGAGCACCGGGCTGAGCAGCTGCTCGACCCGGCGGCCGGGGCCACGCAGCACCTCCGCGACCCGGCACATCGCGAGCACATCGCCCGCGGTCGCCTCTCCGTCGACGAAGCTCGGCCATCCTGCCACCACGATGCGCACGGCAGGGCGGCTACCCCGACAGGGCCGATCCAGTCCCCACGCCGGCGGGTGGTGCCCGCTCCGGGTGCGTCGTTTCACCGCCGCGAGCAGAGGTAGCCGCCGCGCCATGAGCAGCGCCGAGCCATCCCTGTCCTTCGACCACGCCGTCGTCACCGGCGGCGCCGGCTTCGTCGGTTCCCATCTGTGCGACGCCCTCGTCGACCGCGGTGTCGACGTCGTCTGCCTCGACGACCTGTCCAGCGGACGCAGCGCCCACATCGAGCACCTGCTGGGGCGGCGCGGGTTCCGATTCATCGCCCACGACGTGACCCGCCCCTGGCCCCGCCAGGCCGACCCCGCCCCCGACGGCGACGGACGGGTCCTGGTCGCGCACCTGGCGTCGGCGGCGTCCCCGGCCGACTACCACCGCCGCCCACTGGAGACCCTGCGCGCGGGCGCCGCCGGCACCGAGCACGCACTGGCCGCGGCGCAACGCTGCGGCGGCCGGTTCCTACTCACCTCCACCAGCGAGGTGTACGGCGACCCGGCGGTGCACCCGCAGCACGAGGACTACCACGGCGACGTCGACCCGGTCGGTCCACGCAGCTGCTACGACGAGGCCAAGCGATACGCCGAAGCGCTCACCACCGCACACCGCCGGGTGCACGATACCGACACCGCGATCGCGCGGCTGTTCAACACCTACGGCCCGCGGATGCGTCCCGGCGACGGCCGGATGGTGCCGACATTCGCCGACCAGGCACTGCGCGGCGCCCCGCTGACCGTCAGCGGCAGCGGGGAACAGACCCGCTCGCTGTGTCACATCGACGACACCGTCCGCGGGCTGCTCGCACTCGCCGCCTCCGGGCACCCGGGTCCGGTCAACATCGGCAACCCGGCCGAACGCACGGTGCGTGAGGTCGCCGAGTTGATCCGCGAGCTCGCCGGGTCCGACTCGGAGATCGTCGCAGTGCCCGCCACGGCGGACGACCCCCGGCGCAGGCGGCCGGACATCGGGCTGGCCCGCCGCGTCCTGCGGTGGGAACCGCGGATCGGGCTGGAGGAGGGGCTGCGTCGCACGCTGGCCCGGTTGCAGGACCCGGTCGGCTCCGCTGTGTAGCGACGCCCTGGGACGGAGTTTGTCGCCGGTAGCGGAGGGTAGGAGAGCGCCCGTCCCACGTCAGAACACTCGTGATCGGGAGGTGCCATGCGTGTCCTCGGCGTCAACGCCGTCTTCCACGACCCGGCTGCCGCACTCGTCGTCGACGGCCGGGTGGTCGCCGCCGCCGAGGAGGAGCGGTTCACCCGACGCAAGCACGGCAAGGAACCGGTTCCCTTCTCCGCCTGGGAGCAGCCTGCCGCCGCGGCCGCCTGGTGCCTGGAACAGGCCGGGCTCACCCCTGCCGACGTCGACGCCGTCGGCTGGTCCTACGACCCCGATCTCGTCGAGCACGGGCAGGAGGGCACCGACCCCGGCTGGGAGAAGCTGCGGACCGACCTCGCCCGGCGCGCACCGTGGTTCCTGGCCTCGGCACTGCCCGGGCTCGACCCGGGCCGCGTCCGGTTCGTGCAGCACCACCTCGCGCACGCCGCGTCCGCGGCGCTGGCCGCGCCTCGCCCGGACGGCGCCGTGCTGGTGGCCGACGGCCGCGGCGAGGCCACGTCCTCGCTCGCCGGGGTGTACCGCGACGGCGTCCTGGAAGCGTGCGCGTCACAACGGCTCCCGCACTCCCTCGGACTCCGCTACGAGGACCTCACCGCGCACCTGGGCTTCCGCCGCTCATCCGATGAATACAAGGTGATGGCGCTGGCGTCCTACGGGACCCCGCGCTTCGCCGAGGAGCTCTCACGCGAGCTGCACGCCACCGGCGACGGCGGGTTCCGCGCCGCCCCCCTCGATCTGTCGCGGTTCGCGCCGCCGCGCCGCGCGGCCGAACCGATCCGCCCCCTGCACGCGGACCTCGCGGCGAGCATGCAGCTGTGTCTGGAGGAGACGCTGCTCGACCTGGTGCGCTGGCTGCACGCGCGGACCGGGGAGACGCGACTGACCATGGCCGGGGGAATCGCTCTGAACTGTGTCGCGAACACCCGCATCGCCGACGAGGGCCCGTTCGACGACGTCTGGGTCCAGCCCGCCGCCGGGGACGCCGGCACCGCACTCGGCGCCGCACTGCACCTGGCCGCCGAAGGCGGCGACCGGGTCGCGCCGATGCCCGGCGCGGACCTGGGCCGCAGCTGGAGCGACGGCGAGATCGAGCAGGTGCTGCGCCGGGCCCGGGTCCGCTACGAACGACCCGACGACCTCGCAGACACCGTCGCCGCCACGATCGCCGACGACGGGGTCGTCGCCTGGTTCCAGGGCCGCTCGGAGTTCGGGCCGCGCGCCCTCGGGCACCGCTCCCTGCTGGCGCACCCGGGCCGGGCGGAGAACCTGGACCGGCTCAACGCCGTCAAGGGCCGCGAGTCGTTCCGCCCGGTCGCACCGATGGTGCGGGCCGAGCGGGCCAGGGAGCTGTTCACCCGCGGTCCGGTCGAGAGCCCGTACATGTTGTTCGTGCACGACGTCGCGCCGCAGTGGCGGGAACGGATCCCGGCCGTCGTGCACGTCGACGGCACCGCACGCGCGCAGACCGTCGACCCGGTCGAGCAACCGCTGCTCGCGGACATGCTCACCGCCGTGGAGCAGGCCACCGACCTGCCGTGCGTGGTCAACACCAGTCTCAACACCGCGGGCCGGCCGATGGTCGACACCCCGGTGCACGCGCTGGAGACCTTCGGCTCCGCGCCGGTGGACCTGCTGGCGCTCGGCCCGTTCGTGGTGCGCCGGTGACCGCCGACGGGGCCACCCGCGCGGCGGTGACGGCGGTCGTCCCGACGACCGGGCGGGCCACGCTCGCCCGCGTCCTCGACGACGTCCGGTCCCCCGCGCCGGCGGGCGCGGAGATCGCCGAGGTGGTCGTGGTCGACGACCGGCCCGCCCACTCCCGGCACACCGCGCTGCCCGGGGTGCACACCGGAGGCGACGGACCCCCGGTGCGGGTGCTGTGCACCGGCGGACGCGGACCGGCCGCCGCCCGCAACGCCGGGTGGCGGGCCGCTGCGCCCGGCTGGGTCGTGTTCGTCGACGACGACGTCGTCCCCGGCCGCGGCTGGGCCGCCGCGCTCGCCGCGGACCTCGCCCGGGTCGACGACGGCGTCGCCGCCGTGCAGGCCCGCATCGCGGTGCCGCAACCGGCGCACCGCCGCCCCACCGACCTCGAACGCGGTACCGCGGGCCTGGCCGGGGCCCGCTGGATCACCGCCGACATGGCCTACCGGACCGCCGTGCTCGCCGAGGTCGGCGGCTTCGACGAGGGCTTCCCGCGCGCCTACCGGGAGGACGCCGATCTGGCGCTGCGGGTTCTCGCCGCCGGGCACCGGATCGTCGACGGCGACCGGATCACCACCCACCCCGTCCGGGCAGCGGGCCTGCTGGCGTCGGTGCGGGCCCAGGCCGGCAACGCCGACGACGCCCGGATGCTGCGCAAGCACGGTCCCGGCTGGCGGGCCATCACCGGTACCGGTGCCGGCCGGCTGCGCACCCACCTGCTCACCACGGCCGCCGCGGTCACCGCGGTCGGTGCCGCCGTCGCGGGGCACCGCACGACGGCTGCGCTCGCCGCCGGGGCGTGGGCCGCGGCAACGGGCGTGTTCGCCGCCCGCCGGATCGCACCCGGTCCCCGCACCCGCGGCGAGATGGCGACGATGGCGCTGACCAGCGTGCTCATCCCGCCGGTCGCCGTCTGGCACCGCGCGGCCGGGGAGCTGCGGGCCCGGCGGCTGCCGGCCGCGGTGCTGTTCGACCGCGACGACACCCTGGTGCACGACGTGCCGTTCAACGACGACCCGGACCGGGTCGTCCCGGTCGAGGGCGCCGCCGAGGCCCTCGACCGTCTCCGCGCGGCCGGGATCGCGACCGGTGTGGTGACCAACCAGTCCGGGGTGGCCCGCGGGCTCGTCGCCCCCGAGGCGCTGGCCGCGGTGAACGCCCGGATCGAGGGGCTGCTGGGACCGTTCGGGACCTGGCAGGTCTGCCCACACGACGACGCCGACGAGTGTGCGTGCCGCAAACCGGCTCCCGGCATGATCCTCGCCGCGGCACGCGCACTGCGGGTACGGCCCCGGGACTGCGTGGTCGTCGGGGACACCGGCGCCGACATGGCCGCGGCCCGCGCCGCCGGCGCCCGTGCACTGCTGGTGCCGACGGAGCGGACGCGGCCGGAGGAAGTCGCCCGGGCCGGACGGCGCGTGGTACGCGACCTGGTGGGCGCGGTCGACCGGGTGCTGGGCCTGCGCCCGCGTGCCCCGGACCGGCCCGCTCGTACCACCCACGCGTCGTCCGCCGCGGCCGGTGAAGGACGCGCCGCACACGGGGTCGCGCCGTGACCGCCCCGGCGATACCCCGGCCGGGACCGACGCGGCGCGACCGGGTGCTCGTCGTGCGCCAGGACGCGGCCGGGGACGTCCTTCTCGCCGGGCCCGCGATCCGCGCGGTCGCGGCCGGCGCACGCTCGGTCACCCTGCTCGCCGGGCCACGCGGCCACGACGCCGCCACACTGCTGCCCGGCCTCGACGACATCCTCGTACGGGCCGCGCCCTGGATCGAACCGGACCCCGACCCGATCGACCCGGCCGGGCTCCGCGACGCCGTCACCGAGCTGGCTCGCCGCCGCTTCGACGCGGCGCTGCTGCTCACCTCGTTCCACCAGTCCCCGCTGCCCGGGGCGTTGCTGCTGCGCGCCGCCGGCGTGCCGTGGATCGGCGCCGCGAGCGAGGACTACCCCGGCTCACTGCTGGATCTGCGCCACCCGCCCGAGCACCACCTACCCGAGGCCGAGCGGGCGCTGTCGCTGGTCCGCGCCGCAGGCTTCGACCTGCCACCCGGCGACGAGGGACGCCTCGCCGTCGCGCGGCCACTGCCCGCCGTGCGGGAGCTGACCGGGCCACCGGGCTACGTCGTGGTCCACCCGGGCGCGTCGGTGCCCGCGCGGCGCCCCTCGGCGCACCGCACCGCAGCCCACGTCCGGGCGCTGGCCCGCGCCGGGTACCGGGTCCTGGTCACCGGCGGCCCCGACGAACGCGACCTCACCGCGCGCGTCGCCGGCGAGCACGCCGTCGACCTCGGTGGGTGCACCGGCACCGCCGGGCTGGCCGCCGTCCTCGACGCGGCCCGCGCCGTCGTCGTCCCCAACACCGGGCCGGCCCACCTCGCCGCCGCCGTCGGCACCCCGGTGGTGTCGCTGTTCGCGCCGGTCGTCCCGGCGCATCGTTGGCGCCCGCACGCCGTCGCGTCCGTGCTGCTCGGCGACCAGAGCGCACCGTGCCGCGACACCCGCGCCCGCACCTGCCCCGTACCCGGCCATCCCTGTCTGGACGAGGTGGCCCCGGGCGACGTCGTCGCCGCCGTCGACCGTCTCGCCGGCCCCGCGCCGTCCGCCCCGTCCGCGGCCCGACCGGCCGCCCGACCCCCGGAGGTCCCCCGGTGAGCGAGCAGCAGCTCGACGAGTTGAGCCACGCCCTGTCCGACGTCCGATCCGGCCTGCCCACGCTGCGCGCGTGGGGCACCCACCTCGCCGACCTGCTCACGGCCGGCGGGCGGCTCCTGGCCTGCGGCAACGGTGGCAGCGCCGCCGAGGCCCAGCACCTCACCGGTGAGCTCGTCGGTCGCTACGTCCGCGACCGCCGCCCGCTCTCGGCGATCGCGCTGAACGCCGACACCTCGGCGCTGACCGCGATCGGCAACGACTACGGCGCCGAGGAGATGTTCGCCCGCCAGGTACGGGCGCACGGCCGCCCCGGCGACGTGCTCGTCCTGTTGTCCTGCAGCGGGTCCAGCGCGAACGTGGTGGCGGCTGCGAAGACCGCGCACGAGCTGGGCGTCACCACCTGGGCACTCACCGGGCCCACGCCGAACCCACTCGCCGCGCTCTGCGACGACGCGGTCACCGTCGACTCCGGGCTCACCAGCACCGTGCAGGAGATCCACCTCGTACTGGTCCACCTGCTGTGCACCGCCGTCGACGACGCTCTCGGCGTGGGGACGCACCGGTGACCGCCCCACTGGTGGTCGTCGGCGACGCACTGCTCGACGTGGACCTCGACGGGGCCTCCATCCGGGACTGCCCGGACGCCCCCGGCGCCCCGGTCGTCGACGTGGGGCCAGGCGCCGAGCACGTCCGCCCGGGCGGCGCCGCGCTGGCCGCGCTGCTGGCGGCGCGCTGCCTGGCCGGAACCCGCCCGGTGGTGCTGCTGACCGCGCTCGCCGACGACGACGCCGCACACCGCATCGTCGCCCTGCTCGAGGGCAAGGTCGGGCTGCACCGCATCCCGCTGCACGGGTCGACCCCGGTCAAGACCCGGGTCCTCGACGGCGGCCGCCCGGTCACCCGCATCGACACCGGCGACGGCCACGCCGCATCCGGCGGGCTGGACCCGGCGACCGCCTCGCTGGTGGCGTCGGCCGGGGCGCTGCTGGTCGCCGACTACGGCCGCGGCGTCGCCGCACACCCGGGCGTGCGGCAGCTGCTCGCCGCCCGCGCGCACGGTGTCCCCCTGGTGTGGGATCCGCACCCGCGGGGCGCCGCGCCGCCGCCCGACGCCGACCTCGTCGTCCCCAACGCCGCCGAGGCCGCGGCGTTCGCCGGCCCCGGCCACATCGGATGCCCTGCCCGGAGGCTGCGCGAGCGATGGCGGGCCCGCGCGGTCGCGATCACCCGCGGCGCCGACGGCGCCCTGCTCGACACCGGCCGGGCGGCCCCGACCCGGGTGCCCGTGCCCGCCGCGGCCCACCCGGCCGCGGCAGGGTCCGTGGACACCTGCGGCGCCGGTGACGTGTTCGCCGCGGCCGCCGTGGCGGGGCTGTCCGGCGGATCCCCCGTCGCCGACGCGGTCGCCGCGGCCGTCGCCACCGCGTCCCGGTTCGTCGGCATGGGCGGGGCGGCCGCCCTGGACACCGCGATCGCCGCTGCCGGGCCCGATCCCGCCGGTGCCGCGGCCCCGCCCGGTCCCGCGGCACCGGAGGCGGGACCCTCGGCGGCCGCCCCGCACTGCGTCCCGGCGGCGCCCGACCTGCCCTCCGCGGCCGACGGGTTCGCCCTCGCCGACCGTGTGCGCGCCGCCGGCGGGCGGGTCGTGGCCACCGGCGGCTGCTTCGACCTGCTCCACCCCGGGCACCTCGCCGTGCTGCACGCGGCCCGGCGCCGCGGCGACGTCCTCGTCGTCTGCCTCAACGGTGACGAGTCGGTGGCCCGCCTCAAGGGCCCCGGCCGCCCCTGTCTCTCGGCGGCCGACCGTGCCGCGGTGCTGTCCGCCCTGGCCTGCGTCGACGCCGTCGTCGTTTTCGACGAGGACGACCCGTCGACGGTCCTGGACCGGCTCCGGCCGGACCTGTGGGTCAAGGGCGGTGACCACGACCCGGGCCGTATTCCCGAGGCCCGGGTGGTGCGTGCACACGGCGGCACCGTCGAGACGGTGCCCCGGGTGGGCGAGCACTCCACGACCCGGCTGGCCGCCGTCGCGGCCGGCACCAGGTCCCGCACAAGAACGAGGAGAACGGCATGACCACAGCCCGCACCCCCACGACCACGGACGACCGCGCCGACGGCACCGCGGACGGGACCGCGCTCGGCACCGTGCTGGTGACCGGCGGCGCGTCCGGTCTGGGAGCCGCCGTCGTCGACGCCGTCCTCGCCGCCGGCGGAACCCCGCAGGTCCTCGACCTGCACCCGCCGAAGGCCGACGTCGCGCACGTGACCGTCGACCTCGCCGACACCGCGGCCACCGAGGCCGCCGTCACCGAGCTCGCCCGCCTGGCCGGTCCCCCGGACGCGGTGGTGACCGCCGCCGGCATCGACCGTCCCGCACCGTTCGGGACGCTGCCGTCCGCCGACTGGGAGCGCGTGGTGCGGGTCAACCTGTTCGGCACCGCCGCCGTCCTGCGCGCGACCCTGCCGCAGCTCGAGCTGGTCGGCGGACGCGTCGTCACCATCGCTTCCACCCTCGGGCTCAAGGCGGTCCCCGACGCGACCGCCTACTGCGCGTCGAAGTTCGGTGTGCTCGGGTTCAGCCGGGCGCTCGCCGCCGAGACGGCCGGCCGGGTCAGGGTCACCACCCTGGTGCCGGGCGGGATGCACACCGCGTTCTTCGACGACCGCGACGAGCAGTACCGCCCGCCGGAGGGTGCGGCACTCAACCGGCCGCAGGACACTGCGGCGACGGTGCTGTACGCGCTGCGCCAGCCGCCCGGTTGCGAGGTGCGCGAGCTGGTCGTCTGCCACTCGGAGGAGGGGTCCTGGCCGTGACCGGCCCGGACCTGCCCGTGGTGCTCGCCCTGCGGGCGCCGGGGATGGGGGATCTGCTGACCGCGGTGCCGGCGCTGCGGGCCCTGCGCCGCGCGTTCTCCGAGGCCCGCCTGGTGCTGGCCACCCCCGCGCCGTTGGCCGGGCTGGCCGGGCTCGTCGGCGGGGTCGACGACGTCGTCGACGCCGACGGCCCGGGGTCGCTGCGCTGGTGTGGACCTCCGCCGCGGCTCGCGGTCAACCTGCACGGCAGCGGCCCGCAGAGCATCGATGCGCTGCGCGCCACCCGCCCCGACGCGCTGCTCACCCACCGCCACCCCGATCGGCCCGACGTGTCCGGGCCGTCATGGAGCCCGGACACCCACGAGGTGCGGCGCTGGTGCGGCCTCCTCGCGACGCACGGCCTCGACGCCGACCCCGACGACCTCGATCTCGCTGTGCCCGCCGATCCGCCCGCCGCGGCGAAGGGCGCGGTCGTCGTGCACCCGGGCGCGGCGCACCGGGCCCGGCGCTGGCCCCCCACCCGGTTCGCCGCCGTCGCCCGGGCCCTGCACGACGACGGCCACCGGGTCGTCGTCACCGGCGGGCCGGGCGAGCGGGACCTCACCGCAGCCGTCAGCCGGGCGGCCGGGCTGCCTGCGGGGGCCGACCTCGGCGGGCACGCAGGTCCTGTCCGGCTGGCCGCGCTGGTGGCAGCGGCGCGGTTGCTGGTGTGCGGTGACACGGGTCCTGCGCACCTGGCGACGGCCTACCGGACGCCGTCGGTCCTGCTGTTCGGCCCGACGCCGCCCGACCGGTGGGGGCCGCTGCGCGAGCCGGAGCGGCACCTCGTGCTGTGGCGCGGCGAGCGGGGCGACCCGCACGGCGACCGCCCGCACCCGGGGCTGCTGGCGATCGGCACGGGCGAAGCGCTCGCCGCCGCCCGCGCCCACCTGGCCCGGTCCTGAGCGCTCACTCCTCGTCCGAACCCCGGCGGCTGCTGCGGCCCCGGATGCCGGTGAGCCGGCGCCCGGCGTTCTCCACGTTCCGCTGGAACCTCTCGTACGGCATGTCGCTGCGGACCCGCCCGAACACCGCCGTCGCCCCGAGCACGACCATCACCACCGCCATGACGACCGACCCGGTGTTCATCACCAGCGGCCCGGCGGGCACGAGCCCGAACACCCCGGTCAGCAACCCCGCGACGGCCTCGACGACGCCGACGACGACCAGCACGCCCCCGTAGACGCGGGCCGACCTCAGCGTGGACGCGCACAGGAGACCGGCGATGCCGAGCAACAGATGCCCCAGGTCCCGCACCGGGTCGACGGCGATGCCGAGGAGCTCCCGGCTCGCGTAGGGCACGCCGGGCAGCCCGCTGTACCGGAACCCGATCATGCCGTACAGCAGCATCAGGAACGCGCTGAGCACCACCAGCAGCTGCGGCCACGGGAAGATCGCGTGCCCGTGCGAATGGTGTTCGGACTGGACGGGCATGGAGCCTCCCGGGTCGGTCGCCGCACCGGTCCGTCCGGCGCGAGGATGCGCCTACCCGTCGTCGTCGCGTCGATGCACCGGTGCCGATGCGGCCCGTGCGGCCGTGCGCACCGACGGGCGCATGATTCGCCCGCCGGCGGGTAGCAGCACGCGGTGACCCGCACCGAGCGCCCTCGCGGCCGCGGCACCGCCCCGGACGTCGTCCCACGCACGATTCCCCGCCCCGCCGTGCCCCGGCGCGCCCGGGGCAGCCGGTTGCTGCACATGATGCGCACGACCGACCCCAAGGACATCGGGATCCTCTACCTGGTGACCGCCTTCGGGTTCTTCCTCGCGGGCGGGGCGATGGCGTTGCTGGTCCGGGCCGAGCTGGCCCGCCCGGAGCTGCAGTTCCTGTCCACAGAGCAGTACAACCAGCTGTTCACCATGCACGGCACGATCATGCTGCTGCTCTACGCGACCCCGATCCTCTTCGGGTTCGCGAACTACATCGTGCCGCTGCAGATCGGGGCGCCGGACGTGGCGTTCCCCCGGCTCAACGCCTTCTCCTACTGGCTGTTCCTGTTCGGCGGGCTCATCGTCGTGGCCGGGTTCCTGGTACCGGGCGGCGCCGCGGACTTCGGCTGGTTCGCCTACACCCCGCTGTCGAGCGCCACCCACTCCCCCGGGCCCGGCGGGGACCTGTGGGCGGCCGGGCTGATCGTGTCCGGGCTGGGGACGATCCTCGGCGGCGTTAACATGGTCACCTCGATCGTCTGTCTGCGGGCGCCCGGCATGACGATGTTCCGGATGCCGATCTTCACCTGGAACATCCTGTTCACCTCGGTGCTCATCCTGCTGGCGTTCCCGATGCTGACCGCGGCGCTGTTCGGGCTGCTCGCCGACCGCCACCTCGGCGCGAACATCTTCTCCCCCGAGCACGGCGGGGTGGTGCTCTGGCAGCACCTGTTCTGGTTCTTCGGCCATCCCGAGGTCTACATCGTGGCGCTGCCGTTCTTCGGGATCGTCACCGAGGTGTTCCCCGTGTTCGCGCGCACACCGCTGTTCGGGTACAAGGGGCTGATCTACGCGACCGTCGCGATCACCGTGCTGTCGGCGTTGGTGTGGGCACACCACATGTACGCGACCGGGGCGATCGTGCTGTCGTTCTTCTCCTTCACCACCTTCCTCATCGCCGTTCCGACCGGGGTGAAGTTCGTGAACTGGATCGGCACCCTGTGGCGCGGGAAGATCACCTATGAGACGCCGATGCTGTTCGCCGCGGGCTTCCTGGTGACGTTCCTGCTGGGCGGACTGACCGGGGTGATGCTGGCGTCGCCGCCGCTGGACTGGCACATGTCCGACACCTACTTCGTGGTGGCGCACTTCCACTACGTCCTGTTCGGGACGATCGTGTTCTCCGTGTTCGCCGGGACGTACTTCTGGTTCCCGAAGATGACCGGCCGGATGCTCGACGAACGGCTCGGGAAGGTCCACTTCTGGACGATGTTCGTCGGTTTCCACCTGACGTTCCTGGTGCAGCACTGGCTGGGCAACCAGGGCATGCCCCGCCGCTACGCCGACTACCTCCCGACCGACGGGTTCACCACGCTGAACACCGTGTCCTCGATCGGCGCGTTCCTGCTCGGGGCGTCGACCCTGCCGTTCCTGTGGAACGTGTTCCGCAGCTACCGCTTCGGGCGGGTCGTCGACGTGGACGACCCGTGGGGGTTCGGAAACTCCCTGGAGTGGGCGACGTCCTGCCCGCCGCCCCGGCACAACTTCACCGAGCTCCCGCCGATCCGTTCCGAACGTCCGGCATTCGAGCTGCACCACCCACATACCGTCGCCCACGCCCGTGGAGAGGGGAGCGAGAACTCGTGACCGACACCGTCGACGCCGTCGTCGTGGGCGCGGGGCACAACGGCCTCGTCGCCGCCAACCTCCTCGCCGACGCCGGGTGGGACGTGCTGCTCTGCGAGGCGTCCGACGCCCCGGGCGGCGCGGTCCGTACCGCGGAGATCACCGCGCCCGGGTTCCGGTCGGACCTGGCCAGTGCCTTCCACCCGCTCGGGGCCGCCTCCCCCGTACTGCGCGAGCTGGACCTGCCCTCCTACGGCCTGGTGTGGCGGCACGCGCCCGCGGTCGTCGCCCACCCGACGGCCGACGGACGCTGCGCCGTGCTGCACCGCAGCCTCGACGACACCGCGGCCGCCCTCGACACCGACCATCCCGGCGACGGCGACGCCTGGCGCGCCATGGTCGCGGAGTGGGACGCGATCGGCACCGATGTGCTGGAGGCAGCGTTGCGACCGTTCCCACCGGTCCGGGCCGCGTCGCGGCTGTGGCGTCGGCTCGGGACCGGGGACACGTTGCGGCTGGCCCGGACCCTGCTGCAACCGGTCGCGCGCATGGCCGCCGAGCGGTTCGGTGGCACCGCGGCACCGCTGCTCCTGGCCGGTAACGCCCTGCACACCGACCTGGGACCGGACAACGCGGCCAGCGCCGCCTACGGATGGCTGCTCGCGATGCTCGGCCAGCGAATCGGGTTCCCCGTTCCCGCGGGCGGCTCCGGGGCCCTGACCGACGCGCTGGTCGCCCGGTTCACCGCCCGCGGCGGGCGACTCGACGTGGGCCGCCCGGTGACCTCGGTACTCGTGGAGGGTGGCCGGGCCACCGGCGTGCTCGACGCCCACGGCGGCCGGGTGCTCGCCCGCCGCGCGGTGCTCGCCGACGTCGACGCCCCTCGCCTCTACCGCGACCTCGTCGGCGAGGAGCACCTGCCGGCGAGGTTCGTCGCCGACCTCGACCGGTTCCAGTGGGACTTCTCCACCGTCAAGATCGACTGGGCACTGGACCGCCCGGTTCCGTGGACGGCTCTGAGCGCCCGGTCGGCAGGCACGGTGCACGTCGGCGCGGACGTCGACGGGCTGCGCCGCTACGCCTCGGACCTGTCCGCCGGCCGGCTGCCCGGCGAGCCGTTCCTGCTGTTCGGCCAGATGACCACGGCCGACCCGGACCGCTCCCCGCCCGGTACCGAGTCGGCGTGGGCCTACACCCACGTGCCCCGCGGGCTGGGCTGGGGTCGCGACGACGTCCTACGCTGGGCCGACCGGATGGAGCGTGTCGTCGAGGACCACGCGCCCGGCTTCACGGGCCTGGTCCGGGCCCGGTCGGTAGCCGGACCCGCGGACCTGCAGGACTACGACGGCAACCTCGTCGACGGCGCGATCACCGCCGGCACGTGCGCGCCGCACCAGCAGCTGGTGTTCCGTCCGACGCCCGGGCTGGGCCGCGCCGACACCCCGGTCGACCGGCTGTTCCTGTCCGGGGCGTCGGCGCACCCGGGCGGCGCGGTGCACGGCGGGCCCGGCGCGAACGCCGCCCGGGCCGCGCTGGCCGCGTCGGGGCCGGCGGGGCCGCTCTACCGGGGCGCGGTCCGCTTCGCGCATCGACGGATCCACGGCTGAGCCTCCGCGCGGCCCCGGTCACGGGGCTCCCGGTCAGGCCCGCTCGGGCCGGTCCGGGCGCCCCCGGGCGAGGGCGGCGAGCCGGGCCAGACTCTCCGCGTTCCGCAGCTTCAACAGCGGCGCCCGGACCGGCACGGGGATGAGCCGCCCGGGTCCGGCGACGGCGTCCTCGGTCATCCGGATCGTCGTACCCGTTCCATCGGGGGTCAGCTCCAGGCGCACCCGGGCGGTGCCTCCGGGCCCGGCATGGGCGCGCAGCTGCAGCATCTTTCCGGGCTCGTTCTCCTCGACCACGGTGCGGTCCTCGATCATCAGCGGCCACGCCCCGACGCTGTGCTCGATGGTCGAGCCCACCCGCGGCCAGTCCGACGAGACCCGCCGGATGTGCACCGCCCCGACCACCCACAGGCCGTAGCTCCAGCCGTCGGTCAGGACCGCGTAGACATCCTCGGTGCGGGCGTGCACCCGCCGCCGTACCTCGATCATCGGACCGCCTCTCCGTCGCCGACCGGACGATCCGACCCGTACCCACGCTCGGCCCCGCCACACCCCCGCACCCGGGTTTGGACCCACGACCACCGGTGATACATCTGCGGTGACGACCGACCCTGCACCCGACGACCTGATCGACGTCCTCGCCGCCGACCACCGCATGCTGCTGGCCCTGCTCGACCGCGCCGCCGCGGCCGACCCCGGCCCGCAGCGCTCCGACCTGGCCGTCCGCGCCGCGAACGCGGTCCGCCGGCACTGCGTCGCCGAGGAGACCCTGCTGCATCCGGTGCTGCGCCGCTGCCTCGAGGACGGTGACCGCTGCGCACAGGCCGACGCCGAGGAGCACGAGCAGCTCGAAGCCCTGGTCACCGAGCTGCTCGCCGTCGGTACGGGGTCGCCCGACGCGGAGCAGGTGCTGCACCGGCTCGCCGTGTCCACCCGCTTCCACATCGAGGGCGTCGAGACGCGGCGGCTCCCAGCCCTGCGCCGGCGCCTGACGGTCACGGAGCTGCACGAGCTCGCCCGCGCCGTCCAGGAGACGATCGACCCGCGTGACGACCGCCGCGGCCCCACCGCCGTCCTCGGGTGAGGGCCGCACCCACCACGGCCTGCCGCGCGAGGCGGACACAGCGCCGTCGATCGCGGGCGCGGCCTCGATCCCCGGGCCACCGCAGCTCGACCACTGCCCGCGGCTCGGCAGGCGTGCCCCACGGCACGGCGCCCGGGTGTCGACGCGTTCGGTCAGGGTAGGCGGGCGACATGAGCGTGACGACGACCGGACTGCTCGTGGTCGGCGGCGGCCCCGCAGCCCATGCCGCGGTGACCGCGTACCGCGGGCACGGTGGCCCCGGCCCGGTGCTGCTGGTGTCCGCCGACGACCGCCCTCCCTACCTCCGGCCTCCACTGACGAAAGAGCTCCTGCGCGGGGGAAACCTCGGCGAGGACGACCTGCTGCTCGACGACCTGACCCGGCTCGGCGACGTCGAGGTGCGCACCCGGACCACAGTCACCTCGCTCGAGCCCGGTACCCGTACTGCGCGGCTCGGCGACGGCGGCGAGGTGCGCTGGCGAGCATGCGTGCTGGCCACCGGATCGGAACCGGTGCGCCTGCCCGTCCCCGGCGACGGCGACGCCTACCACCTGCGCTCGCTGGCCGACGCGCGGGCGCTGCTGGCGGGACTGCACGACGCGGGATCCGTCGTCGTCGTCGGATCGGGGTTCATCGGCTGTGAGGCGGCGGCGTCGCTGGCCGCGCGCGGCCTGGACGTGACGGTGTGCAGCACGGAGCGGGTCCCGCAGGCCTCGCGGCTCGGTGACGCCGTCGGCAACCGCATCGCGGACTGGTTGAGAGGAGCGGGGGTCCGTCTGCGCGGCGACGCCGAGGTCACCGGGATCGAGTCGACCGGTGGCGCGCCCGTGGTGCACGTCCGGGACGGCGAGCACGTCGCGGCGGACCTGGTACTGGTCGCGGCGGGCGCCCGCCCCCGGCTCGGGCCGGCCGAGGCGGCCGGGGTCCTGGTCGAGGACGGCCGAGTCGTCGTCGACGAGCACATGCGGACCGCGGTGTCGGGTGTGTTCGCCGCCGGGGACGTCGCGCGTGCGTTCAACGCGGCCGCAGGCCGGCACGTCGGGGTGGAGCACTGGGGCGATGCCGAGGAGATGGGCGCCGTCGCCGGGGCCGCCGCCGCCGGGTCGGACGCCCGCTGGGACGCCGCGCCCGGCTTCTGGTCCGAGATCGGCGACCGCGTGCTCAAGTACTCCGCCTGGGGCGACGGGTTCGACGAGGTCGCCCTGACCACCCACCCCGGCGGCGGGTTCACCGCCTGGTATCAGCGCCACGGGTCGGTGTGCGGAGTCGCCACCCACCAGGCCGACGAGGACTACGAGCGCGGCTCGGACCTGGTGCGGCGCAACGCGAGGGCATCGGAGGTCGCGGACGTGCCGACCACGGCCGGCCCCCGGGACTGACCCCGGGGACCGGCGTCGATCAGGTGCCGGGGTCCAACGCGACCTTGACCCAGCCCGCGCGATGGTCGTCGAACTCCTGGTACGCGGTGACGACGTCGCCCAGGCTCTCCCGCACGGTCACTCCGCGGCCGGGGCAGCGCCCACAGCACAGGGTGGACGGCACCACCACCCGGTCGCCGGGGCGGAAGGCCCGCACCCCGTCGCCCACCTCCTCGACCACGCCGACACCCTCGTGCCCGAGCACCGTCCCGGGCCGCATCCCCGGCATGGTGCCGCGGACCATGTGCAGGTCGGTCCCGCAGATCGCGCTGACGGTCAACCGGACGACGGCGTCGCCCGGGTCGCGCGGGGCCGGGTCGGGCACCTCGGCCAGCTCGATCTCGCCGGGGCCCTGCCACACCACTGCCTTCACTCGTCCTCCTCCGGTCGTCGTTCTGCAACGGGCGTGCGCCTACCCGCCGGAACCGGCTCCATGTCCGGCATGAACGCCGGGGTGGCGGGTAGGAGGAGCGCGCCAACGGAACCGACCGAGGAGGAGGTGGCCGTCATGGCCACAGGCGAGACCGGATTCAGCGACGTCGTGTTCGACCTGGTGTCGGTGCAGTACCACGCGCTCAAGGGGGGCCACGACTACGGCCAGTACGTCCGCGACG
The DNA here is from genome assembly GCF_020131375.1 of Pseudonocardia sp. ICBG1034. Classification (NCBI taxonomy): domain Bacteria; kingdom Bacillati; phylum Actinomycetota; class Actinomycetes; order Pseudonocardiales; family Pseudonocardiaceae; genus Pseudonocardia; species Pseudonocardia sp. ICBG1034. The sequence continues at coordinate 604,738 of NZ_JAHLEK010000017.1, forward strand.
CGCGCAACGCGGGCTACGACGACATCGCGGAGTTCTTCGAGCGGGTCATGGAGGAGGACGCGACACGCGCCTCCACCTGCCACGACCTGCTCGCGAAGCTGTCCTCGAAGGAGGACACGGGCGCCGCGGTCTCCTGACCGGTGCTCGGGGCGCCGGCCGGCCAGAGGGGGCCGGCCGGCGCCGACCGGACGGGGTGACCCGGCGTGGTGCCGCCCGGCGGCGGTGTCATAACGTTCTGTCGCAGTGCGCCAGGGGCCTTCGGTCCCGGCCGGCGCCGACCCGGGGTCGAACAGCCGGCCCAGCGTCCCCACCCGTGCACGCCCGCGTGCGTCCCGGGCCGGGGACCCCCGTCAGTGCACGAGAATGCGCTGCCGGACCGCGCCCCCGGCCACGCCCGACGCTCCCCCGAGCCGTCCCCCGCACGCCGACCGCGGCCGGCGGTATCGGAGGACGAGATGCCCCCCGGCGGACCGGAGGCGCGCCTGCTGCGCGCCATCAACGACAACCCGCTGTTCCGGACGACCCGCTCGCCGTACGCGGTGCTCGACCGGTCACTGCGCATACGCGCGGTGAACCCGGCCTGGCTCGAGGCGACACTGCGCGAGCCCGGCGAGGCCCTGGACCGGCCCCTGTTCGACGTCTTCCCGGACAACCCTGCGGCGCCGGACGTCGGCGCGGTGGCGGCAGTGACGGCGTCGCTGCTGCGAGTGCTGCGGCGCGGCGCCCGCGACGACATCGGCCTGCAGCGCTACGACGTGCCCGCACCGCGCGGGGCCGACGGCTTCGTCGAGAAGTACTGGGTCGGAGCGCACTCCCCCGCCCGTGACCCCCGAGGCCGGCTCGCCGGAATCCTCGTGCACATCGAGGATGTCACCCCGCTGTGGCCGGTGCGGACCGATGTCGACGACGCGGTGCCGGGCGAGGGACCCGGGACGCTCGTGGACCGGTCACGACGGTGCGGACGGGACGACAACGCTGCGGACGCGCCCGGCGGTCGGACCGCAGGGAACGGCCCCGGGTTCTCCGGGTACGGTCCGGCGGCCCCGCCCGGCTCGCACCTGCCGGCGGTCCCGGCCGACCCGGTCCCGGCGGTCGCGCTCGTCCGCGAGCTCGCCACCGAGGGCGAGGCACTGCGGCTGCGCTTCGGGCGGCACGTCGCCATCGAGCAGGCGAAAGGTGTGCTCATGGCGACCCGCGGCTGCGGGCCGGAGGAGGCGTTCGCGCTGCTGCGGGAGCTGTCGCAGACCACGAACACCAAACTGCGGCAGGTCGCGCTGTCGGTGGTGGAGAACGCCGCGCGGGGCGAGCCCCCGGGCCGGTGCGGCGGCTGAGCGTCCGGCACCGGACGGACGGGGCCCGCGAACTGTGGTCGGGATGGGCGGCGCCGTCAGCGCCGCCCACCGGTCACCACCGGGCCGGGCCCGACCGGGCGCAGCCCACCCCACCGCCCCCGCCGTCGTCACCGGGCGGAGGGCCGGTCCACATCCGCACGGTGCTGCCGAACGTCACGACGGCCCCGGCCCGTGGCTCCTGCTCGAGGACGCACCGCTGCGGTGGGTCCTCGCCGGGACGGCGGTGCTCGACGGCGATCACGCCGCCGTCGAGCGCCACGTCGTGCGCGCCCGCCACGTCGAGACCGGTGAGATCGGGAACCACGACCACCCGCTCGCGGCCGTGTTCGGACGTCGAAGCCATGGGTTCGCATCACCGCTGCCCGGGCCGCCCACACCTCCCCGGTCGACGACATCGGTGGATCAGCGGGGCGGCAGCCCGTCGAACGGTGTGCCGGGCGCGTTCGCCGACCCGGTACCGGGGCCCGGGCTCGCCGCGACCCACCGGCCCGTCGAGGGCGGCAGCTCCACGGTGTCCCCGCGCCCGACCACCCGCACCCGGTCGCCCATCCCACGGGCCCGCATCTCCTCCAGGAAGTGTGTGAGTGGGGACCGGAACACGTCGTAGTCGTCGAAGTGCACGGGGACCACGCGACCGGGACCGACCATCTCCACCAGGTCGCTGCCCTGCGAGGCGTCCAGGGTGACCAGCACACCGCCGACCCGGGTACCGCCGAGGTGGGCGACCATCACGTCGATGTCACCGAACCGGTCGCGGATCTCGCGGAGCTCGGGGACCAGGACGGTGTCCCCGGTGATGTAGAGCCGCAGCACCCGCCGGCCCCGGCGCTCGTGGTCGATCACCGTGCCCTGCACCGGCGGCAGGAGCCGGTGCACACCCACCGGGCCGTGCCGCGCCGGTACCGAGGTGATACGGACCCGCTCCTCGTCGTCACCGAGCTCCCAGCTGTCCCAGGTCTCGAGCCCGGTGGCGGCCTCGAACCCCCATCTGCGCAACCGGCGGCACGCGTGCGGGGTGGTGAGGACGGGCACCGAACGGTCCAGCCCGTCACGGGCGACGTCGTCGAAGTGGTCCCCGTGCAGGTGCGACAGCACCACCGCGTCGAGGCGGGGCAGCTGATCGATGTCCAGCGCCGGGTCGGTTCGCCGCCTCGAGGACAGACCCCAACCCAACCGGGCACGCTGCCCCCGGTGCAGGAAGTTGGGGTCGGTCAGCAGCCGGAACCGGCCCAGCCTCAGGATCACGGTGGCGGTCCCGACGAACGTCAGCGAGGTGTCCACGCCTGCCCGCCTACCCGGCGCCCGCGAGCACACACCCGACGTGAACCCCTCCACCACTCCTTGCGTCTCGGTTGTGCACCAGTGACCCTGGAATGCGGCTCGGATCGGTACCCGGGAGCCGGATCGTGTCAGGCCCCGGTGGTTGAACACGACAGCCGCCGGGGCCGCCCTCAGGGGTCGTCGAAGTCGTCGGGCACCGCGGTGTCGAGGAACCTGCGGAACGCGTCGACATCGTCGGTCTGCGGCCCCGCATCCTGCGCGCCGGCCATGCCGGGGTCGATACCGGCCGCGGCGAGCACCGTGTCCCCGACCTCGATCGCCGCACTGTGCTGCAACGCGAGGACCACCGCGTCACTGGTGCGGGCGTCGATGCGGGTGCCGTCGTCGAGCTGCAGTTCGGCGTGGAAGACGTGGTCGCGCAGGGCGTGCACCCGGACGCACGGCAGCCGGCGCCCGGCTGCCTCGAGCACCGCGCCGATCAGCCGGTGGGTACCGGGACGGGTACCGCGGACCCCCTCCGGCTCGGCGACCGCGGCCAGTGCCTCCGCCCCACCGACCGACACTGCGACTGTTCGCGCGCCTACCCCGGCCTCTGGGACCCACACCCGGCGGCATGGACCGGTGCGGCCCGGGTAGCCGGCCGGACATGCGGCTCGACGGTGCTGTGGTGGTGGTGACGGGTGCGTCCGGCGGGATCGGACGTGCGACGGTGCGGGAGCTGGCGCGCCGTGGCGCCCGGCTCGGGTTGATCGCGCGCGACCGAGCGTCCCTGGAGGACGTGGCGGCGGAGCTGCCCCCGGACCGGGCCCTGGTGGTGCCCTGCGACGTCGCCGACGACGAGGCCGTCAGCGCGGCCGCCGCGCACGTCACCGAGCAGCTCGGCCCGATCGACGGCTGGGTGAACTGCGCAGGCGTCGCCGGGTTCGGCACCGTGCTGTCGACTCCGCCCGCCGACGTGCGACGGCTGCTGGACATCAACATCGGCGGTTGCCTCAACGGCGCTCGCGCGGCACTGCCGTCGATGATCGCCTGTCGGCACGGTGTGCTCGTCAACGTCTCCTCGGTGCTCGGGATCATCCCGGCGCCGTGGGTGACGCCCTATTGCATGTCCAAGTCCGCGGTGCGGACGCTGTCGGCCGGGCTGCGCGCCGAGCTGCGTCGTGCGGGCATCCGCGGGGTCTCGGTGTGCACGGTGCTGCCCGGGGCCGTCGACACCCCGATCTGGTCGACCGCGGCCAACCACACCGGGCGGAAGGTGGCCCCTCCCCCGCCGGTGGACGCCCCGGAGCGCGTCGCCCGGGTGATCGCCGCCCGGCTGCGGCGCCCGCGGCCCGAGACGGTCACAGGCGGGATCGCGGTACGGCTGCTGGTCCTCGCGCACCGGTTCGCACCGGGACCGGTCGAGCGTGCGCTCGGGCTCGTCCTGGGCCGCTGGTCGCTGCACGGCGGCACCGCGCAGACCTCGGGGGCGCTGTGGGACCCCGCCCTGTCTGGGCATCGCACCCGCCGCTGAGCCGTGCCGCCGGCCCGGGCGCGCCGGATCCGGCCGGGACCAGGCACGTCCTCCGGCACGTCCGGCGGCGGGTGCGATCGGTCAGGACGCCCGGACCGTCCCCGGCGGTACCGACCCTGTTCGCCGGGGGCTCACCAGGCCGGTCCGCCGTCGGATCCGGCACCCGCCGGGTCCGGACCGGGGAGGTCCCCCGCGGTGACGGCCTCGCCCGGCGGCACGGTGCCGAGATCGCCGCGCTCCTCCTCCGCGGTGCGGGCGGCTTCGCGACGGCGCAACCGATCCCGCTGAGGGACGACGGTGTAGGCCGGGTCCCACGCGGTCGCCATGCCGGCGTCGAACACGCCCCACCGGGTCGCGGCGGACCCGGCGTTGAGCAGGAGTCCGGCCGCGGCGTCGAACCCGCGGCGGCGCCGTCGTGAGCCCGGGCGCAGCCGGTCGAGCAGCGGCCCGGCCAGCGCTGCCGCCAGACCGCCGAGGGTCGCCGCGCGGGCGGCGCGCAGCACCCGCCCGGCGCGGCCGGTGCGGTAGGCGTGCGCGCTCATCCCGATCGCGGTCTCGGTGCGGTGGGTGGCGACCAGCTCCAGTGCCGCTCCGGCGACGGCGATCCGCCGCGGCGGGCCGTCACCGTGCCCGGTCAGCAGCGCCGACCCGCCGCCTGCGGCGAGCGCCGACCCGGCGAACACGAACGGCAGCTCCCGGTAGGCCCCGTGCCAGCCGGGGACGGCGGTGTCGGCGAGCAGCACGGCGGTGTAGGTGGTCATCGCCGGGCCGAGGAGCCCGCCGACCAGTCCGGCGGCGCGCCCGGCGCCGGGCAGCAGCCCGGTGACCTCCGAGGCCGCCGCGGCCCCGGTGACGGTGCCGAACGGGGCGAGGATCCAGGATCCCACCGACAACGGCGAGGTCGGCTTGAACACCCGCATCATGTGCAGGAACCGCTCGGGGCGGCCGAGGTCGTGGATGAGGAACGCGACCGAGGCGACCGCCCCGCCGGCGGCGACGAGCCGACCGGAGCGACGCAGTCCGGGCCGGCAGGTGAGGTCGGCCAGCGCCGCCGTGGACGCCGCGACCCCGGCCGCGCCGCCCAGATAGAGGTAGGCGGGGACGTCGGGCACCTTCCACACCGGCGGCTTGATGATCGGCCGGTCGTGGTAGCTGCGGAAGTCGGCCTCGGGGACCATCAGCCGCTCGCCGCGGCCGCCCCGGCGGCGTCGCCGTCGCTCGGCGCGGCTGGGCCCGGGGCGGGTGTCGTCGTGCCCGGCGGGGGCCTCGTCGGCCACGTCCGGTCCGGGCGCGGCCTGCCCGGCGGCGGGACCGCTGCCGTCGGCGGTCACCGGCGGGCTCCGACGAACGCGGCGGCGACCGTGGCCGCGACGGTCGCCGCCGCGACCGCCGCGTGCCGCCACATCGACGGCAGGTCCCGCGTCGTGACCACCGGGTCCGGTGGTAGCCCGTAGACCTCCGGTTCGTCGAGCAGCAGGAAGAACGCGCCATCGCCGCCGACGCCGTCGTCGGGGTCGCGGCCGTACAGCCGGGCGCCGTCCACACCCTGGGCCTGCAACGTCGCCAGCCGCTCGTCGGCGCGGGCGCGCAGTTCCTCCAGCGGGCCGAACTGGATGGACTCGGTCGGGCACGCCGTCGCGCAGGCCGGGGCGAGGCCGGCGCCGAGCCGGTCCTGGCACATGGTGCACTTGAACGCGCGGCCGTCGCCCTCGCGCTGGTCGATGACGCCGTACGGGCAGGCGGGGATGCAGTAGCCGCAGCCGTTGCAGATGTCCTCCTGCACGAGCACGGTGCCGTGCTCGGTGCGGATCAGCGAGCCGGTCGGACAGACGTCGAGGCACGCGGCGTGGGTGCAGTGCTTGCACACGTCCGAGGACATGAGCCACCGCACCTCGGTGGCGTCGGCGCGGTGCTCGCCGGCGTCGACGGAGCCGGGCAGATCCATCGCCGGCATGCCCAGGTCGGTCTGGGCGGAGCGGGTCGCGGGAACGCGTTGCTCGACGAACGCGACGTGCCGGTAGCTCGACGCCCCGAGCCCGCCGGTGTTGTCGTAGCCCATCCCGGCCGACTCGAGGACGTCGCCCCCGGCGCCCTGCGGGGTGACTCCGTCGGCGGGCAGCGCGTTCCACTCCTTGCACGCGACCTCGCACGCCTTGCACCCGATGCAGACGCTGGTGTCGGTGAAGAACCCGACCCGGTCGGGGTGGTCCTCGGCGTAGCCGGCGTCGGCGGAGGGGTCCGCCAACGGGCCGTACCACGAGTTGCTCACTGGTCCTCCAACCCGGCGGCGCGCCGCCGGTCGGCGAGGTAGGCGACCAGGTCGGGCCCGCGCGGCCGCCGTCCGGGGCGGATGTCGCAGGTCGCGGCCTTGGTCTCCATGATGTGCACGTTCGGGTCGAGCGCGACCGAGAGGAGCTCGTTGGCCGCGTCCCCGGTCGAGAGTCCGTTCGGGCCCCAGTGCCAGGGCACGCCGATCTGGTGGATCACCGTCGTGCCACCGGAGCCGTCGCCGACACGCAACGGTTTCGCCCGCTCGGTGATCATCACCCGGCCCTCGACGGCCGACCGCGCGGTGACCACGTGCGCCCAGTCGTTGTCCACCAGGCCACGCTCGGCGGCCAGCTCCGGTGACACCTCCAGGAACATCTGCGGGAACAGCTCGTTGAGGTGCGGCGTCCACCGGCTCATGCCGCCCGCGGTGTGGTGCTCGGTGACGCGGAACGTCGTGAACACGTACGGGAAGTGGTCCCCGGGCGGGTTGTAGGTGTTGTCCGGGCGCGGGAACTGCTGACGCGCCGGGTTGGCCCGGTGCCGGGGGTAGAGCACGTTGGGCACGGGGGACTCCTGCGGCTCGTAGTGCGCCGGCATCGGCCCGTCGAGCAGCCCGGCCGGGGCGTAGAGCCATGCCCGCCCGTCGCCCTGCATCACGAACGGCTCGTTGCCGGCGATCGACTCGGCACCGCGTGAGTGCTCGGCGGGGACGTGGTCCGGCGGTGTGCTCACCGGGAAGTCCGGCACGTCCGGCCCGGTCCAGCGCTCACCGTCCCACCACAGGAGCTTCTTGCGCTCGCTCCAGGGCTTCCCGTCCGGGTCCGCCGAGGCCCGGTTGTAGAGCACCCGGCGGTTCATCGGCCACGCCCAGCCCCACTCGGCGGCCACGAGGTCCTGCTCGCGTCCCGGCCTGCGGCGCGCGGCCCGGTTGACCTCCTCGGCGTAGACACCGGTGTAGATCCAGCAGCCGCCCGACGTCGACCCGTCGGCCTTCATGTCCAGGTAGGACGACAGTGCTCGGCCGTCGGCGTCGGTGCCGTTGATCTCCCGCAGCACCGCGTCGGCACTCGGCTCGGCGATCCCGGTCGGCCCGACCTCGACCGGGTAGTCCCAGGTCAGGTCCTGCAGCGGGCGGTCGCGCGGGTCCGTGGACCCGGCCAGACGCTCCTTGAGGCGCAGCCCGAGCTGGTGGTAGAACCACAGCTCGCTGCGGCAGTCCCCCGGCGGTTCGACGGCCTTGTGGTGCCACTGCAACAACCGCTGGGTGTTGGTGAAGGTGCCGTCCTTCTCGGTGTGGTTGGCCGCGGGGAGGAAGAACACCTCGGTACCGATGTCCTCGGTGCGCATCTCCCCGGTCTCGATCTCCGGGCCGTCCTTCCAGAACGTCGCGGTCTCGATCATGTTGAGGTCGCGCACCACCAGCCATTCCAGCTTCGCCAGCCCGAGGCGCTGCTGCTTGGCGTTCGCGGTGCCCACGGCGGGGTTCTCCCCCATCACGAAGTAGCCCGGCACCTCGCCGCGGGCCTGCGCCATCACCGTCCGGAACGACGAGTGATCGCCGGTGAGGCGTGGGAGGTGGTCGAAGCAGAAGCCGTTGTCGGCTGTGGCGGCGTCGCCGAACCAGGCCTTGAGCAGGCTCACCAGGTACGTGTCCATGTGGCCCCAGTAGCCCTTGTCGCCCGAGTTCGACTCGATGAAGGTCGTGAGGTCCTGCTCGCGGTGGGCGTGCGGCATCGGGATGTAGCCCGGCAGCATGTCGTACAGCGTCGGGATGTCGGTGGAGCCCTGGATGGAGGCGTGGCCGCGCAACGCGAGGATTCCGCCGCCCGGCCGCCCGATGTTGCCGAGCAGCGACTGCAGGATGGAGGCGGCCCGGATGTACTGCACGCCCACCGTGTGGTGGGTCCAGCCGACGGCGTAGGCGAACGCCGAGGTCCGCTCCCGCCCGGAGTTGCGGGTGAGCGCGTCGGCGACCGCCCGGAAGTTCTCCGGGGAGATCCCGCAGACCTGCTCGACCATCTCCGGGGTGTAGCGGGCGTAGTGGCGGCGCAGCACCTGGAACACGCAGCGCGGGTGCTGCAGCGTGTCGTCACGGGTCGGGGTCGCGGAGAACGGGGCGCCGCCGGACCCGGAGATCTCGGCGTGCTCGTGCTCCTGCACCATCGCCCGCTCGTCGCGCAGCCCGGCACTGGCCTCGACATCGGCGTCCTGGTACTGCCAGGAGTGCACGTCGTAGGTGCCGGTCGCCGGGTCGAACCCGGAGAACACTCCGTCGAGGTCCTCGGTGTCGCGGAACTCCTCGGACACGAGCATCGGGGCGTTGGTGTAGGCCTTCACGTAGTCCTCGAAGTACGCCCCGGTCTCCAGGACGTGCCGGATCAGCCCGCCGAGGAACGCGATGTCGGTGCCGGCGCGCAACGGCACGTGCACGTCCGCCACGGCCGAGGTGCGGGTGAACCGCGGATCGACGTGGATCACGGTCGCGCCGCGCCGCTTCGCCTCCATCACCCACTGGAAGCCCACCGGGTGGGCCTCGGCCATGTTCGAGCCCTGGATGACGATGCAGTCGGAGTTGACCAGGTCCTGCTGGTAGTTGGTGGCCCCACCACGGCCGAACGAGGTTCCCAGACCGGGAACCGTGGAGGAGTGTCAAATACGGGCCTGGTTCTCCACCTGGACCGCGCCGAGGGCGGTGTAGAGCTTCTTCATGAGGTAGTTCTCCTCGTTGTCGAGGGTCGCTCCTCCGAGACTCGCGATGCCCATGGTGCGGTGCAGGTGCCGGCCCTCCTCGTCGACGTCCTGCCACGTCCGCTCGCGGGTCTCCACGACCCGATCGACGATCATGTCCAGCGCGGTGTCGAGGTCGAGGTCCTCCCACTCGGTGCCGTGCGGGCGCCGATAGCGCACCGCGGTGACCCGCTGCGGGGAGGTGACGAGCGACAGCGTCGAGGAGCCCTTGGGGCAGAGCCGTCCACGGCTGATCGGCGAGTCCGGGTCACCCTCGACGTGGGTGACCCGTCCGCCGCGGGTGAAGACCCTCTGCCCGCACCCGACCGCGCAGAACGGGCAGATCGACGTGGTGACGCCGTCGGCCTCGACGGTCCGGGCGACCGTGCGGTCGGTGCCCGTCGATCGGGACGCCACCCCCCGGCCGAGCGGGTCGCTGCCGGTCAGCTGCCGGGCGACCGGCCAGGACTCGATCCACTCACGCATTCCCACACCCGCCCGTGTGCCCGGTCACCACCGCCCCAAACCTCCGCCGGTCCGGCGGGTGGGTCCCCGGGTGTCCCGGGCGGACGTCCGCTCCGGCCGGCGTGTGATCGACGTCGACGGGTCGCTGGTCGACACCAGCTGGGCGTCGGTCGTTCCGTGCCGCCCGGTCCCCGGCGGACGACCCCGTGCCGGGTTTCGCGCGGTCGGCCCCGGGGAGGCGCCGCCCCATGACAGGACCCGCTCGCGACGACGGCCCGGACGGGGAGACGGCGGATCGCGAGTGGCTGGTGGTGGGGCTGCTCGCCGACCCCGACCTCGCCGAGGACGTCGCACGCGACATCGCGCCGCGGCTGCAGGACGAGCTGCCCGGCGAGGTGGCGGGACGGGCGGTCGGCTGGACCGTCGTCACCGGCCGGGACGCGTTCGAGTCACTCGGCAGCCCGGACACCGACCTGATCGACAAGGCCCGCGAGCGGGTCGCCGACACCGGCTGGGACCTCGCCGTCTGCCTCACCGACGTGCCGCTGCGTTCCGGCGGGCGGACGGTCGTGGCCGATGTCGCCGACGACTGCGTCGCTGTCGTGTCGCTGCCCGCGCTCGGCTCTCTGCGGATGCGCGACCGCGCCCGGCGCGCCGTCGGCGACGCGGTGACGACGATGGCTGCCCAACGTCTCGACCCCGGGTCCGGCTCCACCGGCACCGTGCCCGCCCGCCGAGGCGGCGGCCTGCGTCTGCTGGCCGGGATGGTGCACGTGAACCGGCCATGGGCGCTCACGATGGGCCTGACACGCTCGCTGGCCGGCGGGCTGGCCGGCGCCGCGTTCGGGGTGCTCTACCCGAGTATCTGGACGCTCGCGGCCTCGATGCCCGGCTGGCGGCTCGCGGTGGCCCTGGCCGGCGCAGTAGCGGTGCACGTGGGCTGGCTGGTCGTCGGGCACGGCCTGTGGGAGCGCCGCGGCGACCCGCGCCGGCGCGACCGGCCCAGCACCGGGCTGCGGAACTCGGCGACCGTGGTCACTGTGCTGCTCGGCGTCGTCGCCTACACCGCCGTCCTGTTCGCGCTCGCACTGGCCGCGCTCCTGGTGATCGTGACTCCGGACTACCTCGGACAGGAGATCGGGCACCCGGCCGGGTTCGGCGACTACCTGGCCACCGCGCTGATGGCGACCGTCGTCGGCACCGTGGCCGGCGCGATCGGCTCCGGGCTGGAGGACGGCGCCGCGGTGCGGCGGGCGGCGTACCGGACGCGCACCGCGGAACGGGTCCGGGACGGATGACCGGAATCATCCCGGCGCACCCGGGTAGGAGGGCCGCGCCGCCGGAACCGGCGGCGACCCGAGCGGCCAGGAGGTCGACACGTGTTCCGACACACCAAGCTGCTGCAGTGCGAGGCGAAGCCGGACGGCCCGGACGCCGTGCTGGCGCGCAGGATCCAGGAGCTCATCGGCGGCGCCTGGGGCGAGATGACGGTGGCGACCCAGTACCTGTTCCAGGGCTGGAACTGCCGCATCGAGGGCAAGTACAAGGACCTGATCATGGACACCGCCACCGAGGAGATCGGGCACGTGGAGATGCTGGCGACGATGGTCGCCCGACTCCTCGAGAACGCGCCCGCCACGGACGTCGCGCACGCCGTCACCGACCCGGCGGTAGCCGCGACGATGGGCGGGATGGACGTACAGCAGGCCATCGTCGGTGGCGGCGGCGCGCAGCTGCGCGACTCCAACGGGGTGCCGTGGAGCGGTGCCTACATGGTCGCCTCGGGCAACCTGCTCGCCGACTTCCGCACCAACGTCGCCGCCGAGTCGCAGGGCCGGCTCCAGACCGCACGCATCTACAACATGACCGACGACCCCGGCGTGAAGGAGATGCTGAAGTTCAACCTCGCCCGCGACACCGTGCACCAGAAGCAGTGGATGCGCGCCATCGAGGAGCTCAAGGCCGACGGGATCGAGGGCGACATCGTTCCGGACGATCTGCTCGACGTCGAGGACCAGGTCCACAACAACACGATCTGGCAGCTGTCCGACGGCGGCTCCGGCCCCAACGGCGGCTGGAGCCACGGCGAGAACGCCATCGACTACCTCACCGACCCCAAACCGCTCGGCGGGCCGGGCACCGCGCCCAAGCCGGACCCGGAGCTCTACGCCAGCTACGCCGGCGGGCAGAACGCGATGGGCACCGCGAAGGGCAAGGCCCAGCAGGCAGCCGAGAAGCTCCGCTGACAGCCGGAGCGGTCGCACCGCTCAGGTGAGCGCACGCCGCGTGACGGGCCCGGCCCGGCGCGCGGCGTGCAGCTCATCCAGGACGTCGTCGTGTCGGCGCACCCGACCGCGTTCCGGTGCCACGCGTGCGTCCGGGCGTACCGGGTAGGTGGAGGGCCCCGACGGACGGAGGCTCGTGTGCTCACCGCTCTCGTCGCCGCAGGCCTGGAGAAGGCCGGCGAGCTGACGATGCCCGCTGCCGAACCGGCTCCGTGGCCCGACCCGCACGTCCACCGCGATCCGGTACTGCTGCTCGGTGGTCTCGGCACCACAGCCCCGTTCCTGCGCCCGCTCGCGGGCTGGCTGCGCGCCCGCGGTCATCCCGTGGTCGCGGCCGCCGTCGGTGCCGGGTTGGGGTGCGGGCGCGCCACCACCGACCAACTGGAGCCACAGCTCGCCGAACTCGCCGACGCGACCGGGCGACCGGTGCGCCTGGTCGGACACAGCCGCGGCGGGCAGTTCGCCCGCGCCCTCGCCCACCGCCGTCCGGAACTCGTGGCCGGCCTGATCACGGTCGGAACGCCGTTCCGCCTCGTCGGGCTGCGCGCGCCGATGCTCGTCACCGTCGCCGCGCTGACCAGCGTCGGGACCGCCGGCCTCACGGGGGTCGCCCGAACCGCATGCCTCGTGGGACGGTGCTGCCGCGGGTTCCGCGACGCCCAACGCGCACCGGTACCCGCGACGGTGCCGTTCACCTGCATCTACAGCCGTGGTGACCGGGTTGCCCCGCCACGCGTGTGCACCGATCCGCAGGCGGTGAACATGGAGGTTCCCGGTGGACACACCGGGCTCCTGATCGGCGCCCACGCGCGGGAGGCGATCGCCGAGGCCCTCGACCGCGACACCGCACACGACGACACCGGGACCACCCGGCACACGGAGAGGTGCCCGCTATGACCGTGCCCCCCGATACCGAGGCTGTCCTCGCCGAGCTGCGCGATGCAGCGGCCGGGTTGGTGTCCGCCCGCCACATCACCGACCTCGACGACTCGCTGCGCGGCATCGTCACCGCCGCGGTCGCGACCGTGCCCGGCGCCGAGGGCGGCGGCATCTCCCGCACCCACGGGCGGCGGGTCACGTCGCACCACCCCAGCACTCCCCGGATCGCTCAGCTCGACACCACGCAGAGCCGGCTCGGCGAGGGGCCCTGCGTGGACGCCGCCGACCGTCCGCCTGCCTCCGGCGTGGTGCACGCAGACGACCTCGGGGGCCCCGACGCGGCGCGCTGGCCGCGGTTCGCACCGCGAGCCACGCGGCTGGGCTACCGCTCGATCGTGTCGACCGGACTGGCTCACCGGACCGGCCCACACACAGCGCTCAACCTCTACGCCCGGAACCCGCATGCTTTCGGCGACACCGCCCACGCCGTTGCCGGGCTCTTCGCGGTGCAGGCCGCAATGCTCCTGCACGGCGCCGAGCACACCGCCCACCTGAAGCGGGCGCTGGAGAGCCGCGACATCATCGGCCGGGCGAAGGGCGTGCTCATCGAGCGCTTCGGGCTCGACGACGACGCCGCGTTCCGCCGCCTGGTCACCAGCTCGCAGGAGACCAACATGAAGCTCGCCGACGTGGCGCGGTGGGTCGTCGAGGACGCCGTGGCCCGGCGTCAGGAGCGGGGCAGCTCGTCGGCGTAGGGCACCGGATGGTCCGCGCCCTGGTCGAGGAACGTCTCGTTCAGGACCTGGGCGATCACATTGTGCTCCAGCGCGGACATCGGGTGCTCCCCGCGCAGCAGCGCGGCCAGACCGTCCGGCCCTCGGGTGCCGCCGAGGGCCAGGTAGTTCGACCACAGGGTGCCGTCATCGAGGCCGGACAGCTCCAGGCCGAGCAGCAGCGCGCGTAGCGACTCGTCGTGCCGCGCGGGATCCAGGATGCATCGCGGGTTCATCGGTCACGGCTACCCGCTCGCGAGCGGTCCTGCACGGGTGTGACGGCGGGGCGATTCCGGGCGATTCGTCCGGCCGGGGCGGGGTACCTCCGCACGGAGACGGAGAAAGGGGTGCCATGACGTCGATCGGACAGGCGGTGGACGGCTTCCGCGGGCTGCCCGACGTCGCGGGGCGGTCTGCGTCGACCCGGCGTGAGCTCCGGGAGGCGTTGCGGACCGTCGACCTGCTGGACGACACCCACACCTGGAGCGTGCACGACGACGTCGACGGTGACGGGGTCCTCGTCGACGCCGACGGCCGGGAGGTCCGGACGTGGTGTGAGGAGTCCCCCTACACCGAGCGGATGCCGCGCGAGGAGTACGAGCGCACCAAACGCGCCCTGCAGATCGAGCTGCTGAAGCTCCAGTCGTGGGTGAAGGACTCCGGCGCCCGGGTCGTCGTGCTGTTCGAGGGCCGCGACGCCGCCGGCAAGGGCGGCACCATCCAGCGCTTCACCGAGCACCTCGACCCGCGCGGCGCCCGGGTCGTCGCCCTCGACAAGCCGACGCCCACCGAGCAGGGGCAGTGGTACTTCCAACGGTACCTGGAGCGGCTGCCCACAGCCGGGGAGATCGTGCTGTTCGACCGGTCCTGGTACAACCGGGCCGTCGTCGAGCGGGTCATGGGTTTCTGCACCGACGACGAGTACGAGCGCTTCGTCCGCGAGGTCCCTGGCCTGGAGCGCTCGCTGGTCGACGACGGCATCCACCTGCTGAAGCTGTGGTTCTCCGTGTCGCGCGCCGAGCAGCGCACCCGGTTCGTGATCCGGGTGTTGGACCCGTTGCGCCAGTGGAAGCTCAGCCCGGTCGACCTCGCCGGAATGGCGCGGTGGGAGGACTACACCGCGGCCAAGGAGGCGATGTTCGAGCGCACCCACACCGAGCACGCGCCGTGGACGATCGTCGACTCCGACGACAAGCGCCGCGGGCGGGTCGAGGCGATGCGCTGCCTGCTCTCCGGGCTCGACTACCCGGCGAAGGACGTCGCCGTCGTCGCCACGCCGGACCCGCTGGTCGTCGGACCCCCGGCGACCGGGAACCGCCCCTGACCCCGGTCGCCCCGCGGCGCGGCGCGCGACCCGGGACGGCCCGAGCACGACCTCGCGACGCACCACGGCGTCCGCCGGATCGGCGGCGACCTCGCCGCCGCGGTTCCCCGCCTCGCGCAGCTGCCCGTGCGTCCGCTCCGCAGGGAGGTCGTGCTGCTGGGCCGACCACCCCACGGCCTGCTCGATGCGGGCGCGGCGGGGTGCCCGCAACGGCACAGCGTGGACACCGTGGAACCCCTAGCCGGTCGCGGTGACGACAACGGTCCCACCCGCGCGACGGGCGCGGGGGTGGTCGTCCCACGCCCGCGCCCGTCTCCCCACTACGCGGTGCCCCTCCGCGTCGAGGGAGCATGCCCGGGGTTCGGCATTCCACACCTCCGGCACGCCTCGCGTGCCCGGCCGCGGCGCGGCCGGGTCTACGGCGGCGGGTACCGGGTAGGCGCCTGCCATGACCGATCCGCTGCGGCACGACCAGGATGACCACCAGGACCACGACCAGGACTCCGAGGCCACCATGACCGCTCCGCCCGGGCTGCGTCCCGACGGCGGTGCCTCCTCGGACGCCTGCGACGCAGACGTCGGCACGTCCGGCGAGGATGCAGCGGCCACTCGCGGCGTCGCCCCGACCGACCTCACCGACGACGACCTGCGCCGCGAGATGACCCACCTGCACGAGACCCGCCACGACACCGTCCTCGGTGGGACCGAGGACGCGTTGCAGGTCCACACCACACGGATGCTCGCGCTGGAAGCGGAATTCCTGCGCCGCCTCCCGGATGAGGCCGCCCCGGATCCGCGCCGCACGCGCGCCGGGAGCCGCTGAGCACCGGACGCGGGCCGCGGGGGGCACCCCTCGCGGCCCGCGCCACTTCGGCCCACTCCCCTCAGCCGGGAACCCGGCGGTGCTCGTTCGGCACGCAATGGGTCATCGTGTGCCCTTCCACGTCGCGCGGGCCGTTGGCGCCCAGGTTCTCCAGCCGCTTGCGTTCGCCGTCATCGAGCGTCTGTGTCTCGAGCGGTGTCAGGTCACGGACGTCGTCGGCGGTGATGCCGAGCCCCTCACCGACCCGGCGGCCCAGCTCGTCCTCGCACAGGAACAGGTGCCACACCATCCGGCGCCGCACCTCGTCGGTGGCCTCGCCGATGTTCGCGACCAGGTTGCCGACGAGGTCGTCGCGCTCCCAGTCCTGCATCAGCAGGAACCGCTCACCTGCCTGCGCGTAGTCGTTCGTGCGTGGCAGCCGCGCGCGGGTGAGCCGTCCGGTGAGCTCCGGGCCCTGCTCGTCGGGGTGCGGGTAGTCGGCCTCGGTGAGCCCGCCCATGGCGGACGGTTCGTAGTTCACGTGGGGGTTCTCCCCGCCGGTGTCGACGACGTAGGTCATCTGGCCGTCGCGCTGGTTGGTCGCGGGCGGCCCGTTGCGGGGCGCGTTGACCGGGAGCTGCAGATAGTTCGGGCCGACGCGGTAGCGCTGGGTGTCGCTGTAGGAGAACGTGCGCCCGACGAGCATCTTGTCGTCGGAGAAGTCGAGGCCGTCGACGAGCACACCGGTGCCGAAGCTGATCTGCTCGTTCTCCGCGAAGTTGTTCGCGACGTTGCGGTTGAGCTGCAGCGTGCCGACCTTGCGAGGCGGGAACATCTCCTCCGGCCACACCTTGGTGTCGTCGAGCGGGTCGAAGTCCAGCTCGGGATGGTCGTGGTCGTCCATCATCTGGACATGGAGCTCCCACTCGGGGTACTCGCCGCGCTCGATGGCGTCGAACAGGTCCTTCGAGGCGTGCCCCAGGTCGTCCGCCTGCACCGCGGCGGCGTCCGCCTCGGTCATCGACGCGACCCCGCAGGTGGGCAGCCAGTGGTACTTCACCAGCCGGGTCTCCCCATGCGCGTCGACCCACTTGTAGGTGTTGACGCCGAAGCCCTGCTGGTGGCGGTAGTCGGCCGGGATGCCGCGTGGGCTGAACAGGTTGACCAGCATGTGCCGTCCTCGGTGTAGAACCTGACCGCGAAGCCGCGAGGGTCGCGGGCGGCCTCGGAGGAGTCGCGCCCGCCGATCACGGTGGAGAACCGCAGTGCGACCTCGGTCTGCTTGCCCTCGGCCGCGAAGAGCTTCGCGCGGGTGAACCGCTCGATCGGCTCGTCGCCCCACCGCCCGGTGGCGGTGAAGGTGCCGTAGGCGGTGAACCCGCGGGCGTGCACGACCCGCTCCGGGATCCGCTCCCGGTCGAAGTGGCTGATCCTCTCCAGGAACTGGTAGTTCTCCAGCGTGGCCGGGCCCCGCGGCCCGACCGTGCGCTCGTTCTGGTTGTCGTGGACGGGATGGCCCTGTCGAGTGGTGAGGTGGCGACGCTCTTCGGTCATGGCCGGGCGCGTTCCCGCTGCGGGGACATCGAACCCACTCAGCGCTGTGCGGGCGCCCCCTCCAGGTGCACGACCTTCACCGTGGTCATCTCGTCGAGCAGCTCAGGGCCGTGCCCGAACCCCGTACCGCTCGCGCCGCGCGGCTGGGCGGCCCCACCGGGCGCCCCGCCGAACACGTTGTTGATCTTGACGGTTCCGACGGGCAGCGACCGCCACGCGTGCTGCGCGTGCGCCATGTCGGAGGTGAGCACGGTCGCGGCGAGCCCGTACGGGTCGTCGGCCGCCTCGCGCAGCGCGGTCGCGAAGTCGGGTACCACCCGGACCGGCGCGACGGGGCCGAACGTCTCGGTGGCGAACACGTCCATCTCCGGGGTGCAGTCCTCCAGCACGGTCGGCGGGTAGAACGCGCCGGGACCGTCGGGCAGGGCGCCTCCGGCGCGGACACGGGCGCCTGCGTCGACGGCCCCGACGACCTGGCGGTGCACCTCGGCCCGCAGGGTGCGGTCGACCATCGGACCGATCCGGCCGCCCCACGGAGCGGCCTGCCCTGCGAGCGCGTCGAGGAACGGGGCGGCGACGTCGGCGTGCACCAGGATCCGCTCGACGGACACGCAGATCTGCCCGGAGTTGGCGAACGCGCCCAGCGCGGCCTGCTCGGCGGCCCACCCCGGGTCGACACCGGCGTCGACGACGAGCGGGTCGTTTCCACCGTTCTCCAGCAGCGCGTACGCGCCGGTGACCGCGCAGGCGGCGCGGATCTTCCGGCCGGTGGCGGTCCCGCCGACGTGGGCGACGACGTCCACCTCCGATGCGGCGAGGCGGGACCCGACCTCGCTGTCGCCGTCCAGGATCCGAAGGACGTCCGGCGGCAGGTGCGCGGCGATGATCTCGGCGAACCGACGTCCCGTCGCCGGGCATCGTTCGCTCGGCTTGTGCACCACGGTGTTCCCGGTGGCGAGCGCGGCGCCGAGGAGCCCGGCGGCGACGGCGACGGGGTCGTTCCACGGGGTGAGGACGGCGACGACACCGCGCGGCCCGGGGACCATCAGGTCGGTCGCACCGGGGTCACCGTGCAGGGTACGGCCGCGATGCACCGGGCCGAGCTCGGCGTACTGGATGAGCGTGCCGACCCCGGCGTCGACGCCGCCGCGGGCGTCGGCGGCCGGCTTACCGGTCTCGCGGCCGGTGAGATCGGTGAGCTCGTCCGCGGCGGAGCGGACGGCGGCGGCGGCGCCGTGCAGCGCGGCGGCGCGTTCGGCGGCGGGGGTGGCCGCCCAGCCGGACGCGGCGGCGCGGGCTGCGTCGACGGCGGCGTCGACCTCTGCGGGATCGGCCTGCGGTACCGGCCCGATGACGTCGCCGGTGCGGGGGTCGTGAATCAGACGGTCGGATGTGGTCGGCTCGACGAGGGTCATGCCGCGCGCCTACCCCACACGTCGGCGCTCACCCCGTCCGACGTCCTGCGAGATGGTCCTGCGAACGGATCGGCAGGCGGACAGGTCCGCTCAGGGCTGTCCCACCGCGAACGCGGCCACCGCCGGCCGTGCGGGTCGCACCGGGCGAGCCGGCTACGGCTCGTGTCCCGCCCGACCGCGCCCGGCGGAGACGAGGAACGGGCGCAGCGCCACGGCCAGCTCGGCGCCGTGCGTCAACGGCGCCATGTGCGCCGCCGTCGCGACGTCGGCGACCTCGGCCGCCGCGGCGGAGGAGGCGAGCCGGGCCAGCCAGTCGGCCGAGCAGATCCCGTCGCGAGCGCCGCGCAGCAGCAGCACCGGCCCACCGAACCCGCCGACCACATCGGACAACGGGTGGCGCCGCGTGGCCTCCAGCGCGCGAACAAAGCTGACCATGCCGCTGTAGGTGTAGTCGCGCACCAGCTGCGGCACCTGCTCCGGGCGCTCGGCCACCACATTGCGCAGCCACCCCCGCACCAACGCCGCCCGGCTCCCCGCACGCGGGTCCGCGGTCGGGCCCACCAACACCAGGGCAGGCACCCGGCCCGGGGCGGCACGGGCCGCCTCGGCGACGACCTGACAGCTCGCCGAGTGCCCGAGCAGCACGGCGGATCCGATCCCGAGGTCGTCCATCCGCCGCAGCAACCGCCGCGCCGACGACCGCGGGTCCAGCGGTGCCCGCGGCGAGGCGGGCACCCCGTAAGCGGGCAGCGCCAGCGCCGTCGCCGGGAACGGCGGATCCAGGCACGACAGCGTCGGCTCCCAACCGCGCACCGACAGGCCGAGCCCCGGAACGGCCACGGCCCCGACCTGGCCGAACCGGACACCGTCGGGGAGCGGTAGTACCTCCGGCGGGCAGATCCGGGCCGGCAGCCTCATCGGTCCCCTCCGCGGTTCTGGCGGGTCACGCCGATGAGCACCCGCGACGGCCCCCTCGCGTCACCGTCGAGCGTCACCCCGCCGGATCCGGTGCGGCTGCCGCAGCCGCTGCCGGTGCGCGAGGCGTCGATCCGGTGGACGGGCGCGGGTGGGCGTGCCGGCACGAGCCGGTCACGGCCGTCGCGGAGCAAGGCTGACCTGCGGGCCAGGACCGACCGTGGCCCACACCGTCTTGTCCCGCGCCCGGCGGACGACACCCCAGCCGGCCACCGAGTCGACGATGGTCAGACCGCGTCCGCGGAATCCGCCCCACCGCGACCGGCCGACCGTCAATGGTGCCTGCGGCAGCCCGTCATCGACCTCCACACGCACCTGAGGAGGTCGGCGATGCACGTAGATGCGGACAGTGTCCGCCCCACCCCCGTGATCATGAGCGTTGGCGATGAGTTCGGTGACGACCAGTTCGGCGTCGATACGCAGTTGCTGATCGACACCACGCAGCTGGTCGCGCAGCCAGCTCCGGACAACCGTCAGGCGAGGCGGGGTGCACCCGTCCAAGACCAGCAGAGGCGAATCGAGTTCTGGCACCGTACTTCCCGGGAGGTGGGCCCGGCGGCCGAGCACATCCGTGCGGCCACCGCGAATCACGTACCCGCTCGCCGCGGCCTTCACACACCGGTTCGTCGTGCCCTGCGTCGTCGCACGGCCCGCCTGCCGTGCGGCCGCCCCGACGGGCCGCGCCGACCGACGAAGCCGTTCTGCAACGGGTCGGACAGTGGACCAGCCGGGCGTGGTACGCCGAGCACACCCGCGCCGCAGCGCGGGCGACGGCCGCGTGATCGGACGCCGTCTCCCGCGTGGCATCCGAGGCCGCGGCGGCTGCGGTCGCGGAGTGGGCGCGGCGGGGAGTGTGCCAGTCGTGCGGGTGGACGACCGGCTCGGTGCCCGACCGGTAGGGGCCCTCGCCACACGTGCCTCCGTCGCCGTCGGTGACCGAGAGCACGTCGACGCGGACGGCCTGTTCGCCGGCCCGGGCCAGCAATCCGCCGACCGCGCAGACGTCCTCGTCCACGTGCGGGGTCACCACCACCAGCCGGTGGCACAGCTGGACGTGCAGCGGCCGCGTCCGATCGAGCTCTGCCCGCCATCGCGCATCCAGCAGGCGCGGGCCCACCGCCGACCACCACGCATCACAGCGGAACACCGGCCGCCTCCTTCCTGATCGGCGCATCGTCGTCACTTCGCGCCGGTCCGAGGTCGGGCCGTCCACTCGCGAAGTGGACGTGCCTCCACCCCCGGCCCCGGACCACGATCCGACGACCCCGTGAAGGCTGGGAGGGCGCGACGGGCGGTCACACACGGGCGCTGAGCGGGGTCGGGGTCCTGTCAGGCGTGCCGGATCCGGACAGGGATCCGGCGACATCCGGACGGCCGCGGCCCGGACGGTGCGCAACCGTGCGCCGACGGCTGACGACCAGGGTGTCGCGGGTCGGTGGCTCCGGCCACCGGCCCGTCAGCGACGCAGGAAGTCGAGCAGATGACCACGGGCGACCCGGCCTTCGGGCAGCGGATGCATGATCCAGTTGTGGTACATGCCCCGGTACTGGCGCAGCTCGATCTCCTGTCCGACCCGTTCGGCGTCACGCCGTAGCCGCCGGGCGTCGGCGAGCAGGAGGTCCCGGGTGCCGACGAAGGCGGCGATCCGGCCGAGCCCACGCAGGTCGGCATCGACGGGGCTGATCTCGGGATCGTCCAGCGCGGTCCCTGCCGCGTACCAGCGCCCTGCCTGACGCAGCCCGTCGACCCCCAGCACCGGGTCGTCCGGCGCGATGCGGACCGACATCGCGTCGCCGACCGCCAGGTCCAGCCACGGGGAGAGCAGCCCGATCCGGGAGGGCACCGGCTCGCCCCGGTCGCGCAGCCGCTGGGCCAGCGCCAACGCCAGCCCGCCACCGCAGGAGTCGCCGAGCACGATCCGGTCCTCGGCCCGGTGTCCGGCCAGGAACCGTTCGTAGGAGTGCTCGGTGAACGGCCAGATGTCACGGTGGTCTGCCGCCGGAGCGAGCGGATACATCGGCAGCGTGACGGTCGCGCCGAGCCGGGCGACGAGCCAGCGCGCGAAGTTCCAATGGTGTGCACCGGGCTGCTCGACGAATCCGCCGCCGTGCAGATGCAGCACGTGCACCTCCGAACGCGGACCCCGTGGCGGCTGAAGTGTCCAGCAGTCGTGCCCGTCCAGCGCGGTGTGCCGCACGCGTGTGGTCGCGCGTATCCACCACGGTGGCCGGGTGCCGCTCGGATCCTGGTGCTCCGCCAACAGTGCGCGCATGGTCGCCGGGTCGTCGTAGAACGCCGATGTACGCCGACGGAGCTTCCAGGCGATCACGCCCCGGGCGCGGGCACTGACCCTCGTGCGCGAGCTGTCGATCTCCCCCGATCCGATGTCGGTCATGTCGACGTCGTACCCGGGCGGGGGCGGTGTGAACGCTGCGGCGGCTCGACGCGCATGGCCGTGTGCGACGGCGCCGTGGGGCCACTCCGGGGGCGCTCGGCGCCGTCCCGGTCATTCTGGGGCCGACCCGGCTCGGCCACGGCCCGTTCGTCACGGCGACACCGACCCGCCGGGAATGTCACCTCCGCCCGGTGGCGGAGGTGATGGCGACCTCGACGGTCGGGTACCAGGTGAGCGCAGCCAATCTCCGCTGCGCGGCGGGCGAGAGGAAACGCAGGTCGAAGGTCCCGGCCACGGCCAAGCCGATCCGACGACGGGTACAGGCATGAAGCGCGTGCGCAAGCGCCTCGGGGCCACCTCGGCTGATCGTGTCCGACTCCGACACGTCGATGACGACGGTGTCGAGCCGTCGGTGACCGGCACGGGCCATCTCGATCTCCGCATCGAGGAGGCGCAACAACCGGCCACCGGAGGCCGAGTCGAGATGGCCCCGTGCCCGGATGACCGACGTGCCGTCATGAGGGCGGATCACGAACGGTCGCTCCGCGCCCGGTCGCGGGGTTGAGGTACGACTGCCGTGGATCGCAGATCCGGGATTCTCCATGGCCGGCTCCCAGCACAGGTCCATCGCGCGCAGAGCGCTCCGGGCGGAACGGCGAGCTGGTGCTCGACCCGGTGTCGTGCAGCTACCCGGATCGTCGCGTCCCACACCTCACGGCACGAGCCCAGGACCACCCGGGTTCCGCCCCGCCGCAACCCGCGACCGTGACGGGTACCCGATGACGAGACTGGACAGGTGAGCCTTCGCTCGTCGGCCTGGGGCGCCCACCGGCGCACCGTTACCGGGGAGCCGCCACGTCGGCCACCGTGCGCGCGGTCCAGCCGGCGTTCCAGCGACATTCGACACCACCCGACGCCCTACCTCAGTACGGGCGTCTGGATCGCGCCCACCGCGACCCGATCGCCGCAGACCCGCACCGCGACCGTCGCCGAGATCGCCACGGGGTGGGGTTCGGTCACCCGTCGCGGTTCGCGGCCCACTGCCGCGCCGCACACGCGGTGCCACCGAGCCGCACCCTGCGCCCCGGCACCTCGACCGGCGCGCGGTGACCGGATGCACCGCCGGTCTCGGCGATACTCCCCGCGATCGCGGGTACAGGACGACGATGTGGACCTGGAGCCGGAAGCCCACGGGGTGCGGGCCCGTCAGCACGCCACCCGGTCCGTCCGACGCCCGCGCCTGCAGTGCTCGGGCGGCACGACACCGCCTCTCGCGTCGGTACAACGCCGGCCTGCATCAGAGCGCGACCCGGGATCACGACATGGACCGTCCTCCGACTGTGGTGCGACTGTCGGGTCGGCCGCGTTCGGGATCTCTGCAGGAACCGATCTCGGCCGCAGGAACCCGGCGGTAGGTGGCGATGGGAGACAAGCCGGATCCCGACCGCAGGACGTACTGGGGCGCGCGATATGCCCGCAGCTGGTTCACGATGCTCGTCGGGGCGCCTCTGGCGGTCGGCATCTACCTGTCGATCCTGCAGAACACGTCGGCATGGCTGGTGCTGGCGCCGATCACCGTGGTGATCGTCGCAGCGCTGTGGCTGGTGCCGGTGGCGGTCGTCTCCGACAGGGGCATCCGGTTCGTACTGTCCGGCACGACCCTGCCCTGGTGCCGGGTGGCAGCGGTACTCGACCCACGCCCCGGGGACGAGGTGGTGCGGCTCGAGATGACCGACGGGCGCATCGTCAGGGTGCCTGGCGTGCCGCCGAGCGAAGCACCCCACCTCCGGACACTGCGCTCCGGTGGGTCCTGAGCGCACGCGCCGCCACCCGCCGTCCGCTCCGCGTGGCGGTACGGACTCGTTCTGTCTGCAGCTCCCGCACACGCAGTGATGCTGACGCGCCCTGCGCACGTGGTCAGGCTGTCGCCGGACGCGGAGCCCTCCGCCCGGCGCCGTAGGTGAGGCGGCGCAACAGAGCCTCGGCCGGCCCGCGCCGGCCCGCGCGATCCAGACCAGCGGCGACGACCACGGTGATCACCCAGGTGGCGACGGCGACCGCGGCAGCCGTCGCGGCGCCGAGCCGCCCGCCGAGGTCGAGCAACGCCGGCTCGGTGGCGACGAACCACACCGGCGACTGCGCGATGTAGAAGGTCATCGACCGGCGACCGCAGGCGACCAACGCGTTCGTGACCGGTCCGCGCCGCCGCCCGAGGCGGGCTGCACAGTCCTCGGCCCCGGGCGTCGGCCTCCCGGGCCGGCCCCGCGCATCGTGGCTCTGTCAAGATCCGGAGAACGCCTGCTGTACTCGGCCGGTACCGGCTTTCCCGCGGCGCCCGACGGTGGGCTGCTCCTCAGCCACCCCGCACCGAGTCGAGGCGTCGATCGGCCGGGGTCCCGGTGCCTCGGTCCGAGCGCCGGGACGAAGGTCGGGGCAGTGGCCGGCCATGTCGGGTGGCCCGGTCCGTTCGGGTCGCCGCCGCGGGCGACGGCGGGCAGAACAGCAGGTTCTCCCAGTCCTGGAGCACACGAGGCCTTCCTGATGGTGGGGTAGCGCCGCAGCCGCGTCGGCTCCGCCGGCGAGACCACCGGGTTGGGAGCCCTGCCTGGCCACAGGGGTCAGACCGGTGAAGGCCCTGCGGTGGCGAGGGCTTGTGCGGGTCGATCCCGATCCCCTACGCGAGCGTGCAGCTCGTACAGATGCTCGGGCGAATCGACGCGACGGTCGGGATCCCGTCATCGGTGACGACACGCACGACCTCGACGGGATGACGGGGCCCGCCGACGCTGAGCACGACTCCGCCGAGCCGGTGGCGACCGGCAACGGGGCCCGGACGTCGGCGGCCATTACGGCCGCGCCGAGGGCTCGGAACGTGCGGCACGGTGCAGCGCCGCAGTGGACGTCCACCGTCATGTCCACCGCCACGTGGTGGCCGAGCTCGAGGCAATCCCCGTCCCGGGGATTGCGGGGCGTGCAATGGTCGATCCATGGACATGGCACTTCGGGCTGGCCTCGGTCGCCATCTCAGCCGGTGTGTCGACCTGTGCATCGCTCACCTGCGGCGCGGCGCAGCCACGACTCGCGGACCGCAAGAATCCGAGCGGCGTCGGCGGGAGTGCGCAGCGGAAGCGCTCCGACGCTCTCCTCCCTGGGCGGCACCGCTTCCCGAGCGCATGCCGGCTGCCCGCGATACCGAACCCAACCGCACCACACCGCGCTAGATTCACCCGAACGGCACAACCATCACGGAGCATGAACTCTGACCTCTTTCCGCGCCGTGGAGCGGCGTGCTCCACGGTACGACCACAGTGGACTCACGCATGATCATCCAGGACGATCATCCGAGGATCACCGCTGTCGCCGTACCCACAGGTCAAACACAGAGAAGACGGGGCGCGGCCGCCGACGTCCGAGTTGGTCTGCGCCGTCGCGAGACGGTTGTCTGCGGGTCAGTCACTCGATCGCTGCGCTCCCGGTTGTATCGACGATTGCCCCGGGTTCCATGTTGCGCACGGCGGCGATGACGAACGAGCTTGCCATCGCGCCGGCCCGTTCTGGGCTTGTTCGTTCGACGACGACAGCTTGGTATGTGCCATGGACGGCTACACCGATGATCATCGCGGCGATCATGTCGGCGGAGGCCGAGGCGTGCGGGTGGCGAGCGTCGAGGGTCCGGCGGACCCGCCGCGCGACCTCATCCCGGATCGTGTCGAGCAGCGTCTGACGGATGCGTGCGGCGGGTCCGGCGGCCTCGGGGCCGAACAGCAACCTGAAGCCGGCGGGGTTGGCGGCGGCGTGGTGGAAGAAGGCGAGCATGTCACCTTCGAGCTGCTCGGACACGCTCAGTACGTCGGCGGACTCGTATGCGGTGACCAGGTGGACGCGCATTCGCTCGGCCTCCCGGTGCAGACACGCGGTGTAGAGGTCGTCCTTGCTGCCGAACCGGCTGTAGTACGTGGCTTTGGTGGCCGTGGACCGTTGGGTGATCGCGTTCATCGTCGCGCCGTGATAGCCACTCTCGCCGAAGACCAGGACGGCGGCGTCGAGGAGCTCGTCGGTGCGCCACCGCATCCCGTTGCGGGTGCGGGTGCCCTCCTCGGCCGAACTCATGGAGCCAACCTACGGCCCACCCGTATCCCCTGAGTTATACCGCTCGTTCTGACTCAGTGAAGGCCATCACCGGTCGAGGAGGACGGGCATGATGAGGAAGGCAGCGGTACGGACGCTGGCCGCAGCAGCTACCTGCGTCGCACTGGCCGGCCTCGTGATGGTCGGGCAGGCCCAGGCCGACCCGGCCCCGGCCGCAGATGCCTCGACCGCCTGCCCGCTGCCGTCCGGTTCGGCCGCACCAGGCCGCTCCGACCCGGGCGCCCAGCAACTCGACCCGGCCGCCGTGCGCGATGCCGTGGCCTACGCCCAAGCGAACATGCGGCTCTCGGTGCGGATCTACCGCAACAACTGTCTGGTCGGGACCGGACCGCTGGACCCGGTCACTCAGAATGTGCCGTTCAACGTGTTCAGCTCGACCAAGAGCGTCGTGTCGATGGCCACTGGCATCGCCTACGGGCAGCGCAAGCTTGCCCTCGACGACCCGATCGGCAAATACCTACCCGAGGGGCCCGGCTGGGGCGACGCCGACCACCGAGCGATCACCATCCGCAACCTGCTCAACGAGGCCGGCGGGCTGGACGAGGCCATCCTCAGCGAATTCGCCACGATCGGCAACGACCCGAACGTGGCACGTCAGGCCCTCGCTCTGCCGATAACTCACGAGCCCGGCACGAACTTCGACTACAGCCAGCGCACCCCGGACCTGGTCGCCTTCGTCGTCGCCCGAGCCGTCGGGCAGGACTTCCAGGACTTCGTCCAGGACAACCTGTTCGACCCGGTCGGCATCGACCGCAACAGCTACTTCTGGCTGCGCGACCGCTCGGGCAACACCTACGGCTACGCGAACCTGTTCATCCCCAGCGAGCAGTTCGCCCGCCTCGGTCTTCTCATGCAGAACGGCGGACGCTGGAATGGTGAGCAGGTCGTCCCGGCCGACTACGTCCAGCAGGTCAGCGTCCCCTCTGCACCCAACCCCTGCTACGGACTGCTCTTCTGGACCAACCGCGGCGACATCTGTAAAACCACCGACATCCCCGCCAGCAGAGTTCTGGACCACCAGCTCACCCCGAGCGCGCCCCGGGACATGTACGCCATGGTCGGAGCCCTGCAGCAGAACAACTTCATCATCCCCAGCCTCGACATGACCGTCACCTGGACCGGCGTCCTCGGCGACAAGGCACCTGACCCGCAGGCCATCGCCAGCGCCAGCCCCGGCGCGGACCTGTACTACAACTTCTTCCGCATCCTCATGCGCGGGGTCCGCGACCAGGACGTCCCCGACCCCGGGCCGTACGTCGCCGATGCGGCGAGCGCGAACCTCGATCCCGCCAACTACCTCGATCCGAAGATCCTCGGCAACGGCATCGGGATCGGTCCGTACGCCCCACCCGGCTGCAACCTCGTGTTCTGCCCGCCCGGTGACCTCACCACCGGCCCACGCCAGGAGATCCCGGACATCATCGAGTCCGTTGGCGGCGCGACCGACCTCGGCAACAACGAGTAGCCGCTGGCGCGTTTCGCCGCCATCCAGACGTTGAAGCGGAACGAATCAGCGCGATCCGCAGACCTGGGGTGTTCGCGATCCAACATGCCCCGACCAGCGTGAACCTGCCCGGACGACTGTCGCTTCCTATCACCGTTGGTGGACGCGCTGACGAACGATTTGACGAACAGCGACCTCGCCGCTCGGCCCCCGGGCAGACTGCCGTGGGTGTCGCCTGCTCCCCGCCGATCGAGTCCGTCGTCGACGCGCTGATCGACAACCCGGGCCCCCACCGAGGACGTCCGCATTCTGGCGCCGTCGGTTCCGGGCCTCTATGCCTGGTGGGCGCCTCCCGCCATCCTGCCCGACCTTCCGGGCCGCCTCCGTGCAACGGTTCCGGACCTGCGGCTTCTCCACGTCGGCCTCGCGACGAAGCTCCGCGCGGCTCGCCTCGAACCATCTACGTCGGAGCGGCAGTTCAACCCTGTGCCGCACACTCGCCGGCCTCCTGCTCGATGAGCAGCAGTACCGGACGCGCTGGAGCGACCGCGTCGTCCTGGTCGACGACGACGAGGCTCAGCTCACCCAGTGGATGAGCGAGAACGTGGACCTCCACGGGGCTCCGAACGCGACTCCCCCGCTCCCACCGACGATCTCCGTCGTCAGATCGGTGCGGATCGGTGGGGACACCGATATGCGGAGGTCCCGCCGTCGCCTCGGGATGCCGCAGCGCTGCGTCACCGTGCTCCGTGACCACGACATCTTCCCCCTCGCATAGCTCGCGTTGCACACGCGACGCCAGCCGACTGCCGCACGGGTTCGACCTACTTCATCGACCGACGCACAGTAAGCGCAACAAGACGACTGAACTGCGCGGCCGTCACTCCCCGGTTCCCCAGCGCGCACACGCCAAGCGGGATCCAGAGCAGCGCGGCGCCGTCGATAGTGATCGTGACGGAACCCATGAGCCCCACCTCCAGGGTGAGTTCATGCAGGTGGCCCGCTCCGAGAGTGGTGTGGGCGACCCGGCAAGCGACATGGTGCTCCGCTGCTCCTGCTCACATAGCTCGGGGGGTGGATACGCCACTGGCAACGTCCGGACCACAACGGTTGTCGACCGCCGGGTGGTTGAGCCCCTCCCAGGGAGGACGTAGCGCATCAGACGAGTAAAGGCCGGTACCCGATGCTCTCGGATACCGGCCTCCGGCCTGTCGGGACGACAGGATTTGAACCTGCGACCCCTTGACCCCCAGTCAAGTGCGCTACCAAGCTGCGCCACGTCCCGGCCACCCCTCGCGGGGCACGTGGAACCTTACCGTACCCACGGCAGCATCCCACCGGGGGTGTCGTCCGTGGCGTCGACACTGCGCACGAGCGCGACGGCCTCCAGCTGCGACCCGACGTCGAGCTTCGCGAGCACCGCTCTGACCTGCGTGCGGACCGTGGGGAGCGACACGACGAAGTGCTCGGCGATGGCGTGCGCCCGCACCCCGCCGGCGAGCAGTTCGAGGACCTCCCGCTCGCGGCGGGTCAGGGTCGCGATGCGTTCGCGGACGGCACGCTGACGGCGGTCCCACTCGACGTAGCGCTGCACGAGCTCGTCGCGGTGGGTGGCGTGCAACAGCGACCGCCCGACGCGGGCCTCCCGGATCGCGACGACCAGTGCGGGCATCGAGGCCGTCTTCGACACCCAGGTGAAGCCGCCCTGGTGCAGGGCCGCGCCGATCCGGGTGGGGCTGG
Organism: Pseudonocardia sp. ICBG1034; assembly: GCF_020131375.1. NCBI lineage: Bacteria > Bacillati > Actinomycetota > Actinomycetes > Pseudonocardiales > Pseudonocardiaceae > Pseudonocardia > Pseudonocardia sp. ICBG1034. The sequence continues at coordinate 634,082 of NZ_JAHLEK010000017.1, forward strand.
AGCTGCCCGAGAGGACGAGAACCCGCCACCCCTGGGCGCGCAGCCACGGGATGAGCGGGATGGTGTCGATCCGGCGGCCCTCGGCGTCGCGTCCGAGGTCCAGGTCGAGGACCAGCAGTCCGGGCTCGACCCCGGCGACGGCGCGGTGCACCTCGACGTGCGAGTGCGCGGGGCGGAACGCGGCCGGTTCGCCCTCCGCGCGCAGAGCCAGCGCCAGCGACGACCCGACGAGCTCGTGGTCGTCGATGATCAGCACCGTCGCGAGCGGCGCGACCGCCACCGGCCGGGGGTGTGACACCCGCCCGCCCCCCACTCGGGCGGGTGTCACGTCAGGGCTCCCAGCGTGAGCAGGCCACGCCCCAGGAGCGCGGTCCGGCGGTCGAGCGCCGCGACCTCGTTCTCGTACTCCATCGGCCGGGAGCGGAGCTCCCACAGCTCGAGGGCCTGCCGCCAGGCGACGTCGCGCGCCAGCACCACCGGCACGTCGGCGACGCAGCCGAGCAGCTGCTCGGACAGCGAGGTCTCGCCGGGGTCGTTCCGGTCGAAGCCGTCGAGCAGGCGGACCATGTGCAGCGAGAACACGTCGTTCACGGCCCGGTAGTCGGCCCGCTCGGCCGGGCCGGGGGTACTGCGCCCGAGGACCGTGCAGGTACGCACGACCGCGGGCGCCAGATCGAAGTTGACGTGCGCGTTCACCCCGACCACCGCGTACTCCACCGGGGAGATCCGCTCGTGGTGGCGGCGTTCCAGCAGCACCCCCCAGGACCGCGGCGGGGTCCCCCCGGTCGCCTCGGCGTACAGGGCCCGGAAGTAGCGGCGGGCGAACTCGACGTCGAGCCGGACCAGGAAGTCCCGGTCGGCGAACAGGTCGTCGTCGAGCTGGTCCCGGATGCCGCGGGTGATGCGCAGGTAGAGCCGGTTGAACGAGGCGACGCCGTCACCGGGGCCGTACTCGCACTCGAGGATCTCCTGGAGGTGCTCCAGGTGCGCGACGACGCCGTCGATCGTCTCCGGTGGCGTCGCGAGCAGCGCTCCGACGCGCGCCCGGCCCGCCGGGGCCGTGCCCTCACCGGAGGGCGTCTCGATGGTGGCCGTCATCGCCTGCCTCCGTGTCGCTCGATCCGGTGATCAGCCTGGTCGAACGTGCCCGGCGAAGGTATCGGGCGAATGACCTAGATATCGGTGCGGTGCTCGCGGAGGACGGCCGCGGCGCTGGTGCGGTTGGTGACGTCGAGCTTGGCGAAGACCGAGGCGAGGTGGGCACCGACCGTCTTCGGGGTGATGAACAGCCGGGCCGCGATCTGCTTGTTGGTGGCGCCGTCGGCGAGGACCTCCAGCACCTCCCGTTCCCGGTCGGTGAGCCGGGCCAGCGGACCGTCCACGGCGACCGGGGCACGACCGTCCGTCGCGACCGCGGCGAGCTCGGGCACCTCGATCCGGGCCCGGCGGGCGACCTCGGCGATCTCGTGGAGCAGCGGACCGGCCCGCAGGCCTGCGGCGAGCCGGGCGGCGCGGCGCAGGTCCGCGGTGCCGTCCTCGGTACGGCGGCCCGCCAGCAGCGCCTCGGCGCTGCGCAGTCGGGCGTAGGAGCCGGGGTAGGGCTGGCCGAGGCCGTCCAGCAGGTCGGCGACGCCTCGCCAGGTGCCCGGGTCGGACCCCGCGGTGGTCCGGGCGTCCTCGGCGGAGCACATGGCCTCGTAGCTCGCGATGACCCCGCGCAGCGCGGGGGCGGAGCGGTCCCCGCGGTCGAGGAGGTCGCGCCGGTGGCGGCGCAGCCGTCGCAGTCCGCTGGCGTCGGGGGGACGTCCGGCGAGGACGGCCTGGGCGTGCGCGCGGGCACCGTGCCAGAGCAGCGGCGCGACCGCGAAGACGTCGTCGATGCCGGACTCGACGACGTCGAGCCCCTTCCCGACGTGGGCGAACGCCAGCTCCGGGTTGCCCCGCCACATCTCCAGCCCGGCGCGCAGGATCAGCAGCGGCAACCGCTGCTTGGGCAGGCCCGTCGATCCGGCGATCAGCTCGGCCGCGGTGAGGTCGACGTCGGAGCCGTCGAGGTCGCCACGGCCCATCCGCAGTCGGGCGCGGGCCAGGCGCAGCTCCAGCATCTGCGCCCCGGACGGGCCGGCCGACCATGCCGTCGCCACTTCCCGTTCGGCCTCGTCCCAGGCACCGGCGCGGAACAGCCCGTTCGCCGCCACCACCCGCAGCGACACCGACGAGGTCCGGCCCAGCCCCAGCCCGGCCATCCGCTCGGCTCCCGCCCGGGCCGCGGCGACGCCGTCGTCGAGGGCGTTGAGCGGGCCGGTCAGCAGCTCCGCGCGCCGGGCCAGGCACTCCCCCAGCGTCTCCGGGTCGCCGTCGACCTCGGCGACGGCGACGGCCTCGGTCAGCGCGTCGAGTCCGGCGGCGCCGTCGCGGGAGTGCGCGGCACCGAACCCGAGCGTCGCCAGTACCGACGCCAGCGCCCGCGGCTCCCCCACCCGGCGTGCCGCGACCAGTGCGTCCTCGGCGACGGCGCGGGCACCGGCGTAGTCGGCCCGGTCGAGCAGCGCGGCCGCGTAACCGGCGAGGACCTCGGCGCGGGCGGCGACGGCGGTGTCGGCCGGATCGTCGCCGGCGGGCAGGGCGGCGACGGCGCGCCGGTAGGCCTCCTCCGCCTCGGCCAGCTGGCCCGCCGCGCCGAGGTAGCGCCCCAGCCGGGAGCGCAGCACCGCCTGTTCGGTGCCGGGGGGAGCGTCGGGCTCGCCCAGCCGTTCGGAGAGCAGCGCCACGGCCGAGTCGTGGTCGCCCGCCAGGGCCGCCGCGGACGCGGCCTGCTCCAGGTAGCGGCTGCGGTCGCGGACGGCGTCGGGGACCGGCAGCGTCGCTGCGCGCAGCCAGTGCCGGTGCGCCTCGGCGTAGCCGCGCAGCCGTTCGGCCTCCTGTGCCGCGTCGAGGGTCGCCGCCAGCGCCTCGTCCGGGCGCCCGGCGAGCTGCCAGTGGTGGGCGAGGCGGGCCGCCGACCCGGGCACGCGGTGGCCGCCGTGCAGCGCGGTGGCGTAGCGGCCGTGCAGCTCGACCCGCTCGGCGGGGAGCAGGTCCGCGGAGACGACCTCGGTCATCAGGCCGTGCCGCAGCGTGTAGCCGTCGGCACCGGCGACGACGACGAACCCGGCGTCGGCCGCCTCCCGCACGGCTGCGGCCAGCTCCGGCCCGTCGACGTCGACGACGGCGGCCAGCAGCGTGTGCTCGACCTCCCCGACCCCGGCCGCCACGGCCCGCACGACCTCCACCGCCCCCGTCGACAGCCCGGCGGCGCCCGCCCGCACCAGCTCGCGGACGGTCTGCGGCACGCCCCGCGGGTCCCCGTCGAGCACGGCACGGACGGTCTCGCGGGCCAGGAACACGTTCCCGCCGGAGTGTCGCCACACCAGGTCCTCGACGTCGTGGCGCTCCGGTGCCCACTGCGCGACCAGCTCGGCCAGCTCGTGCCGGGGCAGCGGCTCCACCCGGGCGAAGCGAACGCCGCGGTGCCGGCGCAGCTCCCCGGTGAGCCCGAGCAGGTCGATCGGGACGCCACCGGCCGGGTCGTCGCGGTAGGTGCCGACCAGCAGCACCGGCGACGACGACAGCGCCGCCAGCAGGTAGGCGAACAGGTCGCGGGTGGAGCGGTCGGCGCGGTGCAGGTCGTCGACGACGAGCACCACCGGTGCCCGGCGGGCCGCCCGCTCGACGACGGCGGCCAGCTCGCCCAGCATCTCGACCCGCCCGGCCGGCCCGTCGGCGCGGTCCAGCCGGGACAGCGCGGCCGCGCACTCCCGGCCCAGCGCGCCGCGGGTGCGGGACTGCTCGCGCAGCGCCGACACGACGGGCCAGAACGGCGGGGCGTCGGCGATGTCCAGCGCGCGGCCGGACAGCACGACCGCGCCGCCGCTCGTCGCGGTGCGGCCGAACTCCGACACCAGCCGGGTCTTGCCGACCCCCGCGTCGCCGCCGAGGAGCACGGCCGAGGCCCCGCCGGCGACGGCGTCACGCAGCGCGTCGGCGAGCAGGTCCAGCTCCGCGACTCGGCCGTGGAACACCTCGGCCGGGGTCTCCCTCACGCCCGGCCACGATAGTGACGGTGTCGTCACCGTTCCAGGGGTCCCGCGGCGACGGTGCGCCGGGCGAGCAGGATCGACAGCCAGGCGTGGACGCGGGCGTCGGGCTCGCAGCCCCGGCCGTCCCACGGGTGCAGCAGGTCGGCGTACCAGGAGGCCTCGGTGCGGGCGTCGTCGACGAGTTCGTCGCCGCCGCACAGGGCCAGCGCCAGCTCGCAGGCGGCGCGCACTCGCCACACCCAGAGCCGCTCGAACACCGTCACCTCGACACCGTCACGCCCGGGCACTCGTCGGGGCACCGCCGGTGGTTACAGGCGCGGCGTCACGATCCGGCGACCTCGATCACGACCTTGCCGACGGCTCCGCCGGACCGCAGGTGCGCGACGGCGCCGGGGGCGTCGTCGAGGGACACGGCCCGGTCGACGGTGGCGCGCACCTGGCCGTCGCCGATCAGGCCGAGGACCGGCGTCAGCGCGGCGGCGACGGCCGCCCGCTCGTCGGCGCTGCGGACGCTGAAGGTGGTCCCGATCAGGCGGAGCCTGCGGAAGGACAGGGTGTTGAGGTCCAGCGTCGCCGACGGGCCGGCGAGCCGGCCGATCTGCACGACGGTCCCGCCGATCCGCACGGCGGGCAGGGCGGCAGCCAGGTGGTCGCCGCCGACGAGGTCCAGCACGACGTCGACGGGCCCGTCGAGGTCGCCCAGCGCGTCGACCCCGACGAGCGGGACCGCCCCCGCGTCGACGAGCGCGGCGCGCTTGGCGGGCGAGGTCGTCGTCGCGAGGACCGGTGCGGCCCCCAGCGCGGCGGCGAGCCGGATCGCGACCTGCCCGACCCCCGTACTGCCGCCCAGCACCAGCACGGTGCCGCCCTCGGCGCCGAACCCGGCCTGGGTGACCAGCGCGTCGTGCGCGGTCTCCAGCGCGACCGGCAGCGCGGCGGCGTCGGTCCAGGACAGGCCGGACGGGACCGGCAGGGCGCGGCGGGCGTCGACGACGGCGTACTCGGCGAACGCGGCGGGCGCGGACGCGAACACCCGGTCCCCCGGCCCGCGCCCCGGGGCACCGGTGACGCCCGGACCGGCGTCGACGACCTCACCGGCGAGCTCCATGCCCGCGGTGAACGAGCCGTCGTCGTCGGCGTGCGGGACGGGATAGCCGCCGCCCAGCGCGAGCAGGTCGGCACGGTTCACCCCGGCCGCCCGGACCCGCACGAGCAGCTCCCCCGGGCCCGGGACCGGGGTGTCGATCTCGTCGACCTCCCAGGTCCGGGCACCGGGACGGCCGCGCAGGGCCCGCATCACTTCTTCCGGGGGCGCTTCTCGCGGACCCGGACCGAGACGCGGATCGGCGTGCCGCCGAACCCGAACTCCTCGCGCAGCCGGCGCTCGACGAAGCGCCGGTAGCCCGCCTCGAGGAACCCGCTGGTGAACAGCACGAACGTCGGCGGGCGGGTCTGCGCCTGCGTCGCGAACATGATCTTCGGCTGCTTGCCGCCGCGGACCGGCGGCGGGGTCGCGGCGACGAGGTCGTTGAGCCACTGGTTGAGCCGCCCGGTCGGCACCCGGGTGTCCCAGGACTCCAGCGCGCGGTTCAGCGCGGGCGCGATCCGCTGGGTCGACCGCCCGGTCAGCGCGGAGACGTTGACCCGCTCCGCCCAGCGCACGCTGATCAGGTCGCGCTCCAGCTCACGGGTGAGCTGGTGGCGGCGCTCCTCGTCGACCTTGTCCCACTTGTTGAACAGGATGACCAGGGCGCGCCCGGACTCCACCACCATCGTCAGGACCCGCTGGTCCTGCTCGGCGATCGGCTCGGAGGCGTCGATCAGCACCAGCGCGACCTCGGCGGACTCGATCGCGGAGCTCGTCCGCAGCGAGGCGTAGTACTCCATGCCCGAGGCCATCTTGACCCGCTTGCGCAGGCCGGCGGTGTCGACGAAGCGGAACACCTGGCCGTCGAGCTCGACCAGGGAGTCGACCGGGTCGACGGTGGTGCCCGCGACGTCGTGGACGACCGACCGCTCCTCGCCCGCCAGCTTGTTCAGCAGGCTGGACTTGCCGACGTTCGGCTTGCCGACGAGCGCGACGCGGCGCGGACCGCCCCCGGAGGCACCGAAGTCGTCACGCGGGGTCTCGGGGAGGATCTCCAGGATCGCGTCGAGCAGGTCACCGGAGCCGCGGCCGTGCAGGCCGGACACCGGGTGCGGCTCGCCGAGCCCGAGCCGCCACAGGTCGGCGGTGTCGGAGGTGAGCCGGTCGTCGTCGACCTTGGTGGCGCACAGCATCACCGGCACGTCGGCGCGGCGCAGGACCCGCGCGACGGCCTGGTCGGTCGCGGTGGCGCCGACCGAGGCGTCGACGACGAGCAGCACGGCGTCGGCGAGGCGCATCGCGGTCTCGGCCTGCTTCGCGACGAACCCCTGCAGGCCGGCGGCGTCGGGCTCCCAGCCACCGGTGTCCATCAGCTTGAACCGGCGACCGTTCCACAGCGCGTCGTAGACGACGCGGTCGCGCGTCACCCCCGGCACGTCCTGCACGACCGCCTCGCGACGGCCCAGCATGCGGTTGACCAGGGTCGACTTGCCGACGTTCGGGCGGCCGACGACGGCCAGGGTCGGGGTCGCCAGCATCTCGTCGGGGTCGATCCCCGCGGTGACGACGCCCTCCTCGTCGACGGCCACGAACTCCGTCGGGTCCAGCCCGAGCCGGTCCATCTCGGCCCGGTCGGCCGCGTCACCGATCTCGACGCCGCCGCGGTACGCCCCGCCGAGGCTCGTTCCGCGTTCGCTGCTCTCGCTCACTGCTCTCTCACGTCCCCGGCCGCGTCGGGCCGTGTCACTTGCCTGTGTTCGTTGTCCAGTTCGCGGACCAGTGTCCGCAGGGCCTCCGTGACCTCGGTGGTCGCGGCGGCCAGGCCGTTCCGTCCCGGCGCCGTCGGCGCCGGCAGCGGGTCGCCGACCAGCACGTCCACCCGGGGGCGGAGGCGGCGGGCCGCACCCGCCGGGCGGTGCGTACCGCGCACCGCCACCGGCAGCTGCGGCGCCGATGCCGCGCGGGCCAGCCAGGCCGCGCCCTGCCGGGCACTGCCGATGTCGCTGCCGACCTCGCCGGTACCGCGGGTGCCCTCCGGGAAGACGGCGACCATGCCGCCGTCGCGCAGGACCTCCAGCAGGGTCGTCAGCGGCCGCCGGTCGACGACGTCACGCCGCACCGGCACCTGTCCCAGCCACCGCAGCAGTGTCCCCACGATCCCGGAGAACATCTCCGCCTTCACCAGGAACACCACGCGGCGCCCGAACATGCCGAACAGCAGAGGTCCGTCGACGAACGCGCTGTGGTTCGCGACGAGCACCACCGGACCGGTCGCCGGGATCCGCTCCCGGTGCCGGATCCGCACCCGGAAGAACGGGACCCACAGCCAGGTGCCGATCCAGCGGCCGAGGTCGTGCAGCCACCCGAGAGCGTCCTCCGGCAGCGCACGCGCCCGGCTCACCCGTCCAGCCCCCGCGCGGACACGAGCTCGCGCAGCTTCGCCAGCACCGCGTCCGCCGACAGGTGGTCGGTGTCGAGCACCAGCGCGTCCGCCGCCGCGTAGAGCGGGGAGACCCGGCGCGACGAGTCGAGCCGGTCCCTGCGTTCGACGTCGGCGAGGGTGACGTGCAGGTCGGCCTTGCGGCCCGCCTTCTCGTCCTGCCGCCCGCGCCGCGCCGCGCGGACCTCCGGCGACGCCGTCAGGTAGACCTTGAGGGGCGCGTCCGGCACCACGACGGTACCGATGTCGCGCCCCTCGACGACCATCCCGCCGTTGCTCTCGACCGCCGCGCGGATCAGGGCGTGCTGGCGGGCGACCATCTCGGCCCGGACCTGCGGCACCGCGGAGACGGCCGAGACGAACCCGGTCACCTCGGGGCCGCGGATCGGGCCGGAGACGTCCTCGCCGTCCAGGGTGATCGTCGGGGCGACCGGGTCGGTGCCCGACTCCAGACGGGCCCCGATCGCGGCGCGGGCGATCTCGTCCTCCGCCGCACCCTCGCCCAGGCCGGCGCGCAGCGCGGCCAGCGTCGCGGCGCGGTACATGGCCCCGGTGTCCAGATAGGCCGCCGAGCAGGCCTGCGCCAGCCGTCGGGAGACGGTCGACTTGCCCGTCCCGGACGGACCGTCCATCGCGACGACGCCCCGCAAGGCCACCTTGTTCCCCCACCGTGTTCGAGTTGCTGCGTCCGGCATTGTCGCCGGTCGGCCCCCGCCACGACGGGGCGGGGTGTCCTACTGGGGCAGATCGGTGCGCAGCGCCCGCGCCCCGTGCAGGTAGACGTGCCGCATCGCCGAGCGCGGCTTCGGGGTGTCGACGTGGGCGAGCAGCCGCAGCACCCGCGGCAGCGCGCCGGGCACCGACATCTCGGTGGCGCACATCAGCGGCACGTCGGTCAGCCCGAGCAGCCGTGCCGCGTACGCCGGGAACTCGGCGGTGAGGTCCGGGGTGGCGGTGAACCAGATCGAGATGATGTCGTCGGACACCAGCTCGTTGCGCTCCAGCACCGCGGTGACCAGCTCGGCGGAGCGGTCGAGGATCTGCCCGCGGTCGTCGGCGTCGACCTGGGTCGCGCCCCGCAGGGCCCGCACGGCCATCAGAGACCCACCGCCTTGTACAGGGAGCCCACCTCGACGCGGTCGAGGGGACGCAGCTTGCCGGGACGCTGGTTGCCCAGGGCCACGGTCCCCACGTGGGTCCGGACCAGGCGCTGCACCGGGTGGCCGACCTCGGCGAGCATCCGCCGCACGATGTGCTTGCGGCCCTCGTGCAGGACCAGCTGCACGGTGGCCCGGCCGGGGACGGCGTCGACGAGCTTGAACGAGTCGACACGGGCGATGCCGTCGTCCAGCTCGATGCCGTCGCGCAGGCGTCGCCCGAGGTCGCGGGCGATCTTGCCCTCGATCTCGGCGAGGTAGGTCTTGGGCACCTCGTAGGACGGGTGCATCAGCCGGTGGCCGAGCTCGCCGTCGTTGGTGAGCAGCAGCAGCCCCTCGGTCTCGGCGTCGAGCCGGCCGACGTGGAACAGCCGCTGCGCGGTGTTCATGATCTCGACGCGGTCGGCGAGCAGGTCACCGACGCAGGGTCGGCCCATGTCGTCGGACATCGTGGAGTGCAGCCCGAACGGCTTGTTCAGCGCCAGGTAGACCTGGTCGTCGCGCAGGGTGACCCGCGCGCCGTCGACGTGGACGACCGCGGTGTCCGGGTCGATCCGGCGGCCCTGCTCGCGGACGGTCTCGCCGTCGACCTGCACGCGTCCCTGCGCGATGAGGTCCTCGGCCGCGCGCCGGGAGGCGACGCCCGCGCGGGCCAGCACCTTCTGGAGCCGGACGCCGTCGGGGTCGTGTGTGTTGCTCATGGTGCCTAGCTTTCCAGGTCGTCGATCGCGTCGATGTCGGGCAGCAGCGGTGCCAGCGGGGGCAGCTCGGCCACGGAGGAGATCCCGAGCCGTTCGAGGAACAGCTCGGTCGTCCGGAACAGTGTCCCCCCTGTGTGTTCCTCGGTGCCGGCCTCCTCCACCAGTCCACGGGTGAGCAGGGTGCGGAGCACGCCGTCGCAGTTGACGCCGCGGACCGCGGAGACCCGTGCACGGGTGACCGGCTGCCGGTAGGCGACGACCGCGAGGGTCTCCAGCGCGGCCCGGGTCAGCCGGGCGCGCTGGCCGTCCATCAGCATCTTCTCGACGTAGGGGGCGTAGCGGTCGCGGGTGTAGAACCGCCAGCCCTCCCCTGCGCGGCGCAGGTCGATGCCGCGCCGGTCGGCGGTGTAGGCCAGCGACATCCGGTGCAGCGTCTGCCGGATCCGCGACGGCGTCTGGTGCAGCGCCGTGGCCAGGGACGGCTCGTCGACGGGGGCGTCGACGACGAGCAGCAGCGCCTCCAGGGCGTGCTCGAGCTCGGTGTCGTCGGCGAGCTCGTGGAACTCGGGCTCCTCGGGATCCGGCTCGTCCCGGGTCCCGGGTTCCTCCGCTCGGGGGTCCTCTGCTCCGCGGGCCGTCGGCCCGTTCTCCGGCGCAGCCGGGTCGTCCGGCCCGGCAGCCGGGTCGGGACGGCCGGAGTCGCGCCCACCGGGGCGCCCGGACCGGTCGTCCTGGACGTCGAGCGTCGCGGATGCGTCGTCGCGAGCACCGTTTCGCGACGCTCGACCGTCGGTCGACGTGTCCGAGGGGGCGGCATCGCCGGCGGTGGGGTCACCGGACGGGTCGGGATGCACGTCTCCGCCCTCGGCGGGGCCGGAACGTGCGTCCCGATCGCCCGGCGGCGCAGGTGCGGTGGTGACGGGTCCGGAGACCGCCGGCTCGGTGCCGGCGAGCCGGGCCGCCACGGGCTCGGTGCCGGCAGCGGGCCCGGCGTCGGCTGCGGGCCCGGCGTCCCGGGCGGGCTCCGCGGAGCGGGCGAGCTCGGCGTCGGCGGTCGTCGCCTCCTCGTCGGCCCCGTCGGCCTCGTCGGCCCCGTCGGCCCCGTCGGCCCCGTCGGCCCCGTCGGCCCCGTCGGCCCCGTCGGCCCCGTCGGCCCCGTCGGCCGTAGCCTCCGGTTCCGGGGCGGCTCGGTCCTCCGCGCCGGCCGCGACCTGCGGCGACGCGGTGGCGTGCGGGCTGCGCGGCACCGTGCGGCCGATCAGGCGCAGCAGCTCGGACGGGTCCTCCGGGTCGTCGGAGCCCGGCCGGTCGTCCGGCTCAGTCACCGGTGGTTCCGGTCCTCTCGTCGTCGGGGTCGGGACGGGGCGCGTGCAGACCGTCGCGGTCCGCGTCCGGGCCGACCGGATGCGGATCCGCCTCGTCCGGGCGGTCGAGGTCGGAGTCCGGACCGCCGAGGTCGTCGAGGTCCGCGCCCGGGTCGTCCAGGTCCGTGTCCGGATCGTCCGGGTCCGCGTCCCGAGCATCCGGGTGCGCTCCGGAACCGGAGTCGGCATCGGGATCGGAGTCGGGGCCGGACGCGACCGACTCGTCGACGCGGTTCCTCTTCCGGCGGCGCCGGTTGCGCGCCCGCACCGCCTCCTCGGCGGCCGCGGCCTCGTCCTCCAGCGCGGCGGCGTAGGCGACCGGGTCGTCCTCGCGGTCGGCGGTCCAGGTGACCGTCAGGTCGGCGAACGCCTCCGGCTGTTCCAGGGCGACCGAGCGCTCCCGGTACAGCTCCAGCAGCGCCATGAACCGGGCGATGACCTCCAGCGTCGCGACGCAGTCGGCGGTCAGGTCGGCGAAGGTGGCCGTCCCGGCGAGCGCGAGCCGCTCCCGCAGGATCGCCGCGTGCTCGGGCACCGACACGTGCACCGCGTGCAGGTGGTCGACGCCGACCTCGTCGGGCGGGCGGGGCCGGAACACCGCGGCGGCGAGCTCGGCGAAGGCCTGCGCGTCGACGCCGAGCAGCACCTCGGGCAGGAGCTCGGCGTAGCGGTCCTCGATCGCGACCGAGCGCGGGAAGCGGCGCATCGCGCCGTTCTCGAGCTCGACGAACAGCGCCGCGGCCTCCTTGTAGGCGCGGTACTGCAGCAACCGGGCGAACAGCAGGTCACGGGCCTCAAGCAGGGCGAGGTCGTCCTCGTCGTCGACCTCGGCGCCGGGCACGAGCCGCGCGGCCTTCAGGTCGAGCAGGGTCGCCGCGACGACCAGGAACTCGGTGATCTCGTCGAGGTCGGCGTCGTCGCCGAGGTCGGTGAGATGGGCGATGAAGTCGTCGGTGACCTTGTGCAGGGCCATCTCGGTGAGGTCGAGCTCGTGCTTGCCGATCAGCTGCAGCAGCAGGTCGAACGGGCCCTCGAAGTTGTACAGCCGGACGGTGAAGCGCCGGGTCCGCGGCGCGGCGACGTCGTTGTCGTCGAGACCGTCGCCCAGACCTTCGGGAGCACCGTCGGCGAGCAGCGTCACCGGGCGATGACCTCGCGGGCGAGCATCCGGTACGCCTCCGCGGCATACGACGTGGGCGCCCACGTCGTGATCGGCTCACCGGCGACCGTGGTCTCCGGGAACTTGATCGTCCGGTTGATGACGGCGTCGAACACCTTGTCGCCGAACGCCTCCACCACGCGGTCGTGGACCTCGCGGGTGTGCAGCGTGCGGGTGTCGAACATCGTCGGGAGCACGCCGAGCAGGCGCAGGTCCGGGTTGAGCCGCTCGGTGACCTTGTCGATGGTGTCCATCAGCAGTGCCACACCGCGCAGCGAGAAGAACTCGCACGCCAGCGGGATGAGGACCTCGTCGGCGCAGGCCAGCGCGTTGATCGTGAGCAGGCCCAGCGACGGCTGGCAGTCGATGAGGACGATGTCGTAGTCGGGCAGGAACCGCTTGAGGGCACGGCCGAGTGCCTGCTCCCGGCCGACCTCGGTGACGAGCTGGACCTCGGCCGCCGACAGGTCGATGTTCGACGGCAGCAGGTCCAGGTTCTCGACGCCGGTGTCCTGGAGCACCTCGTCGGCCTCGACGCCGCGTTCCATCAGCAGGTTGTAGACGGTGGACTCGAGCTGGTGGGGCTGCACGCCGAGGCCCACCGACAGCGCACCCTGCGGGTCGAAGTCGACGAGCAGGACCCTGCGGCCGTACTCGGCGAGCGCGGCCCCGAGGTTGATCGTCGACGTCGTCTTCCCGACGCCGCCCTTCTGGTTCGCCACCGCGATCACGCGGGCCGGGCCGTGCACCGACAGCGGTGCGGGCTCGGGAGCGCGCGCGCTGGTGGTCTGGGTGCCTCGCCCGTGATCCGGCGCCGGCTCGTCGCTCGGGTCGTCGAGCCTGCTCTGGGCCTCCGGCCGCGTCGGGTTCATGCGGTCTCCGGTCTCGTCGCGGGTACCGTGCCGGGTCTCGGGTCCCGGTCAGGGCCTGAGACCGCACTGCAGGAGATGTCCCCACGTGCGGCGACGTCCCCGTCGGGCCACGTCGCGGTATGGATTTCCAGGTCACCCTACCTGCGGGCGGGCGCCGTCCGGTCGACGGTGCGCCCCGGCGTGTCGCGCCTCAGCGGGCGGGCAGGACCGAGACCCCGCCCGCGCTGCTCGTCGCGGTGATCCGGTGGTCGGCACCGGGCTGGTCGGGGACGCCGACCTCGGTCGACCCGGCGGAGGTCTCGGCGGTCACCTCGTAGGCGGGACCGACCGGGACCCGGATCCCGACGCCGCCGGCGCCGGACTCCGCGGTCACGTCGGCGGCCGCCGCGGCGAAGGTCAGCTCGACCGCGCCGGCGCTGGACCTCGCCCGCACGTCGCCCGGTCCGGCACCGGTGGCGCTGACCTCGCCCGCCGACGACGTCAGGTCCAGTGCCCCGGTCAGTCCCTGGACCTCGATGCCGCCCGCACGCACGTCGACCAGCGCCGACGACGCGGCGGGCGCGGTCACCACGAGACCGGCCTGGCAGCGGTCGCTGCCCTGGTCCGGGCAGCGGACGGTGATCCGCAGGACGCCGCCGTCGACCTTCTGCTCGACCTGCGGGCGGGCCTCGCCGGTCCACCGCAGGTCCTGCTCGACCGACGCCTTCTCCCCCGCGACCAGGCGCAGCGCCCCGGCGTCGGAGTCGACCTCGACCCGGGTGACCGTCCCGTCGACGGGCTCGTTCACCGCCTCCTGCCGCTCCTGCCCGGCGGCGACACCACCGCATCCGGCCAGGAGGAGTCCGGCCGCCGCCAGTGTCGTCACCCGTGTCGCCCACGCTCCGTGCCGCATGGGTCCCGGAACGTAGTGCCCGCGCCCCTCAGCCGCGGGCGCGGGGGTGCGCGGTGGCGTAGACCTCGCGCAGCGTGTCGACGGTGACGTGGGTGTAGATCTGCGTGGTCGCGACGCTCGCGTGCCCGAGCAGCTCCTGCACCACCCGCACGTCGGCGCCGCCGGAGAGCAGGTGGGTGGCGAAGCAGTGCCGCAGGGTGTGCGGGGAGACCGCGGCGACGACGTCGCCGGGCAGCCCGGACGCCTCGGCGGCGGCGCGCAGCACGTGCCAGGCGCTCTGCCGGGACAGCCGGTTGCCGCGGGCGTTGAGCAGCAGCGCCGGGCTGCCCGTGCCCCGTCCGGCGAGGTCGGGCCGGGCCCGGACCCGGTAGGCGTCGACGGCGGCCAGCGCGGGACGCCCGACGGGCACGATCCGCTGCTTGTTCCCCTTGCCGTGCAGCAGGATCGTCCGCGCGTCCGGGTCCAGGTCGTCGAGGTCGGCGCCGACGACCTCGGAGATCCGGGCGCCGGTGGAGTACAGCAGCTCCAGCAGGGCCCGGTCGCGTAGCCCGACCGGGCCGTCGGACACGCAGCCGGCGAGGAGCTGGTCGACCTGGTCGACCGACAGCGCGGACGGCAGCCGCGAGCCCAGAGCCGGCGGCGCCACTCCGGCCGCGACGTCGGTCGGGGTGAGCCCCTCGTGCAGCGCGAACCGGTGCAGCCCGCGCACCGCGGCCAGCGCCCGCGCCGCCGAGGACGCGGCCAGCGGGCGCTCCCCCGTGCGCAGCGCCGTGACGAACGCGGCGACGTCGGCCTCGGCCACCTGGGTCAGCTCCGCGCGTCCCAGGTGGTCGAGGTGGTCGAGGTAGCGCCCGAGGTCGAGCCGGTAGGAGCGCAGGGTGTTCTGCGCCCGCCCCCGTTCGACGGCCAGGTGGTCGAGGTAGTCCTCGGCCACCCGGCGCACGGTCGGCACCGTCAGTCCCGCAGGGCCGGGACGACCTCGCGCTCGAACAGCTCGATGCCCGACCGGTCGTAGGCGGCCTCGGGGAAGTAGAAGATGCCGTAGCTCATGCCGACGGCCTGCAGCGCGGAGAGCTTGTCCACGATCTGCTCCGGGGTCCCGACACCGGGCATCCCGCGGAACGCACCCAGCGCGCCCTGGGCCTTCTCCGCACCGACGATCGGCTCCAGCCGGGCGACGAGCCGGGCGAGCCGCTCCTCCACCTCGGCCTCGGTGTGCCCGATCGCGACGTTGTAGTTGGCCGAGCGGACGATGGCGTCGTAGTCGGTGCCGACGTCGCGGCAGTGGTCGGCGAGCAGCGCCGACTTGTGCCGGAAGCCGTCGAGGGTGCCGTCGAAGTTGGTGTACTGCGCGTACTTCGCGGCGATCTTGAGGGTGACCTTCTCGCCGCCGCCGGCGATCCACAGCGGGATGCCGCCGTCCTGGAGCGGGCGGGGCGCGACGATGGCGTCGTCGACGGTGTAGTGCTTCCCGTGCAGGGTGGCCCGGCCCTCGCGCCATGCCTGGGCGAAGATCTGCACGCCCTCGTCGAGCATGCCGAGCCGCTCGCCGGGCCGGGGGAAGCCGTAGCCGTAGGCGCGCCACTCGTGCTCGTACCAGCCGCCGCCGATGCCCATCTCGACGCGGCCCTTGGAGATGACGTCGGTGGTGGCGGCGACCTTCGCCAGGTACGCGGGGTTGCGGTAGGCCATGCAGGTGCACATCTGGCCGAGCCGCACCCGCTCGGTCGTCGCGGCGAAGGCGGCCATCAGGCTCCACGCCTCGTGGCAGGCCTCGTCGGTGGGCGCGGGGACGGTGTGGAAGTGGTCGTAGACCCAGACCGACTCCCAGACGTCGCCGCGGTCGGCGTGCTCGGCGAGGCCGCGCATCACGTCCCACTGGGCGGCGGGGTCGATGCCGACGAGGTCGAGACGCCAGCCCTGGGGCACGAAGAGTCCGAAACGCATGCGCAGAGCCTAGGACGGCCGTCGCGCGGCGGCCCGTGAGGGCAGTCTGCACAGTGGTCGGCCCCGGGACGGGCACATCGCCCCGTGACCGGGCTCTGACCTGCACCTACCGTTCTCGCAACCAGGCGGGAGTCGGCCCTGAGCCAGTTCCTGCTCGGCTCGACACCCGGTCTCGGGATGGGTTCTGGGACGCCTTCGTCGCCGTCACCCTCGGCGCGGTGGTCCTGGAGCTGGTCTCGATCCGCGTCGGGGTCATCGGCTGCGAGGAGGGCCTGAACACCTCGCTGCTGGCCCGCTGGACCGGCTGCGGCCACGGCGGCGGCGCGCTGATCGGCGTCGCGATCGGGGGTGAGGCTCGTCGGCTGGTTCGGCGTGCGGTCCGGGGTCTCGGCCGAGGGCCTGGTCACGCTGATCGGCGGGCTGCCGGTCCGGGCGTGGTCGCTGGTGTTCGGCCTGGTCGTCAGCATGATCGTGCTGTGGGGCTTCGGCTCGACCGGGGTGGGACGGGTGCACCGCGGGGCGGGCGGGCCGGCCCGCACCCTCGGCGAGGCCGGGGACGCGGCCCGGCCCGAACGGGTACGCCACGTGCTCGGCGCCGACCTCGCCGACCCGGACGAGCGCCTCGCCCTGCATCGCGCGTGTCGCAGCGTGCTGTTCCACAGCTGATCGCGGCTACGGTCGGGGTATGAGCGCGGACCCGATCGGCTACGCCGAGCAGGAGGAGACGGTGCGGGCGCTGTCCCGCCACTACACGGGCGGGGCGCTGGATGTCGACGCGTTCGACGCGCGGGTGCGCCGGGCCCGGGCGGCGACGACGCGGTCGGAGCTGGCGGCCCTGTTCACCGACCTGCCCGAGCCGCACCCGGCGTCGCTCGCCGGGGTGGCGCCGCCCCCGTCCGCGGCCGGCGACGACCCGGGCGGTGGCCCCACCGGTGCGGGTCCCACGACCACCGGGTCCAGCGCCACGGATCCCACCTCCGCAGATCCGGCCACCACCGGCGCGACCGCGCGCACCGGGACGTCCACCGGCAGCGGCTCCGCGGACGCCCACGACGACGGGCACGGCGGTGACGCCGAGCGCACCGCGCGCTTCGCGGTCCCCGGCCCGACCCGGGCCACCCCGTACCCGGATCCGTCGGGTCACCACCCCGCGGCGGGCCCCTACCCGGACCCGTCGCCGACGACCGCCGGTACCCGCCCGCCGTGGCCGGCCCCCGGGGCGCCCGGGTACCCGGGCGCGGGGTACCCCGGCGGGCCGTACCCGGACGGCGGCCCCGCGGGCATGTCCCCCGGCGGCGGGTTCCCCGGCGGCGGGTTCCCTGGCGGACCGGCGTGGGCCGCCGGTGCGCCGGGCTGGGCGTCCGGGCAGCCGCAGCACCCGGGCGCGGCCTACCCGCCGCACCCCGGGCCCCCGTCCTACGGCTCCTACGGCTACGACCCGTCCGCGCCCTACGGCCGCGAGCCCTACTCGGGGCTGCCGTACTCGGACAAGCAGAAGATCGTGGCGGGGCTGCTGCAGCTGTTCCTGCCGTTCGGCATCGGCCGGTTCTACTCGGGCCACACCGGGCTGGCCGTCGCGCAGCTGCTGGTCACGTTCCTGACCTTCGGGATCGGTGCGATCTGGTCGTTCGTGGACGGGATCGTGGTGCTCGCCGGGTCGCCCCGGGACCCGGCGGGTCGTCCGCTGCGGCCCTGACCACCGCCCGGCGCAGGCACCCGTGGGCGCCGCCGGGCGGACACCCGCCGGCCCGGCAGGCCGTCACCCGGAGACCTGGCGCGGTCACCCGTCGCCGCGGCCCGCGGTCACCCGTCGGCGCGACGGAGGATCACTCGTCGGCGCGGCGGGCGAAGCGGAACGGGCGGTCGGCCCACTCGGCGTCGACCGGGCGCGGGTCGAACTCCCCGGCCAGCACCGCGCGGGCCGCGAGCAGCCCGGCGCAGGACACCGCGTTGACGATCTCGCCGGAGAACACCATCCCGACGGCCTCGGCGATCGGGATCCAGCGCAGCTCCAGGTCGGCCTCCTCGTCGTCACCCAGGTCGGGGCGGGGCTTCTCGACGAGCTCGCGGGCGAGGAAGATGCGGACCGACTCGTCGGAGAACCCGGGTGAGGGCACGACGTCGAGCAGCACCGACCAGTCCGACGCGGACAGCCCGGCCTCCTCGGTCAGCTCCCGGTCGGCGGTGACCGCGGGGTCCTCCCCCGCCACGTCGAGCAGGCCGGCGGGGAGCTCCCACAGCCGTCGCCGGACGGCGTGCCGGTACTGGTGCAGCATCCGGACCCGCCCGGCCTCGTCCACCGCGACGACGGCGACCGCCCCCGGGTGCTCGAGGATCTCGCGGGTCGCGACCCGGCCGCCGGGCATGACGACGCGGTCCGACCGCAGCGCCATGACGCGGCCGGAGTAGATGTCGGTGGCCGAGCGGACCGGGAAGTCGTGCTCACCGGGGCGGGTCACCGGGTCACCGCCCGGCGGGTGCGCAGTTCGATCACCTGTCGGACAGTAGTCGCCGGGCCCGGCCCGTGCGGGGCGCGCGGGCCGTGCGGGCCGCGTGCCGCGCCCGGCGGCAGGGCCCCGGGCCGCCGGGCCGGACCGGGCCACCGTCGGCGGCCCGGCCCGGCCCGGCCCGGGTCAGCGGGCGGAGGTGCTCTCGGCCCGGGCCACGCCGTTGCCGCCCGCGCCGACGGCGACGTCGTCGCCCTCGACCGTCTCGGCGTCGTCGGCGTCGGTGTTGTCCCGGCCGGGCAGGTGCACCGGCAGCCGGTCCTCGGCCCGGTAGCGCAGCGCCGCCTTCACGAACGCGGCGAACAGCGGGTGCGGCCGGGTCGGGCGGCTCTTGAGCTCGGGGTGCGCCTGGGTCCCGACGAAGAACGGGTGCTGCGACGACGGCAGCTCCACGAACTCCACGAGCGTCCCGTCCGGGGAGGTCCCGAACACCAGGCCCGCCTCGGTGAGCTGCTGCCGGTAGGCGTTGTTCACCTCGAAGCGGTGCCGGTGCCGCTCGGAGATCTCGCGCGACCCGTAGGCCTTCGCCGCGACCGAGCCGGGCTGCAGCACCGCCGGGTAGGCGCCCAGGCGCATGGTCCCGCCCATGTCCCGCTCGCCCGCGACGACGTCGCGCTGGGTCGCCATCGTCGAGATCACCGGGTGCGCGGTCTCCGGGTCGAACTCGGTCGAGCTGGCGTCCTCCAGGCCGGCGACGGTGCGCGCGGTCTCGATGACCATGCACTGCAGGCCCAGGCACAGCCCCAGGGTGGGGATGCGCCGGGTGCGGGCGTGGGTGATGGCGCCGAGCTTGCCCTCGATGCCGCGGATGCCGAAGCCGCCGGGGACGAGCACCCCGTCGACGCCGTCGAGCGCCTCGGCCGCGCCGGCCGGGGTCTCGCAGGAGTCCGACGGCACCCAGCGGATCGCCACCTTGGCGTGGTGGGCGAAGCCGCCGGCCCGCAGCGCCTCGGTGACCGAGAGGTAGGCGTCGGGCAGGTCGACGTACTTGCCGACCAGCGCGATCGTCGCGGTCTCCCGCGGGTGGTGGACGCGGTCGAGCAGGTCGCCCCACACGGTCCAGTCGACGTCGCGGAACGGCAGCCCGAGCCGGCGCACGACGTAGGCGTCGAGGCCCTCGCCGTGCAGCACCTTCGGAATGTCGTAGATCGACGGTGCGTCCGGGCACGCGGCGACGCCGTCGAGCTCGATGTCGCACATCAGCGAGATCTTGCGCTTCATGCCCTCGGGGATCTCCCGGTCGGCACGCAGGACCACCGCGTCGGGCTGGATACCGATGTTGCGCAGCGCCGCGACGGAGTGCTGGGTCGGCTTGGTCTTCAGCTCGCCCGACGGCGCCAGGTACGGCACCAGGGACACGTGCAGGAAGAAGCAGTTGTCCCGGCCGACCTCGTGGCGGACCTGGCGGGCGGCCTCGACGAACGGCAGCGACTCGATGTCGCCGATCGTGCCGCCGACCTCGGTGATGACGACGTCGGGGGCCAGGCCCTCGGCGTCGGGCTCGGCCATCGCGAGGACGCGGTCCTTGATCTCGTTGGTGATGTGCGGGATCACCTGGACGGTGTCGCCGAGGTACTCGCCGCGACGCTCCTTGGCGATGACCTCGGAGTAGACCTGGCCGGTGGTGACGTTGGCCCGCCCGGCGAGGTCACGGTCCAGGAACCGCTCGTAGTGGCCGACGTCGAGGTCGGTCTCGGCACCGTCCTCGGTGACGAACACCTCGCCGTGCTGGAACGGGTTCATGGTCCCGGGGTCGACGTTCAGGTAGGGGTCGAGCTTCTGCATGGTGACGCGAAGCCCGCGCGCGGTGAGCAACTGACCGAGACTGGAGGCGGTCAGGCCCTTACCCAGCGAGGACGCGACCCCACCGGTGACGAAGAGATGACGGGTGGCGCGAGTCTGCACGGAGTTTCAGCCTACCGATCGGTCAAGGGGCGGCGGGAACCGGCCCCACCGTTCCGGCCCCGGAACCGTAGCGGCCGGTGCCTCCTGCCTGTCGTTCGGCGAGCGCGAGCACGGTCGCGACCCGCCCGGCCCCGGTACCGACGCCGTCGACGGTGGCCAGCCGGCCCACCGGACCGGCCCCGGACGAGCGGGCGGCGGCGACGGCCGAACCGTCCCCGGCGTCCCGCCCGGCCAGTACGGCTCCCGCGCCACGACGGTCGAGCTCCGCGGCCAGTGCCGCGGCGGTGGACGCCGAGGCGCCGGCGTCCACACCGGAGTACGCGTCACCGGTGACGACGACGGCCACCCGTCCGGCCGCGGGACTGCCCTGCGGTGCCTCGGCGAAGCCGCCGCCGGCGAGCCCGGCCAGCACCGCGCCGGCCCCGTCCGGGTCGGGTGCGGGGCCGTCGGCCGGGGCCAGCAGCGCGGAGCCGAGCAGGCCCCCGGCGAGCGCACCGGCGTCGGTGGCGGTGGGGAGCTGGGCCCCCGACGGCAGCAGCCGTGCGGACAGGTCGCGCAGCTGGTCGGCGCGGGCCGGGTCGGTGACGGCCGGGGTGAGCACGACCTCCCCCGCGACGCTGCCTCCCGCGGCGACGACGAGCTCGGCGACCGCGCGCGTGTCGGCCGGGTCGGCACCGAGCGCCACGACGGTCACGGGCACACCGGTGAGCTTCCCGCGCACCAGCTCGGGTCCGACGCGGCCGGCGAACTCGTCACTGGCGTGCAGCTGCGCGGCCAGGGTGTCGCGTTCGACGCTCAGCCGGGCGGTCTCGCCCGTGTCCGTCCCCGAGGCCGCGACGTCGGCGATGCGCTGCGGCAGCCCGACGACGGCGAGGACGAACCCGGCCGCGAGGGCCAGCACGAACACCGCGACCAGGGCGATGCGGTGGTGGCGCCGCGAGATCACGCCGGGAACCATCCGGCGACCAGGGCCCGCACGCTCTCCAGCACGCCACGCAGCCACTCCAGCACCGCGGGGCCGCCGCCGGACACGAGCACGGCGACGACGACCGCGACCACCGCGGCCGCGATGAGCAGCAGCAGCGGCGCGAACGAGGTCCGGCTCCGGTACATCTGGGCGATCATCGCGCCGTCGACGACGCTGCCCCCCGCCTGCAGCCGGGTCAGGAACGTCGAGGCGTTGCTGCCCGACCGCCCGCGGTCGAGGAACTCCCCCATCGACGCCGACAGCCCGACCGTGACGATCATCGAGGCGCCGCGGTGGTGGGCGAGCAGCAGGGCGAGGTCCTCGGGGTTGGCCATCGACGGGAACGTCACGGCGCTGGCGCCCAGGTCCTGCACACGGTGCAGCCCCGGGGCGTGCCCGTCGGGGAAGGCCGGGACGACGACGTCGGCGCCGCTGGTCAGCGCCTGGTTCGACACCTCGGACGGGTCGGCGACGATGAGGTCCGGGCGGTGGCGCGCGTTGAGCAGCGCGTCCGCGCCCGCCCCGACGCCGACGAGCACCGGCCGGTACTCCTTGATGTAGGTCTTGAGCCGCTTCAGCACGGCGAGGTGCTCGAACCCGGCGGCGACGACGAGCACCGGCCGCCCGTCGAGGGCGACGTCGACCTCGGGGACGCCGTGCCCGTCGAGGAGCAGCGAGCGCTCGCGGCGCATGAACTCGATGGTGTTCGCGGCGAACGCCTCGAGCTGGTGGGTCAGGCCCTGCTTGGCCTCGTCCAGGGCGTCGGCGACGGTGTCCTCGGTCTGCTCGCGGCCCTCGCACAGCGGCTGTTCGCCGGTGTAGAGCACGCCGTCGTGCAGCCGCACCCGGATGCCGTCCTTGACCGCGCGCAGGGTGTCGGGACCGCAGTCGTCGACGAGCGGGATGCCCGCCTCGACGAGCACCTGCGGGCCGAGGTTCGGGAACCGGCCGGAGATCGACGGGGCGGCGTTGACGACCGCGGCGACCCGGGCGGCGACGAGCGCGTCCGCGGTCGCCCGGTCCAGGTCGACCTGGTCGATCACGGCGATGTCGCCGGGGCGCAGGCGCCGGAGCACCGACTCGATGCGGCGGTCGGCGCGGGCCGGGCCGGTCAGGCCCGGCAGCTCCGGTCGGGAACGGTGCAGCAGGCCGGACAGCTTCATGTGGCGCACTGTGACAGGTGGGGCGTCCGTGACCACGCAGGCACGCCGCGCGAGACCGCGACGTCACCGGCCCGGACGACCCCCCGTCGCCCCCCGGGTGGCGGTGCCCGAAGCACCGCGCCGCTCACCCACAGCGACGGCACGCCGCCCGGGCGGCCGTCGGCCGGGCCCGCTCAGCCGGCCCGGGCGACCCGGCGGCGCCGCGATGCGGCGGAGGGACGGCCCGCGGCACCGTCCGGGTCGACGCCGCGGGAGTCGGTGCCGCGGGAGTCGGTGCTGCGGGAGTCGGTGCTGCGGGAGTCGGTGCTGCGCGGCCCGGGGACCGCACCCTCCGCCGGCGCGGTCGCGGCGCCGGTGTCCGTGTCCTGCGCGGTCCGGCCGCGCCGGGACTGCGCGCGACGCGACCGGGCCTCGGCGAGGTCCGCGGGCCGTGCCGCCGCGCGGTCGGCCTCCCGGTGCGCGGTCGCGGCGCTGAGCAGCTCCTCGGCGTGCGCGCGGCCGGTGTCGGTGTCGTCCATCCCGGCCAGCATCCGTGCGAGCTCCCCGGTGCGCTCCTCCTCGGTGAGCCGCCGCACGCTGGAGCGGGTGACCCCCGCCCCGGACGCCTTCTGCACCACGAGGTGCCGGTCGGCGTACGCCGCGACCTGCGGCAGGTGGGTGACGACGATGACCTGGTGGCGGGCCGCGAGCTGCGCGAGCCGGCGGCCGATCTCCACCGCGGCCCGGCCGCCGACGCCGGCGTCGACCTCGTCGAACACCATGGTCGGCACCGGGTCGGCGCCGGCGAGCGCGACCTCCAGGGCCAGCATGACCCGGGACAGCTCACCCCCGGAGGCCCCCTTGTGCAGCGGCTGGGCCACCGCCCCGGCGTGCGGGACGAGTCGGATCTCGACCTCGTCGACGCCGCTGGACCCGGCCTGGCAGCGCCGCCCGCCGACCTCGAGCACCGGCCCGGTGTCGGCGGCGGGCCGCGGCTGCACGCCGACCTGCAGCGTCGCGTCCTTCATGGCGAGCCCGGCGAGTTCCGCCGTGGTCGCCTCGGCCAGCCGGGACGCGGCGGCGGTGCGCGCCGCGGTGACCGCGGCGGCGTGACCGGCCAGCTCACCGGCGAGTGCGTCACGGCGGGCCGACAGCTCGGCGAGCGCCTCGTCGGAGGTGTCGAGCCCGGACAGCCGCTCGCGGGCGGTGTCCGCCCAGGCCAGCACGCCGTCGGTGTCCGCCGCGTACTTGCGGGTGAGTGCCTTGAGCTCGGCCTGGCGGGTCAGGACGCGGGACAGCAGCTCGGGGTCGGCGTCGAGCCGGTCGAGGTAGCCGCTCAGCTCGGCCGCGGCGTCGGCGAGCACCGCGATGGCCTCGGTGAGGCGCGGGCCGAGCTCCTCCAGCGCGGGGTCGCCGCTGCCCTCGGCGAGCCCCTTGGCCTGCCCGGCGAGCCCGACCGCGCCGGGAGCCTCGCCGTCGTCCGAGCCGGACAGTGCGAGGTGTGCGCTCTCGGCGGCGGCTCGCAGGTCGTCGGCCTCGGCCATCCGTCGGGCCTGCTCGACGAGCTCGCGGTCCTCACCGGGCTGCGGGTCGGCGGCCTCGATCTCGGCGAGACCGTGGCGCAGCAGGTCCGCCTCCTGGGCGAGCCGGCGGGCGTTGTCCCGTCGCTCGGCGAGCTCGGTGACCACCTGCAGCCACTCGGTGCGCACCGTCCGGTAGGCGGCCAGCGGGACCGCGACGGGGTCCCCGGCGAAGCGGTCGAGCAGGGCCCGCTGGTCGGAGCCGCGCAGCAGCCGCAGCTGGTCGTTCTGCCCGTGCACGGCGAGCTGGGTCTCGGCGAGCCTGCCCAGCACCCCGTTGGGCACCGACCGGCCGCCCAGGTGGGCCCGGGAGCGCCCGTCGGCCGACACGGTGCGGGCGGCGATCAGCGACCCGTCGTCGTCGGCCTCGGCGCCCACCTCCTCGGCCAGTTCCAGCGCCCCCGGCGACGCCGCGAACCGGCCCTCGACGACGGCGCGGCGCGCCCCGGCCGACACCCGCGAGGACTCCGCGCGGCCACCGCCGAGGAGGTTCAGCCCGGTCACGACCATGGTCTTCCCGGCGCCGGTCTCACCGGTGAGCACGGTCAGGCCCGGGTCGAGCTCCAGGGTCGCGTCGTCGATCACGCCGAGGCCCTGGATCCGCATCTCGGACAACATGCGTGGGACCATACGTTCGAACACCGACAGCGTTCGAGCCCCGACACGCGAACGGCACCGAACGGATGTTCCCGTGCGCCGAACGGTCGATCAGGTGTTCGAACCCGGTGGCTGGGTCCGGGCCCCGCGCCAGCCCCGGACGGGTAGGTCGAACTTGCGGACGAGCCGGTCGGCGAAGGGCTGCGCGGCCAGGCGCACCATCCGCACGGGCTCCGATGCGCGGCGCAGCTCCACCCGGGCCCCGGGCGGCACCGCGACGGTGCGACGGCCGTCGCAGTCCAGCACGGCGGACGGGCCGTCGGCGGACACCTCGATCGCGACGGTGCTCTCCGGCGCGATCACCATCGGCCGGGCGAACAGGGCGTGTGCGTTGCTGGGGACCACCAGCAGTGCCTGCACCTGCGGCCAGATCAGCGGCCCGCCCGCGGAGAAGGCGTAGGCGGTGGAGCCGGTCGGGGTGGAGCAGAGCACCCCGTCGCAGCCGAAGGAGGACACCGGGCGACCGTCGACCTCGAGGACGACCTCGAGGATGCGGCCGCGGGTGGTCTTCTCGACCACGGCCTCGTTCAGCGCCCACGCCCGGCCGAGCACCTGCCCGCCGGCGGTGACGACGGCCTCGAGGGTGGTCCGTTCCTCGACCTCGTAGTCGCCGTCGGCGAGCTTCTGCAGCGCCTCGGGCAGCGTGTCCTCCTCGGCCTCGGCGAGGAAGCCGACGTGGCCGAGGTTGACGCCCAGCAGCGGCACGCCGGCGTGGCGGGCGAGGTCGGCGGCGCGCAGCAGGGTGCCGTCACCGCCGAGCACCAGGACCGCCTCGGCGCCGCGGGCGCACTCGGGGCTCCCGGGGACCGGGACCGGCTCGTAGCCCGCCGGGACGTCGGGGTCCGCGGCGAGCTCGGCCCACTCGTCGGCGAGCACCCGGGTGCGCAGGCCGAGCCGCCCGAGTTCGCCCATCACGTGCAGCGCGGTCTTGCGGTTGGTGGGCCGCCCGGTGTGCAGGACCAGCAGGACCTCCCTCATGCGGGGCCGTCCGCGACCGCGGCGGTCAGCATCGGCGCGAGCTCGGGCTGCTCGGGGGCGCCGCCGGCCGGGCCGGCGGCGGGCCGGCGCAGGTGCAGGAAGTACTCGACGTTGCCCGACGGGCCCGGCAGCGGACTCGCGGTCGCGCCGAGGACGTGCAGCCCGGCCGCAGCGGCGGCGGTCGCGACCCCGTGCAGCGCCTCGGTGCGCAGGCCCGGGTCCCGCACGACCCCGCCGGAGCCGAGCCGGTCCTTCCCGACCTCGAACTGTGGTTTCACCATGGGCAGCAGGTCGCCTCCGGGCGCGGTGCAGGCGGCGAGGGCCGGCAGCACGGTGCGCAGCGAGATGAACGACAGGTCGGCGACGGTCAGGTCGACCGTCCCGCCGATCTGCTCCGGTTCGAGGGCCCGGACGTTGGTGCGGTCGTGCACGTGGACGCGCTCGTCGGACTGCAGCCGCCACACCAGCTGGCCGTACCCGACGTCGACGGCGACGACCTCGGCCGCCCCGCGGGTGAGCAGCACGTCGGTGAAGCCGCCGGTGGAGGCGCCGGCGTCGAGGCAGCGCCGCCCGGCGGGGTCGACGTCGGTGAAGGCGTCGAGGGCGCCGAGCAGCTTCTTGGCACCGCGGGAGGCCCAGTCGGGTTCGCCGTCGTCGTCCGGGCGGACGAGGACGGGTGCGTCCCGGTCCACCACGGTGGCGGGCTTCGCCGCCGGCATGCCGTTGACGACGACCCGGCCTGCGGCGATCAGCTCGGCGGCCTGGCCGCGGGAGCGGGCGAGCTTGCGGCGGACGAGCTCGGCGTCCAGCCGGGCGCGGGTGGGGCCCATCGTCACTCCCGTTCCGAGCCGGCGCTCAGCGCGCGGCCGAGCGCGGCGTGCACCCGCTCGAACGCGGCCGGGTGCTCGGAGACCGGACGGTCGTCCAGCGCGTCGAGCGCCGCGACGGCCGCGTCGACCTCGGCACGCAGGGCCGCGACGGGGCGGTCCTGCTCGGGCCGCGGGTCGCCCGGACGGGGTCCGGGTGCGGGAACGCTCATGGATGATCTCCGGGGACGGGGTTCTGACGCCACGGTAGCCGACGGTCCCGACCGCGGCCGCGACGCGGCGTCACCGCCCTGGCCGCTCCGCCAGGCCGAGGTCCGCCAGTGCCGCGGCGGCGGCCGCACCGTCGGGACGGACGTCCTGGACGCCCTGTTCCCAGGCCACCGGGCACAGGGCACGCAGCGCGTCCACCGTGGGTTCGGGCCCGTCCCCGTCGCCGGACAGCACGAGCGTGCCGCCGTCGGCGCGGACGTCCCAGCCGGGCCGCGGCCCGGGGGCCAGCTCGTCCGGTGGGCGGGTGAGCGCGGCGAGGTCGGCGCCGATGTGGGTGGGCCGCAGCTCCGGGGCGGCGGTGAGCAGCTCCGCGGCGCCGCTCACCCCGGTCAGGACCATCAGCGACGGGGCGCCCATGGCGTTGGCACCCTCGATGTCGGTGTCGAGGCGGTCCCCGATGACGAGCGGGGCCTGCGCGTCGCCGCACCCCTCGCGGAGCAGCCGGGCGGCGGGCTTGCCCGCCACCTGCGGCCGCGCCCCGGTCGCCGTCCGCACGACCTGGACCATCGAGCCGTTGCCGGGCAGCGCCCCGCGCTCGGTGGGCAGGGTGGGGTCGACGTTGGAGGCGACCCACAGCGCTCCGGCCCGGACGGCGACGACCGCCTCGGCCAGGATCCGCCACCCGGTGTCGGGCGAGTGCCCCTGGACGACGGCGTCCGCGCCGTCGGCGTCACCGACGACGGCGAGCCCGCGGGCCCGGACCTCGTCGGCCAGCGCCGACGTGCCGACGACCAGCACCCGCGCACCCGGCGGGAGCTGCTCGGCCAGCATCGCGGCCGCGGCCTGTGAGCTGGTGCGGACGTCCTCGACGCGCGCCGGGAAGCCGAGCTCGGCGAGGTGCGCGGCGACGTCGGCGGGGCTGCGCGAGGCGTTGTTGGTGACGTACACCGTGGGCACGCCGCGGTCCGCCGCCCCGCGCACCGCCTCGACGGCCCCCGGGACGACCTCGGGGCCCCGGTAGAGGGTGCCGTCGAGGTCGGCCAGGAGGACGTCGTGGCGGGACAGGAGGTCGTCGGTCACCGGTCGCCGGCCCCGGTGTCCCGGACCTGCTGGTGGTCCGTGGCGGGAGCCGCCCCGGAGGCCTCCGGCTCCTCGACCACGGCGCCTCCGTCGCCCGCGTCGGTCCCGTCGCGGACCTCGTCGGTCCCGTCGACGTCGGTCCCGTCGACGTCGGTCCCGTCGACGTCGGTCCCGTCGACGTCGGTCCCGTCGACGTCGGTCCCGTCGACGTCGGTCCCGTCGGCGCTCGGGGCGTCGGCCCCGGACGCGTCGTCGGCATCGGGGTCGCCGACCGCTCCGGCGTGGTCGTCGGCGTCGATCCGACCGGATGGCACCGGGGCGTCGCTGTGCGGCGCATCGGCGTGGTCGTCGGCGGCCGGGGACACCTCCTCCCAGCCGACGGAGAGCTCGTCGTCGGCGCCCTCGAGCTCGTCGCCGGTCAGCTCGGCGATCCGCGCGGCGGCGTCGGTCTCCCGGTGCTGGTCGGCATCGTGGGCGTGGACGAACCACTGCACGGCCTCCGACTCCCGGCCGGCGGCGAGCAGGTTGTCGGCGTAGGCGTAGAACAGCCGGGCGCTCCACGGATCGCGGCGGACCGGGTCGAGCTCGGGGACCTGGAGCCCGACGACGGCGGCGTCGGCCTCGCCCAGGTCGCGCCGGGCCCCCGCGGCGACGATGAGCAGCTCGATCCGCTCCTCGTGGCCGAGGTCGCGGGCCTCCGGGCTGCGGGCCAGGTCGAGAGCACGCTCGGGACGGCCGAGGGCGCGCTCGATGTCGGCCATGACGTGCACGTGCCCCGGTCCGCCGCCCATCCGGCGGGCGGCGCGGAACTCGCCGAGGGCCTCGTTCCACTCCCCCGCGTGGTAGGCGACGATGCCGGCGGCCTCCCGGACGACGGCGATCCGCGACGCCCGGCGCCGCGCGTAGCGCACGTGCTCGAGCGCCTGCACGGCGTCCTCGTCGACGAGCAGCCCCGCGGCGACGAGGTGCCGCGCCACGACCTCGGCGGTCTCCTTCTGGAGGCCGCGCAGGTCCCGGCGCACGCTCGGGTCGAGCTCGGCGGCCGTCACCGAGTCCGGCAGGTCCGGCTCGGCGACGAAGGTCCGCTCGGCCGACTCCGGGATCGCCCGTCGCGGACGGGCGTCGCGATCACGGCGGTCGTCACGGCCACGGTCGTCGCGGCCACGATCGTTCCGGCCACGGTCGTCACGTCTGCGGTCGTCACGGCCGGAGTGCGGGCCCCGGTCGTCCCGGCCGCCACGCGGGCCACGGTCGTCACGCTCCCGGCGCGGGCCACGGTCGTCACGGTCACGGAGCGGGCGACGCTCGTCGCGCCCGATGGGACGCTCGGCACGGTCGGTGCGCGGACCGTCGACGGTGTCGCCGTCCGATCCGGTCGTGCCCGGGGCGGTCCCGGCGCGGTCGACGGCGTCGGCCCCGGTACCGGCCCCACGGGCGTCGGTCACGGGGGTGTCGATCCGGTCCCCGCTGTCGGACCGGGGGCCGTCGGGCGCGGTGCTGCCCGTGCCGACCGCGTCGTCGGTGCGCTCGTCGCGGGTGACCGGCGCGTCGGCCGCCTCCACGGGCGAGGTCTCCGGAACCCGGGTAGCGGTGTCGGAGGCGGTTGCGCCGGTCGGCGCGGCCGCCTCCCGCGTGTCGGCCGTCGACGGCGTCACGGCAGGCGCGTCACCGGCCGGCTCGGCCTGCACCGCGGCCGGCTGCGCGACGTCCCGGGGCGCGACGACCGCGGACCGCTCGGACGGGCGGTCGTGCGACGGGCGCTCCTCGCGGGCGCGGTACGGGCGGTCGTCCCGGTCCCGTGACGGGCTGCGCCGGTCGTCGCGACCGCGGGGCGCGCGGTCGTCACGGTTCCGGTAGGGACGGGCGCCACGGTCGTCGTCGCGCTGCGGACGGGGGCCACGGTCGTCACGGCCACCGAAGGAACGGCCGCCACGGTCGTCACGGTCCCGGGACGGGCGACCGGCCCGGTCGTCGCGATCACGGAACGAACGGCCACCGCGGTCGTCGTCGCGCTGCGGACGGGGGCCACGCTCGTCGCGGTCCCGGAAGGAACGGGCACCGCGGTCGCCGGACGGACGTCCCCCGCGGTCGTCACGGTCGCGGAACGAACGGCCACCGCGGTCGTCGTCGCGCTGCGGACGGGGGCCGCGGTCGTCACGGCCACCGGAGGAACGGCCGCCGCGGTCGTCACGGTCGCGGAAGGAGCGGGCACCGCGGTCGTCACGGTCCCCGGAGGGCCGACCGCCACGGTCGTCACCGCCGCGGAACGGACGCCCGTCACGGTCACGGTCACGGGCAGGACGGCGGTCGTCCCGGCCGCCGGAGGAGCGACCGTCACGGCCCCCGGACGGACGCTCCCCGCGGTCGTCACGACCGGAGAAGGAACGCCCGCCACGGTCGTCGCGACCGGAGAACGAGCGGCCACCACGGTCGTCACGGCCGGAGGAGGGACGACCGGCGCGGTCGTCGCGGTCCCGGAACGAGCGTCCGCCGCGGTCGTCGTCGCGCTGCGGACGGGGGCCACGGTCGTCGCGGTCACGGTAGGGACGGCGGTCGTCACGGCCCGCGGAGGGCCGGCCACCGCGGTCGTCGCGGCCACCACGGAACGAGTCACGCCGGCCGGTGCCGCCGGAACGGCGGTCGTCGTCACGCGCGGGACGACGGTCGTCGTCGCGACGCGGCCCACGGTCGGAGCGGTCGTCGCCGCGGAAGCCGCTGTCGCGCCGGCCGGTGTCGCGTCCACCCCGGTCGGACCAGGAGCGGCCCTCGGTGCGGCGCTCGCCCGGACGTCCCCGGTCGTCGCGCGCACGGTCGCCGCCGCGGGTACCCCGGTCGTCGCGACGCGTGCGGTCGTCGCCGTCGCGGCGCCGTCCCCGCTGGTCGTCACCGCGGGACCATCCCGACCCGCTGCGCGAACCGCGCTCCTCGCCTGCCCGGCCGTTGCCGGGACGTTCCCCGTCCGTCACGTGGTCAGGGTACAAACCAACACCGTCACTTCCGCGGTCGGCGACCGCACTGGGCGAACCGGTCCGCGCAGAGAGGCGGACACGGCTGCAGACATACGAAAAAAGGGGAGTCCACAGCGGCTTCTACACCGTTGCGGACTCCCCTTTCAGAGGTTGAATGTCGGCGGCGACCTACTCTCCCACACCCTGGCGAGTGCAGTACCATCGGCGCTGGAAGGCTTAGCTACCGGGTTCGGAATGGGACCGGGCGTTTCCCTACCGCAATGACCACCGACAACACTATCCAACTATCACCCCACCCCGAACCCGGGGACAGGGTCGAGCACACACACCACCCCACACCCTGCCCGGGCATACCCGGGGACAGTGTGGATGGTTGTGGACTCAGGGTCACACAGTGGATGCGAACAACTCGTTGTGGCAAGCCCTCGGCCTATTAGTACCGGTCAACTCCACCCCTCACAGGGCTTCCATCTCCGGCCTATCAACCCAGTCATCTACTGGGAGCCTTACCCACTCGAAGGTGGTGGGAGACCTCATCTTGGAACAGGCTTCCCGCTTAGATGCCTTCAGCGGTTATCCCTCCCGAACATAGCCAACCAGCCGTGCCCCTGGCGGGACAACTGGCACACCAGAGGTTCGTCCGTCCCGGTCCTCTCGTACTAGGGACAGCCTTCCTCAAGTCTCCAACGCGCGCGGCGGATAGGGACCGAACTGTCTCACGACGTTCTAAACCCAGCTCGCGTACCGCTTTAATGGGCGAACAGCCCAACCCTTGGGACCTACTCCAGCCCCAGGATGCGACGAGCCGACATCGAGGTGCCAAACCATGCCGTCGATATGGACTCTTGGGCAAGATCAGCCTGTTATCCCCGGGGTACCTTTTATCCGTTGAGCGACACCCCTTCCACAAGGTGGTGCCGGATCACTAGTCCCGACTTTCGTCCCTGCTCGACCCGTCAGTCTCACAGTCAAGCTCCCTTGTGCACTTACACTCAACACCTGATTGCCAACCAGGCTGAGGGAACCTTTGGGCGCCTCCGTTACTCTTTGGGAGGCAACCGCCCCAGTTAAACTACCCACCAGGCACTGTCCCTGAACCAGATCATGGCCCGAGGTTAAGACACCCAATTCGACCAGAGTGGTATTTCAACAACGACTCCACCACCACTGGCGTGGCGATTTCACAGTCTCCCACCTATCCTACACAAGCCGAACCGAGCACCAATACCAAGCTATAGTAAAGGTCCCGGGGTCTTTCCGTCCTGCCGCGCGTAACGAGCATCTTTACTCGTAGTGCAATTTCGCCGAGTCTGTGGTCGAGACAGCGCCCAAGTCGTTACGCCATTCGTGCAGGTCGGAACTTACCCGACAAGGAATTTCGCTACCTTAGGATGGTTATAGTTACCACCGCCGTTTACTGGCGCTTAAATTCTCCGCTTCGCCCCGAAGAGCTAACAGGTCCTCTTAACGTTCCAGCACCGGGCAGGCGTCAGTCCGTATACATCGTCTTGCGACTTCGCACGGACCTGTGTTTTTAGTAAACAGTCGCTTGGGCCTGGTCTCTGCGACCGGCCGTCCCTAGCCCGCAAGGAGCCTCAAGACAACCGGCCCTCCTTCTCCCGAAGTTACGGAGGTATTTTGCCGAATTCCTTAACCACAGTTCGCTCGATCGCCTCGGTATTCTCTACCTGACCACCTGTGTCGGTTTGGGGTACGGGCCGCAACAGCACTCGCTAGAGGCTTTTCTCGACAGCATGGGATCACCCTCTTCGCCTCAATCGGCTACGCATCACCTCTCACCCTTTGATGAGCCCCGGATTTACCTAGGACTCGGGCTACAGGCTTACACCACGACAACCACCGCGTGGCGGAGCTACCCTCCTGCGTCACCCCATCACTTGCCTACTACCAGATCGGATCCCACGCTCCCCCACAAACAACACTCCCGAAGGAGCGAAGGTGGGTTCGGATGGTTAGCATCACCAGCCTCGGCATGGACGCACTATCACGAGCACGGGAATATCAACCCGTTGTCCATCGACTACGCCTGACGGCCTCGCCTTAGGTCCCGGCTCACCCTGGGCGGAACAACCTGGCCCAGGAACCCTTGGTCATCCGGCGGCAGAGATTCTCACTCTGCATTCGCTACTCATGCCTGCATTCTCACTCCCACACCCTCCACCCGTAAATCACTCCCGGGCTTCACCAGATGCAGGACGCTCCCCTACCCAACAACACAAAAGTGTCATTGCCACGGCTTCGGCGGTGCGCTTGAGCCCCGCTACATTGTCGGCGCAGGACCACTTGACCAGTGAGCTATT
Source organism: Pseudonocardia sp. ICBG1034 (assembly GCF_020131375.1). NCBI lineage: Bacteria > Bacillati > Actinomycetota > Actinomycetes > Pseudonocardiales > Pseudonocardiaceae > Pseudonocardia > Pseudonocardia sp. ICBG1034. Next base: position 666,923 of record NZ_JAHLEK010000017.1, read on the forward strand.
ACGCACTCTTTCAAGGGTGGCTGCTTCTAAGCCAACCTCCTGGTTGTCCGGGCGATCCCACATCCTTTCCCACTTAGCGCACGCTTAGGGGCCTTAGCCGGTGATCTGGGCTGTTTCCCTCTCGACCACGAAGCTTATCCCCCGCAGTCTCACTGCCGCGCTCTCACTCACCGGCATTCGGAGTTTGGCTGACTTCGGTAAGCTTGTCGGCCCCCTAGGCCATCCAGTGCTCTACCTCCGGTGAGAAACACACGACGCTGCACCTAAATGCATTTCGGGGAGAACCAGCTATCACGAAGTTTGATTGGCCTTTCACCCCTACCCACAGCTCATCCCCCAGGTTTTCAACCCTGGTGGGTTCGGGCCTCCACGACGTCTTACCGACGCTTCACCCTGGCCATGGGTAGATCACTCCGCTTCGGGTCTACACCCCGCGACTCACACGCCCTATTCGGACTCGCTTTCGCTACGGCTACCCCACACAGGTTAACCTCGCCACGAAGCATAACTCGCAGGCTCATTCTTCAAAAGGCACGCCATCACCCCGAAAGGCTCTGACGGCTTGTAAGCACACGGTTTCAGGTACTATTTCACTCCCCTCCCGGGGTACTTTTCACCTTTCCCTCACGGTACTTGTCCGCTATCGGTCACCAGGTAGTATTTAGGCTTGACGGGTGGTCCCGCCAGATTCACAGCGAATTTCACGGGCTCGCTGCTACTCGAGAACACGCCCACAACAGAACCCAATGTTTTCGCGTACGGGGCTATCACCCACTACGGCCGACCATCCCAGAGTCGTTCCGCTAACACAGATCCTTGCTGTCCCACCCTCGGCAGAAGATGAACGACACGTCTCACAACCCCGCACCCGCAACGCCTGCCGGCTTGACACGGACACGGTTTAGCCTCTTCCGCTTTCGCTCGCCACTACTCACGGAATCACTATTGTTTTCTCTTCCTGTGGGTACTGAGATGTTTCACTTCCCCACGTTCCCTCCACGCACCCTATGAATTCAGGTACGGGTAACGCCCCATGACGGGCGCTGGGTTTCCCCATTCGGACACCCTCGGATCACAGCTCGGTTGACAGCTCCCCGAGGCCTATCGCGGCCTCCCACGTCCTTCATCGGCTCCTGATGCCCAGGCATCCACCATGTGCTCTTAACAACTTGACCACAACAAGATGCTCGCATCCACTATGCAACACTCAACCCACAACCACACCCAACCAAGAAACAACCACCACCCACACACGCAGGCGTTAGGAAGCCCTCGACCAGAGCGGCCAAAGAAAACAACCCACAGGATGTCTTCTCAGGACCCAACAGTGTGCCAAGCCAAACGGTCCGACGTACTGCGTTCCACCCAACGCACCCGACCCACGAACGAGGCCGCAAATGCGATTCAATGAAGGAACCACAGACTCACCATGAGCACAACTCACAGAGCATCGTGGTGCCCCACCACATGATGGGACTCCTTAGAAAGGAGGTGATCCAGCCGCACCTTCCGGTACGGCTACCTTGTTACGACTTCGTCCCAATCGCCAGTCCCACCTTCGACAGCTCCCTCCACAAGGGTTGGGCCGCCGGCTTCGGGTGTTACCAACTTTCGTGACGTGACGGGCGGTGTGTACAAGGCCCGGGAACGTATTCACCGCAGCGTTGCTGATCTGCGATTACTAGCGACTCCAACTTCACGGGGTCGAGTTGCAGACCCCGATCCGAACTGAGACTCACTTTAAGGGATTCGCTCCACCTCACGGTCTCGCAGCCCTCTGTATGAGCCATTGTAGCATGTGTGAAGCCCTGGACATAAGGGGCATGATGACTTGACGTCATCCCCACCTTCCTCCGAGTTGACCCCGGCAGTCTCCCATGAGTCCCCACCATTACGTGCTGGCAACATGGAACAAGGGTTGCGCTCGTTGCGGGACTTAACCCAACATCTCACGACACGAGCTGACGACAGCCATGCACCACCTGCACACCAACCACAAGGGAAGCCCTATCTCTAGGGATGTCTGGTGCATGTCAAACCCAGGTAAGGTTCTTCGCGTTGCATCGAATTAATCCACATGCTCCGCCGCTTGTGCGGGCCCCCGTCAATTCCTTTGAGTTTTAGCCTTGCGGCCGTACTCCCCAGGCGGGGCGCTTAATGCGTTAGCTGCGGCACAGAAACCGTGGAATGGTCCCCACACCTAGCGCCCAACGTTTACGGCGTGGACTACCAGGGTATCTAATCCTGTTCGCTCCCCACGCTTTCGCTCCTCAGCGTCAGTATCGGCCCAGAGACCCGCCTTCGCCACCGGTGTTCCTCCTGATATCTGCGCATTTCACCGCTACACCAGGAATTCCAGTCTCCCCTGCCGAACTCAAGTGATGCCCGTATCGACCGCACGCTCAGAGTTAAGCCCCAAGTTTTCACGGCCGACGCGACACACCGCCTACGAGCTCTTTACGCCCAATAATTCCGGACAACGCTCGCACCCTACGTGTTACCGCGGCTGCTGGCACGTAGTTGGCCGGTGCTTCTTCTCCAGGTACCGTCAATTGCTCTTCGTCCCTGGCGAAAGAGGTTTACAACCCGAAGGCCGTCATCCCCCACGCGGCGTCGCTGCGTCAGGCTTCCGCCCATTGCGCAATATTCCCCACTGCTGCCTCCCGTAGGAGTCTGGGCCGTGTCTCAGTCCCAGTGTGGCCGGTCGCCCTCTCAGGCCGGCTACCCGTCACCGCCTTGGTAGGCCATCACCCCACCAACAAGCTGATAGGCCGCGGGCCCATCCCCCACCGAAAAAACTTTCCACCACCAACCATGCGATCAGTGGTCCTATCCGGTATTAGACCCAGTTTCCCGGGCTTATCCCAGAGTGGAGGGCAGGTCACCCACGTGTTACTCACCCGTTCGCCGCTCGTGTACCCCCGAAAGGGCCTTACCGCTCGACTTGCATGTGTTAAGCACGCCGCCAGCGTTCGTCCTGAGCCAGGATCAAACTCTCCAACAAAACCCTGACTTGCAACAAACAACTGGCCACAACACCCGACGGGATCGAATGCTGCAACCAAACAAACAATTTGGCACAAAACGCCAAACCGAATCAAAATAGCTCGACACACTGTTGAGTTCTCAAAAGACACCCGCACTCGAGGACCGGGCCTGATGGCCGTCGCCCCGGGGCGTCAGAGTTGGCCCCGCTGGGAGGCAACTCTCTTATGCTACGTGTACCGGAGAGCAGCGTCAAGCCTTGCTCCGGGCGGCCAGATCTCCACCGAGGTGGAGTTCGTGGGCCGTCGCCTCCGGGCCGGATCAGCGTCCCTGACCTCTCGGCCGGTCTCGCTCTCGTCCGTCCCGTCCTGGCGACAACGAGAAAGTTACAGGACGGCCCGGAGGCGATTCACAGGGGGGTACCTGTTCAGCGTTCCCGCAGGTCAGCGGCCGATCACGCCGATCCGACCCGCACACCGGCCAGGTTGCGCTTCCCCCGCCGCACCACCAGCCAGCCGCCGTCGAGGACGTCCCCGGCACCCGGGACCCACTCCTCGTCGACGACCTTGACGTTGTTGACGTACGCCCCGCCCTCCTTCACGGCGCGGCGCGCGGCCCCCTTGCTGTCGGTCAGACCGGTGGCGACGAGCAGGTCGACGATCGTGTCGGCCGGGCCGGCGTCGGCCGTCGGCACCTCGGCGAGCGCGGCACCGAGGGTGGCCGCGTCCAGGTCGGTGAGCTCCGCGCGGCCGAACAGGGCCTGGCTCGCCGTCGTCACCTGCTTCGTCTGCTCCTCGCCGTGCACCAGCGTCGTCAGCTCGGCGGCGAGACGTCGTTGCGCGCCACGCAGATGCGGCTTCTCGGCGAGCTCGGTCTCCAGTGCCTCGATCTCGGCGCGGTCGAGGAAGGTGAAGAGCTTGAGGTAGGTGATCGCATCGGCGTCGGCGACGTTCACGAAGTACTGGTACCAGGCGTACGGCGAGGTGCGCTCCGGGTCGAGCCAGACGTTGCCGCCCCCGGTGGACTTGCCGAACTTGCGGCCCTCGGAGTCGGTGACCAGCTGCAGCGTCAGCGCGTGGACGTGGTCACCGGTCACCCGGCGGACGAGGTCGACACCGCCGACGATGTTGCCCCACTGGTCGGAGCCGCCGATCTGTAGCCGCACCCCGAGCTCCCGGTACAGGTGCAGGTAGTCCTGGGCCTGGAGCAGCAGGTAGCTGAACTCGGTGTAGGACATCCCGTCGCCGGCGAGGCGGCGCTTCACCGTGTCCCGCGAGATCATCGTGCTGACGGGGAAGTGCTTGCCGAGATCGCGCAGGAACTCCAGGACCGTCTGCTGCCCGGTCCAGTCGAGGTTGTTGACGGCGACGGCGCCGGTCGGCCCGTCGTCGAAGGACACGAAGCGCTCCAGCTGGCCCCGGATGATCCGGGTCCAGTCGGCGACGGTCGAGGCGTCGTTGAGCGACCGCTCCCCCACGTCGCGCGGATCCCCGATCATCCCGGTCGCCCCGCCCGCGAGGATGACCGGACGGTGTCCGGCCTCCTGGAAGCGACGCAGGGTCAGCATCGGGATCAGGTGCCCGGCGTGCAGGCTCGACGCGGTCGGGTCGAAGCCCGCATAGATCGACACCGGGTCGTCGGCGGCGAGCTCCTTCGCGAGCGCGTCGCGGTCGGTGCTCTGCGCGATCAAGCCGCGCCACTCCAGGTCGTCGAGGATGTCGGTACCCACGGTGCCCATCTTGGTCGGGCCGCCGCGGCCCGTGCACGCGGGTGCCTCAGGCGCTGCGACGACGGCGCGTCCCGGCCCGGTACTGGCTCACTGCCGGTGAGCCGTCGACCCAGAACCGCCAGGGCAGCTCGGCCGCCGCGGCGACGCCCACCCGAGGTCCGGTCCGGACCAGCTCCGGTGCGACCGGGTCGCCCGCGCGCAGCCGCACCCGTGACGCCGGGTCGGTGACGTCGGTCCCGTCGTCCTCGCGGCGCATCCCGAGCAGTGCGGCGAGCCGCGCGGGACCGCGGGCCAGGTCGGCGTCCCGGCGGGCGGTGGGCCGGCGCTCCCGGGCGACCCCCGGGTCGGTGAGCAGCTCACCGGCCCGCAGCAGGACCGCGCCCGGCTCGCCGTCGGACAGGCACGAGACGTTCGCGCAGAAGTGCATGCCGTAGACGAAGTAGACGTACAGGTGCCCGGGTGGGCCGAACATCACCGCGTTGCGCGGGGTCCGGCCGCGGTAGCAGTGCGACGCGGGGTCGTCGCGGCCCCGGTAGGCCTCCACCTCGACCAGGCGCACCGCGACCGTGCCGTCGGGGGTGTCGGCCTCGAGGACGCAGCCGAGCAGGCGTCGTGCGGCGGGCAGGACGTCGACGGCCAGGGCGGACCGGTCCAGCAGACCGGCGGGGCCCGGCCGGTCGTCCCGGCCGGGCCCCGCCGTGTGGTCGTCCACCGTCAGCGGCGCGCGAGCGCCAGCTGCACGCAGGTCACGACACCGGCCATGGCCTTCTCGACCTCGTCGAGCGGGGGCAGGGTCGGGGCGAGACGGATGGTCGCGTCCTGCGGGTCCTTGCCGTAGGGGTGCGTCGCACCGGCCGGGGTCAGGACGACGCCCGCCTCCTTCGCCAGTCGCACGACCTCCGAGGCGAGGCCGTCCGGGACGGTCAGGCTCACGAAGTAGCCGCCCCGGGGCTTGGTCCAGGACACGCCCTCGACGTCGGAGAACGCCTCGGTCAGCAGCCGGTCGACCGCGGCGAACTTCGGCGCGATCAGCTCGCGGTGGGCGGCCATGTGCGCCCGCAGCCCGGCGGCGTCCTTGAGGAACAGGGCGTGCCGCAGGTGGTTGACCTTGTCCGGGCCGATCGTCTTCTTCGACGCCAGCTTCAGCCACCAGTCGACGTTCGCCGGCGAGGCACCGAAGAACGCGACGCCCGCACCGGCGAGGGTGATCTTGGAGGTGGACCCGAAGACGAACGGGCGGTCCGCGTTGCCGGCCTCGGCGGCCAGGGTGAGGACGTCGGCGATCTCGACCTCCTCGGTGGTCAGGTGGTGCACCGCGTAGGCGTTGTCCCACATGATCCGGAAGTCCGGCGCGGCGGTCGGCATGGTGGCCAGCCTGCGCACGACCTCGTCGGAGTAGACGACCCCGTCGGGGTTCGAGTACTTCGGCACGCACCAGATGCCCTTGATCGACGGGTCCTCGGCGACGAGCCGCTCGACCTCGTCCATGTCGGGGCCGTCCGCGGTCATCGGGACGGTGACCAGGTCGATCCCGAGCCGCTCGCACACGCCGTAGTGGCGGTCGTAGCCGGGGACCGGGGCGATGAACGCGACGCGGCCGGCGTCGACCCAGCGGGTCGGGGCGCCGGGCAGCGCGGTCAGCAGCGCGTGCACGAGCGTGTCGTGCATCAGCTCCAGGCTGGAGTTGTTCGACGCCACCAGCTGCCCGACCGGGACCTGCAGCGACGGCGCGAAGATCTCCCGCAGCTCGGGCAGACCCTGGCCGCCGCCGTAGTTGCGGGTGTCGGTGCCGTCGGCCGCGCGGAACTGTCCCGCGCCCGGCAGACCGAGCAGCTCGTGGGACAGGTCCAGCTGCTGCGCGGACGGCTTGCCCCGCGTCAGGTCGAGCTTCAGGCCGGCGGCCTTGAGCTCCTCGTAGGCTGCGGCAGGGTCGGTCATGCGGTTCCTCCGGTGAACTCTCGCGCTGCTGCGACCGCGGTACGCAGGTCGGTGAGCTGCTCGGCGACCCGGTCGCCGGCCGTCCCACCGCGCGCGTTCCGCGACGCGATGGAGCCTTCCACGCTCAGTACGTCGCGGACACTCGGGTCGAGTGCCGGGTGCACGGCGGCCAGCTCGGCGTCGGTCAGGTCCTCCAGCCCGACGCCGCGGGCCTCGGCTGCGCGGACGCAGCCGCCCGCGGCCTCGTGCGCCACGCGGAACGGGACGCCCTGCCGGACGAGCCACTCGGCGACGTCGGTGGCGAGGGTGAACCCGGCCGGGGCCAGCTCGGCGAGCCGCCCGGTGTGGAAGGTCAGGGTGGCCACCATCCCGGCGACCGCGGGGAGCAGGAGCTCCAGCTGCGCGACCGAGTCGAACAGTGGCTCCTTGTCCTCCTGGAGGTCCCGGTTGTAGGCCAGCGGGAGCCCCTTGAGGGTGGTCATGAGCCCGGCGAGGTTGCCGACGAGCCGGCCGGACTTGCCGCGGGCCAGCTCGGCGACGTCGGGGTTCTTCTTCTGCGGCATGATCGAGCTGCCGGTGGAGAACGCGTCGTCGAGGGTGACGTAGCCGAACTCGGCCGTCGCCCAGAGGATGATCTCCTCCGACAGCCGCGACAGGTCGACGCCGATCATCGCGAGGACGAACGCGGCCTCGGCGGCGAAGTCCCGCGAGGCGGTCCCGTCGATCGAGTTGGCCGAGGACCCGGTGAAGCCGAGCTCGGCGGCGACGGCCTCCGGGTCGAGCCCGAGCGAGGACCCGGCGAGCGCGCCGGAGCCGTAGGGTGACCAGGCGCTGCGCCGGTCCCAGTCGGCGAGCCGGTCGACGTCGCGCAGCAGGGCCTGGGCGTGCGCGGCCAGCTGGTGGCCGAGCAGCACCGGCTGGGCGTGCTGCAGGTGGGTGCGGCCGGGCATCGGCGCGCCGGGGTGGGCCTGCGCCTGGGCGACGAGGGCGTCGACGACGTCGAGCACGCCGGAGCCGACCCGTCGCGTGGCGTCGCGCAGCCACATCCGGAACTGGGTGGCGACCTGGTCGTTGCGCGAGCGACCGGCCCGCAGCTTGCCGCCCAGGTCGGCACCGGCCCGCTCGATGAGGCCGCGCTCCAGCGCGGTGTGCACGTCCTCGTCGCCCGGGTCGGGGCCGAACGCCCCGGAGGCGACGTCGGCGGCGAGCTCGTCGAGCGCCTTGTGCATCCCCGACAGCTCCTCGTCGGTCAGCAGACCGGCGCGGTGCAGGACCCGGGCGTGCGCCTTCGAGCCGCGGATGTCGTAGGGGGCCAGTGCCCAGTCGAAGTGGGTGGACTTCGACAGCGCCGCGAGCGCGTCGGCCGGACCGGACGCGAACCGGCCACCCCACAGCGCTCCGCCACCGGCGACCGCGCCCTGTCGGGGGTCCGCGTCGGTCATGTCGGGTCTCCTTCTCGTTCGTCGTGCGTCCCGGCGGCCGCGTGGGCCCTCCGGGGCAGGTCCTGCAGCCGTTCGGCCAGCTCCGCCCCGGTGAGGGGTTCGCGGGCGACGACGATGACGGTGTCGTCGCCGGCGATGGTGCCGACGACGTCGTGCAGTGCGGCCCGGTCGAGTGCGCTCGCGAGGTAGTGCGCCGCACCCGGCGGGGTCCGCAGGACCGCCAGGTTCCCACTCGCGTCGGCGGACACGAGCAGCTCCCCCAGCAACCGGGCGACCCGCCCGGTGCCGCCCTCGACCCCGCGCACGGGGCTGCCGTCCTCGGGGATGCGGTAGACCGGCTGCCCGCCGTCCGCGCCGCGGAGCTTCACCGCGCCCAGTTCGTCCAGGTCGCGCGAGAGCGTGGCCTGGGTCGTCTCGATGCCGTGCCGCTCGTGGAGCAACCCGATGATCTCCACCTGGCTGCTCAGCTCGTAGTTCCAGACCACGTCGATGACGGCCGCCTGCCGGCTGGCCCGGCTCACCGGGTTCCTGCGGTCGCGGTCCGCCTCACCCATGCCGCAGGAGCCAGGTGAGCAGCGCCTTCTGCGCGTGCAACCGGTTCTCGGCCTCGTCCCAGGCGGCGCTGGCGGGGCCGTCGAGGACCTCGTCGGTGATCTCGTCGCCCCGGTGGGCGGGCAGGCAGTGCAGCACGATGGCGTCCGGTGCGGCGCGCTCCAGCAGGGCGGCGTTCACCTGGTAGGGCCGGAACGGCGCGACCCGGTCCAGCCCGTCGTCCTCCTGGCCCATCGAGGTCCAGGTGTCGGTGACGACGACCTGGGCGCCGTCGACGGCGGCGACCGGGTCCGCGACGAGAGTGACCGATCCCCCGGTCTGCTCGGCCCGGGTCTTGGCATCGCGCAGCACGTCGTCGTCGGGGGTGAACCCGGCGGGTGCGGCGATCCGGACGTGCAGCCCGGCGGTGGCCCCGCCGAGCAGCAGCGAGTGGGCGATGTTGTTCGCGCCGTCGCCGAGGTAGGTCAGGGTGAGCCCGGCGAGGCGGCCGAACCGCTCCCGCACGGTCTGCAGGTCCGCCAGGATCTGGCACGGGTGGAACAGGTCGGTGAGCGCGTTGACGACCGGCACGGTCGCCGCGCCGGCCATCTCCCGGATCCGCTCCTGGCCGCTGGTGCGCCACACGATCGCGTCGACGTAGCGCGACAGCACCCGGGAGGTGTCGGAGATCGTCTCGCCGCGCCCCAGCTGGCTGGTGGTGCCGTCGAGGATGATCGCGGTGCCGCCGAGCTGGGTGATCCCGGCCTCGAACGACACCCGGGTGCGGGTGGAGGACTTGTCGAACACGACCCCCACGGCGCGCGGCCCGGCGAGCGGGCGCTCGGCGAACGGGTCGGCCTTGAGCCGGTCGGCGAGGTCGAGGACCTCGGCCTGCTCGGCCGGGGTCAGGTCGTCGTCGCGGAGCAGGTGACGGACCATCAGTTCCCCTGCCCCTCGTGCTGGGCGGCGGCCGCGTCGAGGACGGCGGGCAGCGCCGTCAGGAACTCCTCGGCCTCGTCGTCGGTCAGGGTCAGGGCCGGGGCCAGCCGCAGCCGGTCCGGGGTGGCGTTGTTCACCAGGATCCCGGCGTCGCGCGCGGCCGCGGCGGCCTGGCCGGCGACCGGCGCGGTGAGGCCGACGCCGATGTGCATACCGGCGCCGGAGACGTCGCCGACCAGGGGGTGGCCGAGACCCTCGATCCGGCTGCGGATCTCCTTGCCGAGCCGGTCGACGTGGGCGAGCAGCCCCTCGGCGGCGACCGTGTCGAGGACGGCGAGCGCCGCGGCGCACGACACCGGGTTGCCGCCGAAGGTGGTGCCGTGCTGGCCGGGCTCGAGCAGGGCTGCGGCGTCGCCGAACCCGACGCAGGCCCCGATCGGGAGACCGCCGCCGAGGCCCTTGGCCAGTGTGATCACGTCGGGGACGATGCCGTGCGCCTGGTGGGCGAACCAGTACCCGGTACGGCCGATGCCGGTCTGCACCTCGTCGAGGACCAGCAGTGCGCCGCGCTCGGCGGTGATCCGACGGGCCTGTGCCAGATACCCCTCGGGCGGCACGATCACTCCGGCCTCGCCGAGGATCGGCTCCAGGAACACCGCGGCGGTCCGTTCGGTGACGGCGGCGTCGAGTGCGGCGGCGTCACCGAACGGGATGTGGGTCACCCCGGCGGGCATCGGCTCGAACGGCGCCCGTTTGGCGGGCTGCCCGGTCAGCGCGAGCGCACCCATCGTGCGGCCGTGGAACGCGCCCTCGCAGGCGATGATCTCCGGCCGGCCGGTCCGGCGGGCGATCTTGAAGGCGGCCTCGTTGGCCTCGGTGCCGGAGTTGCAGAGCAGGGTCCGGGCGTCGTCGCGGCCGAGCAGTGCCTGCAGCCGCTCGGCGAGCTGCAGCGCGGGCTCGGTGATGAAGAAGTTCGAGGTGTGGCCCAGGGTGCGGACCTGCTCGGACACCGCCTCGACGACGGCCGGGTGCGCGTGTCCGAGTGCGTTGACCGCGATTCCGGAGTAGAGGTCCAGGTACGCGCGACCCTCGGCGTCCCAGACGCGGGCGCCCTCGCCGCGGACCAGGGTCAGCGGCGGGGTGCCGTAGTTGTTCATCAGTGCGGCCTGCCACCGCTGCGCGTGCGTGGTCATGTCGTTCCCCCGGCTGTGGCGTCCGGCAGCACCATGGTGCCGACGCCTTCGTGCGTGAACACCTCGAGCAGGACCGAGTGCGGCACCCGCCCGTCGATCACGTGGGCCTGTCCGACGCCCGACCGCACGGCGCGCAGGCAGGCCTCCATCTTCGGGGCCATGCCGCTCTCCAGGCGGGGCAGCATCGGCTCGAGCTGGTCCGCGGTCAGCGAGGTGATGATCGACTCCGGGTCGGGGTAGTTCGCGTAGAGCCCCTCGACGTCGGTGAGCACCACGAGCTTCGCGGCGTCCAGCGCGCCGGCGAGCGCCGCGGCGGCGCTGTCGGCGTTGATGTTGTGGACCTGGCCGTCGGCGTCCGGCGCGATCCCGGCGACGACCGGGATGCGACCCGCCGCGATGATGTCCAGCACCGCGTCCGGGTTGACCTTCGTGACGTCACCGACCAGGCCGATGTCGACGGGCTCGCCCCCGACCAGCGCGGTGCGCTTCTCGGCCGTGAACAGGCCCGCGTCCTCACCGGACAGGCCGACGGCGAGCGGCCCGTGTGCGTTGATCAACCCGACGAGCTCGCGCCCGACCTGGCCGAACAGCACCATCCGGACGATCTCCATCGTCTCCGGGGTGGTGACGCGCAGGCCGCCGCGGAACTCGCCGGGCATGCCGAGCCGCTTCAGCATCGCCGAGATCTGCGGCCCGCCGCCGTGCACGACGACCGGGTGGATGCCCGCGAGCCGCAGGAACACCATGTCCCGGGCGAAGGCCTGCTTCAACTCGTCGTCGATCATGGCGTTGCCGCCGTACTTGACGACGACGATCCGGCCGTGGAAGCGCTGCAGCCAGGGCAGCGCCTCGGCGAGCACACCGGCCTTCTCCCCCGCCCGCTTCAGCCGGGCCGGGGTCTCCGGGGACGGTGCGATCTGCGGCTGCGGCAGCGCGTCCGGGGCGACCGGCTCAGGAGGAGTAGGCACTGTTCTCCTCCACGTAGGCGTGCGACAGGTCGGTGGTCCGGATCTCGGCGGTGTGACCGTCGGCCCCACCGGACAGGCCCAGCTCGACCTCGATCAGCACGTCCTTCCCGGACAGGTCGCAGTCGGCCCGGTCCCCGGCGACGACGGCGCCCTTGCACAGCAGCACACCGTTGATCGTGACGTCGAGGCGCTCGGGGTCGATCTCGGCGTCGGCGTACCCGGCGGAGGCGGCGACCCGGCCCCAGTTCGGGTCGGACCCGAACATCGCGGTCTTGACCAGGGAGTCGCGGGCGATCGTGCGGGCGACGGTGACCGCGTCGTCCTCGGAGGCGGCGCCGGTGACCCGCACGGTGATCCGCTTGGTGACGCCCTCGGCGTCGGCCTGCATCTGCTCGGCGAGGTCGCGGCACACCCGGGTGAGCGCGGCGGTGAAGACCGCCGGGTCGGCCTCGACGCCGGACGCGCCGGAGGCCAGCACCAGCACGGTGTCGTTGGTGGACATCGAGCCGTCGACGTCGAGCCGGTCGAAGCTGTAGCGGACCGCCTCGCGCAGCGCGGCGTCGAGCGTCGCCCGGTCGAGGACGGCGTCGGTGGTGACCACGCTGAGCATGGTCGCCATCGACGGGGAGATCATCCCGGCGCCCTTGGTGGTGCCCCCGACAGTCCAGCCCGCCGGGTCGGTCACCGCGGACTCCTTCGGGACGGTGTCGGTCGTCATGATCGCGGCGGCGACGGCGGACCCGGCCTCGGGCCCGGACGCCAGCTCCGCGGCGGCCGACCGGACCCCGGCCAGCACGGTCTCCCGCGGGAGCTGCTCACCGATCAGGCCGGTGGAGCACACGGCGACGTCGATCGCGCCGCAGCCGACCACCTCGGCGACCTGCTCCGCGGTGGCGTGCGCGACCTGGAAGCCCTCGGCGCCGGTGCAGGCGTTCGCCCCGCCGGAGTTGAGGACGACCGCGCGCAGCGAGCCGGTGGTCAGCACCTGCTGGGACCAGAGGACGGGCGCGGCCTTGACCTTGTTGCGGGTGAAGACCCCGGCGGCCTCGGCGCGCGGGCCGTCGTTGACGACGAGCGCCAGGTCGGCCCTCCCGGACTTCTTGATCCCGGCGGCGATCCCGGCGGCCCGGAAGCCCTGGGCTGCGGTCACGCTCACGGCGCCACTCCCGTCGTCGGCAGGCCGGTGGTCTCGGGCAGACCGAGGGCCAGGTTCATGCACTGGACGGCGCCGCCCGCGGTGCCCTTGGTGAGGTTGTCGATCGCGGAGACGACGACCAGCCGGGCCGCGTCGACGTCGACGGTGACCTGCAGCGCGACCATGTTGGAGCCGAGGGTCTGCGCCGTGGTGGGCCACTGGCCCTCGGGCAGCAGCCGCACGAACGGCTCGTCGGCGTAGGCCTTCTCGTAGACCGCCCGGACCGCCTCGGCGTCGGTCGCCGGGTCGGCGAGCGGGGCGGAGCAGGAGGCGAGGATGCCGCGCGGCAGCGGCGCGAGCACCGGGGTGAAGCTCACCGACACGGGAGAGCCGAGCGCGGTGGACAGGTTCTGCGCGATCTCCGGGGTGTGCCGGTGCACGCCGCCGACGCCGTAGGCCGACAGCGACCCCATGACCTCCGCGCCCAGCAGGTGCGGCTTGGGCGACTTGCCCGCGCCGGAGGTGCCGGTGACCGCGGTGATCACGACCTCGGGGGCGACCAGGCCGGCCACCAGGGCCGGGACCAGCGCGAGGCTGGTGCCGGTCGGGTAGCAGCCCGGCACCGCGACGCGACGGGTGCCGGTCAGCGCGGCCCGGGCACCGGGCAGCTCGGGCAGCCCGTAGGGCCAGTGCCCGGCGTGCTCGCCGCCGTACCAGCGGTCCCAGGCGGCCGGATCGGTGAGGCGGTGGTCCGCACCGCAGTCCACGACGAGCGTGTCCGGCCCCAGCTGGGCCGCCAGCTCGGCGGACCTGCCGTGCGGGAGTGCGAGGAACACCGCGTCGTGTCCGGCGAGGTTCACCGCGGTGCTCTCGCCCAGGACGCGGTCCGCGAGCGGGGTCAGGTGCGGCTGGTGCTCGCCCAGACGCGTCCCCGCGTTCCCGCCGGCCGTGAGGGCGCCGATCTCCACCTCGGGATGTGCGAGCAGCAGCCGGAGGAGCTCTCCCCCGGCGTAGCCACTGGCTCCCGCCACTGCGATGCGTACCACGTGGATGAGTATGCACGCCCACGGAAAGCCATGCAATCGGGATTCACGATCGCGATCGGACGGTGCGGAACCGGCCCGGCGGCCGCGTGCGACGCCTAGTTTCCCGCGGGTGCGGCGACGGGTGACACGCGGGGTGGGACCGGGCGCGGGAGCGCCCGCACGGGGACGGTCGGTGGCGCGCACGGCGGCCGTCGCGGCGGTGCTCGCGGGGCTGCTCGGCGGGTGCGCGTCGACCGTGTCCGGGACGCCGTGGCCGACGGGTCAGGGGCCCGCGCTGCCGCCGTCCGGGGCGGCGCCGGTGGAGCCCACGCGACGGCCGCCGACGTCGTTCACGGTGCCGGGGCCGCTGTCGAGCGGGCCGCTCGCCGCCCCGACCACCGACGGCCGTCCGACGGCGACGGTCCCGCCCGTCCCGGTGCCGCCCCCGTCCGGGGTCCCGTCCGGTCCGCCCGACGGCGGGGCCGGTGTGGCGCGCACGGTGCCACCGGTGCCGGTCGGGGACGGGGCGTCCCGTGTCCCGGACGGCCGGGTCCGGCCCTCCCCGGGTACGGCGCGCGCCACGGCCCGGCCCGCCTCTCCGGCCGCTCCGGCCCCGCTGACCTCGGACGTGGTGGCCGACGAGTGCCTGCTCGACCGGGCGGCGCTGACCGGCCTGCTGGGCGGGCCGCCGGTCGCGCCGGCGACGAACGCCGTCGTCACCCGCACCGACGGGACCCGCACCCGGGCCTGCTTCGCGCTCGCCGACGGCGTGACGGTGTCGGTCAACGTGTACACGACGAACCGGGGCACGCCGGCCGGCTACGTCGCCGGCGCCCGGCACGGCAGCGCGGTGACCGGGCTCCCGGCGGGGACCTCCGCGACGGTGCTCGACACCGTCGCCGGGCCGACCCTGCAGCTGTCCACCGCCCGGTACCTGGTGACGGTGGCGGTCGCGGGGCGGACACCGTCCCGCGACCGGTGGCGGACCGCCGCGGTCGCCGCCGTCGCGGCGGCCCCGCGCTGAGCCGGCCGTGGCCCGGCGCGGGCCCGCCGCGGACCGGGGTCAGCGCAGCGCGGCTCCGTGCCGGGCGGTGGCCTCGGCGACCGCCGCGTCCCGCGCGGCGTTCGCCTCCTCGCTGGTCAGCGTGCGGTCCGCGGCGCGCAGGCGCAGCGAGAACGCCAGCGAGCGGCGGCCCTGTCCGACCTGGTCGCCGGTGTAGACGTCGAACAGCCGCACCGACTCCAGCAGCTCGCCCGCGCCCGCGGTGAGCGCATCGGAGAGGTCCGCGGCCGGGACCGTCTCGTCGGCGACCAGCGCGACGTCCACGGCGACCGGCGGGAACGCCGACACCCGCGGCACGGGCAGGTTCTCCCGCAGCGGGACCGCGTCGAGGTCGATCTCGGCCGCGGCGGTGCGGGCCGGCAGCCCCAGCGCCTCGACGACCTTGGGGTGCAGCTCCCCGGCGTACCCGACGACGGTGTCGGTGCCCGCGACGACGAGCTCCGCGCACCGGCCCGGGTGCCACGGCGCCCGCTCGGCGCGACGCGGCCGCAGCTCCACCCCGGCGGCGGCACCGGTCAGCCGGGCCGCCTCGACGGCGTCGGACCAGGCGGCGGGACGGCCCCGGCCCCACCAGCCGCGCGGCTCGCGGTTCCCGGCGAGGACGACCCCGACGTGCACGGGCTGGTCGGGCAGCGCGGCGCGCAGGGCGGCGTACTCGGCGTCGGACGGACGGCCCGTGACGGCCGGGTCGGGCATCGCGGGGGTGGTCTCCCCCGGCTGCACGACCTGCGCGATCGCGTACAGCGCGAGGTCCTCGGCGCCGCGGGAACGGTTGCGCACCAGCATGTCCAGCAGGCCGGGGAGCAGGGTCGTCGTGAGCCGGGACCGCTCGGCGTCGAGCGGGTTGGTGACGGCCACGGTGCGGCGGCGCTCGTCGTCGGCGGGCAGGCCCAGGTCGTCCCACACGGCGTCGGAGACGAACGGGAACGGCAGCACCTCGACGTGCCCGGCCTCGGCCAGGGCGCGCGACACCGCGCGGCGGCGCCGCTGGGCGGCGGTCAGGCCACGGCCGGCCGGGGCGGTGGGCAGCACGGAGGGGATGGCGTCGTAGCCCTCCAGGCGCAGCACCTCCTCCACCAGGTCGGCGGCCATGGTGAGATCCGGGCGCCAGGTCGGCGGGGTCGCGACGACGACGCCCTCGCCACCGGCACCGGTGTCCAGCGCGACGGCGCAGCCGACCTGGGTCAGGCGGCGCACGGTGGCCCCGCGCGGGTAGTCGACGCCGGCGACACGGTCGGGCATCGACAGCGGCATCCGCACGCTCGCGACGGCGGGGACCCCGCCGGCGTCGGTGCGGCCGTCGGCGAGGGTCCCGCCGCCGAGCTCGACGAGCAGCTGCGCGGCGCGCTCGGCCGCGACCGGCGGCAGCGCGGGGTCCACCACCCGCTCGAACCGCTTGGACGCCTCGCTGGGCAGCTTGTGCCGGCGCGCGGCGCGCGCGATCACCGGTGGGGAGAAGTGCGCGGCCTCCAGCAGCACGTCGACGCGGGCGCCGTCGGCGAGGTCCTCCGGCGCGGGGATCTCGGTGGACGCGCCGCCCATGACACCGGCGAGCCCGATCGGGCCGGAGTCGTCGGTGATGAGCAGGTCGTCGGTGTCCAGCGCACGGGTGTGGCCGTCGAGGGTCTGCAGCTTCTCCCCCGTTGTCGCGCGGCGGACCTCGATGGTGCCGGTCAGGCGGGTCGCGTCGTAGGCGTGCAGCGGCTGGCCGAGGTCGAGCATCACGAAGTTGGTGACGTCGACGATCAGCGAGATCGGCCGCATCCCGGCCGAGAGCAGCGCGCGCTGCATCCACCAGGGGCTGGGCGCGGCCGGGTCGACGCCGTCCACCCGGCGGGCGACGAACCGCGGGCAGGCGTCGGTGTCGGCGAGCCGCACCGGCCACGCGTCGCCGGTGGTGTCCGGGACGGTGACCCGGGTGACCGGGTCGGTGTAGTCGGCGTCGAGCGAGGTCGCGAGCTCGCGGGCGAGACCGCGGACGGCGAAGCAGTAGCCCCGGTCCGGGGTGACGGCCAGCTCGACGACGGGCTCGGACAGGCCGAGGACGTCGAGGGCGTCGTCGCCGGGCTCGGCGGTGCCGGGCGGCAGTACGAGGATGCCGCCGCTCTCGGCGCCGAGGCCGAGCTCCTTCGCCGAGGCGATCATGCCGTCGGAGACCTTGCCGTACGTCGTGCGCTGGGCGATCGCGAAGTCACCGGGCAGCACCGCACCCGGCTCGGTGACGACGACGAGGTCGCCGACCGCGAAGTTGCGGGCGCCGCACACCACGTAGCGGTGGCGCTGCCCCTCGAAGCCCACCCGGCAGTACCGGATCGGCTTCTTGAACCCGGTGAGCTCCTCGATCTCCTCCACCCGGGCGACCGTGACCGGCCCGGTGACCGCGGGGGCCGGGTGGATCTCCTCGACCTCCAGCCCGACGCGGACGAAGGCGTCGCCGATCGCCTCGGGACCGGCGGGCAGCGCCGCCGGGTCGATGTGCCGGGCGAGCCAGGACGCGGACACTCGCACTGCTCAGAACTCCTCGTGTGGAAGCGGGGTGGGCCGGGTCAGACGCCGAACGCGGTCGAGAAGCGCACGTCGCCCTCGACCATGTCCCGCATGTCCGGGATGCCGTTGCGGAACATCAGGGTCCGCTCGATGCCCATGCCGAACGCGAAACCGGAGTAGACGTCGGTGTCGACGCCGCAGGCGCGCAGGACGTTGGGGTTGACCATGCCGCAACCGCCCCACTCGACCCAGCCGGGGCCGCCCTTCTTCTGCGGGAACCACAGGTCCACCTCGGCCGAGGGCTCGGTGAACGGGAAGTACGACGGCCGCATCCGGGTGCCGGCCTCCGGGCCGAACACCGCGCGGGCGAACGCGTCGAGCGTCCCCTTCAGGTGGGCCATGGTCAGCCCGCGGTCGACGGCGAGGCCCTCGACCTGGTGGAACACCGGGGTGTGGGTGGCGTCGAGCTCGTCGGTGCGGAAGGTCCGGCCGGGGCAGGCCACGTAGACCGGCAGCTCGCGCTCCAGCAGCGACCGGACCTGCACCGGCGAGGTGTGCGTGCGCAGCACCGTGCCCGAGTCCTGCCCGCGCTCGGGGTCACCCAGGTAGAAGGTGTCCTGCATGGTGCGGGCGGGGTGGTCCTTGCCGAAGTTGAGCGCGTCGAAGTTCAGCCACGACGCCTCGACCTCGGGACCCTCCGCGACCTCCCAGCCCATCCCGACGAAGATGTCGGCGATCCGCTCGGACAGCTGTGTGATGGGGTGGCGCGCACCGCGCGGGCGACGGTCCCAGGGCAGCGTGACGTCGACGGCCTCCTCGGCCAGCACCCGGGCGTCGCGCTCGACGAGCAGGACCTCGCGGCGCGCGTCGAACGCGGCCTGGGCCTCCGCGCGGGCGGCGTTGACCCGCTTGCCGGCGTCGGCGCGCTCGGGGCCGGGCAGCTGCCCGAGCGACCGGCGGGCCATCGGGATCGGGGCGCGGTCGCCGAGGTGCGCGGGCTTCGCCGCGGCCAGCGCGTCGAGGTCGCCCGCCTCGTCGAACGCCGTGCGGGCGGCCTCCACCGCGGCCTTCAGTGCATCCGGGTCGAGAGGGCTCGCCGTGTCGTTCTCACTCATGGTGCCCACGATCGTAGAGGGCGGCCGCGAGGCGGTTTCAGTCGCGCGCCGGGGACAGCCGCGGGGCGACGCCCGCGCGGGCCCCGACCGTCGCGTACAGGCATATCGCCGCGGCGGTGGCAAGGTTCAGCGACTCGGCGCGGCCGTGGATCGGGACGCGGACCCGATGGTCGGCGGCGGCGTGCACCTCGGCCGACGGGCCGTGCGCCTCGCTGCCGAGGATCCAGGCGACGGGCCCGGCGAGGGTCGGGGTGACGGCGGGATCGTGCAGGTCGACCTCGCCGTGCCCGTCGGCGACGAGCGTGGTCAGCCCGGCCGCGCGGCACATCTCGACGACGGCGGGCGCGTCCCGGTCGCGGGCCAGCGGCAGGTGGAACACGCTGCCGGTGGAGGCCCGCACGGCCTTGCCGTTGTGCGGGTCGACGGTGTCCCCCGCCAGGAGGACCGCGTCGCAGCCCGCCGCGTCGGCGACCCTGATCACGGTGCCGACGTTGCCGGGGTCGGAGATGCCGTCGCAGACCGTGACGAATCCGGGGACCCCGGCCAGCGCGGTGGCGGCCGGGACGTCGAGCAGGTCGCAGACGGCGACGATCCCCTGCGGGGTGACCGTCTCGGACAGACCCGCGGCGGCCTTGTCCGTCACCGGGGACACACGGGCGCCGGAGCGCTCCGCGGCCTCGACGAGCTCGGGGTGGCGCTCGGCGGCGACGGTGGTGACGAACAGCTCGTGCACCGTCACGGCGGCGAGGGCCTCGCGGACGGCCTGGGCGCCCTCCACGAGGAAACGCCCGGCCCGATCGCGCCCCGCGCGCCGCAGCAGCTTGCGTGCTGCTGCAACGCGGGGAGTGCGTTCGGTACCGGGCGTGGAGTCCGCGGAGCGCTCGCCGGCGCCGCGCGACTCGATGTCGCCTCGGGTCACCTCAGGCCGCGGAACCCTGCTCGGTGCCGACCGGCAGGTTCTCCTTCGCCACCGCGACGAGCGCGGCGAAGGCGGCCGGGTCGCTGACGGCGATCTCGGCGAGGTTCTTGCGGTCGACCTCGACACCGGCGGCCTTCAGGCCCTGGATGAACCGGTTGTAGGTCATGTCGTTGGCGCGGGCCGCGGCGTTGATACGAGTGATCCACAGCTGCCGGAAGTCGCCCTTGCGCGCACGACGGTCCCGGTAGGCGTAGTTCATCGAGTGGAGCATCTGCTCCTTGGCCTTGCGGTACAGCCGCGAGCGCTGCCCGCGGTAGCCGGCGGCCGACTCCAGCGTGGTGCGGCGCTTCTTCTGGGCGTTCACGGAGCGCTTCACGCGTGCCATGGGGTATCTCCTGGGGCTTCTCCGGCACTACCGCGATGGGGGTACGGCGTGCCGGGGTTCGTGAAAGGGGCGGAAGGTCAGTGACCGAGCAGCTTCTTGACGCGCTTCACATCGGCCTTGGCGAGCTCGACGGTGCCCGACAGGTCGCGCTTCTCCTTGCGCGACTTGACCTCGAGACGGTGCCGCAGCCCGGCCTGCTGGCGCATGAGCTTGCCGCCACCGGTGATGCGGACGCGCTTCGCGGTCCCCTTGTGCGTCTTGTTCTTCGGCATGACGTATCCGTTCGATGTCGGCCCCCGAGGTTCCGGGGGTCGGTGCGGGTACTGCGTGTCCCTCCCGTGCCCGGCTGCGGCCGGGCACGGGAGCGGGACCTCACGCCTCGGCGTCTGCCGGGGCGTCGGAGCTGGCTGCCGCCGTCGTCTTGCGCGACGCCGGCTTCTTGGTCGGTGCCAGCACCATCGTCATGTTGCGGCCGTCCTGTTTCGGAGCGGCCTCGACGACGGCCATGTCACCGATGTCCTCGGCCAGGCGCTGGAGCAGGCGGTAGCCCAGCTCGGGACGCGACTGCTCGCGACCACGGAACATGATCGTGACCTTGACCTTGTTGCCGCCTTCGAGGAAGCGGATGACGTGACCGCGCTTCGTCTCGTAGTCGTGCTTGTCGATCTTCGGCCGGAGCTTCTGCTCCTTGATCACGGTGAGCTGCTGGTTGCGCCGGGACTCCCGGGCCTTCTGCGCGCTCTCGTACTTGAACTTTCCGTAGTCCATGAGCTTGCAGACCGGCGGGCGGGCCTGGCCGGCGACCTCGACGAGGTCGAGGTCGGCGTCCTGGGCCAGCTTGAGGGCGTCCTCGATGCGCACGATCCCGACCTGCTCGCCGTTCGGGCCCACGAGGCGGACCTCGGGCACGCGGATGCGGTCGTTGATGCGGGGCTCTGTGCTGATGGGGTCTCCTGTGTGACTCGCTGTGTCGCTACTACCTGCTGCCGGCGACGACAAGCGAAGACCCGTTGATCGGCCCGCGACAGAATGCTGCCGCGAAGCCGGACCATGGACCCGGACACCGTTACGATCACGGCGCGGGTGGGAGCGGGGCTCCACTTGACGCCCGGAACACACGTATCAACGCGATCCCGGGTGGTCGCATTCCCGAGGGTAACAGGCCGCCGGTACGCCGGGAACGCGGGGTCCGGGCCGGGACCTGCGCGGACCCCGGGCCGGGGCCGGGCTCAGCCCGCGCTGGCGGCCTTGGCCCGGCTGCGCCGTGCGGTCGCCGGCCGCCCCGCGCCCGCGGTGCCGTTGCCGTTCGACGACGAGGTCCGCCGCCGGACCGGCTTGACCGGCGTGTCGTCCGGGGTGACCAGGTCGCGCAGGAACCGGCCGGTGTGGCTGTCGGGGTGTGCCGCGATCTGCTCCGGCGTCCCCTGGGCCACCACGGTCCCGCCGCCCGAGCCGCCCTCCGGGCCCATGTCGATGACCCAGTCCGAGGTCTTGATGACGTCGAGGTTGTGCTCGATCACGATCACGGTGTTGCCCTTGTCCGCCAGCCCCTGGATGACGGCGAGGAGCTTGCGGATGTCCTCGAAGTGCAGACCGGTGGTCGGCTCGTCGAGGATGTAGACGGTGCGGCCGTTGCTGCGCTTCTGCAGCTCACTGGCGAGCTTGACGCGCTGGGCCTCACCGCCGGACAGCGTCGGCGCGGGCTGCCCGAGCCGGACGTAGCCGAGGCCGACGTCGACCAGGGTCCGCAGGTAGCGGGCGATGGAGGTGATCGGCTCGAAGAACTCGGCGGCCTCCTCGATCGGCATGTCGAGGACGTCGGCGACGGTCTTGCCCTTGTAGTGGACCTCGAGGGTCTCCCGGTTGTAGCGGGCTCCCTTACAGACCTCGCACGGAACGTAGACGTCCGGCAGGAAGTTCATCTCGATCTTGATCGTGCCGTCGCCGGTGCACGCCTCG
Organism: Pseudonocardia sp. ICBG1034; assembly: GCF_020131375.1. Taxonomy (NCBI): domain Bacteria; kingdom Bacillati; phylum Actinomycetota; class Actinomycetes; order Pseudonocardiales; family Pseudonocardiaceae; genus Pseudonocardia; species Pseudonocardia sp. ICBG1034. The sequence goes on from NZ_JAHLEK010000017.1 coordinate 688,736, forward strand.
CAGCGGCCGCCCTTGACGTTGAAGGAGAAGCGGCCCTCGGCGTAGCCGCGGACCTTCGCCTCGGTGGTCGCGGCGAAGAGCTTGCGGACCTTGTCCCACACGCCGGTGTAGGTCGCCGGGTTGGACCGCGGGGTCCGCCCGATCGGCGACTGGTCGACCCGGACGAGCTTGTCGAGCTCGTCGATGCCGTTGATCCGGGTGTGCCGGCCCGGCACCTGGCGGGCTCCGTTGAGCCGGTTCGCCAGCACCGTGGCGAGGATGTCGTTGATCAGCGTCGACTTGCCGGACCCGGACACCCCGGTGATCGACACCAGGCCGCCGAGCGGCACGTCGACGTCGATGCCGCGCAGGTTGTGCTCGCGGGCGCCGACGATGGTCAGCCTGCGGTCGTGGTCGAGCTCGCGGCGCTCGGGCAGCGGGATCGACTTGCGCCCGGACAGGTAGGCACCGGTCAGTGAGGTGTCGTGCGACTCCAGGTCGGCGATGGTGCCGGAGTGCACGACGCGGCCGCCGTGCTCACCCGCGCCGGGGCCGATGTCCACCGCCCAGTCCGAGGCGCGGATGGTGTCCTCGTCGTGCTCGACGACGATCAGGGTGTTGCCCAGCTCCTTGAGCCGGGTCAGCGTGTCGATCAGCCGCCGGTTGTCGCGCTGGTGCAGCCCGATCGACGGCTCGTCGAGCACGTAGAGGACCCCGACCAGGCCGGAGCCGATCTGGGTGGCCAGCCGGATGCGCTGCGCCTCGCCGCCGGACAGCGTGCCCGCGGCGCGGTCCAGCGACAGGTAGTCCAGCCCGACGTCGAGCAGGAAGCCCAGCCGGGCCTGCACCTCCTTGAGCACCGCGCCGGCGATCATGGCCTGCCGGTCGTCGAGGACCATGCCGTTCAGGAACTGCGAGCACTCCGCGACCGACATGTTCGACACCTGCGCGATCGACCGCTCCCCCAGGTCGCGGTGCGGCAGGGTCACCGACAGCACCTCGGGGCGCAGCCGGGCGCCGTTGCAGGCGGGGCAGGGGATGTCGCGCATGTAGCCCTCGTAGCGCTCCCGCTGAGACTCGGACTCGGTCTGCTCCAGGCGGCGCTCGAGGAACGGCATGACGCCCTCGAAGTTCGCGTAGTACGAGCGCTCGCGGCCGTAGCGGTTGCGGTAGCGCACGTGGACCTGGTCGTCGCTGCCGTGCAGGACCGCCTTCTGGGCGGCGGCGGGCAGCTTGCGCCAGGGGGTGTCCATCCGGAACCCGACCGCGGCGGCCAGGCCGGACAGCAGCCGGCCGAAGTACTCCGCGTTGTGCCCGGACGACCAGGGCGCGATCGCGCCGTCGCCGAGGGACAGGTCCGGGTCGGGGACGACCAGCTCGGGGTCGACCTCCTTCTTGACCCCGATGCCGGAGCAGGCCGGGCAGGCGCCGTAGGGCGAGTTGAAGGAGAACGTGCGGGGCTCGAGGTCGTCGACCGCGAGGGTGTGCCCGTTCGGGCAGGCCATCTTCTCGGAGAAGCGGCGCTCGCGCTGCGGGTCGTCGTCGGGCAGGTCCACGAAGTCCAGCACGACCAGGCCGTCGGCCAGCCGCAGCGCGGTCTCCACCGAGTCGGTGAGGCGCTGCTTGGCGGTCGCCTTCACCGAGAGCCGGTCGACGACGACGGAGATGTCGTGCTTCTCCTGCTTCTTCAGCTTCGGGGGGTCCGAGAGCGGGTGGACCGTGCCGTCGACGAGGACGCGGGAGTAACCCTGGGCCTGCAGGTTCCCGAACAGGTCGACGAACTCGCCCTTGCGGGTGCGCACGACCGGCGCGAGGACCTGGAAACGGCTGCCCTGCTCCATCCCCAGGACCTGGTCGACGATCTGCTGCGGGGTCTGCTTCTCGATCCGCTCGCCGCAGGTCGGGCAGTGCGGGATGCCGGCGCGGGCGTAGAGCAGCCGCAGGTAGTCGTGGATCTCGGTGATCGTGCCGACCGTCGACCGCGGGTTGCGGTTGGTCGACTTCTGGTCGATCGAGACCGCCGGGGACAGTCCCTCGATGAAGTCGACGTCGGGCTTGTCCATCTGCCCGAGGAACTGGCGCGCGTACGCCGAGAGGGACTCGACGTAGCGCCGCTGACCCTCGGCGAAGATCGTGTCGAACGCCAGGCTGGACTTGCCGGACCCGGACAGCCCGGTGAAGACGATCATGCTGTCGCGGGGCAGGTCGATGTCGATGCCCTGCAGGTTGTGTTCGCGCGCGCCACGCACCACCAGCTTCGGCCCGTCCGGGACCGGCGACGCGCCCGGGGACAGGGCGGTGCCGGCGTCGCGGCGGTCGGTGCTGTGGTCGCTCACGTTTCGCGCCTCCTGGGGTGGCGGTGCCGTCCGGGTGATACCCCGTCGTAGCGCCCGCAGGGCTGGGGGACATTCCGCGACCGGGCACCTGTGGCCGGTGAGGTTCGTCCCCACGTCCGCCGCCGATGCTAGGTCGACCCACCGACAGCGAGCCCGTCGAGCCGGCCCCGCAGGCGGTCCGGCGCGGTGGATGCACACCGGGACGCGCCGGTCGGTCCGCAGCGCACGGTACTCGCACGTCCGTTCGATCCGTCAGCGGCCCCGTGGGTGCGACCGGCGGGTTCTCCCCACCGCGGGATGTCGGTGCGGGCCGCTACCCTCCCGCTCGTGGACGTCCTGGAGAACTACACCGGTCACACCGACCCGGGCGGCGCGGCCATCCGCCGCGACCTCGAGCGGCTGAGCATCAGCAAGGTCTCGGTCGGCGAGATGGACAACAACGCCTACCTGCTCGTGTGCAAGCAGAGCAACGAGGCGCTGCTGATCGACGCGGCGGCCGAGCCGACCCGCATCGCCGACCTCATCGGCGCCGCCGACGAGCGCCCGGACCTGCGCCACCTGGTCACCACCCACCGCCACGCCGACCACTGGCAGGCGCTCGGCGCGATCGCGGGCATGTTCGAGCCGCGGCTGATCGCCCACCCGCAGGACGCCCCGGAGCTGCCGGCCCCGATGGACGAGTTCGTCGAGCACGGCGACACGATCACCTTCGGCGAGATCGAGCTGGAGGTCATCCACCTGCGCGGGCACACGCCGGGCTCGCTGGCGCTGCTCTACCGCGGGGAGGACCGGCCGCACCTGTTCACCGGGGACAGCCTGTTCCCGGGCGGGCCGGGGAAGACCTGGTCGGCCGAGGACAACGCGCAGCTCATCGGCGACCTCGAGGAGCGGGTGTTCGACCGGCTCGACGACGACACCTGGTTCTACCCGGGCCACGGTGACGACTCGACGCTCGGAGCCGAGCGGCCGAGCATCCCGGAGTGGCGCTCGCGGGGCTGGTGACCCTCAGCGCACCGCCGGGCCGCTGCGGGCGTAGCGGCCCGGCGTGACCCCGACCAGCCGGACGAACCTGCGGTGCAGGTGCGCCTGGTCGTGGAACCCCACCGCCGCGGCCGTCGCCGCCGGCGGGGTCCCGTCCAGCAGCAGCGACCGCGCCCGTTCGACGCGGCGGGCGTCGAGGTAGCGGTGCGGCGGCAGCCCGAAGCGCCGCGAGAAGGTGCGGACCAGGTGGCCGGGGTGGGCGTGCAGCAACCGCCCGGCCTCGGCGAGGGTCACCCCGTCGACCAGCCGGGTGTCGAGCAGGTCCCGCAGCCGGCCGGCCAGGTCGTCCGCGGGTGCCCGGCCGGGTCCGGCGGCCGGGTCCAGGTGCCGGGCGAGACGTTCGGCGACGAGCGCGAGCCTGCTCTCGGCGTGCAGCTCCTCCCCCGGCACGACCAGCGCGCGGTGCAGCTCGTCGAGCCTGCGGCGCAGGACCGGGTCGGCCACGCCCGGCCGGTCGACCGCGGGGCCGACCAGCCCGCCCGTCCCGGACGCCCCCGGGTCGAGCGCGGCGGGGTCGAGGTAGAGGACCCGCTTGCGGAAGCCGGAGCCGCCCGCCGCGCGTCCGTCGTGCGCGACCCCGGGCGGCAGCAGCGTCACCGGGGCCTCCTCGGTCCCGTGCGGGCGCCGGTCCAGGTCGTAGCGGACGGCGCCGTCGTCGACGATCAGGACGGTCCACGTGGAGTGCGCGTGCAGCGGGTACCGGTGCCGGACGAAGCGGGCGTGCAGCACCTCGGCGATGCCCGGCACGCGCTGCGGCCGCCAGGCGGTGACGGCCTCGCCCGGCGCCTGCGGCCCGGCCCCGTCCATGTGAGGAACGTACAAGAGTGCGGGCGCACGGCCGTCGAGGATCGACGACGTGACCATCTCCGCCCCGCTCCCCCCTTCCCCCGCACGCGCCGCCACCAAGATCGCCGTCGTGCTGCGTGACGACCTGCTCGGCTGGCAGGTCGCGAACGTGACCGCGTTCCTCGCCGCCGGGATCGCGGCCGGCGTCCCCGAGCTGATCGGCGAGCCCTACGCCGACGCCGACGGCACCGCCTACCTGCCGACCCTCGGCCTGCCGGTACTCGTCCGCGCCGGTGACGCGACGACGCTCGCGGCCTGCCGGGCCCGGGCGGTCGGCCGCGGGCTGCCGGTGGCGGTGTTCACCGCGGCGATGTTCTCCACCGGCAACGACCACGACAACCGTGCGGTGGTCGCCGCGGCCCGGGCCGAGGAGCTCGACCTGGTCGGGGTGGCGCTGCACGGTCCGCGCAACGCCGTCGACAAGGTCCTCACGGGGACGACGACCCATCCGTGACGGCCGGCGGGGCCAGCCCGGCGTCGTCGAACAGCTCTCGCCAGCGCGCCGCCGGGAGCCGGTCCAGCGGCCGGTCGGCGGACGCCCACGCCTCGGCGACGGCCCCGGGCAGCAGGTCCGCGCCGACCAGCCCGGCGTCGGTGAGCTCGGCGAGCAGCTGCGGCACGCGGTGCCCGCCGACCCGGGCGACGGCGGCGTCCCAGTCGGCCCGGGTGAGCGGGCGATCGCGGTCGAGCAGCGCGTTGACGGTGATCTCGTACAGGGCCTGGCTCACGCGGTCAGGATGCCCCCTCAGCCCAGCTCCTCCAGCGCGAGTCCGGTGGAGCGCGGGCCGAGCAGGCCGACGTCGAGGCACAGCAGCACGACGAGCGCCGCCGCCGCCGAATACCGCGACCGGCCCGGCCGTGGCCAGCGGCGGGACGGCGACGAACGGGAGGAACGCCGACGTCGCCCGGGACAGCGAGTAGGCGATCCGACCCGCGGTGGAGCGGATCGTCGTCGGGAGGATCTCGGCCTGGTAGATGTGGAACGCGTCGGAGAACACGTTGCTCACCGCGGTCAGCAGGAACCCGGAGCCGACGATCACCAGCGGTGTCGACCCGGCCGCGAACACGATGCCGAGCACGCCGCCGAGGAACACCTCGTACAGGTCGAAGAACGACCCGATCCCCACCAGGACGACGAGTCGCCGGTGCCGTCCCGACAGCGGCAGCGACTCCGGCACCGCCGCGGGTCCCCGCGTGGCCGTCGTGCGCAGTGCCTCGGTCATCGCCGCCTCCCCCGCCGTCGTTGGCGTTGCTCACCATTGCTCATCGCAACGATGTCGTGCGGTGACCGGTACGGGACGGGCGGCGTCCGGCTGGACCGCCGGGAGGGGCGCGACGGACGGTCGTCGTGCACGGACGGTCACCGTGACGAGGCGACCGGCCGCCGTTACTGCTCCGAACGGCCGCTGTTCGGGAGCGGTCGGCCCGCTTAGCGTCCCGCACCGATGAGCGCTCCCCACGCCGACGACCGCACCCCCGCGCGCCCGGAGGGCCGCCGCAACGGGCATCCGACGACGCTGCTGACCGGCGCCGCACCCACCGACGGCGACCCGGCCCCCGGCACCGCCGCACCCGCGCCGGGCCCGGTCCCCGCCCCGCGCGCCGGGGACGGGACCGCCGATCCCGCCGGGACGCCGCCGGAGCCCGCACCGGAGCCCACCGAGCTGACCGGGCCGGTGGACGTCCGGAACCGGCCGGGCCCGCGGACCCCGCCGATGCCCTGGCCAGCCGTGCCCGCCGAGGAGCGGTCGGTGGGCGGGGTCCCCGCACAGCGGACCGGTCCCGGCGGGGCCGGGAGCGACCGGACCGGCGGAGCCGCACCGTCCCCGGCCCGTTCGGCCGCCGGTCCGCACGCGCCGTGGACCGCGGTGCCAGCGCCCGGACGCGCCCCCTTCCCCACCGCGCCCCGGGCGGCACCGGTCCGGGGCGGTGGGCGCTCCGCCGCGCCCGTGCCGGTCGTGTACCCGCCCGGCCACGCCGCGTCCGGGACCCCCGCCGGCCGCTGGGACGCCCTGCGCGACCGGCTGTCCGCGGCCCGGCTCCCCGACGGCGGGCTGCGCGGCGCCGTCCCGCACCGGGCCGCGGCGATCGCCGTGGCCACGACGCTCGTGCTGGCCGCGGCGGTGGTCGTCGCCGCCTACGTGGGATCCGGGCGCACCGGCGGCCCCGGTGCGCCGCAGGGGTCCGGCACCGGTACCGCGCCGGTGGCGGCGCCGGCGGACCTGGTCGCGGGCACCACCGCCGCCGACCCGGCCGCATTCGGGTCGCCGGCGTCGTTCACCTCACCGACCGGCAACATCTCCTGCCGGATCACCGGCGGCGTCGGGGACGGCGCCGTCCGCTGCGATGTCACCGCCCGCACCTGGTCGGCGGGTGACTGCCCGGACGCGGCGCTGGTCACCGGCGGGCCGGCGGGTGCCCGCACCGAGTGCGGCGGCGCGCCCGTCGGCTCCGGTGCGGCGGTGCTCGACTACGGCACACACCTCACCGAGGGCGACGTCACCTGTGTGAGCTCCCGGACCGGCGTCGAGTGCCGCGACGCCCGCACCGGCGCCGGGTTCACCGCGGCCCGGGCGGCGTACCGGCTCTACTGAGCCGACCGCTAGCGTCACCGGCCGTGAGCACCGCCGACCCGTCCGTCGTCGTCGAGATCTTCACCGACGGGGCCTGTGTCCCGAACCCGGGACCGGGCGGGTGGGGCGCGGTGCTGCGGTACGGCAGCCACGAGCGCGAGCTGCACGGCGGCGAGCCGGAGCGCACGACGAACAACCGGATGGAGCTGACCGCCCCGATCCGCGCGCTGGACGCACTGACCCGGCGCAGCGTTGTCCACCTGCACACCGACAGCACCTACGTGCGCAACGGCATCACCCAGTGGCTGCCGCGCTGGCAGGCCCGCGGCTGGCGGACCGCCGCCGGGGAGCCGGTGAAGAACGACGACCTGTGGCGCGAGCTCGACACCGCCGTCCGCCGCCACGACGTCACCTGGTTCTGGGTGAAGGGGCACGCCGGGCACCCGGAGAACGAGCGTGCCGACCGGCTCGCCGCCCGCGGCTGCGAGGAGGCGGGCGGACGCGCGTCCGGGAAGCGGCCGTCCCGCACGCGGTGACGCCGGGGAGATAGCGTCGGCCGCGTGGCCGACTCGTTCCCCCGCCTGCACGCCCGCACCCGCCGCTTCACCCTCGGGGTCCCCCGCGGGTTCACCGTCGCCCCCGACGGGTCGCGGGCGATGTTCCTGCGCAGCCGGTCCGGTACCGACCCGGTCACCTGCCTGTGGTCGGTCGACGCCGCGACCGGCGCCGAGCGGCTGCTCGTGGACCCGGCGTCGGTGCCCGGGCTGCCGGGCGAGGAGGACCTGCCCGCCGCGGAGCGGGCCCGGCGCGAGCGGGTCCGGGAGCAGGCGGGCGGCGTCGTCGGGTACACCACCGACGCCGCGGTCACCCGCGCCGTGTTCGCGCTGTCCGGGCGGCCGTTCACCGTCGCGCTGACCGGTGAGCCGGACGTCCGCCCGCTCGACGTCGGCGGGATCGAGGCCGTGGTGGACCCGCGGATCGACCCGAACGGGGCCCGGGTGGCCTTCGTCGCCGAGGGCGCGCTGCACCTGCACGACCTCACGACCGGCACGACGACGGCCGTGCTCACCCCCGACGGCGACGACGTCTCCTGGGGCCTGCCCGACTTCGCCGCGGCCGAGGAGATGGACCGCCACCGGGGGTTCTGGTGGTCCCCCGACGGCGGCGCGCTGCTCGTCGCCCGGGTCGACGAGTCGCCGGTCGTACGCTGGCACATCGCCGACCCGGCGCACCCCGACCGCGTCCCGACCACGGTCCGCTACCCCGCCGCCGGCACCCCGAACGCCCGGGTGGGGCTGGTCGTCGTCGCGCTCGACGGCAGCCGCACCCCTGTGACCTGGGACGACGAGACCTACGAGTACCTCGCCACCGCGGGCTGGGACGCACACGGCCCGCTGCTGTCGGTCCAGCCGCGCGACCAGCGCGAGGTCCGCACCCTGGCTGTCGACCCCGCGACCGGGCGGACCACCACGCTGCACTCCCAGACCGACCCGGTGTGGGTGGAGAACGTGCCGGGCGTCCCGGCGCGCACCGCGTCCGGGGCGCTGGTGCGGGCCGAGGACTCCGGCGGGGCGCGCCGGCTCGTCGTCGGCGACACCTACCTGACCGGTCCGGAGCTGCAGGTGCGCGGGGTCGTCGGCATCGACGGCGAGACCGTCCTGTTCCGCGCCTCGACGGAGCCGACCTCGGTGGCCGTCTGGTCGGTGACCCCGGGGTCCGAGCCGGTCGCGGTGACGCCGACGACCGGGGTGCACGCCGTCGCCGCAGCGGGGGGCACCACCGTGCGCGTGTCCCAGGACCTCGCGACGGCGCCGCACGCCGTGCTCGTCACCGCCGCCGGGGCCGAGCATCCGGTCGCCGGGCACGCCGTCGACCCCGGGTTCGACCCGGCCCCGGTGCTGCACTCCTTCGGTGAGCGGGAGCTGCGCACCGCCGTGTTCCTGCCGTCCGGCCACGTGCCCGGCACCCGCCTGCCGGTGCTGCTCGACCCCTACGGCGGCCCGCACTCCCAGCGGGTGCTGCAGGCCCGCAACGCGCACCTCACCAGCCGCTGGTTCGCCGAGCAGGGTTTCGCCGTGCTGGTCACCGACGGTCGTGGCTCCCCCGGCCGCGGCCCGGAGTTCGACCGCGCGATCCACGGCGACCTGGCGGGACCGGTGCTGGAGGACCAGATCGCGGCCCTGCACGCGGCCGCCCGGGCCTACCCCGACCTGGACCTGGGGCGGGTCGGGATCCGCGGCTGGTCGTTCGGCGGTTACCTGTCCGCGCTGGCGGTGCTGCGCCGGCCCGACGTCTTCCACGCGGGCATCGCCGGCGCGCCGGTCACCGACTGGACGCTCTACGACACCCACTACACCGAGCGCTACCTCGGGATGCCGGGCGGCGAGCCCTACACCCGCTCGTCGATCATCGACGACGCCGCGACCCCGCCGACCGCGGACCGGCCGCACCGCCCGCTGATGGTCGTGCACGGTCTCGCCGACGACAACGTCGTCGCCGCGCACACCCTGCGGCTGTCCTCGGCGCTGCTCGCGGCCGGGCGTGCCCACCAGGTGCTGCCGCTGTCCGGCGTCACCCACATGACGCCGCAGGAGGTCGTCGCCGAGAACCTGCTGCTCCTGCAGGTCGGGTTCCTCCGGGACGCCCTGGTCGCGCGGCCCCGGAGCGCGGACCACTCCGCTCCGATGTGACTCCGGACACATATGGGCGCTGCGGCGGCCTGGTGCACGGCGTCCGGGCCGGGCACGGACGAACAAGGGCCACGCGGCGGGATCCGTCGTACGACACGCTGACGGCGCCGGAACGAACGGTACGCCGTGCGCCACCGGCGGCGTGACCGACCGACGGACGGGAGGTCGGGGCGCCGGGACGCCGCGGACGGGGCACGCGCACCATCCCGCCGCCGGGCGCACATCATTGGGTGAAACACCTGTTTCGGCGATGGGCGACCACAGCACGCACCGGGGAATTCACCGGCCTGTCGCCGGGCTGCGCCCCGCTCCGACATCGTCCGGCCGGCGTCGGGGATCCGCGCACCGCACGTCAGAGGCTCCGCCGGGGTCCGGAGCCGGATCGCCGGCGCACCTCCGTTCCGGTGCGGAAATGCGTCGTCACTGCAGTGCAAGATTCATTTCGCTGCCATTTCGGCCGGGCCCGACGACATTCTTGCATTGATCGTCCGCCGTACGGTGAACGCCGTTTGCGGGTACCTCTGAGCTGCTGGATGTCTCTCTCGCCGCTATCATTGCGATCGGTTCGGAGCGAGCGGAATGCCGGGGTTGACACTCCTCCCCGGTCGGTGTGAAAGTGATCACCCAGCGGCCCGGGGAAATGAGATCCCGGGGGTGGGGTCACCTGCCCTCCCGAACCGGAACCGCACCCCACGATGACGTGAAGGGAGGTGATCGCCATGGAGCCGACCACCGACTGGGAGGCGCCGGAGTTCGAGGAGATCGGCTGCGCGCCCGAGGTGACGATGTACATCGCCCGTACCGAGGCGTGAGGCGACCCGACGGCCGGGGGCGCGCGAACCGCGGGCCCCCGGCCGTCGACACGGGAGGGGTGCGATGAGGATCCGGGTGCTGGGAGCCGCCGCGGGTGGCGGGTTCCCGCAGTGGAACTGCGGTTGTCCGGGCTGCCGCGCGGTCCGCGACGGCACACGGCCGACGACCCCGCGCACCCAGTCCTCGATCGCCGTCAGCCCCGACGGGGAGCGCTGGTGGCTGGTCAACGCCTCCCCCGACGTCCGCACCCAGCTCGCCGACTCCCCCGCCCTGCACCCGACCGGCGACCGGACCACGCCGTTGCACGGCGTCCTGCTGACCGACGCCGAGATCGACCACACCCTGGGCCTGGTCCTGCTGCGCGAGGGCCGCGGTGTGCACGTGCACGCCACCGCCGCGACGGAGCGGACCCTGCGCACCGGGACGGGCCTGCTCACCACCCTGGAGCGTTTCTGCCCGGTGACCTGGACCGAGGTGGTCCCGGGAGCGGAGCACGACCTCGGCGGACTCGTCTACCGGGCGTTCGACGCCCCCACCGCCAAGCACGACCGGTTCGCGCCCGCGCCGGCCGGACCGGGCACCGGCACCGACGGCACCGGTCGCGTCGTGGGGTACCGGTTCACCGACCCCGCGACCGGACGGTTCGCCGTCCATCTCCCGGGCGTGCAGGAGCTGACCCCCGCGGTGCTCGCCGAGATCGACGGGGCCGACCTGCTGCTCGTCGACGGCACCACGTGGTTCGACGACGAGATGGTCCGGCTCGGGCTGGCCGCGAAGACCGCGCACGACATGGGGCACCTGCACGTCGGCGGTCCCGGCGGGAGCCTGGAACGGCTCGACGGGCTGCGCGTGGGCCGCACGGTGTACGTGCACATCAACAACACCAACCCGATGCTGCTGGACGACTCCGACGAACGCGCCGAGGTGGAGAAGGCCGGCGCGCTCGTGGGATACGACGGTCTGGAACTGGAGATCTGAGTGACCGCATCCGACGCACTCGTCGAACGGCTGCGGGCGCACGCCGCGAGCTATCACAGCGCCCACCCGTTCCACGTCCGCATGAACGACGGGACCCTGACCCCCGACCAGATCCGCGGCTGGGTGGCGAACCGGTTCGCCTACCAGGAGGCGATCCCGGTCAAGGACGCCGCGATCCTGTCGAACTGCCCGGACGTCGCGGTCCGGCGGCGCTGGATCAGGCGGATCACCGACCACGACGGGACAGCCGAGGACGGGCCCGAGAGCGGCGGCATCGAGGCCTGGCTGCAGCTGGGCGAGGCCTGCGGGCTGACCCGGTCGGAGATCACCGACCACCGCCACGTGCAGCCCGGCGTGCGCTTCGCCGTCGACGCCTACATCACCTTCGCCCGGACGAAGCCGTGGGTCGAGGCGGTCGCCTCGTCGCTGACCGAGCTGTTCGCGCCCGACCTGATGGCCGAGCGGCTGGCCGCGTTCGAGAAGTACTACACCTGGATCGACCCGGCCGGGCTGCAGTACTTCCGCAACCGGCTGTTCCAGGCGCCCCGCGACTCCGAGCACGCGCTCGAGGTCGTGCTGGCGCACTGCCACACCCCGCAGGAGCAGGACGCCGCGGAGGCCGCCCTGTCGTTCAAGTGCGACGTCCTGTGGGCGGTCATGGATGCGATCGATCATGCCTACGCGTGACAGCGCGACCGGCGCCGCGAAGGTCCCCCCGCAGCGGCGCGGCGACGGCACGGGCCGGCTCCCCGTGGTCACCGGGGAGTCCCGGCCCCGGCTGGGCCGGCACGTGCGGATGCGGCCCGACCGCCCGACCGGCGGCTGGGTGCTGCTCGGGCCGGAGACCGTCGTCGTGCTGAACCGGACGGGGCACGCCGTGCTGCGGCTGTGCGACGGGCAGCGCACCGTCGACGACCTCGTCGCCGCGCTGGTCGAGGACTTCGACGAGACCGACGCGCTCACCGTGGGCGACCAGGTCCGCGACTACCTCGGCCGGCTCGCGGCGCGCAGTCTGGTGGCCCTCGGATGACCGCCGCCCCGCGCCCGTTCGGGCTGCTCGCCGAGCTGACCTACCGCTGCCCGCTGGCGTGCGCGTACTGCTCGAACCCCATCGAGCTCGCCCGCTACGACGACGAGATGACCACCACCGAGTGGCAGCGCGTCTTCACCGAGGCCGCCGCGATGGGCGTGCTGCAGTGCCATCTGTCCGGCGGCGAGCCGCTGCTGCGACGTGACCTGCCCGAGCTGGTCCGCACCGCGTCCGAGCTGGGTATGTACACGAACCTGGTCACCAGCGCCATGGGCCTGTCCCGGCCGCGCGCGATCGAGCTGCGCGAGGCGGGCCTGGACCACGTGCAGGTCAGCGTGCAGGCCGACGAGCCCGCCACCTCCGACCGCATCGCCGGGATCCGCTCCTTCGACCGGAAGCTCGAGGCCTGCCGGCTGGTGCGCGAGCTGGGCTGGCCGCTGACCGTGAACGTCGTGCTGCACCGGCAGAACATCGACCGGATCGCCGAGATCGTCGACCTGGTCGAGCGGCTCGGCGCGGACCGGGTGGAGCTGGCCAACACCCAGTACTACGGCTGGGCGTGGCGCAACCGCTCGGCGCTGCTGCCGACGCGCGACCAGCTCGACCGGGCCGAGGTGGTCGTCACTGCGGCCCGCGCCCGGCTCGCGGGCCGGATGGAGGTCGTGCACGTCCTGCCCGACTACTACTCGGCGTACCCCAAGCCGTGCATGGGCGGATGGGCGCAGCGGCAGCTGACCGTCGCCCCGGACGGCGACGCGCTGCCCTGCCCGGCCGCGCAGACCCTGCCCCTGCCGCGGGCCTCGGTGCGCGATGCCGGCCTGGCCGAGATCTGGTCGTCCGCACCGCTGTTCACCGCCTACCGCGGCGAGGACTGGATGCAGGATCCGTGCCGCACCTGCGACCGGCGGGAGGTGGACCTCGGCGGCTGTCGCTGCCAGGCGTTCCAGCTCACCGGCGACGCCGCGGCCACCGACCCGGTCTGCCACCTGTCACCGCAGCACGACCTCGTGACCGACGCGGTCGCCCGGGCGAACGGACCGGAACCGGTGGACGTCGAGCTCGTCCCCCGGCCCCACCGCTGACCGCGGGGCATCCACCACCGTGGACGGCCGATCCGGACCGGCCGCGTCAGCGCAGGTGCCGGACGTCCCAGAACCGGTGGTCCGGGGCGTCGTCGCCGGTGTCCTCGCAGACGGGTGCCGGCTCCGCGAGCAACCGGTGCAGGTAGTCGGCCACCCCCGTCGCGACACGGCGGCGCTCGTCCTCGTCCGGCCCGGCGACGACGACCTGCCCGCGCACGCCGCCCGGCTCCGGCACCGTGTCGACGACCAGGGCGTTGCCGCCGCCGTCGACCGCCAGCGGCCACCAGCCCGGATCCCAGTAGCGGGCCCGCACCGGGTCACCCTCCCGCACGGTGATGTGGTCGTCGTCCCCGTCCTCGATGACGTCGAGCCACCCGCGGTACTGCACCACGGCCTCGTCGAGCGGGACGAAGCGGTAGGTCGCGGGGAAGATGCTCGTCGCCACCTCGGGCCGGGGTCCGGGGGCCCGTGGGTGGTCGTTCAGCTGACCGTCGGCGAGCAGGTAGAGCGCGGCCAGGTCGGCGGGGAACGGCGCTCCGAACACGGCCTCCGCGGCCCGGACCTCCTCCGGTGAGGCCGGCGGGCGGACGTTGGCGGTGGCCGGGAACCCGGCCTCGTCGAGCGCGCGCAGCCAGGCGGTCCACACCTCGGAGAGCCCGGCGGACGACGGGGAGGAGTCGCTCATGGGGTCAGCCTCGCACGGCGGGGCGGGCCCCGGGCGCGTACGGCGGAGCCCTCTGGCAAGGTCGTGGCGCACCACAGCCTCCTCCCCGTCCGGCCGGAGGAGCACGTCTCCCAGGAGGTCTCCCGTGACCGCACCGCAGAAGCCCGCTGTCGAGATCGTCGACGGCCCGCTGCCCACCGAGCTCGTGACCCAGGACCTGGCCGTCGGCGACGGCCCCGAGGCCAAGCCCGGGGACACCGTCGCCGTGCACTACGTCGGCGTCTCGCAGTCCACCGGCCGCGAGTTCGACAACTCCTACGACCGCGGCCAGCCGCTGCAGTTCGGCCTCGGCGCCGGCCAGGTCATCTCCGGCTGGGACAACGGCGTCGCCGGGATGAAGGTCGGCGGCCGCCGCCGGCTCGTGATCCCGCCGCACCTGGGCTACGGGGCCCAGGGTGCGGGCGGCGTCATCGCCCCGAACGAGACCCTGATCTTCGTGTGCGACCTGGTGGGCGTGCGCTGACCGCGCTCCTGCTGATCTCCGACACCCACCACCCGAGCCGCGGGGCGGCCCACGCCGGTGGGCTCCCCGGGCCGGTGTGGGAGGCCGTCGACGCCGCCGATGTCGTGGTGCACGCCGGTGACTGGTCCTCGGTGGAACTGCTCGACCGGGTCGAGGGCCGCGCGGCCCGGCTACTCGCCTGCTGGGGCAACAACGACGGCGACGCGCTGCGCGCCCGGCTGCCGGAGACGGCGCGGGCGACGCTCGGCGGAGTCCGGGTCGCCGTCACCCACGAGACGGGCCCGAAGCAGGGCCGCGAACGCCGGGCGCTCGCCGCGCACCCCGAGACCGACCTGCTGGTGTTCGGGCACTCCCACATCCCGTGGGACTCCACGACCGACGGGTTGCGCCTGCTGAACCCGGGGTCACCGACCGACCGGCGCCGGATGCCGACCCACACCTGGATGACGCTGACCCTGCACGACGGCCGCATCGACGACGTCGTGCTGCATCACCTCTAGCGCCTCCTCAGTCGTCGTCATCGTCGTCGGGTTGCTGCTGCCCCGGCGCCGGGTCCTGCTGCGCCGGGACGGCCGGGGACTGCCGGTCGTCGTCCATCCGCGTGACCGCCGGCGGGCCGCCCGCGTCGTCGTCATCGTCGTCGCGGGCGCCCTCGCCCGTGCCGAACACGAGGACCAGGCCGATCACGGCGGCCACGACCACGAGCGCCGCGGACATCCGGTTCTTGGTGAGCATCGTCCCTCCCTGCGGGTGCTCAGTCGTCGACGGGGACGCCGCCGAAGACGGTGAGGCTGATGACGAAGTAGGCGATGTAGAGCGCGAGCAGCACGACACCGTGCCAGCGGCGGATCCGCCCGGTTCCGAGGAACACGGCCGAGAGGACGGTGAGTCCGAGCAGCACGGGCAGGTGCCAGACCAGGGCCGTCGGGTCGACCACGATCGCCCCGCCGACCAGCAGGATCACGCCGAGCTTGCCGGTCACCGAGAACACGACGCTGCCCAGGACGTTGGCGACGGCGATCTCCGGCGCCCCGCGGCGGGCGGGCTCGACGGTGATCAGGAGGTCCTCCAGCGATAGGGCCAGGGTCGCGATCGTGACCCCGAAGACCGTGCCGCTGATCGCCCAGGTCTCGAGGATGCCCTCGGTGCCCTGCCCGGCGATCAGCGCCCCGACGACGAGCCCGATCAGCGCGATCACGGCGAACAGGATCGTCCGGCCGGGCGGCTGTGCGCGCGCGGCGAGGAAGCCGTCGTCGACGCGCAGGTCCTCGGGCAGCCGGAAGCCCGGGGATCCGGTGGCCTCGTCGGGCCGGGGCGGACCACCCGACCCGGCCGACGACGTCCCGCTGCCGCCCGCGCCGACACCGGCCTTCTCCAGCTGCTCGTAGACCTCCGCGTTGCGCCAGACGGGCCGTCGGGCCGAGTACTCGCGGTAGGCGATCCAGCCGACGAAGGCGACGAACAGCAGGATCAGCACGACGCCGGTGCCGGCGGTGAGCAGCCCGCCGAGCGCGAGCAGGAACATCACCACCGGAGCGGCGACGTAGAGCGCGAGGTAGTCGCGCGGGACCTCGACGCGGGTCGGCGCGATGATCGCGGCCAGCGCCAGCACGATGCCGGTCAGCGCGATCGTGGTGCCGATGACGGCGCCGAGCGCGACGTCGCTGAGGTCCTCCAGGTTGAGCACGACGCCGAACGCGAGATCATCGAACTCGATCCCGGTGAAGACCACGGCGATCAGGAACAGCGAGATCGCCCACCGGCTCGCCACCCCGACCAGATAGCCGATGAGCTTCTCCGCGCTGTAGACCAGCACGGCGACACCCAGAACGAATTCGATCACCGGGATCATGCATCAGCCCCTCGCTACGATGCCAGGATCGACTGATCGTGAACGGGATCACCTGTCGATGCAACACTTGACACGGTAAACGCCATCGTTTCCGCAGGTCACAGGCATAGCGCGCGGACCGGCGCCGGACACGGGTCCGCCCCGGTGTCCGATGGGGAACCGGACGCCGGGGCGGAGGACTGCCCGCCGGGGAGGGTGGGTCTCAGTCGCGCGGGGGCGCGCTCACCCGGTGGTCGGCCTGCTCGTCCTGGGCCTCGATCTGCGCGGCCTCCTCCTTGGTGCGGGCCAGCGGCGGCGCGGTGATCCCGCTGCCCTGCTCGGCCAGCTCGGGCTTCATCCGGACCGCGACGAGGCTGACGATCGTGGTGAGCGCGAGGACGCCGACGATGACGCCGAGCGAGAGTCCGATCCCGACCTCGGGGACCGGGACCGGCTCCCCGCCGTTGATGAAGGGCAGCTCGTTCTCGTGCAGGGCGTGCAGGGCGAGCTTGACGCCGATGAAGGCGAGGAGCACCGCGAGGCCGTAGGACAGGAAGACCAGCTTGTTGAGCAGACCGCCGAGCAGGAAGTAGAGCTGGCGCAGCCCCATCAGCGCGAACGCGTTCGCGGTGAAGACGAGGTAGGGCTCCTGGGTGAGGCCGAAGATCGCCGGGATCGAGTCCAGGGCGAACATGATGTCGGTGACGCCGATGGCGATCATCACGATCAGCATCGGGGTCAGCCAGCGCTTGCCGTCGATCTTCACGGTGGTCTTGGCACCGTGGTAGTCGTCGGTGACCGGGAATGCCTTGCGGACCCACTGCAGGACCCGGCCCTCCTTCCACTCCTCGTCGTCCCCGCCGGCAGCCTGCTTGACCAGCGAGACGGCGGTGTAGATGAGGAACGCGGCGAAGAGGAAGAACACCCAGCTGAAGCGGTCGATGACCGCCGCGCCCGCGGCGATGAAGATGCTCCGCATGATCAGCGCGATCACGATGCCGACCAGCAGCACCCGGTGCTGGTGGAGGACCGGCACCTTGAACGCGGACATGATGATGAGGAAGACGAACAGGTTGTCGACCGACAACGAGTACTCGGTCAGGTAGCCGGCGAAGAACTCGCCGGCGTAGGTGCCCCCGGAGAAGAACCAGACCCCGCAGCCGAACGCGACGGCCAGCGCCACGTAGAAGACGACCCAGCGGGTGACCTCGCCCAGGGTCACGGCGTGCGGCTTGTGGTCGTTGAGCCACAGGTCCGCGCCGATCACCAGCACGAACCCGACGATGGTGACCAGCCAGACCCACAGGGGCACGTTCACGAAGTTCCTCCAGACCAGGGCAGCATGAGACAGCCCGAGGTCTCTCCCGCCACGGCAGCCCGTTGCTGTGGCTGCCGAGCGTGGCCGGTGGTGCCGGGTCCGCTCGCGAACCACGCTCGCGACGACACCGTGCTGACGACACCACCGCGATAGGGATACTCCCCTGCGGTAGGTGAAGTGTCCTCCCTGGTCCGTTGCATGGCGAGTCGGGGTGACCCAGGGCACCCGGTCGGGCCGGAAGTCGTCCTTCGTGTCCGGTTCAGCGGGGCGTGCGACGGCTGAGCCGGACCATGTCGATCTCCTCGCCGAGGTCGGAGATCGCGTGCACGACGAGCCGGGAGTCGGTGCCGCCGGAACCGGGGACCACCGAGCAGCGCAGGTAGGCGTAGCCGAGGTAGCGGGTCCGCGACCAGGTGACGGTCTCGGTCTGCTTCTGGTCGTCGGGACCGGCCAGGAAGCTCGTGACCGGCGCCTGCTCGGTCTCGTGGCCGCGGAAGCTGTCGGTCTCGCCGGGCTGCCAGCGGTAGCGGGGCCGTCCGCCGGAGCCGACGCAGACGTAGGTGGTGCCGTCGGTCTCCGGGTGGACGGTGGAGCGGTCCGGCGCCGGACGGGTGGGGCGGCCGTCGCGGATGGGGTCGGTGCGCTCGTACTGGTGGTTGTGGCCCTGCACGCACAGGTCGACCCGGTAGCGGTCGCACAGCGGCGCCAGCGCCCGTCGCACCCCGGCGTCGGAGGCGTGCGAGCCCGAGGTGGCGAACGCGCAGTGGTGGAAGAACAGCACGATCCAGTCGATGTCCGGGTCGGCGCGCCAGCCGGCCAGGGTCCGCTCCAGCCAGGTCAGCTGGGTCCCGCCGGAGTAGCCGGCGTTGGTCGGGATCTCGGTGGAGAGGTCGTTGGCGTCCACGCTGACGACCCCGACGGTGCCGTGGGTGAACGCGTACACCGAGGGGCAGCCGCGGGGGCCGGTCCCGGGCAGCGCGAGCCGGGCGGCGTGACCGGCGTAGCCGTGCGCGGGGCCGTCGGCCCGGTTCAGGTCGTAGAGCGCCTCCATGTCGTGGTTGCCGGTGGCGAACATCCACGGGGTCGACGCGGCCGAGCGTTCGATCGCGGCGAAGTAGGTGCTCCAGACGGTGGGGTCGAAGCTGTCGTGGGCCTCGTCGTCCTGCGGGGCGCCGTTGCGGACCGGCCTGCCCGCGCCGGAGGGGTCGGCGTAGCAGATGTCGCCGGCGAGCAGGTGGAACGCGGGTGTCTCCGCGGCGACGAGCGCGGTCAGCGCCTCCGCGGGCGCCGGGCTGCGGTGGGTGTCGTCGGGCTTGTAGTGGTTCGGCTCCCCACCGCTGCTCACGCCCTGGTCGGCGAAGGCGGTGAAGGTGAACCGGTGCCGGGTGCCGCGGGGCGCGGCCGTGCGGAAGGTGCTGGTGGCGGTGGTCGCCGTGGTTCCGCCGGGGCCCTCGATGCGGAACCGGTAGACGTAGCGGCTGCCGGGGGTCAGGCCGTCGGCGCGGGCGTGGGCGAACCACTGACGGGTTCCGCGGATGCTGCCGTCCACCTGCGGGACGAGGCTCTCCAGCGGGCGGACCTGCACCGGGAGCGTGAGCCCGAACCCGGAGTCGGTGCCGACGTCGACGACCATCCGGCCGGGCGGCGGGGCCGCGGTCAGCTCCCCGGAGAACGACATCGAGCGGGCCGGGTCGGGCCCGTAGGCCAGGTGCCGTCCGACGACGGTCACCGGCGCGGGTGCGGCGGCCGCGGCCACCCCGCGGGCCCAGGGCGACCCGGACGCCGCGAGGGTCGCCAGGACTCCGGCGCCGCCGCGCAGCGCGGTGCGCCGGCTGACGGGGTGGCGTCGCAGGAAGGCGGCGAGCCAGTCCTGCTGGTCGGCGATCGTCATGTCGACGGCGAGTGCCCGCGGGACACCGACGCCGGGGGTCTCTCCGGTGGGGTTGACGCTCACACCCGGTGACGGTGCCGGGCTGCGGTCTCCGGTCGGCGTTGCACGGCGGAACGTCGGGTGAACGCCCGGCGACACCCCGGGGTCACGCGCCGTTGGTGCGGCATTCATCCCGGGTGCCCGGTTCGCCGCGGCCGGTGCCGGTTCCCGTGCCGGAACGGTGCCGGGCGGCGGGCGTGGCGGGACGCACCCGCCGACCGGCGACGCGGTCGCGGCGATCTGCGTAGTTTCGATGACGTGCACGTGCTCCCCCGGACCCGGTGGGTCCGTACCCCGATCGTGGCGGCGACGGTCGCCGCCCTGGTGCTGGCGGTCGCCCCGGCCGCGTCGGCCGCACCCGGTGTCCCGGTCGCCGCGCCGGCGTCCGCCGCGGCGGCGGCCGACGACGGCGGCGCGGTCGCCGTGACCGAGGAGAAGGTCGCCGTCCCGGCCGGCCCCGGGCAGCCGGGCACGATCGACCTGGACACCTCGCTCTACGTCCCCGCCTCGGCGACCGCGGCCTCCCCCGCGCCCGCGGTGCTGGTGGCGCACGGCTTCGGCGGCAGCAAGGCCTCGGTCGACTCCGACGCCCGCGAGCTCGCCGCCCGCGGCTACGTGGTGCAGACCTGGACCGCGCGCGGTTTCGGCGCCTCCGGTGGCTCGATCGGGCTGGACGACCCCGACCGTGAGGTGGCCGACGCGTCGCGGCTGGTGGACCGTCTCGCCGCGCGCGCCGACGTGCAGCGCGACGCCGACGGCGACCCCCGCGTCGGTGTGACCGGTGGGTCCTACGGCGGTGGCCTCGCCCTGCTGCTGGCCGGGTACGACCGGCGGATCGACGCGATCGTGCCGGTGATCACCTGGAACGACCTGGGCCAGGCGCTGTTCCCCAACAACGCCGTCCCGGCCGGTGCGACGCCGCCGGGCACGCCCGCGGCCGGTGCGGGCGCCGGCGACGGGGTGTTCAAGAGCGGCTGGGCCGGGGTGTTCTTCGGCTCCGGTGGCCGGGTGCCCGCGGGCGGGGACTCCCCGGCGGGTGCCGCCGCCGGCTCCTCCGGCGGGCTCGGTGGCTCCGGTTCCGGCGGCTCCGGCGGTGGGAGCGGTTTCGGCTCGTCCTCGGGCGGGGCGTCCTCCTCCGACGGCACCGGCACCGCGGGCGCGTCCGGGCCGGACGGCGCCGGCACCGCGGGACCGGGCACCGCCGCCGGCACCGCGGCCGGTCCGGGAGGCGCCACGGCGCCCGGCGCGGCCACCGGCCGTGCACCGGACGCGTCGCGGCCGGCGTCGGACCCGATCTGCGGACGCTTCGCCCGCGACGTCTGCGCCGCCTACGGCGAGGCCGCCCGCACCGGCCGCGTCTCCCCGGAGCTGGCCGAGCTGCTCCGCCGCTCCTCCCCCGCGACCGTCACCGACCGGATCACCGCACCGACGCTGCTGGTCCAGGGCGAGCAGGACACCCTGTTCGGCCTCGACCAGGCCGACGCGAACGCCCGCCAGATCGCCGCGAACGGCACCCCGGTGTCGGTGCTGTGGTTCGCGGGCGGCCACGACGGCGGCGGCCCCGACTCCGAGGTCCGCGCCCGCGTCGCCGACTGGTTCGACCAGCACCTGCGGGGCCTGCCCGCGGCGGAGGGCACCACCGGTGGTCTCGCCGAGGCCCCCTTCGCCTACCAGGTCCGCAGCACCGTCCGCACCCGCGGCGACACCCCCACCGGCCGGACCGTCCTCGCCGGGGCCTACCCCGGCCTGACCGCGGGCTCCGGACCCGCCCCGACGACCGCGCTGCCCCTGGAGGGCGGCGAGCAGACCGTCGTCCACCCGCCGGGCGGGAACCCGTCGGCGCTCACGTCGCTGCCCGGCCTCGGCTCGGCGCTCGGGTCGCTGGGCTCGCTCGGCGGCCTGTCCGGCCTGACGACGCCGGGCCAGTCCGCCCGGTTCCTCACCGCACCCGTCGCCGACGCGATGCAGCCCTCCGGGGCGCCGCGGGTGACGGTGCGCGTCGCGCGGGTCGCCGGACAGCCCGCCCCGGACACCGCGGTGCTGTTCGCGTCGCTCACCACGCTCACCCCCGACGGGCGCAGCACGCTGCTGGGCAACGCCGTCGCGCCGCTGCGGATCGCCGTCCCCGCCGACGGCTCCCCCGCCGAGGCGACGGTGACGCTGCCCGGCGTCGTCGCGCCGGTGCAGGCGGGCAGCCGCCTGCTGGTGCAGCTGTCGACGACCGACCAGGGCTACGACTCCGGGGCCGACCCGGCCGTGTGGCGGGTCGGGCTCGCCGGGGACACCGCGCTGTCGGTGCCCCAGGTGCCCGGCCGCACCGAGTCGGCGGGGACCGTCCCGCTGTGGCCGGTGCTCGGGATCGCCGCGGTGCTGGCCGCGGCACTCCTGGTGTGGCTGGTGGCGCGGCTGCGGTCGCGCCGGACCGAGCCCTCCGACGACGACGTGCCCGGCGACGCTCCGCCGCTGGTCGTCGGCGGGCTGGCGAAGACCTACCGCAACGGGTTCGCCGCGGTGTCGGACGTGTCGTTCACCGTGCCGCGCGGCGCGGTGCTCGGCCTGCTCGGCCCGAACGGCGCCGGCAAGACGACCGTCCTGCGCATGCTCATGGGCCTGATCGCACCCACCGCCGGGACGATGACGGCGTTCGGCCGTCCCATCCGTCCCGGCGCGGCGGTGCTGTCCCGGATCGGCGCGTTCGTCGAGGGCCCCGGGTTCCTGCCGCACCTGTCGGGCGCGGAGAACCTGCGGCTCTACTGGGAGGCCACCGGGCGCCCGCCGGAGCAGGCGCGGATGGAGGAGACGCTGGAGATCGCCGGGCTCGGCGACTCGGTGCACCGCCGCGTCGGCACCTACTCCCAGGGCATGCGGCAGCGCCTCGCGATCGCGCAGGCGATGCTGGGCCTGCCCGAGCTGCTCATCCTCGACGAGCCCACCAACGGGCTCGACCCGCCCCAGATCCACGCGATGCGCGAGCTGCTGCGCCGCTACGCCGCGGGCGGCCGGACCGTGCTCGTGTCCAGCCACCTGCTGTCGGAGGTGGAGCAGACCTGCTCGGAGGTCGTGGTCATGCACCGCGGCACGGTCGTCGCCGCGGGGACGGTCGCCGAGCTGATGGCGGCCGGGGGCGGCTCGTCGTTCACCGTGGACGACACCGGCCGGGCCGCGGCGGTGCTGGCCGCCCTCGACGGCGTCACCGACGTCGTCACCGGGGACCAGCCGGGCGTCGTGCACGCCCATCTCGACGGCACCGCCCGCGCCGACGCCGTCGCCGCGCTGGTGTCCGGCGGGGTCGCGGTCAGCGCGGCCGGGCCGCGCGGGCGGCTGGAGGACGCGTTCCTGGAACTGGTGGGCCCCGAGGGGCGCGACGTCGGAGGTACCTCGTGAGTGACGACCGTCAGCTCTCGACCCGCCGCGGGCACGTCGGCGACCTCGTGAGCGGCCGGGCCGCGCCGCCCGCCGTCCCGGGACGGACCATGCCGCTGCGCACCGAGCTGGTCCGCCAGCTCCAGCGCCGTCGCACCCAGGTCGCGTTCGCGCTGGTGGTGGCGATGCCGATCATCCTGTGGGCGGCGTTCTCCCTCGGCGACGACGAGCCCGGCGCCCGTGGCCCGAGCCTGGTCGACCTGGCGTCGGGCAGCGCCGCGAACTTCGCGGTGTTCACGCTGTTCGCCTCGGCGAGCTTCCTGCTGGTGGTGCTGGTCGCGCTGTTCTTCGGCGACACGGTGGCCTCGGAGGCGTCGTGGTCGTCGCTGCGCTACCTGCTGGCCGTCCCGGTGCCGCGGGCGCGGCTGCTGCGGCAGAAGGCCGTCGTCGCGGGGGTGCTGTCGGTGGCGGCGCTGCTGCTGCTGCCGGTCGCGTCACTGGTGGTGGGGGCGATCGCCTACGGCACCGGGGACCTGGTCTCGCCGATCGGGGAGTCGCTGCCGTTCTGGAGCGCGGCCGGGCGGGTGATGCTCGGCGCGCTGTACGTGACCGTGCAGCTGAGCTGGGTGGCCGGGCTGGCGCTGCTGCTGTCGGTGAGCACCGACGCCCCGCTGGGCGCGGTCGGCGGCGCGGTGATGGCCTCGATCGTCTCCCAGATCATCGACCAGATCGAGGACCTGGGGATCATCCGGGACTTCCTCCCGACCCACTACGGCGACGCCTGGTCGGCGCTGCTGGCGACCGACGTCGACTGGTCGGACATGACCTACGGGACGTTCTCCGCGGTCTGCTACGCCACCGGGTTCCTGGGGCTCGCGGCGTGGCGGTTCCGCACCAAGGACATCACCAGCTGACCGTGGTGCCGGGCCGGCCGCACGGCCCGGCACCCGGTGGGCCCTCAGACCATGACCACCCCACCGTCGATCATGACGGCCTGGCCGGTCATGTAGTCGGAGTCCGGGCCGGCGAGGTAGGAGACGAAGGCGGCGACGTCGTCGGCGGTCTGCACCCGGCCCAGCGGGATGGCGGCCGCGTACTGCTTCAGCGTCTCGCCCTTCCCCGCGCCGCTGCGGGCGCCCATCTGCTCGTCGATCAGGTCCCACATGTCGGTGCCGACGATCCCCGGGCAGTACGCGTTCACGGTGATCCGGTGCGGCGCCAGCTCCTTGGCCGCGGCCTGGGTGAGGGCACGGACGGCGAACTTGGTCGCCGAGTAGTGCCCGAGGAGGTCGAAGCCCTGGTGCCCGGCGATCGACGCGGCGCTGACGATCTTGCCGCCGGTCCCCCGGTCGATCATCACGCGGGCGGCGGCCTGCAGGCAGTAGACGACGCCGAACACGTTGACGTCGAAGATGGTGCGCAGGTCGTCGGGTGTCACCTCGAGCAGCGGCTTGACCTGGGCGATACCGGCGTTCGCGACCATCACGTCCAGACCGCCGAGCTCCTCGGCGACCTGGCCGACCATCGCGGTGACCGCGTCGGGGTCGGTGACGTCGGCCGGGTAGGCCACCGCGGTCCCGCCCGCCGCGCGGATCTCCTCGGCGACGGCGGTGGCGCCGTGGGCGTCCCGGTCGTTGACGGCGACGGCGTGCCCGTCCCGTGACAGGCGCAGGGCGATGCCCCGCCCGATCCCGCGTCCGGCTCCGGTGACCACGGCGACACCCATGTCGGCCTCCCAGTTCGCTCGCGCGGGCCGCCGGGGGCGGCGTCCCTGCCGCGGCGGGACGTTCCCGCGACCCCAGTCCAGCCGGTGATGCGGGTCACGGACAGCGTTGCAGCCGGGTTGCAGCGACGGGGTCGCTCAGTCGCGACGCAGTGCGGCCACGCCCGGCGCGGTCGACTCCCGCACGACGCGGCTGCCGGCCAGCCCCGTCAGGTCCAGCTCGACCTCGGGGGCGATCCGGTAGGGGCGGGCCAGCAGGATCCCGCCCAGGTTCCGGCGCAGCCGCGACATCTCGGCGCGGACGGTGACCAGGTGCGCCCGGTCGCCGTAGAGCCCCTGGGACAGCGTGGCCGCGTCCAGCCCGCTCGCCCCCGCACGGGCGAGCAGCGCCAGGACCTCGGCGTGCCGGGTCGACAGCGGGTGCACCCAGCGGGTCGTGCCCTCGATGACGGCCTGCGGCGGACGACCGTCCAGGTCCAGGCGCAGCCGCATCCGCCTGCTCCCGCCGGACGCCGGGCGCAGCAGCCAGCCGCCGGGCACCGGCTCGGGCAGGCACGGCCCCAGACCGTGGACGGCGATCAGGCGCTCCGGCACCGGTGCGGCGACCCGTTCGACACCGGGCAGCCCGGACGCGGCGGCGACCCAGCCGTGGTCGTCGACCACCAGGCCCGGTCCGGTGTCACCGGCGAGCATCGGGGCGCCGATGGTGCGCAGCGCGTCGAGGCGGGCCTCGTGCCGCTGCCACAGCCCGGCCTCGGCGAGCCGCACCGCGGTGTCGACGAGCGCGACGGTCGTCGGGTGGATGGTCTCGGCGGGCCCGGACAGGTCGACGACACCCAGCAGCTCGCCGCTGCGCGGATCATGGACGGGGGCCGCGGTGCAGGTCCAGCCGTGGTGGCTGCGCACGAAGTGCTCGGCGGAGAAGATCTGCACCGGCCCGCCCTCGGCGAGCGCGGTCCCGATCGCGTTGGTGCCGACCGCCTGCTCGGACCACTCCGCGCCCTCGGTGAACCCGAGCGCGTCGGCGCGGCGGCGGACGGCGGTCGAGCCCTCCCGCCACAGCAGGACCCCGTCGGCGTCGCAGACGACCATCACGTGCCGGGCGTCCTCGGCGACCGAGGTCAGCGCGGCACGCAGTGCGGGCAGCACCGGCACCAGCGGTGACGTCGCGCGGCGCTGCTCGACGACGGCGGCGTCCAGCGGGCCGGGCGGCTCGCCGGCGTCGGGGTCCACGCCCTGGGCCCGGACCCGGTCCCAGGAGCGGGTGACCAGCCGACGTCCGCGCGCGGTGTCGTCGGGGCGCGCGTCGCCGGACAGCACCGCGTCGTGCAGCCGGGACAGCATCCGGGCGTGCCGACCGAGGTCGGTCCCCGGGCGGACCGCGCACACGCCTGCCCGGTTCCGGTCGTCGTCGACTGGCTCCACCGGCACCTCCGGCTCCCACAGTAGGCGGGTGTCCGTGACCCGCGCCATAGTCGCGGGCGGTCGTGCCCGGCCGGCCCCCGCCGGAGGGTCAGGACCCGACGTGACGCCGCTCGGGGTGCGGGGCCCGCGGACCGCCGGGACGGCCCGGGCCCCGGGTGACGTACCAGCAGCCCAGTCCGAGGGTCAGCGCGGCGGGGATGACGTAGCTGGCCCCGAGGACCTGCTCCCAGAGGCTCCACTTCATCTCGACGCCCCACACGTTGGGCATCCAGCGGAACGGCGCGATGTAGAAGATCGCGGCGATCACCGCGCCGACCGCGGCCCACCCGGCGCTGCGGTACCGCAGGGCGTGCGCACCGATCCCGATCAGCGCGGGCACGACCCACACCCAGTGGTGCGACCAGGCGGTCGGGGTCGCCATCAGCACGACGGCGGCCGTCGCCGACATCGCGATCACCGGCTCGGAGCGCCGGACGACCGGCACGGCCAGCGCCAGCAGGACGGCGACGATGCCCAGCCACAGGATGTGGAACCAGGGGTCGGGGACCTCCTGGCGGGCGAGCACGGCCTGCACGGTCTCGTTGGAGAAGAACGTCGAGCCGCTGACCCCGGCCGCCGGCCCCCCGACGAACCAGTACCGCACCGAGGAGTCGAGGTCGACGACGAACCCGAGGCCGGTCGCGAGGATGCCGGTGACGACGGCGACGCCCGCCGCCTTCCAGTCCCGCCGCACCAGGAAGTACAGGACGAACCCGCCCGGGGTCAGCTTGATCGCCGCGGCCAGGCCGAGCAGCAGCCCGCGCGGCCACCAGGTCCGCGGGGCGAGCAGGTCGACCAGCACCAGCAGCATCAGCACGAGGTTGATCTGGCCGAAGGCGAAGGTCTGCGCGACCGGCTCCATGAGCAGCGCCGCGGCCAGCACCGGCACGCCCAGCACGAACGGGGCCCGCCGCCCGCCCGCGGGCCACGCGACGCGGATCGTGAGCGCGATGCAGACCGCCAGCGACAGCACCGAGGCGACGAACTGGGCGGTGAACGCGACGGCGTAGGGCACCACGGTCAGCGGCACCATCGTGATCGCCGCGAAGGTCGGGTAGATGAACGGCAGCTCGGGCCCGTGCAGGGGCAGCGGGAGCCGACCGTACATGTCACCGCCGTCCAGCCAGACCTGCACGCCGATCCGGTAGACGTCGAGGTCGAGTGCGTAGTCGCGCAGCCGGAACCAGGACCAGTACAGCGCCGCGGCCAGCAGCGGCACCGTGACCACGAGTGTCCAGGGGGTGAGTGCCGCCGTCCGCAGCCGTCCGGCGAGGACCGCGGCGGCCCCGCCGCGGGCGGCGGGCACGTCGGGGTCGTGCGGGGTGCGGGTGACGGTCACGCGGGCTCCTCCGTGTGCGGCCGGGCCGGACGGGTACGGGCCGCGCGACGGGCGGAGCCCGGCGGCCGCTGGGGACGACGGTGGACCACGGTAGCGGGGCGCGACCCCGCGCCCCGCCGCGGGACCCGCCTACGACACCCCGGCCGCGTCCATCCCCCGCAGCTCCTTCTTGAGGTCGGCGATCTCGTCGCGGAGCCGGGCCGCCAGCTCGAACTGGAGGTCCCGTGCGGCGGTGAGCATCTGGTCGTTCATCTGCTGGATGAGGTCGGCCAGCTCGGCACGCGGCATGCCCGCCGTGTCCTTCGCCGCCACACCGGAGCTGCCCGCCGCGGCCGGACGGCCCTTCTCCCCCGCCGCCCGCTTGCCGCGTGAGGCGTTGCGGCCCGACCCGCCGACCGGGACGGCCTCGGTGTCCTCGGCCTCGCGGTAGACCTGGTCGAGGATGTCGGCGATCTTCTTGCGCAGCGGCTGCGGGTCGATGCCGTGCTCGGTGTTGTAGGCGACCTGCTTGGCGCGGCGCCGGTCGGTCTCGTCGATGGCGTACCGCATCGAGTCGGTGATCCGGTCGGCGTACATGTGGACCTGGCCGGAGACGTTGCGCGCCGCGCGGCCGATGGTCTGGATCAGTGACGTGCCGGAGCGGAGGAAGCCCTCCTTGTCCGCGTCGAGGATCGCCACCAGTGACACCTCGGGCAGGTCGAGACCCTCGCGGAGCAGGTTGATGCCGACCAGCACGTCGTACTCGCCGGACCGCAGCTGCCGCAGCAGCTCCACCCGGCGCAGGGTGTCGACCTCGGAGTGCAGGTACCGGACCTTGATCCCGAGCTCGAGCAGGTAGTCGGTGAGGTCCTCGGCCATCTTCTTGGTCAGCGTGGTGACCAGGACCCGTTCGTCCTTGGCGGTCCGGTCCCGGATCTCG
Organism: Pseudonocardia sp. ICBG1034; assembly: GCF_020131375.1. Taxonomy (NCBI): domain Bacteria; kingdom Bacillati; phylum Actinomycetota; class Actinomycetes; order Pseudonocardiales; family Pseudonocardiaceae; genus Pseudonocardia; species Pseudonocardia sp. ICBG1034. Next base: position 717,178 of record NZ_JAHLEK010000017.1, read on the forward strand.
GCGACCAGGTCGTCGATCTGGCCCTTGGTCGGCTTCACGACGACCTCGGGGTCGACCAGGCCGGTGGGGCGGATGACCTGCTCGACGAACTCGCCGCCGGTGCGGTTGAGCTCGTAGGGGCCCGGGGTCGCGGACAGGTAGACGGTCTGGCCGATCCGGTCGGCGAACTCCTCCCAGGTGAGCGGCCGGTTGTCCACCGCGGAGGGGAGACGGAAGCCGTACTCGACGAGGTTGCGCTTGCGGGACATGTCGCCCTCGTACATGCCGCCGATCTGCGGCACGGTCACGTGCGACTCGTCGATGACCAGCAGGAAGTCGTCCGGGAAGTAGTCGATCAGGGTGGCCGGCGCGGTGCCGGCGCCGCGGCCGTCGATATGGCGCGAGTAGTTCTCGATGCCCGAGCAGAACCCGACCTGGCGGATCATCTCGATGTCGTACTGGGTCCGCATCCGCAGCCGCTGGGCCTCGAGCAGCTTGCCCTGGTTCTCCAGCTGCGCGAGGCGCTCCTCCAGCTCCGCCTCGATGGCGCGCACGGCGCGCTCCATCGCCTCCGGGCCCGCGACGTAGTGCGTCGCCGGGAAGACCTTGATCTCGTCGACCTGCTCGACCTCCTCGCCGGTCAGCGGGTTGAGGTAGTACAGCGCCTCGATCTCGTCGCCGAAGAACTCGATCCGCAGCGCCAGCTCCTGGTAGGCGGGGATGATCTCGACGGTGTCACCCCGGACCCGGAACGTGCCGCGGGTGAAGGACATGTCGTTGCGGGTGTACTGCACGTCGACCAGCAGCCGCAGCAACCGGTCCCGCTCGACCTCCTCGCCGACCCGCAGCGAGACGGACCGGTCGAGGTAGGACTGCGGGGTGCCGAGGCCGTAGATGCACGACACCGAGGCGACCACGACGACGTCGCGGCGGGACAGCAGGTTCATCGTCGCCGAGTGCCGCAGCCGCTCGACGTCGTCGTTGATCGAGCTGTCCTTCTCGATGTAGGTGTCGGTCTGCGCGATGTAGGCCTCGGGCTGGTAGTAGTCGTAGTACGAGACGAAGTACTCGACCGCATTGTTCGGGAGCATCTCCCGCAGCTCGTTCGCCAGCTGCGCGGCCAGGGTCTTGTTCGGCGCCATCACCAGCGTCGGGCGCTGCTGCTGCTCGATCAGCCACGCGGTGGTGGCCGACTTGCCGGTGCCGGTGGCGCCCAGCAGGACCACGTCCTGCTCGCCGGCACGGAGGCGCCGGTCCAGCTCGGCGATCGCGGTCGGCTGGTCACCGGCCGGGACGTGCTCGCTGACCACCCGGAACGGGGCCGTGCTCCGCTCGACCGCACCCACCGGGCGGTGCTCGGAGTGCGCACGCGGGGTGTCCGTCGGGGTGGTGCCCGCGTCCGGGTGTGCCTCGTCCTCCCGGGCACGGGAGTCCGCCGCGCTGCCCGGGACCTCGGTCGCGAATGCCATGACACCAGGGTACGAGCGACCCCCGACACTTTCCCGCCGTGCGCCCCGCCGGATCCTCCGGAGGAGGCAGGATGGGCGACCGTGCACCCGCCCAAGACGCAGACCTTCGACCCCGGACGGGGCGTCCAGATCGACACCAAGGGGACCCACCGCGAGATCGCCACACTGCGCGAGGAGACCTGGGGGCTGTACCTGTCCCGGCCCGTCGTCGCCCGGCCGAACGCCTGGTGGATCGAGACCTGGGTGCTCCCGGAGCTGGGCGTGTGCCTGTCGGACTGGCGGTGGCGGCCGGGGCACGAACGCGACCAGGACGTGTACGTCGACGTCGCCGCGATCACCCGTGAGGGCAGGCGGCTGCACATGACCGACCTCTACCTGGACCTCGTGGTGCGCCGCGGCCGCGGGACCGACGTCATCGACGTCGACGAGTTCGTCGCCGCCGTGGCGCAGGGGCTGGTCGGGACCGACCTGGCCGAGTACGCCCTGGAGCGGTCGCACGCCGTGCTCGACGGGCTGGTCCGCCACGACCACGACCACGTGGCCTGGCTGGCGTCCCTGGGGATCGACCTGGGCCCGCGGGACCGGCCGGAGGACGCTCGGGACTGACCGTCGCCATCGACCGGTGACGGCGGCCGGTCCGTGCGGCGCGCCCGGGGCACCGGCCGGCCGCGGCCGGACCGGCCCGGGTGGGTCAGAGCGCGGAGGACTGCGCCGGGCCGAGGCCGACGGCGCTGGTCGAGGTCTCCGGCGTCGTGGTCCCGGTGGTGGTCGTCGGGTCAGGCGAGGTGGTGGTCGGCGCGGCCGAGTTGGTCGTCGTCGGGACCGGGTCGGTCGTCGGCTCCGGGGTGCCCTCGTCGGTCGGCTTCGGCGTCGAGGTCTCCGGCGGCGGAGTCGTCGTCACCGGCGGCTTCGTCGTGGTCGGCGGCGTCGTCGTGGTGGGCGGCGGAGGCGTCGTCGGCTCCGGCGAACCCTCGTCGGTCGGCCGCGGCGGGGTCGTGTGCGGCGGCGGGGTCGGCTGACCGCCGCCGGTGGGCGGCGGCGGGACCACCGGCGCGCCGGGGGTGCCGGGCGCGGGGGCGGGACCGGGTGCGGGGGCGGCGGGCGAGCCGCCACCACCGGGCAGCGCGCCGCCCTGGGTCGCCGCGACGGTCGGGTCGAACGCCGGCGGGAGACCGCCCTGACCACCGGTGGCGCCACCGGCGCCGCCGGTCTCGACCGGCTCCGGGGTCGGGCCGCTCTCCTGCGGCGCGGCGATGGCGAAGGGCGGGCCGACGAAGCTGCCGCCGGGTGCGGCCGCGGTCGCGACGGCGGTGATCCCGCCCAGCGACCCGACGGTGAGCACCGCCGCGGCCGCGGCCGAGGTGGCCCGGCGCGCACCGGCGGCGCGGGAGATCACGTCGTCGACGGCCGGCAGCGGCACCGCCGCCGCCAGGACGTCGTCGAGCCGGTGGAACTCCCGGTCGATGTCGGCGAACCCGTTCATACCCGTCCCCCCTCGGTGGCGGGTGGGTACCCGCCACGCAGGTCGTACAGCGGCGCCCCGTGACCCGGCGGCGGTCCCCCGACCGCGCCACCCGCCGGTCCGATGATCTCCTCCAGCACCTCGGCCATGCCCTCGGTCACGACCTCGCGACCGCGGACGAGCCGGCGCCGCACCTCGTGCTCGGTGACCCGCTCGAGCTCGGCGACCGCGCCGGTCGACAGGCCCGCCATGTGGTGCAGCACCACGGCCCGGCGGTCGACGGGTGCGAGCCTCCCGAGCGCCTCCAGGAGCGCCCCGGTGCGCGGGTCGGTCTCCTCCGGCGACGGCCTGCGACGGCGGCGCAGGATCCGCCCCCGCATCGACGTGCGGATCGCGACCCGCCGGACCCAGCCGACGGCCGCGTCCTCGTGGTCCGGGCCCGCGGGCTCGGCGCGCAGCGCGGCCCAGCGCCGCCAGGCCCGCGAGTAGGCGTCCTGCACGGCGTCGTGCGCGTCGTGCGGGTTGAGCGTGATCGCGTAGAGCTGCGCGACCAGGCGCGGGTAGTGCGTCTCGAGGTGTGCGCCGAAGTCCGCACGGAGCTCGCCGTGCGGGAGCGTGCGGTGCTGCTGGACGACCGCGCCGCTGATCGGCGGGGCCTCGTACTCGGCGCCGGTCCACGCGTCGCGGTCGAGCGCGCCCGGCTCCGGCGCAACGCCGTACTCGTCCGTGTGGGGGAAAGCGGGCGCGCGCTCGGGCTCGGCGAACTCGCCGTCCGCCCCGGAACGCTGGGCCACTGTGCTCAACCCCGTGTCCTCTCGTCGCCGTCACCGGACCCTGCGGTCCGGTGCCGATCACCCCGGTGACCGGCCCGATCGACGGGTACCCGCAGGTACCGCGGCCGATCCGGGCAGGAGCACCCTCTGCCCCGCCTGATCGACCAACGAGCGTGCGGCGTTACAGAAACGGGTTCGGCGCGACCCGATCGTCACGTTCCGCGTGATCTGCGTCCCGGGACGCTCAGCCGTTCGGGTCGGATCGCCACGCTGCCGTGTACGCACGGTAGTGACGCGGGTCCGGGTCGTCGGCGTGCCGTTCCGCCGCCGCACGCTTGTGCGCGGCGTAGCCGGCACGGGCGGTCGCGTCGGCGCGCAGCCGGTCCCGCAGCTCGATCGCGTGCCGCCAGGCGGGCGAGCCGTGCACCCGCACGGCCACCACGGCGGCCCGCCCCGGGTCGGCCGAGCGGTGCACCCGAACCGTGCCCGTGGTCTCCTCCGGGGCGGCGGTGTCGACCGGGAACCCGGCCGCGACCAGGGCATCGGTGACCGTCACGGCATCGGCGGGCGACTCCACCGCGAGCTGCAGGTCGAGCACGTCGCGGGCGGGGAGCCCCGGGACGGCCGTCGACCCGACGTGGTCCACCCCGCGGCCGGAACCGCCCGCGGCGACCGCGACCCGCTCGGCGAGCCGGTGGGCCTGCGCCGCCCAGTCCGGGTCGTGCTCGACGAGCCGGGGCGGCCCGTCCGCGGCCGGGCGGCCCGTGCGCAGGTTCTCCTCGAACCCGGCGAGCCGCCCGTCCCACAAAGCGTCCACCCGGCGACGGGTGTCGTCCGGCTCCCCCGAGTTGTCCAGCCAGACGTCGGCGGCGGCGCGGCGCTGCTCGTCATCGGCCTGGGCGGCGATCCGGGCCCGGGCGTCCTGCTCGCTCATCCCGCGCGCGGACACCAGCCGCCGGACCCGCTCCTCGGCGTCCACCCCGACCACGACGACCAGCGGGAACGCCGGAGCCATACCGCCCTCGACGAGCAGTGGGATGTCCTGCACGACGATCGCGTCCGCCGGGGCGGCGGTGATGAGCTCGTCGGACCGGGCCCGCACCAGCGGGTGCACGATGCCGTCGAGGGTGCGCCGTGCCCCGGCGTCGGAGAAGACGACGGCGGCGAGGGCGGGCCGGTCGAGCCGGCCGTCGGCGTCGAGGACGTCCCGGCCGAAGGCCTCGACGATCGCCGCCAGCCCCGCGGTGCCCGGTTCGACGACCTCACGGGCGATCACGTCGGAGTCGACCAGCACCGCCCCGCGTTCGACCAGTCGCGTCGCGACCGTCGACTTGCCCGCACCGATCCCGCCGGTCAGCCCTGTCCGCAGCACGTGATCACCGTAGCGGGCCGTGCCGGGGCGTCCCGGCCGCGCTCAGGTGGTGCCGCGTGCGTTGCCCGCGGCACCGGTGCCGGCCTGCGGGGCGGGCGCCGGCGGTGCGGCGGGCGTCGGCCGCGCGGACGGCGGCTGCGTCGGCGTCAGCGCCGGGATGATGCGCTGGGCCAGGTCGGGCAGGGTCTCGGCCGCGGACCGGGTCTGCCCGGGAGCGGCCACCGGCAGGATGAACGTCAGCGTGTCGACGCCGTAGACCAGGGCGAGGGTGGTCTCGTCCGGCCGTTCGACGAGGACGCCGGGGACCGAGCCGACGGTGATGTCACGCGAGGCGGTGGCCGAGCCGCGCTCGGCGTTGGTGTTGAGCTGCCACTGACGGGTCGCGGACGCGGTGTCGCCGTAGCGGCCGATGTTGAGCTGGAACAGCACCGGGCCGGAGTTGCGCGCCCCGCCGAAGGCCTGGGCCTGGCCGCCCGCGCGGTAGGTGCAGGCGGTGCGCTCGGTGCGGTTCACCGACGCCTCGGGGACGCCGCGGACCGACTGGACCGACACCGACCCCAGGACCTGCCCGAACAGCGCTCCGGCCTGCTCGGGGTCCATCAGCTGCGCGCAGTCGGTGGGCAGCGCGATCGGGATCGGTCCCCGCCCTGCCTGGGCGGCGCCGGACTGCTCGGCCGGGAACGTCGGGACCGCGATCCCGGTGTCCCCGGACGCCGTGCCGCATCCGGCGAGGACCGCGGTGAGCAGGACGCCCGCGAGTGCGGACCGCCCGCGACGCAGGAACGTGCGGTCGTGGGACAGGGACTCGCCGGAACGCGTCCGGCGGACGGTACGGCCGGCCATGCACCCAATCTAGGCCGACCCGAAGATCGACTCCGGACCGGTGCGCGCGCCGTGACCAACCGCAGCCGAACCGTGATCTGCACCTGGCGTGTCCGCTCTGACACGCCGGGCGACGTGAACGGGCGTCGACCGGGACCCGTAGGGCCCCCGGAAACGGGCCGGGCCCCGGTGACCGTGACGGTCACCGGGGCCCGGTGTGGTGCAGTCGCCGGTCCGCGTGGGACCGGCACGGGACCGTCAGGCCCCGCCGGAGAGCTTCTCGCGCAGAGCGGCGAGCTGCTCGTCGCTGGCGAGCGAGCCACCCGACTCGGCCTGGCCACCGCCACCGCCGGTCGAACGGTCGTCGTCACCGCCGGAGGAGTAGTTCGCCGGCGCGATGTCGTCGCCGCCCTCCGCCTCGGCCTCGGCGGCCTTGCGGATCTGCGCCATGTGCTGGTCGTAGCGGGCCTGCGCCTCGGCGTACTGCTTCTCCCAGGCCGCGCGGGCCTCGTCGAAGCCTTCCTTCCAGTCGCCGGAGTCGACGTCGAAGCCCTCGGGGTAGATGTAGTTCCCCTGGTCGTCGTACTCGGCGGCCATGCCGTAGCGGGTCGGGTCGAACTCGGTGTCGACCGTCATGCCCTCGTTGGCCTGCTTCAGCGACAGCGAGATGCGACGGCGGTCGAGGTCGATGTCGATGACCTTGACCATCGCGTCGTCGCCGACCTGGACGACCTGCTCCGGGATCTCGACGTGGCGCTCGGCCAGCTCGGAGATGTGGACCAGGCCCTCGATGCCCTCCTCGACGCGGACGAACGCGCCGAACGGGACGAGCTTGGTGACCTTGCCCGGCACGATCTGGCCGATCGCGTGGGTCCGGGCGTACAGGCGCCACGGGTCCTCCTGGGTCGCCTTCAGCGACAGGGAGACGCGCTCGCGGTCCAGGTCGACGTCGAGGACCTCGACGGTGACCTCCTGGCCGACCTCGACGACCTCGCTCGGGTGGTCGATGTGCTTCCAGGACAGCTCGGAGACGTGCACCAGGCCGTCGACCCCGCCCAGGTCGACGAACGCACCGAAGTTGACCACCGAGGAGACGACGCCCTTGCGGACCTGACCGCGCTGCAGCTGGTTGAGGAACTCGCTGCGGACCTCGGACTGGGTCTGCTCGAGCCAGGCACGGCGGGACAGGACCACGTTGTTGCGGTTCTTGTCCAGCTCGATGATCTTGGCCTCGATCTTGCGGCCGACGTACGGCTGCAGGTCCCGCACGCGGCGCATCTCGACCAGCGAGGCCGGGAGGAAGCCGCGGAGCCCGATGTCCAGGATCAGGCCGCCCTTGACGACCTCGATGACGGTGCCCTCGACCGGCTCGTCGGCCTCCTTGAGCGCCTCGATCGTGCCCCAGGCGCGCTCGTACTGCGCACGCTTCTTGGACAGGATCAGCCGGCCCTCCTTGTCCTCCTTCTGGAGGACGAGGGCCTCGACGAACTCGCCGACCTCGACGACCTCGGCGGGGTCGACGTCGTGCTTGATCGACAGCTCGCGCGAGGGGATGACGCCCTCGGTCTTGTAGCCGATGTCGAGCAGGACCTCGTCACGGTCGACCTTGACGATGGTGCCCTCGACGATGTCGCCATCGTTGAAGTACTTGATCGTCTGGTCGATGGCGGCGAGGAAGTCCTCCTCCGACCCGATGTCGTTGATAGCGACCTGCGGCGTGGTCGGGGCGGCGGTGGTGTCGGTGGACATGTAGTGAGGTGCTCCGATGGATTTCTCTGGCATGGTCGGCCCGGTCGGCTCTGCTGCAGCAGTGCGCCCCGGTTCTGGTACGTGTAGCTGTGACGTTGTAACAGTCACCCTCTGGCGTCGATTCCCGTGGTCGGGAACATCGGTGCACGGACGTCCGCGAGACCGGCGCTGGAGTGGCGCCGCGCGGTCGGCCGACACGTTGACCACGGTGCGGGAAGAATGCTACGCGGCCCGCAAACCCCCCGGCAATGCGGGTCCGCCATCCGCGAGCGCGCACGGGCTTGCGACGATCGGGTGGTCATGAGCAGCCGCGACGAGTACTTCTCCGCCGAGGACGCCGTGGGGACCGCCGGTGTCGCCCGGCGCCGCGTCGGCAGCGCCGAGTCCGAGGCGGCCGGGCGCCGCTGGTGGGACGCCGACGCCGACGACTACCTGGCCGAGCACGGTTCCGACATCGGCGACGAGGCGTTCGTCTGGTGCCCGGAGAACCTGCACGAGGACGAGGCGGGCCTGCTCGGCCCGCCCGCCGACCTCGCCGGGAAGCGGGTGCTGGAGGTGGGCGCGGGCTCCGCCCCGTGCAGCCGGTGGCTGGCCCGCCGCGGGGCGCACCCGGTCGCGCTCGACGTCTCCGGCGGGATGCTGCGTCACGCGGCCCGGCTGAACGACGCGCTCGGGCTGCCGGTGCCGCTCGTGCAGGCCGGCGCCGAGCACCTGCCGTTCGCCGACGCCACGTTCGACCACGCCTGCTCGGCGTTCGGGGCGATCCCCTTCGTCGCCGACCCGGGCCGGGTCATGCGCGAGGTGCACCGGGTGCTGCGTCCCGGCGGGCGCTGGGTGTTCGCGGTGAACCACCCGATGCGCTGGGTCTTCCCCGACGACCCCGGCGAGCAGGGGCTCACCGTCGTCCAGTCCTACTTCGACCGGACCCCGTACCTGGAGGTGGACGGCGACGGCCGGGCCACCTACGTCGAGCACCACCGCACGCTCGGCGACCGGGTGCGCGACGTCGTCGCCGCCGGCCTGGTGCTCGACGACCTGGTCGAGCCGGAGTGGCCGGAGGGCCACGAGCGGGTGTGGGGACAGTGGTCGCCGCTGCGCGGCGCGCTGTTCCCCGGCACCGCGATCCTCGTGACCCACCGGCCGGGCTGAGCCGTCAGACCTCGAGGACCGCGCCGGTCTCCAGGTCGTAGCGCGCACCGATGATCGTGAGGTGGTTGTTGCAGACCGCCCCCGACAGCGACGGGTCGGAGGTCAGCTGCGCGACGACCCGGCGGACGTTGGCGTCGACCGCGCCGGCCACGGCGCCCTCGCCCTCCCCCTCGCACACCGGGACGATGTCGCCGACCAGCGCGCCCAGCGTCGACGGCGCCGGCGCGGGCTGCCCGGCGGCGACCGACACGGCCGCCTTCACCGCGCCGCACTGGGAGTGGCCGAGCACCACCAGCAGCGGGATGCCCAGCGCCCCGGCGCCGAAGGCCAGCGTGCCGAGCACCGCGTCGTCGACGACCTGACCGGCCGTCCGCACCACGAACAGGTCTCCCAGCCCCAGGTCGAACACCAGCTCCGCCGGGACGCGGGAGTCCGAGCAGGAGAGGATCATCGCGGCCGGCGTCTGCCCCGCCACGGCGGCGGCGCGCTCCTCGGCGGACCGTCGCGGGTCCTCGCGCTCGTCGCGCTGCCAGCGCCCGTTGCCCTCCAGCATCATCTGCCACGCCTGGGCCGCGGTCGGCCTGCTGTCGTTCGCCATAGGGTCTCCCTCGGTCGGCTTCTCACCGACCAAGATCGGCGAACGGGTCCGCGCGGGCAAGCATGCACGCCGCTGCGCCCCTCCCGTGTGACGAGACCCGCACGGCCGGCGGCCCGGAGCGTCCCGAGCCACTCCGCCCGGCCGGTGGCCGGGTCGTGGCGGGCACCGGCGACCGGGGCCACGGGGCGCCACGTCGTCCCGGGCCGCGGCGCGTCGTAGGGTCGGCGGGTGCCGATCACCCCCGACCAGCTGCCGGAGCTGAGCTCCGAGCACGCCGACGAGCAGCTCACCGACCGGATGGGCATCGAGATCCTCAAGGCCGACCTCGACGAGGTCGTCGGCCGGATGCCGGTCGCGGGCAACCGCCAGCCCTACGGGCTGCTGCACGGCGGCGCCAGCGGCGTCCTCGCCGAGACCCTCGGGTCGACCCTGTCCGCGATGCACGCGCTGCCCGAGCGGTTCCCGGTCGGGCTGGAGCTGGCCTGCACCCACCACCGTTCCGCCACGTCCGGCTGGGTCACCGGGACCGCGCGGCCGATCCACGTCGGGCGGTCCACCTCGACCACCGAGATCGTCCTCGTCGACGACGACGGCCGCCGCGTCTGCACCGCGAAGCTGACCTGCCTGCACCGCGACACACGACCGCCGGTGACCTGACGCTCGCCCTGCGACACCGTCGCGTTACGTCTCGGCTACGTCCTGGTCCGAGACGTCCGTACCAGTTCTCTCCTCGGCTACGTTCGCCCCCATCACCCATCAGGGTGTCGCACAGAGTCGTGTCCGACGACCCCATCGAGGACGAACGTTGTCACCACCCCCGCTCCCGCGCCGACCGCGCGCCGACCGCGCGGCCACCCCGCCCGACGGTGCGTCCCGGCCCTCCCCGATCCCCACGACCGCCCGGTGGCTGGTGGGCCTGCTCATCACCCTGCTGGGCGCGCTCGCCCTGTCCGGGACGGCCGCCGCGGCGACCGCTCCCGCCGGCCCCGTACCGGCCTCCCCCGGTGCCGTCGCCCCGTTCCAGCAGGCGGACGGCATCGACGTCAGCGGCACGCTGCGGGACCAGAACGGTCAGCCGCTGCCGAATGTGCGCATCACCGCCGAGCGCGACGGTGCGCCGGCCGGTGAGACCCGTTCCGGGGCCAACGGCCGCTGGACCCTGACGGTCCCCGGCGCGGGCTCGTACCTGTTCCGGCTCGACGAGGCCTCGCTGCCGCCCGGCACCGAGGTCCTGCAGGGCGAGACCACCCGCGAGGTGACCGCCGGATCGCTGAACACCGTGGTGTTCCGCTTCGGCGCCGAGGTCGAGGGCACCGCCACCGGCGGGTTCGCGACCTTCCTGCGGCTGCTCGTCGACGGGATCCGGTTCGGTCTGGTCATCGGCATCTCGGCGGTCGGCCTGTCGCTGATCTTCGGCACGACCGGCCTGACGAACTTCGCACACGGCGAGATGGTCACCATCGGTGCCGTCATCGCCTGGTTCATCAACGTCGGCGGCGGCGTGCAGCTGATCCCCGCGACGATCGTCGCGATGCTCATCGGCGCCCTGCTGGGCGCCGCGAACGAGCTCGGCATCTGGCGGCGGCTGCGCCGGCGGGGCGCCGGGCTGATCGCCCAGCTCGTCGTCTCCATCGGCCTGTCGATCGCACTGCGCTACCTCGTACTGATCATCTTCGGTGGCCGGTCGGAGTCCTTCGCCGACTACACCGGGCAGACCGTCCGCAACTACGGCCCGGTCGCGCTGACCGACAAGGACCTGTCGGCCATCGTGATCGCGGTCGTCGTCCTCGTCGCGGTCGCGCTGCTGCTCCAGAAGACCCGGATCGGCAAGGCCATGCGCGCGGTGTCCGACAACCGGGACCTCGCCGCGTCGTCGGGCATCGACGTCGACCGCGTGGTGCTGTTCGTCTGGATGCTCGGCGGGGCGCTGGCCACCCTCGGCGGCGTGCTGTTCGCGCTGTCGGAGCTGTCCTCCACCGTCCAGTACGAGATGGGCTTCCGCCTGCTGCTGCTGATGTTCGCCGGCGTGATCCTCGGCGGCCTCGGCACCGCCTACGGCGCACTGCTCGGCTGCCTGATCGTCGGCGTCCTGGTGCAGCTGTCGACGCTGGTGCTGCCGCTGGACCTCAAGTACCTGGGCGGGCTGGCCGTGCTGATCGTGATCCTCGTGTTCCGGCCGCAGGGCCTGCTCGGGTCCCGGGCACGGATCGGCTGAGGGGGCGGACATGATCGACTTCGGACAGCTCCTCACGGTCGGGCTCTCGCAGCTGATCGGCCCCTCGGCCATCTTCTTCGCGCTGCTGGCCCTCGGCCTCAACATCCACTTCGGCTACACCGGGCTGCTCAACTTCGGCCAGATCGGCTTCGCGCTGGTCGGCGCCTACGGCATGGGCATCTCGGTCGCGAACTACGGCGCCCCGCTCTGGCTGGGCGTCCTCATCGGCATGGCCTGCGGGGTCGCGCTCGCCCTGGTGCTCGGCATCCCGACGCTGCGGCTGCGCGCGGACTACCTGGCGATCGTCACGATCGCGGCGTCGGAGATCCTGCGGCTGATCACCCGGTCGACCTCGCAGACCGGGTTCACCGGCGGCACCCAGGGCCTCACCGGGTTCGCCGACTCCTTCGCCCGCGCCAACCCGTTCGGCACCGGCACCTACGATTTCGGGGTGCTGTCGCTGCGGGGGCCGGACCTCTGGTCGATCCTCGTGGGCTGGACGGTCGTCGGGCTGTGCGTGCTCCTCACCTGGCTGCTCGTGCGCAGCCCGTGGGGCCGCGTGCTCAAGGCGATCCGGGAGGACGAGGACGCCGCCCGCGCGCTGGGCAAGAACGTCTTCGCCTACAAGATGCAGGCGCTCGCCCTCGGCGGGGTGTTCGGTGCGCTGGGCGGCATCGTGTTCGCCCTGGCGACCCAGTCGCTGACGCCGGACTTCTACTCGCCGCCGCAGACCTTCTTCGCCTACGCCGCGCTCATCCTGGGCGGCGCGGGACGGGTCTTCGGCCCGGTGGTCGGCGCGATGGCGTTCTGGTTCCTCCTGTCGGTCGCCGACGCGTTCCTGCGCCAGGCGACGGCCGGGGAGTCGCCGCTGCTGCCGTTCATCTCCTCCCAGGACGTCGGCGCGATCCGCTTCGTGCTCGTCGGCCTGTTCCTGGGGCTCATGATGGTGTTCCGACCACAGGGCATCTTCGGACGCCGCAGGGAGGTGCTGGGCGATGGCCGCTGAGGACACGACCCCCGACCCGACCGTGACCGACCCGGCCCGCACGCTGACCGGCGTCGCCCCGGAGCCGGGCGTCGCCAAGCCGGACCCGGTGCTCACCGTGGACGGCGTGACCCGGACGTTCGGCGGCCTGAAGGCCGTGGACGTCGCCCACCTGGAGTTCCAGCGCGGCGCCATCACCGGCCTCATCGGCCCCAACGGCGCCGGGAAGACGACCCTGTTCAACCTGCTGACCGGCTTCGACCGGGCCGACACGGGCTCCTGGATCTACGAGGGCAGCCCGCTGCAGAAGCTGCCGCCGCACCGGGTGGCCCGTAAGGGCGTCGTCCGCACGTTCCAGCTCACCAAGGCCCTCGCGGGCATGACGGTGCTGGAGAACATGAAGCTCGGCGCGGTCGGGCAGCGCGGCGAGAGCTTCCTCGGCGCGCTGTTCACCGGCTGGGGCGCGCAGGAACGGCGGATCACCGAGCAGGCCCGCGAGCTGCTGGCCCGCTTCAAGCTCGACACCAAGGCCGAGGACCTGGCCGGGTCGCTGTCCGGCGGGCAGCGCAAGCTGCTCGAGATGGCGCGGGCCCTGATGATGGACCCGAAGGTCGTCATGCTCGACGAGCCGATGGCCGGGGTGAACCCGGCGCTCACCCAGAGCCTGCTGGGGCACGTGAAATCGCTGCGCGACGAGGGCATGAGCGTCGTGTTCGTCGAGCACGACATGGACGTCATCCGGGACATCTCCGACTGGGTCGTCGTCATGGCCCAGGGGCAGGTGATCGCGGAGGGTCCGCCCTCGGCGCTGTCGTCGAACCAGGCCGTCGTCGACGCCTACCTCGGTTCGCACCACGACCAGGTCCTCGAGTTCGACGAGCACGGCAACCCGGTCGGGCAGACCGCGGAGATCGTCGCCGAGATGGAGGCCGCCGAGATCGAGGGCGCCCTCGCCGACGACGGCACCGGTCCGGCCCGCCCGGATCAGGAGGGGAAGCGCACATGAGCGAGCAGGCACCCGGTGCCGACCGGGCCATGACACCGGAGCAGGCCGCCACCCCGGAGGTCCACCGCGCGCTCGCCGAGGGCGCCGTGCTGCGGGTCGACACCCTCGTCGCCGGGTACGTGCCGGGCGTCGACATCCTGACCGGCAGCGACTTCTTCCTCCGCGACGGCGAGATCGTCGGCATCATCGGGCCCAACGGCGCCGGCAAGTCGACGCTGCTGAAGGCCATGTTCGGGCTGATCCCCGTGCGCAGCGGCACGGTCCGGCTGCGCGACGCCGAGATCACCGGGGCCAAGGCGCACGCCCTGGTCACCAAGGGGCTCGGCTACGTCCCGCAGCGCGACAACGTGTTCCCCTCGCTCTCGATCGAGGAGAACATGCAGATGGGCGTGTTCCTCCGGCCGAAGACGTTCGCGAGCCGCTTCGACGTCGTCGCGGACCTGTTCCCGATGCTGGGGCAGCGCCGGAAGATCAAGGCGGGGTCGTTGTCCGGCGGTGAGCGCCAGATGGTCGCGATGGGGCGGGCCCTGATGATGGAACCGTCGGTGCTGCTGCTCGACGAGCCGTCGGCGGGCCTGTCCCCGATGCTCCAGGACGAGGTGTTCGTCCGTTGCAAGCGCATCAACGCGGCCGGGGTCTCGGTCATCATGGTGGAGCAGAACGCGCGTCGCTGCCTGCAGATCTGCGACCGCGGCTACGTGCTCGACCAGGGCCGCGCGGCCTACACGGCGGGTGGCCGCGACCTGCTGAACGACCCGAAGGTCATCGAGCTGTACCTGGGGACGCTGGCCGGCAGCAGCGAGAAGAAGTGACCTGACGCGCCGGTCCCGCGACGGCCCCGCCCCCACCCACGGGGGCGGGGCCGTCGTGTTCCCGCCGCCGGTCCACCGGGGCCACCGCGCCGGTGCGTTCCGGGTGCCGCCGGGGCGTCGTGCCCTGCGTCGCGCCGGGTGCCGGGCCGGTGCATCGTCCCGGTGGGGCGCGGCCGGTCCCGGGGACGACGAGGGGGCGGGCCGTGGCGGCCCGCCCCCTCGTGTCGGTGCGTGTGGTGCGGTGTGTCAGCCCTGGGCGCCGACCCGGACGTAGGTGGTCGCCGCCTCGTCGATCTTGTTCTGGGCGTTGAACGTCTGGACCCCGTACGACCCGGATCCCGGCTCACCGGCGTCGGTGAAGTCGAGCGTCCCGGTGGCGCCGTCGTAGTCGACGTCACCGCCCCGGTCGAGGATCGCCTTGCAGCCGGCGAAGTCGGTGCACTTCTCGCCGTCCTTGGTGATCCCGTTGATCTGGGTCGCGATGTCCGCGCCGTTGGTCGACTTCGCGGCCTCGGCGGCCAGCGCCGAGACCACGACGGCGTCGTAGGACTCGGCCGCGTAGTTGAAGTCGGTCAGGCTCGGGTCCTGCGCGGTGAGCCGCTGCCGGAAGTCACCCGACAGCTCGGTGAGCGGCAGGGTGCCCTTCATCCCGTTCAGCAGGCCGGCGGGCAGTCCCTCGCCCAGGGCGTTGCCCATGTTGCCGTCGGTGCCGTACACGGCCTTCTGGGCCGGTCCGATCTGCACCTCGCTCATGCGCGACAGGATCCGCTTGGACTCGTCGAAGCCGATGACCGCGACGGAGTCCGGGTTGAACTGGGCGACCTGGTCGATCTCGGGGTTGAACGACGCCGCGTTCGGGTCGTAGATGATCTTGGTGATCTGGTCCTGCGGGATGCCGGCGGAGACCAGGTTGCGCTCGGCGCTGTCCGCCAGGCCCGAGCCGTACGGGTCGTTGCGGGCGAGCAGCGCCACCCGCTGGCCACCGTCGGAGGTGATCAGCTGCGCGAGCGCCTGCCCCTGCAGGACGTCCGGCGGCGCGGTCCGGAAGTACAGGCCGCGGTCCTGCCAGCAGGTGAACTCGTCGGAGGTGTTGGCCGGCGAGAACTGGACGACACCCGCACCGGTGATCTTGTCGATGACCAGCTTCGACACACCCGACGCGGCGGCACCGACGATGACCTGCGTCCCGGCGCCGAGCTGCCGGTCGACGGTCTGGTTCGCGATGTCGGTGGTGTCGTCACCCGAGTCACCGCGCAGGTGCTGGACCGGGTTGCCGAGGACTCCCCCGGCGGCATTGATCTCCTTGACCGCCACGTCGACCCCCGCGAACTCGGGCGGACCGAGGAACGCCAGGCTCCCGGTCTCCGGCAGCAGGGAGCCGATCTTCAGCGGCGCGGTGCTGGGGTTGCCGGTGGCCTGTGCCTGCGGCGGGGTGCATGCCTGCCCCGCGGCGGCGGGCTCCTCCGAGCCGCCGGTGGCCCCGCCGGAACCGGTGTCCCCGCCACCGCATCCGGCCAGTACCAGCGACGCCGCCCCGGCGAGGGCGGCGAGTCGCCACGTCGTTCGCGTCATTCGAATCCCCTTCGGTTCTCCGCCCGCCCGAAGCAGCGCGGGAGGATGGCGGAAAAGTAGTACGCCCGAACCAGGAAAGGGGACACCGTCACCACTCGTGACAGGAATGTGATCCGCGGACACCAGCGTGACACAAGTGGATCTTTTCCGGTGCCCGGACGGCCACATTCGGTAACCGGAATTGTCTCGTGACGCATCGGAACGGGGGGCACCGGTCCCGTCGACGGACCGTCGGCCCTCCGGGCCCGGCAGGGTGGCCCGCCCGCCGGCACGGACGACGCCGGCCCCGCCGCGCGGTGCGCGGCGGGGCCGGAACGACGGTGCCGGGCGGCGGTGGTCGACCGCCGCCCGCGCCTCAGGAGGACTTGGCCGGGGCCAGCCCCTCGACGACCGCCTCGGCGACGGCCTTCATGGTCGTCCGGCGGTCCATCGCGGTCCGCTGGATCCAGCGGAAGGCCTCCGGCTCGGACATCTTCTGCGCGGTCATGAGCAGGCCCTTGGCCCGGTCGACGACCTTGCGGGTCTCGAACCGCTCGTTGAGCGAGGCGACCTCGTCCTCGAGCGCCTTCTTCTCGGCGAACCGGGAGACGGCGAGCTCGATGGCCGGGACCAGCTCGTGCCGCGCGAACGGCTTGACCAGGTAGGCCATGGCGCCGGCGTCGCGGGCGCGCTCGATCAGCTCGCGCTGGCTGAACGCGGTCAGCATGACCACCGGCGCGATCTTCTCCTCGACGATGGTCGACGCCGCCTCGATGCCGTCCTTCCTGGGCATCTTGACGTCCATGATCACCAGGTCGGGCCTCAGCTCGCGGGCCTGGGTGATGGCGGCCTCGCCGTCGCC
This sequence comes from Pseudonocardia sp. ICBG1034, assembly GCF_020131375.1. NCBI lineage: Bacteria > Bacillati > Actinomycetota > Actinomycetes > Pseudonocardiales > Pseudonocardiaceae > Pseudonocardia > Pseudonocardia sp. ICBG1034. The sequence continues at coordinate 733,982 of NZ_JAHLEK010000017.1, forward strand.
GGCCTCGCCGGCGATGCGGTAGCCCTCCTCGGAGAGCATCTCGGCCAGGTCCATGCGGATCAGCGCCTCGTCCTCGACGACCAGCACCCGCCACCCGGGCTGCGGGCCGTCCTCGGCCGGCTTCTCTGCGGGAACGTTGTCGGTCACCGGAGAACTCCTTCATCGGTCAGTGGGGTGTCCGGAGCGCCCACGCTACCGGCGGTATGGGTGCACAGCCGAACCACTTCGGCCTTTCGTGTGCGGAAACACGATCCGGCGACCGCATTACCCGTCCGATCGGGCAGGACCGGCGGTGCTCACGTCGTCGGGCCGATCGCGGCGTCCGGGGCGGCGACGGCGTCACGGCACGCGACCGACGGTGAGGTCGCGTGCGCCGGCCGGTGTGCGATCCCCGGCCGGTCCCCGGCGAGCCGCACGATGTCGTCGGAGGTGGTGTCGAGGGATCGGCGCACAGTGGCGTACTCGCGCAGGGAACCGTCGGACCGGCGGGCCCGGACACGGTTCGTGGCGCGACCGTCGTCGGACGGGGGACAAGCCGCGCGGGGAGCGGTCGGGGTGGGCGTCGACGATGTGGCGCCGCCATTGCCGAGCCGGACCGGGGGGTGTGCCTACCACGTCCACCCGGAGGAACATGCAGGCCAGACGGCGAAGGCACCCCGGGACGCGGCGCCCGGAGCCGTGGGCCGACACGTCGGGCGGATCGGCGAATGGTGCCCCCGGTGGGATTCGAACCCACACTGTACGGTGTTTGAGACCGCTTTCTCTGCCAGTTGGAATACGAGGGCGAAAGCAATTCACTGCATTCTGTGGTGAACCGATCCTAGCGGGTTCCGGGCAACCCGCGGCAGCCGACCCGCCTCACACCGGCCAGCTCAGGAACCTGCTGCGCGGCGGCCCGTCCCCGAGCACGTGCAGCACCCCGCCCGGCGCCGGGACGGGGTCGCTCCCCCCGGTCCCGGGCACGTCCGGCCAGCGCAGGGCGGGCGCCACCGACGGGGCGACGACGAGCGGGTGCCCGGCGAACGTCGTCGCCAGCGGGGTGTGGACGTGCCCGCACACCACCAGCGTCGGGTCGCGGCGCGCGGCGAGCAGGGCCTCGAACACACCGGCCTCGACCAGCCGCATCCCGTCGAGGACCGGGTGCCCGACCGCGACCGGCGGGTGGTGCAGGGCGACCAGCAGCGGCGCGGGGTCCCGGACGGCCTCGGCGAGCAGGGCGACCGCGGCGTCGGACAGCGCACCGTGCGGCGCCCCGGGGACGAGGGTGTCGAGCAGCGCGACGGTGGTCCCGCCGGTGCGGTGCAGCCGGTCGCCCACCGGTCCGACGGCGTCGGCCATCGCGGCGCGGTCGTCGTGGTTGCCGGGCACGTGCAGCGCGCCGAGGCCGTCGAGCAGCCGTGCGGCGGAGGAGTAGGACTCGGGGGCGCCGTCGTCGGCGAGGTCGCCGGTGACGAGCACGACGTCCGGCGCCGGGTCCAGCGCACGGACCCCTGCGACGGCGCGGGCGGCCCGGCCGTCGGTGTCCGGGCGGCCGAGGTGCAGGTCCGACAGCTGGACGACGGTGGTCACCGCGGGATCGGCTCCAGCAGGGCGGCCGCCTCCATGTGGTGGGTCATCGGGAACGCGTCGAACGCCCGCAGCGCGGCGGTGCGGTACCCGGCGGCGGCGAACAGCGACAGGTCCCGGGCCAGCGCGGCCGGGTCGCAGGCGATGTGCACGATCCGCTGCGGGGCGCGGGCGGCGAGGTCGCGCACCGCGGCCTTCCCGAGCCCGGCGCGCGGCGGGTCGGTGACCACGACGTCGGGGTCGGGGCCGAGCCGGCTGATCTCGCGCTCGGCCCGGCCGCGGACGAACTGGACCTGCGGCAGGTCGGCGAGCGCGGAGGCACCGTCGGCGACCGCGGACGCGGCGGACTCGACGACCAGCACGGTCCCCGACTCCCCCACCTGGTCGGCGAGGACCGAGCCGAGCAGCCCGACGCCGCCGTAGAGGTCCCAGGCGACGCCGCCGGTGGGGGCGCCGGCCCAGTCGCGTACGACGGACGCGAGGGTGTCCGGCAGCGCCGGGTGGACCTGCCAGAACGTGCCGGCCGACAGCTCCCAGGTGCGGTCCGCGGCGTGCACGGTCGCGCCGGAGCCGACCCGGGCGGCGCCGTCGCCGACGACGGTGACGTCGAGCTCGGAGTCGGGCCGGAAGCGGCGCTCCAGCACCGGCGGCAGCGCGCCGGCCGGGACGAGCGGGCAGTCGCCGATCTCGCACACGTCGTGGCTGCGGTGGGCGCGCAGGCCGGGGACACCGTCGTCGTCGACGGCCAGCCGGACCCGGGTGCGCCAGCCGAGCGGACCGCCGGGGAGCTCCTCGACCTCGACGGCGGCGAGGTCGGCGGTGGCGACGACCGCGGCGCCGGCGCCGAGACGCTCCAGCTGCTCGCGCAGGACCGTCGTCTTCAGGGCGCGCTGGGTGGCGTGGTCGGTGTGCTGGAAGTCGCAGCCGCCGCAGCCCCCGGGACCGGCCCACGGGCAGGCGGGCTCGACCCGGTCCGGGGACGCCTCCAGCACGGCGACGGCGTCGGCGCGGCAGAACGCCCCGCCCGGGTCGTCGGTGACCACCGCACGGACCAGCTCACCGGGCAGTGCGTGCCGGACGAACACGACCCGGCCACCGTCCCCGTCGCGGGCCACGCAGTGGCCGCCGTGCGCGACGGGGCCGACCCGCAGCTCCAGCATGCGGTCGGTCCAGTCGGTCGCCGTGTCGGCGTTCACCGGTTCTCCTTCCTCGTCACCCGGGGTGCGGACGGGGTGCCGCCACCCGTACCGACGCCCGCGCCGTCGCGGCGTTCGCCGGGTAGCTGCTCCATACCCGGGTAGCCGCGCCGGGACGCCCCCGGCGCCTGCAGCGGCGACAGCGCCCGTGTGCGCGACGACGACGGCAGCTGCCACGGCACGCTGGTCACCATCACCCCCGGCTGGAACAGCAGCCTCGACTTGAGCCGCAGTGCGCTCTGGTTGTGCAGCACCTGCTCCCACCAGTGTCCGACGACGTACTCCGGGATGTAGACGGTGACGACGTTGCGCGGGGAGTCGCTGCGGATGCGCTTGACGTAGTCCAGCACGGGCCGGGTGATCTCCCGGTAGGGCGACTCGACGACCTTCAGCGGGACCGGCAGGTTCCGCTTGTGCCACTGCTCGACGAGCTTCTTGGTCTCGGAGTCGTCGACGTTGACCGTGACCGCCTCGAGGATGTCCGGGCGGGTCGCGCGGGCGTAGGCCAGCGCCCGCAGGGTCGGCTTGTGCAGCGTCGAGACCAGGACGACGGCGTGGTTGCGCGAGGGCAGGACGTCGTCGGACTCGTCGGCGACCAGCGCGGCGGCGACCCGGTCGTAGTGGAGCTGGATCATCCGCATCAGCACGAAGAACCCGCCCATCGCGACGATCGCGATCCAGGCGCCGAGGGCGAACTTCGTGACGAGCACCGTGACCAGTACGACGCCGGTCATGCAGGCACCGAACCCGTTGATCGACTGGGCGCGGCGCATCCGGCGGCGTTCGGACGCCGAGGGGTCCAGCGCGAGCTCCCGGTTCCAGTGCCGGACCATCCCGGCCTGGGACAGCGTGAACGACACGAACACGCCGACGGTGTAGAGCGGGATGAGCCGGGTGACCTCGGCCTGGAACCCCACGACCAGCAGGATCGCGAACAGCGCGAGCGCGACGATGCCGTTGGAGAACGCGAGCCGGTCGCCACGGGTGTGCAGCTGACGGGGCAGGTAGCGGTCCTGGGACAGGATCGAGCCCAGCACCGGGAAGCCGTTGAACGCGGTGTTCGCGGCGAGGACCAGGATCAGCGCCGTCATCACGATGACGAAGAAGTAGCCCGGCGGGAAGTTGTCGAACACGGCGTCGGCGAGCTGGGCGATCATGGTGTGCTGCTCGTAGCCGGGCGGCGCGTCGGGGAACTGGCGCGCCGGGTCCTCGGCGATCTGGACGTGGGTGAGCTGGGCCAGGGCGATCAGCCCCATGAACAGCGACACCGACATCACGCCGAGCAGCAGCAGCGTGGTGGCCGCGTTCCTCGACTTCGGCTTGCGGAAGGCGGGCACGCCGTTGGAGATCGCCTCGACACCGGTCAGCGCGGCGGCGCCCTGGGTGAAGCTGCGCAGCACGAGCAGCACGAGCGCCAGGCCGGTGAACGCGTCGCCCTCGGCGACCAGGTGCAGGTCGGCACTCTCCGCCCGCACGGAGTCGCCGAGGATCAGCACCCGGGTCAGGCCCCAGATGATCATCGTCGCGACGCCGATGACGAAGGCGTAGACCGGGACCGCGAAGGCCGCGCCGGACTCGCGGATGCCACGCAGGTTGACCGCGGTGAGGACGACGATCGCCGACACCGCGAACAGCACCTTGTGCTCGGCGACGAACGGCACCAGCGCGCCGATGTTGGCCGCGGCCGCGGAGATCGAGACCGCGACGGTGAGGGTGTAGTCGACGAGCAGGGCGCTGGCGACGGTCAGCCCGGCGTTCTTGCCGAGGTTCACCGTCGCGACCTCGTAGTCACCCCCGCCGGAGGGGTAGGCGTGGACGTTCTGCCGGTAGCTGGCGACGACCGTCAGCAGGACGACGACGACGGCGAGACCGATCCACGGCGACATCGCGTAGGAGGCGACACCGGCGACCGACAGGGTCAGGAAGATCTCCTCGGGGGCGTAGGCGACCGACGACATGGCGTCGGAGGCGAACACGGGGAGGGCGATCCGCTTCGGGAGCAGGGTGCTGGTCAGGCGGTCGCTGCGCTGCGGTCGTCCGACCACGAGCCGCTTGAGAGCGACGGCGAGCTTGGACACGGGGCGCAGCCTATGCCCCCGCTCCGTTGCGCTTCGCGATAGCGTTCACTCCGCGTCGTCGGCGTCCGCGTCGCCGTGCGTACAGAAGGAACGAACCGTACATCCCGGGCTCCCCACCCGGCGGAAGGATCCCTGACGCCATGCACGTCGTGATCATGGGATGTGGCCGCGTCGGCGCGTCCCTGGCCTCGGGCCTGGAGCGGCTCGGCCACGAGGTCGCGGTGATCGACCGCGACCCCCAGGCCTTCCGCAGGCTCGGCCCGGACTTCCGCGGGCGCCAGGTCGTCGGTTTCGGCTTCCACCGCAGCGTCCTCGACGAGGCCGGGCTGGAGTCGGCCGACGCGTTCGCCGCCGTCTCCTCCGGGGACAACTCCAACATCATCGCCGCCCGGGTGGCGCGCGAGAGCTACGGCGTCGGCAAGGTCGTCGCCCGGATCTACGACGCCAAGCGTGCCGCGGTGTACGAGCGCCTGGGCATCCCGACGGTCGCGACGGTCCCGTGGACGACCGACCGGCTGCTGCGCATGCTGCTGCCCGACGGCGTCGCCACCGCCTGGCGCGAGCCCACCGGCACCGTGGCCGTCCTGCCGCTGCCGCTGCACGGGGACTGGGTGGGGCGCCCGATCCGCGACCTGGAGCGGGCGACGAGCTCGCGGGTCGCGTTCATCGTGCGGTTCGGCACCGGGGTGCTGCCGACCAAGGACACCACCGTGCAGCACGAGGACACCGTCTACGTGGCGGCGGTCTCGGGCACGGTCAGCGACGTGACGGCGGCCGCCGCGGCGCCGCCCGAGGAGGACTGATGCGGGTCGCGATCGCGGGGGCGGGCGCCGTCGGGCGGTCCATCGCGCTGGAGCTGGTCGAGTCCGACCACCGGGTCATGCTGATCGAGCGCGAGCTGACCCACATCGACCCGAACGCCGTCCCCGAGGCCGAGTGGGTGCACGCCGACGCCTGCGAGCTGTCCTCGCTGGAGGACGCCGGCATCGAGGGCTGCGACGTCGTGATCGCCGCGACCGGCGACGACAAGGTCAACCTGGTGGTCTCGCTGCTGGCGAAGACCGAGTTCGGGGTCCGTCGGGTGGTGGCCCGGGTGAACGACCCGCGCAACGAGTGGCTGTTCGGCGAGAACTGGGGCGTCGACGTCGCGGTGTCGACGCCGCGGCTGCTGGCGGCGCTGGTCGAGGAGGCCGTCGCCGTGGGTGACCTGGTGCGGCTGCTGACGCTGCGCCAGGGGCAGGCGAACCTCGTCGAGGTGACGCTGCCCGAGGACACCCCGCTGGCCGGACGGCCGGTGCGGGTGCTGGAGCTGCCGACGGACTCGGCACTGGTGACGATCCTGCGCGGCGGCCGGGTGATCGTGCCCCAGCCCGACGACGCCCTGGAAGGCGGCGACGAGCTGCTGTTCGTGGCGACGACGGCGGTCGAGGAGGACATCCGCGCCGCCCTCATGTGACCCCGCCCGGGACCGGCGCGCGGGCGTCGCGCGCCGGTACGGGTCAGGCGGTCGCGGTGCGGGCGCGCTCGGCGCGGCGCACGATGAGGATCGTGGCCAGGATCGCGACACCGGTGAGCGGGTAGCCCATCGCGAGCCGCGCGACGCCCAGCCAGGTCTCGGAGTCGGCCAGGTACAGCCCGCCCTGTACGACGACCTTCGCGAGGAAGGTCGTCGCCCACACCGCGGTGGCCCAGCCGTAGGCACGGACCAGGTGGGGGTCCCGGCGCCACTCGGTGCCGTGTCCGTTGATGCCGTGCCAGATCACCCCGGCCAGCGGCCAGCGGGCGATGATCGAGACCAGCGCGACGATCCCGAGGGCGCCGCTGTAGAGCAGACCGGGCAGGTAGAAGCCGCGGGCCTCGCCGGTCCGGCTCGCGACGAGCGCGCACACCCCGACGCCGAGCAGGCCGGAGATGGCCGGCATCACCGGGTCGCGCCGGACCAGCCGCCAGAGCAGCACCAGCACCCCGGCGCCGAGCGCGGCGTACAGCGCGGTCCGCAGGTCGCCCAGGACGTTGGCGACGACGAACACCACGACCGGGATCGTCGAGGCGACGATCCCGGTGACCCCGCCCATCTGCTCGAGCAGGGTGGGGGTCGGAGCCCGCCCGCCCGCGTCCGTCGCCGGTGCCGCCGCGGGCCCGGTCCGCTCCGGCTCGGGCCCGGCGGCGTGCGCCGGTGCCGTCACCGGCCGGCCGAGGGGCGCGGTCCGGTCCTGCGGGTCCACGTCGGGGACACGCGGGATCCGGGTGGTCGGGGCGTCGTGGTGGTGGTCGTTCAAGCCGGTCCGATCCGTCGGCTCAGGAGCAGACCGCGAGGGTCCCGCGGGTCACTGCGCCTGGCAGATCTCGTAGTACGGGTTGTAGAGCACCTTGCGACCGTCGCGGACCGAGATCCGTCCACGGACCCGCATGGTGCGCCCGGCCTCGATGCCGGGGATGCTCCGCCGGCCCATCCAGACCAGGGTGACGCCGTCGGTGCCGTCGAACAGCTCGGCCTTCAGCGTGGCGTCGGCGCTCTGCGGACAGAGGTCGACGCTGCGGATCCGGCCGAGCATCGTGACCTCCTCGCCGCAGGCGCAGTCGCGGGCCGGGCGTGCCCCGGTCTCCTCGACGTCCTCGGCGAGATCGCGCGCGTCGAGCTCGTCGACGTCGCTGGTGAGTTTGCGGAGCATCCGGCGGAACGCTCCGCCATCCGTGCTGCCCATGTCTCTCCTCGGCCCGCATCCGGTACCGGCCCGGGGTCACCGGACCCTCCGGTGACCCGCACTCGCGTGGCGACCCGACAGGGTGTCGTGGTGGCGCCGAGAGCGTAACGCGCGGACGCTCCGGTTTGTGCCCGTGGCGGCCCTGACCTCCCGGTCGCCGCCCCGCCGACCGGTTCCCGGGCCGCGCCCGGTGGTCGGTGGGCAGGCGCGGGCCGGGCGTACCGGACACCCGCGCCCACCGCACTCCCGCTCAGTCCCGGCGGTGCCGTCCGAGGTCGCGGGGACCGGTGCCGCCCGCGCGCCGACCGGACGACCACTGGCCGGTCAGCCCGGACCCGCCCGCCGCACGGCCGGCGTCGAGCGCGTCGGGGACGTCGTCGGTGTCGTCGTCCCCGGTGCCGGTGCGGGCCGGGTCCGCGTCCGCGGGGTCCTCGGCGGCGCGGGCCGCGGCCCGTCCGGCGGCGGCCCGGCTGGCCCTGTAGTCGGCCAGACCGGTGACGCCGCCGTGCGCGTCGGTGCGGTCGGCCCCCCGCCCGTCGGCGTCGGGTCCGCGGTCGGCCGACGCGCTGCGGAGCAGGTCCTGCAGGGCGCTGCGTGCCTCGTCGGCCGAGGTGGGACCGCCTCCGTGCCAGGGGCGGCCCGCGTCGCCCGCGGCCCGGAACAGGTCGTCCCCGCCCGGGCCCGGCTCGGCCCGGCCGTTCGTACCCGGCTCGGCCCGGCCCGATTCCGGCCGGCCCGGTCTCGCCGGGTCGTCCGTTTCCCGGCCGGACGGGACCGGCGCTGCGGGGCCCGGCACTGCGGGGCCCGGCGCGGCGGCGTTCGCCGACCCGGGGCTCGCCGACCCGGGGTTCGGCGACGCGGGGACGGCGGGCGCGGGACCCGCGGTGCCGCTCCCGGTGTCGGGGGCGGCGTCGGGTTCGCGGCGTCGTCCGCCGCCCGCGGGGGCGTCGAGGGCGACGGCGGCGAGCAGGTCGGCCACCGAGGTGCCCGCCCCCGCTCCGTGCCGGCCGGAGCGGCGGCTGGCGGCGATCTCGGCGGACAGCCAGCCGTCGTCGTCCGGGGTGGGGTCGGCGGGTGCCGTGTGGCCGGGCGCGTCCGCGGCGGGGCGGGCGCCCCGCCGACGACGGGCGGGCGCAGGTGCATCGGGCTCCGGCAGGGCCGGGAGGCGGTCGAGCGTGGCCTCCATCAGCGGCACGTCCGACAGCGGGATGTCCTCGATGGCCCCGGTGGGCTGCGCCGCCGGTGCGGGGGTGGCGGCCGGAGTGTCCCGGATGCGCCCGGCGAGCAGGTCCGCGGCGTCGACACGGGTGGCGTCGGCCGCGCGGTCGCGCCGGGAGCGCCGGCCCGCCCCACCGGTGCCCGGTGCGGCCGTGCCCGCGGCACCACCGGCGGTGGTCGCGCTGCCGCGGGTCTCGCGCCCGTCCGCGGCGTCACCGTCGCCGAGGCCGGTCCCGATGCCGGTACCGCCGCCGAGGGACGGTCCGCCACCGGGAGCCGTACCGGGGTCGAGAGCCGAACGGCCGTCGAGGGCGGTGCCGGACAGGGAGGGGCCGTCGTCGAGGACGGAGGCCGGCACGGGGGCCGGAACGGGGGTGCCGGTGTCCAGGATGTCGCCGGCTGACGCGCCCCGGCCGAAACCGGTGAGCGGGGTCGCGGACCGGTCGTCCTCGGCACCCGCGAGCAGGTCGGCGACCGACAGCGCGGTCACCGCCGGGTCCCGGCGGGCCGGGGTCTCCACCGGCTCGGGCTCGGCGGCCCGGACCGGGGCGGCCGCGGACGGCGCCGGGTCCGGTGCGTGCAGCGGCGCCGGGGCGTGGTTCGGCTCGCGGCCGGGCAGCGGGCGCGCACCGGTGTCGGCCCCGGGCCGGGCCGGGCCGGCCGCGGGGGCGACGCCACCCGTCGTCGGGATCGCGCCGGTCGGGGTCGCGCTGCCGGGGACGCCCCCGGCCGGGGCGCCGCCGAGGCGGTTCGCGCCGGTCCGGTCGGGCCGGGCCGGACGTCCGCGACGGCGGCCGGGCCGCGCCTCGGACCCGGGGGTGACCAGCGGGCCGCCGGTCAGCGCGGTGCGCTCGGCGGGCGACTCGTCGGCGCGGACGGCGGGGGTGAGCTCCGTGCGCTCCGCGGGCAGCTCGGCCGGAGCCGCCGCGGCGGGGCGGCGGACCTGCGGCAGCGCGCGGGTGCGCGGGTCGGCGGCCTCGACCGACGGGCGGGGGCCCACCGGCCCCGCGGGGGGCTGCGTGGCCCGGGCCGCGGGGGCGGCGGGCGCGGTGCGGCGCGGACCGGCCGGGCGGGCGGGCTCCACCGGCGTCGCCGGTTCCGCGGAGGCGGCGGCCGGCACCGGGCGGGCGCCGGTCGCCGGGCCGGACGGCACCGGGGTCGCGCCGGTGGTGCCCGACGGCACCGGGGTCGCGCCCGTCGCGCCGGTCGGGGCCGGGACGGAGACGGTGATGCTGGGTTTCTGGGGCGCGACCTCGGGCTGCTGCTCGCGCAGGTGCTCGGGCAGCTCCAGCGGCAGGACCGTCCGCGGCGGGTACGGCGACTTCCCGCGGACGACGATGATCCCCCGCAGCACGCGGCGGAGCTCGACGTCGAGGGCCTCGACGGTCTCCAGCGACGCCGTCGCCACGCCGTAGACCATCCAGCGCGGGCCGTCGCAGCCGACGAACACCGAGGCGGCGTTCTCGGTGCGGGCATGGAGCTCGCGGCCCCAGTCGCCGCGGGCGTTGCGCACCCGGGCGCCGCCCTTGCGCAGGGACTGCTCGATCTCCGCGGACAGGTCCGCCCACAGACCGGACGATCGTGGCGCGGCCAGCGCGCTCACCGCGATCCGGCCCTCGGCCAGCAGCAGGTGCACGGCCTGGGGGCGCTCGGCACCCGTGGGCTCCAGCTTCAGCTCGGCGCCGTAGGGCACCGGGACCTGCAGGGCACCGAGGTCGACGCGGGCGAGCGCGTCGGTCATCGACGGGTCGAGCTCCTCGACGTCGGCCGGGCCCAGCGGGCGGCCGCCGCTGCCGGGCGGCGGGACCGAGAGCGGGGCGTCGCCGACGCCGTACTCGTCCTCGTCGTACTCGTCGTAGTCGTCGTAGTCGTCGTACTCGTCGTCGAGGTCGTCGGACGGCGGCGCGGAGGGACGCCGGCCCCAGGACGGGTCGTCGGGGTCGCCGCCGTCGAAGCCCTGCGGGGTGCGGTCGCGGGCGTAGGCGAGTTCGTCGTCCTCGGCCCGGTGCGACAGCAGCGGCGGCTCCTCGTCGTCCCAGCGGCCGTCGGGGGCGACCCGGTCGTCGTGCGCGGCGGGTGCGGGGTCGGGCAGGCGCCCGGAGGCGCCGGTGGCGGGGGGACGGCCGGTGGCGTCGCGGCCGACCGCGCGCACCGCCGTCGTCGCCGCGGCGGTGCCGTCGGGGGCGGGGACGGCACCGGTCCGCGGGCCGGCCGGAAGGACGTTCGCCGGTACCGGGCGGGGGCCGGCGGAGGGCACGGAGCCGTTGCGCCCCGGCGCGGGCGGCCTGCCGTTCGGCGCACCGGGTCCGGAGCCGTTGCGCGGGGCCGCGCCGTTCACCGGCGGCGCCCCGCGACGGGCGTCCTGCTCTGCATAGTGGTCGGCGTAGTCGTCGAAGTCGTCGATGTCGGAGTCGCCGTAGCCGGGATAGCCCGGATAGGCACCCGTCCCTGTGTCCTCGACCCCGTCCTCGGGACGGATGTCGAACATCCGACCGCGTGCGCGTCCCGGCATCTACTGGTCCCCTCCCCCGGCGACGAGCGCGGCGTTCCCGCCGGTCGAGCCGTGACCGGCGGCGCCGCGTACCGACGCGGGCAGCGCGGTGACCTCCACGAACCGGGCCGTCTCGACCCGCTGCACCACCAGCTGCGCGATGCGGTCCCCCCGGTGCAGCTCCACCGGCGTGTCCGGGTCGGTGTTGACCAGGCACACCGTGATCTCGCCGCGGTACCCGGCGTCCACGGTGCCGGGTGCGTTGACGATCGACAGCCCGCAGCGGGCCGCGAGGCCGGACCGCGGGTGCACGAACCCGGCATAGCCCTCGGGCAGCGCGATCGCCACCCCGGTCCCGACGAGCGCCCGGCGCCCGGGCTGGAGGACCACGTCGGTGGTCGTCACGAGGTCGGCCCCGGCGTCCCCGGGCCGCGCGTACGCGGGGTGGGGGACGTCGGGGTCGAGCCGCATCAGCAGGACGTCGACGGACGCTGCTGCCGGCGGCTGGTCCGGGGGAGCGGGCACGGAACCGGGCACGGCGGGCGACGCTACCCTGGGCCCCGTGAGCGAACGGGTTCCGGAGACCGACTCTGCGACGGCTGGCCCTGCTGCGTTCGACGAGCGGTTGTCCGTCCCGGTGTGGTGGTACCTGCTCGCCGTCGGGCTCGGTGTCCTGATGGGCGCGCAGATCCACATGGGCTATCCCGGCCTGCGGGCGTGGCTGGGCTATCTGGTCATGGTGCCGCTGTGCGTCGGCGTCCTGTGGTGGATGGGCCGCAGCCGCACCACCGTCCGCGACGGCGTGCTGATCTCGAACGGCCGGGAGCTGCCGCTGTCCGCGGCCGGGGTCACCGACACCGTCGCGCGCGCCGACAAGCAGCAGGCGATGGGCCCCGACCTCGACCCGCAGGCCTACGTGCTGCACCGGGCGTGGGTGGGGCCGCTGGTACGGGTCCAGGCGACCGGCCGCGAGGAGCCCTACTGGGTGCTCAGCACGCGCCGTCCCGACGCGCTGCGGGCGGCGATCGCCGCGCAGGCGCCGCACCCCCAGCAGAGCTGACCCCGCGGACGCACGACGGGCCCCGGCGGAGTCCGCCGGGGCCCGTCGTCGTGGTCCCGCAGTGCGGGCCCGGTCAGGCCGCGCAGTCGCGGCAGAGGAACTGCCCGCCCGAGGTGCTGGCGAGACGGCTCCGGTGGTGCACCAGGAAGCAGCTCGCACAGGTGAACTCGTCCGCCTGCTTCGGCAGGACGTTCACCGTCAGCTCCTCGCCCGACAGGTCCGCGCCCGGGAGCTCGTAGCTCTCCGCGGTGTCGGTCTCCTCGACGTCGACGACCGCGGACTGCGCCTCGTTGCGGCGCTGCTTGAGCTCGTCGAGCGAGTCCTCGGCCATCTCGTCGGCCTCATTGCGACGTGGGGCGTCGTAGTCGGTCGCCATCAGGTCTCACCCTTGCCTTACGTCCGTGCTGCTCGATTCGGCCCTCGAACAGCGGTACTTCGCATCGGTTGGTCGTCGCGTGCCGCTGAGGAACGTCGCGGGAAGCGGGTTTGTGCCCGGCGCCCGGAGTGACGCCGGTCTCACCTTCCCCGGTGGTCCGGGTGGCTCGTCCGCCGTGCGTCCTGTCGCGGCCGGTCCGGCACCGGCGGCGGGGAGGGTAGCCCAGCGTCCGGCGGGCGTCGCAGCGAGTCCCCCGATCACGCCGGGTGTCGCCCGGGCGCGGGCGCCGCCGGGCGCACTAGTGTCGCCCGGTGTGACGACGAGCGCCCGCACGCCCACGCCCGGTGCCGACCCCGCCACCGTCGGCGCGTGGCTGTCCACGGCCCTCGGCGACGAACGGTGGCGCGAGGCGCAGCTCACCTCGATCGGCGCCGGGCGGTCCAACCTGACCTATCGGGTCTCCTCCCCCGCCGGCGCCGTCGTGCTGCGTCGTCCGCCGGTCGGCGAGGTCGCCGCGACCGCCCACGACATGGGCCGCGAGCAGCGCGTGATCTCCGCTCTCGGGCCGAGCGCCGTGCCGGTCCCCGCGGTGCTGGCCGCCGACGACGGCGACGTGCTCGGCGCCCCCTGCTTCGTGATGGAGCTCGTCGACGGCGTCGTGCCGCTGGACGACCTGCCCGAGGGCTGGGCGTCCACCGAGGCGCAGCGCCGCGCCGCGGGCGACGCGCTGGTGGACGTGCTGGCCGCGCTGCACGCCGTCGACCCGGTCGCGGCGGGGCTGGGTGACTTCGGTCGCCCGGACGGCTTCATGGAGCGCCAGATCCGGCGCTGGGGCACGCAGTGGGCCGCCGCCCGCGACGGCGACGACCCGGTCCCCGTCGACGCCGACGAGGAGTCCGAGCTCACCCGGCTGTCCGAGCGGCTGGCCGCCGACGTCCCCGCCGCGCAACGGCACACCGTCGTGCACGGTGACTACCGGCTCGACAACTGCGTGTTCGACGCCGAGGACCCCGGCCGCATCCGCGCGGTGCTGGACTGGGAGATGTCCACCCTCGGCGACCCGCTGGCCGACCTCGGGCTGCTGCTCGTCTACTGGAAGCAGGACGGCGACGACGCCGTCTGGTCCGCGGCCCAGCCGTTGCCGGGCCCGACCGGCCTGCCCGGCTTCCCGACGCGGCGCGAGCTCGTCGCGGGCTACACCGCGCGGACCGGCCTCGACGCCGGTCCGCTGCCCTGGTACGTCGGGTTCGGCGCGTTCAAGCTGGCCGTCGTGCTCGCCGGGATCCTGGCCCGGGTCCGGGCCGGATCGGTCCCCGAGGAGATGGCCGAGGGCCTCGACGGGTCGGTCGGCCCGCTCGTCGCGCTGGGGCACCACGTCCTGGACGGAGGGTCGTTCTGATGCTCCCCACCCGTACCCGCGGCGACCGTCCCTACGAGCGGCGCCGGACCCGCCCCATCCTGGTCACCACCGCGCTGCTGGCCGTGCTGGCCGTGGCCACGTGGGCGGTCGTGCTGGGCACCGCCTCGGACGGCTCGGCGTCGACGAACTGCCCGGCGCCGTCGTCGGGGACCCTGGCGGGCTCGAAGGTCGACCGCACGGAGCTGGAGTCGGCCGCCCCGACCGCGCCGGACGACGTCCGGTTCCAGGTCCGCAACGCCGGCGGGCAGCGCGGCCAGGCCAACCTGGTGTCGGCCGAGCTGAAGGACCTGCAGTTCGGCGAGGCCGGTACGCCGGGCAACGACACCGTTTTCCCCGACGGGGACCTGGACTGCATCGGTCAGCTGCGGTTCGGCCCGGACGGTGCGGCGTCCGCGTCGACGCTGGCGCTCGCGCTGCCGTGCGTCGAGCTGATCCGCGACGACCGGCAGGGCGCGGTGGTCGACGTCGTCGTCGGGTCGGCGTTCACCGACGTCGCACCGGGCCGCGCGGCCCGCGACGTGCTGGACCAGCTGTCCGCGCCGGGGACCGAGGGCGGTCCCCGAGCGGACCCGGGCCTGCTGGCCCAGGCCCGCGCCGCGGTCTGCTGAGCCGCGACCGTCCGGGCGGGGGGGGCCGGACCCGCTCAGACGGTGTCGGCGCCGCTGCGGCGGGCCAGCGCGGCCAGGTCGGCGGCGACCCCGGGCGCGGCGGCGAGGGTGACGTCGGCACCGAGGGCGTCGCCGTCGACGGGACCGCGGACGCCGGGGCTGCCCGCGACGTGCACGACGGCACCGGCCTCGGTCGCGATCAGCGCACCGGCCGCCCAGTCCCACCAGTTGCAGCCGTGCTCGAGATAGCCGTCGAGCCAGCCGGCCGCGACCGCGCACAGGTCCAGCGACGCCGCGCCGGCCCGGCGCACGTCGCGGACCTCGGGGAGCATCGCCGCGACCATCCGGGCCTGGCGGGCGCGCCGCTCGGCGCGGTAGGCGAACCCGGTGCCGACCAGGGACTGGCCCAGCTCGGTCGTCGCCGCGGCGCGCAGGGGGCGCCCGTCGAGGGTCGCGCCGAGACCGCGCCCGGCCGACCAGAGCCGTCCGGAGGCGGGCTCGGACACGGCACCGGCGACGCCCTCCCCGTCGAGGACGGCGGCGATCGAGATCCCGTACCAGGGCAGCCCGTAGAGGTAGTTCACGGTGCCGTCGATCGGGTCGACCACCCAGCGCGCGGCGGCGGCGTCGCCCGCGCCCTCCTCCCCGTACACCGGCTCGCCGGGGCGCAGCTGCGCGAGCCGGTCCCGGACGAAGCGCTCCACCGACGCGTCGGAGGCGGTGACGACGTCGGTCGGCGAGGACTTCGTCGTGACGCCGTCGTCGTGCGGTGCGGGCAGGCCGCGCAGGTGCTCCGCGGCCTCGGCCGCGACCTGCTCGGCGACGGCGCGCAGGGTGGCGGGATCGCTGCTCTCGTGCGGGCTCACCACCCCATCCGACCACGTGCGGAGCCACCCGGACGCGCGGGGCGGCGTGAGGTGCGTCCCCCCGGCCGGTACGCAGTTACAATGGAACGCGTACCCCGTCTCCGGGACGCGCGGCGACCACCATCGACGCCGGCGACCGAGGCGGTGGCAGGACAGGACATCCCGGCCGTCGTGGCCTCGTCTCCCCCGACGAGCGCGCCGCGACCGGGCCGCGTAACGACTCCAGCGCACGTAGCGAGAGGGCCCAGGTGGCAGCCGCAGACTCCGCAGCACGCAGCGACTCGACCGTCGAACCGACGTCGGGTACCGCATCCCGCAGCCGCCGTACTTCCGGCACCACGAGCACCGCGTCGGCGACGACCGGCACCGCCAAGAAGCCGGCCGCACGCACCCGCAAGCCCGCCGCGGCGGGTGGCACGGCGACCAAGGCCGCGCCGAAGACCGGCCCGCGCAAGGCCGCCCCGAAGAAGGCCTCCACCAAGAAGGCCGACGGCGACGAGCCGGACGCCGACGGCGACGAGGTCGTCCTCGAGGACGGCGAGGTCGACGCCTCGGACATCGAGGCCGATCTGGCCGAGGCCGCGAAGGAGGAGACCGCCGACGAGTCGTCCGACGACGACGATGACGACGACTCCGACGACGAGACCAACACCGGCAAGAACCGGGTGGCGCCGACCACCCGGGCGTCGCAGCAGAAGTCGGCGGACTTCGTCTGGGACGAGGAGGAGTCCGAGGCCCTGCGCCAGGCGCGCAAGGACGCCGAGCTCACCGCCTCGGCCGACTCGGTCCGCGCGTACCTGAAGCAGATCGGCAAGGTCGCGCTCCTCAACGCCGAGGAGGAGGTCGAGCTCGCGAAGCGCATCGAGGCCGGCCTCTACGGCGCCGAGCGCATCCGCAAGGTCTTCGAGTCCAACGAGAAGCTGTCCCCGCAGCTGCGGCGCGACCTGCGCTGGATCGTGCGGGACGGCGAGCGCGCCAAGAACCACCTGCTCGAGGCGAACCTCCGGCTCGTGGTCTCGCTGGCCAAGCGCTACACCGGCCGCGGCATGGCGTTCCTGGACCTGATCCAGGAGGGCAACCTCGGCCTCATCCGTGCGGTCGAGAAGTTCGACTACACCAAGGGCTACAAGTTCTCGACCTACGCCACGTGGTGGATCCGGCAGGCCATCACCCGCGCGATGGCCGACCAGGCCCGCACCATCCGCATCCCGGTGCACATGGTGGAGGTCATCAACAAGCTCGGCCGCATACAGCGTGAGCTGCTCCAGGATCTCGGGCGCGAGCCCACTCCCGAGGAGCTCGCCAAGGAAATGGACATCACCCCGGAGAAGGTGCTGGAGATCCAGCAGTACGCCCGGGAACCCATCTCCCTGGACCAGACCATCGGCGACGAGGGCGACTCGCAGCTCGGTGACTTCATCGAGGACTCCGAGGCCGTCGTCGCGGTCGACGCGGTGAGCTTCACCCTGCTGCAGGACCAGCTGCAGTCGGTGCTGGCGACGCTGTCCGAGCGCGAGGCGGGCGTCGTCCGGCTGCGCTTCGGTCTCACCGACGGCCAGCCGCGCACCCTCGACGAGATCGGCCAGGTCTACGGCGTGACCCGCGAGCGGATCCGCCAGATCGAGTCGAAGACGATGTCGAAGCTGCGGCACCCGTCGCGGTCCCAGGTGCTGCGCGACTACCTGGACTGAGCACCACCCGTCGCACGACGAGGGCCCCGCCGGACGATCCGGCGGGGCCCTCGTCGTCCGCGGTCAGAACAGGTCCGGCGTCGCGGGTGCGACGTCGTCGAGGAACGCGGTGACGGCCGGCACGAGGGTCGCCGTCTCCCCCACCAGGCCGATGTGCGAGGTCGCGGGCAGCACCACCAGGCGCGCACGGGGGACCTCCTGCAGCATCCCGGTCGCCGCGGCCCGTTCGTCACCGCCGCCGAGCAGGCGGAACATCTCCACCGCGTGCTCGGGCCGCACGCCGTCGGCGTCGCCGACGATCACCATGGACCGGGCCGTGATCGCACGCATCCGGTCGTCGGGGATCTCCTGGTCCTCGGCGTTGAGGACCTTCACCTTCTCCACCCACGCCGCGAACGCGACGGGGTCCGGCGTGTGCTCCAGGAAGGCCGTCTCGACGGGCGAGCCGGCCAGTGTCGTCGCGTCCATCCCCGTGATCGCGGCGTGCACGGCGGGGTACCAGCCGTCGCGGCGGAACGTCGCGGCCATCACGACCAGCTTGCCGACGAGGTCCGGATGCCGGAGCGCGAGCTGCAGCGCCACGCCGCCGCCCTGCGAGTAGCCCATCACGTCCGCCCGGCCGACGCCCAGGCCGCGGAGCAGCGCCGCGGCGTCGTCGGCGAACTGCTCGTAGGACAAGGCACGGGGCACGTCCGGTGTCCGGCCCTGGCCCTGCATGTCGGCGACGACCACGGTGCGGTCGCCGGCGAGCCCGGCCGCCCACGCCGCCATCGAGCCGGCGGCCATGAACGCACCCGGCAGCAGGAGCAGCGGTGGCGACGTCCCGAGCTCGCCGTACACCTCGTGGTACAGGTCCAGGCCGTCGACCGGCAGGTGCCCGCTCGAGGTCGGCGACGGGGTGGTGGCCGCTCCGGTCATGGTGTCTCCCGCGGTGGGTCGAGGGTCCGTCCCCCTACCGACCGTGCCGGGGCCGCGGACTCATCGGCCCCGGCAGCGCCGTCAGCCCGTCTTGGACAGCTGCCCGCGCACCGCGCCGGTCCGGTACTGCTCGGTGTGGGTGTCCACGAACCAGGCCGCCGGGTTGGCCTCCAGGTCCTTGACCGTGAACCCGGTGCCGGTGTCGACGCCGCCGACGACCACACCGGTGGTGAACGGCCCCTGCAGGCAGCCCTTGCTGGTCATCGGGCCGCCGGGCGGGCCCTGCGGGTCCGGGAAGACCATCCGCGGGTTGCCGGACTCGTTCGGCTGCCCCTCCTGCAGGTGCGTGGCGGTCCGCGCGGGGCTGCTGAACGGCGGGGTGACCCCGGTCATCTGGATGTCGTAGCAGACGATGTCCTGCCGGCTGTTCAGGCGCAGGGTGAACTGTCCGCTCGCGCCCTGCTGGCCGGGCACCGGTGCGCCGTCGTCGGCGCGGACCGCGTCCGGGGTCAGGGTCGCGGTGAGCGTGCTGGTGAACGTGGGGGGCTCCGGTACGGGTGCGTCCTCGGCCAGCGCCGGTGACGCGGTGAGTGCCAGTGCCGCCACCGCGCAGAGCGCGCCCCCGGCCCACCTGGTCGACCACGGTCCCATCGGTTCCCCCTCGTGTTCCACGCATCGCTGCGGGGCAAGCATGCGGACACCGGGGCCCGGACGCGCCCCCTCGGGGCGTTGTCGACCGCTTCGTGTGGGGCACCGCCCGATCCGGTTTCGACCGGCCGATCGGGGGCAGGGCCGCCGAAAACCGGGCGATTCTGTCGGGGGTCGCGGTTAACGTCGATCACCGACGGCGCCGGAGATCCCGTAGCGCGGTCTCGTCGGGGGTGTCGAGGGTGCGCGCGCTGTCCTGGCGTCGGCTGGGTGGACCGGTGTCGGTCGTGGCGGTGGGCGCCGCGGTGGTGGCCGCGGTGGCGGAGGCGACGGCGGCGACCGTGGTGGGGGCGGTGGTGAGCGGGCCGACGGCCACCCTGGTCGCCGTGCTGGCCGCGCTGCTGCTGGGCGCCGCCCTGCTGGACACCCTGGGCCGGGTCCTGTTCTCCGGGGTGGTCGGGCGCGCGGAGGGAAGGCTCCGGTCGGACCTCGTGGGGTCCGCGCTGGCGCAGCCGCTGCCCGCGCTGGAGGACCAGGCGGTCGGTGAGCTCCTCGACCGGGTCGACGACGACTGCCGCCAGCTCGCCCAGCTCATCCGGCGGATCGGCTGGGAGACGGGCCGCTCGCTGCTGCGCTCGGTCGTCGCGTGGATCGTCGCCGGACTGGTGTTCTGGCCGGCGTTCGTCGTGTTCCCGCTGGTCGCCGCCGTGATCGTGCTGGTGGCGCGGCCGTTGACGCCGCAGATCGCGCGGGCCAAGGTCGCCGAGGAGACGGCCTGGTCGGACCACGCGGCGCAGCTGGAGGAGGCGGTCGCCGGGCAGGACGACGTGCGCACCTCGCTGGGCCAGCCGCACGTGGTGGCCGGGTTCGCCCGCCGGGCCGCGACGGTCGTCGCACGCACCCACGAGGTGTGCCGGATCGCGACCCGGCTCGGGCTGCGGACGGGCACCGTCGCGCACGCGCTGCTCGGGGCGCTCGCGCTCGGCGGGGTGTGGCTGGTCGCCGGCGACCCGGGCGGGATCGCCGCGCTGGTCACGCTGTGGCTGCTGGTCACCGCGTTCGTCGGGCAGATCGACGCGATCGTCGACCGGATGCCCGACATCCAGGCCGGTCTGGGCGCGCTCACCCGGGTGTCGTCGCTGCTGGAGACCGAGCGGGAGCCCGAGGGCGGCCGTCCGCTGCCGCCGGGGCCCGCGGCGGTGGAGCTGCGCGGGCTGACCGCCGGGTACGACGACGGGTTCCGCCTGGGCGGGATCGACCTGACCGTCCCGGCCGGGACGACGTGCGCGCTGCTCGGCCGTACCGGCTCGGGGAAGTCGACGGTCACCAAGGTGCTCTCGCGCGCCGTGGAGCCGCCGCGCGGGCAGGTGTTCCTGGCCGGGGTCGACGTGCGCGATCTCGACCTGGACGGGCTGCGCCGCGCGGTCGGGGTCGTCACCCAGCGCACCGAGATCCTGGCGGCGACGCTCGCGGAGAACATCACCCTGTTCGACCCCGCCGTCCCGCGCGGCGCGGTCGAGGCCGCGACGGCCGCGCTGGGGCTCGACGAGTGGGTCGAGGCCCTGCCCGACGGCCTGGACACCCGCCTCGGCACCGGCGGGATCGCCCTGTCCTCCGGCGAGGAGCAGCTGGTGGCCTTCGCCCGGCTGCTGGTGCGCGACGTCGCCGTCGTCGTGCTGGACGAGGCCACCGCGCGGATGGACCCGCGCTCCGAGGAGCGGGTGACCCGCGCGTCGCGGGCGCTGCTCGCGGGCCGCACCGGGATCGTCGTGGCGCACCGGCTGTCGACGATCCGCCGCGCCGACGCCGTCGCGGTGCTGTCCGACGGCCGCCTGGTCCAGCACGGTGCGCGGGAGCAGCTGGCCGCCGAGCCGGGCCGCTACGCCGACCTGCTCGCCGCGGACCGGTCCCTGCCCGGGGCCACGGGCGCCGCCGGCGCCGTCCGGACCGGGCCCGCGACGGCGCGGCGCGACGGTGCGGTCGCCGTCGCCGACCCGGGGTCGCCGCTGCTGCACCGGGCGGTCCGGCGCGCGGTGCCGCCCGTGGACCCGGTGCCCGCTCCCCCGTTGTGGCGGGTCGTGCTGCGGCTGGCGCTGGCCCACCCGCGCTGGGGGCTGGCCGGCGGGTCGATGTTCACCCTCGCCACCCTGGGCTCGGCCACCGGTGTGCTCACCGGCTGGCTGTGGGGGCTCGTCGTCGCGGGGTTGGAGGGCGGCGGCACGCCGTGGGGGCCCGCCGTCGCACTGACGGTCGTGCTGATGCTGTTCCCGGTGTGGATCGCCGTCGCGTTCCGCACCTACCCGCGCTGGTGGTCCGCGACGACGCTGCGGCTGCGGCTCGGGGTGCTGCGCGGGCAGACCATGCAGCGGCGTGGTCCGCGCTCCCCCGCGGGCGAGGTCGTGGCGCGGGCGCTGGACTCGGACCGGATGATCCTCTATGTGGACCGCTGGGTCGACGTCACCAACTCGGTGGTCGTCGTCGTGGTGGCCGGGCTGGTGGCGGCCGACGTGCGGGCGGCCGCCGTCATCGGCGGGTTCCTGCTGGTCTGCGCGGGCGTCGCGGCGATCGGGGCGCCGTTCGCGGGGCGCTCCGGGCGGATCGCGGCCGACGCTCGGGCCCGGTTCGGCACCGCGCTGGGGTCGGTCCTGGAGTCGGTGCGCACGGTGAAGCTCGCCGCCGCGACCGGCGCGCTGCGGGCCCACCTCGGCGCCGTCGACGGCGACCGGGTCCGGGCCACGGTCCGCGAGTACCGGGTGCGCACCCTGCTCGACGGTGTCCCCGGTGTGCTGCTGCAGTGCGCGGTGGTGCTCACCTGGTCGCTGTACCTGGCCGGGACCTGGCCGCTGGCGACGGCGCTGCTGGTGTCGACCACGCTGAACGGGGCCGGGTTCCTCGGGCAGGTGTGCGCGGCCGCGGTCACCGAGGCCCCGATCGCACGGCGCTGGCTGCGGGCCGTCGCCCCGTTCGCGGGTCCCGCGGACCTGACCCGGCTGCCGCCGGGGGTCGACCTGGCCACCGGGGCCGCGCCGGCCCCGGGGCCGGTGGAGCGCGAGCCGCTGCAGCGGCTGAGCCTGGAGAAGGTCGCCGCCGTGCACGACGACGGCACCGTCGGCGTCGAGGGTGTGGACCTCGACATCGACGCGGGCTCGCTGGTGCTGGTCACCGGCCAGGTCGGGTCGGGCAAGTCCAGCCTGCTCGCGGGCCTGGCCGGGCTGGTGGGGCACGAGGGCGTCATCCGGTGGAACGGGCGCGCGGTCGAGGATCCGCAGACGTTCCTGCGTCCCGGGCAGGTCGCCTACGTCGGGCAGGTCCCCCGGGTGCTCTCGGGCACGTTCGGCGACAACATCGCCCTCGGGCACGACCGGCCGGTGCAGGACGCGGTCGGCGACGCCCGACTCGACCGGGACGTGGCCGCGGCGGGCGGGCCGGACGCCGTCGTCGGACACCGGGGCATCCGGCTGTCGGGCGGGCAGGTGCAGCGGGTCGCGATGGCCCGGGCGCTGGCGACCGGCGCCGAGCTCATCGTCGCCGACGACGTGTCCTCCGCGCTGGACGTCCGCACCGAGATCGAGCTGTGGGCCGCGCTGCGCCGCCGCGGCAGCACCGTGGTCGGCGCGAGCACGAAGCGGGCGGCGCTGGCCCGGGCGGACCGGGTGGTCGTGCTGGACCGCGGGCGGGTCGCCGACGAGGGCACCTGGGACGAGCTGTCGGTGCGGTGGTCGCACCTGGCGGGCTGAGCCCGGTACCGCGGGCCCGGCCGGCTCAGCCGGGCGGGAGCGGGTGCCGGCCGAGGAACGTCAGTACCTCGTCGGTCGCGCGCCGCTCCAGGAAGTAGGCGTGCCGGGCCCCGGGCAGCACGACGAGTTCGGCGCCGGGGATGCGCCGGGCGAGGCGGAGCCCGTTGTCGGGCGGGGTGAGCTCGTCGTCGCCGCCGTGCAGCACCAGGGTCGGGGCGGTGATCGTGGCGACCGCGTCCCACGCGTCGTGCCGTGCGCTCGCGCGGCGGTGGCCCGCCCGCGCAGCCGGACTCATCGTGTCGTCGCCGAGGACGGGCAGCGGGTCCGGGATCTCCGGGCCGGCCATGAGGCGGCGCAGCTCGCTGGCGTGGGTCGCCGGCTCGGCCAGGCGGCGCGGTACGTCCGGGTCGGGGGCGACGGTGCCGGGTCCGCCCGCGGTGGTGCAGCCGAGCACCAGCGCGCCGACCCGGTCGGGGTGGTCGGCGGCCACCCACTGCGCGACCCGGCCGCCCATCGACGTGCCGTAGACGTGGGCGCGACCGATCCCAGCCGCGTCGAGGACGGCGACGACGTCGCGGGCGAAGCGGCGGGTGCTCCAGTCGTGGTCGGCCGCGTCGTCGCTGGTCCCGGTGCCGGCGGTGTCGACGGCGACGGTGCGGTACCCGGCGAGGCCCTCGCGTACGGAGCTCCACCAGTGCCGTGCGTTGGCCTGCCCGGCCAGCAGGACCAGCGGCTCGCCACTCCCCCGGACGTCGAACCCGATTCCGGTCCCGTCCGGTGCGACGGCCCGTGCACTCACCGGACCACCCGCGGCTCGGGCCAGCCGATGCTCGGGGTGTGGCCACGCATGTTCCGCAGCCACCAGGCGTAGTCGTCGGGGACGAGTGAGAACGGGTCGTCATGGCCGAGCTCGCGGGCGGCCCACACCGGCCAGTGCGGGTTGGCCAGCGCGGGCCGCCCCAGCAACACGACGTCCAGGGCGCCGGACCGGACGGCCTCGTCGGCGGCCTGCGGTACACCGAGGTTCCAGCTCGCCGCGACCGGGATGCCGATCTCCGCACGGATCCGCCGGGCCCGATCGACCCACGCGCCCTGCTCGCCGCGCATCGCGTCGCGCGAGTCGGGGGTGTTCCCGCCGAAGGACAGGTCGGCCAGGTCCAGGCCGTGCTCGCGCATCCAGCCGATCGCGGTGACGGCGTCGTCGAAGGTGGTGCCGTCGGGGTGCAGGTCGTCGGCGCCGAGCCGCATGGTCAGCGGGTACTCCTCCGGCCACGCCCCGCGGACGGCGTCGAGCGCCTCCAGCAGGAACCGCGCGCGGTTCTCCAGGCTGCCGCCGTAGGCGTCGGTGCGGCGGTTGGAGATCGGCGAGAAGAAGCTCGACCCGAGGTAGCCGTGCGCGAAGTGCAGCTCCATCCACCGGTAGCCCGCCTCGGCGGCACGGCGGGCGGCGTCGGCCCACGCGCGGTGCAGACCGTGGATCTCGGCGACGGTCAGCTCGTGCACGGCGTGGTCGTGCTTCGGCCCGCCGAACGGCACCGGCGACGGTCCGGAGGTCAGCCAGCCGTCGGGATGCTCGGGCGGGAGCTGGGCCTTGCCCTCCCAGGGGAGCTGCTCGCTGCCCTTGCGGCCGGTGTGGGCCAGCTGGATCCCTGCGACCCCGCCCATCGCCTCGACCATGGCGACGGTGCGGGCGTGCCCGGGGACCTGGTCGTCGCGCCAGAGCCCGGCGCAGTGCACCGAGGTGCGCCCCTCGGCGCTGACGGCGATCTGCTCGCCGAAGACGAGTCCGAACCCGCCCGCCGCCCGGGCGCCGAGGTGCATGAGGTGGAAGTCGCCCATGTGCCCGTCGTGTGAGCGGTACATGGTCATCGGCGACATCGCGATGCGGTTGCGCAGGGTCACGCCCCGGAGCGTGTACGGGCTGAACAGGTGCGCCATTCCACGGACTACCCCGGGCGGCGGTGGATCACCGCGGCTCAGCCGCAGTGGTTCTCGTGCCCGGTGTGCGCGGCGTGCTCGACCTGCAGGGTGGAGTGGTCGAGCCCGAACCGCTCGCGCAGCTCGTGCCCGGCGCGGTCGAGCACCGAGGAGTCCCCGCAGTGCGCGGAGACCTCTTCGTCGACGACGACGTGCGCCGACATCGCGGGGGTGCGGTCGTTGATCGCCCACACGTGCAGGTCGTGCACGTCGGCGACTCCCTCGACGGCCAGCAGCGCCGCCTTGACCTCCTGGGCGTCGATGCCCTTGGGCGCCCCCTCCAGCAGGACGTGCGCAGCCTCGCGCAGCAGCGACACCGCGCGCGGGAGGATCAGCGCGACGATGAACAGCGAGGCGATCGTGTCCGCGTAGGGCCAGCCGGTCGTCATCAGGACGACGGCGGCGGCGAGCACGCCCACCGAGCCGAGGGCGTCGCCGAGGACGTGGAGCATGGCACCGCGCATGTTCATGTTCCCGCGGTCGCCGCCGGCCAGGACGGCGAGCGACACCAGGTTGCCGATCAGGCCGAGCACGCCGATGACCAGCAGCGGCAGGCCCGGGATCTCCGCGGGCACGAACAGCCGCTGCACCGCCTCGATGCCCACCCACACCACGACCGCGACGAGGGTCAGCGCGTTCAGCGCGGCGACGAGCACCTCGGCCCGGCCCATCCCGTAGGTCCGCGACGTCGTCGCCGGTCGGGCGGCGAGCACACTGGCGATCAGCGCCGCGACCAGCGCCCCTGCGTCGGTCAGCAGGTGGCCGAGGTCGGCCAGCAGCGCGAGCGAGCCGGTGTACACCGCGCCCGCCGCGCCGAGGACCGCCGTGACCAGGGTGACGCCCAGCGCCGTCGCGAGCCGGCGGCGGTCGGTGCCCGCCCCGGCGTGCCCGTGGCCCGATCCGCCGCCGTGTCCGTGTCCGTGCCCCATGCCGCCACCATACATGCATACATTCGCATGTGAATCGTGCGCGGCCGGGTTCAGCCGGTGGGGACCGCCACGGACTCGATGCTCAACGCCCCGGCCTCGACGCCGACCCGGGCGGTGCGGCCCGCGCCGATCCGCCCGTCGAGCAGCATCGACGACAGCGGGTTGTCGAGCTCGCGGCGGATGGTGCGGCGCAGCGGACGCGCCCCGAACTCGGGGGCGTGCCCGTGCTCGGCGAGCAGCGCGACGGCGTCGTCGCTGATCTCGAAGCCGATGTCCATCCGGCCGAGCCGGTCGCGGGTGTCGTCGAGCAGCAGCCGGGTGATCCGGGTGAGCTGCTCGGCCTCGAGCCGGCGGAAGACGATGGTCTCGTCGATCCGGTTCAGGAACTCGGGCCGGAAGACCTCCCGCAACCGCGGCATCAGCCGGTCGCGCAGCACCGCGTCCTCCCGCTCGGCGGGGGTGGTGCCCGGACCGGCGGCCGGGCCGAAGCCGAGCGTGGTGCCGTGCCCGGTGATCAGCTCCGACCCCACGTTGGAGGTCATGATGATCACCGTGTGCCGGAAGTCGACGGTCCGGCCCTGGCCGTCGGTGAGCCGGCCGTCGTCGAGGACCTGCAGCAGCGTGTTGAACACGTCCGGGTGCGCCTTCTCGATCTCGTCGAGCAGCAGCACCGAGTAGGGCCGCCGGCGCACCGCCTCGGTCAGCTCGCCGGACTCGCCGTAGCCGACGTAGCCGGGCGGGGCGCCGACCATTCGTGCGACGGTGTGCTTCTCGCCGTACTCGCTCATGTCCAGGCGGACCATGCGGTCCTCCTCGCCGAACAGCGCGACGGCCAGGGCGCGCGCCAGCTCGGTCTTGCCGACCCCGGTGGGGCCGAGGAACAGGAAGCTGCCCACCGGGCGGTTCTCGTCGCCGAGCCCCGAGCGCGAGCGGCGGATGGCCTCGGCCACGGCGGTGACCGCGGCGTCCTGCCCGATGACGCGCTCGTGCAACTCGTCCTCCAGCTTGAGCAGCCGGTCCCGCTCGGCCTCGGTGAGCTGGGCGACCGGGATGCCGGTGGAGCGCGCGACGACCTCGGCGATCTCCTCGACGCCGACGACGGGTGCGCGGCCGTCGGGGTCGGTGGGGTCGGCGGCCAGCTCCTCGCGGGCGGCGGTGATCTCGTCGCGCAGCTGGGAGGCCTTCTCGTAGTCCTCGTGCGCGACGGCCTGGTCCTTGTCGCGCTGCAGCGCGTCGAGGCGCTGCTCGACGGCCCGCCGGTCCACGGTGGGGGTGCGGGTGCGCAGCCGGACCCGGGCGCCGGCCTGGTCGAGCAGGTCGATCGCCTTGTCCGGCAGGAACCGGTCGGTGACGTAGCGGTCGGACAGCTCCACCGCCGCGCGCAGCGCGTCCGGGGTGTAGCGGACCTGATGGTGGGCCTCGTAGCGGTCGGCGAGACCGCGCAGGATCGTGACGGCGTCCTCCACCGACGGCTCGGGCACCAACACCGGCTGGAAGCGACGGGCCAGCGCGCTGTCGGACTCGATGTGCCGGCGGTACTCGTCGAGCGTGGTGGCGCCGATGACGTGCAGCTCGCCGCGGGCCAGCGCGGGCTTGAGCAGGTTCCCGGCGTCCATCGCGCCGCCGCCGTCCCCTCCCCCGGTGCCCGCGCCGACCATCGTGTGCAGCTCGTCGATGAACACGATCAGCGCGTCGCTGTGCGACCGGATCTCCTCGATCAGCGTGCGCATGCGTTCCTCGAAGTCGCCGCGGTACTTGGTGCCGGCGACCACCCCGGCCAGGTCCAGCTGCACGACGCGGCGTCCGCGCAGGGTGTCGGGCACCTCGCCGTCGGCGATGCGCTGGGCGATCCCCTCGACGACGGCGGTCTTCCCGACCCCGGCCTCCCCGATCAGCACCGGGTTGTTCTTGGTCCGGCGGGACAGGACCTCGACGGTCTGCTCGATCTCGTCGGCGCGGCCGATGACCGGGTCCAGCCGGCCGCCGCGGGCGGCCTCGGTGAGGTCCTGGCCGTACTGGTCCAGGGTCGGGGTGCCGGTGTCCGCGGCCGCGCCCGGGTCCGGGGTGCCCGTCGCGCCCGGCCCGGCGGGGGCCTGCGGGGTCATCGCGCCGGGGCTGAACCGGGAGCGGGCGAGCAGCCGGCCCGCGGCGGAGTCCTCGTTGGCGGCGAGCGCGAGCAGCAGGTGCTCGGGTCCGATGTAGCTCGACCCGAGCGAGCGGGAGATCTGGTGCGCGTCGAGCAGCGCGCGCTTGGCCGACGGCGTCAGCGACGGCGGCCGCCCCGCGTCGTGGCCGCCGCCGGGCCGTGGCAGGCGCTCCTCCAGGATGCGGGCGATCGTGTCCGGGTCGCCGCCGGCCCGGGCGATCCAGCCTCGGGTGGAGTCGGTGCGGGCGCAGGCGAGCAGGATGTGCGTGGCGTCGAGGTCGGTGTCACCGCGTTCCGCGGCCTCCTGGGCCGCCCGGGCCATGATCTCGCGGGCACCGCCGCTCAGCAGCCGGGTCAGGTCGATCCGGTGCACCGGGCCGCGGGGGTCGCCGGGGCCGAAGAAGCCGGTCATCGTCCACCTCTCGTCGGGTCGGGGCGATCGACCGCATTCCCGGTACCGGGCCCGTCGAAACCGCCCGCCTCAGGAGGTGGCGAGCACGTCCGCGGCGACGTCGCGGCAGACCTGCCAGCCGTGCTCGACCCCGAGCCCGCCCGGGTAGGTGGTGAGGACGGCCAGCGCGCGGTCCTCCCAGGCCAGCACGCAGTGCACGTTCCAGCCGTCGCCGCCGTGCAGGGTCCAGCCGTTCTTCTCCGCGACGGCGCCGGGCAGCACGGGCCGGATCCCGGACCGCCCGTCCGGGGTGACGGCGTCGAGGTCGGCGAGCAGCTCGGGTCCGCCGGGCAGGGCCGGGGCGCGCTCGCGCACGCAGGCGAGGACGCGGGCGGCGTCGAGCGCACTGACCTGCGTGTACGACCACCACCCGGGCCGCGACGTCGACACCGTCACCCCGCACTCCGGGGCGAGCCGCGCGGTGCTCGCGTCCCGGCCGAGCGCCCGGTAGAGGCGTTCGGCGGCGTCGTCGTCGGAGGCGCGGACGGCGGCGGCGATGTCGGCACGTACGGCGGGCGGGACCGGGCGGCCCCGCTGCGCGGCGGCCCGCAGGGTGTCCAGGGCCAGCCAGGCCTTGATCGTCGACTCGGCCTCGCTGCGGCGGGTCGCGGCGTCCGCGGAACCGGTCCAGCGGCCGTCGCCGGTGTCCAGCAGCGCCCAGGACACGGCGAGCCCCTCCTCCCCCTCCCGGTCGACGGCGAGCGTGCCGGGCGCGAGGTCGAGCGGGTCGGCCGTCGCCGACCCGGTGATCGCCGCGAGGAGCTCGCGCAGGGTGCCGGGCGGCTCCGCGTCGGCCGCGGGGGCGTGCTGCAGCCGGGCGGCGGACGGGGGTGTCTCGGCCGGGCCGGCCAGGGCCGCCGACACCGGCCCGGCGGCCCCGGCGGCCCCGGCGGCCGGAGCCAGCACGAGCGCGGCGACGACGGCGAGCACCGCTCCCCGGGCCGCCCGGGACCGTCGGCGTCCCGGCCTCCGCTCCACCACGGCTCCTCCGGTCGTGGACACCCGGTCGGTTGCCCACGACCGACATCGTGCCCCGATCGTGGCCGATTCGGACAGGGAGAACAGAACGTTCACACGGGATTATCAGGATCGTCGTCGCACCTGGTGCGGCGCGTCGTCACCCGGCGTCATACCGTCACGCAACGACCGGTCGACCGACGACGAGTGGGGGTGGCGGAGTGGGCTGGACGCGCACGATGCCGGTGGAACGGATCCTGGCCCGGAGCGAGCACGGGGACGGGGGTGCCGACGGGCACGGGACGCCGCTCAAGCGCACGCTGAAGGCCCGTGACCTGGTCGGATTCGGTGTCGGCATCATCATCGGCACCGGCATCTTCACCCTCGCCGGGGTCGAGGCCCAGCAGCACGCGGGCCCCGCCGTCACGCTGTCGTTCCTGATCGGTGCGGTCGTCGCCGGGCTCGCCGCCGTCTGCTACGCCGAGCTGGCCTCCTCGGTCCCCACAGCGGGCTCGGCCTACACCTACGCCTTCGCCACTCTCGGCGAGGTCTTCGCCTGGATCATCGGCTGGGACCTGCTGCTGGAGTTCGGCCTCGGCCTCGCCGTCGTCTCCCGGAGCTGGTCCGGCTACCTGGCATCGCTGTTCGGCCTGCCGACGGAGTGGTTCGGCGAGGACGCGACGGTCAACGTCGGCGCGGTGCTGATCATCGCGCTGCTGACGGTCGTCGCGGTCGCGGGCATCCAGCAGTCGGCGCGGCTGACGAACCTGCTGGTCCTGGTGAAGCTCGCGGTCTGCGTGCTGATCCTGGCCGTGGGCGTGTTCTACATCGACCCGGCCAACCTGCAGCCGTTCATCCCGCCGGCGCAGGCGCCCGAGGACGGCGGCTCGGTGTTCACCCAGCCGATCATCTCCGGGGTGTTCGGGCTCGCGCCGACCGTGTTCGGCGTGGGCGGCATGCTCACCGCGGCCGCGGTGGTCTTCTTCGCCTACACCGGGTTCGAGGCGCTGGCCAACCTCGGCGAGGAGGCGAAGCGTCCCGACCGCGACCTGAAGATCGGCCTGCTCGGCGCGCTCGCCGTCTGCGCGGTGCTCTACGTCGGTGTCTCGATCGTGCTCACCGGGATGGTCCCCTACACCGAGATCGACACCGGCGCCCCGCTGGCGTCGGCGTTCGCCGGCGTCGGGCTGCCGTGGGTGGGCGCGCTGATCGCTCTCGGCGCGATCACCGGACTGACCTCGGTGATGATGGTGGAGCTCGTGACCATCGGCCGGATCGGCTTCGCGATGGGTCGCGACGGCCTGCTGCCGAAGGCCATCGGCACCGCGCACCCGAAGTGGGGCACCCCGCACCGCATGACGATCATCGGTGGTGTCGTCTGCGCGGTGATCGCGGCGTTCACCCCGATCACCGCACTGGCCGACATGGTGTCGATCGGCGCGCTCTCGGCAATGATCATCGTGGCGATCGCGGTGCCGGTGCTGCGCCGGACCCGCCCCGACCTCGACCGGCCGTTCACGGTGCCGTTCTCGCCGGTGGTGCCGGCGATCACCGCGATCGCGTGCCTCTACCTGATGCTGAACCTGAACCTGGACACGTGGATCCGGTTCATCGGCTGGCTGCTGCTCGGCCTGGTCGTCTACGCCGTCTACGGGCGGAGGCACTCGTTCCTCGCGCGCGAGGAACGGGAGGGTTCCGGGGCCGGGCGGGACCGGGCCTGAGCCGGTCCCGCCGGGCCGCGGGTCAGCGCTGCAGGGCCTCGCGGGGGGTGATCTCCCCGCGGGCCAGCGCCCGCCGGACCCGGCGGGCCGCGGTCAGCCTGCGACGGACCTGGCGGACCGGCTCGACCTGTGTCGCGCGGTGCAGACGCTCGTTGAGCCGGCCCTGGTCGTGCCGGCGGTCGAGCAGCGACCAGGAGAAGGCCAGCGCGTCGTCGGCGCCCTCGAGGCTCTCCGGGACGGTCTCGAACCACTCCATGCTGGCCCGGGCCATCCGCTGGATGGGCGCCATCGCGGCGCGGCGACGCGCGTCGTACCCGGCGAGGGCGGCCTCGACGTCGTCGGTGCCGCGGGTCCCACGCGGGTACAGCTCCTCGGCCAGTGCGATCGAGTCGGCGACCGCGAGCACGGTGCCCGAGCCGATGGCGAAGTGCGTGGTGTGCGCCGCGTCGCCGGCGAGGACGACGTTGCCGTCGCGCCAGGACATGTTCCGGACCTCGCGGAACTGCAGCCACGGCGAGGACCCCATGCCGGGCGGGGCGATCAGCGAGTGCCCGTCGAGCGAGCGGGCGAAGACGCCCTCGAGCATCCGCATGGCCTCGTCGGGCGCCATCGTGTCGAGCCCCAGGCCCGCCCACGTCTCCGGCGTGCACTCCACGATGCAGGTGCTGACGCAGTCCGCCGCGGGGTAGGCGTGGAACCAGATCCAGCCGGCGTGGGTCTTCTCGAACGCGAAGGTGAACGGCCGGAACGGCTTGCTCGTCCCGAACCACACGTAGCGGTTGGCGCCGTGGGCGATCCGCGTGCCGAAGACGTCGGCCCGGGCGGCGCGGATCGCGGACCCGACCCCGTCCGCGGCGACGACGACGTCCGCGTCCGCGGTCAGCGGGTCGCGTGCGGTGTCGCCGTCGGCGGCGACGGCGGTGTCGAACATGAGCTTCACGCCGACCTGACGGGCCCGCTCGGCCAGCACCTCCAGCAGTCGCGCCCGGCCGATGGAGTAGCCGTAGCGCCCGCCGAGGTGCACCGGGCGCCCGGAGACCTCCACGACCTGGGAGTCCCACACGTGCGCGGCGGCCCGCACCTTCTCGGCACCGAGGGGGTCGGTGCGGAAGAGCTCGTCGAGGATGTCCTCACCGAGTGTGACCGCGAAGCCGGAGGCCGTGCCAGGACCGTTGCGCTCCGCGAGGACGACCTCGTCCTGCCCGCCCGACCGCAGCCGGGCCAGGATCGAGAAGTACAGACCGGCCGGTCCACCACCGACGACCACGATCTTCACACCGGACCTCCATCGGATGTCATCGATCTGGGACGCAACGACCCTACGAACGTGGCGGACCTGTGTGGACACCGGGTCCGACCACGATCGGTGACGGTGCGCATGCCGGCGGCAAGCGGTTTCGCGACGGAACTCAGCTCTGCCGACCGCGCAGGGCCGACCGCCGGACGCGGCGGGCGGTGGTCAGACCGCGCCGCACCTGACGCAGCGCGGGCACCTGGGTGGCGCGGTGCAGGGTGCGGTGGATGCGGCCCATGTCGCCCCGGCGGTCGGTGAGCGACCACGCGAACTCGACGGGGTCGGTGACCTGCTCGAGCTGGCGTCCGGCCTGCTCGAACCACTGCATGTTGCGCCGGGCGGCGTCCTGGATCGGGCCGATCTCCGCACGCCGGCGGGCGTCGTAGGCCGACAGCGCGGCGCCGCGGCCGTTCGGGCAGGTCAGGTCGGCCGCAGCAGTCCGGCCCACGACGCCGTAGAGGGCGTCGACCAGACCCATCGAGTCCTGCATGGCCAGCACGGTGCCCGAGCCGATACCGAAGTGCGTGGTGTGGGCGGCGTCGCCGGCCAGCACGAGGTCGCCGTCGCGCCAGGTCCGGTTGCGGACCTCGCGGAAGCGCAGCCAGGGCTTGTCCCCGAGCCCACCGAGGGGCTCGATGAGCCGGCGCCCGGCCAGCGTGCGGTGGAAGACCGACTCGACGAGCCGGACGGCCTCGGCCCCGGACATGTGGTCCAGGCCCAGCGCCTCCCAGGTGTCGGGCTCGCACTCGACGATGCAGGTGCTGACCCCGTTCGACGAGGGGTAGAGGTGGATCCACATCCAGCCCGCGTCGGTCGGCTGGAAGTCCCAGACGAAGGTGTCGGAGTCGCTGTCGGCGCCGAGCCAGACGTAGGGGTTCGTCCCCTCGTCGACGGTGGTGCCGAAGTGCTCGGCGCGCGCGCTGCGGATCCGGCTGCCGACGCCGTCGGAGGCGACGACCAGGTCGGCGTCGAGGTCCGCGCGGTCGACCGCGGAGCCGTACTCGATCGTCACGCCCAGCTGCTCGGCCCGGCGCGCCAGTACGTCGAGCAGGTCGACGCGGGCGATCGCGTAGCCGTACTTGCCGCCGACGTGCACCGGGCGGTGGTCGCCCACCCGGATCTCCTGGGCGTTCCACAGCCGCGAGGCGCGACGCAGGGCCTCACCCCCCTCGGGGTCGTTGCGGAACGCATCGTCGAGCATGTCCTCGCCGTAGGTGACGGCGAACCCGTGGGTCCGCCCCGCCTCATTGCGTTCGTGCACGACGACCTCGTCGCGTCCACCGGACCGGAGCCTGGCGAGGACCGCCAGGTACAGACCGGCCGGCCCACCTCCTGCGCAGGCGATTCGCACGCAGACCCCCTTCGGTTCATCAGGTCACCGGAAGAAATGAACCGTAGCGCAGGAGTTGCGGAGCGCGACGGGGTGTGTATGTCCGCGGTGTCCGACCCCGGACGGTGACGGGCCGTCCGGGGCCCCTCCCCCTGGCACCCGGGTGGTCGACCCCTGGTTAGCGTGGTGGTGTGCACGCACTCAGCGGGACGTCCCGCGCCGCCGTCCGGTGGTGCGCGCGATGAGCGTCGGGGAGATGGTCGCCGGCCGGGTCCGCTCGGTCCGCCGGGAGATGGGCAACCCGCTCTACCGCAACGCGTACGCCCTCATGCTCAACACCGTCGTCAACTCCGGCTTCGGGTTGCTCTACTGGGTCTTCGCCGCGCGCGTGTTCAGCACCGAGGACGTCGGCCGCGGCAACGCCATGGTCAACCTGATGATGCTGATCTCGGTCCTGACCTCGCTGAACTTCGGTCAGGCCCTCATCCGCTTCCTCCCGACGGCCGGACGCGACTCACGGTCGCTGGTGCGGCTCGCGTACGGGATCAGCGCCGCCATGGCGGTCGTCGGCTCGGCCGCGGTCATGACCTACTGCCACGTCGCCTACGCCCCCGGCGACCCGCTGCACGTCTCCCCCGGCTTCGCCGCGTGGTTCGTGGTCTCGACCGCCGCGTGGTCCATCTTCAACCTGCAGGACCAGGTCCTCACCGGGCTGCGCTCGGCGATGTGGGTGGTGCTGGAGAACGGCGTCTACGGCGTCGTGAAGCTCGGGCTGCTCGTGGTCGTCGCGTTCACCTCGGTCTCCGACGGCGTGTTCACCTCCTGGAGCGCGCCGGTCATCGCGCTGCTGGTGCCGTTCACCCTCCTGATCTCGCGGCGGCTGCTCCCCCGGCACACCGCCGAGACCGCGGACCGCGACGACGCGGGCGCCCCGGACCGCGCCACGCTCGCCCGCTACATGGGCGGCGACTACCTGGGCCAGGTGTTCAACCAGGCCATGTCGTCGTTCCTGCCGGTGCTGGTGGTCATGACGATCAGCCAGGCGGCCAGTGCCTACCTGCTGCCGGCCCAGACGGTCTTCCTCGCGATGAGCATGCTGTCGATGGCGATCACCTCGGCACTGGTCGTGGAGGGCTCCCGGAACCCGGCGCACGCGCACGTGTTCGCCCGGGCGGTGCTGCGGCGGATCTGCCTGCTGGTGTGGCCCGCGTCGCTGGTCATCGCGCTGGCCGCGCCGCTGCTGCTGTGGTTCTACGGGCCGCAGTACGTCGAGAACTCCACGACGCTGCTGCAGCTGCTGATGGCCTCGATGTTCCCGCGCGTGATCGTGACGATGTGGATGACGAAGTCCCGTCTGGCGAACCGCACCTTCCCCCTGGCCGTCCAGCAGCTGGTGCACTGCGCGATCGTGCTCGGCGGGATCCCGCTGCTGGCCCCGGTGCTCGGCGTCGACGCGGTCGGCTGGATGTGGCTCGCGGGCGAGCTGGTCCTGGCGATCGTCTTCCTGCCGTCGGTGGTGCGCTGGCTGCGCCGGCCGGTCCCGCCGCACCCGCCCGGCGACGGCGGCCCGGATCCCCTCTCCCGGGACGACGACACCCGGCCCATCGGTGGGCCGGAGGCACGGACCCACGAGTTCCCCCGCGTCCGCGACTGACCCGCGGTACCGCGGGCTCCGGCGCTCCCCCTGACCCAGGGTGCTCGGAGCCTCCGGGCTCCGGAGGCCCCGGGGCTCGGATCCACCGAGCTCCGGGCTTCCGGGCTCCGATTCACCCGACCTTCCGGCTTCCGGAGGTCCGATCCGGCGAGCTCCGGGCCTCCGGGCGACAGACCGGCCCACGGTCCGCCGGCCACCCGGCGCAATGGCCACCAGCGCCTCTGCTCGCAGGCGACCACAGCCGCGAGGCTGCGCCGCGGTACAGCACGGCACGCCGGTCCACGCCTGCCCCCGGCCCGGCGGTCCTGTCGCACCTCGGACGAGGTCGTCGCACCCGCCGCATGGGGTGCGACGAGGGTGGTCCTCACCCACGCGCCGAGGAGCGCCCCACCGGGCGACGTGCGGGACGGACCTGTCGATCAGTACGTGTGCGCTGTCCGACCAGGCGTCGGCACGCTCAGGTACTGATCGATCGGCGGCGGGCGCCGTCGTCGCACGCTCTCCCCGGCTGGCATCCCGGTTCCGCTCCGACGACCGCCAGGACGGCATCCCGGGGACCGGCGTCGGCGGCATCCCGTCCCGACGCCACACCCCTTCGCGGCGGGCCACACCTGTTGCAGGAGGTGTGGCCGCCCGCGAAGGGGTGTGGACGGGGCGGCGACCCGCGACGACGCACGGCGACCGTCGCGCGGGGTGCCGCGACCGGCGGCGGGTCACCACGGGGTCGTCGGGGCTCGGCGCGGCGGACGGGTCGTGCGGAGGGTGTGCGGCGACGAGGGCGGCGCAGGACCAGGGGCTGCGCGAGAGCCCGGTCAGGAGCGCTGGATGAACTTCTCCGGGATCGGGGTCCCGTTGCGCCACAGGTTCCCCAGCGCCCGGTCGAAGGCGCGGGGCCGCAGCCGGACGAGCCCGCCGCCCGGGTTGTGGGTGATCTCGCCGAAGTAGACGTGGCCGTCGACGTCGTAGAGGTCGACGCGGGCGAAGGTGAAGTCCTTGCCCAGCGCGCGGGCGATCTCCAGCATCCGCTCGTAGGACGCGGGCTTCTCCGGGAGCGCGTCGGCCTGGGAGAAGCGCCCGGAGATCCGGAACGGCACCCAGTCCGGGTGCAGCATCGTCGAGGTGTGGGCGACGAAGCGGTCCTGGTCGATGACGACCATCGCGGGCTCGCCGTGGAAGACGAAGAACTTGTAGTCGGCGGGCGGCTTGGTGCCGTCGCCGATCATCTCCTCGACGACGGCGCGCGGGGTGAGCCCCTCGTAGGGGCGCTCGCGCCAGCCGTGGGTGAAGAAGTCGGTGCGCAGCCAGCGGGCGACCGTCGACCGGATCTTCGCGTGGTCGGCGGCGGCCGGGTGGCGCACCAGGATCGTCATGTCGCAGCCGTGGGTGCCCTTGACGACGTAGGGTCCCGCGGGGGCCTCCAGGTCGAGGTCCTCGGGCCGCTCGACCACCTGGATGAGCGGGATGAGGTGCTCGGCCCCGATCCGCTCGGCCACGTGTTCCCGGACGGCGTACTTGTCCGCGGTGACGTGCACCAGCTCGGGCTGGTCGTCGAGGTTCTTCTTCGCGAGCAGCTGGGACCAGGTCCGCGGCCGCCGGAACGTCGTCAGCTCCCCCTGGAACAGGGCGTGGTGGGCGATCGCGAAGGCGCGGTGCGGCAGGAACCGGAGCCGCCGGGACAGCATCACCCGTGCGTCGAACGACATTCTCCGGACGATAGCGACCCTCTCCCACCACCCGGCGCACCGGCCCCGGACCGGGTGGCCGGCCGCCCGGGGCAACCACGGATGCCGCACGGGCGTCACCAACAGTGCGCAGGCTCGTTGCCATTCGCGAGGAACGCCCGCAGCACGGCCTCGGTCGAGGGCGTGCCGAATGCTCTGCGTCACCCCTTACGGTGAAGGCGGGGCCGACGGCGCCGAAGACCGGCGCACCCCGGAAGGAGCTGGCGACTGTGCCGACCGTGCGGAACCCCCACGTTCTCGTCACCGTGATCACCCCGGCCTACAACGTCGGTCCCTGGATCGGCGAGGCCATCGACTCGGTGCTCGCGCAGACCGAGTCCCGGTTCGAGTACCTCGTCGTCGACGACGGGTCGACCGACGACACCGCCGACGTCGTCCGCTCGCGCGCCGAGCGCGACCCGCGGGTGCGGCTGATCCAGGTGGAGAACGGCGGCTCGGGTGCCGCGCGCAACCGCGCCCTGGCCGAGAGCGCCGCCCCCTTCGTCGCGTTCCTGGACGGCGACGACCGCTGGCACCCCGAGTTCCTGTCGCACATGCTCGAGACCATGCACACCGCCCCGCCCGGGGTCGGGATGGCGTACTGCCACACCCGCGTGATGCTGGAGTCCGGGCAGGTCGTGGCGCTGCGCTGGCAGCCGTCGGGCAAGGTCGACATCGACAAGCAGCTGGTGGAGAACAACCCGCCGCACAACGGCAGCTCGCTGATGATCCGCCGGGCCTGCTTCGACCAGGTCGGCGGCTTCGACTGCTCGCTGCCCTCCGCGGTGGACTTCGAGATGTGGCTGCGGATCGCCGCCGGCTCGAACTACCCGCTGATGTGGGGCACCCGCCGCTGGCTGCTCGACATGCGCCTGATGCGCACCGGGTCAATCAGCTCCAACCGGCAGCGGCGGTTCGAGTGCCTGGACAAGGTCATCGCCGACTACGCCCCCCGGATGGGCCGCCAGCACCCGGGCATGGCCTACGTCCGGCCCGCGGTCTTCGCCTACCGCGACGGGCTGGACGACTTCGGCGACCGGTGGGCGCTGCTCGCCCGCGAGGCGGGCACGAAGGAGCTCGCGAAGGACTCGTGGGGCCGGTCGCTGCTGGCGTGGAGCAGCGCGGGCCGCGAGCGTCGCGCGCAGCTGCGCAACGTCCGCGACACCGCCCGCAACGGTGCCTACAAGGGCATGTCCGGGGCGCTCCGGACCGCGGTGAAGATCAACTCGCTGCGGGGGTGATCCCGGCGCGCGGCGGGTATCCCCCGGCGTGCGACTGACCAGGGCGATCCCGTACCGCGGCGGCCTCACCCGTCGTCGTCGGGGGCGGGGGTTCAGCTACCACGACGCGACCGGCGCCGCCGTCGCCGCGCCGGTGCGGGCCCGGATCGAGGAGCTGGTGATCCCGCCCGCCTGGCGGGACGTATGGATCTCCGAGCGGGAACGCGACCACATCCAGGCCGTCGGCTACGACGACGCGGGCCGCCGCCAGTACGTCTACCACCCGCGCTGGCACGCCGACCGCGACACCGAGAAGCACGACCGCGTGCTGGAGCTCGCCCGCAGGCTGCCCCGTTTCCGTGAGCGCGTGCAGCGCGCCCTCGACGGCCGCGGGACCGGCCGCGACCGGGTGCTCGGCGGGGCGATGCGCATCCTCGACCTCGGGGTGTTCCGCACCGGCGGCGAGCAGTACGCCGAGGAGAACGGCACCTTCGGGCTGTCGACGCTGCGCCGCGAGCACGTCCGGCTGCGCGGCGGCGGGTGCGAGTTCTCCTACACCGCCAAGGGCGGCATCCACCGGCGCGTCCGGATCCGCGACGACGGCCTGGTCCGCCTGGTCCAGGCGCTGCGCCGGGCCCGCCCGGACGGCGACCGCTTCCTCGTCCACCGCGACGGGCGGCGCTGGCGCGAGATCCGCTCCGACGACGTCAACGACCACTTCCGGTCGCTCACCGACGCCGCGCACACCGCGAAGGACCTGCGGACCTGGAACGCCACCGTCGTCGCCGCGGTCGCGTTCGCCGAGCACGGCGCCGCCGGTGGCGCCGAGCTGTCCGCGACCGCGCTGAAGCGGGCCGAGGCCGCCGCGATGCGCCAGGTCGCCCGGGCGCTGGGCAACACCCCGGCCGTCGCCCGCAGCAGCTACGTCGACCCGCGTGTGGTGCGGGCCTTCGAGGAGGGCCACACGGTCGCGGCCGGGCTGCGCCGCATCCCGCGCGGCGCCGACGAGCACCGCAGCCGGGTCGCCGTCGAACGGGCGGTGCTACGCCTGCTCGAACGCCACAGCTGACCCCGCGGCCCGCCGGTGCCGGCCGGTCGGCGCATGATGGGGCCGTGGTGGCAGTCGAGGCAGGCCGGACGGAACGACGGGCCCGGGCGGCGGTGGCCCTGGTCTTCCTCACCAACGGCCTGGTCTACGCGAACCTGCTGCCCCGCTTCCCGCAGATCAAGGCCGATCTCGGGCTGTCCAACACCCAGCTCGGGCTGGCGGTGGCCGCGATGCCGTTCGCGGCGCTGCTCGCCGGACTGACCGCGGGCCCGCTCATCGCCCGGTTCACCTCGGCGAGGGTGGCCTCGTTCGGGATGGCGGTGATCGCGCTCGGTGTCGTGCTGGTGGGGTTCGCGCCCTCCTGGGCGCTGTTCGCCACGGCGATGCTGCTGGTCGGGGCGTCCGACGCCGTCGTCGACGTCGCGCAGAACGCGCACGGCCTGCGGGTGCAGCGCCGCTACGGCCGGTCGATCCTCAACGGGTTCCACGCGCTCTGGTCGGTCGGGGCGGTCGCGGGCGGGCTGATGGGCTCGGCCGCCGCCGGGATCGGGCTGGCGCTGCCGGTGCACCTGGGGCTGTCCTCGCTGCTGTCGGTGGTGATCGCCGTCGCGGTGTACCCGCTGCTGCTGCGCGGCGACGACGGTGACGACCGCCCGACCCCCGACGCGGCCGACGGTGCACCGCCGCGGCGGCCGTGGACCGGGCTCGGCCCCCGCACCGTGGCGCTGCTCGCCGTGTTCGGGCTGGTCGCGATCTCCGGCACCCTGGTCGAGGACTCCGGCGCCACCTGGGCGGCGGTGTACCTGCAGGGGCTCGGGGCCGGTGCGGCCGTCGCCGGCCTCGGGTTCGTGGCGCTGCAGGGCTGCCAGTTCGTCGGCAGGCTGATCGGTGACCGGATGGTCGACCGGTTCGGCCAGCGCGCGGTGGCCCGAGCCGGCGGTGGGCTGGTGCTCGCCGGGATGGGGCTCGCGCTGGCGTTCCCGACGGTGCCCGGGACCGTCGCCGGGTTCGGTCTCGCCGGGTTCGGGGTGGCGACGCTCGTCCCGGCCGCGATGACCGCCGCCGACCACCTGCCGGGGCTGGCCCCGGGGACCGGGCTGACGATCGTCACCTGGCTGATGCGGGTGGGGTTCCTGGTGTCCCCACCGGTGGTCGGCCTGGTCGCCGACGCAACGTCGTTGCGGGTCGGGCTGCTGGTCGTCCCGGTGGCCGGGCTGGTCGTCGTGCTCGTCGCGGGGGTGCTCTCCACCCGTCGCCCCCGGGCCTGAGCACCGGCCGATCGGACCACTCGTGCGTCTCGACACGAATCGGACGACCCCTTAGCGTCACGGCGCATGACCTCCACCGTCCCGCCGGCGTCGCCGGGACCCGCACTCCGGTCCTCCCGCAAGGTCGCCACCGCCAGCCTGGTCGGCACCACCATCGAGTGGTACGACTTCTTCATCTTCGGCACGGCCGCGGCCCTGGTGTTCAACCAGGTGTTCTTCCCGTCGGTCGACCCCGTCACCGGAACCCTGTCCGCGTTCGGCGCCTTCGCCGTCGGGTTCATCGCCCGCCCGCTCGGCGGGGCGGTGTTCGCGCACTTCGGCGACAGGGTCGGCCGGAAACCGATGCTCGTCTACTCGCTGCTCCTGATGGGCGCGGCGACCGTCGGGATGGGGCTGCTGCCGGGCTACGACACGCTCGGGGTCTGGGCTCCGGTCCTGCTGGTGACGCTGCGGTTCCTGCAGGGGTTCGGCGTCGGCGGCGAGTGGGGCGGTGCGGCGCTGATGGCCGTCGAGCACGCCCCGTCGCACCGGCGCGGGTTCTACGGCAGCTGGCCGCAGGTCGGCGTGCCGCTCGGCCTGGTGCTGGGCACGGCGACGTTCGCGGTGCTGTCCGCGACGCTGACCGACGAGCAGTTCCTGGCGTGGGGCTGGCGGGTGCCGTTCCTCGCCAGCATCGCGCTGATCGCGGTCGGGATGTGGATCCGGCTCGGCGTCCACGAGTCGCCGGTGTTCCGGAAGGCGATGGACGAGAAGGCCGCGAACCGGATGCCGGTGCTGGAGGCGCTGCGCACCTACCCGAAGGAGATCCTGCTCGCCGCCGGGTCGTTCCTGGCGACGAACTCGACGTTCTACGTCTCCTCGGTCTGGCTGGTCACCTACGCGACGCAGTCCCTGTCCTACGACCGCACGACGATCCTCGCGGCGAACTCGGTGCTGTCGCTGTCGGACATCCCGCTGATCATGGCGTTCGGTCTGCTGTCGGACCGGATCGGGCGTCGTCCGATGTTCGTCGGTGGGATGGCGCTGCTCGCGGTGTTCGCGGTGCCGTACTTCTGGCTCGTGTCGACCGGGAGCATCTGGCTGTTCCTGCTGGGCGGGCTGGTCGTGCAGGTGGCGCGCTCGGCGGTGTACGGGCCGCAGTCGGCGTTCTTCGCCGAGCAGTTCTCCACCAGCATGCGGTACTCGGGGGCGTCGCTGGCCTACCAGATCGCGTCGATCCTCGGCGGTCTCGCGCCGCTGCTGTGCACCGCGCTCGTCGCGCTGACCGGTTCGCTCTACGCCGTCGCCGGCTACGTCGTCGGGATCGCGCTGGTGTCGATGGTCTGCTCGTGGCTGATGACCGAGACGCTGCGGTCGGGGCTGCGCGAGGACGCCGCTGCCGTCGCCCGGACCTGACCCCTACCGTCCGCCGGTCGCGGTCACCGGCGTGCCCCGTCCGCGGGCACGCCGGGCCGCGACCAGGTCGGTGACCCCGAGCACGAGGGCCAGCGCCACCAGCCCGACGGTGATGAGCAGGCCGTGCGAGATGGCGTCCGCCCAGTCCCCGCCGGACGCGGTGAGCCTGCCGAAGAACACCGCGCCGACCGCGGACAGCCCGATCGCCGTCCCGATCCGCTGCCCGGTCTGCAGCACCCCGCCCGCGGTACCGCCGGAGGTGTGCGGGATCTCCGCCAGCGCGAGGGTCTGGTTCGGCGCGATCACCAGCCCTCCGCCCGCCCCGGCGAGCAGCAGCGGTCCGGCGATCGCGAGCCCGGTCCACGGGCTGTGCGCGGTCGCGGCCAGGACGAGGTCGGTGACGCCGAGCCCGACCATCACCGTCAACAGCCCGACGACGATCATCGGCTGCCCGAACCGCGCCACCAGGCGCCCACTGAGTGCGGAGGTGACGGCCGAGCCGAGCGCGAACGCCGTCATCGTCAGCCCGGTCTGCAGCGGGGTGTAGCCCAGCCCGTTCTGCAGGTAGAGGGTGAGCACGAAGAAGATCGAGGTGAACCCGGCGAAGTAGACGGTGCCCAGCGAGGCTCCGACGGCGTAGCTGCGGGTCCGCAGCAGCGCGAAGTCGATCAGCGGGTGACCGTGGACGCGCTTGGCCC
The DNA here is from genome assembly GCF_020131375.1 of Pseudonocardia sp. ICBG1034. Taxonomy (NCBI): domain Bacteria; kingdom Bacillati; phylum Actinomycetota; class Actinomycetes; order Pseudonocardiales; family Pseudonocardiaceae; genus Pseudonocardia; species Pseudonocardia sp. ICBG1034. The sequence continues at coordinate 776,369 of NZ_JAHLEK010000017.1, forward strand.
GACGCTCCCACGCCACGAACGCCACCAGCGCCGCGACCGAGACCGCGACCAGCCACCACGGCGCCGACGCCGGGTCCCGTTCGGCGAGCACCAGCGGCAGCATCAGCGCGACGACGGCGACGCCGAGCAGCACCGAGCCGCCCAGGTCCAGCGGGCGCCGCTCCCCCGTGGTCACGGTGTCGGCGGGCAGCAGCCGGAACGCCGCGACCAGCGCCGCGGCGCCGATCGGGATGTTGACGAAGAAGACCCAGCGCCAGCCGTCGGCGTCGTCGGCCCAGGCCAGCAGCAGCCCGCCCAGCAGCGGGCCGACCGCGGTCGAGATCCCGACGACGGCACCGAACATGCCGAACGCGGTGCCCCGCTCCGGGCCGCGGAACAGGTCCTGGATGAACCCGACGACCTGCGGGGACAGCAGGCCGGCCGCGACGCCCTGCACCAGCCGGACCGCGACGAGCACCTCCGGGTTCGGGGCGAACCCGGCGACCGCGCTGGTCAGGGTGAACAGGGCGAGGCCGGTGACGAACATGCGACGGCGGCCGCGGTCGTCGCCGAGACGCCCGGACGCGACCAGGACCAGGCCGAACGTCAGCGCGTAGCCGGACACGATCCACGACAGCTGCGCCGCCGAGGCCCGCAGACCGGCCTGCATGGCGGGCAGCGCGACGTTCACGATGCTGACGTCGAGCAGGCTCATGAACCCGGCGACCAGGCAGACCGACAGCGCCCGCCAGCGTCGCGGGTCGGGGATGTACGCCTCGGGCGCGGTGCGGTCGTCGCTCACAGTCCCTCATTCCCCGTCCTGGCGATGCGGGCCGCAACTCGAACCCGGGTCCTGCGGACACGCGTCACATCGTGTGGACTCACCGACCATGTGGACCGAAGAGATCGGGAACCGGTCGTGAGGGGCGCCGAGGCGCTGGTCGGGTCGCTCACCGCGGCCGGGGTCGACGTGTGCTTCATGAACCCGGGGACCTCGGAGATGCACTTCGTGCAGGCGCTCGACGCGGTGCCGGAGATGCGCGGGGTGCTGGCCCTGTTCGAGGGCGTCGCGACCGGTGCCGCCGACGCCTACGCCCGCATCGCCGGGAAACCGGCGGCGGTGCTGCTGCACCTCGGGCCGGGGCTGGGCAACGGGCTGGCGAACCTGCACAACGCGCGCCGGGCCGGGACGCCGCTGCTGTGCGTGGTCGGCGGGCACGCGACCGACCACGTCCGCTTCGACGCGCCGCTGGAGTCCGACATCACCGCGGTGGCGCGGACCGTGTCCGGGTGGGTGCACACCAGCGGCGACGTCCGCGACGTCGCCGCCGACGCCATGCGCGCCCTCGCCGCGACCGGCGAGCGCGGCGGGCAGGTCGCGACGCTGGTGCTGCCGGCCGACGTGTCCTGGTCGGAGGGCGCGTCGCCCGCCCCGCCGCTGCCGGCCGCCGGGCCGTTCCCCCCGGACCCCTCGCGGATCGCCGCGGCCGCCGACGCCGTCCGCGCGCCCGGTGCGACGCTGCTGCTGGGCGGGCCCGCTCTCAGCGCCGCGGGGGTCGACGCCGCCGGGCGGATCGCCGCGGCCACCGGGGCCCGGCTGCTCGTGGAGACCTTCCCCCGGTGCTGGGAGACCGGCGCCGGCCGGACCCGCATCGACAAGCTCGCCTACTTCGCCGAGCAGGCGATCGCGCAGCTGGACGGCACGTCGTCGCTGGTGCTGGCCGGGGCGCGGTCACCGGTGTCGTTCTTCGGCTACCCGGGGGTGCCCGGGGACCTGGTGCCCGAGGGGGCCGCCGTGGTGGGGCTGGCCGACCCGGCCACCGACGCGACAGCTGCGCTGGAGGCCCTCGCCGACGCCGTCGCCGGCGACGCGGCGCCCGCGCTCGCCCCGCACGAGGCGCCGGAGCCCGGGCCGGGGGCGCTCGACGTGCGGGGGCTGTGCGCCGCCGTCGCCGCGACGCTGCCGCAGGACGCGATCGTGGTCGACGAGGCGCTGACGGCGGCGGCGTCGCTGGCGATGTCGTTGCAGACCGCGCCGCGACACACCCAGATCGCGCTGACCGGTGGCGCGATCGGGATGGGGCTGCCCGCCGCGGTGGGTGCCGCGGTCGCCGCGCCGGACCGTCCGGTGGTGGCGGTGCAGGCCGACGGCAGCGCGCTCTACACCGCCCAGGCGCTGTGGACGATGGCCCGCGAGCGGCTCGACGTCACCGTCGTGCTGATCAACAACGCGGCGTACTCGATCCTGCGGGTGGAGCTGGCCCGCACGGGGGCCGGGGAGGCGGCGCACTCCGGGCGGGCGGGCCGGATGCTGGACCTGTCCGACCCGACGCCGGACTTCACCGCACTCGCGACCGGGCTCGGGGTGCCCGCCGAGCGGGTCACCACCACCGAGGGCCTGCTCGACGCGCTGCGGAGGGCACAGGCCGAGCCGGGCCCGCACCTGGTCGAGGCGATCGTCCCCGCCCTGGGTTGAGCCCTCCCGTCCGGAGGGCGCGGCCGGGCCGCGCGGTCCGGCTCGCCCCGGCGTCCGGCCGGTCGGCGCCGGCCCGCGCAGCCGGACGCCGTGCAGGTCCGCGGTGCGCCGCACAGGTTCCACCCTGTGCGGCGCGGCCGGAACCCGCGCGGCGCGGCGTCAGAGGGACAGCAGGCGGTCGAAGAACTCGCGGTAGCGGGTGAGCGCCTGGCGCAGGTCCTCGGTCGAGGCGTCGTCGCGGGAGAACTGGGCCTCCAGGTCGTCGCGCTGACGACGGAACAGCGACTCCATCTCGTCGAGGATCTCCCCCACCAGCGCGTTCGCCCCGTGGACGGCGCGGCGGGGCTCGTCGACGAACTCGCCCTTCAGCGTCGACCAGCGGTCCTGGTACTCGCGGGCCCGGTCGGCCGGGAGCAGCGACGAGCCACCGGTGGCGGGGTCGGTCGCCGCCGGGTCGGCCCCGGCGCCGGTCGCGCCGCCCCGTGGGTCGCGCAGGTCGTCGTGCCCACGGCCGGGTGTCGCGTCGTGGTGACGGCCGCCGGGCGCGCCCTCCTCCCGTGCGGGTGCGTCACGGGTGGTCGCCGCGGCGGCCACGCCGGCCGCGGTCCCGCCTGCGGCCGCGGCGGTCCCGGCACCGCCCGCGGAGCCGGGCGCCGCGTCGTGGGGCGGTGCGCCCGTCCCCGGTGCGCCGTTCCCGACACCGCCGCCGGGCGGGACCCCGCCCGCGTCGACCGGTCCGCGGCCGCCCGCCGCCGCGGGGTCGCCGAGGGTGTCGCGCCGTCCGGCCGGGCCGGCGTCGCGCGGGTCGGCACCCGGTGCGCCCGGGCCACCGTGGGGGTCGCCGCCGGGCAGATGCCCGCCACGGGGGTCGGCACCACGCGGGTCCCCGCCCCGTACGTCCGCGCCGCGCGGGTCGCCACCGCGCAGGTCGCCGCCCCGCGGATCCCCGCCTCGGAGGTCCCCGCCGCGCGGGTCGCCGTCCCGGGGGTCCACGCCGCGGGGCCCACCGGCACCCGGGTCGGTGCCGAGCGGGCCGGCGCCGCGGGGGTCACCGGCCCGCGGGTCCCCGCCGGGGTCACCGGCACGTGCGGCCCGCGGGTCCCCGCCGGCCGCACGGTCCTCGGCCAGTCGTCCACCGGGGGCGTCGCCCGGCCCGGCCCCGGGGCCCGCCAGCGGCGGGGCGTCCGGGTCGCCGTGGCGCCGGCCCGGGACGCCCGCGTCCTGCTCGGCGGTGCCCGCCGCCTCACGGCGCTCCCAGCCGGCGTCGCGCTCGTCCTCGCTGCGGCCGGTGAAGGCGTCCTTGATCGAGTCGGCCAGTCGGGCCGCCTTGCTGCTGCCCTGGTGCTCGCTCATGCCGTGGTCTCCCGTCGGGTGTCCTGGTCCGGTCCGCCCTGGCGGTGGCGGCCGTCGTTCTCGGGACGGCCACCGGAACCGGTGCCGTCGCCGTCGTCGAGCAGGGCGTCGATCAGCGCGCGGTAGCTCGTGACCGCGTGCCGGAGGTCCTCGGTCCCGGCTCGCCCGGCGGAGTGCTCACGGGAGATGGCCCGCGCCTCGCGGTAGCGCTGCGTGACGACCGGGTAGGCGACGGACAGGTCCTCCTCGCGGCGGTCGACGTCCTCGGCGGGGTATCCGCGGGCCGCCATGACGTCGGCGACCAGCGCGTCGGCGTCGTGCACCGCCCGGGACGGGTCGTCGACGAACCCCTCCTGCACCTGCTGCCACCGGCGGCGGTAGCCGTCGCGCTCCTGCGGGTCGAGGGATCGCAAGGTCAGCGCGTCGTGGCGCTTGCGGCGCTGCGCGAGCTCCTTCTCCGCGTCGCGGGGGTCGTCCGCGTCGCGCACGGTGCGCTCGTACTCGGGTCCGAACCGGTCCCGGAGCTCGGCGGAGCGACGACGGCGCAGCATCGTCGCGGCGGCCACGGCGAGTACGGCGACGACGATCACCACCACGGCGACGACGATGATCGTTGTGATGTCGGTCATAGCGCGGGATACCCGATCGCGCGAGCCGGAAACACGGAGCGTGGTTGTTGATCACGAAAGGTGATCACTGAATCGACTTGACCTGCACCGGGGTTCAGGGAGCAGGGTGGCGCCGTGGTCGAGGCGCGGACGGACGGGACGGGGGTCTGGTCCCACGGGCGCGCCCCGACCACCGTCGGCATCCTGCTGCTGATCAGCCTGACCGCGTTCGAGGCGATGGGCGTCGGGACCGCGATGCCCGCGGTCGTCGCCGACCTGGGCGGGGTCGCCCGCTACGCCTGGCCGTTCGTGCTGTTCCTGGCCGCGGCGGTCCTCGGCACCGTCGCCGGCGGCCGCTGGTGCGACGTCCGGGGCCCGCGGGTGCCGCTCGTCACCGCGCCGGTCCTGTTCGGGGCGGGCCTGCTGGTCGCCGGGTTCGCGACGACGATGACCGGGCTGCTCGCCGGCCGGGTCCTGCAGGGACTGGGCGCGGGGGCCCAGGGCGTCGCGGTGTACGTGCTCGTCGCCGAGGTGTACCCCACGCGGGCGCGCCCGGTGGTGTTCGGGCTGATCTCCTCGGCGTGGGTGCTGCCCGCGCTCGTCGGTCCCCCGCTGGCCGGGCTGGTGACCGAGCACCTCTCCTGGCACTGGGTCTTCCTGGGACTGCTGCCGGTGGTGGGGCTGGCGCTGGTGCTGGTCACCCCGGTGGTGCGCGTCCTGCGACCGCCCGCCGGACCGGCGGTGGGCGGCCACGGGGCGGGCCTGGTCCCCGCGGCACTCGGTGCCGCGGTCGGCGTCGCCGGGCTGAGCTGGGCGCTGGAGAACCTCGACCCCGGCGGCGCGGTGGCCGGCGTCGTCGCCGTCGCGGCGTTGGTGCCCTCGCTGCGCAGGCTGCTGCCCCGCGGGACCGTCCTCGCGCGCCCGGGCATCGCCGCGGTCGTCGCGGCCCGCGGCCTGGTCGCCGCGGCGTTCTTCCCGGTCGTGTCGTTCCTGCCGCTGGTGCTCACCGCGACGCACGGCTGGTCGCTGACCGCCGCCGGGACGCCGCTGATCGTCGCCTCGCTGGGCTGGTCGGCGGCGGCCGCCTGGCAGGCCCGCCGGCCTGGCAGCGACCGCTCGGTGATGCTGCGCGCGGGGTTCGCGACGATCGCCGCGGGCCAGCTCGCGCTGGTCCCGGTCGCCGCGGGACTGCTGCCGGGCTGGCTCGCCGTCGGATTCTGGGGCGTGTCGGGGCTCGGGATGGGTGTGGCGTTCTCCGCGATCGCCTACCTGACCCTCGCCCACTCCGACGCCCACGACGTCGGCTCGCACTCCTCGGCGGCCCAGCTGCTCGACCAGCTGGCGACGGCGGCGTTCGTCGGCCTGGGCGGCGCGCTGCTGGTGGCGCTGGCGTCACCGGCCGTCGCGCTGCCGGTGCTGCTGGTCGTGGTCGCGGTGCCCGCGGTCGCCGGTGCGCTGACCGCGTCGCGGACGCGGGTACCGGCGCCCTGAGCCTCAGATCCCGGACGGGCGGGCGAGCAGTTCGGCCACGGCGGCGTCGATGAAGGCCGTGTCGACCGGGTTCTTCCCGCCGCCGGCGAAGTGGCCCCAGACCCCGGGGATCACCCGCAGCTCGGTGCCGGCCCGCATGTGCGACACCGCCCAGGCCTCGTCCTCGGGCGGGAAGTACAGGTCCTTCTCCGCGGGCATGACGATCGCCGTCGCCCGGATCGAGGCCAGTGCCTCCTCGGTCGAGCCGGCGCCCGGGGTCGCGCCGACATCGCCGTGCCACCAGGTGTCGAGCATGGTCAGCAGGTTGTTCGGGTCACGCCCGTCGAGGAAGAAGCCCTCCCAGAAGTCGACGACGAAGTCCTCCAGCGAGGTGTTGCCCAGCCGGCGCCACTCCTCGTCGCGGTAGAACGCCTGGGAGAAGCCCCAGCCGGCGTAGATCCGGGCGAACGCGCGCAGCCCCTGCGCCGGCGGGACCGTGTAGCGGCCGCCGTCGAACCCGACGGCGGCCATGAGCGCGGCACGCAGCGAGTCGAGGAACACCTGGTTGTGCGGCGCGGTCCGCGGCGACCCGCAGAACGGCAGGATGCGCTGCACCATCCCGGGGTGGCTGACCGCCCACTGGTAGGTCTGGCCCGCGCCCATCGACCACCCGAGCACCAGCGCCAGCGTGCTGATCCCGAAGCGCTCGGTGACGAGCCGGTACTGGGCCTCGACGTTGTCGCGCACCCGGATCGGTGGGAACGACGGGCCGTCGTGCGGCACCGGGGCGTTCGACGGCGAGGTGGACAGCCCGTTGCCCAGCATGTTCGGCACGATGACGAACCAGCGGTCCGGGTCGAGCGCCATCCCCTCACCGATCAGCCACTCGTTGTCCCAGTGCCGCCCGGAGTACCAGGTCGGGTAGACGATCGCGTTGTCCTTCGCCGCGTTCAGCTCGCCGTAGGTGCGGTAGGCGATCCGGGCCGGGCGCAGCGTCCGCCCGCAGTCGAGCGTGAGGTCGTCGATCTCGAAGACCTCGTAGGGCTCGTCGCGGCCGTAGCGGGGCCGGGCGGTGGGCTCGGGCACGGGGATCCTCCGGGAGCGGCGACGGTCGACCGATGGTTTCCCAGGAAATATGTTCCTGGGAAACCATCGGTGTCAAGGCCGGCGGGTCCCGCGGCTCAGCCGTCTCCCTCGATGTCGCCCTCGGACTCCAGGTAGGCCTGGCGCAGCGCGTCCAGCGTCCCGGGCTCCGGGCTCTCCCAGAGACCACGGTCGACGGCCTCCAGCAGCCGCTCGGCCATGCCGTGCAGCGCCCACGGGTTGGACTCGGCGAGGAACTTCCGGTTGTCCGGGTCCAGCACGTACTCGGCGGTCAGCGTCTCGTACTGCCAGTCCGCGATGACGCCGGTGGTGGCGTCCCAGCCGAACAGGTAGTCGACGGTCGCGGCCATCTCGAACGCGCCCTTGTAGCCGTGCCGGCGCATCGCGGCGATCCAGCGCGGGTTGACCACGCGGGCACGGAAGACCCGGGCGGTCTCCTCGTGCAGGCTGCGGGTACGCACCGCCTCCGGACGGGTCGAGTCCCCGACGTAGGCGGCCGGCGCGGTACCGGTCAGTGCGCGCACCGTGGCGACCATGCCGCCGTGGTACTGGTAGTAGTCGTCGGAGTCGGCGATGTCGTGCTCGCGGGTGTCGATGTTCTTCGCCGCCACCGCGATCCGCCGGTAGGCGTTCTCCATGTCGTCCCGGGCCGGGACGCCGTCGAGGCCGCGGCCGTAGGCGTAGCCGCCCCAGGTGGAGTAGACCTCGGCGAGGTCGGCGTCGCCGCGCCAGTCACGGGAGTCGACGAGCTGCAGCAGCCCGGCGCCGTAGGTGCCCGGCTTGGAGCCGAAGATCCGGGTGCGGGCGCGGCGGTCGTCGCCGGTGCGCTCGCGGTCGGCGTCGACATGGGCGCGGACGTAGTTCTGCTCCGGGGTCTCGTCGAGCTCGGAGACCAGCTTCACCGCGTCGTCGAGCAGGGCCAGGACGTGCGGGAACGCGTCGCGGAAGAACCCGGAGATGCGGACCGTGACGTCGACGCGCGGACGGCCGAGCTCCGCGAGGTCGATGACCTCCAGGCTGCGCACGCGACGGCTCGCGTCGTCCCACACCGGGCGGACGCCGAGCAGGGCGAACACCTCGGCGACGTCGTCGCCGGAGGTCCGCATCGCGCTGGTCCCCCACACCGACAGCCCGACCGAGCGCGGGTACTCGCCGTGGTCGGCCCGGTAGCGCTCGACCAGCGACTCGGCCATCGCCTGCCCGGTCTCCCAGGCCAGCTTCGACGGGACCGCCTTGGGGTCGACGGAGTAGAAGTTCCGCCCGGTCGGGAGCACGTTGACCAGCCCGCGCAGCGGCGAGCCGGACGGGCCGGCCGGGATGAACCCGCCGTCGAGGGCGTGCAGCACCCGGTCCAGCTCGTGCGCGGTGGCGTCGAGCCGGGGCACGACCTCGTCGGCGGCGAAGCGCAGCACGGCCGCGACCGCGTCCACGTCGACGCCCGGGAGCCCCCCACCGGTGCCCCCAGGGGAACTCTCGTGGCTTAGAGCGCTACGAGAGTTCCCCTGGGGGCCACCGGGGACGGGGGCCAGGTGCTCGGCGACCACCGCGGGGACGGCGGCGGGGTCCCAGGAGCGAGCCTCCATCGCGGCGCACAGGGCGCGGGCGACGGTCTCGACGGCGTCGGTGCGGGCGTTGGACTCCGAGCCGTCCTCGGTCAGGCCGAGCGCCTGGCGCAGGCCCGGGACGGACTGCTCGCCGCCCCACATCTGCCGGGCGCGCAGCACCGCGAGCACCAGGTCGACGCGCTGCTCCCCGGCCGGTGCCTGGGCCAGCACGTGCAGGCCGTCGCGGATCTGCACGTCCTTGATCTCGCACAGCCAGCCGTCGACGTGCATCAGCATGTCGTCGAAGACGTCCTCGTCGGGGCGCTGCTCCAGTCCGAGGTCCTGGTGCATCTGGGCCGCGGTCATCAGCGTCCAGATCTGCTGGCGGATCGCGGGCAGCTTCGCCGGGTCGAGCGCGGAGATGTTCGCGTGCTCGTCGAGCAGCTGCTCCAGCCGGGCGATGTCGCCGTAGGACTCGGCGCGCGCCATCGGCGGGATGAGGTGGTCGACCAGGGTGGCGTGCGCCCTGCGCTTGGCCTGGGTGCCCTCCCCCGGGTCGTTGACGAGGAACGGGTAGACCAGCGGCAGGTCGCCGAGGACGGCGTCGGTGCCGCAGGAGGCCGACATGCCCAGCGTCTTGCCGGGCAGCCACTCCAGGTTGCCGTGCTTGCCGATGTGCACGATCGCGTGCGCGCCGAACCCGCCCTCGGACTCGGGCGCGGCCAGCCAGCGGTAGGCGCCCAGGTAGTGGTGCGACGGCGGCAGGTCCGGGTCGTGGTAGATCGCGACCGGGTTCTCCCCGAACCCGCGGGGCGGCTGCACGATCAGCGTGACGTTGCCGCGGCGCAGTGCCGCGACGACGATGTCGCCGTCCGGGTTCTGCGAGCGGTCGACGTAGTGCTCGCCCGGCGCCTCGCCCCAGTGCTCCTCGACGCCGGACCGGAAGTCCTCGGGCAGCGTGTCGAACCAGCTGCGGTACGTCGCGGCGGAGATCCGGACCGGGTTGCCGGCGAGCTTGTCCTCGGTCAGCCAGTCCGGGTCCTGCCCGCCGGCCTCGATGAGGGCGTGCATGAGCGCGTCACCGTCGCCGGCCTCGACGCCCGGGAACGCCGCCTCGCCCTCGGTGGCGACCCCGTAGCCCGCCGCGGCCATCGTCCGCAGCAGCGCCACCGTGGACGCCGGGGTGTCCAGCCCGACCGCGTTGCCGATCCGCGCGTGCTTGGTCGGGTACGCCGACAGCATCAGCACGATCTTCTTGTCCGCGTTCGGGACGCGGCGCAGCGTCGCGTGCTTCACCGCGATCCCGGCGACCCGGGCGGCCCGCTCGTCGTCGGGGACGTAGACCGACAGGCCGTCGGCGTCGGTCTCCTTGAAGGAGAACGGGACGGTGATCAGCCGGCCGTCGAACTCCGGCACGGCGACCTGGGTGGCGACGTCGAGCGGGGACATCCCGTCGTCGTTGGCCTCCCAGGTGGCGCGGGAGCTGGTCAGGCACAGGCCCTGCAGGATCGGGACGTCGAGCGCGGCCAGCTCGGTGACGTCCCACTCCTCGTCCTCGCCGCCGGCCTGCGCGCTCGCGGGCTTGGTGCCGCCCGCGGCGAGCACGGTGACGACCATGGCGTCGGCCTCGCGCAGCCGCTCCAGCAGCGCGGCCGGGGCCTGGCGCAGCGACGCGCACCAGATCGGCAGCGCGCGGGCGCCCTTCGCCGCGATCTGCTCGCAGAGCGCCTCGATGTAGCGGGTGTTCCCGGCCAGGAACTGGGCGCGGTAGAACAGCACCGCCACCGTCGGTCCGTCGACCTCCGTGCCGGGCAGGGACAGCTCGCCCCACTCGGGCAGCTCCACCGGCGGCGCGAACCCCTCGCCGGTGAGCAGCACCGTGTCGGACAGGAATGCGTGCAGCTGCGCCAGGTTCTCGGTCCCGCCCTGCGCCAGGTAGGTGTGGGCCTCGGCCGCGACGCCCGCGGGCACCGAGGACAGCTCCATCATCTCCGCGTCCGGGGCCATCTCCCCGCCCAGGCAGACCAGCGGCGTCGCGCGGGCCCGCAGCAGGTCCAGCCCCTCCTCGAAGTAGCGGTACCCGCCGAGGACGCGGACGACGACGACGTCGGCCGCGTCGGCCATCTCCGCCAGCTCGTCGTGGGTGACCCGGTTCGGGTTCGCGAGGCGGTAGTCCGCGCCCGAGGACCGGGCCGAGAGGAGGTCGGTGTCCGAGGTGGACAGCAGCAGGATCACCGGACGGCTCCGGGGGCGGTGTGGGCGCGCGTCATCGACGTACCTTCCTCGGGATCCTCGTCCCGGGTGGGGTGGCGCGGCGAACGGGCGCAGTGTCTGGCTCCCCCTCGCCGCGGCGAGGGGTCACAGTGGCGGGACCGCGCCGGACTCGCACCGGCTTCCTGGGGTTCCGCTCGCCGTCTTCGGTTGTCGTGAGTCACCATCGGTGGCGCCACCGGGTCACGTCAAGGAGCGCTCGACCAGGGTGGTGATCCGCACGTGCGACGGTGTGGCGGGGGCCGAGCCGAAGCCGAACCGGACCGGCGGGACGACCGGGGCCAGCCCGCCGCAGTCGCCGTCGTCCCAGCGGGCCCAGGCGGCGGCGACGCGGTGCAGGTCGCGGGCCCCGTAGTACTCGCGCCGGCCGCCGCCGGCACTGCCGACGGTCCGTACCCCGGGCACGGCCCTGCGGGCGATCGGGTCGATCACCCGCAGCCACCACGGGTGCACCGCGAGCGGTCCCGGGACCGCGCGCAGCAGCCTGCCGAGCAGCGGGCGGCCGCCGATCCGCCAGCTCACCTCCAGCGGGCCCGCCACGACCCGTCGCCGGTCGTCGTCGACGGTGTGGCTCACCGGGACGACCCGGACCTCGTCGAAGGTGTAGGTGGCCGAGACGAACTCCGCGACCTCCCCGGTCGGGGCGAGCAGGGTGCGGTGCCCGTCGGCGGACTCGGTCATGACGTCGGTGAACGACCCCAGCGGGGTGTCCGGCCAGTGGCCGACCACGATCCGTCTGCCCGAGGTCGTGCCCAGCCCGCAGATCCAGCCGTCGAAGCGGTCCAGGACGGGGGATCCGGCGGTAGGCACCCCGCCATCAGAGCGGATCGGCGCCGTTCCCGCCCGGGGAGACCCCGTCCGTGCCGGCCCGCCCGAGGTCACGGGCCTGCAGGGCGGGCCACGCCCTGATCGGCACGGCGGCGCAGGTGGTCGTCCTCGGCCCGGCCGAGCGCGACGACGCGTTCGCCGCGGTCGTCGAGGCGGCGCTGCCCCCGGTGTTCGCCGAGCTCGGCTGCGGGCCGGTCGCGTTCGTCGCGGTCTCGCTCGCGGCCCGCCCCGTCGACGACGGCGTCCGCACCGGCCGGGACCGGCGGGTGGGCGCCGCCGGGGCCGGGACGGAGGGACCCGGGCGGCGGCGTCCGGGCCGTCAGCCCAGCCGGGTGCCGTCCGCGGCGAACAGGTGGGTACGCGCCGGGTCCGGTGCCAGGTGCACCCCGGTGCCCCGCGCCGGGGGCCGGCGCCCGTCCACCCGGGCGACCATCGGGTGCTCGACGCCGTCGAGGCGGGTGCGGCCGTAGACGTAGGCGTCCGCGCCGAGCTCCTCGACCAGGTCGATCTCCAGGGGGATGCCGTCGTCGGCGAGGTGCAGGTCCTCGGGGCGGACCCCGAGGGTGACCGTGTCCCCCGCCCCGCGCGGCACCGCGACGTCGACACCGCCCAGCCGGACGCCGTCCGCGGTCACCGGCAGGCTCAGCAGGTTCATCGCGGGCGAGCCGATGAACCCGGCGACGAAGGCGTTGGCCGGGCGGGCGTAGAGCTCGCCGGGAGCGGCGCACTGCTGCAGCAGACCGTCCTTGAGCACGGCCACCCGGTCGCCCATCGTCATGGCCTCGACCTGGTCGTGGGTGACGTAGACGGTGGTGACCCCCAGCCGGCGCTGCAGCGAGGCGATCTGGGTGCGGGTCTGCACGCGCAGCTTGGCGTCGAGGTTGGACAGGGGCTCGTCCATCAGGAACACCTGCGGCTGGCGGACGATCGCGCGTCCCATCGCGACGCGCTGGCGCTGCCCGCCCGACAGCGCCTTGGGCTTGCGCTCGAGGTAGGCCTCCAGGTCGAGGATGCGCGCGGCCTCGGCGACCCGGTGCGCGATCTCGGCCTTCGCGGTCCCCGCCATCCGCAGCGCGAAGCCCATGTTCTCGGCGACCGACATGTGCGGGTAGAGGGCGTAGTTCTGGAACACCATCGCGATGTCGCGTTCCTTGGGGGCGACGCCGGTGACGTCGCGCTCGCCGATGCGGATGCGGCCGCCGTCGACGTCCTCCAGACCGGCGAGCATCCGCAGCGAGGTGGTCTTGCCGCAGCCCGACGGCCCGACCAGCACGAGGAACTCGCCGTCGGCGATCTCGAGGTCCAGGGCGTCGACGGCGGCCCGGGTCGACCCGGGGTAGCGCCGCGTCACCGCGTCGTAGGTCACGCCGGCCATGGTGGTGGTCCTTCCGGTGGTGGGTCGGGCTCGCGGTACAGCGGCGGCCTGCGGTCGCGCAGGACGTGGTTGTGCGGGGTGAGGCGCTTGTCGCGGGCGGCGGCCGGGTCGAGCGTGGCCAGCAGCACGCCGGGCTCCCCCGGCGGCGGACCGCCGGGCCCGGCGAGCAGGTCCCCGTCGGCGCCGGCGATCACCGGCGCCCCGAACCAGGCGACCCCGCGCTCGGTGCCGCAGCGGTCCGCGGCCACCACGTGCACCCGGTACGCCCCGGCGACGGCGCGCACCTTCGCCACCTCGAGCGGGTCCTGCCCGCCGGGGGTCGGGCGCCACGGCCAGTTCACCGGCGCGGCCACGATCTCGGCAGCGTCCTGCGCGGCCCGGCGCACCCACTCGGGGAACTCCAGGTCGTAGCAGACCATCGGGGCGATCCGGCCGGCCGCGGTCGGGACGACCGGCGGTGCGGCGTGGCCGGGGGTGAACAGCGTGTGCTCGCGGTCCCAGAGGTGGACCTTGCGGTAGACCGCGCGGGGCACCCCGTCCTCGACGAGGACGGCGCTGTTGTACACGCGGCCGTCGTCGCCGAGCTCGGCGAACCCGGCGACGACGACGCAGCGCAGCTCCGCCGACAGGGCCGCGAAGCGGGCGACGGTGGGACCGTCGGCGGGTTCGGCGGCGGCCCGCGCCTCGGCGGCGTCGGCGAAGGCGTACCCGCAGACGGTGAGCTCCGGCAGGACGACGAGCCGGGCCCCGCCGGCGACCGCCTCGCGCACCGCGTGCTCGGCGATCGCCGGGTCCGGGGCGTCGATCCGCGCCGGGATCCGGCACGCCGCCACCGTCACCGCACCGGCGGCGCCCGGCACCACCGGTCCGGGCGCCGCCCCCGTCGGCCCCGTGGGTCCTGTCCGCGGCATCGGCCCGGCCTCAGTCGTCCTCGGCCGCGAACGCCAGCACGGCGGCCGGGGCGAGGTAGCCGTCGGCGTCGAGGACCCGGCCCCGGTCACGGGCACCGGCCACGACCTCGGGCGCCCACTCGTGCCGGACCCGGCCGTCGCCGCCGGTGACGACCAGCAGCTCACCGGTGCCGGGGGTGGCGGTCCGGCCGCCGTCGGCGTCGAGCGCGGTCATCGACCGCCAGGCGCCGGGCGGCACCGACAGGGTGTCCCGCGGGCCGAGCTCGACCGTGCGCGCGTCGTCGCCGGTGTTGAGGGTGACCGCCCAGTGCCCGGCCTTCACCGTCAGCACCTGGGTCGCGTCGTGCCGGTGGGTGAGCACGCCGTCCCCGGGCAGGGCGCGCAGCCACGCCAGCGCGAACCCGTGCGGGTCGAGCAGCCGCGGTGCCGCGGCCCGGCTCTCCGCGGTGCCCCAGCCGATGACCGGGGCGAGCTCGGCGCCACCGCCGGGCAGCCGCGAGCACAGGTAGGGCTCGGCGACCCACGGCCGGTCGGCGGCGTGCACCACGCGGCCGCGGAACTGCTCGGCGGTGTAGACGTCGAGCCGGTCGATCTCGGCCTGGTCCATCGGCCGGATCAGCGCGACGTCCTCGGGCAGCGGGTCCCCGGCGACGGTGTCGATGAGCCGGTTGTCCGCGGTGAGGTGCAGGCCGTGACCGGCGGCCTCGGCCAGGACCGTGGGGCCCCAGATGATGCCGCCGGTGTCGTCGCGGCCCAGGACGGTGAGCAGGATGCCGTCGTCGTCACCGACGTTGGTGAAGCCGCGGAAGATCCACGGCGGGACCGAGACGATGTCGCCGTCGACGCTGCGGTAGGTGCCCTGCGTGCCGTCCGGGCCCCAGCGGAGCTGGTAGTCGCCGTCGAGGTTGATGAAGACCTCGGCGGTGAAGTGCAGGTGCAGGCTGTTCGTGGTGCCGTGCGGCATGCCCGCCGCACCGAGGTTGAAGCCGTGCGGCTCGCGGAGGTTGACGTGCTGGGACGCGTTCTGCGTGACCCCGGGGCCGATGAAGGAGTAGTTGTCCTTGCGGTCCGAGCCCGGGGTGCGGCAGTCGATGAACGCGGCCCTGCACGGGACCCAGTCCGCGTGCCGGACGGTGCGGCGGACGAGCTCGTCCGCGCTGACCACCGTGTCGTGCATGTCGGTGCTCCGGTCAGTAGATGTTGGTGTCGGTGAACGCCTCGGTCCGGCCGGCGTCGATCTGCGCACGCAGCGCGATCTCGTCGAACACCCGGACCTCCTTGACGATGCGGCCGCCCTGGACCAGGAACTGCGAGACGCCGAGCAGCTCCACCTCGCCCCCGGTGAGCGGACCGAACGCCGGTGTCCCGCGGTAGGTCCCGCGCATCACCCAGGTCACCGCGATCCGCAGGCCGGCGTAGCGCTCGGCGTGGTTGGTCTGGACGTCGCGGACCTCGAACCGGGCGTCCGGGAACGGTGCGACGAGCGCGAGCAGGTCGCGCTGGTAGCCGTCCGGACGCACCACGGTCCGGTCCCCGACGGTGTGCAGGAACAGGTCACGGTGCATGTAGTCGGTGACCTTCTGGTAGCGCCGGGAGTTCCAGACCTCCTCGAGGAACTCCAGCACCATCTCGCACTCGGGCCGGAAGTCGTCCGGCCGCGGCCCGCTGTCGCCGACGGCGAGCACGTCCTTCGGCGGCTGCTCGGTCATCGAGCCCTGGTAGCCGCGGAAGCGCTGCCCCCGGGCCGCCTCGGCCGGGTCGATGCCCCGCTGCAGGCACTCGGCGAGCTCGTCGCGGACCACCCACTCCTCGACCATGCGGCCCCGCCGGTAGAGGCAGTTGGCGATGGTGCGCTTGCGGATCCGCTTCACGACGCCGTCGACGAGGATCTCGTCGGCCGAGAAGACCAGGTGCGAGCTCAGGAACGCGTCGTCGCCGCGGGCCTCCCACACCACGTCCTCCGCCTGGCCGACGTGCTGCGGGGTGCCCGCGATGCGCATCAGGCTGCCCTCGATCACCCCGTCGCGGCCGACCACGGTGCCGAGACCGCCGTGGACGATCGAGTCCGGCTCGTAGTTGTCGACGATGTAGGACACGTCCCGCTGGACCCAGATCCGGTCGGTCACCTCGCGGATGAAGTCGTCCGGGTCGTTGTAGGGCTCGTACGCGACCGGGTCGAGCGTCATGGTGGTCCTTCCTCGTCGGGTCCGTGCGCCTCGCACTGTATGCGTATGCACAACCGACGGCAAGGGTCCCGCGGGGATTTCCGGCGACCGGAGCGGCTACGCCCGGGGCGCGTCCACGGTGGCACGGGCGACGTAGTGCGTCGGGTACACGACGTGCCGCGGCTCGGCCCCGGGGTCGGTCAGCCGGGCGACGACCAGACGGGCGGACTCCCGCGCGACCTCGTCCAGGTCGTAGGCGACGGTGCTGAGCCGGACCAGGGCCCAGCGTGAGGTGGGCAGGTCGTCGAAGCCGACCACCGAGGTGTGACCGGGCACCGGGACGCCGGCCTCGGCGGCCGCGTCGAGCGCCCCGAGCGCGACGACGTCGTTGCCGCACAGCAGCAGGGTCGGGCCACCGGCCCGCTCGTGCAGCGTGCGGAACCCCTCGCGACCGGTCGCGAAGTCGAACGGACCGTGCAGGACGTCGCGCTGGGCGAGCGCCAGCCCGTGCTCGTCGAGCACCGTGCGGACGACCTGCTCGCGCAGCTCACCGGTACTGGTGTTGCGCGGCCCGAAGATGGCCCCGACCCGGGTGTGACCCAGGCGGACGGCCTCCGCGACCACCTCGCGCACGCCCTGCTCGGGGTCGACGGTCACCGCGTCGGCGGCCACGCTGGGCGCGGTCCGGTTCAGGTAGACGAACGGCACGCCGCGGTCGCGCAGCCGGGCGGGCTGGATGGAGTCCACCGTCGTCGTCGACAGCACCACCCCGGCCAGGCCGTGCGCGGCGACCCGCTCGGGCAGCGGCGCGGTCCCGGCCGACTCGGTGATCAGCACGAGCTCGTGACCGAGTGCCTCCAGCTCGTGGTGCAGCGGGCCGATCATGTTCGCGTAGAACTGGTTCTCCAGGTCGGCGACGACCAGCCCGATCCGGTTCGAGCGGCCCACCGACAGCGCGCGCCCGATCGCGTTGGTCGAGTAGCCCAGCGCCAGGGCCGCCTCACGGACCCTGCGCTTGGTCGCCTCGGAGACCCGGGGGTGATCGGTGAGCGCGCGCGACACCGTCGGCTGCGAGACCCCGGCGAGCCTCGCCACGTCGCGACTGGTGACCATGTCCGCCCTTCCCCCGACCGCGCTCCGAGCCTAGTGCGCCCCGGGACGCACCCTTGACAGCGGCGCGTCACCGCCGTTCACTGCGAACCCGTAGCGCATACGTATGTTATGCCAGGGAGGACGGAATGTCGCAGGAACTGAAGAGCGCGACGGGGTCGGCCCCGCGCCGCAGCGACGAGGGCGTCGCCGCACGGGTGCGGGCGATCGTGGACGGCGTGCGGACGCGCGGCGACGCGGCGGTGCGGGAGTACGCGGACCGGTTCGACGGCCGCGCACCGGAGCGCCTGACCCCCGCGCGGGTCGACGAGCTGGTCGCGTCGCTGCCGCAGCAGGTCGTCGACGACATCCGGTTCGTGCAGGACCAGGTCCGGAACTTCGCGCGGGTCCAGCGGGAGTCCCTGCACGACGTCGAGGTCGAGACACTGCCCGGGGTGGTCCTCGGGCACCGGCACGTGCCGGTCGGCTCGGCGGGCGCGTACGTACCCGGCGGGCGGTACCCGCTGACCGCCTCGGCGCACATGACGATCGTGACCGCGAAGGCCGCGGGGGTGCCGCACGTGGTCGCGGCCACGCCGCCGATCCGCGGCGAGGTCCCGGCGGCGACGGTGGCGGCGATGCACCTGGCCGGCGCCGACGAGATCCACGTCCTCGGCGGGGTCCAGGCCGTCGCGGCGATGGCGCTGGGCACCGGGTCGGTCTCCGCGGTCGACATGCTGGCCGGTCCGGGCAACGCCTATGTGGCGGAGGCGAAGCGGCAGCTCTACGGCGAGGTCGGCATCGACCTGTTCGCCGGCCCCACCGAGATCCTCGTCGTCGCCGACGGGACCGCGGACCCGCTGACCGTCGCCGTCGACCTGCTGTCACAGGCCGAGCACGGCCCGGACTCCCCCGCCGTGCTCGTCACGACCTCCGAGGCGCTGGGCCGGGCCGTGCTCGACCTGGTCGGGCGGCTGCTGCCGGGCCTGCCCACGAACGACCTGGCCGGGCCCGCGTGGCACGACCACGGCCGGATCGTCGTGTGCGACGACGCCGACGAGATGTGGCGGGTCGCCGACGACCTCGCCGCCGAGCACGTCCAGGTCCTCACCGCCGAGCCCCGCGACGCCCTGGAGCGGATGCGCAACTACGGTGCGCTGTTCCTCGGGGAGAACACCTGCGTGTCCTACGGGGACAAGGTGATCGGGACGAACCACGTGCTCCCCACGCTCGGTGCCGCGCGCTACACGGGCGGGCTGTGGGTCGGGAAGTACCTCAAGACCTGCACCTACCAGGAGGTCCGCGACCCCGCGACGAGCGCCGAGCTCGGCCGGGTGTGCGGGCGCGCGTCGCGGGTGGAGCTGTTCGAGGGGCACGCCCGCTCCGGGGACCTGCGGGCCTGGCGGCACGGCGGGGACCGCGTCGACTGGCTGGACGAGATCGCACCGCTCGGGAGCACGGCACCGGTGGCCGGGTCGTGAGCACGCCGGTCACGGGACGCACCGCGCTGGTGACCGGCGGCGGCAGCGGGCTGGGTGCGGCGATCGCGTCGCACCTGGCCGGTGCCGGGGCGCGGGTCGTGCTGGCCGGTCGGCGTGCCGACGCCCTCACCGCGACCGCGGCCCGGATCGGGCCCGCCGCCCGGGCCGAGGTGTGCGACGTCGCCGACCCGGACTCCGTCGCGGACCTGGCGGTCCGGCTCGCCGACGAGGAGGTCTCGATCGTCGTCAACAACGCCGGGATCGCCGGTCCGGTGGCCCCGCTGGTCGAGGTGACCCCGCAGGAGTGGGACGAGGTGTTCGCGGTCAACGTGCGCGGCACCTACCTGGTGTGCCGGGCGTTCCTGCCGCCGATGCTCGAGCGCGGGGACGGCGACGTGGTCAACGTGGCCTCGGTGTCGGGGAAGCGGCCGCTGGCCCGGCGCACGCCCTACTGCGCGTCGAAGACCGCGGTGCTCGGCCTGACCTCGACGCTCGCGTTCGAGGCGGGCCCGGCCGGGGTGCGGGTCAACGCGCTGTCCCCCGGCCCCGTCGAGGGCGACCGGATGGACCGGAACTTCGCGCTGGAGGCGCAGCGGACCGGCACCGACGTCGCCGCGGCGCGTGCGGCGTTCGTCGGGCGGGCCGCGCTCGGCCGGATGATCACCGCCGACGAGGTGGGCGCGGCCGTCGTCGCGATGCTCGCCATGCCGGGGCTGTCCGGCGCCGACGTCGACCTGTCCGCGGGGATGATCGCGTGAGGGCGCGGGTCGCCGCCGGGGAACGGCTCGCCGGGGCGCTGGTGCGGATGCCCTGCGAGGAGATCGTGGAGATGCTCGCCGTCGCCGGCCTGGACTTCGTACTGATCGACTGCGAGCACGGGCCGGCCGACGTGTCGATGCTGCGCACCCACATCGCGTTCGCCGACGCGCACGGCCTGCCGGTCCTCGTACGAACCGGGGAGGACGAGCACCACCTCGCCCAGCGGGCGCTCGACCAGGGCGCCCGCGGGATCGTCGCCCCGCACGTGGAGGACGCCGCACAGGCCACGGCACTGGTGCGGGCGCTGCGTCACCCCCCGCACGGCACACGGGGGTTCGCGACCTACCCGCGGGCGGGGAGGTTCGGCAGCGTCACCGCCGAGGAGCACCGCGCGGCGGCCGAGGACGTGCTGGTCGTGGCGATGCTGGAGTCGCCCGGTGCCCTCGCGCGCGCCGGGGAGATCGTCGGCGTGGACGGGATCGACGGCTGGCTCGTCGGCGTCGCGGACCTGGGTGCGTCCCGCACGGGCACCGACCCGTCCGTCGCCGGGATGCTGGAGTCGGTGCGCGCCGACCCGGCTGTCCGGGACGCCGTACGGGCCGATCTGGCGAGTTCGGCGGACGCGGCCGCGGCGTCGTTCGCGGGTGGGGCGCAGCTGGTGGTCTACAACCTGACCGCGGTCATGATGGCGTCGTTCCGGGAGCTGGCCGCGGCGACGGGCTGAGCCGGCCGTGATCGCCACGCGCGAGGGTTCCGGTGCCACGGACGGCACCGGAACCCTCGTTCGTGCTGATCGTGCGGACAGGTGGCCGCCTCGGCTCCCGGCCCCGAGGTGATCCGCGCCGCGCGCGCGGGGCCGGTCGTCGCGCGCGTCCCGACACGCGCGAACAGCCGATCACCGCGCGGGCGTCGGATCAGCACGCGGACACGGGATCGCGGCCCGGGGTCCGGCTCATCGATCAGCGGGCGGAGCGCCCGTGCACCTCGGCCAGCCAGTCCCCCGTCAGCTCCGCCACCGTGTCCGGGGCCTCGACCGGGAGCAGGTGACCGGCGCCCGGCAGCACGTGCAGCCGGGCGCCCGGCACCAGCCCGGCGATCTCGGTGTGCCGGTCGACCGGGCACAGCCGGTCGAGCGCCCCGGCCAGCACCAGGGTCGGCACCGCGACGGCGGGCAGGGCCGGGCGCTCGTCGACGCGGGAGCCCTGCAGCCGCAGCTGGGCCGCGAGCCGGCGCTCACCGACCTCGTCGGCCATCCGCAACGCGGTGTCGTCGTGCGACCGGTCGTGCAGCAGCAGCTCCAGGGGCTGCAGAGCGCGGGCGGGGGCGCCGTCGTCGAGCCGCGTGAGCGCCGCGTCCCAGCCGGCGCGCTGCGCGGGCGTCGGCGGGCGGGCGTTGGTCGCCATCAGGCACAGCCCGGCGACCCGGTCCGGGGCCCGCCGGGTCAGCGCCATCGCGACGATCCCGCCCAGGCTGAGCCCGCCGAGGGCGAACCGGTCGGGCAGCGCGTCGAGCAGCGCCTCGACCTGGTCGTCGAGGGTCGGCCGGTCGAGGACCGGGTGCAGCGCCCCGGCCCCCGCCGGGCCCCACAGCCGGGCCGAGCAGTTCATGCCCGACAGCAGGACCAGCGGCGGGGACGACGGGACGGCGGGCACCGCTCAGCCCTTGACCGAGCCCGCGCCCAGACCGGCCACCAGGTACCGCTGGGCGACGAAGGCGAACCCGATCACCGGCAGCGTCAGCAGGATCGCGGCGGCGCCGGCCTGCTGCAGCATCGGCAGCGTCTGCCCGAGCTGGGTGGCGATGAAGACCGGGACGGTGCGGGCGACGACGTCGGTGAGGACGTTCGCCGTCAGGTACTCCTGGAACGCGAACAGGAACATGAAGATCCCGGCGGTGAGGATGCCCGGGCCCATCAGCGGCACCATCACCCGCCACAGGATCTGGAAGCGGCTGCAGCCGTCGAGCATCGCGGCCTCGTCGAGCTCCTTGGGGATCTCGGCGAAGAAGTTGCGCAGCAGCCAGATGGAGAACGGCTGGTTGATCGCCACGAGCGCCGCGGCGACGGCGAAGGTCGTGTCGTAGATCCCCAGCGAACGCGACAGCTCGTACATCGGCAGCACGACCGCGAACCGGGGCAGCGCGCGGAAGATCAGCGCCGCGATGAGCAGCGCGACCGACACCCAGCCCGGGTAGCGCGACAGCGCGTACGCGGCGGGGATGCCGATCAGCAGCGCGATGACCGTGCTGATCAGCGCGACGACCAGGGTGTTGAGCAGGTACCGGTAGAACTCGGTGGTCTGCCACAGGTCGACGAACGCGGTGAAGGTGGGCTCCCAGGTGAACACCGGCGGGTCGAGGAAGGCGACGTCGGTCGGCTTGGTGACCGACATGGCCGTCCACAGCACCGGGCTCAGCATCACCCAGCAGATCACCAGCAGCAGGCCGCCGACCAGGACGGTCCGCCCGCGCGGGCGGCGGCGGGCCGGGGCGGGGCCGGTGTCGTCGGGCGGGCCGGGGGTGGTCGCCGGCGGGGCGGTCTGCACGCTGCTCACTGGCGGGCCTCCTTGGCCATGTCCCGGATGAACGGGGAGAGCAGCAGCACGATCAGGACGATGAGCAGCACGTTGATCGCGCTGCCGAGCCCCAGCTGCTGGCCGCCGTCCTGGAAGGCGATGTTGTAGATGTAGAGCATGATCGACTCGTTGCCGATCTGCGGTGCCTGCGGCGAGAGCGGGACGAGCTGGTCGAACGTCCGCAGCACGTCCATGATCGAGATGATCGAGACGAAGGTGAGGACGCCCCGGATGCTCGGCACGATCACGTGCCAGTGCACCCGCCAGCCGGTGGCGCCGTCGATCCGGGCGGCCTCGACGATCTCCCCCGGGACGCCCTGCAGCCCGGCGAGGATCACCAGCATGGCGAACGGCAGCATGAACCAGACCGTGTTGAGACCGATCATCACCCGGTTCGCCCACGGCTCGGTGAACCAGAGGATCTCGGCCCCGGTGAGCTCGGTGATCAGGTAGTTGACGACGCCGCCGAAGTTGGAGTCGAACAGCCAGGAGAACATCGTGGCGCCGACGACGTTGGGCACGACGTAGGACACCAGGAGCACGCCGAGCACCCAGGGGCGGGACCGGCCGAGCCCGTTGACCAGCACGGCGAGCAGGTAGCCCCCGACCAGCAGGACGGCGACGACGGCGACGGTCAGGCCGACGGTGAACAGCACCGCCCGCCCGAGCCGCGGGTCGGACAGGGCCTGGGCGTAGTTGTCCAGGCCGAGGAAGGTGCCGGGTTCGCCGTAGTTGACCCGCTGCAGGCTCCACTCCACGGTCTTGTAGAGCGGGAACAGCAGCAGGCCGAGCATCACCAGCAGGCTCGGGGAGACCAGTCCCAGGAACTCGCGCCTGCGCATGGTCGCCTCACCTCGCTCTCGTGGGTGGTGGGAAGGGGGTCAGCGCCGGTACTCGGCGACGATCGCGGTCGCGATCTCCTGCATCCGCTGCTGACCGTCCGGGATCGTCGTCCGGCCGGCCAGCACGTCGGCGACGACCGGGCGGGTCTCGTTGCTGATCCGTGAGGTCCACGGGAACGGCTCCGGCGGGGACGCCCGGCCGATCGCGTCGAGCTGGGCCGCGGCGAACGGGCTGCTCGCCGGGGTCACCATGCCCTCGCGGGCCGGGAACGCCGCGGGTACCGCGGCCCGCGACGACTCCTCCCCCACCGACGCGGCGACCAGCCGGAACAGCAGATCCTTGTCCACCTCGGTGTTCTCCGGGATGGCCCAGCCGTCCACCGACAGCGCGTTGTAGAGGACGTCCCCGCCGGCGACCGACGGCGGTGGGGCGAACGCGAAGTCGGTCGCGAACCGGCTGTTCGCCGGCAGGGTGAGGTCGAGCATACGGCCGCTGAACATGATCGCGATCGCCGCCGAGCCGTTGTACATCTGCTGCTGCACCGCGGGCTGGGCGAACGTCGTCACCTGCGGGTCCATGAACGGCAGCAGCGACCGCAGCTCGGTGAACGCCCGTGCCGCGGCCGGGGTGGTGAAGTTCGGGCGGCCGGTGTCGCGGTCGACGTAGTCGGTGCCCAGCGAGCCCAGTGCCGCGTCGTAGGCCGTCGCGACGTCCGAGCTCGCCAGCAGCGGCAGGGCCAGCGGGTAGCGGATCCCGCCGTCGCGCTGGATGCGGCCTGCGACCTCGCGCAGCTCGGCGAAGGTCCGCGGCGGGGTGATGCCGAGGCGGTCGAACACGTCGCGGCGGTAGGCCATGACGAAGGTCTGCGCCTGCATCGGGATGCCGTAGAGCTTCCCGTCGTAGGACAGCGCCGCGCGCATCTGCGGGTCGAGCCGGTCGAGCCCGAACTGCGCTCCGTAGCGGTTCATCAGGTCGTCGAGCGGGTGCAGCTTGCCGGTCGAGGCCTGCTGCGGGACGACGAACCCGTAGGTCTCGAGGATGTCGTAGGTGCCGTAGCGCCCGGCCAGCGTGGCCGTCGTCTTCTGCGACTGGCCCGCGTAGTCGACCGGCTCGTGGTGCAGGGTCACCCCGTCCTTGGAACAGCTGCGCACCATCGAGTTGGTGAACGGGTCGATCGCCGAGGAGTTGTAGGCCAGGACGTTCACGTCCACCGACGACGGTGGCGGTGGGAAGTCGCACGGGACGAGCGTGGCGGTGGCGGCGGGTGTCCGCGACCCGGCGCCGCACCCGGCGAGCAGCAGGACGACGGCGACCACCACCGCGACCATCGGCGGACGGGCGCCACGGCCGCCGGAAGCGGCTCGCTCGTACATACGCATGCGCGTTCAGTCCCGGAGCGCGTCGAGTCGGATGCGGGCGCTGTCGCGGTGCCCGACGAGCTGCTCGAAGTCCGAGACGGTGACCGTCGGCCCGGCCTGGGCGAGCGTGGCCTCGCGGGTCGCCCGCTGGTAGGTCAGCTGCTTGAGGAAGCCGGCCACCGACAGCCCGCCGGTGTAGCGCGCGCCCCGGGTCGTCGGCAACACGTGGTTGGTACCGGACATGCCCTTGTCGGCGTAGGCCACCGTCGAGTGCGGACCGAGGAACAGCGATCCGTAGTTGCGCAGCCGGCCCAGCCACCAGTCGAGGTCCTCGGCGATCACTTCGAGGTGCTCCGGAGCGAGGACGTCCATGACCCGGGCGACCGTCTCCCGGTCCGGTGCCAGGTAGACCGTGCCGTGGTCGCGCCAGGCCGCCCCGGCGATCGGGGCGGTCGCCAGGCCCGCGAGCTGCTTCTCGATCTCCCGCGGCACCTCCTCGGCCAGCCGCCCGGAGGTCGTGACCAGGGATGCGGGCGAGGTCGGCCCGTGCTCGGCCTGGGCCAGCAGGTCCGCGGCGACGGTCGCGGCGTCGGCGGTGTCGTCGGCGATCACGGCGACCTCCGACGGCCCGGCCAGCACGTCGATGCCCACCTGTCCGTAGAGCTGGCGCTTGGCCTCGGCCACGTAGGCGTTGCCGGCGCCGACGATCATGTCCGAGGGCGTCCCGTCGAGCAGCCCGAACGCCATGGCCGCGAGCGCCTGCACACCGCCGACGGCGTAGACCGCGTCGGCACCGCTGATGTGCGCCGCGTAGAGCACGGCCGGGTGCGGGCGGCCGTCGCGCGAGGGCGGGGTGGCCGCGACGACGTTCGGCACGCCCGCGACCCCGGCCACGCCGACGGTCATGAACGCGCCGGCCAGCAGCGGGAACCGGCCCGCGGGGAGGTAGGCGCCGACGTTCTGCACAGGGACCAGGCGCTGTCCGCACACGACCCCGGGCAGCACCTCGGACTCGAAGTCCTGCAGCCGCGCCCGCTGCATCCCGGCGAACCGGCGGGTCCGGTCGGCGCCCGCGTCGAGCGCCGAGCGCAGGTCCGCGGGCAGCTCGTCCCCGGCCCGGGCGAGCTCGGCGGGACCGACGAGCAGGTCGGAGCCGGTGAACCCGTCGAGGTCACGGGCGTAGCGCAGCACCGCGTCCATCCCGCCTGCGGAGATGGTGCGCAGCATCTCCGAGACGGTGGCGACCACGGCCGGGTCGCGCAGGTCCGCGCTGTCGGCGACGGCCGGCGCCTTCGCCACGGTGACGGGCGAGCCGATC
Source organism: Pseudonocardia sp. ICBG1034 (assembly GCF_020131375.1). Classification (NCBI taxonomy): domain Bacteria; kingdom Bacillati; phylum Actinomycetota; class Actinomycetes; order Pseudonocardiales; family Pseudonocardiaceae; genus Pseudonocardia; species Pseudonocardia sp. ICBG1034. The sequence goes on from NZ_JAHLEK010000017.1 coordinate 801,874, forward strand.
CGCCGCATGTCCGCTTCAGTGAGGTGCATACGCATACACTAGAAGTCGCGGGCCGCACCTGACAAGGGCCGGACGACGCCCGGGCGGCTCAGCCCACCTCCCGGTACTCGGCGACGATCGCCGTGGCGATGTCCTGCATCCGCTGCTGCCCCTGGTCCACGGGGATCCGCCCGGCCAGCACGTCGGCCACCACCGGCCGCGTCGCGACCGAGATGCGCGAGGTCCACGGGAACGGCTCGGGCGGCGGGGCCTTCCCCAGCGCCTCCAGTTGTGCCGGCGCGAACGGGCTGCTGGCCGGCGTCACGCTGCCCAGCCGCGACGGGAACGCCGCCGGCACCGCCGCGCGCGCCGACTCCGGTCCCACCGACGCGGCCAGGAACCGGAACAGCAGGTCCGGGTCGACCTCGGTGTTGGCCGGGATCGCCCAGCCGTCGACCGACAGCGAGTTGTAGAGCACGTCGCCACCGGCGACCGACGGCGGCGGGGCGAACGCGAACTCCCGGGAGAAGCGGCTGTTGCGCTCCTGGACCAGGTCGAACATCCGGCCGCTGTACATGATCGCGATCGCCGCCGAGCCGTTGTACATCTGCTGCTGCACCGCGGGCTGGGCGAACGTCGTCACCTGCGGGTCCATGAACGGCAGCAGCGACCGCAGCTCGGTGAACGCCCGTGCCGCGGCCGGGGTGGTGAAGTTCGGGCGGCCGGTGTCGCGGTCGACGTAGTCGGTGCCCAGCGAGCCGAGCGCGGCGTCGTAGGCGGTGGCGATGTCGGCGCTCGCGAGCAACGGCAGCGCCAGCGGGTAGCGGATCCCGCCGTCGCGCTGCACCCGGGCCGCGACCTCGCGCAGCTCGGCGAAGGTCCGGGGTGGGGCCAGGCCGAGCCGGTCGAACACGTCGCGGCGGTAGACGAGCGTGAACGGCTGGGCCATGGTCGGCAGCCCGTAGAGCTTCCCGTCGTAGGACAGCGCCGCCAGCATCTCCGGGCTCAGCCGGTCCAGGCCGTACTCCTCGCGGTACCGGGCGACGAGGTCGTCGAGCGGTCGCAGCTTCCCGGTCGAGGCGAACTGCGGCACCACCAGCCCGTAGGTCTCGACGATGTCGTAGGTGCCGTAGCGCCCGGACAGCGTCGCGATGGTCTTCTGGGTCTGCCCGGCGAAGTCGATCGGCTCGTGGCGCAGCGTCACGCCGTCCCTGGAGCAGCTGCGGACCATCGTGTTCGTGAACGGGTCGACGGCCGAGGAGTTGTAGGCCAGCACCCGCACGTCGAGGCTCTGCGCGGGCGGCGGGAACGCGCACGGCACGAGCGTCGCCGTCGCGGCCGGGGTGCGTGAGCCCGCACCGCAGCCGGCCAGGAGCAGGGCCAGCACCGTCACGACGGCCGCGGTGATCCGGTGGGGGCGCACCGCACCATGAGAACCCACCCGTGTGGGCGGGGCCACTCCACCCGTCGTGGTGACCCGGCGGTGTGGCTGCTTGCCCCGGCCCACCCGGCTGTCGAGAGTCCCCGCCGTGCCCCGTGTCCTGTCCGTCCTGTTCGCCGCGGTGCTCGGCTGCGCCGTCCTGCCCGCGGTCGCCCTGCCCGCGGCCGCCGACGGACCGGGGCGCACGTTCGTCGCCGTGTCGGTCGCGACCGTGTGGACCTCACCGGACAGCCCGCGCCCGCGGGACCGGGCCGCCGTCGCCGCCCCGGCCGACCCGGCCGCGTGGATGGGGTCGATGAGCAGCGCGGACCGCCGCGAGCTCACCACCGCCTCGCGGACCCAGACCCAGGCGCTGCTCGGCGCCCCGGTGACCGTGACCGAGCGCCGCGACGGGTGGGCGCGGGTCGTCGTGCCCGGCCAGCCGTCGGGCAAGGACGGCCGCGGCTACCCCGGCTGGGTCCCCGCGGCCCAGCTCGTCGACGACCCCGCGTTCGGCGCGCTCGCCGCGGGGGCGCCCACCGGCACCGTCGACGGGGTCGCGACGGCCTGGCTGTACCGCGACCCGGCACGCACCGAACGGCTGCGCGAGGTCAGCGTGGGCACCCGGCTGCCGGTCGTCGGCGAGGCGGGCGACGCGGTCCGGGTCGCGCTGCCCGGCGGCGACCAGGCGTGGCTGGCGGCGGGTGAGCTGCGCGGAGGGGCCCCGCCCTCCCCGACCGGAGAGGGTCTGGTCACGACCGCGCGGCTGTTCCTGGACCGCCCCTACCTGTGGGGCGGGCGTTCCGGGTTCGGCCCGGACTGCTCGGGGCTGACCGGGCTGACCTACGCCCTGCACGGGATCACCGTCGGGCGGGACGCCTCCGACCAGTCCCGCGGCGGGCGCCCGGTCGACGACCCCGCCGACCTGCGCCCCGGTGACCTGCTGTTCTGGAACTCCCCGGCGACGCACGTCGCGATGTACGCCGGCGACGGCACGATGATCGAGGCCTTCGACGCGGCCACCCCGGTCCGGGTGACCCCGGTGCGGTTCGACGCGGCCTACTCCGGTGCCCGCCGGTACCTGCCGTGACCTGAACACCTGACGAGGTGTGACCGCCGCCCCGGGCGGGTCCCCCCACCGGTCGTGGATGCCTACAGTGTCCGGCGTGCCGTCGCCGACCACCCGTACCCGCGCCGACGCCTGCCCCGGCGTCGTGTCGCCGCACGCGGCGGCGGACGGGGCCCTGGCGCGGGTCCGGCTGCCCGGCGGGACGGTCACCGCGGCGGCGCTGCGTGCGGTCGCGGCGCTGGCCCGCGACGCCGGCGACGGCGCCGTCCACCTGACCTCGCGCGGGAACCTGCAGCTGCGCGGCCTCGACCCGGCCGACCCGCGCCCGGTGGAGCGGCTGACGGCGGCCGGGCTGCTGCCGTCGAGGACCCACGAGCGGGTCCGCAACGTGCTGGCCTCCCCCCTGTCGGGGATCGACGGCGGCCTCGCCGACGTCCGCGGCCTGGCCACCGTGCTCGACCGCGGCCTGTGCGCGCGCCCCACGCTGTCGGCGCTGCCCGGCCGGTTCCTGTTCGCCCTCGACGACGGCCGCGGCGACGTCGCCGCCGAGCGCCCCGACCTGTGCTGGCGGGCGCGGGGCTCCGACGGGGGCGAGCTGGTCGTGGCGGGCGAGACGACCGGCCTCTCCTGTCCCCCCGCCGAGGCCCCCGTGCTGCTGCTCGACGCGGCCGCGGCGTTCCTCGACCTGCGGGCCGCCCACAGCGCCGACCCGGCCGCGCGGGCCTGGCGCGCCGCGGAGCTGCCCGGAGCCGCGACCGGGATCCCGGCCCGGCTCTCCGGCCGCAGGACGACGCCCGCGCCGGGACCCGGAGCCCGGTCCGCGGGCGACACCGGTGGTCGATCGGCACGTTCCCGCCGCGCGGAGGGCGCGAACGTGCTCGTCGGCGTGTCCGACGGCGGAGCACTGGGCGTCGCGCCCCTGCTCGGGCAGCTCTCGGCCGCGCAGCTCGACGTGCTGGCCGGTGAGGCCCCGGGGCTGCTGGTCACCCCGTGGCGCACCCTCGTGCTGCCCACCCCGGCAGCCGGTGCCGCCGACCGGCTGGCCGGGGCGGGACTCGTCGTCGACCCCGGGCACCCCGCGCTGCGGGTGAGCGCCTGCGCCGGATCGCCGGGCTGCGCGAAGTCCCTGGCCGACGTGCGTGCCCATGCGCTCGATCTGATCGGCCGGGGCGGCCCGCGGACGGGCGCGGGGCCGGACATGCTGCACGTCGTCGGCTGCGCCCGCCGCTGCGGCGCCCCGCACACCGCGCACCGCGTCGCCGTGGCCACCGGGCCGGGCACCTACGTCATCGACGGACACACGATCACGACCGAGGAGCTCCGCTGAGCGGGTACGACTACATCACCGACGGCAACGAGATCTACCGCCGCTCGTTCGCGACGATCCGCGCGGAGACCGACCTCTCCGGACTCCCGCCCGGCGTCGACGACATCGCCGTCCGCATGATCCACGCCTGCGGCCAGGTCGACCTCGTCGACGACATCGCCGCCTCCGACGGCGTCGTCGCGGCCGCACGCGCCGCGCTGCGGGCCGGTGCCCCGATCCTGTGCGACGCGATGATGGTCGCCTCCGGGGTGACCTCCGCCCGGCTGCCCGCGGACAACGAGGTGCTCTGCCTGCTGCGCGACGCCCGGGTGCCCGACCACGCGCGCCGGATCGGCAACACCCGGTCCGCGGCCGCGCTGGAGCTGCTCGCCGACCGCTTCGAGGGCGCGGTGCTCGCGATCGGGAACGCCCCGACCGCGCTGTTCCACGTGCTGGACCTCATCGACCGCGGCGACGCACCCCGCCCGGCCGCGGTCATCGGCATCCCGGTGGGGTTCATCGGCGCCGCCGAGTCCAAGGCCGCCCTCGCCGAGCGGACCGACCTGGAGCACCTCGTCGTCCACGGCCGGCGTGGCGGGTCGGCGATCACCGCGGCGGCGCTGAACGCGTTGGCCCACGAGCAGGAGATCATCGCGTGACAGGCACCCTCTACGGCGTCGGCCTCGGTCCGGGCGACCCCGAGCTGACCACGATCAAGGCCGCCCGGCTCGTCCGCGACGCCGACGTGATCGCCTACCACTCGGCCCGGCACGGCCGCTCCATCGCGCGCCGGATCGCCGAACCGCACCTGTCGGGCACCGCGATCGAGGAGGCGCTGGTCTACCCGGTCACCACCGAGGCCACCGACCACCCCGGCGGCTACCAGGGTGCGATCGACGCGTTCTACACCGAGGCCGCCGCCCGGCTCGCCGCGCACCTCGACGCGGGCCGCGACGTCGTACTGCTCGCCGAGGGCGACCCGCTCTTCTACGGCTCCTACATGCACATGCACAAGCGGCTGGCCGGGCGCTACCCGACCGAGGTCGTCCCGGGCGTCACCTCGATCAGCGGCGCCGCCGCGGCGATCGGGCAGCCGCTGGTGGAGCGCGACGAGGTGCTCACCGTGCTGCCGGGCACGCTGCCCCGCGAGGAGCTCGCGAGGCGGCTCGCGGGCACCGACTCGGCGGCGGTGATGAAGCTCGGGCGCACCTTCACCACGGTCCGCGGGGCGATGGCCGACGCCGGCGTGCTCGACCGCGCCCGCTACGTCGAACGGGCCACGATGGAGGGCCAGCGGACCGGCCCGCTGTCCGACGTGGACCCCTCGGACGTGCCCTACTTCGCGATCGCCCTGGTCCCCGGTGAGGTCGCCGCCTCGGTGCCCGAGGAGGCCGTCGCGTCCGTCGTGGAGCCCGCAGGCGCGGCGGCCGAGGAGCGGTCGGTGCGCGGGCCGGGTGAGGTCGTCGTGGTCGGGACCGGTCCCGCCGGGCGGGACTGGCTGACCCCGCAGGTCGCCCGCGCCCTGTCGGAGGTGGACGACCTCGTCGGCTACGGCCCCTACCTGGACCGGGTGGCGCCGAACCCGCGCCAGACCCGGCACGCCTCGGACAACAGGGTCGAGTCCGAGCGGGCGGCGCACGCGCTGGACCTGGCCGCCTCGGGGCGGCGGGTCGCCGTCGTCTCCGCCGGGGACCCGGGGGTGTTCGCGATGGCGACCGCGGTGCTGGAGGTGGCGGCGGAGCCGAAGTACCACGACGTCCCGGTCCGGGTGCTGCCCGGCATGTCCGCGGCGCAGGCCGTGGCGGCCGCCGTCGGTGCCCCGCTGGGGCACGACCACGCCCTGATCTCGTTGTCCGACCGGCTCAAGCCGTGGGACGTGGTCGCGGACCGGCTGCGTGCCGTGGCCGCGGCGGACCTGGCGATCGCGATCTACAACCCGCGCTCGAAGGCCCGGCCGTGGCAGGTCGGCGCGGCCCGTGACGTGCTGCTGGAGCACCGTGCACCGGAGACCCCGGTGGTGCTGGGCCGCGACGTCGGCGGCGCCGGGCAGCGGATCGTCGTCACCACGCTGGGCGAGCTGGACCCGGAGCAGGTCGACATGCGCACCCTGGTGGTGGTCGGCTCGTCGACGACCCGGGCGGTCGAGCGCGGCGGCGCGACCGTCGTGTTCACGCCCCGGCACTACGGCCCCGGCGGCACGACGACCGACTGACCACATCCGCCGGTTGTCGACATCCTGACGGATGCCGGTTCCGCGCTAGCGTCACGCCGTGCAACTGCAGGTGCGGCGCTTCGGGCCCGACGACTGGGAGCCGGCCCGCGCAGCCCGGCTCGCCTCGGTACGGGACGGCTTCGGTGAGGACAGCGACTTCTACCGCGAGCAGGCGGCCATGGAACCGGCCGCCTGGCGGCTGGTCCTGGCCGAGCACGTCCGTTTCGGCGCCTTCGACGGCGACCGGCCGGTCGGCACCGCCTGCTGGCGGGCCGGTGACGACGGCGACGGGCAGCTCTACGGCATGTGGGTCCATCCCGACGCGCGCGGGACCGGGCTGGCCGACGCGCTCGTCGACGCCGTCGTCGCGGCCGCGCGTGAGCTCGGCTCGGCCACCCTGTCGCTGAAGGTCGAACCGGGCAACGCCCGGGCGATCGCCTTCTACGTCCGCACCGGTTTCGTCGCCGACGGCGACCCCGGCCCGGGGCTGGTCGTCATGACCCGCCCGGTCTGACCGCGTCGGCGAGCCCCGGCAGGGCCGTCAGCCCGGTCAGGCCCGCTGGGAGGATCGCCCCATGCGAGCAGTACGGATCACCGCGTTCGGCGCGCCGCCCGAGGTCGTGGACCTGCCGGACCCCACCCCGCCCGCGGGTGGGGTCGTCGTGCGGGTGGAGGCGACCGGGCTGTGCGCCAGCGACCGGTTCGCCTGGGCCGGGCACGACGGTGACGTGACGCTCCCCCACGTGCCCGGCCACGAGCTGGTCGGGCACGTGGTCGCGACCGGCGCCGGGGTCACCCGGTTCCGGTCCGGTGACCGGGTCACGACGCCGTTCGTCTGCGGCTGCGGTGTCTGCCCGGACTGCCGGGCGGGCCGCGCGCAGGTCTGCCCGCACCAGCAGCAGCCCGGGTTCACCCACGACGGGTCCTTCGCCGAGCTCGTCGCGCTGCACCACGCCGACCACAACCTGGTGCCGGTCCCCGACGACACCGACGCCGCCGGCGCCGCACTGCTCGGCTGCCGGGTCGCCACCGCGCACCGGGCGCTCGTCGGGCGCGGCCGGCTGACCTCCGGGGAGCGGGTCCTCGTGCTCGGAGCGGGTGGGGTCGGGCTGGCCGCGGTGCTGATCGCGTCGGCTCTGGGCGCCGAGGCGGTCGTCGCGGACCCCTCGCCCGCGGCGCGGGCCCGGGCGGTCGGGCTGGGCGCGGTCGCGGCGGTGGACACCGCGGACGGCCCGGACGCGGTGCGCGGGGCCGTCGGCGACGGCGGCGCCCGCCTCGCGGTGGAGGCCGCGGGCCGCGCGGACGCCCTGGACCTCGGCGTCCGGTCGCTGCGCAGGCAGGGGACGCTGGTGCAGGTCGGTCTGCTCTCCCGGGAGCCGGTGGTGCCGGTGCCGCTGATGATCGCGCACGAGCTGACCGTCACCGGCAGCCACGGCATGGCCGCATCGGACTACCCGGAGCTGATGGCGCTCGTCGCCGACGGGCGGCTCGACCCGGGCCGGCTGGTCACCCGGCGGGCCGGGCTGGACGCGCTCGCCGGGGCGCTGGCCGCGGCTCCCGAGCCGGGCGGGATCCTCGTCGGTCTGCCGTGAGACCCGGCCGCGGCCCGCTCGGCCCTCCCGGTGCAGCCGGTCCCCGGGTGATCAGTCCCCGAGCAGCCGGGCCAGCGCCGCGTCCACCGTGGGCTCCACCGCGACCCCGCCGGGCAGCGGCGGCCGGTCGACGACGAGGACCGGCACCCCGCGCTCCCGGGCGGCGGTGAGCTTCGGCGCGGTCGCCGCACCGCCGGAGTCCTTGGTGACCAGCACGTGCGGGACCACGGCCCCGAACAGGGCGCGCTCGTCGTCGAGGGCGAACGGGCCCCGGTCGAGCAGCAGCTCGTGCCGGGCGGGCAGCGGGCCGTCGGGCGGGTCGACCGCGCGGATCCAGAACGCCGCGTCGACAGCCGCGAAGTGCGCCAGTCCCCCGCGGCCGGTCGTCAGCAGGACCCGCCCGGCCGGGCCGGGGAGCAGGCCGGGCAGCGCGGCCGCCGCGGCGGCGACCGAGGCGACCCGGTGCCACCGGTCCCCCGGACCGGGCGTCCAGCCCGGCCGGCGCAGCACGACCAGCGGCACCCCGGTCCCCGCGCAGGCGGCGGCCGCGTTCGCGGTCATCGTCGAGGCGAACGGATGGGTCGCGTCGAGCACCGCCACGACCCGCTCGGCGCGCAGGTGCGCGGCCAGCCCCTCGGCACCGCCGAAGCCGCCGATGCGGACCTCGCCGTCGGGCAGGGCCGGGCTGCGCACCGCCCCGGCCAGCGACGACACGACCCGGACGTCGTCCCGGCCTGCCAGCGCGGCGGCCGCGGCCCGGCCCTCGGTGGTACCGCCGAGGACCAGCACCGTGCGGGGAGCGCTCACACCCGTCAGGGTAGGGGGATGGCGATCACGACCGTGGTGTTCGACGTCAACGAGACCCTGTCGGACCTGGCCCCGATGGGGGCCCGGTTCGCCGCGCTGGGCGCTCCGGAGGGGCTCGGGCCGCTGTGGTTCGCCGCGACCCTGCGCGAGGGCATGGCGCAGGCCGCCGGTGGGGAGCTGACGCCCTTCGCCGAGCTGGCGACGGCGACCGCGGCCGGGCTGCTGCGCCGGCACGGCGTCGCCGACCCCGACGCGGGCGCGCGGCACGTCGTCGACGGGTTCCTGGAGCTGCCGGTGCACGACGACGTCCACGGCGGGGTCGCGGCACTGCGGTCCGCGGGGCTGCGGCTGGTGACGCTGTCGAACGGCGCCGCGTCGGTGGCCGAGCGGCTGCTCGGCGACCACGGCCTGCGCGAGCAGTTCGACGCGGTGCTGTCGGTGGAGGACGCCGGGGTCTGGAAGCCGGCTCCCGCCTCCTACGCGTACGCGCTGCGGGCCTGCGGGGTCGACGCGGCCGAGTCGGTGATGGTCGCGGTGCACCCGTGGGATCTCCACGGCGCCGCCCGGGCCGGGATGGCGACGGCCTGGCTGGACCGCCACGGCGACACCTGGCCCGGGTACCTCACCCCACCGACCTTCACCGTCGGCGCGCTGCCCGAGCTGGCCGGCCACCTGGCCTGAGCCCGCGGGACGCCGGGAGCGGCGCCGTCCGGCCCGCTCCCGTCAGACCGCCGCCAGGACCGGCTCGAACGCGATCTCGGCCGCGCCGACCAGCGCGCCGTCGCGGCCGAGCGGAGAGACCGCGAGCCGGGTCCCGCCCGCGGCCCGGCTCACCAGGCTGCGCCGGCGCAGCTCGGACCCGATCCGCTCGACCACCGAGGGCGGCAGCGCGCCGAACAGGTCGCCCAGCACGACGAGCTCGGGGGCCAGCATGTTCACCACGGTGACCAGCCCGGCGGTCATCCACCCGGCGTAGCCCTCCAGCAGCCGGTCGGCCCGGCCCGGCACGACGGCCAGGTCGCGCAGCTCCGCGACGAGCACCCCGCGCGGGGTGTCCTCGGGCAGGCCGAGCGCGCGGCACAGCGCGGGCTCGCCGACCTCGGTCTCCCAGCAGCCGTGCGAGCCGCAGAAACACTCCCGCCCGTCCGGGCGGACCATGAGGTGGCCGAGCTCGCCGACGTAGCCGCCGGTGCCGCGCAGCGGCTGCCCGCCGGACACCACGCCGCCGCCGACGCCGACGTCGGCCGAGAGGTAGACCATGTCGGCGACGTCGCGGCCGATCCCGCGCAGGTGCTCGGCGAGTGCGCCGGCCTCCGCGTCGTTGGCGACCTGCACCGGCCGGGCGAGGACGGCGGCGAGCCGGGCCCCCAGCTCGACGTCGCGCCAGCCGAGGTTGGGCGCCTCGTGCACGAAGCCGTCGGAGCGCCGCACGACGCCGGGGACCGAGACCCCGACCGCCTGCTCGGCGACGCCCAGCTCGTCGCGCAGCAGGGCGGCGGACTCGGCGAGGTGGGTGATCACCTCGCCGGGCAGCCGGGTGGTGCGGTGCAGGTTCCAGCTGTGCCGGCCCAGGATCTGGCCGCCGATGCCGACCATCGCCAGCGCGACCTGCTCGACCCGGATGTCGACGGCGAGCACCACCGCCGCCTGCGGGTCGGGCAGCACCAGCAGCGACGGCCGCCCGGCCCCGGAGCGCTGGGCCGGGACGGCCTCGGTGACGACGCCCGCCTCGGCGAGCCCGTCCACCACCGCCTTGATCGTGCTGCGGTTGAGGCCGAGCTCGCCGGCCAGCGTCGCGCGGGTGCAGGGACCCTCGACGTGCAGCCGGCGCAACAGGACGGCCCGGTTGTGCCGGCGCGCGTCGTCGGGTCGGGTCCCCGATCCGGGCTGGGTCATGTCACCGGCCGCTGGCCGCCGCCCGGCGCCGTGACGCCACGTCGACACCGGCCGCGAGCAGCAACACCAGGCCGGTCACCACGAACACGACGGCGGCGGGCTGCTTGAGCAGGCCCAGACCGTTCTGCACCGTGGCGAGCACCGTGCCGCCGATGACGGCGTTGCTGATGCGGCCGCGGCCGCCGAACAGCGACGTGCCGCCGATGACCGCGGCGCCGACCGCGAACAGCAGGGTGTTGCCGCCACCGGCCGCCGGGTTCACCGACCCGATCTTCGACGAGTAGACGATCGCGCCGATCGCGGCGAAGGCGGTGGAGATGACGAACACCGACGCCCGGATGCGGGCGACGTCGATGCCGGCCCGGCGCGCGGCCTCCCGGTTGCCGCCGACGGCGTAGACGTGACGGCCGAACCGGGTCCGGTCGAGCACCCAGGTGCCCGCGACGAGCAGCACCAGCACGACCGGGACGACGTAGGGGATCCCGGCGATCGCGATGACGCCGGGCGAGCGGTCCTGCACGAGTGCGAACGTCACCAGCCCGCCGAGCACCACCACCGCTCCGATCTTGAGTGCGACCAGCCCCGTCGGCGGCGCGACCAGCCCGCCGCGGAGCCGGGTCCGCAGGCGCACCACCTGGACGGCCGCGTAGCCGCCGGCGACGACCACGAACAGCACCCAGGACGCCGTGACCGAGAGATTGCCGTTCGCCACGGCGTTGATCAAGGGGTCGCGCAGCGCGATGGTGCCGCCGTCGCCGATGAGCTGCAGGATCACGCCCTGCCACGTGATGAACAACGCCAGCGTCACGACGAACGACGGCATCCCGATCCGGGCCACGAGGAACCCGGTGAGGCAGCCGATCACCACCCCGACGCCGACGGCGAGCCCCATCACGGTGAACGCGTTCGCCGGTACCCCGATCACGAGCACGACCGCGGTGAGCAGGCTGATCACCGACCCGGCCCACACCCGGACCAGCGCGGCGAGCACGGCACCGGCCAGCATCACCGCCACCAGCAGCACGAACACGGTGGTGCCGGTGGCGCCGAGCACGTTGCCGTCGCTCATCAGGTGCAGCGCCATCAGCGCCGCCGCCAGCCCGGACGCCGTACCGGCGGCCAGGTCGATCTCCCCGGTGAGCAGCACGAACACCAGGCCCATCGCGATGATGGTCGGGCCGGCGCCCTGCTGGAGCAGGTTCGCCAGGTTGAGCAGGCTCGGGAAGGTGCCGCCCGAGTCCAGCACGCTGAACAGCACGAACAGCGCGGCCAGGCCGAGCAGCGCCGGCAGCGAGCCCAGGTCACCGCCACGCAGGCCGCGCAGGTACGCCGTGATCGCCTCGCGGGTGGTGCGGGCGGTGGTGTCGATGCCGAAGTCGGCGGCCCGGTTACCGGGGTTCGCCCGGCGGGCCGCGCTCTGCTCCTGCTCGGGCGCGGGCGTCCGTTCGGTCACGGTGTCTCCTCCCGGGCCGGCGGGGCCGGACGGATCGGGGTGGGGGGCCATCAGGTCACCGCCTGCTCGGGCCGCGGCAGCCCGAGCTCGCCGGAGCGGCCCGCGGTGATGAGCTGGACGACGTCGGAGTGGGTGACCTCGCGGGTCGGGACCTGCGCGACCATCCGGCCGAGGTAGAGGCAGGCGATCCGGTCGGACACCTCGAACACGTCGGCCATGTTGTGGCTGATGAGCACGACGCCGAGGCCCTGCTCGGCCAGCCGTCGCACGAGGTCGAGCACCTGGCGGGTCTGGGCGACGCCGAGCGCCGCGGTCGGCTCGTCGAGCAGCACGACGCGCGAGTCCCAGAGCACCGCCTTGGCGATGGCGACGGTCTGGCGCTGCCCGCCGGACAGCGACGCGACCGGGGTCCGGACCGAGGTGACGGTGCGGACCGAGAGCGACGCGAGGGTGTCGCGGGCGGCCTGCTCCATCGAGCCCTCGTCGAGCATCCAGGAGCGGCCGCGCTCGCGGCCGAGGAACATGTTCTGGACGATGTCGAGGTTGTCGGCCAGCGCGAGGTCCTGGTAGACGACCTCGATGCCGAGCCGGGATGCGTCCGACGGCCCGGCGACGGTCACCGGCGCCCCTTCGAACAGGACCTCGCCGGAGTCGATCGGGTGGATACCCGCGACGCACTTGACCAGGGTGGACTTGCCCGCGCCGTTGTCGCCGACGAGCGCGGTGACCTCGCCGGCGCGCACGGTCAGGTCGACGTCGTGCAGGACCTGCACGGCGCCGAAGCTCTTCGACACACCGCGCAGGGAGAGGATGGGGTCGGCCACTTCGGGCACCTTCCACGTGGGCGTCGGCCGGGCCGCGGCGGGGTCTCCGCCGCGGCCCGGTCCGGCTGCGGGTCCTACTTGATGCCGAGCTGGCCGCAGGCGGCCTGGGTCTCGGCGTTGCAGATCTCCGAGGCCTTGACGTAGCCGGCGTCGGTGACCTTCTTGACCGAGTCCTTGGTGATGAGCTGCGGCTCGAGCAGCACCGACTTGACGTCGCGGTTGCCCTTCGGGTCCTCGACCGTCTGGGTGGCGACGCCGTCGGCGGCCGCGGTGTCGCCCTTGGCCAGGGCACCGGCGAGCTTCGCGGCGGCCTCGGCCTCCTGCTCGATCGGCTTGAACACCGTCATGTACTGGTCCCCGCGCAGGATCGCGGCGAGTCCGTCGGCGGTGGCGTCCTGGCCGGTGACCACGACCTTGCCGTTCAGGCCGTACTTGGCCAGCACCGTGACGATGGCGCCGGCGAGGCCGTCGTTGGCGGCGACGACGCCGTCGACCTTGCCGCCGTTACCGGTGAGGATCTGCTCGAAGGTGGTGCCACCGACCTGGTTGTCCCACTTGTCGATCTTCTGGCTCTGCACCAGCTTCAGCGCCCCGGACTCGTACTTGGGCTTCAGCACGGTCTGCTGGCCGTTGTAGAACAGGGTCGCGTTGTTGTCGGTCGGCGCGCCCTCGATCTCGATGACCTGGGCGCCCGGCTTGTCGCCGATGCCCTGGACCAGGCCCTCGCCCTGCAGGGCGCCGACCTTCTCGTTGTCGAAGGAGACGTAGTAGTCGCTGACGCCGCCGAGGTTGAGCCGGTCGTAGTCGATGACCGGGATGCCCTGGGCCTTGGCCTTCTGGGCGACGGCGGTCCCGCCGTCGCTGCTGATCGAGGCGATGATCATGACCTTGACGCCGCTGGAGATCATGCCGTCGGCCAGGGTGGAGAACTTCTGCTCGTCACCCTGGGCGTTCTGGATGTCGGGGTCCATGCCCTGGGCGCGCAGCGCCTTGTCCAGCATGGGCTTGTCGAAGCCCTCCCAGCGGGCCGAGGAGTCGGTCTCGGGGAGGATCACCCCGACCTTCACCCCGCCGCCGGACCCGCCGGACCCGCCGCCGGCGGCCTCCCCGCCGCCGCCGGCGCTGTTCTGTCCGCAGCCCGCGACGGCCAGCAGCAGGCCGAGACCCGCCGCCGCGACCGCCCGACGCAGCCGGGGACCGCGCCCCGTGTTCCGTGCCCCCATCGGGGTCTCCCTCCACCACGTTGTGGACCGCTCGCATGATCACGAACGGGTGAATGTTGCGAGCGCCAACGTATTGGGCGGAACCGGTTCTGCGACAGCCTTCTGAATCGAGAGAGTTCCCCTTCTGACATCACGATCCGGTTACGAACATCGACTTTGTTGCCCTGCGGCACGATCCGGACGGCCGCAACGGCACCGGAACGCAGTGGCGGGCGGCGACCACCGGTCCCTGCCCCCGGGGTCGATCCACCTCAGCCGCGCAGGGTCTCCAGCAGGTCCGCCTCGACCGCGGCCAGGGTCGGGTCGGTACGGTTGCGCGGCCGCCCGGCGTCGACGACGACCTCCCGCACCACGGTCGCCGGGCGCGGCGAGAAGACCAGCACCCGGTCCGAGAGCAGGACCGCCTCCCGCACGTCGTGGGTGATCAGGACCGTCGTCCAGCCGTAGCGGGCGCGCACCGACTCCAGCCAGTCCTGCATCGCGGTCCGGGTGAGCGCGTCCAGCGCGCCGAACGGCTCGTCGAGCAGCAGCACCTCGCGCCCCCCGACGACGGTGCGCAGCAGCGCCGCGCGCTGGCGCATGCCGCCCGACAGCGCACCCGGGCGGGCGTCCTCGAAGCCGGCGAGCCCGAACGGCTCGAACAGCGCGCGGGCACGCTCGCGGGCCTCGCGGCGCCCCACGCCGGCGACCTCCAGCCCGAGGGTGGTGTTGTCGAGCACGGTGCGCCACGGGAACAGCAGGTCCTGCTGGGGCATCAGGCCGAACGGGGCGCCGCGCACCGGGCCGCCGTCGACCTCGATCCCGCCGGTCACCGTCGCCCCGTCGAGGATGCCCGCCAGGGCCCCGAACAGCGTCGACTTGCCGCATCCCGACGGCCCGACGAGCGACACGAACTCCCCCGGCGCGACGTCCAGGCTCACCCCGGACAGCACCGGCAGGTCGCCGTAGGAGACCGACAGGTCGCGCACCACGACCTTCACCGCGCACCGTGCCCGTCGTGGTCGGCCACGTACCAGGGCGTGACCAGGCGCTGCAGCAGGAAGGTCAGCGCGAACAGTGTCACCGACAGCACCGCGGTCACGCCGACGGCGGCGAGCACCAGGTCGGTGCGGAACTGGTTCTTCTGCAGCTGCATGAAGATGCCCAGGCCGGCCCGGGCGCCGACGTACTCGGCGAAGATCGCCCCGGTGACGGCGTAGGTGATCGCGATCCGCAGCGCCGTGAAGAACGACGGCAGCGCCCCGGGCAGCCGCACGTAGCGGAACCGCTGCCAGCGCGAGGCCCCCATCGACCGCAGCAGCGCGGTCGCGGACCGGTCGGTCGCGGCGAAGCCCTCGATCAGCCCGACCGCCACCGGGAAGAACGTCACCAGCGCGATGACCAGCACCTTCGGCAGCAGGCCGAACCCGAACCAGATGATGAGCAGCGGGGCGATCGCGACCACCGGCAACGTCTGCGAGGCCACCAGCAGCGGGGTCAGCGCCCGGCGCAGCCACGGCGAGAAGTCCACCGCGACCGCGGCCGCCCAGGCCAGCGCCATCGAGACGGTGAACCCGATCAGCGTCACCTGGACCGTCGGCAGCGTGTTCGCCCACAGCTCGGCCCGGAACGCCCAGCCCTGCTCGACCACCCGCAGCGGCGAGGGCAGTAGCTGGGGGCGGGTGCCGGCGACGGTGACCGCGACCTGCCAGGCGACCAGCAGGGCGGTGACCAGCGCCGCGGCCGGCCACAGCCGGCGGATCACGGTGCCAGGTAGTCGTTGGTGAACCAGGTCGAGAAGTCCGGCTTCTGCCGCACCGGGGCGCCGTCCGGCCCCGCGACGGTGCCCGTGTCGTAGAGGAACCCGGAGAACCCGGCCCACTGCTGCGGGGTCTGGAACCCGACGCGGCCCTGCGTGTCGCGCAGGAAGCGCTCGCTGAGCATCTGCGCGCCCCGGTCGACCAGCGCGTCGGAGGTGAAGGCTCCGGGGTTGGCCTCCTTCAGCATCCGGGCTGCGGTCGCCGGGTCCTGCGCGGCCAGCGCATAGCCCTTCTGGACGGCCTGCACGAACGCGCGGGCCCGGTCGGGGTTGTCACGCAACCAGGTCGAGTTGCCCAGCAGCAGCACGTTGTAGGAGTCCGGGAAGCCGTAGTCGGTGTAGCGGAAGGTGCGGATCGGCTCGCCCCGAAGCTGCGCCTCGATGCCCTCGACGTTGACGAACGGCTCGGTGAAGTCGGCCTGGCCGGAGTAGAGCGCCTCGTAGGCCGCGGTGGACAGGACCTCGGTGCGGAAGTCGCCGCGCCCGCCGTCGGCCCGGATCACGGCCTGCATCTTCTGGTTCTCACCGGGCCCGCCGAACCCGGCGTAGACCTTGCCGTCGAGGTCACGCGGGCGCCGGATGTCGGTGCGGTCGGAGCGCACCGCGATCTCGGTCGCCCAGTGCTGCAGGATCGCCATCACCGAGGTGATGTCGGCGCCCGCGGCCTTCGAGAACGTGAAGGAGTCCTGGAAGCCGATGCCGAAGTCCGCGGCGCCGGAACCGACCAGGGTGTCCGGTGAGGTCTGGTTGTAGGGCAGGAACTCGACGTCGAGGCCGGCGTCGCGGAAGTAGCCCGCCTGCTGGGCGGCGAACAGCCCGATGTGGTTGGTGTTCGGCGTCCAGTCCAGGGCGACGCGGATCGGCCCGCCCCCGGCGGGGCCGCCGGGGCCGTCGGCCACGGCGCAGCCGGACAGGGCCAGCGCGAGCGCCAGCGCGACGGCGAGCGGACGGAGAGCACGTGACAACACGGAGCGGCCTCCCTACGCCGGTGTGACCCGGATCAGGTTCGAACGGTCGGCGGCCGGTCCTGCCGCCCTCTCAGCCTCGGTGCGCGGGCTCCCGCGGTACGTCCTCCGAACCTTACGCGGCCCACCCGGTCCTGCCGGGGGGACCTCCGTCGCACCGGCCGACCGGACACCCCCGGTCACCGGAGCCTCCGGTTCCGTCACCTGCGGTGATCGCCGGGACGGGCCGGGCGAGCCGCCGTCCGCGGCGGCGACCACGATCGTTATCCTCGCCACCACACCCGCGACGCTGTGTCACGAACCCGCTCGCGGGAGCTGACGCGGAAGGGACGAGATGGCGGCCTCGCTCTGGACCTCCGGTACGACCGGGCGGCCGACCCCCGACCCGGCACCCGCCCTGGTGCGGGTCGCGTTGCAGGCCGGCGCCACCTCCGTGGCGCACGCCGACGTCGCCGCGATGCTGTCCGGGATCTGTGTCGCGCTGGTGCCCGCCGCCCGGGTCGGGGGTGCCGCGCTGCTGCTGCGCGAGCCCGCCGACCCCCGCGACCCCGAGGCCCGGCGGGTGTTCGGCTCCGACACCGCCGCGCTGCGCCTGGGTGAGCTGCAGCGCCGGGCCGACGCCGGGCCGGGCCCCGCCGCCGAGCGCGGCGACCGCACGCTGACCACCCCGGACCTGACCCGGTCCGGACCGCCCGAGCTGGCCGCCGCCGCGGCCGACTGCGGCCTGGTCCGCTCGCTGTCGGTGCCGGTCCCGGTCGCCGGGCGCACCGCGGGCGTCCTGCAGCTGTTCGCCCGCGGCGGGCCCGACGACCCGCTCGGCGAGCGTCTGGTCGTCGCGCTGGCGCCGGTGGTGACCGCGCTGGCGGCCCGGCTCACCGACGTCCGCGAGCTGGCCCGGCTGCAGCTGCGCGCCGCGCAGCCGTCGGTGCCGGAACAGCCCGACGCGCTCGACCGCACCGCGCTGATCCCGGCGGCCCGCCGCCCCCCCGTGGTGCCGGTGGCGCCGCGGGTGCCCGTCCAGCGGCAGGCGCGGCACCGCAGGCACGACCAGGGCTGACCCGGGTTCAGGCTTCCGGCCGGTCCCGGCGGGCCGCACAGCGTTCGAGGAGCTGCTGGTGTTCCTGCAGGTAGGCCGACACGCGCTGGCGGCTGACCCCGAACAGCCTGCCGATTCCGGCGATCGTCTCGCCCTCGCCGTGCAGCGCGACGGCCTCCTCGCGTCGGAACCGGCCACCGACGGCGCCCAGGCCGTCGAGGGTGCGGGTGAGGGTCTCCACGATCAGCGGCCGTGCCTCGCGCGGGACGATCGCCCGCCAGCTCAACCCCTGCGACCGCAGCTCCTGCAGCTCGGCCACCCGTTCACGGGCCGAGGACAGCTCGGCGACCGACGCCTCCAGCTGGGCGGCGAGGGCGGCCAACGCGGCGTCGGCGTCGTCCGCGGCGGCGTCGCGGAGGTGCGCTCCGTCCTCGGCGTCACGCTCGGTCGTCATCACACCATCGAGCCTACGGGGGCGGCGGCGACGGCCGGTGGGCGCGGCGTACCGTGATCCACGCAAGGGGGGTTGCTCCCTCGAACAGGGCAATCCCGACAGTGGGTGTGGAGGGCGCGCAATGGGCCGGTACGACGTCGTCATCGTCGGCGGGGGATCCGCGGGGTCGGTGCTGGCCGCCCGGCTCACCGAGGATCCCACGCGCCGGGTGCTGATGCTCGAGGCGGGCCGGCCCGACCACCGCTGGGACCCCATCATCCGGATGCCCGCCGCGCTGTCGAAGGCGTGGGGCAACCCCCGCTACGACTGGTGCTACGTCACCGAGCCCGAGGCCGGTCTGGCCGGGCGCCGGATCGCCGTCCCGCGCGGGAAGGTGCTGGGCGGCAGCAGCAGCATCAACGGGATGGTCTACCAGCGGGCCCATCCGGGCGACTACGACCGCTGGTCCCGCCTGCCCGGCTGCGGACAGTGGAGCTCGGCCCACCTGCTGCCCTACTTCCGCCGCCTGGAGCGGCGGATGTCCGAGCACGGCACCCCGCTGGCCGACGGCGGCCACGGGCCGCAGGTCCTCGAGCGCGCCCCGGCCGCGGGCCCGCTGAACGCGGCGTTCCTGGCCGCGGCGCAGCAGGCCGGGCACGCGCTGCTCGACTCGACGAACGGCCCGGTCCAGGAGGGCTTCTCGCGCACCGAGCGCACGATCTCGCGCGGGCGCCGCTTCTCGGCGACCGACGCCTGGCTGCACCCGGTCGCCGACTCGCGGCCCAACCTGACCGTCCGCACCGGCGCCCTGGTCCGCGCGCTGCGCACCGACGCCCGCGGTACCCGGGTCATCGGCGTCCGCTACCGCGCCGCCGACGGCACCCTCCGCGACGTCGACGCCGGCGAGACCCTGCTGGCCGCCGGCTCCATCGCCACCCCGCAGCTGCTCCAGGTGTCCGGCTTCGGCGACCCGGAGCACCTCGCGGGCATCGGCGTCGAGACCCGGGTGGCGCTGCCCGGGGTCGGCGCGAACCTGCAGGACCACCTCGCGGTGCACCTGCAGCACGCCTGCTCCCAGCCCATCTCGCTGGCCCCGCACCGGGCCCCGCACCGGCTGCCCGCCGCGGCGGCCCGCTGGCTCGTCTCGGGCACCGGGATCGGGGCCAGCAACCACTTCGAGATCGGCGGGTTCGCCTCCACCTCGATGGCCGGGGGCATCCCCGACGTGATGATGCTGTTCGCGCCGGTCGCGATGCGCTTCGCGCCGGACGTCCCGCCGGTCGGGCACGGCTACGAGATGCACGTCTCGGTGATGGCGGGCGACGTCCGCGGGACGGTGCGGGCGGTGTCCCGCGACACCGCCGTCCCGCCGCGCCTGGTGCAGAACTACCTGGTCACCGACGGCGACCGGCGTCGCTGGGTGGAGGCCGTCGGCCTGGCCCGGGAGATCCTCACCCAGCCGGCGTTCGCGGGTCTCGACGCCGGGGAGACCTTCCCCGGTGAGGGTGTCCGCTCCGACGCCGAGATCCTCGACTGGGTGTCCCGGCGCGCCCAGAACGGGCTGCACCCGACCAGCACCGCGCGGATGGGTACCGACGCCGACGCCGTCGTGGACCCGTCGACGCTGCGCGTGCACGGCACCGAGGGTCTGCGGGTCGTCGACGCGTCGATCTTCCCGGACGTGCCCAACGCCAACACCTACGGCCCGGTGGTGATGGTGGCCGAGCGGGCCGCCGACATCGTCACCGGCGCCACGCCGCTGCCCGCCGACCCGGCGCCGTCGCGGCCGGCCGGGGCGTACGGGGGCCCGGGCACCGGCCCGGAGCCGCTCGCACCGGTGTCCTGAGCACCCCCGGACATGCCGAACGGGGCGGGGATCCGATCGGATCCCCGCCCCGTTCGCGGGTCTGAGTGGGGGCGCGGGTGGCGCCCCGGGTGTCACTCCCCGGTCTGCACCTGCACCCCGGACTCACGCAGCTTGGCGGCGTGGGCGTTGCCGTGGTGGTTGCAGAACAGGAGTTCCCCACCGGAGGGCAGGATCGCGCGCACCTTGGCAGCCGCACCGCAGCGGTCGCAACGGTCGGCAAGGGTCAGTTCGGGCCGGGTCAGCGTTTCGGGCTGCATAGCGGTCTCCCTCCGTCGCGGCGGCGGGCTTCGGGCGCTCGCCGCCGTATCACTGTGACGACCGCACGAGCGGCTCGCCCACACCTGTACAGACGCCCGAGGCCCCTGTACGTGTTCCCGGGATGCGTCGCGACGTCCGTCACGTGTGGCGTGCGCCGCACGGTTCGGTGGCGCCGCGATGTACCCGCGGTGACCGATTGCGTATGAAGTTGACTGCGTGTGAATCATGCGGGCAACTCGCCCGACGTGCAAGCGCGCCACGGTAAATACGGTGTGTCGCGGTCTACGTTGGCCGGGTGAGTCCCCGCCCGTCGCCCGATCGTGTTCCCGCTCCGTTGCTGTTCCTGGCCGGTGGGACCTCGATGTACGTGGGGGCCGCGCTGGCCGTCGGGCTGTTCGACCGGCTCGCGCCGTCGGCGGTCGCCGAGCTGCGCCTCATCGGTGCCGCGCTGGTCCTGCTGGCGTGGCGCCGTCCCGGCCGCGACGCCTGGCGTGGCGTCCGGCTCGTCCGCGCGGGGACGTTCGGGCTGGCCACGGCGCTGATGAACGTCGCCTACTACGAGGCGATCGCGCGGCTGCCGCTCGGCACCGCGGTGGCGGTCGAGTTCACCGGCCCGGTCCTGGTCGCGGCGCTCGCCTCGCGCCGGTTCCGCGACGTCGGCGCGGTCGGCCTGGCCGCGGCGGGCGTGCTCCTCATCGCCGACGTCCGCTGGTCCGGCAGTCCCGCCGGGGTGCTGTGGGCGCTGGGTGCGGCGGCGATGTGGGCGGCCTACATCGTGCTGGGCAAGCGGGTCGCGCGGGCCGGTTCCGGCATCGACGACCTGGCGACCGGGTTCACCGTGGCCGCCGTCGTCCTGGTCCCGCTGCTGTTCACCGGGGGTGCGGGTGCCGCGACCGGGTTCGGCGTCGCGAACCTCGCGCCGCTCGCCGATCCGGTGGTGCTCGGCCTGTCCGTCGGGCTGGGTGTGCTCAGCTCGGTGGTCCCCTACGTGCTGGACCAGGTCGTGCTGCGCCGGGTCGGGCAGGCCCGGTTCGCGGTCCTGCTGGCGCTGCTGCCCGCCACCGCGACGCTGGTCGGGCTCGTCGTGCTGGGGCAGCTCCCGGGGGCGCTGGAGGCGGTCGGGATCGGCCTGGTGGTCCTCGCCGTGGCGCTGCGGTCCCGCGACGGCGACGAGCCCGTCCCCGTCCCCGCCGCGTCCGCCCGGGATCGGTCCGCCCCGTCCTGACCGCTCGGGCGGTGCCACGTCCGCTCGCCGACCCGCGGCCGCGCGCCGAGCCGCAGTCCGCGCGCAGATCCACGGTTCGCGCGCAGATCCACGGTTCGCGCGCAGATCCGCTCGGCGCGCGTGTCCGGCCGCGCGCGCCGAGCGGATCTGCGCGCGCAGAACGGATCACCGGGTGGCCGGCCGCGCCGTCGTCGCTGTCGCCGCGCCGATGTCGTGGTCGTCGCGGTGGCGCGGAGGTCCCGCGGCGGTGGCGGGCCGACCCCGCCGCGCCCGCACGGGCCGCGACGGCCTCCGGCAGGACAGGGCCAGGACGGCGACACGGCGGCCCGGCAGGGCGGCTCTCAGCGCCAGGACCGCAGGGTCGCGATGCGTTCCTCGAGCTGCACGATGGTCGCCATCGCCACCGGCGGGCCGCCGCAGTGCGCCCGCAGCTCGTTGTGGATCTTCCCGTGCGGCTTGCGGGTCTTGTGGTTGTGCAGCGCGACCAGGGTGTTGAGCTCCTTGCGCAGCGTCTGCAGCCGCTCCCGCACGCTCTGGCCGCGCTCGGCGGCCGGCGGCGGGGTGGGCTCGGTCGCCGGGGTGGCGCGGGCCTGGGCGCCGGTGCGCGGCGAGCCCTTCGCGATCCAGTCGGCCTGCCGCTGGGACAGCAGGGTGCGCACCTGGTCGGGCTCCAGCAGCCCGGGCAGCCCGAGGTAGTCCTCCTCGTCGGCGGAGTAGGTGGCGCCCTCGTAGATCAGCTGGTCCAGCTCGGCGTCGGCGCCGAGGGAGGTGAACGCCTTCTCCTGCTCGCCGGGCTCGTCCTTGACCTTGTTGGCCTCGTTGAGCTCGGCGTCGTTCCAGACCTCCTCGGGCCGCTGCGGCTTGCCGAGGACGTGGTCGCGCTGGGCCTCCAGCTCGCTGGCCAGGCCGAGCAGCACCGGGACACTGGGGACGAACACCGACGCGGTCTCGCCCTGCCGCCGCGACCGCACGAACCGGCCGATGGCCTGGGCGAAGTACAGCGGGGTGGAGGCGCTGGTGGCGTAGACGCCGACGGCCAGGCGCGGCACGTCGACACCCTCGGACACCATCCGGACCGCGACCATCCACCGCTCGGTCGAGCGGGAGAACTCCGCGATCCGGTCCGAGCCGCCCGCCTCGTCGGACAGGACGACCGCGGGCCGGACCCCGGTGATGCCGGTGAGCAGCGCGGCGTAGGCACGGGCGGCCGTCTGGTCGGTGGCGATGACGAGGCCGCCCGCGTCGGGCATGCCGCCGTCGCGGTGGCTCTGCAGGCGCCGGTCGGCAGCGGCGAGCACCGCGGGCATCCAGTCGCCCGAGGGGTCCAGCGCGGTCCGCCAGGCCATCGCGGTCTGCTCGCGGGTCAGCGGCTCCCCCAGCCGGGCGGAGATCTCCTCGCCCGCGCTGGTGCGCCAGTTGGACGTACCGGAGTAGGCCAGGAAGACGACCGGCCGGACCACGTTGTCGGCCAGCGCCTCGGCGTAGCCGTACTGGTGGTCGGCCCGGCTGCGCGGGGCGCCCTCGGCGTCGGGGACGTACTCGACGAACGGGATCGGGTTGTCGTCGGAGCGGAACGGCGTCCCGGTCAGGGCGAGGCGCCGGGTGGCGGGCTCGAACGCCTCGTAGACGCCCTCGCCCCAGCTCTTGGCGTCGCCCGCGTGGTGGATCTCGTCGAGGATCACCAGCATCCGGCGGTTCTCGGTGCGGTTGCGGTGCAGCATCGGGTGCGCGGCGACACCGGCGTAGGTGATCGCGATGCCCTGGTAGTCCCGCGAGGTACCGCCCGCGGAGTTGCGGAACTCCGGGTCGAGCGCGACGCCGGCGGCCGCGGCCGACTCGGCCCACTGGTACTTCAGGTGCTCGGTCGGGGTGACGACGGTGATCGCGTCGACGACCCGGTCGCGCAGCAGCTCCGACGCGACGCGCAGGGCGAAGGTCGTCTTGCCCGCGCCCGGGGTCGCGACCGCGAGGAAGTCCCGCGGCGAGGTCGCGAGGTAGCGGGCGAGTGCGCTGCGCTGCCACGCGCGCAGCGGGCGGGTCTCGGGCGACACGAGCTGGGTCTGCGACACACGTCTCCCCTGGTCCGTGGGTCGTTCCCGGGCGGGAACCGGCGATCCCCGGCAGGTCCGCGCGTCGACGCCGACCGGGCTGCGGGGCGCGGATCAGGGTAGCCGGGGGCCGCACCGTCACCGCCCGGTGGGCGGGCCCGGGACCTCCCCGGCGGCGACGGGCCAGGTCAGCCCCGGGGCGGCCGCGGACGGCGGGCGGTGAGGACGAACGCGGGCGGGACGTTGGCGAGCACCGTGCGGCCGTGCACGACCTCCTCGAACGCCGCGGCGAGCCGCCGCCGGAGCCGCCGGGCGGGCGGCAGGGCCCGGGTCACCGAGTAGCCGAACTGGGTCAGGGCGCCGTCGGGGTGCAGGCAGCCGGCGACGACGTCGGTCAGCCAGGGCTCGTCGCGCGGGTAGGCCGCCCACGGCAGCCCGGAGACCACGACGTCGGCGCCGCCGAGCCCGCGGGCGGCGAGCAGCGCGGGCAGCTCGGCCGCGTCGGCGACGGCGACGTCGAGCCCGGGGTGGCGGGCCCGCAGCAGCGCGGCCAGGCGCGGGTTCAGCTCGACGGCCAGGTGGTGGCCGCGGCCGCCGAGCCGCTCGGCGACGACGTCGGTGAACGCCCCGGTGCCCGGCCCCAGCTCGACGACGACCGGGTCCCCGGTCGCGGGGACCGGTGCGGTGGCGGCGAGGGCCAGCGCCCGGGAGCTCGGCAGTGCCGACGCCGTGCGCAGCGGGTCGCGCAGGAACTCCCGCAGGAACGCACCCGTCCCGGCCGGGGACGCCTGCGGGGACGGGGTGGACGGGGTGACGGTGCTCATCGGGCTCCGGGGTCTCGTGCGGCGCGACCGGGTCACCGTGCCGGTCCGGTCCGAACGCCGTCCGACGACGGGGTGAACGCGCCGCGACCGGTGGCGGTGGGGATGATGGAGGTGATGAGCGAGCGCGACCGCACCCCAGCCGACGCCGGCCCCCTCGCCCTGCCCGCGGCGGGACTGCGGCTGGCGGCCGCGGTCTCCGCCCGGCCGCTGCTGCTCCTGCGCCGCGGCGGCGACTGGGTCGCCGAGCTGGGCCGGGTCGGCCTGGGCCGCTCCGCCCTCGCCCCGGACGTGCCCGCCGGTCCGGTCGCGCCGGTGGCGCGGTGCGCGGCCCAGGTGCTGCTCGCGACGACCGGGGCGGTCTCCGGGCTGCTCGACGACGCCGTCGCGAGCCCGGACGTGCCGCTGCCCGCCGCGGACGCCGAGCGGCTGCGCGCGACCCTCGCGGGGCTGACCGCCCTGCTGCTCCCCGGCCCGGGCCCCCTCGTGATCACCGGATCGGAAGGGAACGCTGCCACCGACGGCATCGATCCCTTCCCGGACGACGATCACGGTCGGGTCGCCCTCGGGACCGCGGGCCCCCAGGACTCCCCGGCAGCGGCCGAGGTCGCCGACCGGGTCTTCACACCGCCCGGCGCCGACACGCCCTCGGTGCCCTTCGACACCGGCGCCCGCGACGCCCGGGGCGGCCCCGTCCCCGGCCGCGACGTCGCCGCCACGCCCGGCGCGGTCGTCCTGCGCACCCCGATGTTCGAGCTGCTGCAGTACCTGCCGCGGACCGAGAAGGTGCACGACACCCCGGTGCTGGTCGTCCCGCCGCTGGTGCACCGCTACTGGCTGGCCGACCTCGCGCCCGGGTACTCCCTGGTCGAGCACCTGCTCGGGAAGGGCCTGCAGGTGTTCGCGCTGTCCTGGCGCCCGGCGGGCCCCGCCGACGCCGATCGCGACCTCGACGCGCACGCCGCCGCCGTCCTCGACGCCGTCGACGCCTGCGGGCGCATCACCCGCGCCCCGCGGGTGTCGCTGCTCGGCGTCCGCACCGGCGGGCTGCTGACCGCGGCGGTGCAGGCCCACCAGGCCGCGATCGGGCTCGACGACCGGGTCGCCGCCGTCGCCTACCTGGCGACCGTCCTCGACCAGTCCGACGCGCTGCCCGGCTTCGCCCCCGACCCGGCGACCGTCGCCGAGACCGCGGGCCTGGCCGCCCGCGACGGCGTCCTCGACGGCGCGACGGCGGTGCGGGCCTGGGCGTGGCGGCGCGGGCCGGACCGGGTGCTGCCGTGGGCGGTGCCGCACGGTGGCGGGACCGCCGACCTGGACGGGCGCGCCGCGCGGGCGATGCGGGCCTGGGTGTCCGACCTGCTGCCGCTGCCCGCCGGGCTGCACACCGACCTCGCCGCGCTGGCCGCGGCCTCCGGCGACGGCGCGGGCCCGGACCGGCCCGACGTGCGGGTCCTCGGCACCCCCGTGCGGTTCGCCGAGCTGCGTCGCGACAGCTACCTCGTCGCCGCCGACGACGACCCGGTGCAGCCCTGGACGGGCGGGTACCGCACCGCGCAGCGCCTCGGGGGAGCCTGCCGGCTCGTCCTGGCCCCCGGCGACCAGGCGGGCGCGCTGATCGCGCCGCCGTCGGTGGCGACCGGGTTCCGCGCGGCACCCTGCTCCACCGGCGACGGCGTGGCGCAGCGCTGGCGGGCCGGGGCCGAGGCCGTCGGGGGCTCCTGGTGGGACGACCTGGCCGCCTGGCTGGTCGAACGCTCCGGCACGATGCGCGACGCGCCCCCGGAGCTGGGCGGACGTCGTCTGCGCCCGCTGTTCCCGGCCCCGGGGACCTACCTGGGCGAGCCCGCCCCCGTCTGAGGGTGGGGTCCGGGATCGTCACACCCGGGGCCGTCCGCACCCCACCGCCCGGCCGTGGCACCTAGGCTCGGCGGTGATGACCACTTCCAGCTCCCGGCCCGTGGGCGGCGCGGGCCTCGAGGAGCACGACGTGCTCGTCGGCGGCCGTGCCCTGCGCGTCGTGCGTCGCCCCGCCTCCGGCCCGGGCCCCCGCCGCACCCCGCTGCTGCTGTGCAACGGCATCGGCGCCGCCACCGACGTGCTCGACCCGCTGGTCGCGGCGCTGCCCGCGGACCTCGACGTCATCCGGTTCGACCCGCCGGGCATCGGCGGGTCGGCGGTGCCGCGGATGCCGTACCACCTGACGTGGATGGCGCACCGGCTCGGGCAGGTGCTGACGAAGCTGGGCGTGCGGGAGGCCGACGTCCTGGGGTTCTCCTGGGGCGGGATGCTGGCCCAGCAGCTGGCGATCAGCCGTCGCCGCCGGGTGCGCAAGCTCGTGCTGGCCGCGACCGGTCCGGGGGCGCTGATGATCCCGGCGTCGCCGCGGGTGATGGCGGTCATGACCTCGCCGAAGCGCCACCAGGACCCGTCCTACGTCGACGCCGTCGCCGCCCGCATCTACGGCGGCTCGCTGCGCGACCACCCGGAACGGGCCGCGGAGGCGCTCGGCGCGGGGGCCCGGCGCGGCCCGATGCGCGGCTACTACTACCAGCTGATGGCGCTCTCGGGCTGGACCAGCCTGCCGCTGCTGCCGGCGATCACCGCGGACACCCTGATCATCGCCGGCGACGACGACCCGATCGTCCCGCGCGGCAACGCCACGATGCTGCACCGCGGGATCCGCCGCTCCCGGATCAGCCGCTACCCCGGCGGCCACCTGGAGCTGCTGCTCGACCCGGAGCCGTTCGCGGCGGAGATCGACGCCTTCCTGCGGTCCTGACCCCGCCACCGCGGCCCCGGCCGAGCGGGACCGCGCGGGTGGACGCACGATGGCCGGGTGGCGACCCCCGCACGGACGACCGGTGAACGCACGACGCCCGCACGCCCGGCCCGGGACTCCGTCCTGCGCCCGTGGCGCGGCCCGGCGGACTCCGCCGCACTGGCCGCGCTCGACGACGGCGCCCCGGGCATCGGCGTCGCCTGCGGACCGGAGTGGCACGACGACGCCGCGGCCGACCCCGCGCGGCTGCACCTGCTCCTGGAACGCCCGGGCGAGCCCGGCCCGGCGGGCTACGCCGTGCTGGCCGCACCCCGCGGCCCGGAACCGGGGGTCGAGCTGCACCGGCTCGTGGTCCACCCCGACCGGCGCGGCACCGGGGCCGGACGGGCCCTGCTCGGTGCCGCCCTCGCCGTCGCCGGGGTGCCCGGAGCGAGCGGCGACGCCCCCGAGGGGCCGCCGTGGGCGGGCCCGGGGCGGCTGTGGCTCGAGGTGGCCGCGGACAACGTCGCGGCGCTGGCGCTCTACCGGTCGGCCGGGATGGTCACCGAGACCGTGCTGCGCACGGTGCCCGGCGATCCGTCCTCCACCCCGCTGCGGATGCTGCTCGCGCGGGGCTGAGGGGTCTCACTCCCCGTCGCCGCCACCCGGGGGGAGCCCCTCGAAGATCTCCTTGCACTGCGGGCACACCGGCGACCCCGGCTTGGGCGACTTGGTCACCGGGAAGGTCTCGCCGCACAGCGCCACGACCATGTTCCCCAGGACCGCGCTCTCGGCGATCCGGTCCTTCTTGACGTAGTGGAACATGTCCGGCCGGTCGTCACCGGTCTTGTCGGTGGTCTCCGGCCGGGTGTCGACCTCGGGCAGCGTCGTCGTGGACATGGCGTCCATGATGCCCGAGACCGACCTCAGGGCGGGGAGGCGGTGCCGCCCCCCGTGGTCCCCGTGGGCTGTTCGTCGTCGGTGGTGGGCCGGGGGCCGGCGGGATCGTCGCCGCCCTGGTCGATCACCGGACGCGGGCCGGTCTCGATCGCCCGGTGGTCCTGCCGGTGCCGGTTGGGCGTCTCCGCCTTGCGCGGCAGCCGGTCGTTCGCGATGAGCACCGCGATCCACGGCAACGGCACCGAGATCGCGAGCAGGGTCACCGCGACCCACGGGATCTGGTAGAAGACGCCGGCGAGGATCATGCACGGGATCCGCATGCCCATCGTCCACTTGTAGCGCCGCTTGCGGATCTCCAGTTCCTCTTCGTAGGACATCTGCGCGTCCGTGATGAGAACGGGGTCCACGCGTCGCCGCTCAGCCACTGTCGAACCACCTCCCTTTCCATGGTGACACCCCTACGCGATCCCCGCGCGGGCGCCCGCCGGTCGCCTCGCGCACACCCGCGGGCCCGCCGTCGACGGTGGGGTCGAGCGTCTCCCAGCGGCGCAGCCGCGCGGCGAGCAGCCGCGACCACCAGACGACGTCGTCCGGGGTCGCCGCGATCGACAGTCCGGCCGCGGGCAGCCGCTCCCGCAGGGTCTGCGCGGTGGACTCCGGATGGCCCGGGTCCCCGGTCCAGGCCAGTACCTGCACCGGCACCGTGATCCGCTCCAGCTCCTCCGGTGCGGGGAGGTCGGTGGCGGCCGCGCCGCGCAGGATCGCCGGGAGCAGCTCGGCACGCACGTCGGGCCCGGTCCGCGGGCGGCCCCGGGCGGCCGGGGGCAGGTCCGCGTCGTCGGCACCGGCGTCGAGCGCCGCGACACCGTCGGCCTCCACGGCCGACGCGGACCGCTCGTAGTCGCGGGACCGGGCGCGGCGGGTCCCCCAGGCGGTCGGCGGCAGCATGAGGGTGAGGCTGGCGAACCGGCCCGGTTCGGCCAGCGCGGCGTGCAGCAGCGTCCCGGCGCCCATCGACGGCCCGACCCCGTGCACCCGCTCCCCCGGCACGACGTGGTCGAGCAGCCCCAGCAGGTCCCGGGCCAGCGCGGGCCACCGGTAGTCCGCGGGATCGGCGGTACCACCGGAGCGGCCGTGGCCGCGCGCGTCGTAGCGCAGCAGCCGCACGCCCTCGACCCGGGAGGCGATGTCGAGCCGCATCAGGGCCTCACGGCGACGGCTGGAGGTGAGGCCGTGCAGCGCCACCACCGCCGGACCACCGGAGGTGTCGCGGACGTCGAAGTCCAGTGTCGCCCCGGCGATCCCGAACGTGGCCATGCGCTACGCCTCCCGATCTTCGTCGGCCTAGGTTATGGCCATGCGGCTGACGAGCGTGACGCACCTGCGCCTGCCCTACGGGACGCTGCTCGGCTACGACGTCGCCGTCGGCCGGACCGGGCACCCGGTCCCGGTCTCGTTCGACCAGCGCCGCCACGTCGGCCGCGGGGACCGGCCGGGCTCGTGGATGGCGATCACCTGCCGGCTGCCCGCGGTGGACCTCGACGCGCTGGCCGGGGCCTGGCTGGCGGTGCTGCGCCGGCACGGGACGCTGCGCACGGTGTTCTCCCCCGGCCCGGCCGGCCCCCGGCTGCACGAGGTGGACCTGCGTCCCGGCCGCTGGGTCACCCACCCGGTCGCGCCCGGCCAGGCCGTCGACGACGCCGTCCGCCGGATGCTCGACGAGCGCTGCACCCCCTATGCGGCGCCGTCGCACCGGCTCTGCGTGATCCTCACCGCGGACCGGCCGACGCTCGTCGTGGCCGCCGACCACGCCCACGTGGACATGTGGTCGCTGCTGGTGGTCCTGCGCGACCTCGTGCAGGGCCTGGGCGGGACGCTGCCGCCCGGGACCGTGCGCCCCTTCGCCGAGCACACCGCCGCCCTGGCCGGCCGGGAGCCCGCGCCCGACGGGGTCCGGCAGCGCTGGGCCGAGATCCTGGCCGCGGGCGGCGACGTGATGCCCCGCTTCCCGCTGCCGCTGGGCGAGCTCACCCCCGCTCCCCCGGAGCGCGTCGAGGTGCGTGACGTGCTCGGCGTCGACGACTGCGCGCTGTTCGAGCGCCGGGCCCGCCGGTCCGGGGTCTCGACGCTGGCACTGGTCACCTCGGTCATGACCCGCACCACCCGGGAGCTGGCGCACGCCCCGCTGCGCGCGGTGTTCCCCGTGCACAGCCGCTACGACGACCGCTGGCACGGCTCGGTCGGCTGGTTCATCACCAACGCGGTGATCGACGCGCGCGACCCGGACCCGCGGGCCTGCGCCGACGCCGTCCGCGAGGCCGTGCGGCTCGGCTCCTGGCCGCTCGACGACGTGCTGGCCCCGTGGGGCGGGATGCCCGAGGCGCCCGGCATGTTCGCGATCTCGTGGCTGGACCTGCGACGGCTGCCGGTGCGCATCGACCACGCCGGGCTCGACGCGCAGTACGTCAGCTCGGCGGGCGACGCCGACGGCGTGATGGTGTGGTTCATCCTCGACGAGGCGGGTCTGCACCTGCGCTGCCGCTACCCCGACACCGACGAGGCCCGGGAGAACGTCGGCGCCTGGCTGGACCGGGTCGTGGACGGCGTCCGGTCCAGCGCCCACCCGGCGGGCGCGGACGTCGTGCTGGCCGGGGACCGGCTCGTCGTCGACCGGGCCACCCGGGCCGACGTGGCGGCGGTCGTCGCGCTGCTGTCGGGTTCCGGGGACGCCGACGCCGACGACCCGGACCTCGCGCCCTACGAGGAGGCCTTCGACGCCCTGGACCGCGACCCCGGCCGGTTCCTCGCGGTCGCCCGCGCCGGCGACGGCCGGGTGGTCGCGACCGTGCAGCTGACGATCCTGCCCGGGCCCGCCCTGCGCGGCGCGACCCGGCTGCAGGTCGAGGGGCTGCGGGTCGCCGTCGGGTGGCGACGGCGCGGGGTCGGGTCGGCGCTGGTGGAGTGGGCGCACGAGCACGGGCGGGCCCGCGGCGCCGTCCTGGCGCAGGCCGGGGACACCGCCGGGGACGGGCCGCACCGGTTCCTGGCGCGGCTGGGCTACGAGCCCGACCGGACCGGGTACACGCGGCCGCTCTGACCCCCGCCGTCGCCCGGGCCGCCGGTCAGGCGCCGTCGGGCCCGTTGCCGAGCAGCGGCTCGTCGGCGGAGCGGACCTCGGAGCCGGGCAGGCCGTCGGGGTGCTCGTCGCGGACCCGGTCCAGCGCGTCCAGCGCGATCCCGAGGTGCTTGCGCTTGCTCGCCTCGTAGAACGCCCGCGCGCCGCCGGCCAGCTTGGGCTCGGCGTGCAGCGGCTTGTCCGACACGCACAGCAGGGTCGCGTTCGGGATCCGGTAGCGGAACCCGTTGGCGGCGATCGTCGCGGACTCCATGTCCACCGCGACCGCGCGGGCCAGCCGCATCCGGTGCAGCGTCGCGGCCTGGTTGAACTCCCAGTTGCGGTTGTCGGTGGTGTGCACGACCCCCGGCCGCCAGGTCGCCTCGGCCGCGCCGAGCGCGTCCATCAGGTAGCCGTTGAGCCGGATGCTCGGGATGACCGGCACGTCGGCCGGGAGCACCTCGTCGAGCACGTGGTCGGCCCGCTGGTAGGCGGTGGCCAGCACGAAGTCGCCCAGCTCCTGGCGGTTCCGCAGGCCCCCGCAGTGCCCGATCATGATCATGGTGTCCGGGCGGAGCACGGCGAGGTGGTCGGTGACGGTCTTGGCGTTGGCCGGGCCCACGCCGATGTTCACCAGGGTCACGCCGTCGCCGTCGGCGCCCGGGTGGTGGTAGGCGGGCATCTGGACGCCGGCGCGGTCGGGCCGCTCGGCGTCGGGGAAGCGCTCCAGGAACGACTCGACGTGCATCGCGTAGTTGGTGAACAGCACGTGCCGCTGGAAGGACTCGGCGGGGGTGCCGGTGTAGTGCGAGAGGCGGTCCAGCGAGAGCGCCATGCGCTCCGGGCCGAACAGGAACAGCTTCTTGACCCGCAGGTCGAAGCGGTCCTCGTCGAGCGCGGCGAAGAACTCCGGGTCAGTGAACGCCCGGGCCGGGCGGGCCGCGCGGGCGGTGACGGTGGCCCCGGCGGCGAGCAGTCCGCGCAGCTCCCGGTGCAGGTAGCGGCGGATCGCGCACGGCCGGGCGAACTCCCCGGAGATGCGCGGGTTGTGCGTCGACCAGGGGCGCACGACCTCGAGCTCGGGGTACCAGCCGTCGTCGTAGACCGACTGGAGGGCGTCGAGCAGCCGGGCGATCTCGTGGTCGAGCTTCTCCGCCGGGACCGGCGGGCGGACCTGCTCGATCATCGCGGGCGTCACGACGCGTCCCCGTCGTCGGCGCCGTGCGCATGCAGCGCGCCCGGGGCGACGGCGACCGCCGACACGATCTCCAGCACGCGGCGGGCGAGCCCGTCGGTCAGCCGGTAGCGGACCAGCCGCCCCTCCCGGTGGGCGGTGACCATGCCGTGCGCGCGCAGCAGCCGCAGCGCGTGCGAGACGGCCGAGTCGCTCATCCCGACGGCGACGGCGAGGTCGGAGACGCAGAGGTCCCCGGCGTGCTGCAGCGCGAGCAGCAGCGACAGGCGGTTGACCTCGCCCAGGACGTCCAGGACGGTCGCGACCTCGGCCACCTTGGTGGCGTCGGCGAGCACCGCGACGGCGTCGCAGACCTGGTCCGGGTCGATCACGCGTGCGCCGGCGAGCGCCTCCGGAACCTTGTGCACGCCTGTGATGCTAGCCCTGCCGGCGGATCACTTCGCCGCAGCGGCCTTCTTCTCGCGCGCCGCGGCCTTGATCGCCTTCTTCGTGTCGCGCACCTCGAGCAGGGTCCGGGAGTCGACGACGTCGGCCGCGGAGAGCCGGGTGCCGTCGGCGCCGTAGTCCCCGGCGGCCTCCCGCCAGCCGTCCGGGGTGACCCCGTACTGCTTGCCGAGGATCGCGACGAAGATCTTCGCCTTCTGCTCGCCGTAGCCGGGCAGCGCCTTGAGCCTGCGCAGCACCTCGCGCCCGTCGGGGTCGTCGCGGGTCCAGATCGCGGCCGGGTCCCCGTCCCAGTCCTCGACGATCGCGCGGCACATCTCCTGCACCCGCCTGGCCATCGAGCCGCCGTAGCGGTGGATGGCGGGCGGGGTGGTGGCCAGCGTCGCGAACCCCTCGGGGTCGTGGTCGGCGATGACGCGCACGTCGAGCCCGCCGAGGCGTTCGTGCAGCTTCAGCGGGCCGCGGAACGCGACCTCCATCTGGATCTGCTGGTCGAGCAGCATGCCGATCAGCAGCGCGAGGGGCTCGCGTTCCAGCAGCGCGTCGGCCTCCGGTTCCTGGGCGATGCAGATCCCGCTCATGCCGCACAGGATGGCACGCGACAATGGGCGGGTGCTCCCCCATCTCGACGCCGGTGACATCGAACGCGTCCGCGGCTGCCTGCTCGACGCCGGCTACACCCCGGACGGCGTGCGCGCCCTGCTGGGCCGCTCCGCGCACGACGCGCTGACCCGCGGCGAGCCGGAGCCCGCCGCCCGGGCCAGCCGCGACGGCGGGGAGCTCGGCACCCTGGTGCGGCTGTTCCTGCTGGAGGACACCGAGCCCGAGCCGGCGGTGACCGCGGCGCTCGGCGACCTGGACCCGCTGCTGGAGGGCCGGATCCTGCGCCGCACCCCGGAGGGCATCCGGGCCGCACTGGACGTGCGCCCCTACGGCGAGGGCCCCGGCGGCGACGGCGAGCCGGGCACCGACTGGTGGGTCGTGTCCGACATCGACACCCCGGCCGCGCGGCAGGACCGCGAGCACGTCACCGGCGTCGGCGGGGCGTCGCTGACGCTGGCCGCGGCGACCGTCCGCCGCCCGGTCGGCACCCTGCTCGACCTGGGCACCGGCTGCGGGGTGCAGGCGCTGCACGGCTCCCGGCACGCGCTGCGGGTCACCGCGACCGACGTGCTGCCGCGCGCGCTGGCGCTGGCCCGGCTGTCGCTGGGGCTGTCCGGGGTGGAGGTCGACCTGCGGGAGGGCCCGTGGTTCGCCCCGGTGGCCGGGGAGCGCTTCGACCAGGTGGTGTCCAACCCGCCGTTCGTGCCGGGCCCGCCGCGGGTGGACTACGTCTACCGCGACTCCGGTGCGGCCGGGGACTCCGCGCTGGCCGGACTGCTGGGCGAGCTGCCCGGCCTGCTCAACCCGGGCGGGGTCGCGCAGCTGCTGGGGTCGTGGCTGCACGTGCGCGGCGAGGACTGGCCGGACCGGGTGCGGTCCTGGCTGCCCGACGGCGTCGACGCCTGGGTCCTGCAGCGCGAGGTCGTCGACCCGGGCCTGCACGTCGGCACCTGGCAGCGCGACGCCGGGCTGGTCCCGACCTCCCGGGCGGCCCGCGAGCAGGCCGGGGCGTGGCTGGACTGGATGGCCGCCGAGCGGGTCGAGGGGGTCGGGTTCGGCTTCCTCATGCTGCGCCGCACCGACAGCGAGCCGACCGTCGTGGTCGAGGACCTGCCCGGCGAGCTGGGCGAGGGCCTGGGCCGGGAGATGACCGGCTGGCTGGACCGGGTGGACTGGCTGCGCGCCCACACCCGCGACGAGGACCTGCTCGGCGCGCGGCTGCTGCTCGCCCCGGAGACGGTGCTCGAGTCGGCCTCGTCGGTCGACCCGGACGGCGGCTGGGCCGAGCTGTCGACGACCGTGCGCCGCTGGGGCGGCCCCGGCTGGGAACACCCCGTCGACGCCCCGGCCGCGGCGCTGCTGGCCGGCTGCCGCGGCGACCTGCCGCTGTCCGAGCTGCTCGCGCTGCTGTCCTACGCCCACGACCTGCCGGTCGACGCGCTCGTCGCGGCGACGCTGCCCGCGGTGCGGGAGTTCGTCCGGCACGGCCTGCTCCAGCCGGTCGACGGCTGGCCGCACCCGGTGCCCGCGCGGACCGCGGCCGCGTCGCCGTCGGGGCCGGTCGGGTGAGGGCCGTCGTCGCCCGCGTACGACGGGCGTCGGTGACGGTCGAGGCGCCCGACGGCACACCGCTGCGGGTGTCCGGTGAGATCGGGCCCGGGCTGCTGGTGCTGCTCGGCGTGCACGCCGACGACGTCGGCACCGACCCCGCCGCGACCGCGCGGAAGGTCGACACGATGGCCCGCAAGCTGCACGAGCTGCGCCTCCTGCGCGACGAGCGCTCGTGCGCGGACGCCGGCGCCCCGCTGCTGGTGGTCAGCCAGTTCACCCTGTACGGCGAGACCCGCAAGGGACGCAGGCCGTCCTGGTCGGCGGCGGCCCGCCCGCAGGACGCCGAGCCGGTCGTCGACGCGGTGGTGGCCGCGTTGCGCGGGCGCGGCGCCACGGTCGGGACCGGGGAGTTCGGCGCGCAGATGGCCGTGGAGTCGGTCAACGACGGCCCGTTCACGGTCCTGGTCGAGGTCTGAGCCCGGTACCGGGCCCACGTCTCAGCCGTCTCTCACCGGACTCTCAGCCGGAAAGGGGACGATGGGGACATGGTCGCCTACCTGCTGTCCTGGCTGTTGGGGCTGTTCCAGCTCGTGCTGGTCGCCCGGGTCGTCGTGGACTGGATCGACGTGCTCGGCTCCGGGCGCGGCGGCGCCGTGCTCGACACCGCCCGCCGCGTCACCCACGGCCTGACCGAGCCGGTCGTCGCCCCGATCCGCCGCCGCGTCCAGCCGGTCCGGATGGGCGCGGTCGGGCTGGACCTGTCGGTGCTGATCGTGTTCGTGGCCGTGCTGCTGGCGCGGCTGGTCGTGGTGCCGCTGATCCCGTTCTGATCCGGGCCCGGGGTCAGGGGCGTGGCCCGAGCCGCAGCGCGGTGACCCGGCCGTCGTCGTCGAGGCCGGCCTCGGCCAGCCCGTCGGTGACACCGCCGTCGCGGTGCACCCGCACCGCCCACTCCGCGGTGTCGCGGGCGACCTGCTTGCGGGTCGGGTCGACGGTGAACTCCCCGTCGAGCAGCTCACCGAGGTGGGCGAGCAGCGGCACCGGGGACGGCCGCTCCCGGAACGGGGCGGTCGAGGTCAGGGTCGCGTCCGGGGTGACGGCGGCCGCGAGCGCGACCGGGTCGCCGTCGCGCACCGCCCGTTCGAAGGCCAGCGCGCCGAGGAACCGGTCGGCCGCGGCGGCGCCCCGGCGCTGCAGGTGGTCGAGGAACGCGACGTCGCGGTCGATCTTGGAGGCGGCACCGAGCAACCGGGACCGCACCGCGCCGGCCGGCATCTCCAGCACCCGGACGGTCACCTGCCGGTAGCCCGAGTCCGGGCCGAGGCTCCCGTCGGCGAGCAGCCGGTCGATCGTCTCGATGAACCCGAGCTCCTGGTTGAGCGACAGGTTGCCGGCCAGTGCGTTGCGCCGGTCGGCGATCTCGATCGGGCTGCGCGGCTCGCCGTCGATCTCCGACGGGTTGATCTGCACGACCCACAGCTCGTCGGGGTCGGTGTCGAGCAGGTCGCGGGTGGGCGGGTTCTGCGAGAACAGCCCGTCCCAGTAGACGCCGCCCGCGGTGTGCACCGCGCGGAACAGGGTGGGGATCGCGGCCGAGGCGAGCACGGTCTCGGCGGTCAGGGTGTCGGTGCGGCTGGAGAACGCCCGGAACTCCCCCGTCAGCACGTCGACGGCGCCGAGCAGCAGCAGCGGCGCGGCGCCTGCCGGGTCCGGACCGATGGCGGCGAAGTCCACGTGCCGCGAGACCAGGTCGAGGAACTGGCGGGTGCCGTCGAACGGGCGCGGCACCAGGTACGGGGTGCCTGCCGGGACGAGCCCGAGCCCCTGCAGCGCGCCCGCCGTCACCACGCCCAGGTTGGTGAGGCGCTCCAGCGGGGTGCGGGCGGCGTTGTCGGCCCAGAACTCCTCCAGCGCCGTCGCCGCGGCCTCGCGCCGGTCGGGGGTCTGGCCGTCGCGCAGCCGGTCCCAGGCGACGAGTGCGCAGATCGCGCCGCCCGAGGTGCCCGAGATCGCGACGACCTCGGCCGGGTCCGCGGCGGAGCCGAGCGCGTCCGAGCGCAGCAGCCGGGCCAGGACGCCCGCGGTGAACGCGGTGTGGCTGCCCCCGCCCTGGCAGGCGATCGCGATGCGGCGGGGCCGGGTGCGGGGGCTCATGGGGCCACCCTGGCGCGGACCGGTGGGTAGGGACAGCGCGACCCGGTCACACACGACGACGGCCCCCACCCGAGGGCCGGGTGGGGGCCGTCGTCGCGCGGGGTCACTTGCCGGCGGCGCTCCGGGTGGCGCGCGCGGTCTTCTCCGCGGCGGCCTCGGTGCTGCGCCCGGCGTGCTCGGTCACGGCCTCGGCGGCCTTGGTCGCCTGCTCGGTGACCTGGTCGAACACCGAGGTGCCCGCGCCGACGACGGTACGGGCGAACTCGCGCTGGTGGCCGAGCACCTGCTCGTAGAAGTCGAAGACGCGCTCGACGGCGGCACCCGCGTCGGGCAGCTGCGGGCGGTCACCGGCGCCGAACTGGCGGGCCAGGCCGCTCGCGGCCTCGGTCCACCCGCGGACGGACTCGGTGACCAGGTCCTGGCCGCGCTTGGCGATGTCGACGAACTGCTCGGTGGAGGCGGTCATCGGTACTTCCCTCCCGGGAGACGTTTCTCGGCGTGGACGGGGTGCTGACGAGCACCCCGGCATGCCAAGAAAACTACGCACACCCGTTAAGTATGTCAAGCAGGGCAGCTCAGTCCCGCTGCACGAAGCTCCGGTACACCCCCAGCAGGGCCGCCTTCTGCTCGTCGGACAGCCGCGCGTCGGATTCGATCGCGGCCTCGACACCCGGCGGCGGCGCGGCCACGGAGGCGGCCTCCTCGGCCGGCGCGGCGTCGCCCGCGGTGTCCGGGTCGCCGACCGACCAGCCGGCCCGGCTGAGCATCTGGTCGGTGTTGAGGTGCAGCGCGTCGGCGATCGAGCGCAGCACCTTCAGCGACGGCTGGTGCAACCCCCGCTCGACCTGACTGAGGTAGGCGTTGGACACCTTGGTCATCGCCGCCATCTCGCGCAGCGAGAGCTTGGCCATCTGGCGCTGCGCCCGGATGAACCCGCCCAGGGCGTTCACCTGAGCACTCCACGCGTCCTCGGCGGCCCGGCGGCCGTTCTCGCGCAGCTCGTCGGCGGCGGTCTCCCCGGCGGTCCGCGGCCGGCGCCCGCCGTGCGTGCGGGCCTCCCCCGCGCGGCTCACGGCGTCCCCGCCCGGAGGGTCCCGCGCGGCGGTCGCCGGCACGCGGGCACAGAACGTACGCGGTCCATGGCGACGCATTCTCCCCGCCGGACGGCGGTTGCGCACGCATCCGATGCAGTGTCGACAGTGGACAGCACGGACCAGCGTCCATCGTGGACACGCCACCGCCCCGGTGACCAGCGGTGATCACCGGGGCGGCGGCGGGGTGGCGGGCGGCGGCTCAGCCGCTCAGCACGTAACGGCCGGGAGCGGGCTCCAGCGGCGGGTGCGCGTCCGACCCGATCTTCTTCGGCGCCGCGACCTCCTTGCCCGCGCGCTCGGCGATCCACGGCGTCCAGTCCTCCCACCA
Organism: Pseudonocardia sp. ICBG1034; assembly: GCF_020131375.1. Classification (NCBI taxonomy): domain Bacteria; kingdom Bacillati; phylum Actinomycetota; class Actinomycetes; order Pseudonocardiales; family Pseudonocardiaceae; genus Pseudonocardia; species Pseudonocardia sp. ICBG1034. The sequence goes on from NZ_JAHLEK010000017.1 coordinate 840,251, forward strand.
GGAGGCCTTGCGCTCGGTGGCGTCGTCGCGCCAGTCCTCGGCGCGGGCCGGGAGGTCGTCGCTCTCGCCGAACCAGTGCCGCGACTTCGGCGACGGCGGGTTGACCACGCCCGCGATGTGCCCGGAGTTCGACAGCACGAACCGCACCGTACCGCCGAGCTTCGACGCCCCGGTGTAGACCGACTTCCAGGGCGCGATGTGGTCCGACTCGGCGGTGACGATGTAGCTGTCGGGCCGGATGTCGGCCACGTCGAGCCGCTCCCCCGCGAGCTCCAGCTTGCCCTCGGCGAAGCGGTTCTCCAGGTACAGCGTGCGCAGGTACTCGGTCTGCATGGCGGCCGGCATGCGGGTGGAGTCGGAGTTCCAGGTCAGCATGTCGAACGGCTTCGGGTCCTCGCCGAGCATCCAGTCGTTGACGACGTAGTTCCAGACCAGGTCGGTGGCCCGCAGCAGGTCGAAGGTCGTCTTCATGCTGGTGGCGGGCAGGTACCCGTCCTTGCGCATGCTCCGCTCGAGCCGGTCCACCGTCTTCTCGTCGGTGAACACGCCCAGCTGGCCCGGGCCGGAGTAGTCGAGCAGCGTGTTCATCAGGGTCAGCGAGTTGACGCGCTGGTCGCCCTTGGCCTCCAGCCACGCCGTCATCGCGGCGGAGAGCGCGCCGCCCAGGCAGAGCCCGGCGACGTTGACCGTGTCCCGGCCGGTGATCTCGCGGACGACGTCCAGGGCCGTGACCGGGCCCTCCTGCAGGTAGTCGCTCATCGTCACGTCGGCCAGCGACGAGTCCGGGTTGCGGTAGCTGATCATGAAGACGGTGTGGCCGTGCTGCACCGCCCACTCCACCAGCGACTTCTGCGGCGCGAGGTCCATGATGTAGTACTTGTTGATCCACGGCGGGCTCATGAGCAGCGGGACCTCGTGCACCTTGTCCGTCTGCGGCTCGTACTGGATGAGCTCGATCAGCCGGTTGCGGAAGACCACGTGGCCCGGGGTGACCGCGAGGTCCTTGCCCACCTGGAAGGCGCCGGGGGTGACCTGGCGCGGCATCCCCTGGTTCTGCACGGCGTCGCGCAGCATGTTGCGCGCGCCCCGCACGATGTTCAGCCCGCCGGTCTCGACGATCTTCTTCGGCCAGGCCGGGTTGGTGACGATCGCGTTCGGCGGGGCCAGCGCCTCGACGATCTGGCCGACCAGCCAGTCCAGCTTGCGGCGCGCGGTCGGCGAGACGCGGGCGGCCTGCGACAGCTCGGTCAGCCGGTCGGCGAGCAGGCTGTGCTCCTGGCGGGCCAGGTAGTACCAGGCGTTGCCCTCCCAGGCCGGGTCGGCGTAGCGCTTGTCCTTCTCGGGCAGCGACGCCGGACCGGTGGTCGTCCGGCCGACGGCGCGCGCGGCCGCGGCGGACACGGCCTTGGCCGAGTCGACGCCGAAGCCCAGCCCGGTGCGCAGCACCGCGCCGGGCCGGGTGGCCAGCGAGCGGGCGGCCTCGCCGAGCGCCCCGCCGAAGCCGACCGGGTCGACCTTCGCGGCGAGCCCCTCGGGGCTGGCGAGCTCGCGCAGGTCCCGCACGAGGCCGGCCGCCTGCCGTCGCAGCACCTCCGCGGCCTGGTTCGACGCGGCGGCGCTGCCGTTCTCGGACTCGGGCTGGGGTACGGGCTGCGTGGTCACTGTTCGTCACTCCTGACGGCCGGTTCGGTCTCCGTGCCTGGGTTCCCGCGCTCCCTGAGGGAACGGGAGGCGCAACGGGATGGACACATGGTGACCGCGTACTCACCGGTAGGCAGCCCCGGATTGTTGTAAGGCCTCTCACCTGCGCTAAGCGAAGCAAGCACTACTCCGGAGTAGGCCAGCGCTTGCTTGGCATACCGATCGCGTTTTACCGTTCGGTAACCCGGATAGCCCCCGGTCATCAGAGTTGATGGGAGAGGCCCATGAGCACGGCGATCACCCGACGGTCCGCACCCTCCAGGGAGCACGGACCGCGTGCCCTTCCCGAGACCCCCGTGGCCGCGGCCACCGGGAGCGACGACCGGCCGGACCCCCTCCGGTACCTCGTGTCGTACAACACCCGGAACCTGACCAAGGTGGTGGCCGAGGTCGGCCGGGCCACCGGCGCCTACTGGATCGACGCGGTCCAGCGGATCGCCCGGCCCGGTGACGCCGCCCGGCGCGGGCTCCTGTGGATCTCGGCGATGGCCGACCGGCGCGAGCCGACCTGGCACCTGGCCAACGAGGTCGTGCTGTCGACGCCGTTCGCGTCGCTGCGTGACTTCACCGCCGCCGAGCACCGCGACGACGACGTGGTCCCCACCCTGGTGCTGCCGCCCCAGGCCGGGCACTCCTCGACCGTCGTGGACTACTCGCCGCAGCAGAGCCAGATCGCCATGATCCGCGCCTCGGGCCTGACGAAGGTCTACGCGCTGGACTGGCGGCCCGCCACGACCGCGACGAAGAACGTCACGATCACCGACTACCTCGAGGTGATCGACCGGTCCATCCGGCGGATGGGCGGGAAGGCCAACCTGGTGGGCGACTGCCAGGGCGGCTGGCTGGCGACGATCTACGCCGCACTGCACCCGGACCGGGTGAACACCCTGACCCTGGCCGGGGCGCCGATCGACTTCCACGCCGGCGAGTCGGTGATCGCCGCCTCGACCCGGCTGATGGCGGGGACGATGGGGATGGCGCCGTACAAGGCGCTGGTCGCCGCGGGCGGCGGCAACATGCCGGGCTCGGCGGTGCTGTCGAACTTCATCTCGATCCAGCCGCAGTCGGAGATCTCCCGGCAGCTGCAGCTGCTGGAGAACATCGACGACCCCACCCACGTCGAGCGCTACCGGGTGTTCGAGGACTGGTTCAAGTACACCCAGGACATCCCCGGCGCGTTCTACCTGTGGCTGGTGGAGAACCTGTTCTGGAAGAACCGGCTGATCAAGGGCACGCTCACCGTCGACGGCCGGACCGTCGACATGGGGGCGATCGACTGCCCGCTGCTGCTGCTGGCGGGCTCCGCGGACCACATCACCCCGGCCCCGCAGCTGTTCGCGGCGGCGGAGAAGGTCGGGACCCCGGCCGCGGACGTCACCTACCGGACGGCGACCGCGGGCCACCTGGGGCTGTTCATGGGCCGTGACGCACTGCGCCACGACTGGCCGGTGCTGATGGAGACCGTCTACGGCCACTCGGTGCCGTCGAAGAAGGACACCGGGGCCGGCAAGGCGTCGCGGCGGCGCAGCAGCGTCCGCGCCGTGGCCGACCCACGGGACACCCCGCGGGTGCCCGCGCCCTGACCGGTACGCCCGGCGGGCTCGCTCTCTAAGAGGACCCTGAGAGAACCGCAACTGCATGTGACCGACGACACGGCCCCGCAGGCACATTTCCCGGCCTGCGGGGCCGCGTCGTGGGAACGATCCCCGGAACGGATGCGTTGACCCCGTACAGGGCAAGCGGTGAGGCCCATCAATCGCCCGCCGCAGCCCGCGCAGGGGAGGAAATGCACATGACGGTGACCACGACCGCTCCGGCCGTACCCGGCCCGCGCCTCACGACCGAGGCCCCCGCTCGCGCCACCGTGTCGTCGTCCGGCGCGAAGCGGACCGCCCCGAAGGTCGCTCGCAGCTCCCGCCGTCGCACCGACGGCGACGGAGGCACCGCACTGGAAGCCACCGTACCCGGTGCCGCGGCCGCGGTGGCGGAGGATCTCGACGCCCAGAGTCCCGCCGCGGACCTGGTGCGCGTCTACCTCAACGGGATCGGCAAGACCGCACTGCTGACCGCGGCGCAGGAGGTCGAGCTGGCCCGGCGCATCGAGGCCGGCGTGTTCGCCCAGCACCGGCTGGACACCGCCGCCGCCGACGGCACGCTGGACGGGCTGGACCTGCAGTACCGCCGCGACCTGCGCGCGGTCGTCCGCGACGGGCTGCTGGCCAAGAACCACCTGCTGGAGGCGAACCTCCGGCTGGTGGTCTCGCTCGCCAAGCGCTACACCGGGCGCGGGATGCCGCTGCTGGACCTGATCCAGGAGGGCAACCTCGGCCTGATCCGCGCGGTGGAGAAGTTCGACTACACCAAGGGCTTCAAGTTCTCGACCTACGCGACCTGGTGGATCCGGCAGGCCATCACGCGGGGCATGGCCGACCAGGCCCGCACCATCCGGCTGCCCGTGCACCTGGTCGAGCAGGTCAACAAGCTGGCCCGGATCAAGCGGGACATGCACCAGCGCCAGGGCCGCGAGCCCAGCGACGCCGAGCTGTCGGCCGAGTCGGGGATCCCGGAGCACAAGATCCAGGACCTGCTCGACCACGCCCGCGACCCGGTGAGCCTGGACATGCCGGTCGGGTCCGAGGAGGAGGCGCCGCTCGGTGACTTCATCGAGGACGCCGAGGCGACCGACGCCGAGAACACCGTGATCTCGAGCCTGCTGCACGACGACCTCCGCCGGGTGCTGGCGACCCTGGAGGACCGCGAGCAGAAGGTCATCCGGATGCGCTTCGGCCTCGACGACGGCCAGCCGCACACGCTCGACCAGATCGGGCGCGCCTTCAAGCTCTCCCGCGAGCGGGTGCGCCAGATCGAGCGCGAGGTCATGTCGAAGCTGCGGGTCGGCGAGCGCGCCGACAAGCTGCGCGCCTACGCGAGCTGACCCGGGCCGGCCGGGCGTCCCCCCACCCGGCCCCCGGCGACGGACGGCCGGCGGAGCGATCGCTCCGCCGGCCGTTGCCGTCTCGGGCACCCCGGGGCTCCCCACGAGTTCGGGATGCACGGCACGGGGAGTTCTACCGGATCGATTCCGCAGCGGTCACGGCGACACGGTGGCGGCCGCGGCACGGCACGGCGTGTTCCCCACCACCCCGGGCCGGATCGTTGGCCGAGCGCTCCGTCCCCGCCTAGGGTCGGGTCATGTCGCGTTCCCTCCCCGGCCCGGTCACCCCCGTCGTGACCCCGGAGTCCATGCGCGACGCACTGGGCGCGTTCGCGTCCGGCGTCGTCGTCGTCACCGCGATCGGCCCGGACGGGCCCATCGGGTTCACCTGTCAGTCCTTCGCGTCGCTGTCGCTGGACCCGCCGCTGGTGAGCTTCGCGCCGTCACGCGGGTCCTCGACCTGGCCGCGCATCCGCGAGGTGGGCCGGTTCTGCGTGAACGTGCTGGCCGCCGACCACGAGCACCACAGCGCCGGGTTCGCCCGCTCCGGGGTCGACAAGTTCGCCGGGGTGACCTGGGCGGCGGCGCCGTCCGGCTCGCCGGTCCTCGAGGGCGTCGGCGCCTGGGTCGACTGCGCCCTGTGGAACGAGTACGACGGCGGCGACCACACGATCGTCGTCGCCCGGGTCGACGCGCTCGGCGCGGACCCGGACCGGCTGCCGCTGCTGTTCCACCGCGGCACCTACGCCCTCACCCCCCGGGCCGGCTCGTGAGCGGCACCGTGGGCCGGATCATCGGGGTCGTCGCGGGCCCGGAGCCGGGCGGGCGCACGGCGGCCGCCGTCGCCGGGATCCTCGCCGGCACCGGGGCCGACACCGCCCTGATCGAGCTGTCGCAGACCCCCGTCGCCGAGGTCACCGCGGCCTTCGCCGACGCCGACGCCGTCGTGTTCGGCAGCCCGGTCTACCGGGCCGGGCACACGGCGTCGCTGCGGGCGCTGCTGGAGGCCACCGAGCGCGGGAAGTGGGGCGAGAAGACCGCCCCGCTCCAGGGCAAGGCGGCCGCGGTCGTGCTGACCGGCGCGAGCGGGCACCACTTCCTCGCCGTCGACGGGCTCCGGTCGGTGCTGGCCGGGTTCTTCGCCGTCCAGGTCCTCTCCCCCGGGCTCTACCTCGACCACTCCGGCTACGTCGACCGCAACACCCTCACCGAGCAGTCCGCGGAGCTCGCGGCGGCGCACGGGCGGGCACTGGCCGACCTGACCACGGCGGTACGCGGCTCCGAGGCGCTGCGGGCGATCACGCCCGTCGTCTGAGGCGGCACCGGCGCGTCACCGCCCGGCCAGGGCGGTGGCGATCCGGGCGCCCAGCGCCACGTTGTGCCGGTACACCGCGACGTTGACCTCCAGGCTGGCCTCGCCGGTCGCGGCGCGGACCCGCGCCAGCAGGAACGGGGTCGCGTCCTGCCCGCCGATCCCGGCGTCGTCGAGTGCGGCCAGGGCGTCGGCCAGGGCGGTGTCGTGGAGCGCGGGCGGGAGCTGCTCGGCGGCCGGGACCGGGTTCGCCACCAGCAGGGCCCCGGGCAGGCCGAGGTCGCGGGCGGCCCGCCAGGCCGCGGCGACCTGCTCCGGGGACTCCAGCCGCTGCCCGACCCGGTGCCCGGAGTCGGCCACGTAGAAGCCGGGGAAGGCGTGCGTGCGGTACCCGGCGACGGTCACGCCGAGGGTCTCCAGCCGCTCCAGGGTGGCCGGCACGTCGAGCACCGACTTCACCCCGGCGCTGACCACGACCAGCGGCAGCGCGGCGAGCGCGGTCAGGTCGGCCGACTCGTCGAACGTGCGCGCGGCACCGCGGTGCACCCCGCCGAGGCCGCCGGTGGCGAACACCCGGATGCCGGCCCGGTGCGCGAGGTGCGCGGTCGCGGCGACCGTCGTGCCCCCACTCGCGCCGGTGGCGACGGCGACCGGGAGGTCCCGGGCGGACAGCTTCACCACGCCCGGGGCGGTCGCCAGCCGGGCCAGCTCGTCGTCGGTCAGCCCGACGACGACCTCGCCGTCGAGCACCCCGACGGTCGCGGGGACCACCCCGAGCGCGGCCACGAGCTCCTCGGCCTCCCGGGCGACGGCGAGGTTGCGCGGCGCGGGCAGGCCGTGGGTGACGATCGTCGACTCGCACGCCAGCACCGGGCGGCCGACGGCCAGGGCGTGGGCGACCCGCTCCCCCACCCTCATGCGGCAGCCGGCGCACGCAGGGCGGCCTCGCCGCCGTCGACGGGTGAGGTGCCGGACGCGGTCACCGAGCCGGGCGCGTGCCGGTGCACCCGGTCCGCCACCCGCTCGAACAGCTCCGGGCACTGCGGGGGCGTGCGGAACCCGCCGCCGCGGGCGGGCGGCGCCGCGGTGACCCGCGGCAGCCCGTCGTCCGGGCCGACGAGGACCTCGGTCGTCCCGGTCCCGGCCGCGCGGTGGCCGTCGCGGCCCCGTTCCGGGGCGGCGGGCACGGGCGCCGGGTCGTACCCCGGGATCCGCGCCGGGTCGGAGCCGATCACCAGCAGCGTCGTCACGTCCCCGCACGCTGCTCGCCGCGGCACCGGCCGTCAACCCTGCGGCGCCGGGACCGGGGTGCGGGCTGCCGAGCGGGCACAGACCAGCGCGACGAGTGCGCCGAGCAGCGTGAACCCGGTCGCGACCAGTACGGCGACGTGCCAGCCGGCCAGCAGCTCCGGCACCGGCTCGTCGCCCGCCGGTGAGGTCAGCACCGAGGTCAGCGTGACGCCGACGGCGGCGCCCAGGTAGCGGGTGGTGTTGTTGATGCCGCTGCCGGTGCCCGCCCGGTCCGGCGGCACCGAGGCGACCGCCTCGCGGCCGAGCGTCGCGTTCACGACCCCGGTGCCGACGCCGACGACGACGAGCGCGGCCAGGACCGCCCCGGTGCCGGACCCGGTCGCGAGCAGCCCGAGCTGACCGGCCGTCATGACCAGCAGGCCGACGCCGAGGCGGACCCCACCGGTGACCCGTTCGCTGATCCGGCGGGTGAGCAGCGCGGTGACGATGCTGGTGCCCGACCAGCCGAGCAGCAGCAGCGCCGCCGTCGCGGGGGCGGTGCCGTGCACCGGGGCGAGAAGCGCGGGCAGGTAGGAGCTCAGCGAGATGATGCCGAGCCCGGTGGCGAGGCTCGCGACCGTGGCCGCGACCAGCCCGGGATGGCGGAACAGCTCCGGCCCCGCCATCGGGTGCGCGACGACGAACTGGACGGCGACGAACCCCGCCAGCAGCGCCACCCCGGCGACCAGCAGCACGAGGGTCGCGGTGGTGACCGGCAGCCGCCGGGCCTCGGTGAGGCCGGCGAGCAGCACCGCCAGCCCCGCGGCGAGCAGCACCATCCCGGCGACGTCGACCGGGCGCGGCCGCCCGGCGGTGGACTCGGTGAGCAGCGTGCGTCCGGCGAGGGCGAGCGCCAGCCCGGCGACCGCGACGGCGAGGTAGAGCACCCGCCACGGCAGCAGGCCCGCGAGCAGCGGGCCCGCCGCGATCCCGGCGGCCAGCGCCGCGCCCCACAGCCCGGTCGCGGCCGAGCGGCGCGGGCCCGGCGGCAGCGCGTGGCCGATCAGCGCGAGGCTGCACGCGACGACCGCGGCCGCCCCGACGCCCTGCCCGATCCGGCCGGCGACGAACCCGGCGGTGCCGGTGGAGAACGCCCCGCCCGCCGAGGCCAGGGCCAGCACGACCGCGCCGGCCGTGAACACCGCGCGCCGCCCCAGCCGGTCGGCCAGGGTCCCCGCGGTCAGCAGCACCGCGGTGAGCCCCAGGCTCATCGAGCTGAGGATCCAGGAGCGCCCCGACGGCGAGGAGCCCAGGTCGGCCGCGATCGGGGCCAGGGTGGCCAGCGGCGCGGTGTAGCCGACCAGGGCCAGCGTCGTGCCGAGCGACGCCACCGCCACCGTGCGTCGGGCCACGCCGCCACCCCCGTCGTCACCGCGGACCGGTCAAGATCAGGACGGACGGTACGCCGTGCGGGCTCAGCTGGGGAGGCCGAGCAGCGCGGGCAGGTCCGCGACCGAGTCGATGACGGCGTCGGCGCCCGCCGCACGCAGCCGCGGCTCGCCGTGCGCCCCGCCCCGCACCCCGACGGCGAGCCCCGCCCCCGCCCGGACGGCGGCGTCGATGTCGGCGGTCGCGTCACCGGCCACCGCGACCTGGGTGGGCCCGGTCCCGGCCCGCCGGGCCGCGGCGTGGAGCAGGTCGGGCTCGGGCAGGCCGCGGCCGTCGACGTCGGCGGGCGACAGGACCATGTCCGCCCGCTCGGTGAACCCCAGCGCCGACACCAGCCGGTCCCGCAGCTCGGGGTCGAAGCCGCAGGTCAGGGCCACGCTCAGGCCGGCGTCGCGGAGCGCGTCGAGGGTCTGCGCGGCGCCGGGGACCGGGCGGACGCGGCCCGCGTCCAGCGCGGCGTGCAGGTGGTCGGCGAACGCGGAGTGCGCGCGGCGGGCCCGGTACATGTCGCCGTCGAGGAGCTCGCCGAGCACCGTCATGACCGGGCGGTCCATCGTCGCGCGGGCCTGCCTGTCCAGCGCCGGGTAGCAGGGGCCGTCGACGCGGACCCCGGCGGCGCGCAGACCGGCGCGCAGACCGGCGAGTACGAGCCCGTCGTCGGCCATCGTCGTACCCGCCAGATCGAGCACCGCCAGTTGCACGGGTGAACTCCACCGCCGCCGGATGACGATCACCCGACTCCTGGTCGACATCCGGGTGAACCGGCCGCGTCACTCCGGGGCGGGCGTCACCACAGCTCGCCGTCGCGCCAGTCGCAGACCAGCGCGCGGGCCGGGTCGAGCGGCGCGTCGACGGGCAGGACGTGCACGGCGCCGCGCTCGTCGGGGGTGTCGACGACGCCGTCCGGGGTGAGCGCGGCGAGCGGGCCGCACCACGGTTCCCAGCCGTGCCTGCGGTAGAGCCGCGCGGCGCGGGCGGCGGCGCCGAGCGCCCCGAGCCGGTACCCGCCGCGCACGATCCGGTCCACCTCCGCCATGAGCAGCCCGCCGAGCCCGCCGCCCTGGCTCCCGGGCCGCACGGCCACGGCCTCGACATAGCCGGTGCGCAGCGCGACGCCGTCGTGCAGCAGCCGGCGGCCCACGACGGCCGCGTGCCCGACCGGGTCGTGCAGCGGACCGGCGAGCACGTGCACCCCGCCGAGCGCGTGGTCGAACGAGGCGTCGTCGAACCCGCCGGACCCGTCGGCGTCGGCGGGGAACGCGGCGTCGAGCAGGGCGCGCAGGGCCCGGAGCCCGTCGCGCCCGAGATCGGCGGTGGGCAGGACGGTCAGGCGCACCCGGGCGATCCTTCCGCAGCGCCCGGCGGCGTGCCTCAGAAGGTCGGGAGCATCCATCCGAGCACCGGGGTCGACTGCAGGAACACCAGTACGCACAGCACCGCGAGCAGCCCGACGCTCCACAGGATCGTCCGCCGGAACAGCTCGGACTCCCGGCCCGCGATGCCCACGGCCGTCGCCGCGATGGTGAGGTTCTGCGGACTGATCATCTTCCCGACGACGCCGCCGGAGGTGTTCGCCGCGACCATCAGGTGCGGGTCCAGGCCCGCCTGCTCGGCCGCGGTCTGCTGCAGCGTCGCGAACAGGGCGTTGGCCGAGGTGTCCGAGCCGGTGACCGCGGTGCCGAGCCAGCCGAGGATCGGCGAGAGGAACGCGAACGCCGCGCCGGTCCCGGCGATCCAGGTCCCGATGGAGATCGTCTGCCCGGACAGGTTCATCACGTAGGCCAGTGCGAGGACGGTGGCCACGGTGAGGAAGGCGAACCGCAGCTTGTACGCGGTGGCGGTGAACTCCCGGACCGCCGTCGCGGGCGTGAGCCGGTACATCACCGCGACGCCGATGCCGCAGATCAGCAGCAGCGAGCCGGGCGAGGACAGCCACTGGAAGCTGTAGGTCGTGGTCGACACCGGGTCCCCGGACGCGCCGAGAACCTGTCCGTCGAGCCCCGGCCAGCCGATCTTGAGGTCGGTGCCGGTCAGGAAGGTCGACACCGGGCCGACCAGCTTCGCCACCGAGAACACCACGATGATCAGCAGGTACGGCGCGAAGGCCATGAACAGCCGGCCGACCGACAGCGCCTGCGAGCGCTCGGCCAGGGTGCGCTGCTCGGTCGCGACGGACCCGCCGCCGTCGCCGCCCGGGTCCTCGACGGGTGCGTCGGCGGTGCGCTCGACGCGCAGCGTCTCCATCGCCTCGGCGCCGCCGCGCGGCTGCCAGAAGCGCAGCAGGACCACGCCGGCCGCCAGCCCGGCCAGCGCGGCGACGATGTCGGTGAGCTCGACCGAGAGGTAGGTGGCGGCCAGCCACTGGGCGACGGCGAACGCGAGACCGATGACGAGCGCCACCGGCCAGACCTGGCGCACCCCGCGCTTCCCGTCGACGAGCAGCACCAGCAGCGTCGGGACGATGAACGCGAGCACCGGGGTCTGGTGTCCGACGACGGCGCCGATCTCGTTGTACGGGATCCCGGTGAGGGTGCCCGCGGTGATGATCGGCGTGCCGACCGCGCCGAACGCGACGGGGGCGGTGTTGGCCAGCAGCACGACGACCGCCGCCCGGACCGGGGAGAACCCGAGCGCCATCAGCATGACGCCGGTGATCGCCACCGGGGCACCGAACCCGGCCAGCGCCTCGAGCAGACCGCCGAAGCAGAACGCGATGATGATCGCCTGCACCCGGGGGTCGTCGGAGATCAGCCCGAAGGCGGCGCGCAGGTCCTCGAACCGGCCCGCGGCGACGGTGAGCTGGTAGAGCCAGATCGCGGTGAAGACGATCCACATGATCGGGAACAGGCCGAAGACCGCCCCCTCGGTGGCCGAGAGCAGGGCCAGGTGCACCGGCATCCCGAAGGCCGCCACCGCGACCACGACCGCGACGACGAGTGCGGCCAGCCCGGCCCAGTGCGCCTTCCAGCGCAGGGCACCCAGCGTCACGAAGATCGCCACCAGCGGGAGCAGTGCGACGAGTGCGGACAGCCAGAGGCTGCCGAGCGGTTCGGGATCTTGCTGGAACACGGATCTCCCCCGGGGTGCCGTCGCCGATGACGGTCGCAGCCTGTCACGGTTCGCCCGGTTTCACCGGTTCGGCGGTCATCCGGGGCGTACCGGACAGGCGACGCGAAATGAGAGCACACTGTCGTTTGAGCGGTTACCGTGGAGTGCGACGCGCCCGCCGACCCTCCGGAGGCCAGCACCATGACCGACACCGCCACGGACTTCACGCTCCCGCTGCACATGCGCCGCGACCGGTTCCTGCCCGACGCCGAGCTGGAGCGCATCCGCGACTCCGGCGACGTCCCACGGGTGCGGACCGCGTTCGGCGCCGAGGCCTACCTCGTCACGCGCTACGACGACGTGCGGCACGTGCTCGGCGACGCCGCGACCTACTCCAACGCCGGGAGCGCCGAGCTGACCCGCCCGGACGCACCGCCGCTGTCGGAGCGCGAGCAGGAGCAGATGCGGGCCGGCCAGCTGCTGCTGCAGGACCCGCCGGAGCACACCCGGCTGCGCCGCTTCCTCACCCGCGAGTTCACCCAGCGCCGGATGGCCCGCCTGGAGCCGCGGATCACCGAGATCGTCGACGAGCACCTCGACGCGCTGGAGGCCGCCGGGCCGGGTGCCGACCTGGTCGCCCTGTTCGCCCTGCCGGTGCCGTCGATGGTCATCTGCGAGCTGCTCGGGGTGCCCTACACCGACCGCGACGAGTTCACCGCCCGGTCGACGCGCCTGCTCGACGTGTCCCTGCCCGCCGAGGAGCGACTGGCCGTGGGCCGGGAGAACCGCGCCTACATGGCCCGGCTCGTCGACGCGGCTCTGGCCGACCCGGGTGAGGACATCCTCGGCATGCTGATCCGCGAGCACGGCGAGGAGATCAGCCACGACGAGCTGGTCGGGATCGCGTCGCTGCTGCTGATCGCCGGGCACGAGACGACGTCGAACATGCTGTCGCTGGGCACCCTGGCGCTGCTGGAGGACCCGGAGCAGGCCGCGCTGCTGCGCAGCGACCCCGGGCTGGCCCGGCCCGCCGTGGAGGAGCTGCTCCGGTGGCTGTCGATCGTGCACACCGGGGTGGTCCGGGTGACGACGACCGACACCGTCCTGCGCGACACCCCGATCCCGGCGCGGTCGCTGGTGATGTGCTCGCTGCCCACCGCCAACCGCGACACCGGGTCCGGGTTCGACGACCCCGCCCGGCTCGACCTCACCCGCGGCGCGGCCGGACACGTCGCGTTCGGGCACGGCGTGCACCACTGCCTGGGCGCACCACTGGCCCGGATGGAGATGGCGACGGCGTTCCCCGCCCTGCTCCGCCGCTTCCCCACCCTCGCCCCGGCCGGGCCGGTCCCGCCCGAGGCCTTCCGGGCCTACCACTTCGTCTACGGCATGCACACGCTGCCGGTGACCTGGTGAGGCCGGGCGATACCGTGCAGTGATGACCGCTTCGTCGCTCGACGGCTCCCCGGCGGGCCGTCCGCTGCGCGCCGACGCCGCCCGCAACCACCGCCGGATCGTCGACACGGCGGCCGCGGCGTTCGAGTCCGACGGAGCGGACGTCCCGCTGGAGGAGATCGCGCGCCGGGCCGGGGTCGGCGTCGCGACGCTGTACCGCCGGTTCCGGACCCGCGACGTGCTGGTGCGGGCGGTGCTGGACCAGGTGTTCGTCGCGGAGATCGAGCCGACCGCGGCCGCCGGGGACGGCGACCCCTGGGCCGACCTGGCCGGGTCGCTGGGCCGGGCGGTGGAGGCGATCGCCGGACGGCGGACGATCCTGCAGCTGGCCCGCGAGGCCGGCGCGTTCGACGTCGAGTCCGCCGAGCGCTACGGCCGGACGCTGACCCGGCTGCTGGACCGGGCGCGCGAGGCGGGCGCGGTGCGCCCGGAGCTCACCCCGCGGGACCTGTCGGCGGTCCTGGTCATGGCGCTGGCCGTCGCCGAGGGGTCGGACGCGGCGGAGACGGCGTCGGGCGAGGACCGCGCCCGCTACCTGGCGCTGCTGCTCGACGGGCTGCGACCGGGCAATCCCCCGCTCCCCCCGGGCTCGGAGGAGCCCTAGCAACGATCGGGGCACGGTCGCTGTCGCGGGCGGCGCGGACCCGCTACGGTTCCGGTCGTCCGCTCGGCAACGGCGCCGGGCGGATCCGCACTCCCTCCCCCGGAACCCGGGTGGTCCCCGGGCCCGCCGGTCCGACCGGCCGCGGTGCGGGCGCCGTCCACGGCCGCCGAGCCGGTCGGGGTGCGGATTCCGCTCTCAGCCGCCGAACCGGTCGGGGTGCAGCCGCCGGGCGAGCGTCGCGACCGCCTCGGCGTTGCGGATGCCGGGGCTGATCTCGGCGAAGGTCGTGGTGAACACCCTCCCGTCGCGGACCGCGGGGACCGTGGCGAGCGCCGGGTCGTTCCGCAGCCGCTCGGCCAGCGGCTCCGCGCCCTCCGGGCCGACGTCGCGCCCGCAGCAGGCCGGAATCACGATCACGTCCGGGCTCGCCGCGACGACGCCCTCCAGGGACACGGTGCGCTGCCGGCCGGCGAGGGTGTCGAACGCCTGCCGCCCGCCCGCGGCCTCGATGATCGTCGTCGCGACGTCGCCGGTGCCGAAGACCCGCAGCTCACCGGTACTGCCCGGGGAGTTCAGCATCGCCACCCGCGGACGGTCGGTGACACCGTCGAGCCGGGCGGCGACGTCGGCGAGGGTGCGGCGCATGCCGGCGACGACCTGCGCGGCCCGGTCCTCGGCGCCCAGCAGGCGTCCGAGGTCGGTGAGGTCGCGTTCGACGCCGGCGAAGGACACGTCGTTGTCACCGATGCTCTGCTGGTCGCCGCCGTCGGCGGTCGGGCAGTAGGCGCTGAACAGGAAGGTCTCCGTGCCGGTGGCACCGAGCTCGGCGCGGGTGCCGAGGCCCTCCCGGGTGAAGGCGCCGGTGAAGCCGGAGACGACGAGGTCGGGGTCGACCCGCAGCACCTCCTCGCGCGACGGGTACTCCTCGGGCCAGTAGCTCTGCGGCCGGAAGTCCGGGTCGAGCTGAGCCGGCAGCGGGTTGTCCAGGTAGGCCGCGCCGACCAGCCGGTCCCCCGCCCCGAGCGCGAGGACGGCCTCGATGCCGTTCTGGAACATCGCGACGACCCGCTCCGGGCGCTGCACGGGCACGTCGACGCCGCAGTTGACGACCGCGTCGGCGGCGGGGCCCGTGGCGTGGTCGCCGTGCCCGGCGGGTGCCGCGACCGGGTCACCCGCGCCGCACCCCGCGAGGAGCACCAGTCCGGCGAGCAGCGGCGCCCAGCGGCGCGGGTTCCCGATCACCGCGACAGCATAGCCACGACACCTGAGTAACTCTTCAGATGTGCGGCTCTCGTCACGGCTCGGTCCCCGCGCCGCCCGGCGTCAGAGTGCGTGCTGCAGGCGCTCCGCGAGCAGCCCCACGAACCGGGACGGGTCGGCGAGCTCGCCGCCCTCGGCCAGCAGCGCCATGCCGTGCAGCAGCTCGACGGTGCCGCTCTCGTCCTTCCCTGCGGCGCGGGCGTCACGCAGCCCGGTGACCAGCGGATGCGACGGGTTGAGCTCGAGGATCCGCTTCACCTTCGGCGGCTCCTGCCCCATCGCCCGGTACATCTTCTCCAGGGTCGGGGTCATGTCGAACTCGTCGCCGACGAGGACGGCCGGGGAGGTGGTGAGCCGGGTGGAGAGCCTGACCTCCTTGACGTCGGAGGCCAGGACCTCGGCCATCCAGGTGCAGAGGTCGGCGAACTCGGTCTGCTTCGCCGCCGCCTCCTCCTTCTCCTCGTCGGTCTGCAGGTCCACCTGGCCCTTGGCGATGGAGCGCAGCGGGGTGCCGTCGAAGCCGTCGACGGCGTCGACCCACACCTCGTCGACCGGGTCGGTGAGCAGCAGGACCTCGTAGCCCTTGTCCCGGAACGCCTCCATGTGCGGGGAGGCCTCGATCGCGGTCCGCGAGTCCCCGGTCATGTAGTAGATCGCGTCCTGGCCCTCGCGCATCCGCTCCTTGTAGGCGGCGAGCGAGGTCGGCGCGTCGGCGTCGTGGGTGGTCGCGAACGCCGAGACCCCGAGGATGGTGTCGCGGTTGTCGGCGTCGGACAGCAGTCCCTCCTTGAGCGCCCGGCCGCACTGCTCCCAGAAGGTCGCGTACTTCTCCGGCTCGTTGTCGCGCAGCGAGCCGAGCACCGACAGCACCTTCTTCACCAGGCGCCTGCGGATCGCCGAGATCTGACGGTCCTGCTGGAGGATCTCCCGCGACACGTTCAGCGAGAGGTCCGCGGCGTCGACGACGCCCTTGACGAACCGCAGGTACTCGGGGACGAGCGCCTCGCAGTCGTCCATGATGAACACGCGCCGGACGTAGAGCTGGACGCCGCGGCGGGCGTCGCGCATGTAGAGGTCCATCGGCGCGACCTTCGGCAGGAACAGCAGCGCCTGGTACTCGAAGGTGCCCTCGGCGGCGAGCCGGATCGTCTCCAGCGGCTCCTGCCAGTCGTGGCTGACGTGCCGGTAGAACTCGGCGTACTCCTCCTCGGTCACGTCCTTCTGCGGGCGGGCCCACAGCGCCTTCATCGAGTTCAGCGTCTCAGGCGCGGCGTCGTCGGTGTCCCCCGCCGTGCCGATTCCGGGAGGCATCCGGACCGGCCAGGTGATGAAGTCGGAGTAGGTCTTCACGATGCGCCGCAGGACCGCGGGGTCGGCGTAGTCGTGCAGCTGGTCCTCGGCGTCGGACGCCTTGAGGTGCAGGGTGACCGCGGTGCCCTGCGGGGCGTCGGCGACGGGCTCGATCGTGTAGGTGCCCTCACCGTCGGAGGTCCACCGCACGCCCTCGCCCGCGCCGGCCTTGCGGGTCACGAGCTCGACGCGGTCGGCGACCATGAACGAGGAGTAGAAGCCGACGCCGAACTGGCCGATGAGTTCCTGGCGGGCGTCGTCGCCGGCCTCCCGGAGCGTCGCGAGGAGCTCCGCGGTGCCCGACCGCGCGATGGTGCCGATCAGGTCGACGACCTCGTCGCGGGTCATCCCGATGCCGTTGTCGCGGACGGTGAGGGTGCGCGCCCCGGCGTCCGGCACGAGCTCGACGTGCAGGTCCTCGGTGTCGGCGCCCAGGTCCTTGTCCTGGTAGGCGGCGAGGCGGAGCTTGTCCAGCGCGTCGGAGGCGTTGGAGATCAGCTCGCGCAGGAAGACGTCCTTGTTCGAGTAGATCGAGTGGATCATCAACCGCAGCAGCTGCCGGGCCTCGGCCTGGAACTCGATCGTCTCCCCGCCCGTCGTGTCGGAGTCGATCGTCTCGCTGGTCGACGGATCCGTGCTCACGTCAGTCGTCCTCTCTGGGTCGTCACGCTGGTGCGGTCGCGATTGTGCCGAACGGCCAGCGGCCGCGCGCCCGGTGCCCGACCCTGCGCCGTCGTCGCCGGTGCGGAGACCGGTACCGTCGCCGCAGGAAACCCCCGAACCGGACGGATCACCCTCGTGCGCACGACCCGCAGCCCGGCCCGCCGCCTCGTCGCGGTGCTGCTGCTGTCGCTGGTCGCGGCGCTCGCCCCGATCGCCGGGTCGCTGACCGCCGGGGCCGTCCCGGCCACGGCGGCGGCCTCGGTCGGGCAGGACGTCGCGCCCGCCGAGGCGGCCCGGCCCGCGCTGCTGGGGCGCTCCGCGCACGACGGGCCGGTCGCCCCGGACGCGACCGGCCACCCCGGGCCCGCCCTGGACGTGCTGGTCCTCGACGCCGCCGGGCTCGGGCACGGTGCGCCCGCGCCCGCCGACGACCGGACGACGGCCGCCGCCCCGGAGCCCGGGACCGGCGCGGACATCGGGTCGCGGGGTCCGCCGCGGGCCTGACCGGACGACCCCGCCGGTCGCCACCGCCCGCCACTCCCCCGCACCACCCCGCCGTGCCCCGGTCCCGACCGGGGCGCCCGCCGCCGAGGATTCCTGTGAAGCCACGCCCCGTGCTCTGGCGGGCGCTCATCGCGCTCGCCGTGCTCGCCCTGTCCTCCGTCGTCGCGCTCACCACCGCCCCCACGCTGGGGCTGGACCTGCGCGGCGGCACCCAGATCGTCCTGGAGACCCGCGACACCCCCGAGGTCGTCGCCGACGGCGAGGCCACCGACCGCGTGCTGGAGGTGCTGCGCGGGCGCATCGACGGGCTCGGTGTCGCCGAGCCCAGCCTGGCCCGGTCCGGGGAGAACCGGATCATCGTCGAGCTCCCCGGGCTGACCGACCCCGCCGAGGCCGCGGAGACCCTCGGCCGCACCGCGCAGCTGACGATGCACCCGGTGCTCGGGATCGGTGACCCCGCCGCCGGGGGCGCTCCCGGCACCGACGAGCAGGGCCAGCCGCTCCAGCTCGGCCCGCCGGCGCTGACCGGCGACATGGTGGGCTCGGCGATGTCCTCGCCCAACCCGCAGGGCGTCGGGCACATCGTGAACATCAGCTTCGACGGCGACGGCCCCGCCCGTTGGCAGTCCCTCACCGGCCAGGCCGCGTGCGCGCCGCCCGGCGACCCGCAGCGCCGGGTCGCGATCGTCCTGGACCAGCAGGTCATCTCCTCCCCGCAGGTCGTCGAGGACATCCCGTGCAACGTCGGCATGCTCGGCGGGCAGACCCAGATCACCGGCAACTTCTCCCCCGAGCAGGCCTCCGAGCTGGCCGTGCTGATCGAGGGCGGCGCCCTCCCGCTGCCCGTGGAGATCATCGAGCAGCGGACCGTCGGCCCGACCCTGGGTGCGGACGCGATCTCCGCGAGCGCCTGGGCCGCGATCATCGGCTCGGCGCTGGCCGGAGCGTTCCTCATCGTGGTGTACCGGCTCGTCGGGCTGGTCGCCGTCGTCGCGCTCGGCGGGTACGCACTCGTCGCCTACGCGGTGCAGACCGGGCTCGGTGCCACGCTGACGCTGCCCGGCCTGGCCGCGTTCGTCCTCGCGGTCGGCATGGCCGTCGACGCGAACGTGCTGATCGCCGAACGGTCCCGCGAGGAGTACGCGGCGAAGCCACGCCTGGAACGCGCCTCGGAGATGGGCTACGCGAACTCGCTGTCCGCGGTCGGCGACGTCGCCGTGACCTCGCTGCTCGCCGCCGTGCTGCTGTTCGGGCTCGCCTCGGGCCCGGTCCGCGGGTTCGGCGTCACGCTGGTCATCGGTGTGGTCGTGTCGCTGTTCTCGGCGCTGGTGCTGTCCCGGCTGCTCACCCTCGCCGTCCTGAAGATCCCGGCGGTGAAGCGCAGGCCGAGGATCACCGGCATCACCGAGATCGGCCCGGTCCGGCGCCGCCTCGAGGCGAGCGACCCCGGTTTCCTGCGGCGGCCGGCGCGCTACCTCGCCGTCGCCGGTGTCGTGGTGGTGGTGATGGTGTCCGGCCTGTTCGTGCGCGGCCTGGAGCTCGGTGTCGAGTTCACCGGCGGCCGGCTGGTCGAGTTCACGACGTCGAACCCGGTGAGCGTGGAGCAGGTCCGCGACGCCGTCGGCACCACCGGGATCGGCGGGCTCACCGTCACCGAGACCGGCGACGGCGCGGTCGCGCTGCGCTCCGGCGAACTCACCGACGCCCAGGTCGGGCAGCTGCGCGAGGTCGTCGGCGCGGCAGGCGGCGGCGCGGAGGTGCTGCGCGACGAGCTCATCGGCCCCAGCCTCGGTGCCGAGCTGGCCCGCGGCGGCATCATCGCGCTCGGTGTCGCGCTCGCCGCGCAGTTCCTCTACCTCGCGTTCCGGTTCCGCTGGACGCTCGGCGCCGGCGCGGTCGCGGCGCTGCTGACCAACGTGCTCGTGGTGGTCGGGGTGTTCGCCTGGACCGGGCGCACCGCCGACGGCGTGTTCCTCGCGGCGCTGCTCACCGTCATCGGCTACTCGGTCAACGACACCGTGGTCGTGTTCGACCGCGTGCGCGAGCACTGGGCACGCAACGCGAAGGTGCCGTTCCACAGGGTCGTGGGGTCGGCGGTGCTCTCGACGCTGCCGCGGACGGTGAACACCGGCATCTCGACGCTGACGATCCTGGTCGTGCTGCTGTTCCTCGGCGGGGCGACCCTCGGGGACTTCGCACTGGCGCTGATCGTGGGCATCGTGGTCGGGACGGTGTCGACGATCGTCGTCGCCGGGCCGGTGTCGATCCTGCTGCAGCAGCGCTGGACCGGGCCCGCGCCGCGGATCTCCGGAGCGAAGCAGCCGGTCGGCAAGGCGGGACGGCGGCACCCGTCGAAGGCCGACCGGGCACGGCGCCGCGCCGGCGACGGCGCGGTCGTCTGAGTGCGGCTCCCTCACCTGCGGTCGCCGAGGTCGAGGCGTTCGCCGCAGCGGTCGATCCCGGCGCGGATCATCGCGCCGTAGCCGTCGTCGGGCAGCGCCCCCACCCGGTCCCGGGCCCGGGTCAGGTGGTGGCGCGCCCGGTCGTCGTCGCCGAGGCGGCGGTGCACGTCGGCCAGGTTCAGGTGCAGCGACGGCAGGAACCCGCCGACCGTCAGCCCGGCGTGGTGGCGCTGCGCCCGCTCGTCGGTCAACTCCTCGGCGGCGGCCAGGGCGCGCTCGTCCCACAGCAGCTCGGCGTGCGGGTCGTCCTGCACGTCGGCGGCGTAGTGGGCCAGCGTGCACCGGTGGAACGGGTCGCCGTCGGCGGTCACCTGCGCCCACAGGGCGTCGAACCGGGCGCGGGACCCGGCCCGGTCACCGGCACGGCCCGCCTCGACGGCGGCGCCGACGGCGTCCATGACGGGATCCGCGGTGACGGGCTGGTCCACGGGGGGCCTCCGGTACTCGGGGGGGTGGGTCGGGACGCATGCTGCACCGGACCCCCGACAGTTCCGCTCAGCCGCGGGGCAGCTCCCGCCAGCGCGCCTCGACCGCGCGCCACTCGCGGTCCAGCCGTCCCGCCGCCCGTGCGCGGCCGGCGACGCCGGCGGCCGCGTACACCGCGACCAGGCCGGCCCCACCGACGCCCAGCACCGTCGCCGACCGCAGGATCCCGGCCGTCCGGACCTCGGTCGGGTGCTCCGGGGCGGCCGGGACCCCGTCGGGGCCGATCCACAGCCCGACCGTCCGGCCGGGTGCGACCCGCCCGCCGACGGTCACCGTGGCGGTCCGCACGACGCCGCGGCCGTCGGTCCAGCCGACGTCGACGGGCCCCGGTCCCGCGGTCGTCCCGAGCACGGTCGCGCTCACCCGGGTGGTCCCGGCCCCCCGAGCGGCGGCGGTCTCGGCGGCGTCGCCGACCGCGATCGCCAGCAGCAGGAGCAGTCCGGCCGCGACGGGCACGACGACCCGCCGCAGCCCGGTCAGGGCCCGCTCGACACCGTCGGGCTCGCCGGAGGGGTTCATGGGTCGAGGGTCGGCCCGTCCGGCTCACCGGACAATGCGGAAGTTCCGCTCTCAGCCTTCGGCTGTGACAGAGACAGCGTGGATGTGGTCCGCGAGAGCCAGCACCGCGGGCCATCCCGGCGAACTCGGCTCGAGGGCCGCGCCCCGGCACAGCGACAGCCCGCGCCGCGCCCACGGCTCCCCCAGCGCGACCACCTGCAGACGCCCGGCACGGGCCGGGACGGCGGCCGCGCGACGGGGCACGACGGCGATCCCGGCGCCCGCCTCGGCCAGCGCGACCACCGTGCCCAGGTCCGCGGCGCGGGTGCGGTACCGCGGCGCGAGCCCGGCGTCGGCCGCCTGCGCGTCGAGCGAGAGCTGCAGCGGCGACGACGCGGCCAGCCCCACCATCGGGTGCTCGGCCGCCTCGGCGAACGCGATCGTGTCCCGACCGTCGAGCACACCGTGCCCGGCGCCGACGACGACCAGCGAGTCGTCGCACAGCGGCTCCGCGCGCAGCCCCTGCCCGGCGGCCACGTGGTCGAGCACGATCCCCAGGTCCGCCCGGCCGTCGGCGAGGGTGCGGGCGGTCTCGACGCTGCGCCGCAGGGTGACGTCGACGTCGGAGTGCGGCCGGGCCAGCAGGAACGCCGTCACCGCCCGCGGCACGAGGTCGTGCATCGCCGAGCTCCCGGCGAGCAGCGACAGCGGCGCGCTCGCCGGCCGGGAGTAGGAGGCGATCGCGCCGTCGAGGCGCGCCGCCCGGTCGAGGACCTCGCGGGCGTGCCGGGCCAGTGCCCGCCCGGCCGGGGTGGTGCGGACCCCGCGCCGCTCCCGGACCAGCAGCTCGACCCCCGCATGGCGTTCCAGGGCGCGGACCCGTGCGCTCGCCGACGGCAGGCTCAGGTTGGCCCGCGCGGCACCGCCGGTGATGGAGCCCTCGGCGACGACGTGCAGGAACAGCCGCAGGTCGGTGAAGTCGTACTGCACCCGCCGAGCCTATGGCAGCTCCGTACCCTGGGTCGACACGTCCGATGCGGACGGGCGCCGTCCGCGTCGGGGGCCAGGATCGTCGCCGTGACCCCGACCCTGCAGATCGCGTTCGACGCCGCCGACCCGCATGCCCTCGCGCGGTTCTGGGCGGCCGCCCTCGGCTACGAGGTGGAGGACCACACCGCCGTCGTCGACGGTCTGCTGGCCGCCGGCCACCTCGGCGAGGCCGACGTGCTCGTCGACGGCGACCGGCGCGGCTTCCGCGACGTCGCCACCGCCCGCGGGCCGGGTCCGCGGCTGTTCGTGCAGCGGGTGCCGGAGCCGAAGTCGGCCAAGAACCGGGTGCACCTGGACCTGCAGGTCGGCCCGGAGGAGGCCCCCGCGGAGGTGGAGCGCCTGGTCGCGCTCGGCGCCCGGGTGCTGTGGACGACGGCCGACCGCGGCCCGGTCACCACCACCCTGTGCGACCCCGAGGGCAACGAGTTCTGCGTGACCTGAGGCCGCCGCGACCGGCTCAGCCGGGCTCGAAGTCGTAGGTCCGCCCGCCGACCCGGAGCAGGTCGACGGCCGAGACCAGCCCGGCGTCGCCGCCGCCCTGGTTGAACCCGGCGGCGTAGGCGGTCATGTCCGGGTACGCGGCCATGATGTCGGACAGCGTGCGCTGCTCGCCGCCGTCGCGGCACTGCCGGTAGGCGTCGACCCGGCCGATCTGCTGTGTGGTGCAGTAGGTGCCGGACCCGACGTCGTAGCGGGTCCAGGTGCCGGCCGGGGCCCGGTCGGGCAGGTAGGTGAGGACGTACAGGTCGCCGGCTTCCAGGGTGCCGCCGTTCACGTCGACGGCGATCGCGAACGACGGCATCGCCCCGCTCGACGACGCCGGGTCGCGGTACGCCCAGTAGCTCGCGTCGGTGAACCGGGACAACGGGCCGGCGACCTCGTCGGTGACGTACTGGCGCTTGTCCCCGTCGCCCGGGGTGCGCAGCTCGAGGGCGCCGCCGCCGCCGTCGGGCGGGGCACCGTGGCGGGCGGTGAACTCGCGGCTGCCGGAACCCTCGTCGAGGGTCCCGGCGAACTGGTTCGACGCCGCCGGGGTGACGGTCACCCGCCCCGAGGGGCCGAACGGACCGACCGCGACGGCGGGCTGCAGCGAGGCGAGCCCCACGAGCGCGACGACGGCCGCGGCCGTGGCGATCAGTCCGTTCCGTCGTCCTCGACGCATCCGCCCTCCCCGAGCCGGTCGTGGGGATCAACGACCGGGGACGCCAGGGGATACCGCCCGGTTCAGGCCAGCAGCGTGCCCGGCGCCGCCTCGTAGGGCTGGAAGAAGTCGTTGGCGGGCGCACCGGCGAGGGTGAGCACCAGCGCGGGTACCGCGACGCCGTCGATCTGCTCGCGGAGGATGTCGGCGTGCCCCGCGTGCCGGGCGAACTCCTCGACCAGGTGCACCAGGTAGTAGCGGGCGTGGATCGGCCGCGCGTCGTAGATCCCGTGCCAGGGGGCGGGCGGGGCGGTCGAGTCGCCGGCCGGGTCGGTCTTCGCGACGGTGGCGAGCAGCTCGGCCCGGACCCGGTCGAACTCCTCGACGGTCGCGGCGACGGTCTCGTCGTCGCCGACGGTGAAGCTGCCGGTGAACAGGGCGACCGCGGCCGCGTCGAGCGGCTGCTCGGTGACGTCACCGGTCAACCGGTCCAGCGCGCCGCGCATGCAGTAGGCGGCGTGCTTGACCAGGCCACCGACGGACAGCGCGCTGCGGCACGGGGTCGCGCGGGCCTGTTCCTCGGTGAGGCCGAGGAGCGCGGAGCGGATCGCCGTGAGCTGCACGTCGATGTAGTTCAGGAGGCCGGTGACCTCGTCGTGGCGGGCGGGTGCGTACATGGGGTCCTCCGGTGCTCGGGAGCGGTTCGAGGACGACTGTGCCGCCCGATGCGGTCAGGTCCGGTCCTCGATGGAGGAGGAGCTGCGACCGGTCCCATGGGAACCACCCGAGCGACGCAGCACACGTGGGAATCCACTGGTCGGCGGGCCGTCGCCGTGTTTCGCTCTCGATCACGACCCGTTCGGTGAGGAGCCGCCGTGATCGAACCGTCCGCAGCGCTGGGGGTTGTCGTGATCGCCCTCGGCATGGTCCTCACCCCGGGGCCGAACATGGTGTACCTGACCTCGCGCGCGATCTCGCAGGGCCGACGCGCCGGACTCGTGTCGCTCGCCGGTACCGCGGTGGGCTTCCTCTGCTATCTCCTCGCCGCGACGGCCGGTCTCTCGGCGCTGTTCGTCGCCGTCCCCGCCGCCTACACCACGGTCAAGATCGCGGGAGCGCTCTACCTCGCGTGGCTGGCCTGGGGCATGTTGCGCCCCGGCGGCACCTCGCCGTTCGCGGCCCGTGACCTCGCTCCCGAGCGCGATCGGCGCCTGTTCGGCATGGGGCTGCTCACCAACCTGCTGAACCCGAAGATCGCGCTGATGTACGCCGCGCTGCTGCCGCAGTTCGTCGATCCCCACGGCGCCACCGGGAGCCAGCTCCTGCAGCTCGGGGCGGTCCAGATCGTCGTCGCGGTGACCGTCAACGGGCTGATCGTCCTCACCGCCGCGTCCGTCTCGGGCTTCCTGGCCGCGCGACCGCGGGCGATGACCGTCCAGCGGTGGGTCGCGGGCACCGTGCTCGGTGGGTTCGCGGTCAGGACCGCGCTCGGGCCCTCCCCCACCACGACCTGAGCCCGGCCGGTCCGGTGTCGACCGGGCAGGTCAGGGGGCCGGTGTGCGGACGAGCCGGTCTGTAAGCCGGATCCTGTTCCCGGGCACCTCACGGTGCTCCGTTCGGCGACCATCCATCTCGGCCTGCCGTCGCCGGCAGGCTCCAGCGGTCCACCCGCAGGCTCGGGCGGGCAGCCCTCATGCGCCTGCGCAGCCGTACACGTACGACCTCTCGACCTTGCTCCGGGTGGGGTTTACCGAGCCACCCCGGTCACCCGGGGTGCTGGTGGTCTCTTACACCACCGTTTCACCCTTACCCCGCGGCTCCGGGGAGCCGCGTGGCGGTCTGTTCTCTGTGGCACTGTCCCGCGGGTCGCCCCGGGTTGCCGTTGACAACCACCCTGCCCTGTGGAGTCCGGACTTTCCTCGGCGGGACCCGGAGGTCCCGCCGCGGCCGCCCGACCGACTCGTCCGCGTACACGAGGATACTCACGCCGCGACGGCGGCCCGCACGACCTCCGCCAGCTCGTCGCGGCCGGGGCCGTCGGCGAGCGGAGCCCGCCATCCGCCCTGGTAGACGGCGCGGGCGAGCGGCTCCACCGGGTCGAGGGACTCCGGGCCGGCGAGCATCGCGAGGTAGGGCCCGAGCGCCGGCGCGATCCGCGGGTCGGCCGCGGCGGCGGCGAGGATCAGGTCGCTCGGGATGCGCCGGGTGAGGTCGACGTCGCCGCCGGACCATACGCGTCGCCAGTGGTCGTCGGAGCGGGTGTGGTCGTGCACCCACGGGAGCATCGCGGCGTCGCACCACGCCCCGAACGAGGCGGTGTCGCCGGTGTCGACGCGGTCGAGCAGCGCCCGGACCTGCATCGCGGTGGTGGCGAGGCCGCGGCCGAACATCGGGGTGGTGGTACAGACGGCGTCGCCGAGCAGCACCAGCCCGTCGACGTCGGGCTGGGCGCAGTAGTGGTTGTACAGCCGTCCGCCGGGCAGCACCGGGGTGATCGGTGCGGACCGGTCGGGGTCGGTCCAGTCGCGCAGCCCGGGGACGGCGCGGCAGGCGGCGGTGAACGCGGCCTCGTGACGGAGGTCGTGCAGCGCATGGGCCGGGCGGACGAGGAGCACCGAGAAGATTCCGCGCTCGTGCCGGAACACGATCACCTGGTAGCCGTCGAGCCGGGCCTCCCAGGCGAGCGGGTTGCTCATCGGACCGGGCTCGGCGCCGTCGTGCAGCCGGTACTGGCGGCTGACGTAGGCGATGCCGGTGTCGCCGCCCGCGACCGGTGCCGGGCCGAGGTCCCGGGTCACCCGGCCGTTGCGGCCCGAGGCGTCGACGACCAGGTCGACAGGGAGGTGCTCGCCGTCGACGACGAGCCCGCGGGCCCGGCCGTCCTCGACGCCCACCCGGTCGACGTGGCCGCGGCGCAGGGTCAGCCCCGGCTGCCGGGCCGCGACCGAGCGCAGTGCCCGCTCGAAGGTCTCCCGCCGCACCCGCATCCCGGCGGGCACGCGGGTGCCGTCGTCGAGGACGAAGGTGAGCGGCTCGGCTCCGGCGGCCAGGCAGGCGTCCCACGCCTCGGGCAGCTCCGCGCGCAGCGCCTCCCCCATCTGCTGGCGGACGCCGTGCGGGTGGTGGAACTGCATGACCCCGCGCCGCTCCCAGCGACCGCCGGTGCCCGGCCCGGGATCGGGGTCGACCGCGACGACCGCGTGCCCGCGTCGCGCCAGCGCGGCCCCGAGGAGCAGGCCCGCGGGGCCGGCGCCGATGATGCCCACCTGCACGACGCCTCCCGGCTATATTGACTGCACTCAGAGTGCACCGAATTGAGGGTGATGTCCAGTGACGCGGGCCTACCGCTCCACGACGCGCGACGAGCGGGCGCGCGCGACCCGGCGGACCGTCGTCGCGACGGCGGCGGAGCTGTTCGTCCGCGACGGATGGACCGCCACCACCCTCGACGCCGTCGCCGCGGCCGCCGGGGTCAGCCGCCGGACCGTCGTCAACGCCGCCGGGGGCAAGCCGGCGCTGCTGTCGCTGGCGTGGGACCACACCCTCGTCGGCGACGACGAGCCGGTCCCGATGGCCGAGCGGCCCGCCGTCGCGCGGATCCTGGCCCGCACCGACCCGGCCGGCGCGGTAGCCGCCTGGGTGGACATGGTCGTCGAGGTCCAGGGCCGCGCCGCGCCGCTGGCCGCGGTGATCGACGCGGCCGCGGACGTCGACGCCGACGTCGCCGCCCTGCGCGACCGTGCCGAGACCGAGCGTCTCGCCGGGGCCCGGGCGTTCGCCGCCCACCTGGCGACGCTGGACCCGGACCTCGACCCCGGCCCGGTCGCGGACCTCGCGTGGACGCTGAACGACGGCACGGCCTACCGGCGCCTGGTCGTACTACGTGGCTGGCCGGTCGATCGCTACCGGGAGTGGCTGGTCACGGTCGCGCAGTGCTCGCTGCTCACGTCCCGCAGAACGTCGTGAACGGCGGCGAGTCCGGCCCCGCGGGCCGGGCGTAGCGCTCGTAGCCCTCGCGCTCGGTGAACGGGTCCGCGAGGACCTGCAGCAGCCACTGCACCGGCTCCAGGTCCCCCTCGACGGCGGCGCCCAGCGCCTCCTCGACCAGATGGTTGCGCGGCACGTAGACCGGGTTGACCCGGTCCATCGCGTCGGCGTCCGGACCGGCGGCCCGC
Source organism: Pseudonocardia sp. ICBG1034 (assembly GCF_020131375.1). Taxonomy (NCBI): domain Bacteria; kingdom Bacillati; phylum Actinomycetota; class Actinomycetes; order Pseudonocardiales; family Pseudonocardiaceae; genus Pseudonocardia; species Pseudonocardia sp. ICBG1034. The sequence goes on from NZ_JAHLEK010000017.1 coordinate 867,574, forward strand.
CAGGACTCCAGCCACGGGTCCAGCGCGGCCGGGTCGGACAGCAGGGCGCGGACCGGCCCGGCGTCGCCCCGGGCGGCCTCGGACAGCCGTCGGAAGAACAGGGTGTGGTCGGGCTTCTGGTCCTCGATCACCGCGAACAGGTCGGCGAGCAGCTCCGGGGTCCCGACGCCGATCTTGGCGAGGTAGCCGCGGTCCCGGGCGGCGAGGTAGGCGTCGGCGAAGCCCGCCAGTTCCTCGGTCGCGAGGCGCACCGCCTCCTCCTGGGAGTCGGCGAACAGCCCCAGCAGCGACTCGCCGAGCCGCGCGAGGTTCCACTGGGCGATGCCGGGCTGGTTGCCGTAGGCGTAGCGACCGCCGGAGTCGATCGAGGAGTACCAGGTCGCCGGGTCGTGGGCGTCGAGGAAGGCGCACGGGCCGTAGTCGATGGTCTCGCCGGAGATCGTCATGTTGTCGGTGTTCATGACGCCGTGCACGAACCCGATCTGCATCCAGCGCGCGACGAGCCCGGCCTGGACGGCGATCACCGCGCGGTAGAGCTCCAGCGGCGAGGACGCCTGCGGGTGGTGCCGGGCGATCGCGTACTCCGCGAGCCGGCGCAGCACGTCGACCTCCCCCGTCGCGGCCGCGAACTGGAAGGTCCCCACCCGCAGGTGGCTGGCCGCGGTGCGGGCGAGCACGGCGCCCGGCTCCGGGCCGCGGTCGCGCAGCACGGGCTCGCCGGTGGCGACGACGGCCAGCGACCGTGTGGAGGGCACCCCGAGCGCATGCATCGCCTCGGAGATCACGTACTCGCGCAGCATCGGCCCGAGCGGGGCCCTCCCGTCGCCGCCGCGGGCGAACGGGGTGCGTCCGGACCCCTTGAGGTGCAGGTCGCGGCGGGCGCCGTCGGGGGTGACCAGCTCGCCGACCAGCAGCGCACGGCCGTCGCCGAGCCGCGGCGAGTAGTTGCCGAACTGGTGCCCGGCATACGCCTGCGCGACGGTCGTCGCCGAGTCGGGCACGGTCGTGCCGGTGAGCAGCGCGACACCCTCGGGCGTGCGCAGCTGCGCCGGGTCGAGGCCCAGCTCACCGGCCAGGGACTCGTTGAGCAGCACCAGCCGCGCGTCCGGCGCCGGGGCGGCCTGCCAGGGCAGGTAGAGCCCGTCCAGGTCGCGGACGAAGGTGTTCTCGAACGCGATCTCCGTGGCAGCGGTCATGGCCTCCAGGCTACGGACCCGCACGGTCGGCTGCCGGGGAGGACCGCGGCGTTGCACCGGGATACCGTCCGGTGGTGATCGACCTCTCCCAGCCGTGGGCGCTGGTGTTCCTGCTGGTGGCCGGGCTGCTCGCGGGTGCCGTGAACGCCGTCGCGGGCGGCGGGTCGCTGCTGGTGTTCCCGGCGCTGCTCGGGGTGGGGTTCCCGCCGCTGGCGGCGAACGTCACCAACTCGGTCGCCCAGTGGCCCGGCTACGCCGGGCTGGTGCTCGGGGCCCGCCGCGAGCTGCCCGGACAGGGCAGGCGGATCGCGGTCACCGCGGTCGCCGCGGCTCTCGGCAGCGGAGTGGGCTGCACCCTGCTGCTGGTGCTGCCCAGCAGCGTGTTCGACGCCGTCGTGCCCGTCCTGGTGATCCTGGCCAGCCTCACGATGGCGGTCGGGCCGTGGCTCAAGCGCCGGATCGGCGACCCGGCCGCCCGGGGGCGGGACCGCACCCCGGCGCTGCTGGTCGCGGTGTTCCTCGCCGCGGTCTACGGCGGCTACTTCGGCGGCGCCCTGGGCGTGGTGCTGATCTCGACACTGTCGCTGTTCGCCCACGACGAGCTGCGCAGGCTCAACGCGCTCAAGGGCGTGCTGTCGCTGGTCGTCGCGACGGTGACGGTCGTCGTGTTCGCCCTCGGCGCCCCGGTCGACTGGCTCGCCGTCGCGCTGCTCGCCCCGACCACGCTGGTCGGCGGCTACGTCGGCGCCCTGGTCGCGCGGCGGATGCCGGAGACCCTGCTGCGCTGGGCGGTGGTCCTGCTGGGCCTGGCCGTCGGCGTCGCCCTGCTGTCCACGTGAGCCTCCTGCTGGCGGTCGCCCTGCTGGCCGCGGTCCTGGCCGCCGCGACGCTGCGCCCGTTCGGGCTGCCCGAGGCCGTGGTCGCGGTCCCGGCGGCACTGGTCGCCGTCGTCGCCGGGCTGGTGACCCCGGCCGGGGCGTGGACCGAGATCGGCGAGCTCGCCCCGACCGTCGGGTTCCTCGCCGCGATCCTGCTGCTCGGGCACCTCGCCGACGCCGAGGGCGTGTTCCGCTGGCTGGGCGCGCGGCTGGCGACGGCGTCGGCCGGGTCCCCGCGTCGGCTGCTGGTCGCCGTCTTCGCCGCGGCGGCCGGGACGACCGCGGTGCTGAGCCTGGACGCGACGGTGGTCCTGCTGACCCCGGTGGTGCTGGCGACGGCGGCCCGGCTGGGGGTGGCGTCGCGGCCGCACTCGTTCGCCTGCGCGCACCTGTCGAACTCGGCGTCCGGACTGCTGCCGGTGTCGAACCTGACGAACCTGCTGGCGTTCTCGGCGTCGGGGGTGGGGTTCCTGACCTTCGCGGGGCTGATGGTCGGGCCGTGGGTGGCGGTGATCGTGGTCGAGTACCTGGTGCTGCGGTGGGTGTTCCGGCGCGACCTCGCCGCGGGGCCGGAGCCGGCCCCGGCCGGTCCCGCGGTGCCCGCGCCGGCGGCGCCGGTCGTCGCGCTGGTGGTGCTCGGGCTGACCCTGGCCGGGTTCGCGGTGGCCTCGCCGCTGGGCGTCGAACCGGGCTGGGTCGCCGCGGCCGGGGCCGCGGTGCTGGCGGTGCGGGCGCTGGTGCGGCGCGAGACCGGGCCGCTGCGCCTGGTCACCGCGGCCTCCCCCGGGTTCTGCCTGTTCGTGCTGGCCCTGGGCGTGGTCGTCGCCGGGCTCGGTGCCCAGGGGCTGTCGGGCTGGATCGGTGCGCTGCTGCCCGCCACCCCGGACCTGACCGGGCTGCTGGTCACCGCAGCCGTCGCGGCGGTGCTGGCGAACCTGGTGAACAACCTGCCCGCGACGCTGGTGCTGCTCACCGCGCTCGGCCCGGCCGCGCACCCCGGGCTGGTGCTGGCGATGCTGCTGGGCGTCAACATCGGGCCGAACCTGACCTACGCCGGGTCGCTCGCGACGCTGCTGTGGCGGCGTATCGCCACCGGCCACGGCGACCCGCCGCGGCTCGGCACGTTCCTGCGGCTGGGGGCGCTCACCGTCCCGCTGGGCCTGCTCGCCGCGACGACCGCGCTCTGGGCCGCGCTCGCGGTGCTTCCCCGGTAGCGGCACGGCCCGGACAGCACGACGGCCCCGCCCGGAAGGGGCGGGGCCGGCCGCGGACGGTGGGCAGGGATCAGAACTCGTGGGCCATGTCGTGGCCGAGGTCGGTGTCCGGGTCCATCTCGCGGGCCGGGACACCCATCGGGCGTGAGCTGCCGCGCCGCTGCTGGGGCAGCCGCGCGATCACCTTCATCTCGTGTGCCAGGTCGTAGCCGTAGTCGTGCTCGTGGATCTGCGACATCGCTGTCCTCACCGTCTCCCTGTTCCCCGCCGACACCGAGACTGTCGTTCACGCTCCGTAGGTTGACCACCCCGTACGGTGCACGCGAAGCATCGCTCAGGTGAGGAAAGGGGACAACTGTCCGGAGTCGACACCGCCCGAACGGGTCAGGACGGTATCGATCCAGCAGGCGGTGACGGGCCGGTGACTACCGGAGGTCGTCCAGGTAGGACGTCTCGTTGACCAGACGCACCGAGGCGCCCCCGTCGGGGTAGAAGTCGGCGATGTTGAGGCAGGCCAGGTCCAGGTGCATGCGGTAGAGCACCTCGTCGCCGGCGCCGAGCGCGGTGCGCAGCAGCATCTTGATCGGGGTGACGTGGCTGACCAGGACCACCGTCCGACCGGCGAACTCCTCGACGATCCGGGCCCGCTCGGCCTCGACCCGCTCCCCCACCGCGCGGAAGCTCTCGCCGCCCGGCGGTTCGACGTCGGCGGATCCGAGCCAGCGGCCGTGCAGCTCGGGGTCGCGCTCGCGGGCCTCGGTGAAGGTGAGGCCCTCCCAGCCGCCGAAGTCGGTCTCGATCAGGCCGTCACGGACCTCGAGGTCCGCCCCGGTCGTCTCGGCGACGGCGGCCGCGGTCTGGCGGGCCCGGCGCAGCGGCGAGGACAGCACCACGGCCGGTTCGACACCCTGGCCCGACAGCCGGGTCGCCAGCGCGCGGGCCGCGGCGGCGGCCTGCTTCTGGCCCAGCTCGGTCAGCTCGGGGTCGCCGTGGCCGGAGTAGCGGCGCTCGACCGACAGCTCGGTCTGGCCGTGGCGCAGCAGGATCAGCCGCGTCGGGGAGCCCGTCTGCCCGGTCCACGCGGCCGCGGCGGCCGCGGAGTCCGTCGACGCGGTCGCGCCCGCGGGCGGCTTCGGCGCCGGTCCCACCACCCCGGACGGGTCCAGGGTGGGGTTCGACTCCCCGTCCATCGCCCGGTTGGCGAGCGCGTCGGCGCGGGCGTTGTCCTTGCGCGGGATCCACACGAAGGTGACCGCGTCGAACTCCGCGGCCAGCTCGCGGGCGGTGTCGGCGAGCTCCTGCAGCGGCGGGTGCTTGATCTTCCAGCGCCCGCTCATCTGCTCGACGACGAGCTTGGAGTCCATCCGGGCCTCGACCTCGGTGGCCCCCAGGCTGCGGGCGGCCCGCAGCCCGGCGATCAGGCCGCGGTACTCGGCGACGTTGTTGGTGGTGGTCCCGAGGCCGTCGTAGACCTCACCGAGCACCTGGCGGGCGCCGGCGTCGAGCACCACCGCGCCGTAGCCGGCGGGCCCGGGGTTGCCGCGGGAGCCGCCGTCCGCCTCGACGACCAGCTTCACTTGCCACGCACCAGGATCGCGCCGCACTCCTCGCAGTGGACGACCTCGTCGGCGGCCGCCGTGCGGACCTGCCCGAGGAAGGTCCGGTCGAGCTCGAGCCGGCACGCGCCGCAGCGGGACTCGCGCAGCTGTCCGGCCGCGACCCGGCCGCCGGCGCGGATGCGCTCGTAGTCGGCGAGCAGGTCCGCGGGCAGCGCGGCGACGACCTCGGCGCGGGCGCGGTCGCGCCCGGCGCGGGTGGCGTCGATGTCGCCCTCGGCGGACTCGCGCTTCGCGGTCACCTCGCCGACCGCGGTCTCGGCCTCGGCCAGCTCGCCCCGGGCGTGGTCGAGTTCGATGCCGACGGCCTCGCGCTCCTCCATGATCCCCAGCTGCTCGTCCTCCAGGACGCCCTGGCGGCGGGCGAGGGTGTCGAGCTCGTGCTGCAGCTCGGTGGCCTGCTTCGCGGAGATGCCCGAGCCGGCGAGCAGGGTGTGGTCGCGCTCGGTGCGGGCCCGGACACCGTCGATGTCGCGTTCGAGCCGGGCGATGTCGCGGTCGAGGTCACCGGCGCGGGTCTCGGCGCGGACCAGGGCGTCGCGCGCCGCACGGACCCGCTGCTCGGCCTCGTCCAGCTGCGCGAGCTCGGGCAGCGTCGAGCGCCGGTGGGTGAGCCGGCCGATCTCGGCGTCCACCTCGGCCAGCGTCACCAGCTTCGCCTGCGCGGTGGGATCGGCCTTCATGCACTCGCCTCCGGTTGTCCTGCTGTCGTGTCGGATCCGCTGCTCGGGGCGGCGGTGGTCCAGGGGTCGGTACGGGCCCGCGAGACCGCGACCGAGACGCTACCTGCGAGGGCCTCGGCCACGACCCCGGCCGCCTGCCCGCACCACGGCCACTCCGAGGCCCAGTGGGCGACGTCGACCAGCGCGGGGGTCGGGCCGCCGGGGCCGGTCCCGGCGAGCGCGTGCTCGGACGCGGGGTGGTGGCGCAGGTCGGCGGTGACGAACGCGTCGACGCCGGCCCGGGCGGCCGAGTCCAGGGCCGAGTCCCCGGCGCCGCCGCAGACCGCGACCCGGCGGATCGGGCGGTCCGGGTCCCCGGCACCGCGCACCCCCCATGCGGTCGCGGGCAGCGCCGCGGCGACCCGGCGGGTGAACGCCGCGAACGGCTCGGCGGCGGCGAGCTCCCCGACCCGGCCCAGCCCCAGCGACGACGGCAGCGGCGCCATCTCCAGCAGGTCGAAGGCCGGTTCCTCGTAGGGGTGTGCGGCCCGCAGCGCGGCGACGACCTCGCGGCGCCGCGACCGGGGCAGCACCATCTCCAGCCGGGTCTCCGCGACGCGCTCCAGGCGCCCGACCGACCCGACGACCGGGGCGGCGCCGTCGAGGGGAAGGAACTGGCCGGTCCCGGCGGTGGCGAACGAGCAGTGCGAGTAGTTGCCGATCGCGCCGGCACCGGCGTCGGACAGGGCGGTGTGCACGGCGGCGATCGACGGGCCGACCGGAACGAAGGTGACGATCTTGTCCAGGGCCGGGCCGGGTTCCGGTTCCAGCGGGCCGGACACGGTCAGCCCGAGGGCGGCGGCGAGCGCGTCGGAGACGCCCGGGTCGGCGACGTCGGCGTTGGTGTGCGCGGTGAACAGCGCGACCCCGGCCCGGATCAGCCGGTGCAGCAGGGCGCCCTTGGGGGTGTCGGCGCCGACGCCGTGCACCCCGCGCAGCAGCAGCGGGTGGTGGGTGACCAGCAGCTGGGCGCCGGAGGAGATCGCCTCGTCGACGGTCTCCGGGGTGGGGTCGACGGCGAACAGCACCCGGGAGACGGTGTCGTCGGGGTCGCCGCAGACGAGGCCGACCGCGTCCCAGTCCATCGCGAGCCGGGGCGGGTAGGCGGCGTCGAGGGCGGCGACGACGTCGCGCAGCGTGCTCACGCCGACACCGCCAGCCGGCGCAGCGCGGCGTCGAGGGACTCGACGAGGCGGCGGACCGTCTCCGGTGGGCGGACCGCGACGCGCAGGTGGTCGGGCCCGAGACCGGGGAAGGTGTCGCCACGGCGCACCGCGATCCCGGCCTCGCGCAGCAGGCGCCGCACCGCCTCGCCGGTGCCGTCGGGCAGGTGCAGCAGCAGGTACGGGGCGGGCCCCGCCGACACGCCGACGCCGTCGAGGCCCGACAGCGCCGCGGCCATCGAGACGCGGTGTGCGGCGAGCTCGCGGGCCTTCCGGTCCGCGGCGGAGACCGCCTCGGGCTCGCAGCAGGCGATGACCGCCTCCAGGGCGGGGGTGGAGACCGGCCACGGCGGGCGGGTCGCCGCGACCCGGGCCAGCAGATCGGGGGCGCCGAGCGCGTAGCCGGCGCGCAGCCCGGCCAGCGCCCAGGTCTTGGTCAGCGAGCGGAACACCAGCAGGCCGGGCACGCCCGCGTCGCCGGCGAGGGTCTCCGGCTCGCCGGGGACGGCGTCGGCGAACGCCTCGTCGACGAGCAGGGTCCGCCCCGGGCGGGCGAGCGCACGCAGCGCGGCGGCCGGGTGCAGCACCCCGGTGGGGTTCGTCGGGTTCCCGACGACGACGAGGTCGGCCTCCTCGGGCACCGCGGCCGGGTCGAGCGCGTGCCCGGTCGCGGCGTCGGTCAGCACCCGCACCACGTCCACCCCGCCACCGCGCAGCGCGGCCTCCGGCTCGGTGAACCCGGGGTGCACGACGGCGGCGAGCCGGGGGCGCAGCGACGGGAGCAGCGCGAAGCCCTCCGCGCTGCCCGCGAGCACCAGCACCTCGTCCGCGTCACGACCGTGCCGAGCCGCGACGGTGGCGCGGGCGCGGGCGTCGTGGTCGGCGCGCGGGTAGCGGCCGAGTCCGTCCAGGGTCGCGACGAGCCGGTCCCGCAGCCAGGGCGGGGGGCCGTCGCCGATCACGTTGACGGCGAAGTCGACGAGCCCGTCGGCGGCCTCGGCGTCGCCGTGGTGCCGCAGGTCGTGCCCGCCCGCGTGATCCGTCCCGGCCGCATGGTGATCGAACGGCATCGGGCCACCCTACGGCGCGCACCGGTGCGCGGTGGACAATGGCCCGGCCACCCCACCCGAGGCGTCAGGGTCGACGTCGGTGCCCCCGCTCCCCGGAGGAACGTCGCAGTGAACGTCGTCTTCGTCTGTACCGGCAACATCTGCCGGTCCCCGATCGCCGAGAAGATCCTGGCCGCCGAGGTCGAGGCCGCCGGGCTGGCCGACCGGGTGCGCGTGACCAGCGCCGGGACCGGTCACTGGCACATCGGGCAGCCCATGGACTCCCGCGCCGCCGAGGTGCTGGCCGAGCACGGCTACGACACCGCCCACAGCGCCCGCCAGGTCGACTCGGAGATCCTCTCCGCGGACCTGCTGGTGGCGCTGGACATGGGTCACCTGCGGACCCTGGAGCAGTCGGTGCCCGATCCCAAGCGGGTCCGGCTGCTGCGCTCGTTCGACCCGGCGGCCCCCGCGGGCGCCGAGGTGCCCGACCCCTACTACGGCGGCCCGGACGGGTTCGCCGAGGTCCACGCCATGATCGTCGCGGCGGTGCCGGGCCTGGTCGAGTTCGTCACCCGGAACGCGTGACCGACCGCGTCGCCCGGCTGACCGGCCGCGCCGTGCGGGACAGACCGGCCGGGCACCCGCCGCGCGCGACCCTGGACGACGGCACCGTCGTCGTGGTCAAGGACTCCTCGGCCGACCCGGGTGCGGCCGCGGCCGAGGCCGCCGGGCTGCGCTGGATCGCGGTGCCGGGCGGGCCACCGGTCCCACGCGTGCTGGGCGCCGACGACGCGCTCCTGGTCACCGGGTTCGTCCCCGCGGGCCGGGCGACGACCGGCGCCGCGGAGCGGTTCGGCCGGGAGCTGGCGACGCTGCACGCCGCCGGGGCCGAGGCGTTCGGCGCCCCGCCGCCGGGCGGCAGGGCGCGGGCGTGGATCGGGCACACGCGGATGGAGAACCGTCCGCACGACGGCCCGTGGGGCGACTGGTTCGCCTCCGACCGGGTGCTGCCCTACCTGCGGGCCGCCCGGGACCGCGGCGCCCTCGACCCGGCCGGCGCCGCCGCCGTCGACGACGTGTGCGGACGGATCGGTGCCCTGGCCGGTCCGGACGAGCCGCCGGCCCGCCTGCACGGGGACCTGTGGTCGGGCAACGTGCTCTGGTCGGGCGACGGGGACGGCGCCGCGTGGCTGATCGACCCGGCCGCGCACGGCGGGCACCGCGAGTCCGACCTCGCGATGCTGGACCTGTTCGGGCTGCCGCACCTCGACGTCGTCCTCGCCGCCTACGACGAGCACTCCCCGCTCGCCGACGGGTGGCGCGAGCGGGTCGACCTGCACCAGCTGTTCCCGCTGCTGGTGCACGCCGTGCTGTTCGGGGGCGGGTACGGCGCGCAGGCCGCCGCGGCCGCGCGCCGTCTCCGCTGATCCCCGGTCTCAGTACGCCCCGTGCTCCCCGCGCAGCGGGAACCCGGCGGCGCCGCCGTCGCCGAGCTTCACGCCCAGCACCTGGTGGAGCTGGATGTTGTTCAGCTCGAAGCCCAGCCGGCACGCGGCCATGTAGAGCCGCCACACCCGGGCCCGGCCGACGCCGACCTCGGCGACGGCGTCGGTCCAGTTGCGCTCCAGGTTCGCGCCCCAGTCCCGCAGCGTCATGGCGTAGTGCTCGCGCAGGTTCTCCTCGTGCCGGATCTCGAACCCGGCCTCGTTCATCGCGTCCACCAGCGCCGCGACCGGCTCCAGCTCCCCGTCGGGGAACACGTAGCGGTGGATGAACGGGTCGGTGTGACGGTGGTCGGGCCGGTGCGGCTGGGTGATGCAGTGGTTCAGCATCCGCCCGCCGGGCCGGAGCTTGGCGTACATCGACGCGAAGTAGGAGTCCAGGTTGGCCTTGCCGATGTGCTCGGTGAGGCCGATGGAGGACACCGCGTCGTAGACGCCGTCGGGGACGTCGCGGTAGTCGAGGTGGCGGACCTCGGCCAGGTCGGACAGCCCCTCTCGGGCGATCGCCTCCTGCGCCCAGGCGGCCTGCTCCTTCGACAGGGTCACCCCGAGCGCGCGGACGCCGTGCTCGCGGGCGGCGTGGCGGACCATGCCGCCCCAGCCGCAGCCGACGTCGAGCAGCCGCATCCCCGGCTTCAGGTCGAGCTTCGTCGCGACCAGCTCGTACTTGGTGGCCTGTGCGGTCTCCAGCGACGCGGCGGCGTCGGGGTAGGCAGCACAGGTGTAGGTCATCGACGGCCCGAGCACGAACTCGTAGAACCGGTTGGACACGTCGTAGTGGTGCGAGATGGCCTGCGAGTCACGCCGCCGGGAGTGCAGCAGCCCCTTGGGGCGGGCCTCCAGGTCGGGCGGCGGCATCCGGTGCTCGCGCCAGTAGGGCAGCAGCCGCCGCGCCAGCCACAGCTGCTCGCGGCGCGGGATCGAGTGCAGCGTCACCTCCGACATCGCGCGCAGCGCGGTGTAGAGGTCCCCCTCCACGTCGAGCTCCTCGGTCACGTACGCCCGGGCCAGCCCGAGCGAGCCCGGGGCGCTCACCAGCCGGGCCAGCGCCCGGGGCGAGTTCACCCGCAACGTGACCGGGGCGTCGTCGGGTCCCGACCGCGACCCGTCGAACCCCTCCACCCGCAGCTCACGCGTGGAACCCAGGACGTGGGACAGGATCCCCGCCACCGGCTCGGTCGTCGTGGCCCGCCCTTCCAGTACTCCTGTCATCGCCGATCCCTCCCCTGTCGATCCCCGCGGTGCGCTCGTCAGCGGCCGGTGACCTTGGCGAACAGGTCGGGAGACCGACCGTCCGGGTCGTACCGCTGCTTCACCGCCCGGTAGGCCGCACCGTTGTAGTGCGACCAGAACTCGTCCTCGCCGTAGTGCACGGTCGAGTACAGCGACTTGTGCCCGCCCAGGTCGGCGACACACTCCTCGATCAGCCGGTTGTGTGCCCACGGGTCCCCCGGCTTCTCCGCCACCGAGGACCAGAAGCCGACGTTGACGTAGAGCCGGCCCGGCTCCATCGGGTACAGCGGCCAGCTCCGCTCCCCGCGCAGCTGCAGCGGGCACAGCCACACCGGCTCGATCCGGATCTCCCGGTGGAAGAACTCGAGGAACTCCCCGAGCCGCTCGACCGGGATCTCCACGTCCTGCACGACCATCTCCTCGGCGGTCCCGCCGAGTGCCTCACGGACCCGGTTCGACGCGCCGTGACGCTGGTCGAGGGCGACGAGACGGCGGTAGACGTCCGAGCGGCGCAGGCGGCGTGGCCAGAACCGGCGCACCACCGGGTGCTGCACGCCGAACGCACGCGAGCACCAGAACCAGTCGGTGTCCCAGCGCCAGATGTAGTCGTGCACGGTGAGGTGGTCGACCGGGCGGCGCTGCAGCGACCGGTAGAACACCTCCTGACCGGTGTAGTCGGAGATCCGGGCGCCCGGCATCGGGGCGTCGACGAACTCCCCGGTGGTCAGGTACTGCTCGTCGGGTCCGAACACGACGCCGTCGAGGAAGTCCACCTCGCCCGCCGCCACGAACCGCTCGATCGCCGCCGACGCGGCGGAGGCGCTCGCGTACCGGTGGTGGGTGAGCTTCACGAAGGGCTTCACGGGCGCCAGCTCGACGACCAGGCGGACCGCGTAGCCGAGCGTGCCGTAGGAGTTGGGGAACGCCGCGAACAGGTCGGCGTGCTCCCCGTCGGGGGTGACGAGCAGCAGCTCCCCGGCCGGGGTGAGCACGTCCATCTCGAGCACCGACTCGTGCGGCAGCCCGTCGCGGAACGACGTCGACTCGACCCCGAGCCCGGTGACCGCGCCCCCGAGGGTGATGGTCTTGAGCTGCGGGACCACCAGCGGCATCAGCCCGTGCACGAGGGTGGCGTCCACGATGGTCTCGTAGGTCGCCATCCCCTGTACCTCGGCGGTCCGCCGGTCCGGGTCCACACCGAGGAGACCGTCCAGCGCGGAGGTGTCGAGGCGGCGCGCGGCGGCGCCGGTGTCGCGGTCGCCGAACCGGAACAGGTTCGACGACGGCTTCCCCAGCTGGACGGCGCCGGCTCCGGCGCGCGCCCGGCGCAGGTTCTCCACCGCGGCGTCGTGCGCGGTTCGGGTGGCGGTCCCGGCGAGCATGGCGGTGACGATAGACCCATATCGTTTGCGACGCTCATGATTAACGGAGGGTCCTCCGTCACAGGACGCAACGATCTTCCCGGCGGGCGGTACCGGCACCGTCGTGATGTCATCGCGCCCGTGGCACACACCAACGAGAACCCCGCGCAGAACGTCACCTTCCCCTCCGGCGGCGGCACCGCGCACGGCTACCTGGCCCTGCCCGAGTCCGGGGCCGGACCCGGTCTGATCGTCATCCAGGAGTGGTGGGGCCTGACCGACCACATCGTGGATGTGACGAACCGGTTCGCCGCCGAGGGCTTCGTCGCACTCGCCCCCGACCTCTACGGCGGGCGCACCACCCACGACTCCGACGAGGCCGGGAAGCTCATGGGCGAGCTGCCCGTGAACGGCGCGGCGACCGACCTGGCCGGGGCCGTGGAGTTCCTGCTCGGGCGCGACGACGTCACCTCCTCGGCCGTCGGCGCGGTCGGCTTCTGCATGGGCGGCGGCTTCGTGCTGGTCCTCGCCGCGCAGCAGGGCGACAAGGTCGCGGCCGCCGTGCCCTTCTACGGGGTGCTCAAGGAGGACTACCCGTCGTTCGCGAACCTGACCGCGGCCGTGCAGGGCCACTTCGGGGCCGAGGACACCATGGCCCCGCCGGACGCGGTGGAGTCCCTCGCCGACCGCATCCAGGCCGAGTCCGGCACCCGCCCGGAGTTCCTGCAGTACCCGGCCGGGCACGCGTTCTTCAACGACGAGAACCACATGGGCACCTACGACGCCGAGCAGGCGGAGATCGCGTGGACCCGCGCGACGCAGTTCCTGCGCGAGCACGTCAAGTAGCGGCTCAGCGGGAGCGCAGCAGCTCCCGGGCCACGGCGGGCAGCGTGGCGGGACCGGTGCGCAGCCGGACCCGCTGCGCGGCCGCGGTGAGACCGACGTACTCGTCGGAGGTCAGCACGATGTCCGCCGCGGCCACGTTGGACTCCAGCTGCGCCACGCTCGACGCACCGGGGATCGCCACCGTGTTCGGGTGGTACACCACCCACGCCAGCGCGACCTGCGACGGCGTCGCGTCGTGGGCGGAGGCGACGTCGCGCAGGGCGTCGGTGAGCGGGGCGAGGGCGGCCAGGTTCTCCGGCAGCCACTCCGGCTTGCTGCGGCGCACCGCGTTGGTGGGCCGGTGGCCGGCGTCGTACCGGCCGGTGAGCAGGCCCTGGGCGAGCGGGCTGTAGGCCATCACGATGCGGCCGTGCGCGGCGGCGTGCGGGACGAGGGCCGCGACGGGCCTGCGGCGCAGAAGGCTGAACTCGACCTGGTTGGACAGCACGGGTCCGCCGAGCGCCTCCTCCGCGGCCAGCCAGCGGTCCAGCGTGTACGACGACACGCCGGCGTCGCGGACCAGCCCGGTCCGCTGCAGCCCGGCCATCCCGCGCATCGCCGACGCGTCGCCGACCAGCGGGTGCGGCTTGTGCACCTGGTAGAGGTCGATCTCGGTCACCCCGAGCCGGGCGGCGGAGGCGGCCGCGCGGTGCCGCAGCACCGGGCCCAGGGGCAGGACCGGGAAGAACTTCGTCGCGATCACGACGTCGTCGCGCCACCCGGGGCCACCGCAGGCGCGCAGCGCGTCGCCGAGGATCCGTTCGCTGCGCAGCGGGCCGTAGAGCTCCGCGGTGTCGAACACGGTGACGCCCAGCTCGCGGGCGCGGGCGACGATCCGCCCGGCCTCCAGCGCGTCGCCGTAGCCCCACTCGCTCGTGCCGAACTGCCAGGTGCCCAGGCCCATCACCGACCAGCGTCGTGGGCCGGGACCGGGACCGTCGAGGTAGCGCACCTGCGCCAGTGTCCCCGACCGTCCCGGTCCCCGCCCCGCGTCCGTCCCCTCAGCGGACCGGGGCCCCCGGGCCCAGCGGGATCCCCAGTGCCCACCAGGCGAAGAACAGCAGCGTCCAGACCGCCGTCATGGCGACGGCCAGGGGCAGCGTGTACGACGCGAGCGTCCCGATGCCCGCGTCCTTGCGGTACCGCTGCAGGAACCCCAGCGCCATCACGAAGTACGGACTCATCGGGGTGATCGCCGTCGAGCCGGAGTCGGCGATCCGGAACAGCGCCTGGGTGGTCTCCGGCGGCACCTCGACCAGCATCAGCATCGGCACGATCACCGGCGCCGCGATCGACCACATCGCCGTCCCGCTGGTGACCATCACGTTCACCACGGTGAGCACGGCCAGCACCATCAGGAACACGACCGGGATCGGGACGCCGGTGGTGCGCAGCGCGTCCGCGGCGACGACGGCGAGCACGTCCCCGACGTGGGTCCAGTCGAAGTAGGCCAGGAACTGGGCGATCGCGAAGAACAGCGCCAGGACGGGGGCCATCTGCCGGATCCCGTCGGCCATCAGCCTCGGGACGTCGGCGGCGGTGGCGATCGTCCCGACCGCGCGGCCGAAGACGGTGCCGAGCAGGCCGAACAGCAGCGCGATGACCGCGCCGATGCCCTCGACCAGCGGGGACTCGACGATCGAGCCGTTCTCCCCGCGCAGCGGGGACCACTCCGGCGCCACGACCGCGACGAGCAGCACCGCACCACCCAGCAGCACCCAGCCGGCGCGGCGCAGGCCGGACCGCTCGGCCGCGGACAGGCTCAGCCCGGCGACGTCGTCGTCGGGGGCGTCGGGGTCGGGGTCCAGGTCGGGCCGCTTGGCCAGGACGACCCGGGTGACCAGCGTGATCACCAGCGCGAGGACGACCGAGGAGGCGATGTTGAAGAACCAGTTGCCGACCGGGGTCACCACGGCCGCCGGGTCCACGATCCGGGCCGCGGCGGTGGTGATGCCGGCGAAGATCGCGTCGTTCGGGGTGGGGACCGGGCTGGCGTCGTAGCCGGAGGCGATGGCGGTGTAGGCGACGACGATCCCGAGGATCGGCGACCGGCCGACCGCCCGGAACGCGAGCCCGCCCAGCGGCACCAGGATCACGTACGCCGCGGCCGAGGCGACGTGGGCGACGGTCCCGGCGAACGCGACCGCGAACACCACCAGCGACGCGGGCACCCGGGCGACCCCGGCCCGCATGGCCGCGGCGAGCAGCCCGCTGCGCTCGGCAACCGCGACGCCCATGATCACCGTGACGATGGTGGCCATCGGCGGGAACTGCGCGAAGTTGTCGATCATCGACGAGACGGCCATCGCGAGGCCGTCGCCGGAGAGCAGGTTCCGCACCGCGACGGGCTCGCCGTCGGGGGCGACGACGGCGACGCCCGCCGCCGCCAGCCCGGCGCTGACCACGGCGAGGATCGCCGACAGCACCCAGAACAGCCAGAACGGGTGCGGCAGTGCGTTCCCGACCCGTTCGACGACGGCCATCGCCCGCACGAGTCGGGGCAGCTCCCGGTCCCGGGTGGCGGCGGGGGTGCTCATCGCGGTCCCCCGAGGCCGAAGAAGTCCCCGACCAGCGCGGTGGCGCGGACCGTCTGCGTGGTGACGCCGCCGCCGGAGTAGGCGGTCGCGCCCGGCCAGGTGTGGCCGCCGCCGTCGACGGCGACGTGCTGCACCCGGGCGCCGTCGCGGCAGCCGCGCCAGGTCGCGATGGTCACGTCGGGCTCGATCCGGCGGGTCTGCGGGCGGGCCCGGCAGCCGTCGCGGGCGACCCATTCGGCGACCTTCGCCGGGATCGCGGGCAGGCCGCGCTCGGCGTCGCCGGTGTAGGGGATGGTGGCGTCGCCCGTGCCGTGCACGAACAACGCCGGGACCGGACGGCCGGGCCGGCACGGCGGTTCGCCGTCGCGGTAGTAGGCGCCCGCGACCGGGGCGATCGCGGCGATCCGGTCGGACATCCGGCAGGCCAGGATCTCGGTGAAGCCGCCGCCGTTGGACTTGCCGGTGGCGAAGACCCGGCCGGGGTCGACGCAGAGGCCGGCCTCGAGGCCGTCGAGGAGGTCACCGGTGAAGGCGACGTCGTCGACGCCCGGCGCCGAGTACGGGGCGCCCTGCCAGGACCGCTTCCCCTCACCGCCGGGGACCCCGTCGGGGTAGGCGACGACGGCGGGCAGCCCGGACAGGCCGGAGAAGTCCTCGGTGGTGGCGCCGTCGTTGCCGCGGCCGTGGAAGACCAGGACCACCGGGGTGGGCCGGTCGGAGCGGTAGCCCTCGGGCAGGTGGACGCGCACGGTGCGGGCCAGGCCGCCGCTGTCCACGGTGCGGACGGCGGTGGTGCCCGGTGCCTGCGGCGGGGTGAGGCCGCAGCCGGGGCTCCGCGCTCCGGGCGGGCCGCCCGCCGGTCCGGCCGCAGCGCCGGGGCCGGCAGGTCCGTCGGGAGCGCCGGGACCGGCGGGTCCGGCCGGCGACCCGGATGCGGTCGGGACCACGGCGGCGTCGGACGGTGTCGGGGCGACGGCGGCGCCGGTGGTCAGGGCGGCCGCGGCCAGGCAGGCCGCCGCCACGGCACGCAGGCGGCGTCCCCCGCCACGTCGCGTCGCGCCCCCGGTCGGGCGTCCCGGAACGGACGGTGTCGCTGCGGACGGTCTCGGTGCGGACATGGGGTTCCCTTCGGACGGCGTCGTCGACGGCCGGTGCTGTGGCCCCGCCCGGGTCGCGGGCAGGGTCGTGCGACGGGGGCGCCGGGTGGCGCCACCGCGGGAGTGCTGTGGGTCCGTGCGGGTCGGAGGGGCGTCAGGCCGTGAGCCAGGCCGTGACGAAGTCGGTGATCCGGTCGACGATCGCGGCGACGATCGCCTCCCCGTGCTCCGGATCGGCCCGGCGGGGGTCGCCGAGGACCCCGTTGCCGGACAGGCGGTCGTAGGGCGCGGTGAGCGTCGGACCACCGCGCCGCCGGGCCAGTGCGCCGAAGGCGTCGAGCTCGGCGAACCGGGTGGTCCCGGCCGCGAGCCGGTCGGTGTGCACCAGGTGCGGCGCGACGGCGAGCATCTGCGCCGTCTCGGCCTGCCCGCTGTGCCCGCTGACCTCGGGCGGCCCGGCCGCGGCGACGACGTCGGCGGCCAGCGTGGTGAGCGGGCTCCAGGCGAACTGCAGGTCCGGACGGGCCGCGAGGAGGTCCTGCGCGACCGTCGCGAGGGTGGCGTCGTTCCCGCCGTGCCCCGTGACCACGCAGATCCGGCGCCAGCCGTGCCGGTACAGGCCGTCGACGTACTCGCGCACGAGCGTGGCGAACGTCGTGGTGGTCAGGCTGACCGTGCCGGCGAAGGCCAGGTGGTGCGGCGACACCCCGACCGGCAACGACGGTCCGACGACCGCGGTGCCGCCCAGTGCCTCGGCGACGCGGTCGCAGACCGCCTCGGCACGGATCAGGTCCGTCGCGAGCGGCAGCCCCGGCCCGTGCTGTTCGAAGGCCCCGGCCGGCAGCAGCACCACCGGGCTGTCGAAGACGGCGGCCGCGGCCTCGACCGTCGTCATCTCCCCCAGGCGCCGCGTGCTCACGCGCCCACCGCCGCGGCGATCGAGGCGAGGTGCTCGCGGCAGAGCCGCTCCGCCAGGTCCGGGTCGCCCCCACGGACGGCCTCGAGCAGCGCGACGTGCTCGGCGTGGTCGCGCTCGCGGTCGTCGTAGCGGTGCCGGATCTCGACCTGGTCGCGCGCCCGGATGTGCAGCAGCGCCTCCACCGTCTCCCGGAGCAGCGCGTTGCCGCTGGTCGCGGCCAGTGCGACGTGGAAGTGCACCGCCGGGCGGAGATCGCCGACCGGCGGGTGCAGGGCGTTGGTGACGCTCTCCGAGAGCAGCGCGAGCCCGGCGGGGTCGCGCTCCCGGGCCGCGGCAGCCGCGATCGGCGGCTCCAGGACGAGCCGGGCGCGGATGAGCTCGTGCACGCCGTCGGGGGTCCGGGACGGCCGGTGCGGGTTGGCGAGCAGCCGCCGCCCGACCCCGGCGCCGACGTAGGTGCCCGAGCCGTGCCGGAACTCGACGGCCCCGGTGGCCTCCAGGCGTCGCAGCGCCTCGCGGACGGTCGGGGTGGTGACCTCGAACCGCCGCGCCAGGTCGCGGGAGGACGCGAGCTGGTCCCCCGGGCCGAGGTTCCCGGTCCGGATGATGTCCATGATGTCGTCGGCCAGGCGCTCCGACAGCGTCTCCCCTGCGGTCATAAAGTGACTAAATCACTTAGAGACATGACCGGTCAACCCTCCCCCACCGTCCCGTCCCGCCACCTCCGGACGGTGGTGATCACGAATCCGCGCGCTGATCCGCGGGGCGCGCGCGTCCGGACGCACGCGGAACGCGGATCACCGCGCGCACCCCGGATCACCGCGCGCACCCCGGATCACCGCGCGCACCCCGGATCACCGCGCGCACCCCGGATCACCGCGCGCACCCCGGATCACCGCGCGCACCCCGGATCACCGCGCGCACCCCGGATCACCGCGCGCACCCCGGATCACCGCGCGCACCCCGGATCACCGCGCGGACCGGGCCGCCCAGGCGGCAGGGGCGGCAGGGGTCGGACCGGCCCCGGTCAGGCCCCGGCGGCGGCCGGGCCGTCGGCGACGTCGGGGGTGTCCGCGGCGGCGTCCCAGTCGGCCAGGGCCCGGTCGAGCTCGGGCCAGGTCGTGTCCCGGGCCCGGCGCCCGGTCAGCACGCCCAGGTGCCCGCCCGGTGAGGTCGTGAACCGCACCTCCGGGCTGCCGGTCAGCAGCGGCACGCCGGCGCGCACCGCCCGCAGCGGGGCGATGACGTCGTCCCGCCCGGCGACGACGAGCACCGGCACCCCGACGTCGGACAGCTCCACGTCCCGCCCGCCCAGGCGCAGTCCGCCGTCGGCGAGGTCGTTGCTGCGCAGCAACAGGTGGAAGATCTGCCCGAACACCCGGCCCGGGTAGCCGTGCATGTTGCTCATCAGGTGGTCGACGGCCTCGATCTGGGCCAGGCAGTCCCGGTCGTCGATCCGCGACGCGATCGCCAGCGGCTTGGTGACGAGCTTGTCCACCGCGGTCAGCTGGAACGCCCAGCTCACCATCGGCGCCGGGAAGCTGCCGACGCCCCGGTAGATCGAGGAGATGAGCCGGCCACCGGTGATCTGCGCGAGCGGCCGGATCGGCGCCACCAGCGGCACCCGGGAGATGTCGACCGGGGTGCCGATCGCGGCGACCGAGCGCACCGGCAGCGGGTCGCGCGCCTGCACCGCGGCGGCGACGGTGAGCAGGGCGAAGATCCCGCCGAGCGACCAGGCGACGAGGTGCACCTCGTCGTCGGTCTCCTCGGCGACCCGGCGGATCGTGTCGGGCAGCAGCTCGTCGACCCAGCTCTCGATGCCCAGGGTCCGGTCGGAGAACGACTTGGGGCCGTAGTCGATCAGGTAGACGGTCCGGCCCTGCTGCAGCAGGTGCTCCACCAGCGAGCAGCCGCGACGCAGATCGTAGGCGAAGTCCGGGGCGCCCAGCGGCGGCACGAGCAGCACCGGTGCACCGCCGGAGGGGTCCACACCGGACAGCGGGCGGTACCGGAACAGGATGCCCTGCGGCGAGCCGACCACCGCGTCGCGCGGCATCCGTCGCAGGTCGGCGAGGTGACCGACCACGGCCCGGTCCCACACGTTGGCGACGGCGTCCACGAGATCCACGGCCGCACCCTACCGGCACGCACGGGTCACCGACGGCCCGTGAGGACGACCGGAGTTACCGGCGGGTATGTGAGACTGCCGGGCATGCAGCGCGAGATCTTCGACGACGAACACGACGCGTTCCGGGACCTGTGCCGGACCTTCATCGCGAAGGAGGTCACCCCGCACCACGAGCAGTGGGAGGAGAACGGTCAGGTCGACCGCTCGGTGTGGACCGCCGCGGGCGCGGCCGGCCTGCTGGGCACCGCGGTGCCCGAGGAGTACGGCGGCGGCGGGGTCGACGACTTCCGCTACAACGCGATCCTGGCCGAGGAGATCGTCGCCGCCGGGGCCAGCGGGATCGGCTTCCCGCTGCACAACGACGTGGTGCAGCCCTACCTGCTGCGCCTGTGCACCGACGAGCAGAAGCAGCGCTGGCTGCCCGGGTTCTGCAGTGGTGAGCTGATCACCGCGATCGCCATGACCGAGCCCGGCACCGGCTCGGACCTGCAGGGCATCGCCACCAACGCCAAGCAGGACGCGAACGGCGACTGGATCCTCAACGGCTCCAAGACCTTCATCACCAACGGCATCCTCGCCGACCTGGTGATCGTCGTCGCCAAGACCGACCCGGACGCCAAGCACCTCGGCTTCACCCTGTTCGTGGTGGAGCGCGGGATGGAGGGGTTCGAGCGCGGCCGCCGTCTGAAGAAGGTCGGCATGAAGGCCCAGGACACCGCGGAGCTGAGCTTCACCGACGTCCGGGTGCCCGACGCGAACCGGCTCGGCGAGGTCGGCCAGGGCTTCATCTACCTCATGCAGAACCTCGCCCAGGAGCGGCTGTCGATCGCCGTCGCCTCGGTGGCCGGCGCCGAGGCCGCGGTGCGGATGACGCTGGAGTACACCAAGGAGCGCACGGCCTTCGGCCGCCCGGTGGCGAACTTCCAGAACACCCGCTTCGAGCTCGCCGAGATGGACACCGAGGTCTCCATCGCCCGGGTCTTCGTGGACCGCTGCATCACCGAGCACAACGGCGAGGGCGAGCTGTCGGTGCCCGACGCGGCGAAGGCCAAGTGGTGGTGCTCGGACCTGCAGAACCGCGTCGTCGACCGCTGCGTGCAGCTGCACGGCGGCTACGGCTACATGCTCGAGTACCCGATCGCCCGCGCGTTCGTGGACTCCCGCGTGCAGGCGATCTACGGCGGCACGAACGAGATCATGAAGGAGATCGTCGGCCGGTCGCTCATCGGCTGACGGGAGCTCCCGCACCGTCCAGGGCCCGCGCGATGTCGGCGACGAGATCGCGCGGGTCCTCCAGCCCCACCGACAGGCGCAGGAGCCCGAGACGGCGGAACTCCGGTGGGAAGTGCGCCGCCCGGCCGTCGCCACCCGCCCCGACGTGCACGATCAGCGACTCGTCGTGGCCCAGCGACACCGCCGAGGTGATCACCCGCAGGCCCGCGACGAAGCGGTTCTGCCGCTCCGGCGGCCCGTCCAGGGCGAAGGCGAGCATGCCGCCGTACCCGCCGTCGAGGGTGCGGGTCGCGAGCGCGTGCTGCGGGTGCGACGCCAGCCCCGGGTAGGCGACGTAGGCGACCTCCGGGCGGGACTCCAGGTACTCCGCGACCTGCTGGGCGCCGGCGCAGTGCGCGCGCATCCGCATCGGCAGGGTCACCGCGCCGCGGGCGATCAGCCAGGCGTTGAACGGGCTGATCACTCCCCCGGCGTCGACCATCGCGTCGGCGCGGATCCGCTCGACCAGCTCGCGGCGGCCCAGCACGGCGCCGCCCATCGCGTCGCCGTGGCCGTTGACGTACTTGGTCAGCGAGTGCACGACGAGGTCCGCGCCCCGCTCCAGCGGCCGTTGCAGCACCGGGGTGGCGAAGGTGGCGTCCACGCTGAGCAGGGCACCCGCCTCGTGTGCGACGCCGGCGACGGCGTCGACGTCGGTGATCCGGGTCGTCGGGTTCGCCGGCGTCTCGACGTGCACCAGCCGGGTCTCGGGGCGGACCGCGGCACGCACCGCCTCCGGGTCGCTGGAGTCGACCAGCGTCGCGGTGATCCCCCACCGCTCGGGCAGCAGCTCGGTCAGCAGCCGGTGGGTGGCGACGTAGGTGACGTCGGAGCTGACGACGTGGTCACCGGAGCGCAGGAACGTGAAGAACACCGCGTGCAGCGCCGCGACCCCCGAGGCGAGCGCGACCGCCGCGCAGCCGCCCGGGGACACCCCGTGCGGGTCCTCCAGGGCGACGAGCTTGTCCTCCAGCCAGCCCTGGTTCGCCCCGCCGTTGCGGGTGTAGAGCCGGGTCGCGGTGCCCGACCAGTCCAGCTCGGAGGGGTCCTCGGGCAGCGCGTAGGAGTTGGCCGCGACGATCGGTCGCCGGATCGCGCCGGTGCCGGGATCGACGTCGTTGCCCGCGTGCACCGCGCGGGTGGCGAGGAAGGGCGGTCGGTCGCCGGAGGTCACGCCGGAGATCATGCCTCGGCGATCGGCTCCGGGGCGCGCAGCGACGGACCCGCGTCCGGCACGACCAGCGGGGTGCCGGTCACCGGGTCGGGCAGCACCCGGGCGCGCAGCCCGAACACGTCGGCCAGCAGCTCCTCGGTGACGACCTCGGAGGGCGACCCCGCCGCGACGATCCGGCCGTCCTTCATCGCGACGAGCCGGTCGGCGTAGCGGGCGGCCAGGTTGAGGTCGTGCAGCACCATGACCACGGTGCGGCCCGCCTCGGACTGCAGCCGCCGCACCAGCTCCAGCACGTCGACCTGGTGGGCCAGGTCGAGGAAGGTGGTCGGCTCGTCGAGCAGCAGCAGGTCGGTCTCCTGAGCCAGGGCCATCGAGATCCAGGCCCGCTGGCGCTGGCCGCCGGACAGCTCGTCGACCGGGCGCTCGGCGAGATCGGACAGGCCCGTCCAGGTCAGCGCCTCGGCGACGGCGCGCTCGTCGTCCGAGGACCACTGCCGGTACCAGGCCTGGTGCGGGTGCCGCCCGCGGGCGACGAGGTCGCCGACGGTCAGCCCCTCGGGCGCCAGCGGCGACTGCGGCAGGATCCCCAGGACCCGGGCGACCTCCTTGGTCGGGGTGCGGTCGATCCGCTTGCCGTCGAGCAGCACCTGACCGGTCCGGGCGGGCAGCAGCCGCCCCAGCGCGCGCAGCACGGTGGACTTGCCGCAGCCGTTCGGGCCGATGACGGTGGTGACCGCGCCGGGCAGCACCTCCAGGTCGAGCCCGTCGACGATGGTGCGGTCGCCGTAGCCGAGCGTGACCTGCTCGGCCGACAGCCGGACCACACCGGGACGGACGGGGTCGCCCGCCGTCGTCGTCCGGGAGGTGGTGGCCTCCGCGACGCTGATGTCCTCGACGGTGCTCATCGACGGGCCTCCTGGCGGGTGCGGGCGAGCAGGTACAGCAGGAACGGGGCGCCGAGCACCGCGGTCACGATGCCGACCGGGAGCTCGACCGACCCCAGTGCGGTGCGGGCGATCAGGTCGGACAGCACGGTCAGTGCCGCGCCCAGCACGAGCGAGACCCCGATCGGCGGGGTCCCGACCCGGCAGAGCCGGCGCGCGATCTGCGGGGTGACCAGCGCGATGAAGGCGATCGGGCCGGCGGCCGCGGTCGCGACCGAGGCGAGCCCGACGGAGACGAGCAGCAGCGCGGTGCGGGCGCCGTTCACCCGCACGCCGAGGCCGCGGGCGGTGTCGTCGTCGAAGCGCAGGGCGCCGAGCAGGTGCACCAGGGCCAGCGCCGCGGGCACGAGCACCAGCATGGAGATCGACAGCGGGACGACCTCGTTCCAGCTGCGCGCGTTCAGGCTGCCGTTGAGCCAGACCTGGGCCTGGGCGGCCTGGTAGATCTGGGCGACGGTCAGCAGCCACTGCACCGCGGCGACGAGCACGGCCTGGATGCCGATGCCGATCAGCACGAGCCGGAAGCCCTGGATGCCCTTGCGCCAGGCCAGGACGTACACCGCGACCGACGACACGAGCCCGCCGATCAGGGCGGCGAGCGGGATGCCGAGGGAGGCGAAGGCGCCGCCGACCCCGGCCACGCCGCCCCCGAGCACGATGACGAACACCGCCGCCGCGCTGGCGCCCCACTGGACACCGATGATGTCCGGGCTCGCGAGGGGGTTGCGGGCGACCGACTGCAGGATCGCGCCGGAGACGGCGAGCGCGCCGCCGACCAGCGCACCGACCAGGGTGCGCGGGAGCCGCAGCTCGAGCACGACGAGCTGCTGACCGGCGTCGCCACCGCCGAACAGCGTCGCCAGCACGTCGGTGATCGCGATCGGGTAGTCGCCGCGGCCCATGTTGACCGCGGCGGCGAGCACCAGCGCGACGGCACAGGCGAGCAGCACGACCGCGGTGCGGACGCGCAGCACGCCGGAGAAGCGGCCCGCGCGGACGGCGCGGCGGCCGGGGACGGCCACCGTGCTCGGCGGGCCGGGTTCGGTCACGGTGCTCACACGGCCCCCAGCTTGCGACGGCGCACGAGCGCGATGAAGAACGGCCCGCCGATCAGCGCGACCACGATGCCGACCTGCAGCTCACCGGGGCGGGCCACCACCCGTCCGACGACGTCGGCGAGCAGCAGCAGCACCGCCCCGGCGAGCCCGGAGGCGGGCAGCAGCCAGCGGTGGTCGGGCCCGGTGAACACCCGCACGACGTGCGGCACGATCAGTCCGAGGAACACGATCGGCCCGCAGGCGGCGGTGGCCGCCCCCGCGAGCAGCGTGATCGCGACGACGCCGACGACCCGGGTCCGGCGGACCGAGTGCCCCAGCGAGGTGGCGACGTCGTCGCCGAGGGAGAGCGCGTTGAGGGCGGGCGCGCTGGCCAGCGCCAGCGCCGTGCCCGCGAGGATGAACCACACCACCTGGCCGCCGACCGCGGCGTCGCGCCCGGCGAGCGATCCGACCACCCAGAACCGGTAGGCGTCGAGGCTGGTCTCGTCGAGCAGCACCACCGAGGACGTGCCCGCCTGCAGCAGGAAGCTGACGGCGGCACCGGCGAGGGCCAGCGACACCGGGGTGGCGCCGCCGGGTGCCCGGGTGCCGATCACGAACACCACGACGCTGGCGACCAGCGCCCCGGCGAAGGCGAACCAGACGTAGCCGAACAGCGTGCTGACACCGAAGACGTAGATGCCGATGACGACGAAGAACGCCGCACCCGCGTTGACGCCCAGCAGGCCGGGATCGCCGAGCGGGTTGCGGGTGAAGCCCTGCACGAGCGCGCCGGCCAGGCCGAGCGCGATCCCGACCAGTACCCCGAGCAGGGTGCGCGGGATCCGCAGGGAACGGATGACCACGTCGTTCTCGCTGCCGGTCGGGGCGACCAGCGCGGAGAACACCTCGTTCACCGGGATGACCTTGGTCCCGATCGCGATGCTGGCGAGTACCGCGAGCAGCAGCGCCGTGGTCAGCGCGGCGAGGCCGAGCAGCCGCCTGCGCCGGAGCGACCGCCGAGGGGGCGACGGCTGTTCCACCGACGGTGGTCGGACGCGGATCGCGTTCACCTTGCTCGTGGCCCCCTGCTCGACCGGATGGCCCCACCCGTCCGGTGCGGCTCCGCTCACCATAAGTGAGGCTGCCCTACGACAGAACACCCCCGTGCGTCACGTCGCCCGCGCGGCGGGATGCTCGGGCGGTGCCCGTCGAGCCCTCCGCGTCCGGTCCCCCGCCCGTCCGACCGCGGGTCACCGCGGTCATGGTCAGCTCCGCCGACGGGGCCGTGACGGCGGGCGGAGCGGGGTCCGGCGGCCTGTCCACCCCGGCCGACCGCGACCTGTTCCGCGCCCTGCGACGGTCGGCCGACTGCGTTCTCGTCGGGGCGGGCACCGCGCGGGACGAGGACTACCGGGGCGTCCGGCCACGCCGTCCCGGGCCGGACGGGCGGCCGCCCGGGCCGCCCCCGCCGGTCGTCGTCGTGAGCGGGTCGGCCGGGCTGGACCCGGGTGCGCGGCTGTTCACCGACACCGTCACGGCGCCGGTCGTGCTGACCACGGCCGCCGCCCCCGCGGACCGGCGCGCCGCGCTGGGCGCCGCGGGGGCCGAGGTCGTGCTGCTCGACGACCTCTCCCCCGCCGCGCTGCTCGCCGCGCTCGCCCGCCGCGGCCACACCTCCGTGCTGTGCGAGGGCGGGCCGACCCTGCTCGGCGCGCTGGTCGGGGCCGACGTCGTCGACGAGCTGCGTCTCACCCTGGTCCCGGTGCTGGTCGGGGGCCCGGAGGGACGGATCGCGACCGGGCCGCGGTCCCTGCCCGTACCGCGCGCGCTGCACCTGGCAGGCCACGAGGCGGCCGCCGACGGGACCCTGCTGCTGCACTACGTCCGCGCCGCCCCCGGGACCCCGGCTCCGCCGAACGAGTGAACCACCGTGAGGGAGGGCCACGGACGGGCATCCCACGGGGGACACCACACGCACCGCGGCGGGCCCCCACCCGGGGCCGGCCCGTGAGAGGAGCACCGATGACCTCCGGCACCCCGACCACCACCCCGGCCACCACCCCGGGCGCGGCCCCCGCGGGACGCCTCGCCGACGGCACCGGCCAGGGCCGCACCACCATCGCCGCGTCCGTCGTCCAGAAGATCGCCGGCATCGCCGCGCGCGAGGTCTCCGGCGTGTACTCGATGGGCTCCGGCGCGTCCCGCGCCTTCGGTGCGCTGCGCGAGCGCATCCCCGGCGGCGGCACCAGCGGCGCGTCCACCGTCGCGGGTGTGGCCGTCGAGGTCGGCGAGAAGCAGGCCGCGGTCGACCTGGACGTCGTCGTCGAGTACGGCGTCGCCATCGCCGACCTGGCCTCCGCGGTCCGCCGCAACGTCGTCGGCGCCGTCGAGCGGATGACCGGGCTGGAGGTCATCGAGGTCAACATCTCGGTGAACGACATCCACCTGGCCGGCGAGGACGACAACCGCGACGAGGCCCCGGTGGCTCCCGCCCCGACCGGCCGCGTCGTGGAGTGACGGTGCCCGAGCCGACCCCGCCCGGCGCCCGGTCCCCCGCCGCCGTCGTCACCGGTCCGCCCGGTGCGGCGGAGGTCGCCGCGCAGCGGCGCCGGGAACCGGCACCGGCCGCGCTGGCCGAGCTGGTCGCCGAGGCCGTCGTCGCGCACCCGTCGGTGGTGCGGCTCGACGGCGGCGCCTTCGGGACCGTCGCGACCTGGCTGTCCGGGCGGCGGCTGGTCGGCGTGCTCGTCGGCCGTACCGACGAACCGGTCGAGATCGGGGTGGTGCTGCGTCTGGACCGGCCGATCCCGGCTACCGTCGCGGCGCTGCGGGCATCCCTCGCGCCGTTGGTCGACGGGGCCCCCGTCGACGTGACGGTCGCGGACGTGGAGGTCCCCTGAGGTGGAGGTGGGTACGGGATGGACGAGCCGGATCCCGGCGGGCACGGGGGCCTGACCCCCGCGCAGCGGTCGGCCTACCGCTCGTTCGTCCGTACCCACCACCCCGACCGCGGCGGTGACCCCGAGGTCTTCCGCGCCGGGCTGGCCCGCTTCCGCGCGATGGCGTCCGGGCGGGACGCCGGCCGGACGCCCGACCCGGACGACCGCCGCTACGACGCGCCGATCGAGATCGTGCCCGACCTGCCGCTGCCGACCCGGGTCCTGGTGGCCCTGATCCGCACCGTCCGACGTCGCACGCACCCCCGGGTCGACCGGCCCGGCCGGCACACCCACCGCTCCACCCGTCCCGGAGAGGACATCCCATGAACGCCACCCAGACCGGCCTGCTCGCAGGCCTCCTGCTGGGAGTCGCCGGTGCCACCGGCGGCTTCCTCGCCTTCGTCATCACCCTGGTGCTCGGCATCATCGGCCTGGTCGTCGGCCGCCTCCTCGACGGCGAGCTGGACCTGTCCGGCCTCGGCCGGGGCCGCGACCGGTGAGCACCCTCCCCGACCCCGCCGAGCGCGGTGTCCTGGAGATCGACCCGGCGGTGCTGCGCAAGATCGTCGAGTACGCCGCGGACACCGCCCCGGCCACCCGGCACCGCGCCCGGCGGGTCGCCGGGCTCGACGTCGGCGAGTCCGGGCCGACCGCACGGGTGACCCGCCGGCCCGGTCCGGCACGGGGCACGGTCGGGGCCGCCGTCGGCGCCGCGACCGGCGACGCCGGTGAGGTCGACGTCCGGCTGCGGCTCACCCTGGCCCACCCCGGGTCGGTGCGGGCCGCCGTCGCCGACGTCCGGGAGCGGATCGACGCCGACCTCCGTCGCACCACCGGGCACCGGCTGCGCGGCCTGACCGTCGAGGTCGAGGCCCTCCGGCCGGAGGACGCCCGGCCGCGCCCGGACTCCCCGCGCGTGCAGTAGAACCGTCGGATCCTGAACGAGTCGGAAGAGGGAGGCCGGGCCCGTGCGTGTCCTGCTCCGCGTTCTCGCGCCGCTGCTGAGCCTGGTGGTGGCCGCGATCGGCGCGCTCGTCGTCGTCGAGGTGGTGGCCGCCTGGATCGGCCGGGTCTCCGGCGCCGGGCTGCTCGTCCCCTGGCGGGACTGGCGCACCACCGTCCAGAACACCCTGTGGACCGCCCAGCCGGTGCTCTGGATCGCCGTGGGGGTGATCGTCGCCGGGGCCGCGCTCCTGCTCGTCGGGCTGCTCGCCCGCCGCCACGACGTCGCCCTCGACGCGCCGTCGCCCGGGCTCACCGTCGCCACCGCGCCGCGGGTGCTGGCCCGGCTCGTCGGCACCCGGGTCCGGGCCGCGGACCCGGTCACCGCGGCGTCGGTGACCGCGTCGGCCCGGTCGGTCGTGGTGAACGCCCGTGGCCGCGGCGACACCGACGCGCTGCGCGAGGCGGCCCGCGGTGCCGCCTCCGGCGTCCTCGACGCGCTGCCCCTCGCGCGGCGCCCGCGCCTGACCGTGCGTGCCACCCCGGAGCAGCCGGGCTCGAAGGGAGTGCAGTGATGGCCGACGCCGTGACCTCGACGGGGAGCACGCCGGGGACCTCCGGCCCGAACCCGCGCCGCGCCGCCCGGACCGCGCGGCGCGCCCAGTACCGCTCCGCGGGCGGCGCCCGCGGCGGGCTCGTCCTGCTCGGCGTGGTGCTGCTCGCCGTCGGCGTGCTCACCGTGCTGCTGGTGACCGGGGTCTTCGGGCGGGGCCGCCCGCAGCGCCCGCTGCTCGACCCGGTGGTCGAGCAGTTCCTGCTGGCCAACGGCACCGCCGCCCGCCTGGTCGCGATCCTGGCCGGTCTCGTGCTGGTGCTGCTCGGGGTCTGGTGGACCGCGCGGTCGCTGCGCCCGGAGAGCCGGCCGGACCTGGTCCTGGACGGCGGCCCGGACACCGAGATCCGGATCGGCGCCTCCGCCGCGGCCGACGCCGTCGCCGACGGGGCCGCCACACTGCCCGGGGTGACCCGGGCCCGCGCCCGGATGGTCGGCAGCACCTCCGCGCCCGCGGTGCGCGCCACCGTGTGGGTCGGCGAGGACGTCGCCGACGGGGAGGTCAGCGAGATCTGCCGCCGCCTCGACGCCGAGATCCTGCCCGGGATCCGCGACGCGCTGGGCATGGCGGACCTGCCCGTCGCGGTGCGCCTGGAGCTGGACGCGGCCCGCCGC
This sequence comes from Pseudonocardia sp. ICBG1034, assembly GCF_020131375.1. Taxonomy (NCBI): domain Bacteria; kingdom Bacillati; phylum Actinomycetota; class Actinomycetes; order Pseudonocardiales; family Pseudonocardiaceae; genus Pseudonocardia; species Pseudonocardia sp. ICBG1034. The sequence goes on from NZ_JAHLEK010000017.1 coordinate 896,619, forward strand.
GACGACCGCCCGCGGGTCTCCTGACCCACCGGCCGGGTCCGTGACCCGGCTCACAGGAGCCGGACCGGTCGACGACCGTACGGTCGTCGGCATGAGCGCAGTGCTGGACGGCAGGACGGCCCTCGTCACCGGGGCGGGCAGCGGGATCGGGGCCGCCGTGGCCCGCAGGCTCGTCGCCGACGGGGCGAGGGTGTACGCGGTGGACCTCGCCGAGGACCGGGTGGCCCCACTGGCCGCCCAGAGCGACCTGGTCACGCCGCTGGGCTGCGACCTGTCCGACCTCGACGCCGTGGAGCAGCTGCCCACCGACGTCGACATCCTGGTCAACAACGCCGGCCGCCAGCACGTCTCGCGGCTGGAGGAGTTCGACCCGGAGATGTTCTCGAACATCCTGCGCCTGATGCTGGAGTCGCCGTTCCGGCTGATCCGCCGGTCGCTGCCGCACATGTACGCCCGTGGCTGGGGGCGGGTCGTGAACATCTCGTCCGCGCACGGCCTGCGGGCCTCGCCGTACAAGTCCGCCTACGTCTCGGCCAAGCACGGCCTGGAGGGCCTGTCGAAGGTCACCGCACTGGAGGGCGCCGAGCACGGCGTGACCAGCAACTGCATCAACCCCGCCTACGTGCGCACGCCGCTGGTCGAGGCGCAGATCGCCGACCAGGCCCGCACGCACGGGATCTCCGAGGACGAGGTCGTCACGAAGATCATGCTCACCCCGGTGGCGGTGAAGCGGCTGATCGAGCCCGCCGAGACCGCGGAGCTGGCCGCGCTGCTGTGGGGGCCGGCGTCGGCGTCGATCACCGGCACGTCGCTGTCCCAGGACGGCGGCTGGACCGCCCGGTAGGGGGTGCGGGCGCTCACCGCGGCCACACCCCGGTACGGGCATGATCGGTGCTCGTGCGGCGGTGGAGTGTGCTCGGGGTCCTGCTGCTCGCCGTACTGCTGCTCGCCGGGTGTGCGGTCGGGCCGTCGCAGCGACCGCCGGTGGCGGTGCGGGGCGAACAGCTGCCCGCCGCGCCCCCGACGTCGGCCGCGGGCCCGCCCGCCGACCCTGACCTGCTGCCCGACTCCGACCCGGTCCGCACCACCGGGTTCACCGACTGCACCGCCGACACGGCCGCGGCGCTGACCACGGCGGGCACCCCGCTGCCCGCCGGGCGCGTGCTGTCCGTCGGCTGCGCCCGGCTGACCGTGCCCGCCGACCGGGACCGTCCCGAGCTGGGCCCGGCCCGGCTCGGCCTGACCCGGGTCACGACACCCGGCGCGGCGGACGGGCGCCCGGCGCTGGTCGTGCTGGGTGACACCGGCACCGACGGGTCCGCACGGGCGGCGGTGAGCCTCGCCGCCCGGCTCCCCGCCGCCGTCCTCGACCGCTACCAGGTGATCGGCGTGGACCGCCGCGGCGCCGGGGAGGACCTGCTCGACTGCGCCCCGGTCGACGCCCGCGCCGCCCTGCTCGACGCCGGACCGGACCGCCGCGACGAGGCCGCCATGACGGCGCTGCTGGAGCGGGCCCGCGAGGTCGTGCAGGACTGCAACCTGCTGCTGTCGGGCACGGTGACCAGCTACCGCGCCGCGAGCGGAGCCGACGACCTGGAGTCGCTGCGGTCCGTGCTGGGCGCGGCCCGGCTGGACCTGCTCGCCGTCGGCGACGGTGCCGACGCGGCGGCCGCCTGGATCGGCGCCCACCCGGGCTCCGTCGGGCGGGTCGTGCTCGACGGGCCCGGTGACCCCACCCTCGACGAGCCGGCCCGGACCGAGACCACGACCGCGGCGGCGGAGAAGGCCTTCGATGCCTTCGCCGGGGCCTGCACCGCGTCGCCGACCTGCCCGCTGGGTCCCGACCCGCGCGGCTACGTCGACGAGCTCGTGTTCCGCCTGTCCCGCACCGCGCTGCCCGTCGGCGACGGCGACGCGGTCACCGCGGGCGCGACGCTGCGCGCGGTCCGGTCGGTCATGTCCCAGCCCGCGCGCTGGCCGGAGCTGCAGTCCGCGCTGGTCGCGGCCGGCGACGGCGACCCGGCGGGACTGGTCCGCATCCTCGCCCCGCTCGGGGGTCCGCAGGGCCGTTTCGACGCCACCCTGGCCACCCGCTGCAACGACAGCCGGGTGCGGGTCACCCCGGGCGAGGCCGCGGACCTGGCCGGGCAGTGGGAGCAGCGCTTCCCGCTGTTCGGGGTCGCGGCGGCGCAGGAGCTCGTGGCCTGCGGGCCGTGGCCGTCGGGCGGGCCGGTCGTCCCGGCGGCGCCGCGGGGCGCTCCCCCGCCCCCGGTCGTCGTGATCGGGACCGCGCAGGACCCGCGGTCGCCGCAGAGCGGTGCCGAGCGGACCGCCCAGCAGCTCGCGACGGGGCGGCTGGTGCGCTGGCAGGGCAGCGGGACCGGGGCCTACCCGCGCACCCCGTGCGTCACCGACGTCGTCGACCGGGCGCTGCTGACCGGCCGGGCGCCCTCCCAGCCCGTGGTCTGCCCGCCGTAACCGCGTGCTCCGGGCGGCTCACCCTGGGTAGGTCCGGACCATGGCCGGGATGCGACGAAACCGGCGCAGAAGGTCACGATTGCGTATCCGCCGTTTTCCGGGACGGTTGCGGGAACGGCGTTGTCGCCCATCCTCACCTGCGACAACGGGCGTACGAAACGTTTCCGGAATGGCTACGCCATCGTCGCGGAACGGTCCGTTCGGCTTACCGGGGCCACCGTTCTGCGGCTAGGCTCCGTCCGGCGAGCGGGAGACCGCAGGTCGCGCCCACCACACCGGTGGGCGTACGCGAACTCCCGGTCACGTCGTTCGGGTGGGTGTAACGCCGAACGGACCCGACGACGAGTGGTGCGGAAGGACCGTGCTCCTGCCCCGAGCGGCGGGCACGGACCCCGGGCGGAAGGAGCACGGTGGATTTCTTCACCTATGTCGGCACCCAGCTGAACCAGTTGGTGTTCTACGGCCAGCAGCATTTCCTGCTGGTCGCGATCTCGGTCGGAATCGCGGTCGTGATCTCGTTGGTGGCGGGCACCCTGCTGCACACCAATCGGCTGACTCCCGACTCGTGGAGCCGGCCGGTCCGGGCGGGCTCCCGCGAGGCGTTGCTGATCGTGTTCTCCGCGGCGCTGACGATCCCGTCGCTGGCGCTGTTCGGTCTGCTGCAGCCGATCCTCGGGCTCGGCGTCACGCCGTCGCTGACGGCGCTGACGATCTACGCGATCTACCCGGTGCTGCGTAACGTCGTGGCCGGGCTCTCCTCGGTCGACGACGCCGTCCTCGAGTCCGCCCGCGGGATGGGGATGGGCTCGGTCCGGCGGATGTTCACCATCCAGCTGCCGCTGGCCTGGCCGGTGATCCTCTCCGGCATCCGGGTCGCCGTCCTGATCATCATCGGTATCGCGGTCGTCGCCGGCGCCATCAACGGCCCGGGCTTCGGCTCCTCGCTCTTCCTCGGCCTGCAACGGCTGGGATCGGTCAACTCGTTCAACCAGGTTCTGGCGGCCACGCTCGGCTGCCTCGTCGTGGCTGCGGTCTACGAGGTCGTCTTCTGGATCGTGCAGCGTTTCACCACCCCGAGGGGGATCCGTGTCTGATTCCGGCAAGCCGATGATCGCTCTCGAAGGCATCAGCAAGACCTATCCGAAGTCCACCACCCCGGCCGTGCAGGAGCTCGACCTGCACGTGCCCGAGGGCACCATCTCGATGTTCATCGGGCCGTCCGGCTGCGGCAAGACGACCACGCTGAAGATGATGAACCGGCTCATCGAGCCCAGCACCGGCCGCATCCTGCTCGACGGCGACGACGTCACCGACGTCAACGCCGACGAGCTGCGCCGCCGCATCGGCTACGTCATCCAGCAGGTCGGCCTGTTCCCGCACTTCACGATCGGCGACAACATCGCCGTCGTCCCGCGGATCCTCGGCTGGGACCGCAACCGGATCACCGCCCGGGTCGACGAGCTGCTCCACCTGGTCGGGCTCGAGCCGAAGATGTACCGCGACCGCTACCCCCGCCAGCTCTCCGGCGGCCAGCAGCAGCGCGTCGGCGTCGCCCGCGGGCTCGCCGCGGACCCGTCGGTGATGCTGATGGACGAGCCGTTCGGCGCGATCGACCCGATCACCCGCGAGCGCATCCAGGACGAGTTCCTGGAGCTGCAGCAGCAGATCGCCAAGACCATCTGCTTCGTCACCCACGACCTCACCGAGGCGGTCAAGCTCGGCGACCGGATCGCGGTGTTCGGGCCCGGCGGCACGCTGCAGCAGTACGACACCCCCGACATGATCCTGACCCACCCGGCCAACGACTTCGTCGCCGAGTTCGTCGGCGCCGGCGCCGCGGTCCGACGGCTGTCGCTGCTGGAGCTGTCCCGCCTGGAGCTGCAGTCGGTCGACCTCGACGGGACCGCCGCCCGCAACGGCTCCCCCACCTACGAGGCCGACGCCGAGGGCCGCCCGGTGCGCTGGGCCTACCTGCCGGGCACCGCCGACCTGCCGAAGCTGGTGACGGTCCCGCGCACCGGCACCGTCTACGACGCCGTCGACGTCATGCTCGACTCCCAGACCGAGCTGGTCGGTGTGGTCGACGAGCAGCAGAAGCTGCAGGGCGCGCTCTGGTGGCGCGACCTGGTCGAGGGCCTCAAGACCAAGGCCGGTTCGTGAGCGCCCCCGCCACCGAGGAGACCGGCGGAGCCGCGCCGTCCGGGTCGCCCTCGGCCGAGCCGGTCGTCCGCAGGACGCGGCGGCTGGACCGGTCGCTCATCGTCAACCCGCTCATCGCCGTCGCCGGCGTGGTGCTGGTCCTGATCTACGCCGCGTCCCGGGGGCTCGACGACGTCGAGGCCTCGGTCATCAACGCGTCCTCGCTCGGGCAGCGGCTCGGCGAGCACCTGATCCTGACCGGGCTGTCCACCCTCGTCGTGATCATCGTGGCGATCCCGGCCGGCATCGCGATCAGCCGCCCGTCCGCGCGTCGCATCCAGCGTCCGATCCTGGCCTTCACCGGGTTCATGCAGGCGCTGCCCGCGTTCGGTGTGATCGTGCTGCTCGCGTTCTCCCCGCTCGGTCTCGGCCTGCCGACGGCCGTCGTCGCGCTCGCGCTGGCCGCGCTGCTGCCGGTGCTCACCAACACCGTCGTCGGTCTCCAGCAGGTCGACAAGGCGCTGATCGAGGCCTCCCGCGGCATCGGGATGTCGGCGCGGCAGACGCTGCTGCGCGTCGAGCTGCCGCTGGCGACGCCGGTCATGGTCGCCGGTGTCCGCGTCGCGCTCGTCCTGAACGTCGGCACCGCGGCCCTGGCCACCTACGTCGGCGCCGGCGGTCTCGGCGAGCCGATCAAGGGGATGCTCGAGCTCGGCCGCCCCACCGGAACCCTCGTCGCGGCGACCATCGTCGCCGCGCTGGCCCTCATCGTGGACTGGCTCGCCGGTCTCGCCGAGTACGCCGTCCGCCGCAACGCCGGCTGACGCGGGCCCCCGCTCGCCCCCGAATCCCCGCAGTACCGCATTCCCTGGAGGACACGTGAAGTTCGGACGATCCCGGCGTCTCGCCCTGACGGCGATGGCCGCCGCGGCGGCGCTCGCCCTGGCGGGCTGTGGCGGCCTGAGCGGCAGCGGCCCCTCGGCCTCGGGCGGTTCCCTGGCCCAGGCCGGCAACCTGAGCGGACAGAACTACGTCGTCGGTGGCAAGAACTTCGACGAGCAGCTGGTGCTCTGCCAGATCACCGTCGCCGCCCTCGAGTCGGCAGGCGGCAGCGTCACCGACCGCTGCAACACCGGTGGCACCGACGTCACCCGCCAGGCACTGCTGGCCGGGGACATCAACATCTACTGGGAGTACACCGGTACCGCCTGGGCGTCCTTCTTCAAGGAGACCCGCCGGATCACCGACGACAACGAGCTCTACAACCTCGTCGCCCAGCGCGACCTGGAGCAGAACAAGATCCAGTGGCTGGACAAGGCCAACTTCAACAACACCTACGCCTTCGCCATGACCGAGGCGAAGTCGCAGGAGCTCGGCATCACGACGCTGTCGCAGATGGCGGACTACATCAAGGCGGGCAAGGCGCCGGCCGGCTCGATGTGCGTGGAGACCGAGTACAACTCGCGTGACGACGGCCTGCGCGGCCTGGAGCAGACCTACGGCTTCACCGCCCAGAACCCGCAGGTCCTCGCCACCGGCGTGATCTACCAGGCGACCGCCGACAACAAGTGCCTGTTCGGCGAGGTCTTCACCACCGACGGCCGCATCCCCGGCCTGAAGCTCAAGGTCCTCGACGACGACAAGCGCTACCACGTCACCTACAACGCGGCGCCGACCATCCGGGCCGACGTCTACAACGCCAACCCCGCCGTCCGGCAGGTGCTGGCGCCGATCGCCCAGGCCCTGGACTACAACACCATCCTCGACCTGAACGGCAAGGTGTCCTCCTTCGGCCAGAACGAGCGCGACGTCGCCCGTGAGTGGCTGACCCAGAAGGGCTTCATCGGCTGAGGTGTCCCGGTACACCCACCGCGTCCCCGCCCCGGCTCCACCGGGTGCGGGGACGCGGTGTGTTCCGGGTCGATCACCGTGTGTGCGTGGGCGTTGCGCCGACGGACGGATCGTGGTCGGCTGGCCGGACCACCCATCCCCGCGAACCAGGACGATCCCGTGAGCCCCTTCCCCGGCCGCAGGCTGCGGACGCTGGTCCCGGCCCTGCTCGCCGTCGCGCTGCTGGCGGGCGGCTGCACCGGGCTCGCCGGAGGCGGGCCGCGGGCCTCCGCCGGGTCGCTCGCCCCGCGCGTCGACCTGTCCGGCCGGACCTACGTCGTCGGGTCGAAGAACTTCGACGAGCAGCAGATCCTCTGCCAGATCTCGATCGCGGCGCTGGAGTCCGCCGGGGCGTCGGTGACCGACCGGTGCAACGTCGGGGGCTCCGACGTGACCCGGCAGGCGCTGCTGTCCGGGGACATCTCGACCTACTGGGAGTACACCGGCACGGCGTGGGCGTCGTACCTGCGCGAGACCCGTCCCCTCCCCGACGACCAGGTCCTCGCCGAGCTGCGCACCCGCGACCGCGCGCAGAACGGCGTGGTGTGGCTGGACCGCGCGGGGTTCGACAACACGTACTCCTTCGTCGTCGACGGGGCGACCGCGGCGCGGCTGAACCTGAACACGATCGGCGACATGGCCGCCTACGTCCGCTCCGGTCAGCCCGGCGACGTCTGCGTCGAGACCGAGTACGCCTCCCGCGCCGACGGCCTCGCCGGGCTCCAGCGCGCCTACGGCTTCGAGCTCCCCCGCGACCGCCGCGAGACCCTCGAACAGGGTCTGATCTTCCAGTCCACCGCCGACGGCGTCTGCCTGTTCGGCGAGGTCGCCGCCACCGACGGCCGCATCCCGGCGCTGGGCCTGAAGGTCCTCACCGACGACCGCGGCTACCACATCACCTACAGCGCGGTCCCGGTCTTCCGGGCCGACGTGTTCGACCGGGCCCCGCAGGTCGCCGACCTGTTCGCCCCGATCACCGCGGCCCTGGACCAGCAGACCATGCAGCAGCTCAACGGCCGGGTCTCCGCAGGCGGGCAGAGCCCCCGTGACGTCGCGCGGGCCTGGCTGGCCGAGCGCGGGTTCATCGGGAGCTGAGCCGTGGCGCGCCGGCAGGTCGACGAGGTCCGCGACGGCGTGGAGCTCACCAGTCTCGACGCCGAGGCCTTCGACGGCGCCGGCGTCACCAAACGGGCCCTGCTCGACCACCTCGACGCCGTCGCCGCGCTGCTGCTGCCCGCGCTGGCCGACCGGCCCCTGTCGGTGGTGCGGGCCCGCCCCGGCCAGGCGCCGTTCATGCAGAAGAACCTCCCGCGCGGGGCGCCCGGCTGGATCCCGACCGTGGACGTGTGGGCGGACTCGTCGCAGCGCACCGTGCACTACCCGCTCTGCCACGACCGCCGCACGCTGCTGTGGTTCGGCAACCAGCGCGCCGTCGAGTTCCACCCGACCCTCGTGCCGCACGGTGCGACGACCACCGGCGAGCTCGTCGTCGACCTCGACCCGCCCGACGGCGCCGGCTTCGACCGGGTCGTCGCCGCCGCGCACCCGGTCCGGGCGGCGCTGGCCGAGCTGGGCCTCGCCGCCGCGGTGAAGACCAGCGGCGCGACCGGCCTGCACCTGGTGGTCCCGCTGTCGGAGCCGCTCCCGGTCGACGACGCGTTCGCCGCGACCCGCGCGGTGTGTGCCCGTGCCGCGGCGCTGGCCCCCGACGTCGCGACGACCGCGTTCATCCGGGACGACCGGGGCGGCCGGGTCTTCCTCGACCCGACGCGCGTGGGCGGCGCCACCCTCGCCGCGCCCTACAGCCCGCGGGCCCGCCCCGGCCTGCCGGTGTCGTTCCCCCTCACCTGGGACGAGCTGGACCGGGTCACGCCCGCCGACTTCACGGTGGGCACGGTGGCCGGGCTGCTCGCGGGCCGTCCGACCTGGGCGGAGCTGCGGCCCGGGCCGGCCCCGCTGCCGGAGGTCCTGCTCACCGAGGGCCGGGCGATCCCGGTGCCGCGGGTCGCGGCCATGCACGAGGGGAAGCGCCGCAAGCGCGCCCGCGAACGCGGTGAGTGATCACTCGTCGATGTCGCCGCGGGCGCGCCGGTAGATCCACCGGTCGGCGTCGGCGTGCGGACCGATCAGGACGTAGCCCCTCGGGTCCCCGCCGGGGTCGGACAGCTCGATCGTCCGCGGCGGACGGCCCGTGGCGTCGGGGTCGATGCGCACCTGCTCGCCGGCGTAGGGGCCGTCGTCGATGACCGCGTACATGGGAGACGATTGTGCCACCCCGGGCGCCCCGCCCGGCCCCGTCGGACGAGGGGGCCGGGCGGGGCGTGGACTCAGCAGTTGCCGTAGGAGTTGGTGGTGCCCGCGCGGGTCACCACCCCGGTGGCGGTGTCGGCGACGACGACCGGGATCCCCAGTGGACCGTTGCCGTTGCGGTAGACGTCGCGCAGCTTCGTCGACGGGACGACCCCGGCCCCGTCGGCCCGCGCGACGCCCGCCCGGATCGTGCCGTACCCGGGGACCCCGACGCTCCAGAACCACTGCTCGGCGCCGGGGGTGGCCCGCCCGCTGCCGTACATGTAGCAGGACAGCTGGTCACGGCTGTTGGTGATCGACACCCGCCCGGACGGGACGCCGGCCGGGTCGGCGAGGTTGAGCACGCCGTTGCCGTTCTCGCTCCGCACCCGGTCCCGGGCGGCTCCGGAGAACGACACGCAGACGTGGTCGGAGGGCTGGGCCTCCCGCCACACGAAGCCCGGCTTGCAGGTGTCCGGGCCGTACGGTCCGGACCCGGCGCGGTTCGCGGGGCCCGCCGCGGTCTCGGCGCGGGCGGTGGTGCGCGAGGCGACGCTCACGCAGACCGGGTCGCTCGGCCCGATCTCCCGCCACACGAAGCCGCTCTTGCAGGTGTAGGGGCCGTAGGGCAGCGCGGCGGGCGCCGGACCCGCCGGGGCGGGCGCCGTCGGCGGGGCGGCGAGCGCGGTGCCGGCGCCGCCGGCGAGCAGCGCGGCACCGAGCGCCGCGGTCACGCCGAGGCGACGGACGGCACCGCGCGCCGCCCGGGGCCGTCGGGTCCCGGCCGGCCGGCCGGTGGTCGTCGTCGGTGTCGTCGTCGGTGTCGTCATCGTGGGTGTCCCCTCACCCCGGGCGCTCCGCCGGCGGTGTCGCCGTGTCCCGGTGCCGTCCGATCCTGGGCACCGGCGGCGCCCGCGGAATCGGCGCGGCGGCGTATCCCGTCGCTGCCGCAACGATTCGACCGCACGTACCGCAGAGAGTTGATGACACCGGTCGGTGGGCCCGCGAGGCTGATCGACATGACCGACTCACTCGTGGCGATCCTCCTGCCGGGCGCCGGCGGCCGCCCGGAGCTCGGCGGGACCGGAACCCTGGTGACGCCCACCGCCGTCCTCGTCCACCCACCGCTGTCGCGACGGCTGCGGGCCGGCGAGGGCCCCGCACCCGTCCGGGTCGCGGTGTGCGGCTGGGACCCGGCCGGGACCGAGCTGATCGACGTCGCCGGGGTGCAGGTCAGCGGCCGGTCCCCGGCCGGGGCGGACGAGCCGGTCGTCGGGCTGGTGCTGGCGACGCCGTCGTCGCGGGCCGGGACGGACGGCTTCGGCAGCGAGGAGGCGGTCGCGGCGCACCTGCTCACCCCGTACGACGCCGTGACCCGCCCGGCCGCCGCCCCGGGCCCCGCCGTCGACCCGGGTGCCACGGTCGACCCGGGCCCCGGTGGGCGGTCCGGTGGGACCGGTGACCCGTCCCCCGGTCGCGGTGTCCCGGGCGGGCGGCCCGCCGGGTCCGGCGACGCGGAGGAGGACGGCACGGGCGTCGGCACCGGGCCGCCGGCCGGTCCGGGTGACGGCGAGGGCGGGCGTCGGCCGCCGCCGGAGTCCCCGTCGATCCTGTGCAGCTTCCTCGGGATCTTCTGCCGGTAGGGACGTGATGACCACCCGGCGCCGCTCGGTCGGCGAGATCCTGGTCGTCGGGCTGGCGGTCGGGGCCGACCTCTACGTGCACGGCGGCGACAGCAGGCTGCGCGGCGGCGGAGAGCTCCCGGCGTGGGTGGTGCCGGTCGTCGAGGTGGTCGTGCTGGCGACGCTGCTGCTCCGGTGGCGGTACCCGTACCGGGTGTTCGCCCTCCAGTGGTGCTGGGCGCTGGCCGGGCTGGTGCTGCCCGGGTTCGCCCCGTTCGCGGGGCTCCTCGTGGCGCTGCACGCCGTCGCCTGCCGGGCGCCGGCCCGGTACTCGCTCGCGGTGCTCGCGGCGAGCCCGGTCCCGCTCGCGGTGAGCAACGCCAACGCCGCCGGTGGGGTGGGCTCGCGCTTCTTCGCCGCGCTGTGTCTGGCCTGGGCCGTCGTCCTCGCCGCGGTCTGGGCGGTCGGGCGGCTCACCCACCTCGCCGAGCGGCGGACACGGCTGGTGGAGGAGCTGCGCGAGCGCGACGCCGCCGACGCCGTCCGGGCCGAGCGGCTGCACCTGGCCCGGGAGCTGCACGACATCGTGGCGCACACGGTCAGCGCGATGGTCCTGCAGACCGCGGGGGCCCGGGCCCGCCTGACCGCGGGCCCCGACGACGACCCGACCCGGGCCGAGGTGGTCGCCGCGCTGGCGGCGGTGGAGGCGAGCGGGGTGACGGCGATGACCGAGATGCACCGGATGCTGGGGCTGCTGCGCGCGCCCTCCCCCGGCCCGGACCCGGCCGGGGACGGCGTCGTCGCACCGCGCCTGGCCGACGTGCCGCACCTGCTGGAGACCTCCCGCGCGTCCGGGCTCGACGTCGAGCACGTCGTCGACGGCGATCCGGGCCGGGCCGACCCGAGCGTGGAGCTGACCGCCTTCCGGGTCGTGCAGGAGGGGCTCGCCAACGCGATCAAGCACGGCGGCGCCGGGGCACTGGTCCGGGTGCACGAGCTGTGGGAGCCCGGACGGCTGCGGATCACCGTGCGCAGCTCCCCGGGGATCACCGGCCCGGACCACCGGCTGCCGGTCGGCGGGCACGGGCTGCGCGGGCTCGCCGAACGGGCCGCGCTGGTCGGCGGGCACATCGAGTCCGGCCCGGGCGGCGGCGGCTTCGTGCTGCGTGCCGAGCTCCCGCTCGACGGCTCCGGGGCGGGGGCGCGGTGACCGTCACCGTGGTCGTCGCCGACGACGACCCGCTCGTCCGCACCGGTGTGGGCATGCTCCTGCGCAGTGCCCCGGACCTGGCCGTGGTCGGTGAGGCCGCCGACGGCGCCGCCGCGGTCGAGCTGGTGCGGCGCGACCGCCCGGACATCGTCGTGATGGACCTGCGGATGCCGGGCACCGACGGGACCGCCGCGACACGGGCGATCACCGCGGACCGGGCCGACGACCCGGACCTGCTGACCCGCGTGCTGGTGCTGACCACCTTCCACGACGACGACGCCGTGTACGGCGCCCTGCGCGCGGGTGCCAGCGGCTACCTGCTCAAGCACGCGGCCCCGGCCGACCTGGTCCCGGCGGTGCGCCGGGTCGCGGCGGGCGACGCGTGGCTCGACCCGGAGGTCGCGAGCCGGGTGATCGCCGCACTCGTGGCCACCGACCCCGACCGCGACGACCCGCCCCAGCTCCTGGCCCGGCTCACCGCGCGTGAGCGCGAGGTGCTGACCCTCATGGCGCACGGACGGTCCAACGACGAGATCGCCGCGGGGCTCGTGCTGTCCGGTGCGACGGTCCGCACCCACGTCAACCGGATCCTGATGAAGACCGGGTCGGGGAACCGGACGAACGCGGTGATCCTCGCCTTCCGCAGCGGGCTGGTGGACCCGCGGCGGTGAGGACGCTCAGTCCTGCTTCCGCGCCCGGCTGGGCTGCACCCGCAGCGGCTCCCCGGGCATCTTCGGGTACTCCGGCGGGTAGGGAAGGTCCCCCAGCCCCCGTTCGGCCTCGTCCTCGGCGTACCACTCCAGCGCGGTCGCGCAGCTCCCCCGGTTCTCGCCGGCGCCGGCGTGCGGGTCCCCGTGCCGTTCCAGCAGCCCGGGCACGGTGCGCAGGGTGAACCCGGCGGGGTCGACCTCGGGCAGGTCGTCCCAGGTGACCGGCATGGAGACGGTCGCGGCGGGCAGCCCGCGCACCGACCAGGCCGAGGCGATGGTGCGGTCGCGGGCGGCCTGGTTGTAGTCCAGGAACACCCGCTCGCCGCGCTCCTCCTTCCACCAGTCGACGGTGGCGAGCTCCGGGATGCGCCGGCAGACGCGGCGGGCGAGCGCGATGACCGCGTGCCGGACCTGCACGAAGTCCCACTCGGGCCGGATCGGGCAGGCGACGTGCACGCCCCGCCCGCCGGAGGTCTTGGCCCATCCGGTCAACCCGGCCTCGGTGAGGACCTCGCGCAGCGCCTGCGCCACGACGACGGCGTCGCCGAAGTCGGTGCCCGGCTGCGGGTCGAGGTCGATGCGCAGCTCGTCGGGGTGCTCGGTGTCGGCGCAGCGGACCGGCCACGGGTGGAAGTCGAGGGTGTTGAGGTTCGCCGCCCAGACGATCGTCGCAGGCTCGGTGACCGACACCGACTCGGCGGTACGGCCGCTCGGGAAGGTCACCGTGCAGGTCCGCACCCAGTCCGGCGCGCCCTTCGGGACGCGTTTGACGAAGAACGGCTCGCCGTCCACCCCGGAGTTGAACCGCTTCAGGTTGGTGGGGCGGTCGCGCAGCGCGGCGGCCATGGGCTCCGCCACCGCGACGTAGTACTCGACCACCTCGCGCTTGGTGATGCCGAGCTCGCCGAACACGACCTTGTCCGGGCTGGTCAGGCGGACGTCACGCGGCCCTTCGGGCCCGTCCACCTGCAGCATCACGACCTCACGGCTCGCCACCCGGCGAACCTACCCCCGGCGTCTATCGTGTGCCCATGAGTTCCGACCGGTCCCCCCGGTTCGACGACGACCTGCTGGGCCTCGACCCGGACGACCCGGAGGCACGCGCGTTCGCCGCGCACCTGGACCGCATGCAGCGGGTGCCGTCGTGCTCGGTGGAGGGCTACATCCGCGGCGTCGGGGACTTCGCGGAGTCGGCGAACCGGCTCCGGGGGCCGCAGCGCGCCGCCGCCGTCGGGGTGACGGTGCTGCTGCTGCTCGTCGCGGCCTGGGTCATCGCGAACGCGGCCGGGTTCGTCGTCGCCACCTGGGTCTGACGACCGGCGGCGCACGACCGATCAACGGGTTACCGTGGATGCATGGGTCTGTTCAGCCGCAACACCACCACCTCCGACGCCGAGCTCCCGGCGGCGCCGGTGCAGAAGTCCGACGACGAGTGGCGGGCCCAGCTCAGCCCGGAGGAGTACCAGGTGCTCCGCAAGGCCGGGACCGAGCGCCCGTTCACCGGTGAGTACACCGACACGACCACCACCGGGGTCTACCGCTGCCGGGCGTGCGGGGCGGAGCTGTTCCGCAGCGACTCCAAGTTCGAGTCGCACTGCGGGTGGCCGTCGTTCTTCACCCCGCTCGCGGGTGAGGCCGTCATCGAGCGCACCGACTCCAGCCTCGGCATGACGCGCACCGAGGTGCTGTGCGCGACCTGCCACGGCCACCTGGGCCACGTGTTCGCCGGAGAGGGCTACGGCACCCCCACCGACCTGCGCTACTGCATCAACTCCGTGTCGCTGACCCTCGAGCCCGCCGCGGAGTAGGGGCCGCCGGGCGGCGGTCCCCACCCGCCGCTCAGGGCAGGGACGCGACGAGGTCGCCGACCTCGACCCGCGGGCCGGTGTAGAACGGGATCTCCTCGCGCACGTGGCGGCGGGCCTCGGTGCCGCGCAGGTGCCGCATGAGGTCGACGATGCGGTACAGCTCGTCGGCCTCGAAGGCGAGGATCCACTCGTAGTCGCCGAGGGCGAAGGCCGGGACGGTGTTGGCGCGCACGTCGGCGTAGTCCCGGGCCTCCTTGCCGTGGTCGGCGAGCATCGTCCGACGCTCGGCGTCGGGCAGCAGGTACCACTCGTAGGACCGGACGAACGGGTAGACGCAGACGTAGCGCTTCGGGTCCTCACCGGCCATGAACGCCGGGACGTGGCTCTTGTTGAACTCCGCCGGGCGGTGCAGCGCGGTCTGGCTCCAGACCGGCACGCTCGCCCGGCCGAGCGCGGTGGTGCGGCGCAGGTCGGAGAAGGCGGCCTGCAGCGACTCGATCTCCGAGGCGTGCCACCAGATCATGTAGTCGGCGTCGTGCCGCACACCGGCGAGGTCGTAGACGCCGCGGACGGCGACGTCCTTGTTGGCGAGCGAGTCGAGGTACTCGGTCGCCTCGCGGGCGGCGGCCGAGCGGTCGTCGCCGAGGCGGCCGGGCTCGACCCGGAAGACCGACCACATGGTGTAGCGGATGGTGTCGTTGATCGCTTTGACGTCCACGCGGGCCATGTCCGGCATGGTACGCGGCCGGTGAGGGTGCCCTCAGCGACCGGTCCGTGCGGCGGGCAGGGCCGGGGCGAGCCGCTCGGCGGCGGCCCGGGCGGTCGCGACACAGGCGGGGACGCCGACCCCGTGCAGCATCGACCCGGCGACCTCCAGCCCCCCGACGGCGGCGACGGCGGACTCCAGCGCGTCGACGACCGCGCCGTGCCCCACGCCGTACTGCGGCAGACCGCCGCCCCAGCGCTGCACGAACGACGCGACCGGGACGGCGTCGACGCCGTCGAGCACGGCCAGGTCGGCACGGACACGGGCGACGAGCTCGGCGTCGTCGACCTGTAGGCCCGCCTCCTCGCCGAACCGGCCGATCGACGCCCGGAGCCGGACCAGGCCGTCCTCACCGAGGTGGGCCCACTTCGTCGACGCGTGGGTGACGCCCTTGACCGACAGGGGCTCGTCCGCGGCGACCAGACAACCGGAGGTGCCGGGCATGCCGGCGACGTCGGCGGCCCGGAAGGCGAGCGCGACGACCGCGGAGGAGGCGAGCTCGATCCGCCCGGCCGCGGCGGCCGCGGCCGGTGCGACCGGCTCCAGCAGCCGGCGGGCGGCGGGTGCGGGGACGGCGAGGACGAC
Source organism: Pseudonocardia sp. ICBG1034 (assembly GCF_020131375.1). Classification (NCBI taxonomy): domain Bacteria; kingdom Bacillati; phylum Actinomycetota; class Actinomycetes; order Pseudonocardiales; family Pseudonocardiaceae; genus Pseudonocardia; species Pseudonocardia sp. ICBG1034. The sequence continues at coordinate 912,116 of NZ_JAHLEK010000017.1, forward strand.
GGCGTCGACGTCGAGCGCCTCCGGCTGCGGGACCGGTCCGAGGACGAGCCGCCAGCCGTCGGGGCGGCGGTGCAGCTCCCGCACGGTGACGCCGGTGCGCACCCGGGCCCCGGACGCGGCGACGAGTGCGGCGATCACCTCGCGGTAGCCGCCGCGCACGGCACCGAAGACCGGTCCCGCGGCCACCGGCTGTGGCACCGCGGAGGGGCCGGCCCCGGAGCCCGCGGCGGCGGTCGGCACGGCGGCCCGGCTCCCGGTGACCCGGCTCCCGGCGACCGGCGGTGTGGTGGCGCCGACCCCCGCGGCCGGTGTCCCGGCGGCGAGGGTGCCGCTGCGCTGGCCGGACGCGGCCATCCCGGTACTGGCCGCCTCGGTGAGCGACCCGGCCCCGGCGTCGAGCGCGGCGGCCAGCGCCGGGACGGTGGCGCGCAGGCCGAGCCGGTCGACCCGCCCGGCGTAGACACCGCCCAGGAGCGGGTCGGCGATCCGGTCGACGACCTCGGGGCCGAACCGGCGGCGCAGCAGCGCCCCGAGCGCGACGTCGGTGCCCGGGTCCCAGTCCAGCGGCGTGGTCGGCTCGGCGGCGACCGCGGCCCGTCCGGCGTCGGACAGCACTCCCCCGAGGTCGGCGTCACGGCCGGGCACGCCCATCAGGGTGCCGCGGGGCAGGCCGACGGTCCGCCCGCCGGCGCGGATCGTCGCCGTCGCCGCGGTGGGGTGGGTGAGCGCGTCGGCCAGCCCGATCTCGGTGAGCAGCGCGGGGACCTCGGGGCGGCGGGCGAGGAAGGCCTCGGCGCCGACGTCGAAGGGCGTCCCCGCGAGGTCGACCGTGCGCAGCACGCCGCCGAGCCGGTCACGCTGCTCGAGCACGACGATCTCGGCGGCCGGGCCGAGCAGCGTGCGCAGCCGGTGCGCGCAGGCCAGACCGGAGACACCGCCGCCGACGACGGCGACGCGGGTCATCGCGACGGACGGTCGCCCGTCGGACCGCCCACGGGCTGGGCGTGCACCGTCTCGACGGTCCGGGTGATCGCGTCCGGGTCGGTGGGGGGCAGGACACCGTGGCCCAGGTTGAACACGTGCCCGCGGGTGCGGGCCCCCTCGGCGGCGATCCGCACGACCTCGGCGTCGACGGCCTCCTGACCGGCGAACAGCACCGCCGGGTCCAGGTTGCCCTGCACGGGCACCGCACCGCCGGCCCGGCGCGCCGCGACGTCGAGCGGGGTCCGCCAGTCGACGCCGATCACGTCGGCGCCGGCGTCGGTCATCGCGCCCAGGAGCTCGGCCGTGCCGACCCCGAAGTGGATCCGCGGCACGCCGGCACCGGCGAGCGCGCCGAGCACGGCGGCGGAGTGCGGCAGCACGAACTCGCGGTAGTCGCGCTCGGACAGCGCGCCCGCCCAGGAGTCGAACAGCTGGACCGCGTCCACCCCGGCGGCGACCTGCTGCTGCAGGAACGTGCCGGTGAGCACGGCGAGCTTGCCGAGCAGGGCGTGCCACACGTCGGGGGCCGAGCGCATGAGGGACTTGGTCCGCTCGTGGTTGCGGCTCGGGCCGCCCTCGATGAGGTAGGAGGCGAGGGTGAACGGGGCGCCCGCGAACCCGATCAGCGGGACGCGGCCCAGCTCGGGCAGCAGCAGGCCGATCGCCTCGGTGACGCGCGCCACCTGCTCGGGCGCCAGCTCGGGCAGCGCCGCGACGTCGGCGGCGGTGCGGACCGGCGAGTCCACGACGGGTCCGGTACCCGGCACGATGTCCACCCCGATGCCCGCCAGGTACAGCGGCACCACGATGTCGGAGAACAGGATGGCCGCGTCCATGTCGTGGCGGCGGACCGGCTGCAGGGTGATCTCGCAGGTCAGGTCCGGGGTGAGACACGCCTCGAGCATCGCGTTGTCCCGGCGCAGGGCCCGGTACTCCGGCAACGAGCGACCTGCCTGGCGCATGAACCAGACCGGCAGCCGCGACGGCGTCGCACCGCGCGCCGCGTCGAGGAACGGTGCTCCCGCGAGGTCGCGGCGGGCGGGGGGCGCGGAGACGATGCCTGCAGTCATGACCTCCGGATGATCCCACGCGGACCGGGCCGGTGCTCGGGCGCCCCGGCGCGCCTGCCAGGTACGACGGGTATCGCACCCTAGAGTCCGACGCCGTGCCGGACCCGAACTCACCACCACCAGCAGCGTTCCGCAGCGCGGTCCGCTCGCTCGCGTCGGTCCGACCGCGCCCCGAGCTCGTGGTGCGGCCGCTCGAGGCCCCGCCCCGGCTCGCGCCGTACAGCTGGGCGACCAGCGTCGAGGCCGACATCGGGCACCGCGGCGACGGGACCGACGACCTCGACGAGCCGGACACCTCCGGCCGGTTGATCCTGCTCCACGACCCCGACGGCCAGGAACGCTGGGAGGGCACCTTCCGGCTGGTCTGCTTCGTGCAGGCCCGGCTGGAGCCCGGCCAGCTCGGCGACGACATGCTGCCGCGGATCGGCTGGTCCTGGCTGACCGACGCGCTCGAGCACGCCGGCGCCGGGTTCACCGCGCTCGGCGGGACCGTCACCCAGACCTCGTCGGTCCGCTTCGGCGGGCTCAGCGGCGGCGGTGGCGGCCCCGGCGAGGGGCCGCCGCGGGAGGACGACGTCGAGCTGCGCGCCTCCTGGTCGCCCACGGAGAGCGACGGCGATCTGTCCCGACACGCCGTCGCGTTCGCGTCCCTGGTGTCGACCGCTGCGGGTCTGCCGCCGGTCGGCGCAGTGCCGTTGAGCCGATCACCCGGCTGAACGTCGCAGGTCAACGGCATGCGTCGGAAATCTTTCACCCGGAGGGGTGGGACCGCGCCCACATGCATGTAACTTTCCAGGCCGGAAAGACGAATGCACACCAGACGTTAGGCCGCATGGAGGGATACCATCTCTTCCATGGCACCCGCCCGGGCGGCCGAGCGCCACTCTCCGTCCCTCGGGTTCCGGTGTTGGTCGGGGGCGTACGACCGACTCCAGGAAGGTTGACGACGTGGCTGTACTTGGCCAGCAAGTGCCGGCGCAGAGCTCCGGCAGCACCACCCCAGGTGGCGCTCCGATCGGTGGAGCAGTGCTCTCGCCGGGGATCGTCCCGCAGCCGCGGGAGGAGCTGTTCACGGTTCTCGTCGTGGACGACCACCCGCTGCTCCGTGAGGCGATCGCCGGACGGCTGCGCTCCATGGGAGCGGGCACCGTGCACGAGGCCGCCTCGGTCACCGAGGCGCGGGCTCGCGCCCACGCCGCGGGTCCCTGCGACCTCGCGATCCTCGACCTGACCCTGCCGGACGGCAGCGGGCTGGACCTGGTCAGCGAGCTCCGCTCGCTCGGCTGGAACCGGCTGGTCGTGCTCGCCTCCTCCGACGACCCGTACGCGGTCCGCTCGGCGTTCCAGGCCGGCGCGCAGGCCTACCTGCTCAAGTCGGCGTCGCCCTCGGTCGTGACCGACGGCGTCAAGCGGGTCCTCGACGGCGGCGTCTACGCCGACCCGACGGTCGCCCCGCTGCTCGCCACCGGGTCCCGCGTGCCGGGCACCGACAACACCCCGCGGGAGCTCTCGGCCCGCGAGGTCGAGGTGCTGCAGCTCGTCGCGGACGGCCAGTCCAACAAGGAGATCGGTGAGGCCCTGAACCTCTCCGCCCTCACGGTGAAGAGCCACCTCTCCCGGATCGGCCGCAAGCTCGGCACCGGTGACCGCGCCCAGATGGTCGCGCTCGCCATGCGCGCGGGGGTCATTCGCTGACTCCCCGGACCGGCGCCGCCGGCGGTACGGACACGACCCGGCCGCCGGTCTCGGCGACTCCGGACGGTTCACCCGATCCGGTACCGCTGCTCCGTCCCGCCGACGGCCTCCCCCCGGTCACCGCGACCGCCGACGACCTCGCCCGCGTGGCCGCGGCGATCGCCGGCGGCAGCGGACCGGTCGCCGTCGACGCGGAGCGTGCCTCCGGCTTCCGGTACTCCCAGCGCGCCTACCTGGTGCAGCTGCGGCGTGCCGGGGCCGGGTCCGCGCTGGTGGACCCGATCCCGCTGCGCGGCGAGCTGGGCCCGCTCGCCGAGGCCCTCGACGGCCCGGAGTGGGTGCTCCACGCGGCCTCCCAGGACCTCCCGTGCCTGGCCGAGCTGGACCTGCGCCCGGCGTCGTTGTTCGACACCGAGCTCGCCGGCCGGCTGGCCGGGCTGCCCCGGGTCGGGCTCGGCCCGATGGTGGAGAACCTGCTCGGCCTCGGCCTGGAGAAGGGGCACGGTGCCGCCGACTGGTCGCGTCGCCCGCTCCCCGAGGACTGGCTGGTCTACGCCGCGCTCGACGTCGAGGTGCTCGTCGACCTGCGCACCGTCCTGACCCGGATGCTCGACGAGCAGGGCAAGCTCGACTGGGCCCGCCAGGAGTTCGAGGCGGTCCGCACCGCCCCGCCGCCCGCGCCGCGCGCGGAGCCCTGGCGACGCACCTCCGGCATCCACAAGGTCCGCCGCCCCCGCCCGCTCGCTGCGGTCCGGGAGCTGTGGCAGGCGCGTGACTCCCTCGCCGCCGAGCGCGACATCGCCCCCGGCCGGGTCCTGCCCGACGCCGCGATCGTCGACGCCGCGGTGCGCAACCCCGACTCCCCGCAGGCACTGGCCGAACTGCCGGTGTTCCGCGGACGCTCCCAGCGCAGGCTGGCCCGGTACTGGTTCGACGCGCTGCGCCGGGCCGCCGACCTCCCCGAGGCCGAGCTGCCGCGCGGCGCCGCCACCACCGACGGCCCGCCACCGGTGTCGCGCTGGGCCGACCGCGACCCCGACGCCGCGGCCCGGCTCGCCGCCGCCCGCGCGGCACTGACCACGGTCTCCGAGCAGCACGACGTGCCGGTGGAGAACCTGTTGCAGCCCGACCTGCTGCGCCGGGTCTGCTGGACCCCGCCCACCGACGGCGACCTCCCGGCCGCCCTGGTCGCCGGCGGCGCCCGCCCGTGGCAGGTCGAGCTGCTCGCCCCGCTGCTCGAACCGGCCCTGGCCACCCGGGCCCGCTGAGCCGCCCGAGCCTCCCCCGCCCGCGTCCCGGTGGAGCCACCCGCCCCGGGTGAGCCACCCGGACCGGGCCGGCCTCCGGTCAGCGGGCGAGGACCGGGGCCCCGCCCGAGGGCGCCGGGGCCGTGCTGTCGTCGGGCAGCGCGACGTGCACCTCGAGTCCCCCGCCGGGCACCGCCTCGGCGTGCACGGACCCGCCGTGCGCGGTGGCCACCGACCGCACGATCGACAACCCCAGCCCGGAGCCGCGGGTGTGGGCGGTGCGGGCCACCGGGCCCCGCCGGAACGGCTCGAACAGCTCGGCCACCCTGTCCGGCGCCAGCTCCGGCCCGGACGACGCGACCCGCAGCACGACCCCCGGCTCGGGCGCGCCGGTCCCGCAGCCGACCTCGATCCAGCCGCCGTCGCGGTTGTGCCGCACCGCGTTCTCCAGCAGGTTCGCCACCATCCGGCGCAGCAGCGGCTCGTTGCCCCGGGTCGTCGCGGGCCGCGGGTCGGTGCGCACGACCAGGCCGCGGACGGCGACGTCCCCGGCCACGGCCGCGAGCTCCGCGGCGACGAGCGCGGCCAGGTCCACCGGCACCCGGTCGGAGCCCGGCATCGCTCCCCCGGCCTCGGTGCGGGCCAGCAGCAGCAGCCCGCTGACCAGCTCGTCGCAGCGGCGGCCCGCCTCGCGGACGACCCCGGCCATCCGGCGCAGCTCCTCGGCGTCGGCGTCGGGGTCCTGGAGCGTCACGTCGATCTCGGTGCGCAGCACCGCGAGCGGGGTGCGCAGCTCGTGCCCGGCGTTGGCGACGAACCGGGACTGCGCGTCGAACGCGGCCTGCAGCCGGTCGAGCATCGCGTCGACGGCGGCGGCCAGCTCGGCGACCTCGCCGCGGGCACCGGCGAGCGCGACCCGCTCGTCGAGCGAGCTCGCCGAGAGCCGCGAGGTGGTCTCGACGACCCGGCGCAGCGGGTGCAGCACCCGCCCGACCAGCATCCAGGACGTGACCGCCCCGGCCGCGACGACCAGCGGGAACGCGATCAGCCCGGCCCGCAGCACCTCGGCGCGGGCCGCGGCGGCGACCGCGTCGCGGGCGGTCTCGGCGGGCACGGCGACCCCGCCGACGAACACCGTCCCGGGCAGCGCCGGGGTGCCCGCGACCACCGCGCCGACCAGCATCCAGCCGAGCCAGAGCAGCAGCGCGGCGACCGCGGCGACGAGCGCCGTCGCGAGCAGCGTCAGCCGCGGCCGGAGGGCGCCCACGCCGTCACGCCGAGGGGGTCCCGTCGGCGGGCACCCGGTACCCGGCACCGACGACGGTGTCGATCGGACCCGGCGCACCGAGCTTCTTGCGCAGGGTCATGACGGTGACCCGCACCGTGGTGGTGAACGGGTCGGCGTTCTCGTCCCAGACGCGTTCGAGCAGCTCCTCCGACGACACCACGGCCCCGCCCGCGGCGAGCAGGACCTCCAGCACGCCGAACTCCTTGCGGGTCAGCTCGACCGGCCGCCCGGAGCGCAGCACGGTGCGCCGGGCCGGGTCCAGCACGACGTCGCCGGCCCGCAGCGTGGGCGGCACCGCCGGGGTCGCCCGACGACCGAGCGCCCGGACCCGGGCGACCAGCTCGGGGAAGTCGAACGGTTTGGCCAGGTAGTCGTCGGCGCCACGGGACAGGCCCTCGACCTTGTCGGCCGGGGTGCCCGACGCGGTGAGCATCAGCACCCGGGTCAGGCCGCCCGCGGCGACGAGCTCGTCGCACAGGTCGTCGCCGCTGCGGCCGGGCAGGTCCCGGTCGAGGACGGCGACGTCGTAGCGGGTCACCGACAGCTTCTCCGAGCCCTCGTCGCCGTCGTAGGCCACGTCGACGGCCATCCCGTCCCGGCGCAGGCCGCGCACGACGGCGTCGGCCATCGCCGGCTCGTCCTCGACGACGATGACGCGCATCAGCGGGTGCGCTCCCGCCCGGGAACGGCGTCCTCGGGGGTCGAGGGGACCGCCGCGGCCGCCCACTCGGTGATCCGGCGGGCCATGTCCTGCTCGGTCAGCCCGGTCGCGGCGAGCACGTCGTCGCGGCTGCCGTGTTCCAGGTACTCCTGGGGCAGCGCGAGGTCGCGCTGGCGCACGTCGAGCTCGGCGGCACGCAGCGCGTCGGACAGCGCGGAGCCGAACCCGCCGTGCGTGCCGCAGTCGGAGACGGTGACTACGAGCTGGTGGTCGGCGGCCAGCGTGAGCAGCTCCCGCGGGACCGGCAGCACCCACCGCGGGTCGACGACGGTCACGTCGACGCCCTGGTCGGCGAGCCGCTGCGCGACGGCGACGCCGGCCTTCGCGAACGCCCCGACGCAGACCAGCAGCACCTGGGAGCGCCCGTCGGACGGCTCGTGCAGCACGTCGACCCCGGCCGGGCCGTCGAGACGGCGCAGCGCGGGCACCGAGCCGATCACCGAGCCCTTGGGGTAGCGCAGGGCGGTGGGGCCGTCGGTGACCGCGGTGGCCTCCCGGAACTCCTCGCGCAGGGTCTCCTCGTCGCGGGGGGCCGCGACCCGCATGCCGGGCACGATGCCCAGCAGCGACAGGTCCCACATCCCGTTGTGCGACGGGCCGTCGCTGCCGGTGACCCCGGAGCGGTCCAGCACCAGCGTGACGCGCTCGCGGTGCAGGCCCACGTCCATCAGCAGCTGGTCGAAACCGCGGTTGAGGAACGTCGAGTACAGCGCGACGACGGGGTGCCGCCCGGCCCGGGCCAGCCCGGCGGCGGTGGTCAGCGCGTGCTGCTCGGCGATCCCGACGTCGACGATGCGGTCCGGGTGGGCGGCCGCGAACGGCGCCAGGCCGGTCGGGCCGAGCATCGCCGCGGTGATCGCGACGACGTCGGTGCGCCGCGACCCCAGCGCCACCATCTCCTCGGCGAACACGTCGGTCCAGCCGGTGACCGGGGTACCGGTGGGCAGACCGGTCTCCGGGTCGAACGCGGCCGGGCTGTGCATCTGCTCGGCCTCGTCGTTCTCCGCGGGCGGGTAGCCGTTGCCCTTGCGGGTGACCGTGTGCACGATGACCGGCCCGCCGAAGCGCTTCGCCCGGCGCAGCGCGGACTCGAGCTGGCCGATGTCGTGGCCGTCGACCGGGCCGAAGTACTTGAGCCCCAGGTCGGAGAACAGCTCCTGCGGGGAGAGCGCGTCCTTCACCCCGGCCTTGAACGCGTGCAGGCCTGCGTAGAGCGCGGGCCCGACCACGGGGGTGCCGCGGACGGTGCGCTTGCCGGCCTCGAGCACCCGCTCGTAGCCGGGCTGCAGCCGCAGTGACGCGAGCCGGTCGGCCAGCCCGCCGATGGTCGGCGAGTAGGAGCGGCCGTTGTCGTTCACGACGACCACGACGTTGCGGTCCTCGCCGGCCGCGATGTTGTTGAGCGCCTCCCAGGCCATGCCGCCGGTCAGCGCCCCGTCGCCGATCACGGCGACGACGTGCCGGTCGACCCCGGTCAGGGCGTGCGCGCGGGCGATCCCGTCGGCCCAGGACAGCGACGACGACGCGTGGCTGGACTCGACGTGGTCGTGCTCGGACTCGGCGCGGCTCGGGTAGCCCGACAGCCCGCCGGTCTTCTTCAGCCGGTCCCAGCCCTCCTGACGGCCGGTCAGCAGCTTGTGCACGTACGCCTGGTGTCCGGTGTCCCAGATCAGGGTGTCCTGCGGGGACTCGAAGACCCGGTGCAGGGCGATGCTCAGCTCGACCACACCCAGGTTGGGCCCCAGGTGGCCCCCGGTGCGGGACACCGCCTTGATCAGGAACCCACGGATCTCGGCCGCGAGCGAGGTCAGCTCGTCGGGCCCGAGCCCTCGCAGATCGGCCGGGCGCCGGATCGCCGAGAGTCCCCGGTTCGTCGTCACGTACTGCCTCCTCGCCGCCGGCCCTGCTCGGGCGTCCTCCACCACGGAGGACCGGCATCGACTCGTGGTCCCACTCTACGGACCGGTAGCCGAGGCGACCCGGTGGCGCTGCCGGGCGCGGCGGGCGTCGTCCGTCACCCGGACGGTGCCCGCCGCGTCCCGTGCTGCGACGCGGTACGTCCACTGTTCTCACCAACCCCAGTTACGCATTGTCGATCTCCTTTCGCACTCGGACCCACAGTTGATCGACACAATGGCCGCGGCCCTTACCGCGGACGCGTTCACCAACCCCAGTTGCGCATCGGACACCCCTTTCCTGATCGACATCCCGCACGTCGTGGCGCCGCCGTGACATCGCGGTACCGCGATTACCGGCATACCGACATGGTCTCCCACGCATTCACCGGTGCCGCCGCCGAAAAGGGTGACCCGCCGCCGATCCGCGAACAAACCAGGGAGCACCATTGCGATATCAACAATCACCGGTCCGGCCGTGCGGCCGGCACTCAGCGTGATCACGCCACTCGTCCGAGCAGCTACGACGCGATCACGAAGCCGTATCGATCACTGACGGCGACGAGTGCGGTTAGGATCACGGAGGGGCGGCACGCCGGTCGCTGCTGCGGACGGGCAGGATCGGGTGGGACGACGCCGGCGAGGGAGGGACGTATGGCCCCGGAACCGGTCCGGCTGCACCAGGTCACCCGCTGGCCGATCTGGTCCATCCCGGGGCGGCTGCTCGGCCCGGTCCTCGCCGTGGAACTGCTGGCGGTCTGCCTGGTGCTCGCCGGGCTGCTGAACCCGCCCCGGCTCGACCACGCGACACTGGTGCTGCTCGCCACGCTGACCGTGGCCGGGATCCTGCACACCGAGGTCGTGGCCGGCGTCGAACGCATCCGGCGCTACACCGCCGAGACCCACCACGTGAACCTGACCTCGGTCTGGACCTTCGCCTCGGCCCTGCTGCTGCCACCGGTACTGGGCGCATTCGTGGTGGTGGTGGTCTACACCCACCTCTACGTCCGGGTCCTGCGGCCGGTGCCGCCCCCGGACCGCAGGCCGGTCTACCGCGAGGTCTACAGCACCGCGACGGTCATCCTGTCCGTGCACGCGGCGGCCGGGGTGCTCGCCGCGACCCGGCCCGGCGAGCTCTACGGCAGCCTGCCCGGCACCCTCGCGCTGCTGCTCGCGCTGCTGACCTACACCGTCGTCAACACCTGCCTGGTCCTCGGCGTGGTCGCGGTGGCCAGCCCGGACACCCGGGTGGTGCGGATCCTGTTCGGCGGCGACGAGCTCACCCTGGAGCTGGCGACCCTCTGCCTGGGGGCGCTGACGGCGGGGGCGCTGGCCGCGAGCGGGCCGTTCGTCGCGCTGCTCGCGGTGCCGCCCATCCTGGCCCTGCACCGCACGATCCTGGTCCGCCAGCTGCGCGAACGGGCCGACACCGACGCCAAGACCGGGCTGCTCAACCACGCGGCCTGGCACCTGCGCGGGACCCACGAGCTGGCCCTGGCCGAACGCGAACGGCGGCCCGCGGCGCTGCTGATCCTCGACCTGGACCACTTCAAGGAGATCAACGACACGCACGGCCACCTCTACGGCGACCAGGTTCTCGCCGCCACCGCCCAGATGCTGCGCGAGGAGCTGCGCGACCACGACCTCGTCGGCCGGTTCGGCGGGGAGGAGTTCGTCGTGCTGCTCCCCCGGCTCTCCGGGAACGACGGGCGCGAGGAGGTCCGGCAGATCGCCGAGCGGCTGCGCAGGCGGATCGCGGGCGGCTCCGGCCCGGTGGCTCCGCCGGACGGGGTCCCGGCCCAGCGGCTGCCCGCACCGGCCCCGGGCGCCGCCGGGACCGACGGCCGTCCGTCGCCCCGGGCCGGCGCCGGGATCACCGTCTCGATCGGTGGGGCGCTGTTCCCCGACGACGGCCACGCCCTGACCGGCCTGCTCGAGGTCGCCGACTCCGCGCTCTACGCGGCCAAGCGGGCCGGGCGCGACGCCGTGCGGATCGGGCGCCACACCTTCCCGGCCGAACCCGAACACGCCTGAGCCCCCGCGCCGACGCCCGTCCCGTCGGGACCGAGCCGATCGGCCGCCACGGCTCGGCGCCCCCGGGCGGCCCGGAGCCCGCTGTGCCCGGCGACCCGGTGGCGCATCCCCCGTCGCCCACGCCGGCCCTGGGCCCCGGTGCCCGGTGCGGCGGACCCGGTCGCCCGGGGGTCAGCGGCCGGGGACGCTCCCGTCGCGCCCGGTCCGGACCTGGTCGCGCCCGGCCCGCTTGGCCGCGTAGAGGGCGTGGTCGGCGACCTGCAGCAGCTCGTCGAGGGACTCGTCGTCGCCGCCGGTCACCGCGACCCCGACCGACACCGACAGGTCGCAGATGGTGATGCCGCCGCCCGGGCCGTCGACGTGCACGGCCAGCGACCGGACGGTCCGCCGGATGCGCTCGGCCGCGTTGTGGGCGAGCTCGCGCCCCTCCGGCCCCACCGGCAGCCCGGCCAGCAGGACGACGAACTCCTCCCCGCCGAAGCGCCCGACCGGGTCGACCTCGCGGACCTGGGCCTTCAGCGTCCCGGCGACGGCGGAGAGCACCTCGTCGCCGGCGAGGTGGCCGTAGCCGTCGTTGACGGCCTTGAAGTGGTCCAGGTCGAGGATCAGCACCGCGACCGCACCGCGCTGGCGCCGCGCCCGGGCGAGCGCCCGGTGCGCCCGGCCCCGCCACGCGACGGCGGTCAGCAGGTTGGTCTTGGCGTCGGTGTTCGCCCGTTCCTCCAGCTGCCGGATCAGCACCGCCCGGTGCAGCACCAGCAGCGGCGGGAGGACCAGCAGCACGAGCAGCACCTGGCGCTGCACGGCGAGCGCGGCCAGCACCGCCAGACACAGCGTCGCGCCCTCCAGCACGTGGTCGTCCCAGTCCCCCACCAGACGTCGCCAGTCGGGGCGGTGCGGCGAGGACAGCGCCAGCGCGGTCGCGACGAGCAACTGGTTGACCAGCCCGTAGACCGCCATGGCCAGCAGCAGCGACAGGTAGCCGACCACCTGGCTCCCGCCACCGACCCCCGCCGCCGCGGTGAGCGACTCGGACGGGACGAGGACCGAGGCGGCCATCGCGGCGAGCACGACGGTCGCGGTGGTGTAGGCGTGCCGGTACAACTGCGCCCCGGCGGGACGCCAGACCCGCCACCACAGGTGGCCGTAGACGGCCACGACCACCAGGCCCGCCACCCCCGGCGGCAGCAGCAGCGCGGCCGCGAAGGTCCAGACCGTCGACAGGTCGAAGTAGGAGACGTGTGCGACCCGCCGGCGCACCCGCTCGATGCCGGTCGCCAGCTCGGTGTGCACCGCGCCGAGCGCCGCCAGACCGAGTGCGCCCAGCGCCAGCAGGCCGGTGTCGCGGTTCCAGGGCAGCCGGGCCAGGTCGGTCACGACGAGCACCACGGCGGTGAGCTCGACGAGCACCAGCACGGCGAGCACCCGCGCCGGCAGGCCGCGGAAGGGCCAGCGGGGACGTTCGGGGGCACCACTCCGGATCCCGGTCACGGACACCTACCCGAAAGGACGGGACCGATCGACACATCGCGTTCGTCGGCCACCGTCGACATCACCCGAACGGGTACAATGAACGTCGATTCGTCACGATGAGTGACGAAACAGGCGGCGGTGACGCCATACCGGACGACAGGAGGTGACGTCGTGCGCAACCGAGGCTGGTGATCACCGGGAACGACGCGTGCCGGGGTCATGCGACCGCCCCCGGACCGGCCGACCGGAGCATCCGGAACGCACCGAGGGCGAGCACGATCCCCACCGCACCGAACACACCGAGCGCCGTCGCCGGAGCGGTCCACTCGGCCAGTACCCCGCCGGCGAGGACCGCGACCCCCTGGGTCGCCACGAGACCCGACGCGGCGACGCCCACGGCGCTCCCGCGGACCGCGCTCGGCGTGGCCCGCGCGAAGCCCGACTGGGCCGCGATCAGGCAGGCCGTGGCGCAGGCTCCCGAGACCGCCCAGAGTGCGACCGCCTGCCACAGGCCCGTCGCCAGCGGCGTCAGTGCGAGCGGCAGCGCCGCCCCGACGGCCAGCGGTACCAGGCCGCGCTCGCGCAGCCGGGCCGGCAGCACGTAGGCGACGACCAGGGCCCCGACCGCGCTGCCCGCCGGGTCGGCCGCCATCAGCAGCCCGGTCGCCGCCGGGCCCGCCCCGATCGCGACGGCGTAGGCCGCCGCCAGCGCCTCGGGCAGTACGAAGATGCCGAGCATCCAGGCCATGAGGGCCAGCGAGCGCCGCCGGGGGTGGCCGAACACGATCGGCAGACCGGCCAGCGCCGACCGCCACCAGGCGCCGGACCGGGCCGCCCACCGCGTCGCCGATCCGGGCCCCGGCGCCGCCGCGGTCGCCGCGGCCGCGGCCGTCGCCGCCGACGGTCCGGCCGCGACCGCCGCGTGCCGGGACCGGACACCGAGGGCGACGAGCACCGCCGAGCCGACGAACGTCGCGGCGTCGACCAGCAGCGCGCCGCGCGGGGCCAGCGTCGCGACGAGCAGACCGCCCCCCGCGAAGCCGGCCACCTGCGCCACCTGCACCGAGACCTGACGCAGCGCCAGGCCGCGGGCGAGCAGGTCGCCGGACAGCAGGTCGGGCAGCAGGGCCGAGCGGGCCGCGGTGTGCGGGCCGCCCAGCAGGACGACCAGCACCAGCAGCGCCCCCAGGACCGGCAGCCCGGGACCGGGCACGGCCATGGCGACGACGAGACCGGCCCGGGCCAGGTCGGTCCCGATCAGCAGCCGGCGACGCGGCCACCGGTCGGCGAGGTGGCCGAGCAGCAGCCCGCCGAGCAGGGCGGGCAGGAAGGTCAGCGCGTAGACCCCCGCCGACCACGCGACCGAGCCGGTCTCGCTCAGGACCAGGACGGTCAGCGCGACCCGCGCGACCTGGTCGCCGGCGACCGACAGGACCTCCGCGGTCCACAGCGCGCGGAAGTCCGGGACGGAGAAGGGGCCGCGGACGCCGGCGGCGGGATCGGGGTCGCGAGCCTCGTCGCCTCCCGTCCCGGAGCCGCCGCGCTCGACCATCGGCGTGGGGTCCCTTCGGAGTCCGGCGTGGGTGGCCCGCCGCGGACCCGGCACCCGACCTCGGCACGGGCCTACCACCTCGGCGTCGGCGGCGGGCAGGAGTTCCCGTCGAGCCTAGGTACACCCCGCCCGGTCGTCGCCCCCGATGATCCGCCTGAAGCCGGGCGGCGCAACGACGGCGGCGAACGGCGCATGAGCGGCGTCACAGGTCCGCGCCGTGGACCACCGTCGACGTCAAACGGTCGACGGCAAGCGGTCGACGTGACCGTCACACAACGGTCCGCACCGGGATCAGAGCAGGTCCGCGACGTGGGCCGTCTCGTTCACCGTCCGGACCTTGCGCATCCCGTCGCGGGCGCACACCACCCGCGAGATCCCGACGTAGTCCAGCGGGAACGGCAGGTCCCGGCCGATGCCCAGCACCTCGGCGAGATAGGCGTTGACCACGCCCGCGTGCGCGACGACGACCACCGTCGCCCGCCCCGGGTGGGCCGCGACGACCTCCTCGATCCCGGCGCACACCCGGGCCCGGAACGCGGCGCCGTCGACGTGCTCGGGCAGGTGCCCGGCCCGCATCCGCTCCCACGCCGCCGGGTCGGCCTGCGCCATCCGTGCGACCGGCACGTAGAGCGAGCGTTCGGCGTCGTACTCGCGCAGGTCGGAGCGGGTGTGCGGGGTGAGACCGCGCTCGCGCGCGAGCGGCTCGGCGGTCTGGACCGCGCGGAGCATCGTGCTGGTGTGCAGCGCGTCGACCGGGGTGCCGGCCAGCGCGTCGACCAGCCGGGCCGCCTGGTCCCGGCCCTGCGGCGCGAGGCCCGGGTCGGCGTGGGTGCCGTCGTCGTGCTCGACGGCCTCGGGCAGCGCGTGCCGGACGAGCAGCAGGCGCACCCGCTCAGCCCGGGACGTGCGCGTCGTGCCCGGCGGCCCGCAGCGCCGTGCGCAGGGCGTCGGCGTGCCCGTCCTGCTCGGCGCCGTCGACGGTGGCGGCCGCGTTCGCGAAGTCGAAGGCCCGCATGTCCCAGGCCGGGAACACGTGGACGTGCAGGTGGGGCACCTCGAACCCGGCGACCAGCAGACCGACCCGGGGCGGCGACCAGATCTCGCGCACCGCGAGCCCGACGGTCCGCGACACCTCGGTGAGGTGGGCGACGAGCCCGGCGTCGGCGTCGACCCACTGGTCGATCTCCGCGCGCGGCACGACGAGCGTGTGCCCCGGGCCGAGCGGGTTGATCGACAGGAACCCGACGCACTGCTCGTCGGCCCAGACGAACCGGCCCGGGATCTCGCCGTTGATGATCTTCGTGAAGACGGTGGCCACGGATCCGGACCCTAGTGGCCCGCGGCGCGGGGTGAGGAACGGCGGGCGCGGGGCCCCCGGCCGCCCTAGGATTTCGGGCATGCCCCGCACCATCGCCCGCAACGACCGCGTCGACCGGGACGAGCTGCTCGAGTTCGTCCGTCCCCGGCACCACATGGTGCTGATGACCACCCGTTCCGACGGCGGCGTGCAGGCCTCCCCGGTCACCGGCGGCGTCGACGACGACGGACGCATCGTGATCGCCACCTACCCCGAGCGCGCCAAGTCGGCCAACGTCGCGAAGGCCGGCCGGGCCGCGGTCGTCGTGCTGAGCGAGGAGTTCGACGGCGCCTGGGTGCAGGTCGAGGGCGACGCCGAGCTCATCACGCTGCCGGACGCGCTCGAGCCGCTGGTCGACTACTTCCGTGCCGTCTCCGGCGAGCACCCGGACTGGGACGAGTACCGCCGCGCCATGTCCGACCAGGGGAAGGCCCTGATCCGCATCACCCCGGCCCGGTGGAGCCCGGTCGCCACCGGCGGCTTCCCCGCCCGGCTCGCCGACTCCTGACCGCTCCTGGGACGATCGACCGCCCCGGTCCGCAGCTGCTGCGGGCGCGGGGGTGATGTGGCGTGGACCGCTGACGGCCCCGCCCACCATGCGGCAACGGTGCCCGCCCGACACAGTGTGAGCGTGCCCGCGGCCTGCGGCCGGGGCGCGCGACGAGAGGACGCAGACCATGCAGGCCTGGCCCGGGCACGCCTACCCGTTGGGTGCCAGCTACGACGGCACCGGCACCAACTTCGCCCTGTTCTCCGAGGTCGCCGAGGGCGTGGAGCTGTGCCTGTTCGAGCCCGACCCGGGCGCCCCCGGCGGGCTCGCCGAGACCCGGGTCCCGCTGACCGAGGTCGACGGCTTCGTCTGGCACGGCTACCTGCCCGGCGTCGAGCCCGGCCAGCGCTACGGCTACCGGGTGCACGGCCCCTACGACCCCGCCCAGGGTCTGCGCTGCAACCCGAACAAGCTGGTCATCGACCCCTACGCCAAGGCCCTCGACGGCCCGGTCGACTGGGACGAGGCCGTGTTCGGCTACAACTTCGGCGACCCGGACTCGCGCAACGACACCGACTCGGCGCCGCACGTGCCGAAGTCGGTCGTGGTCAACCCCTACTTCGACTGGGGCTCGGACCGCCCGCCGAAGATCCCCTACAACGAGACCGTCGTCTACGAGGCGCACGTCAAGGGTCTGACGATCCAGCACCCGGAGGTCGAGGAGGACCTGCGCGGCACCTACTCCGGCGTGGCGCACCCGGCGATGATCGAGCACTACAAGCGGCTCGGGATCACCGCCGTCGAGCTCATGCCGGTGCACGAGTTCGTGCAGGACCACCACCTCACCGAGAAGGGCCTGTCGAACTACTGGGGCTACAACACCATCGGATTCCTGGCCCCGCACCACGCCTACTCGGCCGGCTCGGTCCGCTCCGGGTCGCAGGTCGCGGAGTTCAAGGCGATGGTGCGCGACCTGCACGACGCGGGCATCGAGGTCATCCTCGACGTGGTCTACAACCACACCGCCGAGGGCTCGGACATGGGTCCGACGCTGTCCATGCGCGGCATCGACAACCACGCCTACTACCGGCTGGTCGACGACGACGCCCGCTACTACATGGACTACACGGGCACCGGGAACTCGCTCAACGTCCGCAACCCGCACACCCTGCAGCTGATCATGGACTCGCTGCGGTACTGGGTGACCGAGATGCACGTCGACGGCTTCCGCTTCGACCTCGCCTCGACCCTGGCCCGCGAGTTCTACGACGTCGACCGGCTGTCGACCTTCTTCGACCTCGTCCAGCAGGACCCGGTCATCTCCCAGGTCAAGCTGATCGCCGAGCCGTGGGACGTCGGCCCCGGCGGCTACCAGGTGGGCAACTTCCCCCCGCTGTGGACCGAGTGGAACGGCAAGTACCGCGACACCGTCCGCGACTTCTGGCGCGGTGAGGCGGGCACCCTCGGCGAGTTCGCGTCCCGGATCACCGGCAGCTCGGACCTCTACCAGGCCGACGGGCGCCGCCCGTTCGCCTCGATCAACTTCGTGACCGCGCACGACGGGTTCACCCTGGCCGACCTCGTGTCGTACAACGACAAGCACAACGAGGCCAACGGCGAGGACGGCAACGACGGGGAGAGCCACAACCGGTCCTGGAACTGCGGCGTCGAGGGTCCCACCGACGACGAGACCGTGGTCGAGCTGCGGGCCCGCCAGCAGCGCAACTTCCTGGCGACGCTGCTGCTCTCCCAGGGAACCCCGATGCTGCTGCACGGCGACGAGGCGGGGCGCACCCAGGGCGGCAACAACAACGTCTACTGCCAGGACAACGAGATCGCCTGGCAGGACTGGGAGGTCGCGGGCAAGCACGACGAGCTGACCACCTTCACCGCGGGCGTCGCCGCGCTGCGGCACGCGCACCCGGTGTTCCGCCGGCGCCGGTTCTTCGCGGGCCGCCCGATCGGCCGGTCGTCCACCAGCGAGGACGTCGCCGACATCGGCTGGTTCACCCCGGCCGGGCGGGAGATGACCGAGGAGGACTGGGACAACGACCTGGGCCGCTCGGTGGTCGTGTTCCTCAACGGCAGCCAGATCGCCGACGTCGACCAGCGCGGCCAGCGGATCGTCGACGACTCGTTCCTGCTGTGCTTCAACTCCTTCTGGGAGGACATCGACACCACGCTGCCGCCCGCCGAGTTCGGGCAGGCGTGGGAGATCGTCGTCGACACCCACTCGGGCGAGGTGCACCCGCCGAACGCCGCCGGCGTCACCGGGACCGACCTCGACCCGGTGTCCGCGGGCTCGGTGCTGACCCTGCCCGCCCGTTCCCTGCTCGTCCTGCGATCGAAGGGCTGAGGCGTGACCCGCCTTCCGGGATCGACCTACCGGCTGCAGCTGTCGGCCGACCAGACCTTCGCCGACGCCGCCGCGCTGACCGGCTACCTGGACCGGCTGGGGATCGGGGCGCTCTACGCCTCGCCGCTGCTGGAGTCCACGGCCGGATCCACCCACGGCTACGACGTGACCGACCCGACCCGGGTGTCGGGTGAGCGCGGTGGTGAGCAGGGGCTGCGGTCGCTGCTCGCGACGCTGCGCGAGCACGGGCTGACGATGCTGATCGACATCGTCCCCAACCACGTCGGCGTCGCGAGACCCGCGGAGAACCCGTGGTGGTGGGACGTGCTCACGCACGGCGAGGCGTCGCGCTGGGCGGGGCACTTCGACGTCGACTGGGGCGCCGGGCCGATCCTGCTGCCGGTGCTCGACGCCGACGAGGAGAAGGCGCTCACCGAGCTGTCGGTGACCGACGGCGAGCTGCGTTACTACGAGCACCGCTTCCCGGTCGCGCCCGGGACCGGCGAGGGCACCGCGCAGGAGGTGCACGACCGCCAGCACTACCGGCTGGTGTCCTGGCGGCGCGGCGCCGCGGAGCTGACCTACCGGCGGTTCTTCGACGTCAGCGACCTCGCCGCGGTCCGGGTCGAGGACCCTGCGGTGTTCGCCGACGCCCACCGCACGGTTCTCGACATCGTGCGCTCGGACGACACCGTCGTCGGGCTGCGGGTGGACCACCCCGACGGCCTGTCCGACCCGGGCGGCTACACGCGCCGGCTGCGCGCCGAGCTCGGCCCGGGCCGGTGGCTGCTCGTCGAGAAGATCCTCGGGGTCGGCGAGGAGCTCCCGATCTCCTGGCCGGTCGACGGCACCACCGGCTACGAGGCGCTGCGCGAGGTCTGCGGGGTGCTCGTCGACCCGGACGGGGCGGGGCTGCTCACCCAGTTCGCCGCCGAGCACACCGGGGAGAAGCGCTCCGCGCACGCCGTCGAGGACGACGGCCGCCACCTCGTCGTCCGGGAGATCCTGGTCGCGGAGGTGCGCCGGATCGCCGACGCCTTCCGCGCGGGACCCGGCGCCGACTCCGGCACCACCGGGCTCGACCTGGCCGACGTCGCCGCCGAGGACCTGCACGACGCGGTCGCCGAGCTGCTGTGCGGGTTCCCGGTCTACCGCTCCTACCTCACCCCGGAGATCACCGAGGGCCGGGCGGCCGCCGACACCGCGGTCGCGGTGGCGCGCACCCGTCGCCCCGACCTGGCCGCGGTACTGGGTGCGCTGCACTCCGGGCTGGTCCGCGAGCCCGGATCGGACTACGCGACCCGGCTGCAGCAGACCTCCGGGATGGTCACCGCGAAGGGCGTCGAGGACACCGCCTTCTACCGGTACAACCGGCTCGTCGCGCTGAACGAGGTCGGGGGCGACCCGGCCCGGTTCGGGGTGACGCCCGAGGAGTTCCACACCGGGCTCGCCCGCCGGGAGGCCGGGCGGTCGCGCACCATGACCTCGCTGTCCACGCACGACACGAAGCGCTCCGAGGACGTCCGGGCGCGGCTCGCCGTGCTCGCCGAGCGTCCCGCGTCGTGGGCGGCGAAGGTCCGCGAGTGGTCGGTGCGCCACCCGCTGCCGGACCGGTCGCTGGAGCTGCTGGCCTGGCAGTCGCTGGTCGGGGCGTGGCCGATCCCGGCCGACCGGCTCGCGGGCTACCTCGGCAAGGCCTCCAAGGAGGCCAAGCTGGTGACCTCGCACATCGACGCCGTCGCCGAGGTCGACGAGGCGGTCGCGGCCTGGCCGGGGCAGGTCCTCGCCGACACCGAGCTCGTCGCCGAGATCGAGGCGTTCGTCGCGGAGATCGCCGAGCCCGGCTGGTCGAACTCGCTGTCCCAGAAGCTGCTGCAGATGGCCGGGCCCGGCGTGCCGGACGTCTACCAGGGCACCGAGCTGTTCGAGTACTCGCTGGTCGACCCGGACAACCGGCGCCCGGTCGACTGGGACGCCCGGCGCGCGATCCTGGATCGTCTCGACGCCGGCGAGCAGCCCCCGGTCGACGGAGGCGGTGCGGCGAAGCTGCTCGTCACTTCGGCGACGGCGCGGCTGCGGCGGTTCCGCCCCGAGCTGTTCAGCGGCTACGGCCGGGTCGACGCCCAGGGCACCGCGGCGCAGCACGCCGTCGCGTTCTCCCGCGGCGGGGGCGCGCTCGTCGCCGTCGCGACCCGGCTGCCCGAGGGGCTGGCCCGCCGCGGCGGGTGGGGCGACACCCGGCTGCCGCTGCCCGGCGGCTTCGACGACTGGCACGACATGATCGCGAACCGCCCGGTGGACGCTCCCGCACCCGCGCTGGCCGACCTGCTGGCCCGCTACCCCGTGGCGCTGCTGGTCCGCCCCGCCTGACCCGGCACCGTCCTCCGGGCGGTCCCCAGGGGAACCCTCGTAGCGCTCTACGCCACGAAGGTTCCCCTGGGGGCGCCCGTGGCGGGGGTCAGGGCTCGTCGACGACGTGCACCGCGGCCTCCTCGGCCGAGGCACCGGCGCCGTCGATGCCGGCGTCGCCCGCGACGAGGTCCTTCTCGCCGCCGTCGCTGCCGTCGAAGCTTGCGTCGTCGATCGTGAGGCGCCCGGCGCGGCGGTCGCCCACCTCGTCGTCGGCGAGCAGCTCGCCGTCGGTGCCCGGGGCGTCCCCGAGCAGGTCGCCGGTGGCGTCGTCGACGTCGGAGAAGTCCTCGCGGGAGTCCGGGTCACCGACCACCCCGGCCGCCCGGGCGTCGTCGCGGTCCTCCGCGTCGGCGGTCGCATCGAGCTCGGCCGCCCAGGTGTCGGGCTCCTCGTCGGCGAGGCGCTCGTCGAGGGTCTCGTCGTCGCGGTCGTTCCAGGGGCGCTCGGGCGGTGAGTAGCCCTCGTCGAGCACGTCGGTGACGCCGCCGTACTCGAGGGTGTCCTCGGGCTGCAGCTGCGCGTCGGAGTCGAGGTCGTCACCGGAGTCGGGGTCGCTCATCACGGCAGCGTAGCGACGCGTGAGCCGACCCACCCCCGCCGGACGCGCCACGCGCCGCAAGGTGCGGAAGGATCGGCTTCCGTGACGGAGTTCGCCGTGTGGGCCCCCGACAGGAACCGCGTCAGCGTGCTGGTGGGTGAGCAGCGGATCGCGCTCGACCCCGCCCCGGGGGGCTGGTGGCACACGGACCAGCCCGACCACGGGCACGGGACCGACTACGCGTTCCTGCTCGACGACGACGCCACGCCGCTGCCCGACCCCCGCTCCCGCTGGCAGCCGAAGGGGGTGCACGAGCGCTCCCGCGTCTACGACCACGACGCGTTCTGGTGGACCGACGACACCTGGACCGGCCGCGCGCTGGCCGGTTCGGTGCTCTACGAGTGCCACATCGGCACCTTCACCGACGGCGGCACGTTCGACTCCGCGATCGGCCGGCTCGACCACCTGGTCTCGCTCGGGATCGACCTGGTCGAGGTGCTGCCGGTCAACGCCGTCGACGGCCCGGTGAACTGGGGCTACGACGGCGTCGGCTGGTACGCCGTCACCGAGAACTACGGCGGCCCCGACGCCTTCAAGCGCTTCGTCGACGCCTGCCACGCGCGCGGCCTGGGCGTGGTCCTCGACGTCGTCTACAACCACCTCGGGCCGTCCGGGGCCTACCTCGACCGGTTCGGACCGTACTTCGCCGGCTCCAACATCTGGGGCCCGTCGCTGAACCTCGACGCCGCGGGCTCCGACGAGGTCCGCCGCTACATGATCGACAACGCGCTGATGTGGCTGCGCGACTTCCACGTCGACGGGCTGCGCATCGACGCCGTCCACGCGCTGCGCGACACCCGCGCCCAGCACGTGCTGGAGCAGCTCGCCGTCGAGGTGACCGCGCTGGAGGCACACGTCGGCCGCCCGCTGTCGCTGATCGCCGAGTCCGACCTCAACGACCCGAGGATGATCACCGCCCGGGAGGGCGGCGGCCACGGCCTCGACGCCCAGTGGGCCGACGACGTCCACCACTGCCTGCACACCGTGCTCACCGGCGAGTCCCAGGGCTACTACGGCGACTTCGCCGAGGCGGGCCTCGACGGGCTCGCGCACGTGCTCACCCGCGGGTTCCTGCACGAGGGCACCTGGTCGTCGTTCCGGCGGCGCAGCCACGGCGCCCCGATCGACACCGCCCGCATCCCCGGCTCGCGGCTGGTCACCTACCTGCAGAACCACGACCAGATCGGCAACCGCGCCACCGGCGACCGGCTCACCCACACGCTGTCCCCCGGCCTGCTGGCCTGCGGCGCGGCGCTGCTGTTCACCTCCGGGTTCACCCCGATGCTGTTCATGGGCGAGGAGTGGGGCGCGCGGACGCCGTGGCAGTTCTTCTCCCGCTTCGGCGACCCGGGCCTGCAGAAGGCCGTCCGCGACGGCCGTCGCGCCGAGTTCGCCGACCACGGCTGGGACGACGCCGCCGAGGTGCCCGACCCGAACGCCGAGTCCACCTTCACCGACTCCCGGCTCGACTGGTCCGAGCCCGAGCAGGAGCCGCACGCGACGCTGCTGCGGATGCACCGCGAGCTCATCGCGCTGCGCCGCGCCTGGCCGGAGCTGTCGGACCCGTGGCTGGACCGGATCGGGGTCGACGTCCACGAGCAGGCGCGCACGCTCGTCGTCGCCCGCGGGCGGATGCGGGTGGTGGTGAACCTCGGTCCGGAGCCGGTGACGCTGTCGCTCGGGTCGGAGATCACCCGGATCCTCCTGGCGTCCGAGCCGACGACCAGTGACGGCTCCTCGTTCACCGTTCCGGCGGAGGCATTCGCCATCTGCCGCGTGGCGGAGTAGCGGGAGCCTCTCGCGTCACCCGTCCGAGTGTCGTCGTTCACCTGTTCGCCGGACACGTGACACCGCCGGGCCACACGAGACTGCGAGGGTCTGCGAGGTCGCGACGGTGCGATCCCGTGTTCGCCCCTGCGACAGACGTGAGGTCACGTGACGTCCACCCCCACCCGGTCCGCCTCGACGCCGACGGCGCCGGGAACGACCTCGCACCCCCCGCCGCGGCGACGGCGACGCTTCACCGCCCGGGACCGGCACGACTTCTGGGTGTTCCTCGCCCTGGTGCTGCCCAACGCCGCGCTGATCGTCGCCTTCGCCTACCGCCCGGTCGTCGAGAACGTCCGGTACTCGCTGCTGAACTGGACCCTCGGGTCACCGTCGGCGACGTTCGTGGGGCTCGGGAACTACGTCACGTTCCTGACCTCGCCGTCGTCGGCGGAGATCGTCTGGACGACGCTGGTGTTCACCGTCGTGACCGTCGGCGGGTCGATGGTGCTGGGTCTGCTGATCGCGCTGGCGCTCAACCGGCGGGTGCCGGGGACCGGCGTCGCGCGGGCCGCGGTGTTCTCCCCGTACGTGCTGTCCGGGGTCGGTGTCGGGCTGGTGTGGCTGTTCGTGTTCGACCCGTCGATCGGGGTGCTCGGCGCGGTCGTCCGGGCCTTCGGCGGGACCGCACCGGACTTCTTCAACGACCCGTCGATGTCGCTGGCGATGATCTGCATCGTCTACGTCTGGAAGAACATGGGCTACGCCGCGGTGATCTACCTGGCGGGCCTGCAGTCGATCCCGAAGGACCTCCTTGAGGCCGCGGCGCTGGACGGGGCGTCGTCGACGCGGACGTTCTTCCGGGTGGTGCTGCCGCTGCTGTCACCGGTCACGTTCTTCCTGGTCGTGACCAGCGCGCTGAACTCGCTGCAGGCCTTCGACCTGATCCGGATCATGACCCCGCTCGGGCAGGGCACGACCACGCTGATCTACGAGGCCTACCTGCAGGCGTTCGGGTCGAGCAACCGGGCCGGCTACTCGGCGGCGGTGTCGACGGTGCTGTTCGTGGTGCTGGTGGTCTTCACCCTGGTCCAGCTGCGGTGGATGGAACGGCGGGTGCACTACGCATGACCACCACCGCTCCGGAGCCCCGGTCGTCCCGCGCGCTGTCGCCGCGGGCCCTGTTCGAGGTCGTGACCAGCGCCTACGTCCCGCTGCTGGTCGCCGTGCTCGTCGTGCTGTTCCCGCTGCTGTGGATGACGCTGTCGTCGTTCAAGCCGCTGACCGAGATCATCACCCAGACCCCCGCGCTGCTGCCCGCCGCGCCGACGACGGAGAACTACTCCACCGTCGCCGAGCGCCTGCCGTTCGGCCGGGTGTTCCTGAACTCGGTACTGGTCACCGCGGTCGGTGCCGCGCTCAAGGTGGCGCTGGCCGTGTTCACCGCCTACGGGCTGGTGTTCGTCCGCTTCCCGTTCAAGAACTGGATCTTCGCCGGGCTGCTGGTGACGCTGATGGTGCCGCCGCAGGTGGCGCTGCTGCCGAACTACACGCTGATCACCGCGCTCGGTGGCGCCGACACCTACTGGGGCATCATCCTGCCCGGTCTCGGGACGGCGTTCGGCACGTTCCTGCTGCGCCAGCACTTCCGCACGCTGCCGCCGAGCCTGCTCGAGGCCGCGGAGCTCGACGGCGCCGGGCACTGGCGCCGGCTCACCCGGGTCGTCCTGCCGGTGTCCGCGCCGACCGTCGCCACCGTCGCGCTGATCACCATCGTCTACGAGTGGAACGACTACCTCTGGCCGCTCGTGATCATCTCGAAGCCGGAGATGATGACGCTGCCGGTCGGGCTCACCCTGCTGGCCAACGTGGACAACCGGGCCGCGGCCTACGGTCAGCTCATGGCCGGGTCGGTCGCCGTCATCGTGCCGGTCCTGATCGTCTTCATCGCGCTGCAGCGCCACATCATCGCCGGGCTGACCCAGGGTGCGGTCAAGGACTGAGACCGCTCCCCGCTCCTCCTCCCCACCCCGAAAGGACGCCAGCTGCCATGCATCTCGACCGTCGCGGATTCCTGAAGTTCGCCGGCATCACCGGCGCCGCCGCGGCGCTGGCCGCCTGCGGTGGCCCCTCCACCAGCGGCGGCGGGCCCGCCGCCGTCCCGGAGGTCGACTACTCCGGCGTGCAGCCGGCGAAGGAGATCACCTGGTGGACGAACAACCCGGGCAGCTCGGAGACGGTGTCGCGGCAGATCATCGACGCCTACCAGCGGGCCAACCCGGGCACGAAGGTCAACCTGGTGACCGCGGGCGCGAACTACGAGGAGATCGCGCAGCGCTTCCAGACCGCGCAGGCCGGCGGCGGCTCCCAGCTGCCCGACCTCGTCGTGCTCTCCGACGTCTGGTGGTTCCGCTACTACATGCAGCGCTCCATCGTGCCGATGGACCCGCTGATCGCCGCGACCGGCATCGACACCGCCGACTACCGCCAGCAGCTGATCGAGGACTACCGCTACGACGGCAAGCTCTGGGCGCTGCCCTGGGCCCGCTCGACGCCGATCTTCTACTACAACAAGGCGCACTGGCAGAAGGCCGGCCTGCCCGACCGCGCGCCCGCGACCTGGGCCGAGATGGCCGAGTGGGGGCCGAGGCTGCAGGCCGCGGGCACCGGTGCGCAGAAGGCGTACCAGCTCCCCGCCCTGGCCGACTACGCCGGCTGGTCGTTCCAGAACAACCTCTGGGGCGAGGGCGGTGCGTGGTCGGACGAGTGGGACGTCACCTGCGACTCCCCCGAGGCGGTCCGCGCGGTCTCGGCCCTGCAGAACGCGGTGACCTCGGGCTGGGCCGGCGTCGCCGCCACCGACGGCACCACCGACCTGGGTGCCGGGGCGGTCTCGGCGACGGTCGGCTCCACCGGCTCGCTGGTCACCGTGCTCGACGCGGCCCGGTTCGACGTCGGCGCCGGCTTCCTGCCCGCGGGCCCGGTCCCCGGGCCGGTGTGCCCGACCGGCGGCGCGGGGCTCGGGATCCCGGCCGGGGTCCCGCCGGAGCGCCAGCTCGCCGCGGCGGCGTTCGCGAAGTTCCTGACCAGCCCGGAGAACACCGTGCTGTTCTCCCAGGCCACCGGCTACCTGCCGCTCCGGACCTCGGCCGACACCGGCCCGCTGCTCGCCGAGACCCCGCTGCGCAAGATCGCCATCGACCAGCTCGACCGGACCCGCACCCAGGACCGGGCGCGCGCGTTCTTCCCGGGCGCCGACCAGGAGATCGCGCGGACCTGTGCCAACATCCTCAACCAGCGGGCCGACGTGCAGGGCGAGCTCACCACCCTCAAGGGCACGCTGACCCGGATCTTCGACACCGACGTGAAGCCCAACATCTGATGGCGGGACGCTGACATGGCAACGGTCACCTACGACTCGGCGACGCGGATCTACCCCGGGTCGGACACCCCCGCCGTCGACGGGCTGGACCTGGAGATCGCCGACGGCGAGTTCCTCGTGCTCGTCGGGCCGTCCGGCTGCGGGAAGTCGACGTCGCTGCGGATGCTCGCGGGCCTGGAGGACGTCGACGCCGGCGCCATCCGGATCGGCGACCGCGACGTCACCGACGTCCGGCCCAAGGACCGCGACATCGCGATGGTGTTCCAGAACTACGCGCTCTACCCGCACATGACGGTCGCCGCGAACATGGGCTTCGCGCTGACCAACGCGGGCCGCCCGCGCGACGAGATCGCCCGCCGCGTCGCCGAGGCGGCCAAGATCCTCGACCTGGAGGGGCTGCTGGACCGCAAGCCGCGTGCCCTGTCGGGCGGGCAGCGTCAGCGGGTCGCGATGGGCCGGGCCATCGTGCGCGAGCCCGCCGTGTTCTGCATGGACGAGCCCCTGTCCAACCTGGACGCGAAGCTGCGGGTGTCCACCCGCACCCAGATCGCGTCGCTGCAGCGGCGCCTGGGTGTCACCACCGTCTACGTCACCCACGACCAGGTGGAGGCGATGACGATGGGCGACCGCGTCGCGGTGCTCTCGGGCGGGGTGCTGCAGCAGTGCGCGACCCCGCGCGAGCTCTACGAACGGCCGGTGAACGCCTTCGTCGCCGGGTTCGTGGGGTCGCCGGCGATGAACCTGGTGACGGTGCCGGTGGACGGCTCCGGGCAGGTCGCCCTGGGTGGGGCACAGATCGCGGTGCCGGCCTCGTCGTCGGGCACGGTCACGGTCGGGATCCGGCCGGAGGACCTGCGCCCGGCCGGGGCCGGGGACGGGCTGGAGGTGACCGTCGACGTCGTCGAGGAGCTGGGGGCCGACGCCTACGTCTACGGCACCCTCACCGACGGCTCCGGGACCTCGCTCGTCGCCCGTACCGACGCGCGGGTCCCCCCGGGACGCGGCGACCGGCTGCGGCTCGCCCCGGACCCGCAGCGCATCCACGTCTTCGACGGTGGGACGGGCGGGCGCCTGACCTGACCCCCGGCGCCGTGCGGGCCGGCAGCCGGTCCGTTCGCCTTCGTCCCGTCCCCGTTCGGCACGGATCGGCAGCCGCTGGTACACGCCCCCTTGCGATGCCCCGTCGCGCCAGCGATGCTCCGAAGGGCCCCGCGCACGGACCGGGAACCGGCCCCGGGCGGGCGGGGCCGCCAGGAGCGGGTCCGACATCGCCGGCGCGATGCCCACGGGGACCGGCCGGGGCGTCGACGCCCCTGTCCGACCGGGGGCGGCGGGGCACGATGGACGGTCGACCCGGGGAGGACGACGATGCCCGAGAACCCCGACACCCACGTCTACCGCACCTACGACCAGATCCTGGCCGGCGCAGGGTCCGGCGCCGAGGCCGCCCACCTGCGACCTCGGGACTGGTGGCCGCAACGGCTCGATCTCGCACCGCTGCGCAGGCCGCACCCGCGTGACGACGACTACCCCTCGCGCTTCGCGACCGTCGATCTCGACGAGCTCGCCCGGGACGTCGACGAGGTGCTCACCACCTCGCAGGACTGGTGGCCCGCCGACTCCGGTCACTACGGACCGCTGGTGCTGCGCATGGCCTGGCACGCGGCGGGCACCTACCGCGCCGGTGACGGCCGGGGCGGAGCCGCCGCCGGCATGCAGCGCTTCGCCCCGCTGAACAGCTGGCCGGACAACCGCAACCTCGACAAGCCGCGGCGCCTGCTCTGGCCGGTGAAGCGCAAGTACGGCCGGTGCCTGTCCTGGGCCGACCTGATGATCTTCGCCGGCAACCGTGCACTGGAGTCGATGGGGCTCACGACGCTCGGGTTCGCCGGCGGGCGCCCGGAGGTGTGGGAACCGGACGACACGTACTGGGGCCCCGAGCGCAAGTGGTTGTCGGAGCGGCGCTACACCGGTCTCCACGAGCTCGACGAGCCGCTGGGTGCGAGCGAGATGGGGCTGATCTACGTCGACCCGCAGGGCCCGGCCACCAACCCCGACCCGAAGCTGTCCGCGCGCGACATCCGTCAGACCTTCCGCCGGATGGCCCTGGACGACGCCGAGACCGTCGCACTGATCGCGGGGGGTCACACGTTCGGCCGGATGCACGGCCCGGCGGACCCGATGGTCACCGCGGGACCGGAACCCGAGGCAGCTCCGCTGACCGCCCAGGGCATGGGCTGGAGCGGTGGTCACGGCACCGGCCTCGGCCCGGACACGGTGACCGCCGGGCTGCACGGCGCGTGGACACGCACCCCGACCCGCTGGGACCACACCTACCTGGAGACCCTCTTCGGGTACGAGTGGGACGTCGAGCTGAGCCCCGCCGGCCTGTGGCAGTGGGTCCCCCGCGACGGCGGCGGCGCGGGCACCGTGCCGGACCCGTTCGACCCCGGGGTCCGCTCGCACCCGGTCATGCTCACCACCGACCTCGCGCTCCGGGCCGATCCCGGGTTCGAGTCGATCGCCCGTCGCTACCTCGACGACCCGGACGAGTTCGCCGACGCCTTCGCCCGGGCCTGGTTCAAGCTCACCCACCTCGACATGGGCCCGGCCCGCAGGTATCTGGGTCCCCTCGTCCCCGAGCAGCAGTTCCTCTGGCAGGACCCGGTCCCCGAGGTCGACCACGAGCTGGTCGACGACGACGACGTCGCCGCTCTCAAGCGGATGGTCCTCGGGTCCGGCCTGACCGTCGCCCAGCTCGTCGGCACCGCGTGGGCGTCGGCCTCGACCTACCGCGACACCGACAAGCGCGGAGGCGCCAACGGGGCACGGATCCGGCTCTCGCCCCAGCGTCACTGGGCGGTCAACGACCCGGACCAGCTCGACGAGGTCCTCACCGTCCTGGAGGGGGTCCGGGAACGGTTCGAGGGGGCGCACACCGGCGGCAAGCGGATCACGATGGCGGACCTCGTCGTGCTCGGCGGGTGCGCGGCGGTGGAACGCGCCGCCGCGGACGCCGGGCACGAGGTCGTGGTGCCGTTCCGGCCCGGGCGCACCGACGCGACGCAGGAGTGGACCGACACCGGATCGTTCGCGGCCCTGCAGCCGCGCGCCGACGGATTCCGCAACTGGGTCGGCGACACCTCCGGTATCGCGCCCGAGCACCTGCTGGTGGACCGGGCCGCGCTGCTGACGCTGACCCCACCGGAGATGACCGTCCTCGTCTCCGGGCTCCGTGTACTCGGAGCCACCCACCGCGGTTCCCGTACGGGCGTGCTGACGACGTCGCCGGGGACGCTGACCAACGACTTCGTCGTGAACCTCCTCGACGGTCGCACCCGGTGGTCGGCGAGCCCCGAGGGCGACGGGTCCGTGTTCGAGGGCCGGGACGTGGACACCGGTGAGCTGCGGTGGACCGCGAGCCGGGTCGACCTGGTCTTCGGGTCCAGCTCGGAGCTGCGGGCGCTGTGCGAGGTGTACGCCGCGGACGACGCGGCCGACCGCTTCGTCCGTGATTTCGTCGCGGCATGGGTCAAGGTCATGGAGCTCGACCGTTTCGACTTGATCTGATCCTGCGCCCGGACAGGCGATCGTGGGCGGTCCGGGAAATTGCGACCAACGCGTCTGTGGGACCGGCGATCTCCGTGTGGGAGATCAGGTCCGGCCGGCGGCCGGCGCCGCCGGACGCGCGGAACACGGCACCGGCACACGACGCCGGCGCCGCCGTACGGTCGTCCCGCGCGGTGCCGGCCGCGGCGGCGGACCGGCCGCTCCCACCGTGTGGACGTCGTCTCCGTACGGCGGGGACCGGCGCGACCGGCAGGGCCGGAGATCGGCTGCGCCAGGACGCGCCGGGGTGGTCGCGACGGCCTCGGCACCCGCGTGACGTGCGGTTCATCCATGTCAACGGCTCTGGACCGGGCCGCGGCGACACTGCCGGGGCAGCGGCCCCGGGACTGCCCCGCGGGCTCCGAGGGGTACGAACGGTAGGCCGCGACCGGCGAACGGGGTCTGTCGCCCCGTCAACGGCGAGCCATACCGCAACACCCTCGTGCGATGTAACGTGTGTTGCGCGGCGAGTGATGGCAATCACCACGGGAAATGGTGGCCGGATGATCGTCCCATTCCCGCATCGGCTGTTGTATCGCAGTCGACCGGCGCGTGGGACGCGCGTGTTCCGCACACACCGGCGCCGCCGAATTGCTTTTTTCTCAACGACGAGGAGGCGAAGCGATGACATCCATACAGGACCGCGAGGACTCGGCCCAGGACAGCCGGGAGGAACTCCTGGCCGAACTCAGCGGGCAGAATCGCGCGACCATCGGCGCGGTGCTCGGGACCGGCTCGGTCGCCCGGGCGACCGAGCGTCCCGACGGCGTGATGGAGGCGACGATCAGGATCCCCGAGGACGCCATGACGTGGGATCCGGCGATCTTGATCATGCCGCACAGCGGCACCCTCGAGCTGACCATCATCAACGACGACAAGAACACCCACGCGTGCCTGCTGCCCAGCAACGGGGACCGGCAGTTCATCGGCCTGGTGAACCACTCCAAGGGGAGCGCGACGATCGAGCTCGACGGTCCCGGCTGCTACTGGTACGGCTCCCCGGCGGGTAACGACGAGGGCCGTGGTCTGACCGCCGCGATCGTGGTGACCGGTGAGGTGCCACCGGAGGCGAAGCTCGACCGTCCTGCCCAGCCGCGACCGTAAGAAGGGCGAATCACCATGACCATCGAGTACGTGGACGCAGGCAAGGCGTTCGACCACAGCAAGCTCTCGAACCTCCCGCACAGCGCACCGGACGTGACACGCGGGCTGGACTACGACCGGATCCTGCAGGCGCGCAGCGAGTCGCACAACTGGATCACCTACTACGGCGACTACGACGGCAAGCGCCACAGCCTGCTGGACCAGATCAACGCCGGGAACGTCAAGGACCTGAAGGTCGCCTGGATCTTCCAGGCGAGCGCCACCGGCATGATGGCCTCGACCTCCACCTACGCCTTCGAGGCGTGCCCGATCGTCGTCGACGGCGTCATGTTCGTGACGGGCTGGGACGGCCAGATCTGGGCGCTCGACGCCGTGACCGGCGAGCAGCTGTGGCGCTACAAGCACGCCATCCCGATCGACGTGACGCTGTGCTGCGCCAACGTCAACCGCGGTTGTGCGGTCGCCAACGGCAAGGTCTACATGGTGACCCAGAACGCGCAGCTGGTCGCACTGGACGCCACCACCGGGCGCAGGGTCTGGCAGAAGACCATCGGCGACGTCCGCGCCGGCGAGAGCGCCTCGATCGCGCCGCTGGTCATCAAGGACTTCCTCATCACCGGCTCCGCCGGCGGTGAGTACGGCGTCCGTGGCCACATCGACGCCTGGGACCTGGAGACGGGCGAGCAGCGCTGGCGCACCTACACGGTGCCGAAGCCGGGCGAGCCGGGGTCCGAGACCTGGCCCGACGACGGTGAGGCGTGGCAGCGCGGCGGCGCGAACCACTGGGTCACCGGCACCTACGACCCCGAGCTGAACCTGTACTACGCGGGCACCGGCAACCCGGCCCCGGACTTCGACGGCGAGGTGCGTCCCGGCGACAACCTCTACACCGACAGCGTCGTCGCGCTGGACGTGGACACCGGCGAGATCAAGTGGCACTACCAGTTCACGCCGCACGACCTCTGGGACTACGACTCCACGATGGAGATGACCCTGTTCGAGCGGGACGGGAAGAAGCTCCTGGCCCACTTCGACAAGAACGGGTACATGTTCGTCCTGGACCGGACGAACGGCGAGCTGCAGCACGTCACCCCGTTCGTGGACCGGATCGACTGGGGCGTCATCACGCGCGACGGCAAGGTCACCCCGCGCAAGTACCCGGACAAGGAGGGCGAGCCCTGCCACTTCTTCCCGGGACCGGCGGGCGCGAAGGAGTGGACCCACGCGTCCTACAACCCCGACCACGACCTGTTCTACGTCCCGGTCGCCGACGTCGGTGCCACCGCCACCCGCCGGCGCCGTGAGTTCAAGGAGGGCATGCCCTACTGGGGTGCCGCCGTCGAGGTCGACATCGACAACATGGCCGGTTCGGTCAGCGCGTTCGACTCGCACGGCGAGGAGAAGTGGCGCTACCGGCTCAAGGACATGCCGATGGCCGCCTCGACCCTGAGCACCGCGGGCAACCTGGTGTTCGCCGGCACGCCGGCGGGCGAGTTCCTGGGTCTGCACGCCGAGACCGGCGAGAAGCTCTGGAGCTTCCAGTGCGGCAGCGGCCATCACAGCAGCCCGAGCACCTTCACCGTGGACGGCAAGCAGTACATCGCGGTCCCGGTCGGATGGGGCGGCTGGCTGGAGGGCATCGTGCCGGGTCTGTCCGGACAGGGACACGGGGCATCACTGATCGTGTTCTCCCTGTGACACCGGTCCTCTGACCAGCACCCGGCCGGTGGGGACGTGGTCGCGTTCTGCGGCCCCACCGGCCGGGTGTACCGGCCCGACCACGGAAACCGACGGTGATGACGATGACCCAGCCCCCGGCCACACGACCGCGGCAGAACCTGCCGTGCATGCTGTGCGGCGAGCGCTTCGGGCCCGAGGACATGGCCCGCCACACCGAGCCGGTGGAGTGCGGTCCCTGCATCACCTGCGTCGGGAAGCCCGAATGCTTCGAGTGCCGGCTGATGTACTGCGTCTGCGACGTGCACCGTTACCGCGGCTGAGGGCCGCGGCCCGGGTCAGAGTTCGAGTGCGCGACGGACCGTCGGGATGTTGCGGCGGGACACCGGCACGACCGTCTCGGCCGGGTCGTCCATGACGAGCACCAGCTCGCCCTTCTCCCGGCGTTCGACCTCCCGGATCCGGCTGAGGTTCACCACGAACTGGCGGTGCACCCGTAGGAAGCCGGCGCCGCTGAGCTCGGACTCGAGCCGGTCGAGCCCCAGCGACGCGGACCGCATCTGCCCCTCGTCGGTGGTCAGCCACACGTCGTTGCCGTCGGACTGCGCGAACGCGACCTCCGCCAGGCGCAGCAGGACCATCCTGTTCTCGCGGGCCGCGACGAGCCGGCGCGGCGGGGTCTGCGGGGCGGCCGGCGCGTCCGGGGCGTCCGTCGACGCGGGCAGCGGCTCGCCCTCCGAGACACCGAAGGAGACGATGTTGCCGACCAGGTGCCCGGCAAGGAACACGGGACGGAAGCTGATCGTCATCGGCTCGCGGGAGAGCCGGGTGAGGATCTGCGTCGAGCCGGTCCAGCCGGCGTCCCTGCCCGCCTGCCCCGCGGCGTACCGGGCGGCCCGGATGAACTCGGGCAGCTCGGGCCTCCACCGGACCGCCGGGTCCGGTGCCGGTGTGGAGCCGGGGATGCCGAGCAGCACCCCGGCGGTGTCGTCGGCGACGACCACCCGCCCGGCCGGGTCGACGCCGGCGAGCGGAGCTGTCGTCGACGACCGCGCGTGGTT
Source organism: Pseudonocardia sp. ICBG1034 (assembly GCF_020131375.1). NCBI lineage: Bacteria > Bacillati > Actinomycetota > Actinomycetes > Pseudonocardiales > Pseudonocardiaceae > Pseudonocardia > Pseudonocardia sp. ICBG1034. The sequence goes on from NZ_JAHLEK010000017.1 coordinate 945,888, forward strand.
GACCGCGGCGATCAGCTCGGTGCCGTCGCCCCGCGCGCGCTGGCGCAGGATGCGCTGTGTCGCGGACGCCGCGGTGCCGAGCCATCCCTGCGCCGACCGGGGGAGCTCGCGCCGCCAGCAGGAGATGTTCAGGACCGCCACCGGCTGTCGGCTCACCGCGTCGCGGACGGAGACCCCGGTGCAGTTCCAGTCGTGGAACGCCCCGCACCAGTGCTCGGCGCCGCGGACCGTGACGGGGGTGTGCGACGCGAGCGCGGTCCCCATGCCGTTGGTGCCGACCGAGCTCTCCGACCAGCAGTACCACTGCGCGAGGTTGGCCTCGGCGGCGAGTGCACGGGTCGCCTCGTCGCCCCACTGCGCGAGCACCCGGCCGTTGGCGTCGGCGATGGTGACGATCCCGCCCTCACCACTCAGCTCGTGGGCGATGGGGCCGGCTCGGAACCCGAGCTCGGCGATGACGACGTCGTGTTCCAGGGTGTGGACGACCTCGGTCACGGCGGCCGGGGCCTCGGAGATGAGCGGGTCGACCCCGTACTGGTCCCGGCACCGGTGCCAGGACACCGCGATCTCGGGCCGGATCCCGCTGAGCGCGTCGTCACCGGCGGCGAACCGCTCCCAGGCCCGCCGTACGTCCGCGTCCTCCGGGCCGGTGCCGGGACGCACTACCTGTGGCATGGCGACCGCCTTTGGTCTGTCTCGCTCGAGCGCGGTGATGCAACCTGACTCGCACGCTAAACGCACGGTCGAATCGAGGGCAAGCGGACTGCGCCGGTAGATCACGAACGGCGGGGAATGCGTGACAGGCGGGCGCGGCGCGCTCTCCGGGAGAAGCGTCCGATCAGTGCGCAGTCGAAACGGGACACGCTTCCCCGCGTGCCGGACGTCGTCGGCTGAGTGTGCCGGCGCGGACGTTCCCGCGGATCCGGCACAGGGCGCCGGCACCGCACGTGCCGGCGGGAGGAAATGCAGAACGGATGTGGGTGCCCGGGGCGACCTGACCCCGGCGCCCGGCGACAAGGAGATCGCGATGACGGGGAGAATTCCGCCGCTGGTCCTGGCTCCGGAGCGAAGCGGGAGCCGGAACGTCGCCCCACGGGGCCCGCTCGTCGCGGCGTCGTCGGCCCGGGAGGTCGCACGGGCCTGGGAGGACTTCGCCGCGGGCAACGAGGTCAGGACCGGGGTGCGTCCCGAGATCCTCGCGTCGTGGTACCGGTGCCGGGACCGCTACGGGGTCGACAGCACCCTGGACGTCGCCCCCGGAGCCGGCAGCGGCGCGGAGAGCCCCCGGGTCGACGACGGCGTGGTGTTCACCGCCCTCGGTGGGCTGGGCGCGATGGCCGGCCGCGAGATCGAACGCGACGGGGGCGTCGTCACCGTCGCGGACAGCCGGGGGCGGGTGCTGGGCGCCTGGGGCGACTCGTCGGCGCGGCGCCGTGCCGAACTGCACAACCTCGCTCCGTGGTCGTCGTGGTCCGAGGCGTGTACCGGGACCAACGGGATGGGCACCTCGCTCGAGGTGGACGGCCCGGTGACCGTGACCGGTCCGGAGCACTGGTGCCAGGGGTTCCACGACTGGGCGTGCGCGGGCATCTCGGTGCGGGACGTGGTGACCGGCGCACCCGTCGCCTCCATCAACATCTCGCGGTGGAACGCGTCCCTCCCGCCTCTCGTGCTGCCGTGGCTGACGGAGGCCGTCGCCTGTGTCGAGCAGGTGATCCGCCGGCGGGCCGCGTACGAGGCAGATGTCGTCGTCGCCGCGTTCGAGGCGCGGGCGGCCCGGCCGCGGGGCGCACTCGTCGCGATGGACCGGGGCGGCAGCGTGATCGCCGCCGACGACGAGGCGGCCGTGGCACTGGGGCTCACCGGCGCGGCACCCGTCGTCGGAACGTGCGCGACCGCGGCGCGCCGGGTGCCCGACGTCCCCGGTCTGCCCGAGGTGGTCCGCTGGGCGATCGAACGGTCCGGGTGCGGCCCGGACTGGTGCGGACACGCTCGCCTGGCGGTGTGTCCCGGTGAGGCGGAGGTACCGCTCACCCTGTGGCCGGTCGTCGACGGCCAGGGCGTGGTGGGACTGCTGTGCGCCGTCGGGGTCGCGGACGGGGAGGCCTACTCCCCCGGTGACGCCGGTGACCAGGCCTCCGATGTGCTCCCGCGGCGGGTGATCGGCGTGCGTGACGACCGGCTGGTCCTGCTGACCCCGTCGGAGATCCGCTACGCCGAGGCCGACCGCAACACCGTCTGGCTGGTCACCGAGCGGGGCCGGATCCAGTCCGCCACCCGCGGGCTGGACAACGTCGAACGGGCCCTCGCCCCGTTCGGGATCCGACGGGTCCACCGGCGCTACCTGGTGAACCTGCGCCGTGTGGCCGAGATCGAGCGGGGTCCGCGCGGTGAACTGTTCCTGGTCACCGACGGCCGGTCGCACGAGGGCGTGCCGGTCTCCCGGCGCCATGCCCCGGACGTCCGGCGCAGGTTCGGCATCTGATCACCGACGCCGGTCGCGGACGGCGTCGACCTGGCGGCGCAACCCCTCCAGCGCACGTGCCGGATCCGCGGCCGAGTACACCGCGGATCCGGCCACGAAGCAGTCGACGCCGGCCTCCGCCGCCTGCTCGATCGTGTCGGCGTTGATGCCACCGTCGATCTCGACGACCAGGTCCAGGTGTCCGGTGTCGACCAGTGTGCGGGCCCGGCGGACCGTGTCGAGGACATCCGGGTCGAAGGCCTGACCGCCGAACCCGGGCTCCACCGACATCACCAGCAGGGTGTCGAAGTGCCGGAGCACCTCGAGGTAGGGGTCCAGGGGGGTGCTGGGCCGGATCGCGAGCCCCGCGCGGGCGCCTGCCGCGCGCAGGTTCTGTGCCAGGGCCACGGGATCGGCGGCGGCCTCGGCGTGCACCGTGACGTTGTGGGCACCCGCCTCGGCGTAGCCCGTCGCCCAGCGGTCCGGGTCCTCGATCATCAGGTGACAGTCCAGCGGCAGGTCGGTCGCGGCCAGCAGCGAGGAGACGACCGGCAGGCCCAGGGTCAGGTTCGGCACGAAATGGGCGTCCATGACGTCCACGTGCAGCCAGTCGGCGCCCCGGCCGTCGACACCGCGCACCGCGTCCGCCTCCTCGGCGAGACGGGCGAAATCGGCGGAGAGGATGGACGGGGCGAACAGCGTTCTTCTCGACGAATGTCTCGACACCATTCGATCGTAGGGCGGTCGTTCCGGTTGTGGGGGTATTCGGGGTGCGGATCGGGTGATCGGTTTTCCGGATGTGTGGTGGTGTTGTGGGTGGGTGTCGGCGGGGCGACGGTGGGGGTGTTGTTTTTCCTGTTGTCGTGGTGAGGAGTTCGTCGTGCAGTTGCAGGTGGCTTTGGATGTTCTGGATCTTCCGTCGGCGTTGACGCTGGCGAATCAGGTGTCGGAGTTCGTGGACATTCTGGAGTTGGGGACGCCGTTGGTGAAGTCGGCGGGTATCGCGGCGGTGACCGCGGTGAAGGCGGCGCATCCGGACAAGCTGGTGTTCGCGGACCTGAAGACCGCCGATGCCGGTGAGCTGGAGGCGGATCTGGCGTTCGGTGCGGGTGCGGATCTGGTGACGGTGATGGGGGTGGCCGACGACGACACGGTGCGGGGTGCGGTCGCGGCCGGTGCCCGGCACGGGAAGCGGGTCGTGGCGGACATGATCGGGGTGGTGGACGGGCGGGTCGAGCGGATCCGTCAGGTCGCGGAGCTGGGTGTGGCGTTCGTGGAGATCCATGCGGGTCTGGACGAGCAGGCGCGTCCGGGCTACTCGATCGACCGGTTGCTGGCCGACGGTCGGGCGGCCGGGGTGCCGTTCTCGATCGCCGGTGGGGTGAAGGCGGACACCATCGGGTCGGTGCGTGAGGCCGGGGCGGTGGTCGCGGTGGCCGGTGGGGCGATCTACAACGCCGACGATCCCTCCGCCGCCGCCGCCGAACTCCAGAAGCGCATCGTCGCGTGAGTGGAGCGCCCGTGGAGATGCGACGAACGAGTCCGGAGACACCGGTGAACGCCTACGGCGACCTGATGCTGCAGACCGCACGGGTGGTGCGGATGCGCTACGTCCGCTGCACCCGTGACCCGCGGTTGTCCCCCGCCGAGGCGGACGAGCTGGCGGACCTCTTCGAGCGGCTCGCCCGGGGCGACTCCGGTGTCGACCAGATCGATCCGAACGAGGCCATCGGTCTCGCGTTCCGCATCCTCGACGACGACCATCCGGAGTTCTCGAGCCTCTGGCCACGGCGCTCCTGAGCCCGGACGGCCCGTGGGCCGATGCGACGACGGCGGCCCGGGACAGGAACCTGTCCCGGGCCGCCGTCGTGCGCTGTCCTCCCCCGGCGCGGGTGGGTCCGTACCCGCAGCGACGGGCAGGGCTCAGCAGAACCCCGCGTGGAGGGGGTGTGCGCCGGCCGCGCCGAACCCGGCGGGCTGGCAGGTCGCCTCCAGCACCGACAGCCACATGTCGCCGTTCGGGTCGACCTGGTTACGACGGCTGGTCATCAGGGTCAGCGGGACGTGGACGAACCGGCGACGCCAGCGCGCGACCGCGGCCTCGGTGCGTCCCGCCATGGCCGCGTGCACCGCGGCGTGCGCCAGGCGCAGGCAGTAGACGCTGTCGTAGGCGTTCGCGGCCACGCTGCGGATCGCGTAGCTGGGGTCGATGTAGCGGATGGTGGGGGCGAGGCCCGCGTCGGTGAGGTGCGTGCCGACGCGCTCCCGCAGGAGCTCGGCGACGTCGCCCAGCCGGACGTTCCCCGAGGCGTCCGTCGCCGACCCGACCGCCGGGTGCTCCGCCAGCAGGTCCTGACCCGCCCCCTCGGCGAGGACGATCACGACGTGTCCCGCGGTCCGCACGTGCCTCTCGACGTGCGCGAGGAGGCCGTCGTCACCGTCCAGGGCGAACGGCACCTCGGGGATCAGCACGATGTCGGCCAGACTCGAGGCCAGCGCCGCGTAGCTCGCGATGAACCCCGAGTGGCGGCCCATGAGCTTGACGATGCCGACACCGTCGCGGCTCGCGGCGGCCTCGACCGCGACCGCGGTGATGAACTCCGTGGCCCGGGCGAACGCGCTCTGGAACCCGAACGACTGGTCGGTGAAGGGAAGGTCGTTGTCGATCGTCTTCGGGACGCCGATGACGGCGATGTCGAGGCCCCGTGCCCGGATCGCCGTGCTGATGCAGGTGGCCGCGCGCATCCCCCCGTCGCCCCCGACCACGAACAGCATGTCGACACCGCGGGACACGAGGCTGTCGACCATCTCGTCCGGGTCGTGGCCGCCGCGCGAGCTGCCCAGGATCGTGCCCCCGGAGTTCTGGATGTCGCGGACGTCGTCGAGGGTCAGCTCGATCGTGTCGTCGACACGGGCAGCCGTCAGCCCCTCCAGACCGTTGCGGAAGCCGAGGATGCGCTCGACCCCGTAGTGCACGGTCAGCTCCTGCACCAGGCCGCGGATGACGTTGTTCAGGCCGGGGCAGAGCCCTCCGCAGGTGACGATCCCGGCGGTGACCCCGTCGGGCCGGAAGTAGATCCGCCGACGCGGACCTGCCGCCTCGAAGCTCGCGGCCTCGACGGAGGGCCGGTCGTGCTCGGCCAGCATCGAGACGGTGTCCTCGAGGAGGACCCGGTCGCCCTCGGCCACGTAGTGCGGTGAGGTCTGTTTGGCGGTGAGCAGGCCCGCCATCGGCGAGTCGTACCGGCACTCACCCAGTTCGCGGACCCGGAGGTCGTCCCGGTGCAGGGTCACGGCTGTTCCCTCCTCGTCCCGGTGGCCCGGTCGAAGGTCGTGTGGGTGACATGGCGGATCTGCCCGTCGGTGATCAGCAGGGACTCGACGACGGTGGTGCCGCCGTTGCTGCGGGGCCTGCCGAGCAACGGGCCCCCGTTCACCCCGGAGGCGGCGAAGAAGGCCGTGTCCGACACCAACTCCTCACAGCGCAGGATGCGGTCGGTCGACCGGCCCGCGGCGCGCAGGGCTGTCGCCTCCGCCTCGCGCTGCGGTGCGAGCCGGCCCAGCATCCCGCCGCCGAGCGCGCGGACGGCGGCTGCCGTCAGCACACCCTCCGGGGTGCCCCCCACGCCGAGCAGGAGATCCACGTCGAGGGTCGGCGTCAGTACCGCCAGGCTCCCGCCGACGTCGCCGCCGGCCGGGGTCTGCACCGCCGCTCCGGCCCGCAGCACCCGGGCGATCAGCTCCGCGTGGCGTGGCTTGTCCATGATCATCACACGCAGGTCGCCGACCTTCTTGCCCACGGCCTCCGCCACCTTGGCGACGGTGCGCTCGGGCGGGTCGTCCAGATCGACGACGTCGCGCGCGGCCGGCGGAACGACGATCTTGTCCATGTAGAAGCCGGGGCCGGGCGACCAGAACGATCCCGTCCGGCCGAACGCGATCGTCGCCAGCGCCCCGGGCAGGTCCCGGGCACAGAACGACGTGCCCTCCAGGGGGTCGACGGCGATGTCGAAGTCGGGCCCGTCTCCGGTCCCGACGACCTCGCCGTTGAACAGCATGGGGGCGTCGTCCTTCTCCCCCTCCCCGATGACCACCGTCCCCCGCCCCGGTGCGCGGGCCAGCGCTGTGCGCATCGCCTCGGTGGCCGCGGCGTCGGCCGCATCCTGATCGTCACGGCCGGCCCACGGGTAGGCGGCCACCGCGGCGCTGCGGGTCGCCTCCAGGGCCACCGCCTCCAGTGTGCTGATGTCGGGTGCCGACATGTCGGGCTCCTCGGGTCGGTCGGGCGGGCACGGCGGTCGGGCTCACTCGAGGTTGGCGTGCAGCCGCCAGAGGTCGCGGGCCTGGCTGTCACCGGACTTCCAGAGCGTGTGGAACAACGCGTCACTGATCAGCAGCACCGACTGTTCGAAGAGACTGCCCGCGTACTGGACGGAGGCGCTGCCGTCGAAGTCCTGCTTGTCGGCGGCCGGCACCACCAGGGTCTCGGTCGCGATCTCGGCCAGCGGCGAGCCGGCCGCCGTGGTCAGCGCGATCACGTCCGCGTCCTGGGCCCGGGCCGTCTCGGCCGCCCGGACCACACGTCCCGTCGTGCCCGAGCCCGACGCCGCCACCAGGACGTCGCCCGCTCCGATCGCCGGAGCGGTGACCTCCCCGACGACGTGGGTCGGCAGCCCGAGGTGCATGAAGCGCATCGCGGCCATGTTCAGTGCCAGACCGCTGCGCCCGGTCCCCACGGTGAAGACCGTGCGGGCGCGCAGCAGCAGGGCGCCCGCACGGGTCCATGCCTCGGGCTCGATCCTGGCGCTGACCCGCTGCACCTCGTCGACGACGGCGCGGGTGGCGACCGAGAACTCGCCCGGGGTCAGGTCGTGGGTCATCTGGCGGGTCATCGCGTTCTCCCTCTCGTCGTCGTGGTCCCGGTCATGCCCGGCCGACCGACGCCAGGCTGCGCCGGGCGGCCTCGGCCACGGCCGCGGCGGTGATGCCGAACTTCTCGAACAGCGTCGCGACGTCGGCCGACGCCCCGAAGTGCTCCAGCGAGACGATCTCGCCGGCGTCCCCCGCGATGCGGTGCCAGGGCTGCGCCACGCCGGCCTCCACGACGACCCTCGCCCGGACCGACGGGGGCAGTACCCGGTTCCGGTAGTCCTCGTCCTGGCCGTCGAACCACTCCAGGCAGGGCATGGAGACCACCCGGGTGGCGACGCCCTCCGACTCGAGCATCCGTCTCGCCCCGAGGGCGAGCTGGACCTCCGACCCGGTGCCCACGAGCACGACGTCCGGACGTCCCGACGAGGCCTCCGCGAGCACGTACCCGCCCCGTGCGACGCCCTCCCGCGAGGTGCCCTCCAGGGTCGGCACGGCCTGGCGGGTCAGGGCCAGGCCGGCCGGGCCCGCGTTCTCGAGCACCGCCCGCCAGGCGTACGCGGTCTCGTTCGCGTCGGCGGGGCGCACCACGGACAGGCCGGGGACGGCGCGCAGCGAGGCCAGCTGCTCGACGGGCTGGTGGGTCGGCCCGTCCTCGCCGAGCCCGATGGAGTCGTGCGTCCACACGAAGACGACGGGCAGCTCCATCAACGCGGCCAGGCGCACGGCGGGCCGCATGTAGTCGCTGAAGACGAGGAAGGTCCCGCCGTAGGGCCGGGTCCCCCCGTGCAGCGCGATCCCGTTGAGGATCGACCCCATGGCGTGCTCGCGGACGCCGAAGTGCAGCGTCCGTCCGTAGGGCTGGGCGTTCCAGCTCGACGTCGAGATCCCGGCCGGGCCGAAGGAGTCCGAGCCGGCGATCGTCGTGTTGTTGCTCCCCGCCAGGTCCGCCGAACCACCCCACAGCTCGGGCAGCCTGTCGCCGAGCGCCGCCAGCACCGTCCCCGATGCCTTGCGGGTGGCGACACCGGCATCACCGGGCTCCCAGACCGGCAGCGCGTCCGCCCAGCCGGGGGGTAGCTCGCGTCGCCGGAGCCGGTCCAGCAGTGCCGCGCGTTCCGGGTTCGCCCGGGCCCACGCGTCCGCCTCGACCTGCCACTCGGCGCGGGCGGTACGGCCGCGGTCGGCCGCCTCCCGCGTGTGCCGCAGCACGTCGTCGTCGACCTGGAAGCTGAGTTCCGGGTCGGCACCGACGCTGCGCTTGACCGCGGCGAGCTCCGCACCGCCCAGTGCGGCGCCGTGGACGGCGCCGGTGTTCATCAACCCGGGGGCCGGATAGCCGATCACCGTGCGCAGCACGATCAGCGTCGGGCGGGTGCTGTCGGCCCTGCTGTGCTCGACGGCGTCGAGGAACGCCGCGACGTCCTCGCCGCCGTCGACGGTCAGGACCTGCCACCCGTAGGCCTCGTACCGTGCCGCGGTGTCCTCGGAGAGCGCGATACGGGTGTCGTCCTCGATGGAGATCTCGTTGCTGTCGTAGATCACCGTGAGGTTCCCGAGCTGCTGGGTCCCCGCCAGCGACGACGCCTCGGAGGTCACCCCCTCCTGGATGTCGCCGTCGGAGGCGATCACGTAGATCCGGTGGTCGAACACGCTGGTGCCGGGTTCGGCGTCCGGGTCGAGGAGGCCGCGTTCACGCCGGGCGGCCATCGCCATCCCGACCGCGTTGGCCAGGCCCTGCCCGAGCGGGCCGGTGGTCGTCTCGACACCGGCCGTGTGGCCGTGCTCGGGGTGGCCCGGAGTGCGCGAGCCCCATGTCCGCAGGGACCTCAGGTCGTCCAGCTCCAGGCCGTACCCGCACAGGTAGAGCTGGATGTAGAGGGTGAGACTGGAATGACCGGCCGAGAGCACGAACCGGTCCCGGCCGAGCCAGTCCGGATCGGTGGGGTCGTGCCGCAGGACCCGCTGGAACAGCGCGTGGGCGACCGGCGCGAGGCTCATGGCGGTCCCGGGATGGCCGCTCCCGCACCGTTCGACCGCGTCGGCCGCCAGCACGCGTGCGGTGTCGACGGCGCGCCGGTCGAGTTCGGTCCAGTCGGCGGGGACACGGGGGGCGGTCAACCGGGCCAGCTCGTCGTCGGACCGGGGCGGGGACACGGACACCTCCGGCGGCGCGGTACGGACGGTCACCGGCCGATGCGCTTCTGGAGTTCGGCGGCGGCGGCGGAGGGATCGTCGGCGTTGTAGATCGCCCCACCGGCCACCGCGACCACCGCCCCGGCCTCACGCACCGACCCGATGGTGTCCGCCTTCACCCCACCGGCGATCGAGAACGGCACCCCGGCCGCCCGACCGTCGGCCAGCAACCGGTCGATCGAGTAGCCCGGACGCGCCTGCTCGTCCAGACCCGCATGGATCTCCACGAACGCCACACCCAGCTCCGCGACCTGACGGATCCGCTCGACCCGCCCGTCCACCACCCCGATCATGTCCGCCACGACCCGCTTCCCGTGCCGGGCACCGGCCGCGACCGCACCCCGCACCGTGTCGTCGTCGGCCACCCCCATCACCGTCACCAGATCCGCACCCGCACCGAACGCCAGATCCGCCTCCAGCTCACCGGCATCGGCGGTCTTCAGGTCCGCGAACACCAGCTTGTCCGGATGCGCCGCCTTCACCGCGGTCACCGCCGCGATACCCGCCGACTTCACCAACGGCGTCCCCAACTCCAGAATGTCCACGAACTCCGACACCTGATTCGCCAGCGTCAACGCCGACGGAAGATCCAGAACATCCAAAGCCACCTGCAACTGCACGACGAACTCCTCACCACGACAACAGGAAAAACAACACCCCCACCGTCGCCCCGCCGACACCCACCCACAACACCACCACACATCCGGAAAACCGATCACCCGATCCGCACCCCGAATACCCCCACAACCGGAACGACCGTCGGCGTACCCGGTGCCGGAGGGGCGTCATCGCGCTGTCGAGGGGGTCCCGCCGCAGCTCGGACCGGGTCGGTCGGTCCCGGAGCTCCTGGCTGCGCCGCCACCCGATGCGCGTTCTCCGGGACGAACGGCGCCCTCCGAGGAACGAACGACGCAGTTCCGTGAACCGGCGGAGAACCGGGACGGAAAACACCATCCGGTCCTCGTCCCGCACCGCAGGAGACGCGAATCCCGCCTCTCGTACGCGGATCACGTGCGTTCGTGTCCGTGCGGTTGACCCGTTCTCCCCCGGTCCGCATCATCGCCGGGCGCCGCGTTTCGACGGAGTTTCGCGGGCGGAGCGAGAGGACAAGAACGTTGGTGATTCCGTCCCGGATGCCCCAGCTCGCAGACCTCGATCTCCTGCTGTCGGTGGCGAGCCGTGGCAGCGTCGGAAAGGCAGCGCAGGAACACCGCATCTCCCAGCCTGCCGCCAGCACGCGGATCAGTGCGATGGAGAGACGACTCGGCCTCCGGCTGCTCGAGCGGTCGCCTGCCGGGTCGACGCTGACCACGGAGGGCGAGGTACTGGCGCGCTACGCACGCAACGTGATCCGGGCGGCCGACGAGCTGCTCGAGTTCGGCTCCCGCATGGGGTCCACGGAGGCCCGCAGGCTCCGCATCGCGGGCAGCCCCGCGATCTCCGAGCACCTGATCCCCGACTGGCTGAACCACGCCGGCTCCACCACCGACGACGTCCTCGTCGAGGTGCGGACCGGCAACCTCGAGACGCTCCACCGCCTGGTCCTGGAGAGCCGGGTCGACCTCGCGTTCGTCGACGGATGGTGCGGTACCGGCGACCGGACGGGCGCGGCGCACCACGACGAGCTGGTGACCCGCGACATCTGCGACGACCGGCTGGCCGTCGTCGTCGGGCCCCGGCACCCCTGGGCGGGCCGGAGGACACCCGTCACCGTCGCCGAGCTCGCGGGTGCACCTCTGGTGCTGCGGGAGCGCGGGTCGGGCCTGCGCGCGTTCACCGACGAGCTCCTCGCCCCGCACCGGCCCTCCGGCGGCCAGGTCGAGCTGCCGTCCAGCAGCGCGCTCAAGCTCGCCGTCGCCACGAGCAGGCGGGTGACCGTCCTGAACGTGTCGACCGTCCGTACCGAGATCGCGGACGGTCGGCTCCACCTCGTCGCCGTGGACCACGAGATGCCCGGGCGTCCCATCCGCGCGACCTGGAACCGGCAGCGCGGGCTCACCGGGCACGCGGAAGCCCTCGTCGAGATCGCCGCGGCGAAGGGCTCGCCGCCGCCCGGCCCCCACGACGACCCGGAGACCGGAGGCACGCCCGGACGCGACCACGCAGGCCACCGGGCGATCGCATGACCGCCCGCGACCGTCAATTCCCAGGAGGGGACGAAGTGTCAGCTCTGAACAAGATCGCCCGCACGATGGTCTCGCACCGGCGGGGGATCCTCGCCGCCGACGAGAGCATCGGGACCATGTCCGCCCGGCTCGAGTCGGTCGGCGTCGCCCCGACCGAGGAGAACCGCCGCGTCTACCGCGAGCTCATCGTGACCACACCGCGGCTCGCCGAGTCGGTGAGCGGGGTCATCCTCGCGGACGAGACCTTCCACCAGCAGCTCGACGACGGTCGGTCGTTCCCCGAGTACCTGTCCGACATCGGGATCCTGGCGGGCATCAAGGTCGACACCGGGGCGAAGCCGCTCGCCGGGGCGTCCGGCGAGAAGATCACGGAGGGACTCGACGGGCTGCGCGAGCGCATCGCGGACTACGTGCGGCGCGGCGCGACCTTCGCGAAGTGGCGGGCGGTCATCACCATCGGCGACGGGCTGCCGTCGGACCGCGCGGTGCGCGCCAACGTGCACGCACTGGCCCGCTACGCCGGCCTGTGCCAGGAGGGCGGGCTGGTGCCGATCGTGGAACCGGAGGTGCTCATGGACGGCGACCACTCGCTGGCCCGGTGCCGGCAGGTGACCACGGATACCCTCGAGGAGCTGTTCGAGGAGCTCGACCTCCTGCAGGTACAGCTCGACGGGATCGTCCTCAAGCCGAACATGGTGGTCCCCGGCTCCGGCAGCGGCGAGCAGGTCACGGTCGCCGACGTCGCCGAGGCCACGGTCGAGACACTGCGGGAGACCGTCCCCCCGGCCGTCCCGGGCATCGCCTTCCTGTCCGGGGGCCAGGACCCGGAGGTGGCGACGGAGCACCTCGGGGCGATGCAGGGTCTCGACCCGCTGCCATGGGAGCTCACCTACTCCTTCGGCCGGGCGCTGGTCGGGCCCGCGCTGGAGGCGTGGCGAGGGCAGGAGCAGAACCGGGACGCCGCACAGTCGGCCCTGTCCGCCCGTGCCGTGGCCAACGCCGCGGCGCGCTGACCGGCGCCTCGCGGTGCGGACGGCACACGGTGACGGGGTGGACCCGCCGCCCGACGAGGTGCTGATGCTGGAGCTCGTCCGCGCGACGGAGTCGGGCGCCGTGGTGGCCGGGCGGTGCTCCGGCCACCACGGCGCCGCCGGGACGAGGGGCGACGACCGCGACCCGGACCGGGACCGGGCGGTCGCCGCGATGCGCGCCCGTCTCGCCGACCTGGGCCTGCCCACCGCCGTCGCGCTCGGACGTGACCGCCCGTCGGGGGGCGCGCCGGCGTGCATCGCGGCGTTCGGGCTGACGCGCGGTACACCGTCGGCCGGTGGAGGGGCGCCGGCCGCGTTCGCCGCCGCGGTCGTGGCCCGGTCCGGAGCGGTCCGGGTGCCGCCCCCCGGCGAGCACGGTCTGGTCCGCGCCGTGGGCGCCGGCGTCCACGGCGCGGAGGTGGGTCACCCGGTGCCCGACATCCTGCGGGCGGTGGCCGCGGCGCGAGGGGTCCGCGTCGCCGACCTGGTGGTCGCCTGCGTGGACACGGCGGGGCGGGGACCCGCCGACGCCGTCCGTGCCGCGGGCGCGCGGACCGTCGTCCCGGCCGGGGGCGTCCTGGAGGGAGCGATCACCGCCGCGTGCCCGACGCGGCCCGTGGACCTGATGCTCGGGCACGGTCCCGCCGCAGAGGCCGTCCTCGTCGCGGCGGCGGTGAGGTGCCTGGGGGGTTCGGTGCAGTTCCGGACCGGTGCCGGCGGCCTGCGGCGCACCGAGGACCTCGTGGGGAGCGGTGGGGTGGTGTTCTGCGCCACCGCGGTGGTCGACGGCACCCTGCTGCGTGGTGTGCGGGTTCAGGCAGGGCGCGTCATCACCCGGTCGCTGACGCTGGCGTCGGCTCCGCGGTCGGCCCGGCTGGTCGAGACCGAACGCGGGCTGCGACCGGATCCGGACGCCGCCGGGACGACCGCACGGGCCACGGACGGCGTCCGTCCGTGGCCCGTGCGGGGCGACGGTCTCAGATGAGGCCGAGCGTGGCGACGGTGTCGCGCTCCTCGACCAGCTCGGCGACGCTCGCGTCGATCCGCGCGCGGGAGAACTCGTCGATCTCCAGGCCCTGGACGATCTTCCACTCGCCGTTCTCGGAGGTCACCGGGAACGAGGAGATGATCCCCTCGGGGACGCCGTAGGAACCGTCCGACGGGATCGCGGCGGAGGTCCAGTCACCGGCCGGGGTGCCGTTGACCCAGTCGTACACGTGGTCCACGGCGGCGTTCGCGGCAGACGCGGCCGAGGACGCGCCCCGGGCCTCGATGATCGCGGCACCGCGCTTGGCGACGGTCGGGATGAAGTCGTTCTCCAGCCACTCCCGCTCGACCTGCTCGGCGGCGATCTTGCCGCCCACCTCGGCGTGGAAGAGGTCCGGGTACTGGGTGGCCGAGTGGTTGCCCCAGATCGTGAGCTTGCTGATCTCGTCGAGGCCGACGCCGAGCTTCTTCGACAGCTGCGCCAGCGCGCGGTTGTGGTCGAGGCGGGTCATCGCGGTGAACCGGTCCGCCGGGACGTCGGGCGCCGAGGCCTGGGCGATGAGGGCGTTGGTGTTGGCCGGGTTGCCGACCACCAGGACGCGGACGTCGTCCGCGGCACCGGCGTTGATCGCCTTGCCCTGCGGGCCGAAGATGCCGCCGTTGGCCTCGAGCAGGTCGCCCCGCTCCATCCCCTTGCTGCGGGGACGGGCGCCGACGAGCAGCGCGACGTTGGTGCCGGAGAACGCGGCGTTCGCGTCGTCGAAGATGTCGATGCCGCGCAGCAGCGGGAAGGCGCAGTCGTCGAGCTCCATCGCGGTGCCCTCGGCGGCCTTCACGGCCTGCGGGATCTCCAGGAGGTTCAGCTTCACCGGGGTGTCGGGCCCCAGCAGCTGCCCGGAGGCGATCCGGAAGAGCAGCGCGTAACCGATCTGGCCAGCGGCTCCGGTGACGGTAACGGTAACGGGGGTAGCAGACACGCCACGGACCCTAGCCCTGATCGCGCCCGCGTACCGCGACGGGGAGCACACCCACCGCCACGCGTGGCGGGAACCACACCGCCGGTAGCGTAGGGCGTGATGCGTGACGTCCCGGTGACCGGTCGTGCACCGGCGCCGGACCTGGCCCGCGGCGCGGCGCTGCTGCTGATCGCCGTCGCGAACGCCCACACCTTCGTCACCCACCGCGGCATCGGTGTGCGCACCTACCCGCTCGACCCGACCGGCGTCGACGCCTGGCTCGCCGCGGCGCAGCTGACCCTGGTCGACGGCCGGGCCTATCCGCTGTTCGCGCTGCTGTTCGGCTACGGCATCGCCGGGCTCGCCCGCCGTGCGGGCCGCGACGGTGCCGGGCCCGACCAGGTCCTGGCCCTGGTGCGTCGCCGGGGCGGGGCGCTGTTCGCCGTCGGTGCCGCGCACGCGGTGCTGCTGTGGCACGGGGACTTCGTCGCCGCCTACGGGCTGATCGCGGTGGTCCTCGCGCCGGTGCTGGTCCGTGGGTCGACCGCGGTGCTGGTGCTCACCGGGGTGGCCGCGACGACGCTGCTGGCGCTGCTCTACGCCCCCGTCGCGCTGACCCGGTCCGACGCGCCGACGGCGTCGCCGTCGCTGGTCGCGCCGGACGTGCTGTCGGCGGCGGTGGAGCGGTTCGGCGAGTGGTTGTTCGGCAACCTGCTGATCAGCGCGCTCGGGCTCCTGGGCGCGGCGGTCGCGGGGGTGCTCGTCGCCCGCGCCGGGTGGCTCGACGCCCCGGACCGGCACCGGCGGGCGCTGCGCCGGGTCGCCGTCGCGGGGATCGGGGCCGGGGTCGTGGGTGGCCTGCCGCTGGGGCTGGTCGCCGCCGGGGCGTGGGTGCCGTCGGAGCCGGTGGCGCTCGTGGTCGGGGTGCTGCACGCGGTGACCGGCTACGCCGCAGGCGCCGGGTACGCGGCGCTGGCCGGGCTGATCGTCGCGCGGTGGTCACGGTCCGCCGGCGCGGTGCCCGCCGGGCCGTGGGCCACGTACCCGCTGCCGGGCGACACGGCCCCGCCCCCGGGCGACGCGGGCTCGGTCCCGGGTGGGCGGGTGGCCCGCGCCCTGGTCGCGCTGGGGCGGCGCTCGCTGAGCGGGTACCTGGCGCAGTCGGTGGCGTTCGTGGCCCTGTTCCCGGTCTGGACGCTCGGGCTCGGCGCGGGCCTGCCGCTGTGGGCGGCGACGCTGTGCGGGGCCGGGGTGTGGCTGGTGACCGTCGTCGTCGCCGTGGCGGTCGGGCGCCGTGGCCACCGCGGACCGGCCGAGGTGCTGCTGCGGCGGCTGACCTACGGCCGACCCCCGGTTCCGGCACACCGCCCCGCCGGACCATGATCGCCATGAGTGGAGCATCCGAGGCACCCCACTGCACTCCACCCTCCACTCATGGCGATCACCGTGCGGTGAGATCGGTCCCGCGGTGCGGGTGGCGGTCTAGGCTCCCGGCATGAGCGGCACCGACCCCGACGACCGGCCCGGCCCGGCCGAGCCGGGTCCGCCCACCAGGTCCGATCCGCCCACCACGTCCGGCCCGCCCGTCGAATCGGGTCCGCCCGGCCGGCAGGTGTGGCCCGACGTGCCCGGGGCGACGCCGTCGTGGCAGGGCGCCCCGGGGTTCTCGGGGGTCGCCCCCGATTCCGTCCCGCCCCACGCCCCGCTGCCGGGGGCGCCGCCGTACCCGCCGGGCACGGAGCCGGAGCGGGCCGCGGTCGCCGACCGGTCCCCGCAGCTCCCGGGCGTCGCCGCCGTGCTCCCCCGCTGTGTGGCCGCGGCCGCCGGCTGGGTCGCGGTGGCGCTGCTGCTGGCCCTGTTCACCGGGGTCGGGTCGTGGCCGCTGCGGGGGCTCGCACTGGTCGTGCCGTGGGGGCTCGCGGCCCTGGCGCTGGTGTTCCCGGCCCGGCGCGGGGTCGGCCCCGGCGGGCTGGTGGCGCTGGCGTTCGCCCCGTTCTGGCTGGTCCACGCCTTCCTGGTCGGTCTCCTCGGCTGGTGAGACCGGGGCCGGCGAACGGCCGTCCGACCCCGGTCCCGAACGTCACCCCCGACACCGTCATCGGGCGTCGCGTTCCGGTGGTCGTGACCACGCGGACGCAACGCCCGGCGCCGCACCCGCCGCTACGGCCGTCGTGCGGGAGATGCCGTAGCCCGTCGCTCCCGCGACCGTCGGCCGACGACCCCCTGCCACGAATGGCGCCGAGGTGCTGCGCCACGCAATGATGCCGCTCACACACTCGCCGCCGAGGAGGTTCTGGTGGACGGTCACGACCCGCAGGTACTGCAGATGGCCGACGTCGCCGACCGGTGGGTGGTGCGGTGCGACTGCGGGTGCGGGGTCCTCACGCAGTACGCGTCGCGGGACGAGGCCGAGGACGCGGCGGAGCAGGCCCGCGCCGAGGCCGACCCGCCGACCGAACGGGAGCTGGCGATCGACGACGTCGTCGAGGACGACGGCGAGCGGGCCCCCGAGCGGATCTGACCGCAACGGGCGCCGGTCCCGGCCGGTCGGCACAACCGGCCGGGCCGAGCGGGCCGGTCTCAGCGGGCCGTTCCCGACCGGGCCGAGCACGGACGGGCCGAGCACGGACGGCCGCGGCGGGTCAGTCCCGGCGCCGCGAGGTGATCACCCCGGTGTCGAACCCGGCCAGGTGCAGCCCACCGGCGAACCGCGCGTGCTCGACCTTGAGGCAGCGGTCCATGACGACGGTCAGGCCCGCGCTCTCGGCGCGGCGGGCCAGTTCCTCGTCGAAGAGCCCGAACTGCAGCCAGAACGTCGACGGGACCGGGTCGAGGGCGAGGACCTCGTCGAGCACGCCGCCGAGGTCCTCCGGCCGCCGGAACACGTCGACCAGGTCGGGCGCCACCGGCAGCTCCGCCAGCGACGGGTACGCCGCGCGCCCCAGGATCGTGCTCGCGTTCGGGTTCACGAAGTACACGTCGAAAGCGGTCGAGGCCAGCAGGTAGGTGGCGACGAAGTTGCTGGCGCGGGCCGGGTTGGGGCTCGCCCCGACGACGGCGACGGTGCGGGTGTCGCGCAGGATCTGCTGCCGCCGCCACGCGGGCGGGTTCTCCCAGGTCACGCGGTCTCCTTCTGCGAGGCGGTGAGGGCCTGGTCGAGGTCCCAGACGATGTCGTCCGGGTCCTCCAGCCCGACCGAGATCCGGATCATGTCCTCGGGGACGCCGGCGTGCTCCAGCTGCTCGGTGGTCAGCTGCTGGTGGGTGGTGGACCCGGGGTGCAGGACGAGGGTGCGGGCGTCGCCGACGTTGGCGAGGTGGCTGCACAGCTGCACCGACTCGATGAACCGCGCCCCGGCGGCCCGGCCACCGCGCACCCCGAACGCGAACACCGCGCCCGGCCCCGCGGGCAGGTACCGGCGAGCCCGCTCGTGGTGGCGGTGCGACGGCAGCCCGGGGTAGGTCACGTACTCCACCCGCGGGTCGGCCTCGAGCCACTCGGCGACCTTCTGTGCTCCTGCCACGTGGGCCTCCATCCGCTGCGGCAGCGTCTCGACGCCCTGCATCAGCAGGAAGGCCGAGTGCGCGGACAGCGTGGCACCGACGTCACGCAGCTGCTCGGCCCGCAGCTTGGTGAGGAACCCGAGCTCCTGGAAGTTGCCCCACCAGGTGAGGCCGCCGTAGGACGGGACCGGCTCGGTCATCCCGGGGAAGCGGCCGTTGCCCCAGTCGAAGCGGCCGGACTCGATCACGACGCCGCCGAGGGTGGTGCCGTGCCCGCCGAGGAACTTCGTCACCGAGTGGATCACGATGTCCGCGCCGTGCTCCAGCGGCCGGCACAGGTACGGCGTCGCCAGCGTCGCGTCGATGATCAGCGGGAGCCCGGCCGCGTGCGCGACCTCGGCGAGCCCGGCGATGTCGGCGACCTCGCCACCCGGGTTGGACACGACCTCGGCGAAGACGAACTTGGTGTCGTCGCGGATCGCGGCGGCGTAGTCGGCCGGGTCGGTGCCCGGCACGAAGGTCGTGTCGACGCCGAAGCGGCGCAGCGTCACGTCGAGCTGGGTGATGGTGCCGCCGTACAGCCCGGCCGCGGCGACGGCGTGGTCCCCCGCCCCGGCGAGCGCGGCGAAGGTGAGGAACTCGGCGGCCTGCCCGCTGGCCGTGCACACCGCGCCGATGCCCCCGTCGAGGCTGGCCAGGCGTTCCTCCAGCGCCGACACCGTCGGGTTGGCGATCCGGGAGTAGATCAGCCCGTACTTCTGCAGCGCGAACAGCGCCGCGGCGTCGTCGGTGTCGCGGAAGACGTAGCTGGTCGTCTGGTGGATCGGCACCGCCCGGGAACCGGTCGCGGCGTCCGGCACCGTCCCCGCGTGCACGGCCCGGGTGCGGAAGCCCCAGGCCCGGTCCTGCTGATCATCGCGCTCGCTCACACCCCCCATCCTGCCCCGGCTACAGGTGGTCGCGCAGGAAGGCCCGTACCCGCTCCGTCGCGTCCGTCGCCGACGGCTCGTGGTACTCCGCGTGCAGCGGCGTCCGGCGCGCCACCGCGCCCTTCACACCCGGCGTGCGCGTCATGAACGAGTGCCCGGCCTCGGGGTAGACGACGACGTCGTGCGGGATCCCCCGCTCGGTCAGGTCGGCCTCCAGGCGCTGCGGGTAGCCGTCGGCGAACTGCGCGTCCCGGCCGCCGAAGCTGGCGACGACCGGGCAGACCGGTTCCACCTCGACGCCGGCGCGGCCGTAGAACGGCACCGCGACCCGGTACAGACCGCTCTGGGACAGCAGCATCGCGAACCCGCCGCCCATGCAGAACCCCATGACCCCGATCCGGTCGGCGTCGACGGTGGGCTGGTCGGCCAGCCAGCGCCGCGCGGACTCGCAGTCGCCGAGCGCGGCGCCGCGGCCGGTGGCCATCGTCGCCACCGTCGAGGCGATGCACAGCGGCGTCACCCGGCCGCGGGCGAACAGGTCCGGGATCAGCACGGTGTAGCCCTCGCGGGCCAGCTCGCGGGCGATCCGGCGCATCTCCGGGGTCATCCCGAAGATCTCGTAGATCATCACGATCGCCGGGCCCGGGGTGGTGGTCTCGGGGCGGGCCAGGAAGCCGGGCAGCCTGCCGCCGTTGACGCTGGGCAGCGAGATCTCGGACTCGACGGTCATGGGCGTGCGTCCCTCCCGGCGCGCGGGACCCGGACGAGTCCCTCCTGCATGGTGGTGGCGACCAGGCGGCCGTCGGCGGTGAAGAAGCGGCCGCTCGCGAGGCCGCGCCCGCCCGACGCGGCCGGCGAGAAGCACGAGTACAGCAGCCACTCGTCGGCCCGGAACGGCGCGTGGAACCACATCGCGTGGTCCAGGCTCGCCATCTGCAGCCCGGTCCGGGGCACGTCGTGGCGGGCGACGACCGACCCCAGCAGGGTCAGGTCGCTGGCGTAGGTGAGCAGGCACACGTGCAGCAGCGGGTCGTCGGGCAGCTCGCCGTCGGCGCGCAGCCACAGCCGCATCGGGTCGTCGGACGGACCGGGGTGGTCCTGCGACCAGGACGGCTCGTCGATCAGCCGGATGTCCAGCGGGCGCGGCAGCCCGGCCATCCAGCCGCCGTCGCCGCGGGCGGCGCGGGTGCCGAGGTCGTCGACGGCGTCCGGCGCGGGGACCTCCGAGGGCATCGGCTGGGAGTGCTCCAGGCCGTTCTGCGGCAGCTGGAACGACGCCGACAGAGAGAAGATCGGCTCACCGCGCTGGATGGCGAGCACCCGCCGGGTGGTGAACGACCGGCCGTCGCGGACCCGCTCGGTCTCGTAGACGATCGGGATGCTCGGGTCCCCGGGCCGGATGAAGTAGGCGTGCAGCGAGTGGACGCCGCGGTCGGCCGCCACCGTGCGGCCCGCGGCGACCAGCGCCTGGCCCGCGACCTGCCCGCCGAACACACGGGGCAGCGACACCGGCGGGCTCACCCCGCGGAAGAGGTTGTCCTCCAGCCGCTCCAGGTCCAGCAGCGCGACCAGGTCGTCGAGGACGGCCTGGCCGCGCGGTTCACCGTCGGCGGCGGTCTGCGCGGTTGCGGAATCGGCACTCACGGTCGGTGAGTATGCCCAACCGGCCTCAGGCGTGGTCGTCCTCGCCCAGGCGGTGCACCCGGATCAGGTTGGTCGAGCCGACCGTGGAGGGCGGCGACCCGGCGACGACGACCACCAGGTCACCCGGCTTGAACCGGCCGATCGAGAGGATCGCGTGGTCGACCTGGCGGATCATGGCGTCGGTCGAGTCGACCTTGTCGACCAGGAACGTCTCGACGCCCCAGGTCATCGCGAGCTGGCTGCGCACCGCGGGCTCCGGGGTGAACGCCAGCAGCGGGAGCCGGGTGTGCAGCCGGGCCAGGCGGCGCACCGTGTCACCGGACTGGGAGAACGCGACCAGCGCCCGCGCCGAGAGACGCTCGCCGATGTCGCGGGCGGCGTAGGACAGCACGCCACGCTTGGTGCGGGGCACGTGGTTGAGCGGGGGCACGTCGGCCGGGCCCGCCTCGACGGCCTCGACGATCTCGGCCATCGTCCGCACGGTCTTGATCGGGTAGCGGCCGACGCTGGTCTCACCGGACAGCATCACGGCGTCGGTGCCGTCGAGGACGGCGTTCGCGACGTCGGAGGCCTCGGCGCGGGTCGGGCGCGAGCTGGTGATCATCGACTCCAGCATCTGGGTCGCGACGATGACCGGCTTGGCGTTCTCCCGCGCGATCTGCACCGCGCGCTTCTGCACCAGCGGCACGTTCTGCAGCGGAAGCTCGACGCCCAGGTCGCCGCGGGCGACCATGATGCCGTCGAAGGCGAGCACGACGGCCTCGAGGTTGTCGACGGCCTCCGGCTTCTCCAGCTTCGCGATCACCGGGACGCGGCCGGCGCCGGTGTTGTCCATGATCTTGTGGACGAGGTCGATGTCGGCGGGGCTGCGCACGAACGACAGCGCGACGACGTCGACCCGCAGCGACATCGCGAACTCCAGGTCCGCGATGTCCTTGTCCGACAGCGCGGGCACCGAGATGTTCATCCCGGGCAGCGACAGGCCCTTGTTGTCCGAGACGGGGCCGCCCTCGGTGACCCGGCAGACCACGTCGTTGCCGTCGACGGCGACGACCCGCAGGCCGACCTTGCCGTCGTCGACGAGCATCCGGTCGTCGACCTGGGCGTCCTGGGCGAGACTCTTGTAGGTGGTGGAGACCCGGTCGGGGGTGCCGGCCACGTCGTCGACCGTGATCCGCACCTCCTCGCCGGTCGCCCACTCGGTGGGCCCGTCGGTGAAGCGGCCGAGCCGGATCTTCGGGCCCTGCAGGTCGGCGAGGATGCCGACGGCGCGCCCGGTCGAGTCGGCGGCGTCGCGGACCATCTCGTAGACGCGCTTGTGGTCGGCGCGGTCCCCGTGGCTGAAGTTGAGCCGGGCCACGTCCATGCCCGCCTCCACGAGGTCACGGATCCGGTCCGGGGTCGCCGTGGCCGGACCGATGGTGCAGACGATCTTGGTTCGACGTGTCACGGCTATCAGGGTAGCGCTGTCTGGAACGATCAGGACGATCGGAACCCGGCCTGTCGGCGTCCGGTTCGACGGTGTTCATCCCGGCGGTCACCGGTGGAGCAGACTGGGGGGCGTGCGCGTCCAGCCGTTCGTCCTGTCGGTCCTGTTGAGCCTGGTGGTCCTGTTCACCCCGGCGTCCGGGGTCCCGACGGCACCTCCGGGCACCGACAAGCTCGTCCACCTGCTGCTGTTCGCGCTGCTGGCGTGGACCGGGCGGGCCGCCGGGATCCGGGTGTGGCCGCTGCTGGGCGGACTCGTCGTCTACGCCGCGGCATCGGAGGTCGCGCAGGCGCTGCTGCCGATCGGGCGCAGCGGGGACGTCCTCGACGCACTCGTCGACGTCGCCGGGGCGGCGCTCGGGGTGGGGCTGGCCGTGCTGGTGGCGCGCCGCCGGCCGGACCGCGAGACGTCGTCGCGGCTCTGAGCCGGAGCCGGTCCCCACGGCCGCCCGTGGGCCGGTCGTCGGCTCAGCCGGAGGGGCGCTGGGTGGCGTCGGCGAAACGGGCCAGGGTCGCCGCGATCGCACGGGTGTAGCGGTCCAGCTTCACGGTGTCGACGTTGCCGATCCGGTCGCAGGCCGAGTGGTAGCAGCCGTCGTAGGCCCGGCCCGCCTCACCGCCCCAGAGCTGGGCCTGGGAGCGGGACTTGGTGTCCTCGTCGCCGGTGACCGCGCCCGCGACCGGGATGCCGACCTCGGCGAAGGGGCCGTCGTCGTCGCCGTAGAGGCCGATGGTCTCGGGCTGCGGGGCGCCCGCCGCGGCCAGCTCCTCGGCCAGCACCGAGGCGACGACGCCGGACCCCGACGGGCCCCGCTCCTCGTCGTCCTCGCCGCGGCCGCCCTGCACGAAGTAGCCGCCGTTGGGTGAGCCGAGCATGTCGGCGTTGAGGTAGAGCAGGTGGTGCTCGCGCTCCTCCTCCGACAGGGACCGCACGTAGCCGGTCGAGCCCTGCAGGTCGTCCTCCTCCGAGCCCCAGAACCCGAAGGAGACGGTGGCGCCGACGCCCGGCCGCGGGCCGAGCGCGGTCGCCGCGGCGAGCAGCCCGGCGATGCCGCTGCCGTCGTCGTTGATGCCGGGGCCGGCCTGCACGGAGTCGAGGTGGGCGCCGGCGAGCACGATCCGGGCGGGGTCGCCGCCGCGGGTACGGGCGACGACGTTGCGCAGCTCGCGGCCGCCCCCGGCGTCGTAGGTGGGGGTGGTGACGTCGAACCCGGCGTCGCGCAGCACGCCGGCGACGTAGTCGACCGTCGCGTCGTAGCCGGGGGTCCCGGCGGCGCGGTTGCCGCCGTTGTCGTCGGCGATGCGTTCCAGGGCCCGCAGGTGCGGCACCGCGGCCTCGCCGGTCGCGGCGCCCGTGACCTGCTGGGACAGCGCCCCGGCGGGCGGCGGCGCGGTGGCGGGCCCGGCGGCGGTGCACCCGGCGACGACGAACGCCGCCGTCACCAGCGCCAGCAGCCCGTCACGGCTGCGCCGGCCACGCGGCCGCCCCTGCACTCCCATGCCCACTCCCCCGTACGTCGACCCGGACCGCGTCGGCCCGTCCGCGGTGTTCGTACCCCGGCCGTCGTCCGGATCACCGCGCAGGTTGTCGACCGTGTCACGGAAACCCGTCGGGCGCCGCCCGGACCGTCGGCGCGGCACGGTGACACGGCCCGGCGACAGCACGACGGCGGCGGGTCAGCGGCGCGGGAGCTCGCTGGGGCCGACGTGGTCGTCGAGCCACTCGGTGACCGGGCGGGAGGCCCGCCACACCGTGCGGACCCGGTCCCGGGCCCGCGGGCCGTGCAGCACGTCGTCCGGCGGCCAGCTCCGCGACACGTAGAGCCCCTTGTGCCGCAGCAGGTCGAGCCGCGGATGGCCGGGGTCGGTGCCACGCGGGCGGGTCCTGAGCGTCGCGCCGTCGACGGTGAGCCCGGCGGCGCGGGCGGTGTCGAGCCGGGCCCGCAGGTCCTCGCCGCGGCGCTCGTCGTCGACGCTCTCGCGGTAGCGGGTCAGCTGGTCGGGCGCCATGTAGTAGTAGCCGCCCGCGGCGAGCATCCCGTCCGCGGACACCTCGACGTAGAACGGCTCGGCGAAGCCGCCGCAGTGGGTCTTGTACGGCGTCTTGTCCGCGGCGAAGCGCACGTCGCGGTAGGGCCGGAAGACCTTGCCCGCCCCGAACTCCGGTTCGAGGTCGGCGAGCAGCGCCGTCATCGGTCCGCGGACGTCGCTCTCGTAGACCTCGCGCTGGTCGGTCCAGTACGCGCGGGAGTTGTCGGCGAGCAGGCCGTCGTAGAACTCGACGGCGCCGTCGCCGAAGCCCGCGAACGCGCTCACGCGTCCTCGTGCTCCTGGGGCTTGCCCTGCTCCCCGGGCGCGGTGGTGTCCGCAGGCTCGGGCGCGACGACGTCCTCCCGACCGCGCCGGGCGAACGCGACGTAGAGCACCGCCCCGACGAACACGACGGCCGAGACGACGACGTTGATCCGGACGTCGCCGAACACGCGGGTCGCCGGGTCGGTGCGCATGAGCTCGATGAAGAACCGGCCGAGGGTGTAGCCCGCGACGTAGAGCGCGAACACCCTGCCGTGGCCGAGCCGGAACCGGCGGTCGGCCAGCACGATCAGCGCGGCGACGACGAGGTTCCACAGCAGCTCGTAGAGGAAGGTGGGGTGCACGACCGCGATCGGCGTGGGGTCGAGCGCGACGCCGCCGAGCGGGTCCTCCAGCCCGGTCGCGGGGTCGACCCGGCGGTAGATCTCCAGGCCCCAGGGCAGGGTGGTCGGGCCGCCGTAGAGCTCCTGGTTGAACCAGTTCCCGAGCCGCCCGATCGCCTGGGCGACGATGATGCCGGGCGCGACCGCGTCGGCGAACAGCGGCAGCGGGACGCCGTGGCGGCGGCAGCCGATCCAGGCCCCGACCCCGCCGAGCGCGATGGCGCCCCAGATCCCGAGCCCGCCGTTCCAGATCTCCAGCGCACCCCACGGGTTGCCGCCGGGGCCGAAGTAGGTGCGCCAGTCGGTGGCGACGTGGTAGAGCCGCCCACCGAGCAGGCCGAACGGCACCGCCCACACCGCGACGTCGAGCACCGTCCCGGACCGCCCGCCGCGCGCCTGCAGCCGACGCTCGCCCCACCACAGGGCGACCGCGATCCCGGCGATGATGCACAGCGCGTACGCCCGGATCGGGACCGGGCCGAGGTGCCAGACACCCCGGTCCGGACTGGGGATGGAGGTCGGGAGCGCCGCGGCGAGCGTGACGAGCACGGCTCAGCCGCCGTTGCGGCTGCAGGACGGGTGGAACCCGGCCGCGACCAGCCCGCGCACCGCGGCCGACGGGTCACCGCTGGTCACCAGGCCCTCGCCGACCAGCACCGCATCGGCACCCCAGCCCGCGTAGGTGAGCAGGTCACCGGGGCCACGGACGCCGGACTCGGCGACCTTGAGCACGTGCGACGGCAGCCCGGGGGCGATCTCACCGAAGACCGACCGGTTCACCTCGAGGGTGTGCAGGTTGCGGGCGTTCACGCCGATCAGGGTGGCGCCGGCCTCCAGGGCGCGGTCGCACTCCTCCTCGGTGTGCACCTCGACCAGCGGGGTCATCCCGAGGGACTCGATGCGGTCCAGCAGCGAGGCGAGCACCGGCTGCTCCAGCGCGGCGACGATCAGCAGCACGACGTCCGCGCCGTGCGCACGGGCCTCGTGCACCTGGTACGGCGTGACGACGAAGTCCTTGCGCAGCAGCGGGGTGTCGACCCGGGCGCGGACGGCGTCGAAGTCGGCCAGCGAGCCGCCGAAGCGGCGCTGCTCGGTGAGCACGCTGATCACCCGCGCGCCGTTGGCGGAGTAGGCCTCGGCGAGGTCGGCCGGATCGGGGATGTCGGCGAGCGACCCCTTCGACGGGCTGGCCCGCTTCACCTCGGCGATGACGCCGACACCCGGCTCGCGCAGGGCCGCCATCGCGTCCCGCGGCGGCGGCGCGGCCGCGGCCCGCCGTTTGATCTCGGCGAGGTCGACGACGCTCTCGCGCTCGGCGAGGTCCTCCCGGACCCCGTCCACGATGGACTCGAGGACGCTGGGTACGCGACCCGGTGTCCCGTTCGGGTGTCCGGCAGTACCGGCAGTGCCCGTAGTGCTCACAGGGCCGACTCCTCCTCCGCTCGCGCGTCGCCCGGACGTCGAGGTCATGCTAGTTCTCCCCCTCACGCGGGCCGACGGTCGGGTCGCCGCCGGCGTCGAGCCGTTCCCAGGCCGCCCGGTCGGGGTCGGCCGGTGTCGTGGCCGCCTGCGTCCCGGGTGCGGCGTACCGGGCGCCGAGCCGCGGCAGCCGCGGCTCGCGGACCACCAGCAGCACCGCCGCGGCGAGCGCGACGACCCCGCCGGCGACGGCCAGCCAGGGCCACGGCGTGGCCGAGACCGCGCCGGAGCCCGCGGGGGCGTTCGGGGCGGTCAGCCCGGAACGGGCGGAGGCCAGCTCCACCGCCGACGGCGGCACGGCGACCAGCCGCAGGGTCAGCACCACCGCGGCCGCCCCGGCGAGCCCGACCAGCACGCCCAGCACGCGGCGGGCGATGCCGGACAGTGCGACCAGCGCGGCGACGGCCGCCACCAGCAGCGCCGCGACCGCGGTGACGGCGGGCTGCAGCTGCGCGCCGGTGGCGCCGAGCTCGACGGTGCCGCGGGTCGCGGTGGGCACCTCCAGCACGAACCACTCGGCCGCACCGGCACCCCACAGCGCACCGGCGCCGAGCAGCAGTCCGAGCACGGTCAGGCCCAGTGCCCGCCGGTCGGTGCGGTCCGCCGTGTGCGCGGCGGCGCCGTCGTCGCCGGGCGCCGTCACGCGCTGCCCGGGGCCGGCGGGGGTGACATGGACCCGGCCGCGGCGACGGCCGAGAGCACCGCCCGGGCCTTGTTCAGGCACTCCATGTCCTCCGCGGCCGGGTCGGAGTCGGCGACGATCCCACCGCCCGCCTGCACGTACGCGGTCCCGTTGCGGATCATCGCGGTACGGATGGCGATCGCGGTGTCGGCGTTGCCCGCGAAGTCGAGGTAGCCGACGATGCCGCCGTACTGACCGCGCCGGGTCGGCTCCAGCCGGTCGATGACCTGCATGGCCCGCACCTTCGGCGCCCCGGACAGGGTGCCGGCCGGGAAGCAGGCGACGACGGCGTCGAACGCGGTGCGGTCGCCGCGCAGCAGCCCGGTCACCGTCGACACCAGGTGCATGACGTGGCTGTAGCGCTCGATCTCGAAGAAGTTCCGCACGGTCACCGTGCCGGGCTCGCACACCCGGCCGAGGTCGTTGCGGCCGAGGTCGACGAGCATCAGGTGCTCGGCGCGCTCCTTCTCGTCGCCGCGCAGCTCCTTCTCCAGGAGCTGGTCCTCCTCGTCGGTCGCGCCGCGCCAGCGGGTGCCCGCGATGGGGTGCGTGGTGGCACGCCCGTCGAGCACGCTGACCAGCGCCTCCGGGCTGGACCCGACGATCGAGAACGGCGGCCCGCCCGCCGCGTCGTCGAGACGCAGCAGGTACATGTACGGGCTCGGGTTCGTGGTGCGCAGGATCCGGTAGACCTCGAGCGGGTCGGCGTCGCACTCCATCTCGAAGCGCTGCGAGAGCACGATCTGGAACGCCTCGCCGGCGCGGATCTGCTCCTTGGCGTCCTCGATCGCGGCGTGGTGCTGCTCGGGGGTGCGGCGGCGCAGGAACTGCGGGCGGGTCGGGGTGTAGACGGCGACCGAGCTGGGCGCGGGCACGGCGAGCTCGCCGGTCATCCGGTCCAGCCGGGCGACGGCGTCGTCGTAGGCCTGGTCGACGCGCTCGTCGGTGGCGTCCCAGTTGATCGCGTTCGCGATCAGGGTGACGGTGCCCTCGTGGTGGTCGAGCGCGGCCAGGTCGGTGGCCAGCAGCATGACCAGCTCGGGCAGCGCCAGGTCGTCGACGGCGGGGTCGTCCGGGTCCGCGATGCGCTCGACGCGGCGGACGATGTCGTAGCCGAGGTAGCCGACCATGCCGCCGGTCAGCGGCGGGAGCCCGGGCAGCGGCTCGGAGTGCAGCTCGGTGACCACGGTGCGCAGCGCGTCGAGCGGGTCGCCGGTGGTGGGCAGACCGTCGGGCACCTCCCCGGTCCAGACCAGCTCGCCGTCGACGGCGGTGAGCGCGGCGGCGCTGCGGGCCCCGACGAACGACCACCGCGACCAGGACCGGCCGTTCTCGGCGGACTCCAGCAGGAACGTGCCCGCGGTCCCGCCCGCGAGCTTGCGGTAGACCCCGACCGGGGTCTCGTCGTCGGCCAGCAGCCGCCGGGTCACCGGGATGACCCGGTGCGCGCGCGCCAGCTCCCGGAACTCCTCACGGGTGGGGCTCACCGCGCCCAGGGCGGCGACCGCGGGAGCCGCGGGGGCCCCGGTCGTCGTCGCGCCACCGGATGCGTTCTGGGTCCGCTGGGTCATGCGACTCATTGTCCCCGAGCAGTGACGGCCGCCCTCGCGCGGGTGAGGATGGGGCGCATGACCGAACCGAGCGCCACCGCACCCCCGGGCCCGGGGGCGTCGCCACGGCGTCGTGGCCGCCGGTCCGGCGGCGCGGACACCCGGGCCGGGCTGCTCGCGGCCGCCCGCGCCGAGTTCGCCGACCGCGGCTTCGACGGCGCCACGGTCCGCCGGATCGCCGAACGTGCCGGGGTGGACCCGGCCATGGTGAACCACTGGTTCGGCGGCAAGGAGAAGCTGTTCCTCGCCGCGCTGGACCTGCCGGTCGACGCCGGACAGATCCGGCGGACGGTGCTGGACGGCCCCGCCGACCGGGTCGGCGAGCGGATCGTGCGGGGGTTCCTGACGGTCTGGGACACCGGCGGCGGCGCCCCGATGGCGGCGGTGCTGCGCAGCGTCGCGGGTCACGACATCGCGGCCCGGATGCTGCGTGAGTTCGTCGGCGGCGCGATCCTGCGCCCGGTCACCCGGGCGCACTCCCCCGACCGGCCCGACGAGCGGGGCGCGCTCGTCGGCTCCCAGCTGATCGGGCTCGGCATGATGCGCTACGTGGTGCGGCTGGAGCCGCTGGCCTCGGCGCCGCGCGAGGACGTCGTCGCCGCGGTCGGGCCGACCGTGCAGCGCTACCTGACCGGGAACCTGGGGTCGACGAACCCCGAGGAGTAGGCGGCGACGACCGCCTGGGTCCGGTCCCGCGACCCGGTCTTGGCCAGCACCGCGGCGACGTGGGTCTTCACCGTCTCCACGCCCAGCACCAGCTCCTCCGCGATCTCGGCGTTGGACAGCCCGCGCGCCACGAGGCGCAGCACCTCGCCCTCGCGCGCGGTCAGCCCGGCGGCGGCGAGCCGGTCGCCGTCGTCGGGGGCGAACCCGGCCACGAGCTCACGCACCGCCGCCGGGAACAGCAGCGACTCCCCCGCGGCGACGGTGTGCACGGCCCGGACCACGTCGCGCGGCGGGGTCCGCTTCAGCAGGAAGCCACCGGCCCCGGCGCGCAACGCGTCCAGGACGTGCCGGTCGTGGCCGAACGTGGTGAGCACCAGCACCCGCGGTGGGTGGGGCCGGCGCAGCAGCGCCCGGGTGGCGGTGATGCCGTCGACCGCGGGCATCCGGACGTCCATCAGCACGACGTCCGGCCGCAGCCGGGTGACCAGCCCGGGGACCTCGGCGCCGTCGGCGGCCTCGCCGAGGACGGTGATGCCGGGGTCGGCCTCGAGCACCGCGCGCAGCCCGGTGCGGATCAGCTCCTCGTCGTCGACCAGCAGGACGCCGACCGTCGCGTCGCTCGTCATCGCTCCCCTCCGTACGCCGGTCCCCGTCCTACCCCGCCCGTCGGCGTGTCCCCGCGCCGCCGCGCCGACCGATCGGCGACGGGGCCACCGGAGGCGGTCCGCAGGGCAGCCGGGCCCGCAGGACCCACCGGCCGTCGTCCGGACCCGCGGTCAGGGTGCCGCCGAGCAGGTCGACGCGGGCGCCCGCCCCGGCCAGTCCCCGGCCGCCGCCCGACCGTCCGCGCCCACCGGCCGCCGCCGGGTTGACGAGCTCGATCCCGACCCCGTCGCCGGTGCGGCGCAGCGCGAGGTGGGCCCGGCCGGGCGTGCCGTGGCGCAGGGCGTTGGTCAGGCCCTCCTGCACGACCCGGTACGCCTCCCGGGAGACGGTCGCGGGGACCCCGGCGGCGGTGTCGACGTCGGCGACGAGGTCGAGCCCGGCCGCGCGGGCGCCGTCGAGCAGCCCGTCGAGGGCGTCCAGGTCACGGACGACGGCGGTGCGGTCGGTCTCGTCGTCGTGCAGGACGCCGAGGACGTGGTCGAGCTCGTCGAGTGCGGCCCGGCCGGTGTCGGCGATCGCGGTCAACGCCCGGCGCACGAACGCGGGGTCGGCGTCGAGCAGCTCGGCCGCGGCCCCGGCCTGCAGGGTGGTGACGGTGAGCGCGTGCCCCACCGAGTCGTGCAGCTCCCGGGCCAGCCGGGCCCGTCCGGCCTGGCGTTCGGCCCGGTCCCGGGCACGGGCCAGCTCCACGGCGAGCCGCTCCTCCCGGCCGGGGCCCAGGAACCGGGGCGCCAGCCGGGCCTGCCCGGCCCCGATCACGGCGGGGACGGCCACCGCGACCGGCACGAGCAGCACCCCGGCGGGCACCGCCCACCACGCGCCGGGCCCGGTGGGCAGCGGCGGCCGCGCCACCCACGGCGCCTGTACCAGCGCGACCGCGGTCGGCAGCAGCCACAGCACCGCGGCCGCTCCGACCGCCCCGGCGGCGGCGCCGAGCACGATCCAGGCCGCGGCCCGCCGGCGTGCCCCCGGGAGCGACCGCACCGGCGGGTCGGGCAGCGGCACGTCGAGCAGCGCGCGGGCGGCGGTCGTCGCCAGCTCCCGGACTCCCGGCAGCACCAGCACCGCCGCCCCGGCCGCGGCGGCGGGAACGCCCAGCGACCACCCGACCGCGGCACCGGCCTCCGTGCCGGTGCGCACGAGCACCCAGCCCGCCGCCAGGTACGGGAGCAGGACGACCGCGCCGAGCAGCACGTGCACAGCACGCCGCGCCACCCGTGTCCCGACCACGACGACGATCGTCGCAGACCGGCGGCCCGCCGCGGCTCCCCCGCGGGAGGGAGGCGGTCCCCCCGCGGGCGGGAGCCGCCGGCGCCGCCGGACCCGCAGTGTCGACCACCATGAACGACTCGATCCCCCTGCGCCGGGTGCTCGGCGCCGCCGCCGTGGCCGGCACGCTGCCGTACCTGACCCTCAAGACCCTCTGGCTGACCGGTCACCCGGTCGGTGTCACCGTGCCGGGTCTGCTCGACGGGCCCGCGATGACCGCGCTGAACACCGCCACCCTGCTCCTGGACCTGTGCGTGGTCGCGCTGGCCGCGGCACTCGGCGCCCGACGGCGGCTGCCCGCGGTGCCGCTGCTGCTCGCCGGGTGGGCCGCGACCGGGCTGCTGCTGCCGGTCGCCCTGCTCTCACCGGCGGCGCTGCTGCGGGCCGGGACCGACGGCGCCGGGCTGGCCGCGTGGGTGCGGCCGCTGGTCTACGGCGGTCTCGGCTGGCAGGCGGTGTTCCTGCTGGCGGCGTTCGCCCTGCTGGCCCGGGACCGCTGGGGTACGCGGGTGACCGTCCCGGTGCCCCCGCCCGGGGCGGTCGAGGGCCTGGCACGCACGACGGCGGCGGGTGGCGTCGTCGTCGGGCTGCTCGCCGTCGTGGCGGGGGTCGCGGCCGCCGCGGACCGTCCGTCGTTCCCCGGGGTCGTGGGCGCGGCCGTCGACGCGACCGCGGCGCTCACCGGGGCCCTCGGGGTACTCGCCCTGCGGCGCGGTCGCGCGGGGTGGTCGCCCGTTCTCACGACGTTCACCGGCAGCGCGGTGCTGTTCACCGGCGGCCTGTGGACGCTGGTGTCGGCGACCGCGGGGCCGCTCGCGACCGACCGGCCGCTGTACGTCCTCGCCCAGCTGTGCGGACTGCTCGCCGGGTTCGCCGTGGCCGTCGCCGGCATGCTGGTGGTCTCCGGTCGGATGTGCGGCCCGGTCACGGTGTCGCCCCGCCCGGCCCCCGTCCCCTGAGCCGGGACGTCCACCCGGTGGCCGCCGCCGGGGCACGACCGCACACTGGGGCCATGGTCGATCTGTCCGCCCGGCTCCCCGACGCCGTCACCGACCGGCTCGCGGCCCTGCGCTCGCGGGTCGGCTCGGCGGTGTTCAGCCGGGTCGCCGGGGACGAGGGCTCCGGCCGCCGGGCCCGCGTGCTCGGCGCCGAGGGCCCGCGCTGGTTCCCCGAGGACGCCGCGATCCGCACCGTGCACGGCGACGCGTCGATGTTCGTCGGCGGGCTGCGGGCGCTGCTGCTGCAGTCGCTGCACCCGCTGGCCATGGCCGGGGTCGCCGGGCACTCCGGGTTCCGGGGCGACCCGTGGGGACGGCTGCAGCGCACCTCCTACTTCCTGGCCGCGACGACGTTCGGCCCGGCCGAGGAGGCCGAGCGGGTGATCGCCCGGATCAGGCGGGCGCACGTCCACGTCCGCGGGACCGCGCCGGACGGGCGCCCCTACTCGGCGTCGGACCCGAACCTGCTGCGCTGGGTGCACATCGCCGAGATCGACAGCTTCCTCACCGCGCACGACCGCTACGGCAGCGCACCGCTGGACGCCGCGGGCCGCGACGCCTACGTCGCCGACGCCGCACGCGTCGCCCGTGAGCTGGGCGTGCCCGACCCGCCGGAGTCCACCGCGGAGCTGAAGGCTCAGCTCGACGGGTACCGGCCCGAGCTGGCCGGCACCCCCGAGGCGCGCGACGCCGCCCGGTTCCTGTTGTGGGAGCCGCCGCTGCCGCTCTCCGCGCGGGTGCCGTACGCGGTGCTGGCCGCCGCGTCGGTCGGGCTGATGCCGCGCTGGACGCGGCTGCCGCTGCGGCTGCCGTGGCTGCCGGTGGCCGAGCGGACGGTCGTGCGAGCGGGCGGGCACGCGATCACCGCAGGCATCCGGTGGGTGACGAGCACACCACAGCCCGCTCCCCCGCCGATGCCCCCGGCGCACCCCTGACCGGGCGCGCGCTCAGCCCCCGGCGAGCAGGACGTCGGAGTCGAAGCAGGTCCGGGTCCCGGTGTGACAGGCCGGCCCCTCCTGGTCGACGACGACGAGCACCGCGTCGCCGTCGCAGTCCAGCCGGACCTCGTGCACGTGCTGCACGTGCCCCGACGTGCCGCCCTTGACCCAGTACTCCTGCCGCGACCGCGACCAGTAGGTCCCCCGGCCGGTGGTCAGGGTGCGGTGCAGCGCCTCGTCGTCCATCCAGCCGACCATCAGCACCTCGCCGGCGCGGGACTGCACGACGGCGCAGACCAGGCCGTCGGCGTCGCGCTTGAGGCGGGCCGCGACCGCCGGGTCCAGCGCGGACTCGGCCGCGGACAGGCGCACGCCCTGTGCGGTCATCGGATCTCGACCCCTTCGCCCCGCAGCGCGTCCTTGACCTCGCCGATCCGCAGCTGCCCGAAGTGGAACACGCTCGCGGCCAGCACCGCGTCCGCTCCGGCCCGCACGGCCGGGGCGAAGTGCTCGACCGCGCCGGCACCACCGGAGGCGATCACCGGGACGTCGACCACCTTCCGGACCGCGGTCAGCATGTCCAGGTCGAACCCGGCCCGTGTGCCGTCGGCGTCCATCGAGTTCAGCAGGATCTCCCCGACGCCGAGCTCCTGGCCGCGCTCGGCCCACTCGACGGCGTCGATCCCGGCGGACCGACGCCCGCCGTGCGTGGTGACCTCCCAGCCCGACGGCTGCGGCTTCTCCCCCTCCGGCACCCGGCGGGCGTCCACCGACAGCACGATGCACTGGCTGCCGAAGCGGCGCGACATCTCGTGCAGCAGCGTGGGCCGGGCGATCGCCGCGGTGTTCACCGACACCTTGTCCGCGCCCGCGCGCAGCATCCGGTCGACGTCGTCGGGGGTGCGGATGCCGCCGCCGACGGTCAGCGGGATGAACACCTGCTCCGCGGTGCGGCGCACCACGTCGATCATGGTGCCGCGCTCCGACGACGACGCGGTGACGTCGAGGAAGGTGAGCTCGTCGGCGCCCTCGGCGTCGTAGACCCGGGCCATCTCGACCGGGTCGCCCGCGTCGCGGAGCTCCTTGAAGTTGACGCCCTTCACCACCCGTCCCGCGTCGACGTCCAGACACGGGATGACACGGACCGCGACGCCCATCAGGCGCTCACCGCCCGCACGGCCGCCAGGGCCTCGGGCAGGGTGAACCGGCCGGCGTACAGCGCCTTGCCGATGATCGAGCCCTCGATGTTCACGCCGGTCGCGGCGACCTCGGCGAGCCGGGTCAGGTCGGACACCTCCGAGATCCCCCCCGACGCGATGACCGGCGCGGTCGTGGCCTGCGCGACCTCGGTGAGCAGCTCGACGTTCGGGCCCTGCAGGGTGCCGTCCTTGGAGACGTCGGTGACGATGTAGCGGGTGGCGCCGTCGGCGTCGAGGCGGGCGAGGACCTCCCACAGGTCACCGCCGTCGGAGGTCCAGCCGCGCCCCGCGACCCGGCGCCGGCCGTCGATCATCTTGACGTCGAGCCCGATCGCGATCTTCTCGCCGTGCTCGGCGAGGACCCGGCGGCACCACTCGGGCTGCTCCAGCGCCGCGGTGCCGAGGTTGAGCCGGGCCGCGCCGGTGGACAGCGCACGCTCCAGGGACTCGTCGTCGCGGATGCCGCCGGACAGCTCGACCCGCAGGTCGAGCTTCCCGACCACCTCGGCCAGCAGCTCGGCGTTCGAGCCACGGCCGAACGCCGCGTCGAGGTCGACCAGATGGACCCACTCGGCGCCGCCGGACTGCCAGTTCAGGGCAGCGTCCAGGGGCGAGCCGTAGCCGGTCTCGGTGCCGGCCTCGCCCTGCACCAGCCGGACGGCCTGCCCGTCGACGACGTCCACCGCGGGAAGCAACGTGAAGCTCACCGCGCCAGGGTATCCGCGCCGCTCGTAGCCTCCGGGGGTGGCCGAGGGGGACAGCATCTTCCGGCTCGCGGCGCGGCTGGACGCGGCCACCGCGGGCGCGGTGATCGCACGCTCCGACGTGCGCCACCCCCGCTTCGCCGGCGCCGACCTCGCCGGGGAGGAGATCACCGGCTGGGTGCCGCGCGGCAAGCACCTGCTGGCCCGCACCGCGGGCGGCTGGACCGTGCACTCACACCTGCGGATGTCCGGGCGGTGGTCGGTGCTGCGGCCCGGGAGGCGGCTCCCCCGCGCCGTCGCGGCCGACCTGCGGATCGCGCTGCACCTCGTCGACGGCCGCACCCTGGCCGGGATCGGGCTGCCGGTGCTGGCCGTGCTCCCGACCCGCGACGAGCACACCGTCGTCGGGCACCTGGGCCCGGAC
The DNA here is from genome assembly GCF_020131375.1 of Pseudonocardia sp. ICBG1034. Lineage (NCBI taxonomy): Bacteria > Bacillati > Actinomycetota > Actinomycetes > Pseudonocardiales > Pseudonocardiaceae > Pseudonocardia > Pseudonocardia sp. ICBG1034. The sequence goes on from NZ_JAHLEK010000017.1 coordinate 981,412, forward strand.
CTGCTCGGCGACACCTTCGACGGCGACGCGGCCCTCACCCGGCTGCGCGCCGACCCCGGCCGGGCGGTGCTGGCGGCGCTGCTGGACCAGCGCGTCGTCGCCGGGCTGGGGAACATGTGGGCCCAGGAGCTGCTGTTCCTGGAGCGGATCTCCCCGTGGCGGGAGTGTTCCGCGGTCCCCGACCCCGGCGCGCTCCTCGGGCGCGGCCGCGCGCTGCTGCGCGAGGCGGTCGTCCGCAATCCCGCGCAGAACACCACCGGCCGGGTCCGGCCGCGGCACTTCGTCTACGGCCGCTACCGGCGGCCCTGTCTGCGCTGCGGGACCGCGGTGACGTTCGCGGCGCCGGAGCGCACCCCGCACGGTCGCGAGACCTGGTGGTGTCCGCGCTGCCAGCGGTGAACGCGCGGCCGTCGCCGGTTCGCCCTACCGTCGGATCATGGAACTCTCCGGGGCGCGGACGCTGGTGGTCGGGGCGACGGGTGTGCTGGGCGGCGCGCTCACCGAGGCGCTGCGCGACCAGGGCGCGACGCTCGCGCTGGCGGGCCGCACCGATCCCTCCGGGGCCGACGGCGAGCCCGCGTTCACGCTCGACGCACTCGACCTGGAACGCTGTGCCGCCGTCGTCGACGAGGCGGCGGACGCCCTGGGCGGGCTGGACCTGGTGTTCGTGGCGATCGGGGTGGCCGGGTTCGGGGAGGAGTCGGAGAACGACGTCGTCACCGAGCACCTGCTGACGGTCAACGCGCAGGCACCGATGGCGATCGGCCGGGCCGCCCTCCCGCACCTCACCGACTCCGGTGGCACGCTCGCGATGATCTCGGCGATCCTGGCCGACGTGCCGACGCCGGGGATGGCGGCCTACTCGGCGTCGAAGGCGGCGCTGTCGGCGTGGCTGACCGCGACCCGCGGTGGCCTGCGCAAGCAGGGGGTGCGGGTGCTCGACGTGCGGCCGCCGCACATCGAGACCGGTCTCGCCGACCGCGCCGTCGCCGGGACGGTGCCGTCCGGCATCAGGGCCGGTTCCGACGTCGCGACGCTCGTCGGGCAGGTGCTCGAGGCGCTGCGCTCGGACAGGCGGACGGTGACCTTCGACCTGCGTTCCGGGGAGTACGCGCTGGGCTGAGGCGCGTTCCGCGGAACGGCCCGCTCGCCCCCCCGACGCCGCCCCCGGCTCAGCCCTTGACCGAGCGCAGCCAGTTCTCCAGGACCGCGGCGCCGGCGTCGCCGGACTTCTCCGGGTGGAACTGGGTCGCCGACAGCGGCCCGTTCTCCACCGCGGCGACGACGTCCTCGCCGTGGTGGGTCCAGGTGACCTTCGGCGGGGCGATCGCGTGCGAGGGTTCCAGGGTCCAGCGACGGACGCCGAACGAGTGCACGAAGTAGAAGCGGGTGTCGGCGTCGAGCCCGGCGAACAGGGTGCTGTCCTGCGGGGTCCGGACCGTGTTCCAGCCCATGTGCGGCAGCACGTCGGCCTGGATCCGCTCGACCGTGCCGGGCCACTCGCCGCAGCCCTCGGTGTCCTCGTCGAACTCGACGCCACGCTCGAACATCACCTGCATGCCGACGCAGATCCCGAGGACCGGGCGGCCGCCGGCGAGGCGGCGCCCGATGATCTGCGGGCCGCGGACCGCGTGCAGGCCCCGCATGCACGCCGCGAAGGCGCCCACTCCGGGGACGACGAGACCGTCGGCCTCGGTCGCCGTATCGAAGTCGGACGTCACGGTGACGTCCGCGCCGACGCGTTCGAGGGCGCGCTCGGCGGAGCGCAGGTTCCCGGAGCCGTAGTCGAGGACGACGATGCGTGCCACGCGACCAGCGTAGTCGCCGCCCCGCGCGGCTCCCCGCGGCCCGGGGGCGGCGCCGTGATCATCGGTACCTGTGCGCTGCTCGGGCCGACCGGCGACGACGCCCAGGTACTGATGACCATGCCGACGGGTACGGGCGCGTCCGGCTCCCGGCCGGACGAGCCCGTGCAGGTGGGCCGTGGCCGCGGCGTCGCGCTGCCGGACGCGGGCGAGCGCGGTGAGGACCCGGGCGGACGGGGTGGTGTCGCGCCTGCAGGTGGGTGCTCGGCGCAGTGGTCCGGCCACGGGCCCCTAGGGCGCCCGCGTCTCCGGGGCCGCGAGGGCGGCGACCAGCCGGGCCGCGGCGCGGTCCAGGGTGACGCTGCGGTCGGCCCGGCCCCGCCGGGTGCCGGTGAGCACCGCCGCCGCGACCGTCTCCCCGCCCTCCTCCACCGGGACGGCGACGGCGCGGATCGCCGGGTCCGCCAGCCCGTCGCTGCGGGCCAGCCGGGTACGGACGATCTCCGGTCGCTCGGCGAGGTAGGCCGCGACCGCCGGCGGGTCGTCGACCCCGGCCAGCGCGCGGGCGGACTCCTCGGGATCGCCCAGGGCCAGCAGCAGCCGTCCCGCCGCGGTGCGCAGCGGTGGGCGGGGCCGGTGGTCGTCGGTCACCCGTTGCAGCCGGTCGGGGGCCCGAGGACCGGCGTGGTCGACGTAGCGCACCTGCCCGCCGACCAGCACGGCGAGCGCCACGGGGGCCCGGGCGGCGCGGCTGAGCGCGTCGAGATCGGTGTGCGTGAGCGCGGTCGGCGGGCCCACCCCGGCGAGCAGCCCCAGCACGTACGGCCGGTGGCCCAGGACGTGGCCGCGCCCCCGCAGCCGTACCCAGCCGGTGGCCCGCAGCTCGCGCAGCAGGTCCGCGGTGGAGCTGAGCGGCAGGTCGAGTGCGCGGGCCACCGCGGTCACCGACGGTGGTGTCGCAGCGGTCGCGACCAGCTCCAGGATGCGGTCGGCCCGGCCGACCGCGCGGGCGGAGGCGACGGGACCGGACACCCGACCGAGTCTACGGATATACGGAGGCCGTGGAGTGTCCCGCCGTCCCGTCGCAGGCTGGAGCCATGACCACGACGACCCCGCCCGCACGGTTTCCCTCCGCCGCCGACACGGCGGCGACCCTGCTGCCGGACGCTCCCCCGGTGCGCTCGACGCTGCGGGTGACCGGCTCGGACCCGCTCACGCCGTCGGTGCACCGTCTCGCCGACGCCATGTCCGCGGCTGCCGGGGCGTTCGGCCTGCAGGTCTGCGGGCTCGCCGAGGACGCCGGCGGCGCGCCCCGCGAGGTGACCGTCCGGGCGTCCGACGCGATCGACACGCTGCGGGCTCCGTTCCTGACCACGCTCGGTGGCGTGGACGTCCGGGCCGTGGCCGAGGACCCGACCGCGCTGGCCAACAACGGCTTCGTCCGTACCGCCGACGGCTGGATCTTCCTGATCACCACCTACCCGCACCAGCGCGACGCGATCTGCCGGGTGCTGGACTGCCCGCCGCTGCGCGGGCGCATCGCCGAGGAGGCCGTGCGGTGGCGGGCGGTCGAGCTGGAGGACGCCGTGTGCGACGCCGGCGGGGTCGCCGCCGCCGTCCGGACCGGGGAGCAGTGGGCGGCCCACCCCGCCGGGAGGCACCTCGCCGGGCGACCTGTGGTCGAGATCGAGCGGATCGGCGACGCCGCACCCGCCCCGGTCCCGGACCGGCTGCGCGTGCTCGACGACACCCATGTGATCGCCGGGCCGGTCGCCGCGAAGCTGCTCGGCACCTTCGGCGCGGACGTCCTGCACGTGTCCCGCCCGGACCTGCCCGACCCGCTCGCGATGGTCGCGCTGACCGGCGGCGGGAAGCGCAACACCTGGCTGGATCTGCGCGAGTCGGCGCAGGCCGGGCGGATGCGGGAGCTGGTGGGCGGGGCGGACGTGTTCGTCAACGCCTACCGCGGCACCGCCGCCCGCGGCTTCGGCCCTGCCGACCTGGCGGCGCTGCGGCCCGGGATCGTCGCGCTGGACCTGCACTGCTGGGGCGCCGACGGGCCGTGGGCCGCGCGCGGCGGGTTCGACCAGCTGGCCTGCTCCGCGACCGGGTTCGCGGTCGAGGAGGGCCGGGACGGCACCCCGTCGCTACCGCCGACGCATCTGCTCAACGACTATCTCGCCGCCTGGCTCGGTGCCGCCGGGGTGCTCGCGGCGCTGCGCCGGCGCGCCGTCGAGGGCGGCTCGTGGCGGGTGCGGGTCACCCTCGCCGGGGTCTGCACCTGGGTCCGGGGGCTCGGGATGTTCACCGCGGCGGAGGTCGCGGACCTCCCCCGGCCCGGTACGGCGACCATCGCCACGCACGCCGTCGACGGGCCGATGGGCCGGCTCGTCGAACCCGTGCTCCCGCTGGAGTTCGACGGCCGGCCCGCGCCGCTGCCCGGCCCGCCTCAGCTGCTGGGGACCGCCGCCGCCACCTGGTGACCGGCCGGCGCCCAGCCGATCGCCGGGGCGACCCGCTCGGCGATCGAGCGCAGCAGGTGCGCGTTGTACTCGACACCGAGCTGGTTGGGCACGGTGAACAGCACGTAGTCCGCCTCCCGCACCGCCGCGTCCTCGGCGAGCTCGGCGGCGATCCGGTCCGGGTCGCCGACGTAGCTGCGGCCGAACCGGGATCGGGCGCCGTCGAGGATCCCGACCTGGTCGTCCTCGCCGCGCTCACCGAAGTAGCGGCGGTCGAGGTCGGTCGTGACCGGGATGACGCTGCGCGACACCGACACCAGCGGGGTGCGCTCGTGCCCGGCGGCGGCCCAGGCCTCGCGGTAGCGCAGGATCTGCTCGGCCTGCAGTCGGTCGAACGACTCGCCGGTGTCCTCGGTGAGCAGCGTCGAGCTCTGCAGGTTCATGCCCTGGGTCGCGGCCCACTCGGCGGTGGCCCGGGTGCCCGCGCCCCACCAGATCCGGTCGCCGAGGCCCGGGGACTGCGGCTGCACCGGCAGCGCGACGTGCCGCCCGCGGGTGCGGGACGGGTCGGCGGGCGCCACCCCGGCACCGCGGATCGCGGCGAGGAACACCTCGGCCTTGGCGCGGGCGGCGTCGGCGTGGGTCTGCCCGTCGGCGGGCCGGTACCCGAAAGCCTCGGCACCGTTCAGCGCGATCTCGGGCGACCCCCGGCTCACGCCGAGCTGCAGCCGCCCGCCGGAGAGCAGGTCGGTCGCGGCGGCCTCCTCGGCCATGTAGAGCGGGTTCTCGTAACGCATGTCGATCACGCCGGTGCCCATCTCGATCCGGCTGGTGGTCGCCGCGATCGCTGCGAGCAGCGGGAACGGCGCGGCCAGCTGGCGCTCGAAGTGGTGCACGCGCACGAAGGCGCCGTCGATGCCGATGTCCTCCGCGGCGCGCGCCAGCTCCACGGTCTGGCGCAGCGCGTCGGCGGCGGTGGGGGTCCGGGACCCGGGGACCTCCCCGTGGTGCCCGAACGACAGGAACCCGATCTTCGTCATGCCCTCTGCAACAGAAGTTGAGGGCTCAACATTCCGTCAGAGGGCGCCCTTGGTGGACGGCACACCGGTGACCCGCGGGTCGGGCTCGGTCGCGGCCCGCAGCGCGCGGGCGACGGCCTTGAACTCGGCCTCGGTGATGTGGTGCGGGTCGCGGCCGTCGAGCACCCGGACGTGCAGGGCGAGGTGCCCGTGGAAGGCCAGGGACTCGAACACGTGCTTGTTCAGCACGGTCGGGTAGTGCCCGCCGACGACGAAGCCGCGCATCATCTCCGGCTCGCCGGTGCACACGGTGTAGGGGCGGCCGGAGACGTCGACGACGGCCTGGGCCAGCGCCTCGTCCATCGGGATCCAGGCGTCGCCGAAGCGGCGGATGCCCTTCTTGTCCCCCAGCGCCTGGCGGATCGCCTGCCCCAGCACGATCGCGACGTCCTCCACGGTGTGGTGGGAGTCGATCTCGATGTCGCCCTCGGCGTGCACGGACAGGTCGAAGCTGCCGTGCTTGCCGAACGCGTCGAGCATGTGGTCGAAGAACGGGACCTTGGTGGCGATGTCGGTGCGCCCGGTGCCGTCGAGGTCGATCTCGACGACGATCCGGGTCTCCTTGGTGACGCGTTCGACGCGTCCGGTGCGGCTCACCTTGTCGGTCGTCACAACAGCTCCTTGGTGGCGAGGTCGGTGGCGGCGGCGAGGAAGGCGTCGTTCTCCTCCGGCGTGCCCACGGTGACCCGCAGCCGCTCGGGGATGCCGACGTCGCGGATCAGCACGCCCTGGTCGAGGAACCCCTTCCAGGCGCGGCCGGCGTCGGCGAAGCGTCCGAAGAGGATGAAGTTGGCGTCGGAGGCGACGACGTCGTAGCCGGCGGCGGCCAGCTCGCCGGAGATCCGGTCGCGCTCGGCGGCGAGCAGCGCCACCGAGCCGAGGGTGGCCTCGGCGTGGCGGAGCGCGGCCCGCGCGGCGGCCTGCGACAGCACCGACAGGTGGTACGGCAGCCGCACGAGCTGGAGTGCGTCGATCACCGCGGGCGCGGCGGCGATGTAGCCCAGCCGACCGCCGGCGAAGGCGAACGCCTTGCTCATCGTGCGGGACACCACGAGCTTGTGGCCGTGCGTCGCCAGCAGGGTCGTGGCGCTCGGGCGGCCGGTGGCCTCGGCGAACTCGGCGTAGGCCTCGTCGACGACGACCATCCCGGGGGCGGCGTCGACCAGCCGGGCCAGGTCGTCCGGGGCGATCGACTGCCCGGTCGGGTTGTTCGGGCTGGTCACGAACGTGACGTCCGGGGCCTTCTCGGCCAGGACGGTGACGGCGGCGTCGACGTCGAGGGTGAAGTCGTCGCGGCGCGGCACCGGGACGAACCCGGTCTGCGTGCCGGAGGCGAGGATCGGGTGCATCGAGTAGCTGGGCACGAAGCCGAGCGCGGTCCGGCCGGGACCGCCGAAGGTCTGCAGGATCTGCTGGAGGATCTCGTTGGACCCGTTCGCGGCCCACAGGTTCGCCGTGGTCAGCTCGACCCCGGTCTGCCGGGACAGGTAGGCGGCGAGGTCGCCCCGCAGCGCGACGAGGTCGCGGTCGGGGTACCGGTGCAGCTCACGGGCGGCCTCCTCCACCGAGGCCGCGACGTCGGCGACCAGCTCGGGCGGCGGCGGGTACGGGTTCTCGTTGGTGTTGAGCCGCACCGCGACGTCGAGCTGCGGCGCGCCGTAGGGGCTCTTCCCGCGCAGGTCCTCGCGCAGCGGCAGGTCCGCGAGCCGGACCGTCGAACCGGCGGTCACGCCCCGGCCCCCTCGAACCGGGCGGTCACGGCCTCGCCGTGGGCGGGCAGGTCCTCGGCGTTCGCCAGGGTCACGACCCGGCCGGCGACCTCGGCCAGCGCCGCGCGGCCGTAGTCGACGACGTGGATGCCGCGCAGGAACGTCGCCGTCGACAGCCCGCCGGAGTGCCGCGCGCAGCCCCCGGTCGGGAGCACGTGGTTCGACCCGGCGCAGTAGTCGCCCAGCGACACCGGCGACCAGGCCCCGACGAAGATCGCGCCCGCGTTGCGGACCTTCGCCGCGTCGCCCGCGGAGTCGGCGGTCTGGATCTCCAGGTGCTCGGCGGCGTAGGCGTCGACGACGGCGACCCCGTCGGCGGTCGAGGACACCAGGATGACCCCGGACTGCGGCCCGGTCAGCGCGGTGCGCACCCGCTCGGTGTGCTTGGTCGCGCCGACCCGGGTCTCCAGCTCGGCCTCGACCCGCTCCACCAGCGCGTCGGAGGTCGTGACCAGCACCGATGCGGCGTTCGGGTCGTGCTCGGCCTGCGAGATGAGGTCCGCGGCGACGTGCGCGGCGTCCGCGGTGTCGTCGGCGAGGATCGCGATCTCGGTGGTGCCGGCCTCGGCGTCGATCCCGACCAGGCCGCGCAGCATCCGCTTGGCCGCGGTGACGTAGACGTTGCCGGGGCCGGTGACCATGTCGACCGGCTCCAGCTCGGCGCCGTCGGTGTCGGTGCCGCCGTAGGCCAGCAGCGCGACGCACTGGGCGCCACCGACGGCCCACACCTCGTCGACGCCGAGCAGCGCGGCCGCCGCCAGGATCGTCGGGTGCGGGCGTCCGCCGAACTCCGCCTGCGCCGGGGAGGCGACGACCAGCGACTCCACGCCCGCCGCCTGCGCCGGGACCACGTTCATGACCACGCTCGACGGGTAGACCGCCAGCCCGCCCGGGGCGTAGAGCCCGACCCGGCGGACCGGGACGAACCGCTCGGTGACGGTGCCGCCGGGGACGACCTGGGTGACCACGTCGGGCCTGCGCTGCTCGGCGTGCACGATCCGGGCGCGCTCGATCGAGGTCTCCAGCGCCGCGCGCACGTCCGGGTCGAGGTCGCGCAGGGCGGCGGAGATCGCCTCGGCCGGGACGCGCACGGTCTCCGGACGGACCCGGTCGAAGCGCTCGGTGGCGTCCAGCGCGGCGGCGGCGCCGCGGTCGCGCACGTCCTCCACCAGCGGGCGGGCACGCTCCAGAGCGGCGTCGATGTCCAGCTCGGCGCGCGGCATCATGCCGCGCAGGGTGGCCGGACGGGGCAGCGGTTCGGCTCGCAGGTCGAGGCGGCGGAGCATGACCCCCAGGGTACGGCGGGGGTCCGACACGGTCCCATCCCGGCGGGGTGAGCCACGTCCTCGCCGTCGGTGGGCCGTGGCAGTCTCCGCGGCGTGACCCGCCACGTGAGCGACGCCGAACGCCGGGCCCGGCTGGTGACCCGGCACCGGCTCGCCCCGCACACCCGCACCGACGACGTCGTCGCGATCAGCGACGACCTGGTCGCGCTGCACTCCACCGACCCGGTCACGGTGTACCTGTCGGCGGCCGCGCGGATGGCGGCCCCGTCGCTCGCCCCGGTCGACGCCGCGCTGCACACCGACCGCACGCTGCTGCGCCACCACGCGATGCGCCGCACGCTCTGGGTGTTCGGCCACGCCCACGCCGCGCTCGCCCACCACGCCGCCACCGTCGACGTCGCCGCCGTCCAGCGCCGCGACCTGTTGCGCCAGGCCGCCGCGGCCGGCCACGCCGACCCCGGGGCGTGGTACGCCGAGGCCGCCGGGCAGGTCCTGGAGGTCCTCGCCGAACGGGGGCCCACCGCCGCCCGCGACGTCGCCCGCGCACTGCCCGAGCTCGCCGCGCAGCGGCTCGTCCTGCCCGGCGGGAGTCCGCAGCCCGCCCACACCCGGGTGCTGCTGGTGCTCGGGTTCGAGGGCCGGGTGCTGCGGACCCGGCCGATCGGGACGTGGATCAACGGCCAGTACCGGTGGGCCGCGGCCGACGCCTGGGTCCCCGGCGGGATCGGCCCCGCCCCCGGCCCGGACGGTGACGCCCGTCGCGTCGCCGCGGCCGGGCTGGCCCGCGCCCAGCTGCGGGCGTTCGGGCCGGTCCGCCGCGACGACCTGAAGTGGTGGGCGGGCTGGACCGTCGCCACCACCACGACGGCGCTGGCCGACGTCGGCGCGGTCGAGGTGACCCTCGACGGCGGGGGCACCGGGTTCCTGCTCCCCGACGACCTGGACCCGGTCCCCGACCCCGGGCCGTCGGTGGCACTGCTGCCGGGCCTCGACCCGTCGACGATGGGCTGGAAGGCCCGCGACTGGTACCTGCCCGCCGAGGTGGCACCGGAGCTGTTCGACCGCAACGGCAACGGCGGACCGACGGTCTGGGTGGACGGGCGCATCGTCGGGACCTGGGTGCAGCGCCCGGACGGCGGGATCGCGACCCTGCTGCTCACGCCGGTCGCGGACCGGGCGCGGACCGAGGTGGCGGCCGCGGCGCGACGGCTGCGCGAGTTCCTCGGCGACACCCGGTTCTCCGCCCGATTCCCCGCCCCCGCCCAGCCCCGGCTGCTCGGCTGAGGGTGCCCGGCCCGCCGGGTGGCACGCCACGGACCCCCTCCGTGACGGGGTGCCCGGGCGTGCCGGCCGGCCGTGCTCACCCCAGGTCGAGCCCCAGGTCCAGCGCGGTCACCGAGTGGGTCAGCCCGCCGACGGCGAGGAAGTCCACGCCGGTGGCCGCGTAGTCCCGGGCGCTGCCCAGGGCCAGCCCGCCGGAGGACTCCAGCAGCGTCGCCCGGTCCCCGCGCCGCCGCACCGCCTCGGCCGTCTCCGCGACGGTGAAGTTGTCCAGCAGCACCAGCTCGGCGGCGAGCTCCAGGACCTCGTCGAGCTGGTCGAGCGAGTCGACCTCCACCTCGCACGGCAGGTCCGGGGCGAGCGCGCGGGCCGCGGCCAGCGCCGCGGACACCGACCCGGCCGCCGCGACGTGGTTGTCCTTGATCAGCACCGCGTCGCCCAGCCCGAGCCGGTGGTTCACCCCGCCGCCGCACCGCACGGCGTACTTCTCCAGCAGCCGCAGGCCCGGCAGCGTCTTGCGGGTGTCCCGGATCCGGGCCCCGGTGCCGTCGACGGCGTCCACCCAGGCGCGGGTGGCCGTGGCGATCCCGGACAGGTGCGTGAGCAGGTTCAGCGCCGTGCGCTCGGCGGTCAGCAGCCCGCGGACCGGGGCCCGCACCGTGAGCGCCGGGGTCCCGGCGGTGAGCCGGTCACCGTCGGCGGCCCCGGCGAGCACCGCGTACCCGCCCGCTCCCAGCACCTCGTCGAGCACGGCGCGGGCGGCCGGGAGCCCGGCGAGCACCCCGTCGGCCCGCGGGGTGAACGACGCGGTCGCCACGGCCCCGGCGGGCACGGTCGCCGCCGTCGTCGCGTCCGGGCCGTACCGCAGGTCCTCCTCCAGCGCGGTGCGCACGACGCGCAGCAGGTCGTCGGGGTCGGGGACGCCGACCTCGGTGACCCCGCCGACCCCGGCGGCGACGGTGCTCATGCGACACCCGCCAGCGTCTCGCCGGCCACGACGACCGGCCGTCCCGCGGCGTCGACCCGCACCCGCAGCGACGAGCGCTGGTACGTGTCGTCCCGGTCCGGGAAGTCGGTGCGCACGTGACAGCCGCGGGTCTCCCGGCGGGTGCCGGCCGCGGCCAGCACGGCCTGGGCGACCAGGGTGAGCGCGGCGTCCTCGACCCCGGCGCGGCCGGCCGGGACCGCGGTGGCGGTGACGGCCTCGATCGCGTCCGACGCCCCGGCGAGCCCGGCGGCGTCGCGGCCGATCCCGGCGCTCACCGACATCGCCCGCTGCACCACGGTGCGGTCGGCCACCGGCAGCGCCGGGACCGTCGCGGCCGGGGTCGGCACCCCGGTCGGGCCCGCGTCGGCGAGCACCGCGCGGACCACCCGCTCCCCCACGACCAGCCCCTCCAGCAGCGAGTTCGACGCCAGCCGGTTCGCCCCGTGCAGCCCCGTCCGGGCGACCTCGCCCGCGGCGTAGAGGCCCGGCACCCCGGTCCGCCCGGACGTGTCGGTGACGACGCCGCCACAGGCGTAGTGCGCGGCGGGGGTCACCGGGATCGGCTCGGTCAGCGGGTCGATCCCGGCGGCCCGGCAGGACGCGTACACGGTCGGGAACCGTGCGGCGAACCCGTCGAGCGCGGTGGCGTCGAGCCAGGCGCACGCGCTGCCGGTCTCGGCCATCCGGCGGGTGATCGCCGCGGCGACGACGTCGCGCGGGGCGAGGTCGGCCCGCGGGTGGACACCGGCCATGAACGCGGTGCCGGCCCGGTCGCGCAGGACCGCGCCCTCGCCGCGGACGGCCTCGGTCACCAGCGGGCGACGCCCGGCGGTGCCGCTGCCGGGGCCGGTCCACAGCACGGTCGGGTGGAACTGCACGAACTCCAGGTCTGCGGCGACCGCACCGGCGCGCAGGGCGAGCGCGACGCCGTCGCCGGTGGAGGTGCCCGGGTTGGTGGTGGAGGCGTAGAGCTGGCCGTAGCCGCCGGTCGCGAGCAGCACCGCGGGCGCGGACAGCACCCCGGCGCGACCGTGGGCGTCGAGCACCGTGAGGCCGGCGACCCGGCCGGCGTCACGCAGCACCTCGGCGGCGACGTGCCCGTCGAGCACGGTGAGCTGCGCCGAGCGGGTGGCGGCGACCAGGGCGCGCTCGATCTCCGCGCCGGTCGCGTCACCCCCGGCGTGGACCACCCGGTACGCCGAGTGGCCGCCCTCCCGGGTCCGCGCGGGGCGGTCCCCGCTCCGGTCGAACAGGGCGCCGCGGCCGCACAGCCTGCGCACCGCGTCCGGTCCGGCGTGCACGATCGTCCCGACCGCGGCGACGTCGTTCAGCCCGCCGCCCGCGGCGACCGTGTCGGCGACGTGGGAGTCGAGCGAGTCCCCCGCGACGTCGCCGAGCACGACGGCCACCCCGCCCTGCGCCCAGCGGGTGGAGCCCTCGCCGATGCCGTCCTTGGTGACCACCACGACGCGCAGCCCGGCCGCGGCCGCGTCGAGCGCGGCGGTCAGCCCGGCCACCCCGGACCCGACGACGACCAGGTCGGCGCCGGCCTCCCAGCTCACCCCCCGCGCCGTCACTCCCCACCTCCCGGCTGACCGATCTCGATCATCCGCTGCACGGCGGCGCGGCCGCGCGCGGCGAGGTCGGGGTCGACGTGGACCTCGTCGGTACCCTCGCGGACCGACCGCAGCAGCGCCTCGGCGGTGATCATCTTCATGTAGGGGCAGGACGCGTTCTCGTTCACCGCGCGGAACGCGATCTCCGGGGCGGCCAGGCGCAGCTGGTGCAGCATCCCGACCTCGGTCGCGACGAGCACCTCCGTCGCGCCGGTGGCGCGGGCGGCGTCGATCATGCCGCCGGTGGAGAGGATCCTGACCTGCTCGGCGGGCACCGCGCCGGTGCCGGCCAGGTAGAGCGCCGAGGTCGCGCAGCCGCACTCGGGGTGCACGAACAGGTCGGCGCCGGGGTGGGCCGCGGCCCGCTCGGTGAGCTGCTTGCCGTTGATGCCGGCGTGCACGTGGCACTCCCCGGCCCAGACGTGCATGTTCTCCCGCTCCAGGGTGCGCCGGACGTGCGCGCCGAGGAACTGGTCGGGCAGGAAGAGCACCTCGCGGTCACGCGGGATCGAGTCGACGACCTCGACGGCATTGGAGGAGGTGCAGCAGATGTCGGTCTCGGCCTTCACCGCGGCGGTGGTGTTGACGTAGGAGACGACGACGGCGCCCGGGTGCTCGGCCTTCCACTCCCGCAGCTGGTCGGCGGTGATCGAGTCGGCCAGCGAGCAGCCGGCCCGGGCGTCGGGGATCAGCACGGTCTTGTCCGGGCTGAGGATCTTGGCGGTCTCGGCCATGAAGTGCACGCCGCAGAACACGATCGTCGACGCCTGGGACTCGGCCGCGATCCGGGACAGCGCGAGCGAGTCCCCCACGTGGTCGGCGACGTCCTGGATCTCGGGCAGCTGGTAGTTGTGCGCCAGCAGGACCGCGTCCCGCTCGCGGGCCAGCGCACGCACCTCGTCGGCCCAGCCGGGGTCGGTCCCCGTGCCGCCGGGTGCCGTCAGCGTTCCGGTCATTGCGCCCTCCCGGGCCGTGTCGGGTTTTCGCCTAGCGGGCGGAAACTGAGCGGATGGTAGCACCGGTCGCGCGCCACCGGCACCTCCGTCGTGACCGGGACCTCACCCGACGGACACCCCGCCGTCACGTCCCGGTGCCGCGGCCGGTCCGCCCTAGGCTGGCCCCGTGACACCGCCACCCGCCCTGCACGAGGTCCTCGCCGTCGTGCTCAGGATCCGGGATGGCCGGGCGGGCGCCCTGCTCTGGCAGCGGGCCCTGGACCCGGACGCCGGACGCTGGGCGCTGCCCGGCGGCACCCTGGGCCCCGACGAGGACGTCGAGACCTCCGTGCGCCGCCAGCTCGCCGAGAAGGTCGACGTCCGCGAGGTCGCCCACGTCGAGCAGCTGTCGGTCTTCTCCGACCCGGCCCGCTCACCCGGCAAGCGCCGCATCGCCACCGCGTTCCTCGGCCTGGTCCCCTCCGACGCGGACCCCGAGCTGCCCGGGGACACCGCGTGGCACGACGTCGAGGACCTGCCCGCGACCGCGTTCGACCACGCCGCGATCGTCGCGGCGGGACGGGACCGCCTGCGCGCCAAGCTGTCCTACACCAACCTCGGGTTCGCGCTCGCCCCCGCGGAGTTCACGATCTCGGCGCTGCGCGAGCACTACGTCGCCGCGCTGGGCCACGAGGTGTCGGCGACGAACCTGCAGCGCGTGCTCACCCGCCGCGGCCTGCTGGAGCCCACCGGTGAGGTGGTCCCGTCGGGCCGTTCCGGCGGCCGCCCGGCCGCGGTGTTCCGGTTCACCGACCGCGGGATGCGGGTCACCGACGCGTTCGCCGTGCTCCGGCCACCTGCGCGACCCGGCGGGCCCCGCGACGGCGTACTACCGTGAGCCGGTGTCCGCCATGCTCCCGCTGTTCCCGCTGGGGACGGTGCTGATGCCGGGTGCGGCGCTTCCCCTCCACATCTTCGAGCCCCGCTACCGCCAGCTCACCGTCGACCTGCTCACCGGGGCCGTCCCCGGCCGCGAGTTCGGTGTCGTCGCGGTGCGCGAGGGCCATTCGCCGGACCGCTCCGGGGCCTCCGGGATGCACGCCGTCGGCTGCACCGCCGTGCTCATCGACGCCCGCCGGCTTCCCGACGGCCGCTACGACGTCGTCACCCGCGGGGCCCGCCGCTTCCGGCTGCTCGACCTCGACGCGGGCTCGCACTCCTACCTGTGCGGCGAGGTCGAGTTCCTGCCCGACGACACCGGCGACGGGGCCGACCCGCGGCTGGTGGCGATGCTGGAGCGGTCCGCCCGCGCGGCGCACCGCGAGTACTGCGACACCGCGTGGCGGACCGGTGACTGGTCCGAGCCCGCCGACGACACCCCCACCGCCGACCTCGCGCACCTGCTGGCCGGGGACTGCCTGCTGCCCCTGGGCGACCGCCAGCTCCTGCTGGAGCAGACCAGCGCGGTGCAGCGGCTCCGGGAGATCCGCAGGCTGCTCGCCCGCGAGCGCGGCCTGCTGGAGACCCTGCGGGCGGTGCCCGCGCCGCTCGGGTCGTTCCCCGACGAGCACAGCCCGAACTGAGCTCACCCGCCGACGGCGAGGTGCGGCCCCTCCCAGCGCCGGCGCAGCCACCGGTCGTGCGAGGTGACGACGACCGTGCCCGGCGCAGTGCCGAGCGCCGACTCCAGCTCCCCGGCCAGCCGCAGCGAGACGTGGTTGGTCGGCTCGTCGAGCAGCAGCAGGTCCGGGGCGTCGGCGACGACGACGGCCAGGGCCAGCCGCCGCCGCTGGCCGAGGCTGAGCTCTCCGACCGCGGTGCCGTGCTCGCGCGGGTGCAGCAGCCCCAGCTCGCGCAGCGGGACGGTCTCCGCCCGCTCCACGCCGACGGCCTCGGCGTAGGCGGTCGCGGCGCTGCGGTCGGGCGGGCCGACGTCGGGGTCCTGGGCCAGCAGGCCGATCCGGCGCGCCCGGACGTCCACGGTGCCCGCGTCCGGTGCGAGGTCGGAGTGCAGGACCGCCAGCAGGGTCGACTTCCCGGCCCCATTGGGGCCGGTGACCAGCAGCTTCTCCCCCACCGCCAGGTCGAGCAGGTCGAGCCGCAGCCGGCCGTCGACCCGCAGGTCCCGCACGCTCACGGCGAGCCCGCCGGCCGGGGCGTCGCCGGTGAGCTGCCCGGCGAACTCCAGCGGCCGGGGCGGCCTGCGGACCGCCTCGCGCTCGGCGGCCTCCAGGCGGCGCTGCGCGTCGTGGACCCGGCGGGCCCTGGTGCGTTCGACGCCCGCCCCCTTGAAGGCGTGGATGAACTTGTCGTTGTCGCGCGGTCCGCGCCCGGGGGCGATCGTCGACAGCCCGGCCCGCGCCTTCTCCCGCAGCGCGGCGATCTCCTCCTGCTCCGCGGCGAAGCGCTCCTCCCACCGGCGGCGGCTCGCCGCGGCGGCGTCGAGGTACTCGGTGAACGAGCCCCCGAACCGGCGCCCGCCGTACCCGTCGGTGCCGAGCTCGCCGGCGTCGAGGTCGAGCAGCTCGGTGCAGACCCGGTCGAGGAAGGTGCGGTCGTGGCTCGCCGCGACGACGACGCCGGGCAGCTCCACCAGCGAGCGTTCCAGCAGCTCCAGGGCGGCGTCGTCGAGGTGGTTGGTGGGTTCGTCGAGCAGCAGCACCGCGGGGCGGCGGACCAGGGCGGCGGCCATCGCGAGCCGGGTGCGCTCGCCCCCGGACAGGGTCGCGACCGGCCGGTCCCGCTCCAGGTCGGCGACACCGAGCGTGCCCGCGGTGACCTCGGCGCGCCGGTCGGCGTCCCACGCGTCGTGGGCGATCGCCCAGGCCAGCACCCGGTCGTAGGCGGCGGCGCCGCTGCCGTCGGCCAGACCGGCGGCCAGGCGCTCCAGCTCGGCGACGGCGTCGTGCAGCGGGCGCAGCGCCGCGTCGAGCAGGTCGCCGACGGTCCCCCCGTCGCCCAGGTCGGGTTCCTGCGGCAGGTACACCCGGTCCGCGGGGACCGTGAGCGTCCCGCCGTCCGGGGTGTCGACGCCGGCGAGCAGCCGCAGCAGTGTGGACTTGCCCGAGCCGTTCTCCCCGATCAGGCCGACCCGGGTGCCCGGCGCGGCGACGAGGTCGACGCCGTCGAGCACCGGCGGACGGCCGGCGCGGGCGGCGTGGGAACGGACCAGCCCGCGGGCGGTGACGGCGTGGACCTGCTCGGTCGATGACATGACGACGACTCCGGTGGAGACGGAGGAGGACCGCAGGGGCGTGTGCCGCGTCCGCGGTCGAGGGGGTCGTCAGTGCCTCATGATGACGGCGACCCTACCGGGTGCGCCCGCACGGGCGCACCCGGGTTTCAGCGCCAGCCGTAGCGCGACCGCAGCTCGGCCGCGACCCGGTCGAACCGCGCCCGGTCCAGCACCGCACCCTCCCGGCGGATGCCGTGCTCCTCCACCTCCAGCACCCGGTCGAGGCGGATGTAGGAGTCGCGGCCCTCGCGGTCCCAGGCGCCGGAGCCGATCCCGACCCAGTCCGGGTCGTGGGCCCGCTTGTCCTGGCTGGACAGCATCAGCCCGAGCAGCTCGCCACCCGAGCGCCCGACGACGAGCAGCGGCCGGTCCTTGCCCTGGCTCGCGTCCTCCTCGTAGGGCACCCAGGTCCAGACGATCTCGCCGGGGTCCGCGGCGCCGTCGGGCTCGGGGGCGTAGGCGACCTCCCGGGCACGGTCGCCGGTGGGCGCGGTGCGCACCCGTCCGGCCGTCGGCGGCGGGCCGGGCCGGGCGCCGCCGCCGTGGCCGCGCCGCGGGTCCTGCCCGTCCTTCCGCGAGTCCTTCAGGAACTGCACCGCCAGATCCGCGGCCTTGCGCAGCACCGAGCCCCAGTTGATCGCCATGCGCCCAGCCTGCCGCACGTGCGGCACGTCACGACCACCGGGCGCGCATGAACGGTTCCGCATACGGGAAGGCCGGGGGCATGAAGGCGACTCTGATCCACGGCAAGCACGACATCCGGGTCTCGTCCGACGTACCGGACCCGGTCATCCGTGACGACACCGATGCGATCGTGCGCGTGCTGCGCTCCTGCATCTGCGGCAGCGACCTGTGGCCGTACAACTCGGCCGACGACAACCCGCAGGGCGACCGGATCGGCCACGAGTTCCTCGGCGTGATCGAGGAGGTCGGGTCCGGGGTGCGGAACCGCACGGCGGGCCAGCTCGTCGTCGCACCGTTCGTCTGGGCCGACAACACCTGCGACTTCTGCGCGCAGGGGCTGCAGACCTCGTGCCGGCACGGCGGCGGCTGGGGCTCCGACGGCACCGACGGCGGCCAGGGCGAGGCGGTACGCGTCCCGTTCGCCGACGGCACCCTGGTCCCGATGCCGGGCGAGCCGGACGACGCGCTGCTCGCGTCGATGCTCACCCTGTCCGACGTGTTCTCCACCGGCCACCACGCCGCGGTCTCGGCGCGGGTGCGCCGCGGGGACACCGTGGCCGTCGTCGGCGACGGCGCGGTCGGGCTGTGCGCGGTGCTCGCGGCGAAGCGCCTCGGCGCCGAGCGGATCATCCTGCTCGGCCGGCACACCGACCGCACCGACCTGGGCCGCGAGTTCGGCGCCACCGACGTCGTGGCCGAGCGCGGCGACGAGGCGGTCGAGAAGGTGCGCGAGCTGACCGGCGGCGACGGCGTGGACGCCGCCCTGGAGTGCGTCGGCTACGTGGAGGCGATCCGCACCGCCATCGAGGTGACCAGGGACGGCAGGCTGGTCGGCCGCGTCGGCGTCTCGCAGTACTCCGACATCCCGCTCGGCGTCGGCGAGTTCATGCGCAACGTCGGCGTGCACGGTGGCGTCGCCCCGGCGCGCGCCTACATCGAGGAGCTGCTGCCCGACGTGCTGGAGGGCCGCATCCAGCCCGGACGGGTGTTCGACCGCACCATCGGTCTCGACGAGGTCCCCGACGGCTACCGGGCGATGAACGACCGCGAGGCGCTGAAGGTCCTGATCAAGCCCTGACCTGTGCGGACACCGGCGCGGCCCCCGCGCCACCGCGGGGGCCGCGCGCGGCGGCGGGTCAGGACGAGGTGCGCTCGCCGTGCCGGCTGCACCGGGCCGTCCAGCCGACCGGGTGGACCTGCACCACCATCCGCCGTGCGCAGTCCGGGCAGAACCGCGGCGGCTCCAGCTCGCGCCGCGCCGCGCACCGGTCGTGCCCGGCCGCGGAGTCCGGCGACCCGCACTGGTCGCAGTACCGGCCCCCGTCCTCGCGGGTCGGTGTGCCCACCGGCGCCGTCACAGCGTCTCGTTGAGGGCCTTGATCGGCATCTCCAGCTCGCCGAGCAGGTCGATGTCGGACTCGGCCGGACGCCCCAGCGTCGTCAGGTAGTTCCCCACGATGACGGCGTTGATCCCGCCGAGCAGCCCCTTGCGGGCACCCAGGTCGCCGAGGGTGATCTCGCGGCCGCCGGCGAAGCGCAGGATGGTGCGCGGCAGCGCCAGGCGGAACGCGGCGACGGTGCGCAGCGCGTCCGGCCCGGACATCGGCTCCAGGTCCCCGAACGGGGTGCCCGGGCGCGGGTTGAGGAAGTTCAGCGGCACCTCGTCGGGCTCCAGCTCGGCGAGCTGCCCGGCGAACTCGGCGCGCTGGTCCAAGGTCTCCCCCATCCCGACGATGCCGCCGCAGCACACCTCCATGCCGGCGTCACGGACCATGCGCAGGGTGTCCCAGCGCTCCTCCCAGGTGTGGGTCGTGACCACGTTCGGGAAGTGGCTGCGGGCGGTCTCGAGATTGTGGTTGTAGCGGTGCACGCCCATCGCGGCGAGCTCGCCGACCTGCTCGGCCGTGAGCATCCCCAGCGAACAGGCGATGTTGATGTCGACCTCGTCGCGGATCGCCGCGATGCCGGCCGCGACCTGGGACATGAGCCGCTCGTCGGGCCCGCGGACGGCGGCGACGATGCAGAACTCGGTGGCCCCGGTCTTCGCGGTCTGCTTGGCGGCCTCGACGAGCATCGGGATGTCCAGCCAGGCCGAGCGCACCGGCGAGGCGAACAGGCCCGACTGGGAGCAGAAGTGACAGTCCTCCGGGCACCCGCCGGTCTTGAGCGAGATGATCCCCTCGACCTCGACGTCCGGCCCGCACCAGCGCATCCGCACCTCGTGGGCCAGCTCGAGCAGGTCGTCGAGACGGTCGTCGGGCAGGTCGAGCACCTCGCGCACCTGGGTGACGGTGAGGCCGCGACCCTGGTCGAGGACCTGGTCGCGCGCGACGGTGAGGACGTCGGTCCGGGCGGTCGTCATGCCCGTGGATCCTGCCAGTCACCCAGCTGGATCGGCCCCAGTGTGTCCCGGGCCACCGCGACGAAACGGTCCGGTGTCACCCGTCCGAGGCCCTCGGGCAGCAGGCCGCGGACCAGCGTCCGGGTGATCATCGGCAGGTCCTGGAGGTTGCAGCGCTCCGCCAGGTCCGGCTCCGCCGGCCAGGACCCGATCACGATCCCCGCGCAGGTCAGGCCGCGCGTCCGGAGCGCCTCGACGGTGAGCGCGGTGTGGTTGAGCGTGCCGAGCCCGGCCGCCGCGACCACCACGACCGGTGCGCCGAGCAGCCGGGCGACGTCGGCGAGGGTGCCGCCCTCGTCGGTGAACCGGACGAGCAGCCCGCCCGCACCCTCGACGAGGACGAGGTCGTGGTGGTCGGCCAGCGTCCGCGCGGTCACCGCGGCCTGCTCCGGGGTCACCGGGCGTGCCCCGCAGCGCCGGGCCGCGGTCGCCGGGGCCAGCGGGTCGGGGTAGCGGGCCAGCTCCCGGGTGGTGACCTCGGGGACGAGGCGGGCGACCTCGTCGACGTCGCCGGGGTCGTCCGGGCCGACCCCGGTCTGGGCGGGCTTGAGCACCGCCACCCGCTCCCCCGCCGCGACCGCGACGGCGGCCAGCGCGGCGGTGGCGACGGTCTTGCCGACCCCGGTGCCGGTGCCGGTGACGACGACGAACCGCCCGGTCACGCCCGGGCTCCCGTCCGGGCGTCGGCGAGCACCTCGGCGAGCACGCCGGTCGCGAACGACAGCTGCGCCCCGGTCAGCCCGGCGCGGGCGGTGAGCCGGAGCCGGGAGGTGCCCGGCGGGACCGACGGCGGCCGGAAGCAGCCCACCCGCAGACCGCGCCGCAGGCAGGCGGCGGCCGCGGCGACCGCGGGGCCGGGCTCGCCCAGCACCACCGGGACGACCGCGGACACCGGCACCGCCGCGTCGCAGGCGGCGGCGAGCGCACCGGCGACCCGCAGCACGTCCGCGGCCCGCTCGGGCTCGGAGGCGAGTACCCGCAGCGCGGCCAGCGCCGCACCCGTCGCGGCGGGGGCGAGGCCGGTGTCGAAGATGAACGAGCGCGCGGAGTCGACCAGGTGCGCGGTGACCGCGGCCGGGCCGAGCACCGCACCGCCCTGGCTGCCGAGCGCCTTGGACAGGGTCACGGTGGCGACGACGTCGTCCGCCCCGGCCAGCCCGGTCTCGGCGAGCAGGCCGCGCCCGCCCGGACCGCGTACCCCGAGCCCGTGGGCCTCGTCGGCGAGCAGCACCGCGCCGCGGGCCCGGCAGACCCGGTGCAGCGCGGCGAGCGGGGCGAGGTCGCCGTCGGCGGACCCGACCGAGTCGGTGACGACGAGCGCGCGGGTCTCGGTGCGGGCGGCCAGCGCGGCGTCGACGGCGTCGACGTCGGCGTGCGGCACGACGACCACCCGGGCCCGGGAGAGCCGGCAGGCGTCGACCAGGGAGGCGTGCGCGGCGGCGTCGGACACGATCAGCGCGCCGGGGCCGGTGAGGGCGGTGACCACCCCGAGGTTGGCGGTGTAGCCGGAGGAGAACACCAGGGCGTCGTCGTGGCCGCAGAACGCGGCGAGCTCGGCCTCCAGCTCGGCGTGCAGCGCGGTCGAGCCGGTGACCAGCCGTGACCCGGTGGCGCCCGCACCCCAGGTGCGCAGCGCCGCGGTCGCCCCGGCGACGACCCGCGGGTCGGCCGAGAGCCCGAGGTAGTCGTTCCCGGCGAGGTCGAGCGCGGGCCCGCCCGCGGGGTCGGCCGGACGCGGGGACAGCCTGCGGCGCAGACCGGCCTCGGTTCGGGCGCGGGCGTGGGTGTCGAGCCAGGCCAGCGGGCGGGGCCCGGGCGGCGTCGGGTCGGGGCCGGTCACGCCCACACCCTAGGCACGACGGAGCCCCGCCCACCCTGAGGTGTGCGGGGCTCCGGGGGTCGTGCGGGCGCCGGGTCAGGCCTGCGGCGCCTCACCCTCCTGCTTCTCCTGCTCCGCGACGGCGGCGCGGACCTCGTCCATGTCGACCGCCTTCACCTGGCCGATGAGGTCCTCGAGGGCCTCGGCGGGCAGCGCGCCCGGCTCGGAGTAGAGCACCACTCCGTCGCGGACGGCCATCACGGTCGGGATCGAGGAGATCCCGAACGCGCCGGCCAGCGCCTGCTGGGCCTCGGTGTCGACCTTGCCGAAGGTCACGTCCTGGTGCTTCTCGGAGGCGGCGTCGTAGACGGGGGCGAACTGGGTGCACGGCCCGCACCAGGACGCCCAGAAGTCGATGAGCACGGTCGTCCCGGGCGCACCCACGACGTCGTCGAAGTTGTCGGTGGTCAGTTCCACGGTGGCCATACGGTCCCCAACGACGTCGTGGGTGCGGATTGTTCCCGGATGCGCGGGCTCAGACCTTCAGCAGCCGGCGGGCGGCGGCGGTGGCCCCGTGCCCGTGTCCGGCGGCGATCCGGCCGAGGTCCGAGACCCCGGTGCCGAGGTCGGCGCGGGGCTCGACGAACCGGCCCGCGGCCTCGTCGAGGACGAGCACACGGGCGCTGCGGATGTCGTAGAACAGGCCCAGCACCTCGGCGCCGGAGTCCTGCGCCCGCAGCATCTCCAGCTGCATCGCCACGTTCACCATCGCCAGCTGGTCGGCCTCGCCGAACCCGTCCCGCGCGGCGGCGACGGCGACCGGGTGACCGTTCTCGTAGGCGCGCAGCACCGGCCGCGCCTCGCGCAGCCACTGGCCGAGCGCGGAGTCCCCGCTCGCGCCGCCGGCGAGCAGCCCCTGCATCGCGCCGCAGCCGGAGTGGCCGCAGACGGCGACGATCGGGACGTCGAGGGTGCCGGTCGCGAACTCGACGGCGGCCGCGGTGCCGGGCCCGACGACGAGGTTGCCGACGTTCTGCACGGTGAACACGTCGCCCGGGCCGCTGTGGGTGATGACGTGCGGCAGCACCCGGGAGTCCGCGCAGGTGATCATCATCGCGGACGGGGACTGTCCGTCGGCGAGCCCGGTCATGGTCGGGAGGATCGCCTCGGAGGTGTTGTCGTGGTACGCGGCGACGCCCGCCATCAGCGTCCCCGACGCACGCCCCTCGGTCTCCCTGCCCTGCCACTCGCCCCAGGTCAGGAAGCCGGCGCCGGGCGCGGTGGCGCGGCGGGCCTGCTCGGGCTCGATCACGGTCACGGTGGCGCCGGTGCCCTCGTGGCGGGCCTTCCAGGCGAGCAGGTGGTCGTAGGCGGCGTGGTCGAGGTAGTCGGTGACCAGCCGGACGGTGACGTCGCAGCCGCGCGGGACGGAGTTCAGCTCGCGGGACAGCCGCGGCACGGCCAGGAAGCTCAGCGAGCCCTCGACGACGAGCTCGCAGCTGCCGTCGTCGGCCTGCTCCAGGTGCGGGCGGGACCGGACGGCGCGCCAGAGCAGCATCAGCCCGGCCAGGACCAGCCCGATGACGACGCCCTCGAGCAGGTTCAGGAACACGACGCCGAGCAGGGTGGCGGCGTAGATGGCCAGCTCACCGTGCTGCCGGGCGGTGCGGATCTCGGCCGGCTTGACCAGCCCGACACCCATCATGACCAGCAGACCCGCCAGTGCGGCCATCGGGATCAGCTCGATGACGCCGATCAGCACGATCGCGAAGAGCGCGATCCAGACGCCGTGCAGCACCGCCGACGCGCGGGTCTCGGCGCCGGCCTTGACGTTCGCGGCGGACCGGACGATCACCCCGGTGATGGGCAGGCCGCCGATCATGCCGGAGACGGTGTTGGCGGCACCCTGGCCGAGCAGCTCACGGTCGGTGTCGGTGCGGGTGCCGGGCCTCATGCGCTCCACCGCGACGGCGGACAGCAGCGACTCGACGCTCGCGATCAGCGCGATGGTCAGCATGCCGAACAGCACGCCGCCCCAGTTCGACTCCGGCAGCGCGGGCAGCGACAGCGCGTCCAGGAGCGAGCCCCCCAGCTGCACCCGGACGACGTCGGCGAAGGCGAGGGAGACGACGGTGGCCGTGACGATCGCGACCAGCGCGGCCGGGACGACGGTCACCTTCGCGGGCAGCCGGTTCCAGGTCAGCATGATCGCGATGACGATGCCGCCGAGGAGCAGCGCGGGCCAGGACAGGTTCGCGATCGCGCCGGGCAGCGCGGCGATCGAGTTGACGCCGCCGGTCTGCGCCTGACCACCGAACACGACGTTCAGCTGGCCGAGGGCGATGGTGGCGCCGATGCCCGCGAGCATGCCGTGCACGACGGCGGGCGGGATGGCCTGGGCGAACCGGGACAGCCGGGTCAGCCCGAAGACGATCTGCAGGACACCGGCGCCCGCGGTGATCAGCGTGGTGACCTGCCAGCCGAAGGTGTTGACCAGCTCGGCGACGATGACGGTCAGACCGGCGGCGGGGCCGGAGACCTGGAGCTTGGAGCCGCCGAGCAGACCGGCGACGACGGCACCGACGACGGCGGCGATGAGGCCGGCCAGGATCGGGGCGCCGGAGGCGACGGCGATGCCCAGCGACAGGGGCACCGCCACGAGGAACACGACGATCGAGGCGGAGAAGTCCGCCCGGGCGTGCGGGAACGTGCGGCCGAACCAGGAGCCGCCCGGCGGCGAGTGCTCACCGCGGCCGGACTCGGCCGGGGCGTGCTCGTGATCCTGCACGCGGTGTTCGGAGTTACTGGTGGGGCTGGTGGTGCTGGAGTGACTGTGCGTGGGCACCGGATCCTCCGTATCGGTCCGTGGGGGGCGCCGGACCGCGACGGTGCGGTCGACTGGGGCGGGTCGCGCGGTGCGCGACCGGCGGAGCGGGTGCGGCCGACTGGACGAATGCGACCGGCCGACACCGTTTCACCCCGACCACGGAAACGGATCATGATGAGAACGCTTCTCATCGTTTCGGACGTCCACGACGAAACGCCCGGTCAGCGCCGTACACCTCTGCGTAACGTGAGGTGGAACACACCGAAGTCCACCGGATCGGTGGTCCGGATCACCGACTCAGCGCTGGTCCCGCTGCCCGGCAAGGGCCGCGGCCCGCATCCCGGCGGTGATCAGCGCCACGTCGTCGCGGGTGCTGACGAACGGTGGCATCGCGTAGACGAGGTTGCGGAAGGGCCGTAGCCAGACCCCGGCGAGCACGGCGGCGGCGGTCGCGGCGGCGACGTCGACCTCCTCGGCCATCTCGACGACACCGATCGCGCCCAGGATCCGGACCTCCCGCACGCCCGGCAGCGACCGGGCGGGGGCCAGCCCGGCGCGCAGCCCGGCGGCGACGTCCTTCACCTCGCGCCGCCAGTCGCGTTCGAGCAGCAGCGACACCGAGGCGTGGGCGACGGCGGCGGCGAGCGGGTTGCCCATGAACGTCGGCCCGTGCATGAGCACCCCGGCCTCGCCGTCGGTGATGCCGCGGGCCACCCGGGTGCTGCACAGGGTCGCGGCCATCGTCAGGTAGCCGCCGGTCAGCGCCTTGCCGACGCACATCACGTCCGGGGCGACGGCGGCGTGGTCGGCGGCGAACAGCTCGCCGGTGCGGCCGAAGCCGGTGGCGATCTCGTCGAACACGAGCAGCACGTCGTGGGCGTGGCACAGCTCGCGCAGCACGTGCAGGTAGCGGGGGTCGTGGAAGCGCATCCCCCCGGCGCCCTGCACCACCGGTTCGACGACCACCGCGGCCAGCTCGTCGGCGTGGGTCTCGACGAGCTCGGCGAGGTGGGCGACGTAGTCGTGGGTGAAGTCCTCCGGTGGGGCGTCGGCGAACACCTGCTGCGGGAGGACGTCGGACCACAGCGAGTGCATGCCGCCGTCGGGGTCGCAGACGCTCATCGCGCCGAAGGTGTCGCCGTGGTAGCCGCGCCGCCACGTCATCAGCCGGTGCTTGCCGGGGCGGCCGCGGGACCGCCAGTACTGCAGGCACATCTTGATGGCGACCTCGACCGACACCGATCCGGAGTCGGCCAGGAACACGTGCTCCAGCCCCTCCGGGCTGACGTCCACGAGCAGCCGGGCCAGGTCGACGGCCGGGCCGTGGGTCAGGCCGCCGAACATCACGTGGCTCATCCGGCCGAGCTGGTCGCGTACGGCCGCGTCGAGCCGCGGGTGGCGGTAGCCGTGGATGGCCGACCACCACGACGACATCCCGTCGACGAGCTCACGGCCGTCGGGCAGCCTCAGCCGCACCCCCTGCGCGGACTCCACGACGATCGGCGCCCGGGTCGCCGGCATCGGCGCGTAGGGGTGCCAGACGTGGTCCCGGTCGGTGGCGAGCAGTGCCCCCGTGTCGAGCGGGGATCCGGAGAGGGTCGGGTCCGGGACACGCCCGGGGCCTGCGGTGGTCACGGACGCCCACGCTAGTGCCGACCCTCTACGCTGGCCCGACCATGGCCACGCCCGACTCCGTGTACGAGCCGGAGGGGCCCGACGGGTCGGCCCTGCGCCGTCGCGAGCTCGGGCAGACCTCCGCCCGATCGTTGCTGCTCACCGTGCTGGGCGAGTTCGTCCTCCCGGCCGGGGAACCGGTCTGGACCCGGGCCCTGCTCGACGTGCTGGGCACGCTCGGGGTGGAGGCCAAGTCGGCCCGCCAGGCACTGGCCCGCACCGCGGGCGAGGGCCTGCTGACCTCCGACCGCGACGGCCGCCGGGTCCGCTGGTCGCTCACCCCCGCCGGGTCGGAGCTGCTGTCCGACGGCGCCGCCCGCATCTACGGCTTCGGCCGTCCGACGACCGGCTGGGACGGCCGCTGGCTGGTCCTGCTCGCCTCGGTCCCGGAGTCGCGCCGACGCCTGCGCCACCGGCTGCGCACCCGGCTGGCCTGGGCCGGACTGGGCTCCCCCGCCCCCGGGGTGTGGGTCAGCCCCGACCCCGGCAAGGAGGCCCGCGTCGCGGCGGTGCTCGACGAGCTCGACCTCGCCGGGTCCGGGTACTCCTTCGTCGGGCACTACGGCGGCATCGGCCGCGCCGACGACATCGTGGCCCAGGCCTGGGACCTCGACGTCGTGGAACGGGCCTACTCGGAGTTCCTCGACGAGTTCGGCCCCCACCTCGACGCGGCCTCCGCCGCGTCCTGCGCGGCCGCCGCCACCTCGGCCCCGGGCGCCGCCGGTCCCGCCACCGAGGACGGCGGCGACGTCCTCGCCCGCCAGGTCCGCCTCGTCCACGCCTGGCGACGGTTCCCGTTCCTGGACCCCGAGCTGCCCGCCGAGCTGCTGCCCGAGCAGTGGGCCGGGTCCCGTGCGGCGGAGCTGTTCACCACGCTGCACGAGCGCTGGGACGCCCCCGCCCGCGCCGCCTGGGCCGACCTGGCCCGCCGGGCCTGAGCCCTGCCCACCGCGACACCCCGCCACACCCGGGCCCCCCGTCGCGCGCCGGCGCCACGGGCCGGTCGGCGCCGCACCCACACCCGTTGCCCGGCGTCCGCACCCGTGGCAACGGGTGCGGACGCCCGGGGAGGGGTGTGGGCGGTCAGCCGCCGAGGCAGCCGGGGCCGAGCAGGGCCTTCAGGTCCCCCATCAGCGCCGAGGTGTGCATGACCTTGA
The DNA here is from genome assembly GCF_020131375.1 of Pseudonocardia sp. ICBG1034. Taxonomy (NCBI): domain Bacteria; kingdom Bacillati; phylum Actinomycetota; class Actinomycetes; order Pseudonocardiales; family Pseudonocardiaceae; genus Pseudonocardia; species Pseudonocardia sp. ICBG1034. The sequence continues at coordinate 1,008,430 of NZ_JAHLEK010000017.1, forward strand.
GCGAGTCGTCCAGCCGCAGGGCGGTCGTCTTGCTGCCGTAGACCAGGGTCAGGTGCACCTCGGAGGTGCCGGGGTGGTGGGTCAGCACCTCCTTGAGCTTCGCGACGCGCTCGGGGGTGCACTGGTCGGTACGCAGGCTGACCTTGATCGGCAGCCCGGCCTCGCCGGTGGCGAGCTCGGGCACCGCGAGGTCGTTCGCGATCAGTGACACGCGGTCGTCGCGCTTGTTGACCCGCGCCTTGACCAGCACGATCGCGTCCTCGGCGACGTCGACGCCGACCACCTGGTAGGCCCGCGGGAAGAACAGCACCTCGATGCCGCCGGCGAGGTCCTCGATCTGCGCCGACGCCCACGGCTCGCCGTTCTTGTTCACCCGGCGGTTGACGTTGGCGAGGATGCCGCCGACGGTGACCTGCGCGCCCTCGGCGACCGAGCCCTCGACGATGTCGGCGATCGAGGTGTCGGACTTCGCGGCGAGCGCCTGCTCGAGGCCCTGCAACGGGTGCCCGGACACGTAGAGGCCGAGCATCTCCCGCTCGACGGCGAGCTTGTGCTTGGTGTCCCACTCCTCGTCGGGCACCTTCACGTCGAAGATGCCGCCGAGACCGCCGTCGTCGCCCTCGCCCGGGCCGTCCAGCGAGCCGAACAGGTCGAACTGGCCCATCGAGGCGGCCTTCTTGGTGCTCATCACCGCGTCGATGGCGTCGGCGTGCACGAGCAGCAGGCCCTTGCGGGAGTGGCCGAGCGAGTCGAACGCGCCCGCCTTGATCAGCGACTCGACGACCTTCTTGTTGCAGACGACCGCGTCGACCTTGCGCAGGAAGTCGGAGAAGTCGACGAAGTTCCCCTTCTCCCGCCGCGCGGCGACGATCGCGTCGACGACGTTGTGCCCGACGTTGCGGATGCCGCCCAGGCCGAAGCGGATGTCGTCGCCGACCGGGGCGAAGTTGCGCACCGAGTCGTTGACGTCGGGCGGGAGGACCGTGATGCCCATCCGGCGGCACTCCGCCAGGTAGACCGCGGCCTTGTCCTTGTCGTCGCGCACCGAGGTGAGCACGCCGGCCATGTACTCGGCCGGGTAGTTCGCCTTGAGGTAGGCCGTCCAGTAGGACACGACGCCGTAGGCGGCGGAGTGGGCGCGGTTGAATGCGTAGTCGGAGAACGGGAGCAGGATGTCCCAGAGCGTCTTGACGGCGTCGGCGGAGTAGCCGTTGTCCTTCATGCCCTGGGCGAAGCCGGCGTACTCCTTGTCCAGGATCTCCTTCTTCTTCTTGCCCATCGCGCGGCGGAGCAGGTCCGCCTGGCCGAGCGTGTAGCCCGCCAGCACCTGCGCGATGGACATGACCTGTTCCTGGTACACGATCAGGCCGAAGGTCTCGCCGAGGACCTCCTTGAGCGGCTCGGCGAGCTCCGGGTGGATCGGCGTGATCTCCTGCCGGCCGTTCTTGCGGTCGGCATAGTCGTTGTGCGCGTTCGCACCCATCGGGCCCGGGCGGTACAGCGCGCCGACCGCGGAGATGTGCTCGAACTCGCTGGGTGCCATGCGGCGCAGCAGGTCCCGCATCGGGCCGCCGTCGAGCTGGAACACGCCGAGGGTGTCCCCGCGGGAGAGCAGCTCGTAGGTCTTCCGGTCGTCGAGCTCGACCTTGTCCAGGTCGACGGCGGGCTTGCCGTTGAGCTCGATGTTCTCCAGGGCGTCGTCGAGGATGGTGAGGTTGCGCAGCCCCAGGAAGTCCATCTTCAGCAGGCCGATGGTCTCGCAGACGCCCATGTCGAACTGCGTGATGATCGCGCCGTCGGACTCCCGGCGCTGGATCGGGATCACGTCGATCAGCGGCGTCGAGGACATGATCACGCCCGCGGCGTGCACACCCCACTGCCGCTTCAGTCCCTCGAGGCCCCGCGCGGTGTCGACGATCTCCTTGACCTGCGGGTCCGCCTCGTAGAGGGCGCGGACCTCGGTCGCCTCGGAGTACCGCTTGTGCGACGGGTCGAAGATGCCCGACAGCGGGATGTCCTTGCCCATCACCGCGGGCGGCATGGCCTTGGAGATGCGGTCGGCCACGGAGTAGCCGGGCTGGCCGAACAGCACCCGCGCCGAGTCCTTGATCGCGGCCTTCGCCTTGATCGTGGAGTAGGTGATGATCTGCGCGATCCGGTCCTCGCCGTACTTCTCGGTGACGTAGCGGATCATCTCGCCGCGCCGGCGCTCGTCGAAGTCCATGTCGATGTCGGGCATCGACACACGGTCCGGGTTCAGGAACCGCTCGAAGATCAGCTTGTGCCGGATCGGGTCGAGGTCGGTGATGCCCAGGACGTAGGCGACCAGCGAGCCCGCCGCCGAGCCACGGCCGGGGCCGCAGCGGATGCCGACGGACTTGGCGTGCTGGATGAGGTCCGCGGTCACCAGGAAGTAGCCGGGGTAGCCCATCTTGATGATGACGCCGACCTCGTAGTTGGCCTGCTGCCGGTACTTCTCGGTGACGCCGTCGGGGAACCGCATGTGCAGTCCCCGCTCGACCTCCTTGATCAGCCAGGACTCCTCGGTCTCCCCCTCGGGGACGGGCGCCTTGGGCTGGAGGTCCTGGCCGGTGGTGAAGTCGATGTTGCAGCGCTCGGCGACGAGCAGCGTGTTGTCGCAGGCCTCGGGGTGGATCGGGTCCCAGAGCTGGCGCATCTCGGCGGCGGACTTGAGGTAGAAGTCCTGCGCGTCGAACTTGAACCGGTTCGGGTCCGCGAGGGTCTTGCCGGTCTGGACGCACAGGAGCACCTCGTGCGCCTTGGTGTCGTCCGGGTAGGTGTAGTGCAGGTCGTTCGTCGCGAGGCCGGGCAGGTCGAGCTTGTCCTTGAGCCGGAACAGGTCCTCCTGGACCCGCTTCTCGATCTCGATGCCGTGGTCCATGAGCTCCAGGAAGAAGTTGTCCTTCCCGAAGATGTCGCGGTAGTCGCTCGCGGCCTGGCAGGCGGCGTCGAAGTCGTGCTGCTGGAGCAGGCGCGCGACCTCGCCGGACGGGCAGCCCGTCGTCGCGATCAGGCCCTTGCCGTACTTCTCCAGCAGCTCGCGGTCCATACGCGGCTTGTAGTAGTAGCCCTCGAGGCTGGCCAGCGAGGAGAGCCGGAAGAGGTTGTGCATCCCCTCCGTGTTCTCCGCGAGCAGCGTCATGTGGGTGTACATGAGGTCGGGGTTGTTCTCGCTGCCGTTGCCCAGCGCGGTGCGCTTGCGCTCGTGCCGCGACCCGGGCGCGAGGTAGCCCTCCATGCCGATGATCGGCTTGACGTCGTGCGCCTTCGCCTTGCGCCAGAACTCGAAGGCGCCGTAGACGTTGCCGTGGTCGGTCATCGCGATGGCCGGCATCTCGTGCTTGGCGGCCTCGGAGAACAGGTCGTCGAGCCGGGCGGCACCGTCCAGCATCGAGAACTCGGTGTGCGTGTGCAGATGGACGAAGGAGCGACTCCCGGATCCGGCACTGCCCATGTGTGTCCCGCGCTCCTCTCCCGCGCCGCTGGGACGGCGCGGACCTCCGCTGGTGCGCACGCCCGTCGGGGCGGACGTGCCGACACCGGGCCGGCGGCGCGGACGGGCAGGGGCGTCGGCGCCGGTACGCGGACCTGGCGGGGCCCGCTCGCCGGAGCCGGTGGACCCTGCGGGTCCGGACCGACCGGATCGGTGAGGGCCCCAGCGTAACGGTGGGGTCCGACGGTTCCGGCGACGGCGGCCGGGCACGATCGGGCTCCGCGTGTCGGGCCTGCTCACCCCCTGTCCACCCCGGACGACGGCGTGTCGCGGACGGCCCGGCGGCGGGTTAGGGTCGGGCCACGATGCCCACCGCCCCCGAGCCGACGACGCCGCCCGGCACCGTGGTGTTCGACCTCGGTGAGGTGCTGGTGCCGTCCGCGGGCCTGGAGCGCCGGCTGGCCGGGGTGTTCGCCGTACCCGAACCCGTGCTGCGCGAGGCGTACTGGCGCCACCGCGCCCGGCACGACCTGGGTGACCCGCCGGACCGCTACTGGACCGCCGTCTGCGCCGACCTGGGCCTGGCACCCGAGCGCGCCCGGATGGACGCCGCCGAGCGGGTGGACGTCACGTTCTGGTCGACGCTGCCGCCGTCGTCGTCGATGCTGATCGCCGACCTCGCGCGGGCCCGGGTGCGCCTCGCCGTGCTGTCCAACGCGCCGCGCGGGCTGGCCTCCGCGGTGCGTGCCGCGGCCTGGAGCAGCCCGTTCGACCGGTTGCTGTTCTCCGCCGACGTGGGCGCCGCGAAACCGTCGCAGGACATCTTCCGGCGCGCCGACGTCGAGTTCGGCACCGCACCGGAGCAGGTGCTGTTCTTCGACGACCGCGTCGACAACGTCCGCGCCGCGTCCGCGCACGGCTGGGACGCCCACCGCTGGGAGGGCGCCGCCCGGGCCGTGCGGGTGCTGCGCGAGCGCGGGGTGCTGGGCTGACCGGTCCCCCGGGACCAGCGGCAGCGACGGTCGTGCACTGCGGTCAGGGGGGGGCCGCCGACCCCGGGCACCGTCGGGCTCATGATCGGCACGCGTGCAGCGATCGGTGCCACATCCGGCACCGATCGGCTCGGTCGTGCTGATCATGGACGGTGAGCCGGGGCGACCAGGGCCGGGACCTGACGAGGGCCGGGGGCTGACGAGGGCCGGGGGCTGACGAGGGCCGGGAACGCGGCTCGGGGACGCGCGCGGCTCAGGGGACGGGGCCGTCGTCGGGCGGCGGGCTCGCGGTGGTGGTCTGCTCGGGCAGCAGCGGCGACAGCGCGAGCTCCGGTGCGCCGGTCCCGGCCGGCGCGGCCTGCACGCCGCGCACGCCCGGGCGCGCGGCGAGCGCCTCGAGCCCGGCCCGGTCGGCGGTCACGACCAGCGCGACCACGCAGGCGCAGCCCGGGTCGGCGAGCGCGCGTCGCTCGGCCGCGGCCACGGCGGCCCGCCGGGTCAGTGCCGCGCGGGCCTCCGGCGTGGCCGCTCCCCCACCGTCGCGGGCGGCGCGGTCGGCGTCGGCCTCGGCGGCGTAGGCGGCCCGCTCACGGGCGACGCCGAGCGCGGCCGCCGGGTCCCCGGTGCCGGTGACCGGCTCGAACCGCAGCGCGGTCTGCACCCGGTCGAACGGCACCCGGAACACCGCGGTCGTGGTCGTCGTCCCGGAGCCCGCGGCCGCGGCGTCGGACGGGGCCAGCGGGCGGGTGAACTGCACGAGCGCGGGCACGGACACCCCCGGTGCCGGCAGCGTCGCGGGCAGCCCGGCGAGGTAGCCGGCGACGTCCTGGCCGGGGCCGGGGCCCAGCCGCACCGACCCCGTCGCCGCCGGGGGCCCGGCCGACGGACCGGACCCGGCGGCCCAGAGCGCACCGAGGAACACCACCGCCATCGCCGCGGCGATCCACGCCAGGGCCCGGGTGCTCAGACCGGTCACGCGTCAGTCCCGCAGGACGTCCAGCGCCGCGTCGAGGTCGGCCGGGTAGGGGCTGGTGAACTCGACGTGCCGCCCGTCGGCGGGGTGGGCGAACCCGAGCGTGCGGGCGTGCAGCCACTGCCGGGACAGCCCGACCCGCTTGGCCAGCGTCGGGTCGGCGCCGTAGGTGATGTCGCCGACGCAGGGGTGGCGCAGTGCGGAGAAGTGCACCCGGATCTGGTGGGTGCGCCCGGTCTCCAGGTGCACGTCGAGCAGGCTCGCCGAGCGGAACGCCTCGATGGTGTCGTAGTGGGTGACGCTGGGCTTGCCGCTCTGCATCACCGCGAACCGGTAGTCGTGGCGCGGGTGCCGGTCGATCGGGGCGTCGATCGTGCCCGACGACGGGTCCGGGTGCCCCTGCACGACGGCGTGGTAGCGCTTGTCGACGGTGCGTTCCTTGAAGGCCCGCTTGAGCTCGGTGTAGGCGTGCTCGGAGGTGGCGACGACCATCACCCCGGTGGTGCCGACGTCGAGCCGGTGCACGATGCCCTGCCGCTCGGCGGCGCCGGAGGTGGACAGCCGGAACCCGAGCGCGGCGAGCCCGCCGGTCACGGTCGGACCGGTCCAGCCCGGGGAGGCGTGCGCGGCCACCCCGACCGGCTTGTCGACGACGACGATGTCGTCGTCGGAGTGCAGCACCGTCAGGCCCGCGACGACCTCCGCCGGGCCCTCGATGACCGCGGGCGCCGGCGCGTCGGGCAGCTCGACCTCCAGCCAGGACCCGCCGGGCAGCCGGTCGGACTTGCCGGCCTCGCGGCCGTCGACCGAGATCCGGCCGGACTCGGCCAGGGTCGCGACGACGGTCCGGGACAGACCCAGCAGGCGCGACAGCCCGGCGTCGATCCGCATGCCGTCCAGCCCGTCGGGCACCGGCATGCTGCGTACCTCACCCACGTTCGCGGCTCCCGTCGATCTCGATGCCGCGCACGGCCATCAGCACCAGCAGGATGCCGCCGCACACGATGCCGGTGTCGGCGATGTTGAACACGGGGAAGACGCTCCCGTCCGGGGAGAAGAAGGCCAGCATGTCCACGACGTGCCCGCGCATCGGTCCGGGTGCGCGGAAGAACCGGTCGACCAGGTTGCCCAGCGCGCCGCCGAGGACCAGGCCGAGGCCGATCGCCCAGCCGGTCGAGGCGAGCCGCCGCGCGATCCGGATGATGACGCCGACGACCACCACGGCGACGATCGTCAGCACCCAGGTGTAGCCGGTGGCCATGGACCAGGCGGCGCCCGGGTTGCGCAGCAGCGTGAGGTAGAAGAACCCGTCGATCACGGTGACCGGCCGCTGCCCCTCCAGCGTGGCGACGGCGGCGATCTTGGTGACGAGGTCGAGCGCCAGCCACACCACGGCGATGCCCGCCAGCAGCGCCACACCGCGCCGTCGTACGGCGGGGTCGATCGGCGCGGTGGGGGGTGGGGGGTCGGCACTCACACCCGTGATTATGCGGGTCGCCCCGACACCGCCGACCGGCCGGTCAGCCGGCCCGCCCGCTCGGCCGGCCCCGGCCCTCGTGCCAGCGGACCAGCTTGCCGCCGCGGTCGACGTCGCGGATCCGCTGTTCGGTGTCCTCCCGGTTGTCCCGGGTGCTGACGACGAGGAACTGGTCCCCCTCGCGCAGCCGGGTGTCCCCGCCCGGGGAGAACGCCTCGGCGTCGCGTACGACCAGGCTGACCGTGGCCCCGCGGGGCAGCCGCAGCTCGCGCAGGTAGACGCCGTGCAGCCGGGACCCGGGGGGCACCTTCACCTGCAGGAGCTCGGCGTCGACCTCGTCGAGCGGGGCGGCGTCGACCTCGACGCCGCGGGTGTCGGTGCGCGAGACCACCCCGAGCAGCCGCGCCACCCAGGGCAGGCTGGTGCCCTGGACCAGGGTGAGCAGCACGACCAGCACGAACACGACGTCGACCAGGCGTTGGTTCTGGCCGCCGCCCTCGGTGACCGCGACGAGGGCGAGCACGATCGGCACGGCTCCGCGCAGCCCCGCCCAGGACAGGAACGCCTGTTCGCGCCAGGGCACCCGGAACGGCAGTGCGGCGGCGGCGACCGACAGCGGCCGCGCGGCGAGCAGGACGACCGCGGCGCAGATCAGCGCGGGCGCCACGGCGGCGGGCAGCCGCTCGGGCACCGCGTACAGGCCGAGCAGCACGAACAGCCCGATCTGGGCGATCCACCCGGTGCCCTCGGCGAAGGAGACGACGCCGCCGCGGTGCGGCAGCCGGGAGTTGCCCAGCACCAGCGCGGCACAGTAGGTGGCGAGCAGCCCCGAGGCGTGCACGCCCTGCCCGGCGGCGAAGGCCAGCAGGCAGGACGCGATCGCCGCGAGCGGGTACAGGCCGGTCGACGGCAGCGCGGCGCGGCGCAGCGCCCACGCCGAGCCCAGCCCGAGCGCGACGCCGACGACGGCGCCCGCGACGAGCTCGTAGACGATCAGCAGCGGCGTCGTCCAGCTGATGGCCTCGGTCCCGGCCAGGACGACGACGGCGATCACCACCGGTGCGTCGTTCATCCCGGACTCGAGCTCCAGGGTCCCGGCGAGGCGCTGCGGGACGGCGACCCCGCGCAGCACGGAGAACACCGCGGCGGCGTCGGTGGAGGACAGCACCGCGCCCCACAGCAGCGCGGTGCGCCACTCCAGGTCGAGCAGCAGGTGCAGCAGCCCGCCCGCGACGGCGATCGACACCAGCACCGACAGCGTCGACAGCAGCAGCCCGAGCCCGAGCGCGGGCCGCACCGCCGACCAGCGGGTGGTGAGCCCGCCCTCGGTGAGGATCAGCACGAGCGCGGTGAGGCCGAGGGACTCGGTGAGGCCGGTGTCGTCGAACGGGATGCCCAGCACGGACTCGCCGAGCAGCACGCCGATGCCCAGGTAGAGCAGCAGCGACGGCAGGCCGAGCCGCACCGAGACGCGCACCGCGAGCACGCCGAGCAGCAGCACCCCCGCGGAGATGCCGAGCAGCAGTTCCAGACTCACCGGGGCCCCCTGCTCAGGGCGACCAGGTCAGGGTGACGGCGTCGGTGCGCCGCGGCGGGAGGTCCACCAGCGCGGCGGCGACCGCCTCGACGCGGTCGGCGGGCAGGCAGAGCCGGCGGGTGACCCAGGCGGCGTCGTGCGGCAGGCGGGCCGCACGGGTCCAGGTCAGGACCTCCGGGTCGACGCCCTGCTGTTCGCGCAGCACCGCGACGGCGTCGTCGTGGGTCGCCGACGGCGGCCGGACCACGTCGTGGAAGCGCTCCCACAGCGGGTCCAGCCAGGCCAGTGGGTGCTCGGTCAGCATCTCGACCACGACGCCGCCGATCCCGCCGCGGGTGCGGACGGCGCCGGTCAACGCGGCGAGGAACGGGGGCAGGTCGACGACGTTGTGCAGGACGTGGTGGCAGACGACGACGTCGTGCCGTCCGGCGTCCCCGGCCGCGTCGGGCCAGCTGCCGTGCACGGTGCCGTGGGGCAGGTCCCGGGCGCGGGCCGCCGCGGCGAACACCGCCAGCATGTCGGCCTGCCGGTCGACGCCGACCACCCGCGCCACCGGCGACGGCTCGGGCCACGCCGCGCCGAACGCGGCGTCCCCGCCCCCGCAGCCGACGTCGAGCACCGACGCCCCGGCGCAGGTCCACGCCGCGGCACGCTCGGCGATCGCCCGCGCCGCCCGGTGCGACGGCGTGTCGGCCGGCTCCGCGGGCGGGGTGAAGTCGGCGGGGTCATGGGTCCACGGGTCGGCGGGGGCGTGCCGGAGGACGTGGTCGGGGATCCCGCGGCCGGTCTGGCGTTCCCGCCACCGTTCCGCCGCGTCACCCATGGGGTGAGGATAGGGCCCGGTGGTTCTGCGGAGTTGCGGCCGGTCCCGGTCGGCCAGACCGTCCCCGTGCCCGATCGACCCCGTCCGCCCCGGTGGTGGCTGCCGCTCACCGTCGGCGTCGTGGTCCTCCCGACCGCGCTGGTGCTGTGGTCGCAGCACGAACCGCTGCCGTCGCCGGCCGAGGGCGCGGCGCTGCTGGTCGAGGCGGCGACGGGCCGGGAGCACTCCGGCGTCACCGCCGACTGCCGGGTCCTGGACGGTGACGACCCGGTCCTCGGCTGCCGGATGCGCGACGACGGGGGCCGCCACGGCTGGGGCACCGTGCGCGTCGACGGGACGCGGGTGGAGGGCGCCCGCGGGTCCACCCCGCAGGACGTCGTGCGGACCCGCTGGGACTTCCCGGTGTCCGCCGACGGCGTCGCGGAGCTGGACGTGGTCGTCCCCGGCCCCGGCCCGACCGGGACCGACACGCTGGCCGGGGTCCTGATGTTCGCCGTGCGCGACCCGCTGCGCGCCGCGGGCCACGACGCGGTGCTCCTGTCCCCGCGCTGCCCGCCGGTGGCCGAGGGCGCGACGGTCGTGTGCCGGATCGACGGGGTCCCGGCGACCGTCGAGGTCACCCGGGTCTCCGGCGCCGACCACCGCGTCCGTCTCACGGTGACACCCCGCCCCTGAGCGGTGGTCGGCGCCGGTACCGGTCAGGCGCGGGCGACCGCGGTCGACAGCGTGACCGACGCGCCGTCGGGGCCGACGACCTGCCCGCTCGACGCGCCGTCCCCGGCGGCGCCGTAGGCGACCGAGGTCGCCAGCACCTCCCCGGCGACGAACGCCTCGTGGGTCCGGACGGCGTCGAGCACCGCGTCCGGACCGTCGAGGGTCAGCGCGATCCGGTCGGACACGTCCAGACCCGCGTCACGGCGGGCCTGCTGCACGACGCGCACGACGTCGCGGGCGGTGCCCTCCGCCGCCAGTTCCGGCGTCACCGTGGTGTCGAGGACGACGAGCCCCGCGTTCCCGGGCAGGGCCTGGGTCCGCTCCGGGTCGGCGGCGACGAGCTTCTCGGTGAACTCGCCCGGCTGCAGCGCGATCCCCGCGGCCACGACGGTGTCGCCCTCCTGGGACCATTCCCCCGCCTTGACCGCGCGGATGCAGGTCTGGACGTCCTTGCCCAGGCGCGGCCCGGCGACCCGGGCGTTGACGGCGATCTCGAACCGGCCGTGCGTGGCGACGTCGTCGGTCAGCTCGACCGAGCGGACGTTGACCTCGTCGGCGAGCAGCCCGGTGAAGTCCTCCAGCGCCTTGGCGTCGCCGGCGGCGACGGTCAGCGCGGGCAGCGGCTGGCGCACCCGCACCTTCGCGGACTTGCGCAGCGACAGCGCCGCGCTCGCGACCTGCCGGATCCGGTCCATCCCGGCGACGAGGCCGGCGTCGTGCGGCAGCCCGGCTCCGGCCTCACGGTGCGAGACCGACGGGTCCGACCCGGCGGGCCAGTCGGTGAGGTGCACCGACCGCTCCCCCGTGAGACCGCGCCAGATGGCCTCGGTGGTCAGCGGCAGCAGCGGCGCCGCGACCCGGCAGGTCACCTCCAGCACGGTGTGCAGGGTGTCGACGGCGTCCTGGCGCACGGCCGGGTCCTCGGACCAGAACCGCTCGCGGGAGCGGCGGACGTACCAGTTGGTCAGCGTCTCGGCGTGGTCGCGGATCCGCTCGCAGGCCCCGGCGATGTCGTAGGCGTCCATGGCCGCGGTGACGCCGTCGACGAGGTCGGCGGTCTTGGCCAGCACGTACCGGTCGAGGACGTGCGGGCTGTCGGTGCGGAACGTGCCGCGCTCCCCGCCCGCGTAGAGCGACAGGAAGTACCAGGTGTTCCACAGCGGCAGGATCGCCTGGCGGACGCCCTCGCGGATGCCCTGCTCGGTGACGACGAGGTTGCCGCCGCGCAGGATCGGGCTCGCCATGAGGAACCACCGCATGGCGTCGCTGCCGTCGCGGTCGAAGACCTCGTTGACGTCGGGGTAGTTCTTGCGCGACTTGGACATCTTCGCGCCGTCGTCGCCCAGGACGATGCCGTGCGCGACGCAGTTGCGGAACGCGGGCCGGTCGAACAGGGCGGTGGCCAGCACGTGCAGCGTGTAGAACCAGCCGCGGGTCTGGCCGTTGTACTCGACGATGAAGTCGCCCGGGTAGTGGTGCTCGAACCAGTCGCGGTTCTCGAACGGGTAGTGGACCTGCGCGAACGGCATCGAGCCGGACTCGAACCAGCAGTCGAGCACCTCCGGCACCCGGCGCATGGTCGAGCGCCCGGTCGGGTCGTCCGGGTTGGGCCGGGTCAGCTGGTCGACGTACGGCCGGTGCAGGTCGGTCGGGCGCACGCCGAAGTCGCGCTCGATCTCGTCGAGCGAGCCGTAGACGTCGGTGCGCGGGTAGCGCGGGTCGTCGGACTGCCACACCGGGATCGGGCTGCCCCAGTAGCGGTTGCGGGAGATGCCCCAGTCGCGGGCACCCTCGAGCCACTTGCCGAACTGGCCGTCGCGCACGTGCGCGGGCGTCCAGTCGATCTCCTGGTTGAGCTCGACCATCCGGTCCCGGAACTGGGTGACGCGCACGAACCAGGAGTCGACGGCGCGCTGGATCAGCGCGTTGCCGCAGCGCCAGCAGTGCGGGTACGGGTGGTCGTAGGTCTCGTGGCGCAGCAGGACGCCCTGCGCGTGCGCGTTGCCGTCCTTCAGGTCGCGGATGACCTGCGGGTTCGCGTCGAACACCTGCATGCCGGCGTACGGCGGGACCTCGGTGGTGAACTCGCCGCGGGAGTCGACCGGGTTGACGACCTCGATGCCGGCCGCGTCGGTGACCTCCTTGTCCTCCTCACCGAAGGCGGGGGCGATGTGGACCAGCCCGGTGCCGTCCTCGGTGGTGACGTAGTCCGCGGCGAGCACGCGGTGGGCGTTCTCGCGGCCGGTGAAGAAGTCGAACGGCGGGGTGTAGCTCGCGCCGAGCAGGTCGGACCCCGTCACCCGCGCCAGCACCGGCGGCTCCTCCCCCAGCTCGCGGGCGTACGCGGCGACCCGGGCCTCCGCGAGCAGCCAGCGCTCGGAGTTCGCCTCCACCACCACGTAGTCGACGTCGGGGTGCACGGCCACGGCGAGGTTCGACGGCAGGGTCCACGGAGTGGTCGTCCAGACCAGGGCGAGGGCGCCGTCGGTCTCCGGGCGGTCCGGCGTCGACAGGCGCAGTCCGACGGTGACCGCCGGGTCCTGCCGGTCGGTGTAGACGTCGTCCATCTTGGTCTCGGTGGCGCTCAGCGGCGTCTCGCAGCGCCAGCAGTACCAGAGCACCCGGAAGCCGGAGTAGACGAGACCCTTGTCCCACAGCGACTTGAACGCCCAGAGGACGGACTCCATGTAGTCCAGGTCCAGGGTCTTGTAGTCGTTGTCGAAGTCGACCCAGCGGGCCTGGCGGGTCACGTAGTCGCGCCACTCGCCGGTGTAGCGCAGCACGGACGTGCGGCACGCCTCGTTGAACGCGGCGACGCCCATCTCGTCGATCTCGGACTTGTGCTTGATGCCGAGCTGGTTCTCGGTCTCGACCTCGGCGGGCAGGCCGTGGGTGTCCCAGCCGAAGCGGCGCTCGACCCGGTGGCCGCGCATGGTGCGGTACCGCGGGACGACGTCCTTGACGTAGCCGGTCAGCAGGTGGCCGTAGTGCGGCAGGCCGTTGGCGAAGGGCGGGCCGTCGTAGAAGACGTACTCGTCGGCCCCGTTCTCACCGGCGGGGCGCCGGTCGACCGACGCGCGGAAGGTGTCGTCGGTGTCCCACGACGCGAGCACGTCCTGCTCGAGCGTCGGGAACGACGGGTGCGCCGGGACGTCGGGATAGCCGCTCACGTGTGTCGCTCCTCGTGCGTGCTCTCGCTTCGCACGGGGACGACGACGGCTCTGGAGAGCCGGGCCGCGGTACCACCCCGCTTGCCCGTGCACGGGTGCACGGGCCTCTCGTTCGACGGCGATGACGGGCCGCACCCGTCCGGTTCTACTCCGGCCCGGGGCCGTTTCTTCCGGAGGCTCCCCGGTGATGGCCGGATCGGTGCCTGTGGAACCAGGGTAGCGCGCGACCGCGCCCCGTTATTCCGTGGGGCGCGCCGCGCTGCTGGTCAGCGGGCCTGGGCGGGGTGACGCTCGCCGAGGGTCCGGTTCGGTGCGCACCAGCCGCACGGGGTGAACCCGAGCTCGACGGCCTCGCTGACCGGCAGCGGGATCACCGGGCGACCGGTGAGGGCCCGGCAGGTCTGCACGTGGTACCGCGGGTGTTCGTCGATGACGAGCACCTCGTCGGGCAGGCGCGCGGCGAGTGCGGCGAGGGTCGGGTCGCGCGGCTCCTCCGGGGAGTCGCCGTCGGTCCCGGCGGGCGCGTCGGCCCCGACGGTGTCGGCCGGGGTGCCGTTCGTGTCCGCGCCGGCTCCGGCGGGCGTGCCCGCGGGTGTCCCGGCCCGGGTGTCGTCGGCGGGGGCCCCGGATCCCGCGGCCGCGGCGCCCGCGGACACGGCGGCGTCGGGATGGTCCGCGCCGGACGGGTTGCCCGCTCCGGCCGGTCCGCCGGAGCCGCCCGCGCCCGGTCCCCCGGGTGCACCCGCGGCGCGGGTCACCGTGGTGGCGTCGGCCGGTCCGGGGGTGCGGGTCGCGGTGGTCGCGTCCGCCGAGCCCGGAGCGGCGTCCGCGGTGGTCGTGTCCGCCGTTCCCGGGGTACGGGTCGCGGTGGTCGCATCGGAGGGGCCGGACCGGCCCTCCGGGCTGTCCGGCCGGTCGGATCCGGCGGCGGGCGGGGTGCCCGTGCCGGCGCCTCCCGTGCCGTCGGCGCCCGAGCCGGTGCCCGACCCCGAGCCGAAGCCCGGGTCGTCGGCACCGTCGTGGGCACCGGAACGTGCTGCCGGGCCGGAGTCCGACCCGCCGTCGCGGCCGGCTACCACGGCACCGGCCGTCCCGGCGGTGACCGCGCCTGCGGCTGCCGCCGTCACGGCCGACGTCGTGCCGGCGGCGCCGGTTCCGGTCGGCCGCGAGTCGGTCGCCCGCGTCGTCGCCCCGGCGGGCGGTTCCGCAGTGCCGGGTTCGGCCGGGCCGGACCGTGCCGGGTCGCCGCCACGACCCGCACCGCCCTCTCCGTCCGGTCCCGCCGACGCGTCCGGTCCCGCCGGGGCGCCCGCGTGCGACGCGGCCACCCCACTCGGGTCGGCCGCGTCCTCGGCCCCGGATTCGGTCACCGTGTGTGAGGAAAGTCCACCCGATCGAGATGCGCCGGGCGGTCCCTCCGCAGAGCCGGACGGCCTGACGACCGGCATCTGGATGGTCTGGTCGGTCGCGTTCTGCGCCGCCCCGGGCGTGCCCGAGGCCGCGCCGCTGTCCGGCCGGACGACCGGCAGGACCTGCGTCGCGGGCTCCATGTCGGCGCCGTAGCGCGCCTCCATGTCGGCCCGGTCGGCCCGGTCCGGCGCCGCGGGGGCGCCGGTGCCTCGACCGGAGGCGTCGGCCTCCGCCCGGTCACCGGCCTTCACCGCGGCACGGGTCTGCCACCAGTCGTAGGCGAGCACCAGGCCCGCGATCAGGCTGATGACCACCGATGTCCACGCCAGTGCCACCACGTGCAGGAACCATCCTGCGAGCAGCAGCACCAGCGCGATGACCACGAGGATCAGGACCAGCACCAGCATCGGCGAACTCCGTCGGTCGGCAGCGGCACCTGTCCGCTACCCGGTCGTCGTCGGTCGTCCCCGGCGCCTCGGAGGCGCCGTGGGGCGGTCAGCTCCCGGTGTCGGCCCGCTGGCCGTACCCGGAGGCGGCGTACCCGCCGTTCGAGCCCGACCTGGTGGCACCGGAGCCGTCCGACGGGGCAGCGGAACCGCGACCCTCCAGGTCACGCAGCTGCGACTCCAGGTAGGTCTTCAGACGGGTGCGGTACTCCCGCTCGAAGGTCCGGAGCTCGTCGATCTTCTTCTCCAGAACGGACTTGTCGCGCTGGATGGCGCCCATGATCTCGTTCTGCTTGCGCTCGGCCTCGCTGACCAGGCCGGACGCCTTCTCGCGCGACTGGCGCTCGAGCGTCTCGGCCCGCGTGCGGGCGTCGTTGAGCATGGTCTCGGCACGCGAGCGCGCGTCGTTGACCAGGCCGTCGGCCTTCGTCCGGGCGTCCGAGAGGAGCTGCTCGGACTTGTTCCGGGCGTCCGACAGCATCGTGTCGGCCTCGTTCTTGGCCTCCGCGGTCAGGCGGTCCGCCATCTCCTGGGCGAGGCCCAGGACCTTGGCGGCCTGCACGTGGTGGTCACCGCCGTCGGCATCGGCGGGTCCGGCACCGGCCAGCTGCGGAGCGGGAGCACCCGCACCACGGCCCATCGGCGACGGGGAGGCGGCCAGGGCCTGGGTCTGCGCCGGAGCCGGCTGGCTCCGCG
Organism: Pseudonocardia sp. ICBG1034; assembly: GCF_020131375.1. Lineage (NCBI taxonomy): Bacteria > Bacillati > Actinomycetota > Actinomycetes > Pseudonocardiales > Pseudonocardiaceae > Pseudonocardia > Pseudonocardia sp. ICBG1034. The sequence continues at coordinate 1,024,122 of NZ_JAHLEK010000017.1, forward strand.
CCTCCTCCAGGTCGGCCTCGGCATCGCCGAGACGCTGCTCCAGCTGCGCGACCTGGTCGCGCAGGTCGTCGTTCTCCCCGATCAGCCGGGCCAGTTCGGCCTCGACCAGATCGAGGAAGGCGTCGACCTCGTCCTCGTTGTAACCCCGCTTCCCGATCGGGGGTTTGCTGAACGCGACGTTATGAACGTCGGCGGGCGTCAGCGGCATCGGATCACCTCATGCGGTCCTCGGCGGCACTCCCGGGTGACTGGGGCTCATCCCAGGAGCTGTGATCTGACGGCGCTCATCGAGATGAACACCACCAGCAACAGAACCATAATCGACAGGTCCAGTCCTACGCCTCCGATACGGACCACGGGGATCACTCTCCGCAGCAACTTGACCGGAGGGTCGGTCACGGTGAAGACGACCTCGAGCGCCACGGCGGGCGCTCCGGCGGGTCGCCACTGGCGCGCGAACGACCGGACCATCTCGACGACGATGCGGGCCGCGAGCAGCAGCCAGAAGAAGAACAGGACGTAGTAGATCAGCGTCAGGATCGGGTCGGCCACGACTCAATCCTGTCGGAAAGCTCCGCGCTCGGCGAGCCTCCGCGCGTCGTCCGCGGAGACCTCGACGTCGGCCGGCGTGAGAAGGAACACCCGGTCGGTGACCTTGTCGATGCTCCCGCGCAGTGCGAACGCCAGGCCCGCGGCGAAGTCGACCAGGCGTTTCGCCGCCGCGCCGTCCAGATCCGTGAGGTTCATGATGACGGGCACACCGTCGCGGTAGCGCTCGCCGATGGTGCGGGCCTCGTTGTAGCTGCGCGGGTGCAGCGTCGTGATCGACGCCGGTCCCGCGGCGGCCCGGTCGCGCTGCTCCGGAACCGGCGCGGGAGCCACGACGGGCTCGCTCCGCTCCTCGCGTGCCGGGCCCCGGAGGGTCTCCGGGTCCATCGCCAGCGCCCCGCGGACGGCCGCTCCGGCGCCCCCTCCGAGAGGGGTGGGAAGGTTCCCGCGCTCCGGGACCAGCCCGAGCGTCTCCCGCTCGCCGCGTGGATCCTGCCGCACGGCGCGCGCCGGACGGAGGGTCTCCCGCGCCGGGCGGGCGCCCCATCCGTCCTCGTAGCGGACCGCGGTCTCGTAGCGGTCGTCGTCGTAGGACGCCTGGTCGGCGAACCGACCGGCCCCGGCGGACCAACGGTCACCGCGCGGGCCGGCGTGGTGCTCGTGGCCGCCCCGGTAGTGATCCGGTTCGTCCACGTAGTCCATCTCGTCGGCCGGGACCATGCCGAAGTACGCCTTCAGCCGGTACATCGCGCTCATCCGCTGTCCCCTCGCAGTACTGCTCGACTCCGTACGCGTCCCAACCGCACGCGCACCCCGCGTTCTGGCGACGGTCTCGCCGGCGGTGCGGTCTCCGCCACCTGCTCAGTACCCACACCCACCAGCGATTACTCGGAGGCTATCCGCCGATCCCCCACAAGGGCCGTACCGACACGCACCACCGTCGATCCGTGACCGATCGCCGACTCCAGGTCCCCGCTCATCCCGGCCGACAGGACCGTCGCACCGGGGTGCCGCCCGACGGTCTCCCGGTGCGCCTCGGCGATCCGCTCGAACGCCGCATCGGGCTCCCAGTCCAGCGGCGCGACGGCCATCAGCCCGGCCAGCTCCAGCCCCGGCAGCTCCGTGACCAGGTCCGTCAGCTCGACGAGCCCCTCCGGGGCGACGCCGCCGCGGTCGGCGTCGCCGTCGACGCTGTACTGCACGAGCACCGGCAGCGGGCCGCCGCGATCCCCCGCGTCGCGGGCCTTCGCGACCTCCTTGTCGATCGCGCGGGCCAGCCGGGTCGAGTCGACGGAGTCGATCCGTGTCACCCACGGGAGCACCGTCCGTACCTTGTTGCGCTGCAGCCCGCCGACGAAGAACCAGTCCGGGGAGACGCCCGGGCGCAGGGCCCGGACCTCGTCCACCTTGGACGCCGCCTCCTGCGCGCGGTTCTCGGCGAAGGCGTCCAGCCCGAGGTCGACCAGTGCGGCCACGTCGGCGGCCGGGATCGTCTTGGTGACGGCGAGCAGCCCGACCTCGGAGGGGTCGCGGCCGGCGGCGCGGCAGGCCTCGGCCACCCGCTCGCGGACGGCGGCCAGTCGGTCGGTCAGTTCGCCGACGCGGTCGGCGGTGGGGGTGCGGGGATCGGACACGGCGTCCATCGTTCCCGCCCGCGGGGGCGCCCGCGAGCCCCGCGTGGCGTGGATCGCCGGACCGGGGCGCCGGTCAGCGCGGGTCGAGCCAGGTGATCCCGGCCTGGCGGCCGCAGCGGCCGTCGCGGCGGTGGCTGAACAGGTCCGGGTCCTCGACGGTGCAGCGCGGGTCGGTCGCGACCTTCGTGACGCCGAGGTCGGCGAGGCGGCGGGTGAGCCCGGCACGCAGGTCCAGGCCGGCGGTGCCGGTGCGGGTGGTGGACGCGCTGCCCGGCAGCGCGGCGTCGACCTCGGCGCGCATGGCCGCGGGCACCTCGTAGCAGCGGCCGCAGACCGACGGCCCGAGCAGGACCTCCAGCCGTGCGGGCTGCGCGCCCAGTGCGGTCATCTCGGTCACGACGGCGTCGACGACGCCCGCGGCCGCGCCGACGCGGCCCGCGTGGGCGGCCCCGACGACGCCGGCGACCGGGTCGCCGAGCAGCACCGGTACGCAGTCGGCCGCGAGCACCGCGACACCGAGCAGCGGCACGTCGGTGACGACGGCGTCGACGTCGGCGATGTCCGGGGCGACCCCGCCGGTGCCGGGGCGGGCCCGCGGGGACTCGCGCAGCACGGCGACGTCGCGGCCGTGGACCTGGTTCAGGAACACCAGTCCGGACAGGCCGAGCTCACGCACGACGCGGGCCCGGTTCCCGGTCACCGCGGCCGGGTCGTCCCCGACCCCCGACGACAGGTTGAACGAGGTGAACGGGCCCTCGGACCGGCCACCGGCGCGGGTGGTGGTGACCCGGCGGATCCGCGCGCGGCGGGTGCCGCCCGCGCGGGCCGCCGTGGCCGGTGTCGGTGCGTCCGGCACGCGGGTCAGCGCCGCATGAACGGCGGGACGTCCACCTCGTCCTCGACCGGCTCGGCCGGACGCGCCGCGGGGTTCCCGCCGACGGTCCCGTGCTGGGCCGGGGCCGACGTCGGCGAGGCCGGCGCGGACATCGGACCGCTCGGGACGGACGCGCCGTCGCCGCCGTGGTGCTGGGTGTCGCCCTGGCGCGGGGCCGGGGCGGTGGGCTGCGCGGGCGGCAGCGTCCCGGTGCGCTCGGGGGCCTGCGCCGTGGCGGGCAGGTGCGGCGCCGACGGGGTGGTCGCGGTCGTCGCGGCCCAGCGGGACTGGCCCTGCGGCTGCTGGCCCTGGTGCTGCTGGGTGTGGTGCTGCTGGGTCTGCTCGGCCTGCTGCGGCGCGGGCGGCGCGGACTGCGGTGCCGGCTCGGCGGACTTCTGGGTGCCGCGGGCGAACACGGCGGGCTCGAGCTTCTTGTGGGTCGGCGTGCCGCCCTCGAAGCCGGCCGCTATCACGGTGACCCGCACCTCGTCGCCGAGCGAGTCGTCGATCACGGTGCCGAAGATGATGTTCGCCTCGGGGTGCGCGGCCTCCTGGACCAGCGACGCCGCCTCGTGGATCTCGAACAGACCGAGGTCCGAGCCGCCCGCGATCGACAGCAGCACGCCCTGCGCGCCGTCCATCGACGCCTCGAGCAGCGGCGAGTTGATCGCCTTCTCGGCGGCCTGCACCGCGCGGCCCTCGCCGCGTGCGGACCCTATTCCCATCAGCGCCGACCCGGCCCCGGACATGACCGACTTGACGTCGGCGAAGTCGAGGTTGATCAGGCCGGGGGTGGTGATCAGGTTGGTGATGCCCTGGACACCGGAGAGGAGCACCTCGTCGGCGGAGCGGAAGGCGTCCATCAGCGAGACGCCGACGTCGCCGAGCTGCAGGAGCCGGTCGTTCGGGATGACGATGAGGGTGTCGCACTCGTTGCGGAGCGCCTGGATGCCCTCCTCGGCCTGCCCGGCGCGGCGGCGCCCCTCGAAGGTGAACGGGCGGGTGACGACACCGATGGTCAGCGCGCCGAGCTTGCGGGCGATCGACGCGACGACGGGTGCGCCGCCGGTGCCGGTGCCGCCGCCCTCGCCCGCGGTGACGAAGACCATGTCGGCCCCCTTGAGGACCTCCTCGATCTCCTCGGCGTGGTCCTCGGCGGCCTTGCCCCCGACCTCGGGGTTGGCGCCGGCACCGAGGCCGCGGGTCAGCTCACGACCGATGTCGAGCTTCACGTCGGCGTCGGACATGAGGAGGGCCTGGGCGTCGGTGTTCACCGCGATGAACTCGACGCCCTTGAGGCCGACCTCGATCATCCGGTTGACGGCGTTGACGCCGCCGCCACCGATGCCGACCACCTTGATCACTGCCAGGTAGTTGTGCGGGGGCGTCATGCGCGGCACCTTCCAGTCGCTCGGGGTCCGGGGTTCGGGTGGGTCAAGCTCCGGGTGCCCCGGGCCTTCGGGTGCGCACGCTAAGTGGAGTGCGGTGCCCGGGTCCAGCAGGCGCGCCGCACGACGACAACACCCCGCCCGGGTGGTTCGACCTCGCCGCCGATGGAAACCCGCACGGTCGTCGGACGGTCACCCACCGCGACCATCGGGCCGGGTGCGGCGGGTCAACGCTGCCGGACGGTGACCAGCGACGGGCTGGAGACGTCGTAGACGGCGCCCTCGCGCTGCAGCACCGGTCCGAGGACCCGGGCCCGGGCGGCGGTCCGGTCGGTGTCCGGCCACGGGCCCCACAGGACCCGCCGGTCCTCGGTGAGCCCCAGCTCGAAGGTGGATCCGCCCCCGCCGAGCGACAGCGTCTGCACCTGGTCGCGGACCGGGGCCGGCAGTGCCTGCAGGACGCCGACCGCGGCGAGGGTGGCGGGATCGTCCGGGGCGACGCGCGGCAGCTGGAGCCGGGGCAGTCGCACGTCGGGCGGGGCGTCGCGGTAGACGAACCCGGTGACGTCGACGAGCTTCGGTCCGTCCGGGGTGTCGAGCAGCGCGGCCGGGGTGCGTTCGGTCACGGCCACCACCAGGGTGTCCGGCCAGGACCGGTCCACCTCCACCGCGGCGACGCCGGGGATGGCCGACACGCGGGCGGCGACGCCGTCGGTGTCGACCGCGGCGAGCGGGACACCGGTCTGGTCGCCCGCGGCGTCCTCGACGTCGCGGACGGGGATCTGGCGGGTGCCGTCGACCCGCACGGTGGCCACCGGGGGGCCGTACCGGCCCAGCGCCCACCAGCCGGCCGCGGACACCCCGAGGAGCACGACGGCGGCGGTGGCCAGCAGGGCGACGAGGCGACGGCGCCGGTAGCGCGGGTCGCGGCTGCGGGACCGTTCGGCCGCGCGGGCCGCCGTGCGCTCCCGGACCGCGGCAGCCGCGCCGCGCCCGCTCCCCCGGCCCGCCGGGCCGGCCACCTCGTCGGTGTCGGCGGCCCGGTCGCCGGTCTCCCCGGGCTCGTCGGGCTGGTCGTGGCCGTCGGCGGCGGGGGTCCCGGCGGCGGCGCGGCGTTCGGCGGCGCGGCGCTCCCGGATGCGCCGGGCGCGCTCGGCGGCGCGGCGCTCCTGCTCGGGGTCACGGCGGCCCGGCGAGCGGGCACCGTCCCGGGCCCGGTCGTCGCCGGTGTCCTGCTCGTCGCTGCTCATCGTGCCCCCGCTGTGCCGCCGCCGTGTCGCGCGCTCACCCCTCGCCGGCGAGCTCCCGCAGGATCTCCGGCCCGAGCGCGGTGACGTCACCGGCGCCCATGGTGATCACGACGTCGCCGTCGGTCGCGAGCGCGGCGATCGCCGCGGGTGTCCGCTCCCACGAGGGGGCTCGGTGCACCCGCCCGGCCGGCAACGTCACCGCGTCGGTGATGAGCGCCGGACCGACGCCGGGTTCGGGATCCTCCCGGGCACCGTAGACGTCGAGCACCATCACCTCGTCCGCCAGCGACAGCGACGCGCCGAACTCGGCGGCGAACAGCCGGGTGCGGGAGTAGAGGTGCGGCTGGAACGCGACCAGGACGCGGCCGCGTCGCCCGTCGCGGACCGGCGCGGCCTCGCGGGCGGCGCGCAGGGTGGCGGCGACCTCGGTGGGGTGGTGGGCGTAGTCGTCGTAGACCGACACGCCGCGGGCGCGGCCCTTGAACTCGAACCGGCGCTGCACCCCGCCGAACCCGGCGAGACCCTCCAGCAGCACGGCCGGGTCGGTCCCGACGGCGACGCCGGCGAGGAACGCACCGAGCGCGTTGAGGACCATGTGCTCGCCCGGGACGCCGAGGGTGAGCTCGTGCTCGGCGTCGCCGGTGCGGAACCGTGCGCGGCAGCCGGTGCCGTCCGGGGTGAACTCGAGCAGCCGGGCGTCGTGCGGGCCGGTCGCGGTGCGGCCGTAGCGCAGCACGGTGACGCCCGACTCCTCCGCCCGCACCGCGACCTCGGCGGACCCCGGGTCGTCGGCGCAGGCGACCAGCGTGGCGCCGGGGACGAGCCGTTCCAGGAACCGCTCGAACACCGCCCGGTAGGCGGCCTCGTCGCCGTGGTGGTCGAGGTGGTCGGGCTCGACGTTGGTGACGATCGCGACCGACGGGGCGAACGCGGTGAACGAGCCGTCGCTCTCGTCGGCCTCGACGACGAACACGTCGCCGCTGCCGTGGTGGGCGCCCGACCCGGACACCGACAGATCGCCGCCGATCGCGAACGACGGGTCGGCCCCGGCGTGCTGCAGGGCGACGGTGACCATCGACGTCGTCGAGGTCTTGCCGTGCGTCCCGGCGACGGCGACCAGCCGCCGTCCCTCGGTGAGCGCGGCCAGCGCGACCGCCCGGTGGACGACGTCGTAGCCGCGCTCGCGGGCGGCGGCCAGCTCCGGGTTGGTCTCCCGGATCGCGGTGGAGACGACCACGGTCGGCGGGGTCTCGCCGTCGTGGCGCAGGTGACCGGCGTCGTGCCCGGTCTCGACGCGTGCGCCGAGCGCGCGCAGCGCGGTGACCGTGCGGGAGTCCCGCGCGTCGGACCCGGAGACGGTCGCTCCGCGGGCGAGCAGGATCCGCGCGATCCCGCTCATCCCGGCGCCGCCGATCCCGATGAGGTGGACGTGGTCGGAGAGCACGCTCACCGGCCCGCCACCTCCATGACGATGCGGGCGATCCTCTCGTCGGCCTCGCCGTGCCCGGCGGCGCGGGCGCGGCGGCCCATCGCGAGGGCCAGGTCGGGGTCGGTGAGCATCGGCATCAGCTCGTCGATCGCGCGGTCGCCGTTCATGTCCTCGTCCTGCACGAGCTTGCCGCCCCCGGCCTCGACGACCGGGCGGGCGTTGAGCGCCTGCTCACCGTTGCCGTGCGGCAGCGGCACGTACACCGCGGGCAGCCCGACGGCGGTGAGCTCGGCGACGGTGGTCATGCCGGACCGGCCGAGGACGACGTCCGCGGCGGCGTAGGCGAGGTCCATCCGCTCGATGTAGGGCACCGGCACGTAGCCGGGCCGCGGGTCGGCGGGGGTGCCGTTCTTCCCGTACGCGTGCAGGACCGAGATGCCCCGCTCGGTGAAGGCGGGCAGGGACTCGGCGACCGCGTCGTTCAGGGTCCGGGCGCCCTGGGAGCCGCCGAAGACCAGCAGCACCGGTCCGTGCGGCGGGAGGTTGAAGTGCGTCCGGGCCTCCGGCCGCAGCGACGCCCGGTCCAGAGTGGTGATCGAGCGGCGCAGCGGCATCCCGACCACCTCCTCGTTCGCGAGTCCGGTGCCGGGCACCGCGACGCAGACGGCGGAGGCGAACCGCGCACCGACCTTGTTCGCGAGCCCGGCGCGGGCGTTCGCCTCGTGCACGACGATCGGCACCCGGCCGCGGGCGCCGAGGTAGGCGGGCAGCGAGACGAACCCGCCGAACCCGACGACGACATCGGCCTCGGCCGCCTCGAGCACCTCACGGACACGCTTCACCGCGCCCCGGACGTTCCCGGGGAGCTTGAACAGGTCGGCGGTGGGCTTGCGGGGCAGCGGCACCGGCGGGATCAGCTCGAGCGGGTAGCCGCGGGCCGGGATCAGCTGGGTGTCGAGGCCCTTCTCGGTGCCGAGCGCGGTGACCCGGGCTCCCGGGACGAGCCGCCGGATCGCGTCGGCGACGGCCAGCGCGGGCTCGATGTGCCCGGCCGACCCACCCCCGGCGACGACGACCGACAGGCCGCCCCGCACCGGTGCCGGCGCCTGCTCCCCCGCGGGTCGCGTGGTGGCGGGACCGAAGGTGCGGGTCGCGTCGGGGCCGGTGGGTCCGGGCACGCCGGGCCCGGGCACGCCGTCGCCCTGCGGGTTCTGCTGCGGGCCGTTCGGCTGGGGGCCGGGTCCCTGGGGGCCGGGTCCCTGGAGGCCGTGCGGCTGCGGGCCGCCGGGGCCCCGGGGGTCACCCGGGCCCTGCGGTCCGGGGGCGACCGGACCACCGGGGCCCTGGCGGCCGGGTGCACCGGGTCCGCCGGGGCCGTACGGCCCGGGGATGCCGGGGGCGGCCGGACCGGACCCGCCCGGGCCGACCGGGCCGACCGGGCGGAACGGGCCGGTTCCCGCGGGACCCGGGCGGCCGGGGCCCGCGTACCCGGGCCCCTGACGTGCGGGGCCCTGCTGACCCGGCGCCTGCGGACCGGGACCCTGCGGACCCGGGCGGGCGGTGCCCGGGCCCTGCGCTCCGGGGCCCTGCTGTCCGGGGCCCTGCTGTCCGGGGGCGGCGGGGTGGTGCGGGCCGGTGCCGGTCAGGGCGTTCGGGCCCGCGGGGCCGGGGCGCCCGAACTGCTGCGGGCCGGGGCCACCGGGGACGGGGCCGTGGGGACCGGCGCCGGGACGTCCGGGCGCGTACGGACCGGGGGCGAACCTGCCGTGCGGGGGGACCGGGCCACGGGGACCGGTCGCCGACAGCGCGCCCGGCTCGGGCGCGCTCTGCGGACCGGTGGCGGTGACGCCGGCGTGCTCACGCTCGCCGGGGTGCGCCGGGCGCTGCTGCGGGGCCGACGGGGTCCGGGTCTGCTGCCCCCCGGTACCCGACGGGGTGTCCGCCGAGGCGGCGGCCGGGAGCCCGGCGGCGTCGCCCGCGGGGTGCGCGACGGTCGGCGGTTCGCCGGCCGCCTGCTCCCGGCGGGCCGGGGTGGATCCGGTGGACTCCGGCCCCGGGGTCGCCGGGCCGGTCCGCCGGGGCTGCTGCGGGCCGGTCCGCTGCGGGGTGCCCCGCCCGGGGTCGGTCGCCGTGGGGTCCTCGGCCGCTGCGGTGCCCCGGCCGTCGGCGACGGGCTGCTGCGGGCCCGTCCCGGCGTCCGGTCCGGTCGTGTCGACCGGGTCCGGGCCGGTGGCGGCGACGGTGGGGCCGGTGTCCGTCCCCGGCGCGCCGGGGACGTGCGGCCCGGGACCGGCGGGTGCGGGGCCGGCGGTGGGGCCGTCCTCCCCCGGGCCGGTGCGCGGCACGCCGTTCGCCGGGGCGCCGGACCGGGTCGGGTCCGGGCCGCTGCGTCCGGTGCTCCCGCGGGGGGTGAACAGGTCGTCGGCCGCGCCGGGGCGCGCCGGCATCGCTCCGGGCGGCACCGGTCCCCCGGGCCGGCGGCGCGGCAGGCCGCCCGGCTGCTGTCCGGCGTCGTCGGCGGGGCGCGGTGCGCCGTTCAGGCCGCGCGGGCCACCGTCCGGGGCGACGCCGTCCGGGCCGTGGGACACGCCGTTCGGGCCCTGCGGAGCGCCCTGGTCCCCGCCCTCGGCCGCGCCGCGCGGGACACCGTTGCGCGGGGCGCCGTTCCGGGCGCCGCCGTTGCGGGGGGCGCCGTTCTGCGGAGCGCCGTTCTGCGGAGCGCCGTTCTGCGGAGTGCCGTTCTGCGGAGCGCCGTTGCGCGGGTCACCGTCGTGCGGGGCGTCGTGGCGGTCGGCACCGTTGCGTGCGACGCCGTTCCGCGGGCCGTCGGTGCGCGGCCCGTCGTGGCGGTCGGCGCCGTCGGGCCCGAGGTCCTCGTGCGCGGCGCCGTTCGCCGGCCGGGCCGCGCCGCGGTCGCCGTGTGCGACGCCGTTCGTCCCCTGCGGCCCGTCACCGCTGCGCGGGGCGGCGCCCGGGCGGCGGGACCGCGCGTGCGGGTCCCACCCGGTACCGGGCAGCCGCTGCGGACCACGCGGACCCGACTCCACGGACGGCTGCGACGCGGGGGCCGGCGCCGACGCGGACTCCGGAGCAGCGGAGGCACCGAACAGGTCCGCACCCGACGGGGACTCCGCGGGCCAGGCCGGGCGACCGCCCGTGCCACCCGCCCCGTCCGGGGCGCCGAAGACCACACCGTCCGGCCGGACCTCGTGGGGCCCGGGGGCGCGGCCGCCCATGGTCGGACGCCGGCCGGGCTCCCGGCCCGAGCCGGTGCCGTCGTTCCCGCCGGTCTGATCCGTACCCGTCACGCTCTCGTGCCCCTTGCGTCGTCCGTCGTGTCCGCTCCCACCCGGAGTGGGAGCGCCCTAACGCGCCGCCCACCGCGACACCGGTGCCGGTGCGCGGTAGGGCTGCGGCAACGGCAGGCGCAGCAGCTTCGCCAGCCGCCCCTGCCCGTCCTTCCGGAGCGCGGCGACCGCCTCCGGCTCGTGCCGGGCCGCGTTCGTGAGCAGCCCGAACAGGAACATGGTCACCACCAGCGAGGTGCCGCCGGAGGAGATCAGCGGGAGCTGCAGCCCGGTCACCGGCAGCAGTCCCACGACGTACCCGATGTTGATCGACGCCTGCACGACCATGCCCGCCGTCGACGTCGCGACGACGATCCGCAGCCACGGGTCGGTGTTGCGGGCGGCGATCCGCATGCCGGTGTAGGCCAGCGTCGCGAAGAGCGCGAGTACCGCTCCCGCCCCGACCAGGCCCAGCTCCTCGCCGATGATCGCGAAGATGAAGTCGTTGTGGGCGTTGGGCAGGTAGTCCCACTTCGCCCGGCCCTGGCCGAGACCGACGCCGAACAGGCCGCCGTCGGCGAGCGCGTACAGCGCCTGCGTCGCCTGGTAGGCCGGGCCCAGCGGGTCCGCCGACGACGACAGGAACGCCGTGATCCGGCTGGCCCGGTACCCGGCGGTCAGCCCGAGGATCACCGCGCCGGCCAGGCCGCCGCCCGCGATCAGCGCGAGCAGCTTCACCGGGGCGCCGCCGAAGTACAGCAGCGCGAGCATGATGATCCCGACCGAGATCGTCATGCCGAGGTCCGGTTCCAGGACGAGCAGCGTGAAGATCACCAGCGTCACCGGGACGACCGGGTTGAGGGCGTGCTTCCAGCGGTGCATCACGGCGCGGCGGGCGGCGAGCACGTGGGCGCCCCACAGCGTCAGCGCGATCTTCACGCCCTCCGACGGCTGCAGCGAGACCGGGCCGAACGCGAACCAGGACCGGGCGCCGCCGCGCAGCGCACCGATCCCCGGGATCAGCACCAGGACCAGCGCGACCAGGCCGATGATCAGCAGCACCGGTGCCGCGGCGCGCAGGCGACGCGGGGGGACCCGCAGGCCCACGTAGAACAGCACCAGCCCGACCACGCAGAACATCAGCTGACGGGTGAACACCGAGTACGACGAGCCGTCGCCGACCGACGACGCGGACAGCACCATCACCAGCCCGAACAGGGTCAGCAGCCCGAAGACGCCGAGGATCAGGTGCAGCGAGGTCAGCGGGCGGCGCAGCCAGCGCCGCAGCCGCCGCACGGCCCCGCGGGTGCCGGTCACGGCGGCCTGGCCGAGCGTGCGGTCCGGCGCGGCCGGGCTCACCGGGACACCCCGGCGGCGGCCAGGCCGGCGACGGCGGCGGCGAACGCGTCGCCGCGGTGGGCGTAGTCGCGGAACTGGTCCATCGAGGCGGCGGCCGGGGCGAGCAGCACGACGTCGCCGGGGCGGGCCAGGCCGGACGCGCGGCGGACCGCGGCCGGCATCGGGTCCTGCGGGTCGGAGGGCGCCATCGGACCATCGTGTCCCGGCGCGACCTCCTCGACCGGGAGGCCGGGCGCGTGTCGCGTCAGCGCCTCGACGATCGGTGTCCGGTCCGTCCCGATCACGACGATCCCCGCCAGCCGCTCGGCGTGCGCGGCGGCGAGCCTGCCGAGCTCGGCCGGGTCGACCCCCTTGAGCAGCCCGCCGACCACCCAGACGGCGCGGGCACCGGGCCGCCGGGCGGCGACGGCGGCCAGCGCGGCCCCGGCGGCGTGCGGGTTGGTCGCCTTGGAGTCGTCGAGGTAGGTGACACCGGCGTGCTCACCGGCCGGGGCGCTGCGGTGCGGGCCGGGGGTGAACGCCGCCAGGGCGGCGCCGACGTGTTCCGGGTCGACACCGTGCGCGCGGGCCAGCGCGGCCGCGGCGAGCGCGTCGGTGATCCCGGGCGGCCCCGGGGGGACGACGGCGTCGGCCGCGAGCAGCGCCCCGCCGCCGAACGCGCGGTCGGTCAGCACCCCGTCGGCGACGCCGAGCTGGTCCGGTCCGGGCGGGCCGAGGGTGACCCCGACGCGTCGCGGTGCCGGGGACTCCCCGAGCAGCCGTGCGGCCACGGGGTCGTCGACCCCGCCGACCGCGACGTCGCCCAGCAGCGCGCGTGCCTTGGCCGCGGCGTAGGCGTCCATCCCGCCGTGCCAGTCCAGGTGGTCCTCGGCGACGTTGAGCACCAGGCCCGCGGCCGGGCGCACCGACGGCGACCAGTGCAGCTGGAAGCTCGACAGCTCGACCGCGAGCACCGCGTGGCCCTCCGCGACCGCGGTGACCACCGGGTGGCCGATGTTGCCGCAGGCGACGGCGTCGACCCCGGCGCGCGCGAGGATCGCGGCGAGCATCTCGGTGGTGGTGGTCTTGCCGTTGGTGCCGGTCACGACCAGCCACGACGGCGGTGTGTCGCGCAGCGCGCCGAGCCGCCAGGCGAGCTCGGGCTCCCCGATGACCTCGACGCCGAGCCCGGCGGCCTCGGCGACCAGCGGGTGGTCCGGCCGGCGCCCGGGCGAGGTGACGACGGTGCGGACCCCCTCGGGGATCCCGCCGCCACGCCACGGCTCGACGCCGTCGGGCAGCGCGGCCAGCGCGTCCGCGCGGTCGTCGGACAGGAGCACCCTGGCGCCCGCATCCACCAGGGCCGTCGCGGCCGCGAGGCCGGAGACACCGGCCCCCGCGACCAGGACCGGGTCCCCGCCGAACGGGCCGCTCACCCGGAACCCGACATGGACAGCCACTCGGAGTAGAAGATGCCCAGCCCCATCGCGGCGCAGATCGCGGCGAGCAGCCAGAACCGGATGATGACGGTGGTCTCGGCCCATCCGGCGAGCTCGAAGTGGTGGTGGAACGGCGCCATCCGGAACAGCCGGCGGCGCGACGTGCGGAACACGATGATCTGCAGCGACACCGACAGCGCCTCGACGACGAACACGCCGCCGATGACGACCAGCAGCAGCTCGGTGCGGGTCACCATGGACAGGCCGGCGAGCAGGCCGCCCAGCGCGAGCGACCCCGTGTCGCCCATGAAGATGCGGGCCGGGGCGGCGTTCCACCAGAGGAACCCGATGCAGCCGCCCATCGCGGCGGCGGCGACCAGGCCGACGTCGAGCGGGTCGCGGACCTCGTAGCAGCCCGCGGTCGCGGCGATCGCGCAGTTGTTGCGGAACTGCCAGAACGCGATGATCACGTAGGTGCCGAGCACCATCGCGGCGGTACCGGCGGCCAGGCCGTCGAGGCCGTCGGTGAGGTTCACCGCGTTCGACCAGGCGGCGACGATCAGGTTGCACAGCAGCACGAACCCGACGACGCCGAAGCTCAGCACCGTGATGTCGCGGACGAACGACAGGCTCTCCGAGGCGGGCGCGAGGTTGCGCTCGTTCACGAAGCGCACCGCGAGCACACCGAAGATCGTCGCGGTCAGGACCTGGCCGACGATCTTGGAGGTCTTGTTCAGCCCGAGGTTGCGCTGGCGACGGATCTTGAGGAAGTCGTCGAGGAACCCGACGACGCCCAGCGCGGTGGTCAGGAACAGCACCAGCAGCGCCGAGGCCGTGATCGGCTCCCGGGTGAACGCGTGCGAGCCCAGGTAGCCCACCCAGATGGCGAGCAGGATCGCCACGCCGCCCATCGTCGGCGTACCGCGCTTGGACTGGTGGCTCTGCGGGCCCTCCTCGCGGATCTCCTGCCCGAAGCCCTGCCGCGCGAAGAAGCGGATCAGGTACGGGGTGAGCAGGATCGACACCGCGAGCGCGAGACCCGCGGCCAGGAACAGGCCCCTCACCGGCACACCATTCCCTCGGTCGTCAGCAGGCCGGCGGCGAGCCGCTCCAGCCCGGCGCTGCGGGAGGCCTTGACCAGCACGACGTCGCCGGGCCGGGTCCGCTCCCGCAGCAGGGTCAGGGCGGCGGGCACGTCGGCGACGTGCTCGGCGCCGGGCCCGTAGTCGGGTGCGCCGACGGCGACCACCCGGGCCCCGGCGGCGCGGGCGTTCTCCGCTGCCGCGGCGTGCTCGGCGGCCGCGCCGTCCCCGATCTCGGCCATCGGGCCGAGCACCGCCCAGGCCCGGCGGTCCGGGCCGGCGATCTGCCCGAGCGCGGTGATCGCGGCGCGGACGGACTCGGGATTGGCGTTGTAGGCGTCGTTGACGACGGTCACCCCGTCGGCGCGGTCGGTGACCTCCATCCGCCAGCGCGACGCCGGCGTCGCGGCGGACAGCGCCGCCGCGATCCCGTCCGGGGTGCCGCCCAGCTCGAGGGCGACCGCGGCGGCGGCGAGCGTGTTGGAGACCTGGTGCTCCCCCACCAGCCGCAGCGCGACGTCGGCGGACCCGGCCGGGGTGACCAGCCGGAACGACGCCCGGCCCGCGGTCAGGGTGACGTCGGTGGCCCGCACGTGCGCGTCCGCGGCGCGTCCGAAGGTGACGACCCGGGCGGGGGTGCGGGTCGCCATGGCGGCGACCAGCTCGTCGTCGGCGTTGAGGACGGCGACGCCGCCCCGCCCGCCGGGCAGGTCACCCGGCGGCAGCGCCTCGACGAGCTCGCCCTTCGCCGTGGCGATCGCGGCGCGGGAGCCGAACTCGCCGAGGTGGGCGGAGCCGACGTTGAGGACGACCCCGATCCGCGGTGGCGCGACCGCGCACAGCGCGGCGATGTGGCCGATCCCGCGGGCGGAGAACTCCAGCACGAGGTTGCGGGTGCCCGCGTCGGCGCGCAGCGCCGTGTACGGCGTCCCGAGCTCGTTGTTGAACGACTCCGGCGGCGCGACGGTCGGCCCCAGCGGGGACAGCACCGCGGCCAGCAGGTCCTTGGTGGAGGTCTTGCCCGCCGACCCGGTCACGCCGACGACGGCGAGGCCCGGCAGGGCGCCCAGCACGTGCCGGGCGAGGCGCCCCAGCCCGGCCAGGACGGCGGCGCCGGTCCCGTCGGGGTCGACCGCACCGAGGTAGGTGTGGCTGTCGCGGGCCTCGACCGGCGGCACGACGACCGCGGGGGCGTCGACCTCGCGGCCCGCCAGCACCGCGGTCGCACCGCGGGTGACGGCCTGCGCGGCGAAGTCGTGGCCGTCGGCCCGCTCCCCCGGCAGCGCCAGGAACAGCCCGCCCGGCCCGACCCTGCGGGAGTCGAACTCGACGGCGGTGACCGGCGCGGCGGCGGCCTCCTCGTCGATGCGGTGCAAGCGGCCGCCGGTCACGGCCGCGATCTCCGCCGGCGTCATCTCGATCATCGCCCGCTCGCCTCCACCGGTCCGATCCGTCCTCCTGCCCGTGCGCGGTCCGTGCCGGGTGCCGGCACGCCCCGCCCTGTCGCCCCGCGGCGCGTCACGTCGCCGCCCGGATCGCCGCCACCAGCTCGTCGGTGTCGTCGAACGGGTACTTGACGCCGTTGATCTCCTGGCCGGCCTCGTGGCCCTTGCCGGCGACCACCACCGCGTCGCCCGGGCGGGCCGAGCGGACCGCGTAGACGATCGCGCTGCGCCGGTCGCCGATCTCGATGACGTCACCGCGGGCGGGCTCGCCGAACGCGCCGTCGAGCATCGCGCGGCGGATGGCGCCGGGATCCTCGCTGCGGGGGTTGTCGTCGGTCACGACGAGCACGTCGGACCGGATCGCGGCGGCGGCGCCCATCAGCGGACGCTTGCCGGTGTCGCGGTCCCCGCCGCAGCCGAGCACGGTGATCACCCGCGCGTGCGGGCGGACCTGGCGGCGCAGCGCGTCCAGCAGCGCGGCGACGGCGGCCGGCTTGTGCGCGTAGTCGACCACACCCAGCCAGGGCTGACCGGCGTCGACGCGCTGCATCCGGCCCGGCACCGACGCCCGGGCGAACCCGGCCGCGGCCACCTCGGGGTCGATCCCGTCGGCGTCGAGCACGGCCAGCGCGACGAGCGCGTTCGCGACGTTGTAGCGGCCGGGCAGGCTCAGCGTGACCGGCACCGCGAGGCCGCCGGGGCCGACCGCGGTGAAGGTCTGGGTGCCGTCGGGGTGCGCGGTGAGGTCGCGGACCGTCCAGGTGGCGTGCGCGCCGCGCGGGTCGGAGGAGACGGTGACCGCGTCCCGGTGGCGGGCCGCCAGCCGGCGGCCCCACTCGTCGTCGACGCAGACGACGCCGTGCCGCGCGGCCTCCACGCCCGCCCCGCCGCCGCCGAACAGCCGGGCCTTGGCCTCGAAGTAGTCGGTCATCGTGGGGTGGAAGTCCAGGTGGTCCTGGGACAGGTTGGTGAAGGCCCCGGCGGTGAACCGGGACCCGCCGACCCGGCCGAGCGCGAGCGCGTGGCTGGAGACCTCCATCGCCACGTCGGTCACGCCGGCCTCGACCATGACCGCGAACAGCGCCTGCAGGTCCGGTGCCTCGGGGGTGGTGAACGCGCTGGGCAGTGCCCGGGCCGGGTGGCCGGGGACCTGGACCCGGGTCCGCACGGTGCCGAGCAGACCGGTGGCCCGCCCGGCGGCGGTCAGGCCCGCCTCCAGCAGGTGCGCGACGGTCGTCTTGCCCGAGGTGCCGGTCACCCCGAGCACCCGCAGGCGGGCGGTGGGCTCGCCGTAGACGGCGGCCGAGACCGGGCCGAGGACCTCGCGCGGGTTCGGGTGCACCAGCACCGGGAGCCGGGAGTGCCGGATCTCGGCGCGGTCCGCGCCCGCGGCGTCGGTGAGGATCGCGCCGGCGCCCGACGCGACGGCCTGCGCGGCGAAGTCGGCGCCGTGGGCGCGGGCGCCGGGCAGGGCCGCGAACAGGTCGCCGGGGCGCACCGAGCCCGCCCGCAGGGTGGCGCCGGTGACGGTGTGCGGTCCGGCCGCGGGGTCGAGCAGCGGGCCGGGCCCGCTGCCGGCGGTACGCGGGTTCAGCTCGGCGCCGACGAGCCGCCCGAGCAGGGCGACGTCGACCGGGCGCACCTGCGACGGGCGGTCCGGCAGCGACTCGAGGGATCCCGCCACGTCACCCGTCCCCGTCCGGTCGCCCTGCACACCACCCGGCCCGCCGCCGAGCGCGGATCCGCCGGTGCTCCGGGAGCGGGCGGTGGCTGCGGTGTGGAGGTCGGGCACAGGGCCGGAGGTTACCGACCGGCGCGGGCCGCCCCTCGTCCCGGTCAGGCGCCCGCGACCGCTCGCGGAGGCGGTCGCGGCGGGCGGCGGGACGACGACCGGAACACGGCCGTCCGACGATCCGGATACGGCCATCCGGCGCAGGTTCCGGGCCGGTGGGCGGCTCGTCGGGCGGGGTGCACGGCGGCCCGGCCGGCACCCGTACGGGTGAGCAGTGGCCGGGACCGTCCGACGCAGCCGGACCGCACCCGGCCGCGCCGTCACCTGATCTGCAGGGTCTGCACCGGCTGCGGCACGGTCTGGACCGGCACGGCGTCGCGCTGGGCCAGGTAGGAGGCGATGTCGTGGAACAGCGGCGCCGCGCTCGTCCCGCCCTTCGGGGCGTCGAGCATGATCCCGATCACGAACCGCGGGTCCTGGGCCGGGAGCATCCCGGCGAAGGTGATCCAGTACTGGGAGCGCGAGTAGGCCCCGGTCGCCGGGTCCACCTGCTGGGCGGTGCCGGTCTTGCCCGCCACCTCGTAGCCGGGCACCGCGGCGGCGGGCCCGGTTCCGGACTGGCCGTGCGCCTTCTGGGTGACGGCGGTGAGCATCGTCCGCAGGGTCTGCGCGGTCTGCGGCGACATCACCTGCACCGGCTCGGGCGCCTCGGTCGGCACCCGGATGCCGTCCGGGCCGGTCGTCGCGGCGATGATCCGCGGCGGGACCCGGACGCCGTCGTTGGCGATGGCCTGGTACATCCCGGCCATCTGCAGCACGGTCATCGACAGGCCCTGCCCGATCGGCAGGTTGCCGAAGGTCGAGCCGGACCAGGTCGCGCGGGCCGGGACCCGTCCGCCGCTCTCGCCGGGCAGCCCGACACCGGTCCTCTGCCCGATGCCCATCTTCGCGAGCATGTCCGAGAAGCGGTCCTCGCCGACCTTCTGCGCGGTCATCAGGGTGCCGACGTTGGAGGACTTCGCCAGCACGCCGGTCAGCGTGTAGTGGTCGACGCCGTGCTCCCAGGCGTCCTTGATCGTGCGGTCGGCGACCTCGATGCTGCCGGGCACGTCCAGCACGTCGTCGGGCTTGGCGACGCCGGCCTCCAGTGCGGCGGCCATGGTGACGACCTTGTTGACCGAGCCGGGCTCGAAGGGCGTGGTGACGCCCTTGTTGCCCAATGAGTTCGGGTCCGCGGACAGCAGCTGGGCCGGGTCGAACGAGGTGTTGTCGGCGAGCGCGAGCACCTGCCCGGTGGCACGGTCGAGGACCACGGCCGAGCCGCTGCGCGCGCCGGAGCGGCCCGCGTAGTCGGCCAGCATCCGCTGCACCTGGAACTGCAGGTCGGAGTCGATCGTCAGCTGCACGTCGGAGCCGGACACCGCGGCCTGCTCGGAGCGCACGCTGCCGGGGATGACGGTGCCGCTGCCCTCGGCGGTGTCGGCGATCTGGAAGCCGTCGCGACCGGCGAGCAGCGCGTCGTCGGAGGACTCCAGGCCGATCCGGCCGACCAGCTTCTGCGCGTCGGCGCTCCAGGTCGCGGCGCCGATGATGTTCGAGGCCAGCGTCCCGTTGGGGTACTGGCGCGCCTCGCGGCTCTCCTCGGCGATCTCCGGGAACTGTGTGCGCAGGTCACGGGCGGGCCCGGGGTCGACCGCGGTGGCCATCACGACGTAGCCGCGGTCGCTGTTCAGCGCCCGCTTCAGCTCCTCGGGGTCGCCGTGGGTCACCGCGGCGACGGCGTCGGCCATCCGGTTCTTGTAGGCGACCGCGTCCGCGCCCTTGGTGGAGTTGATCAGGCGCGGGTTGGTGACGAGCGCCTTGGACTCGGTGGAGAACGCCAGCACGGCGCCGTTGCGGTCGCTGATCGCGCCGCGCTCGGCCGGGATGACGATCCGGCTGGCGCGCTGCTTCTCCGCATCCGCGGTCAGCGTGCCCGCCTGCACCGTCTGGACGACGACGAGCTTCGCCCCGGACACCAGCAGGAGGGCGGCCAGCGCCACCCAGGCCAGGCGCAGCCGGAACCGCGGGTCGTCGGCCGGGGACCGGCGCCGGCCGCCCCGCGGACCCTGCCCCCGCGGCCGGGGGCGCGGCGGCGCGTAGACCATCAGTTCCCGCCCGCCGCCCGGGTGTCGGCCGGGACCTCGTGCTCGGTGCCCTCACCGGCACCGGCGGCGCCACCCGCGGCGGCGCCCGGTGCGGCGTCACCGCCCTCGGCGGCCGGGTCGGTGGTGGCCGCGCCCGGCTGCTGCGCCTGCGGCGCGGGCGGGGCCTGCGGGGCCGGTGCGTCGGCGGCGGGCGGGGCGGGCGGCGCCGCGGCGACGGCGGCACTCGGCTCCCCGACGACGTCGACGCGTCCGTCCGGTGCGACGACCAGGCGTGCCGGGTCGGTCACCCGGACCATGCCCTGGGCCGCGGCGCGGTCGGCGAGCGAGCCGGGGCTCTGCAGCACCGTGACCTCCTTGCGGAGCGCCTCGGACTGCTCGGTGAGCGACGCGGTCCGCTCCCGGGCCGCCTGCAGCGAGTAGGAGTCCGCCGCCGCGGCGGTCGACAGCCACAGCGTCGCGATCAGGCCCGAGACCAGCAGGACCATCACGACCAGCACGAACTTCGCGCGGCCGGTGTTCTCCCTGGCCGCGCTGCGGCGGCGCTGGTCGGCCACCCGTCGGGCGTCGCCGGGGCCGCGCTGGGCCGGGATCCGCGGGGGTGCCGCGGTACGACGGCTCTGGCGGGTGTCGGGCCGCGCCCGGCCACCGCCCGGGGTCCCCG
The DNA here is from genome assembly GCF_020131375.1 of Pseudonocardia sp. ICBG1034. Lineage (NCBI taxonomy): Bacteria > Bacillati > Actinomycetota > Actinomycetes > Pseudonocardiales > Pseudonocardiaceae > Pseudonocardia > Pseudonocardia sp. ICBG1034. The sequence goes on from NZ_JAHLEK010000017.1 coordinate 1,044,377, forward strand.
GGCGCTCGATGACGGGTGTGCTCATCGTGGGTTCCTGCCTCTCCGCCGTGCCGGTAGTGCCTGCGTGCTCGGATCCGTGCCACGGGTGCTCACGGCCCGTCCTCCACGCGTTCCGCCGCGCGCAGCCGTACCGGGGCGGCCCGGGGGTTGCGGGCGATCTCGGAGTCGGACGCCTGCTCGGAGCCCCGGCTGAGCAGCCGGAACTCCGGTCCGTGTCCGGGGAGCTCCACCGGCAGGTCCACCGGGGTCCGCGAGCGGACGCGCTCGGCGAGCACGCGCTTGGTGATCCGGTCCTCCAGCGAGTGGTAGGACAGGACGACGATCCGCCCGCCCGGGGCGAGCGCGTCCAGTGCCGCCGGCAGCGCGTCGCGCAGCACCTCGAGCTCGCGGTTCACCTCGATGCGCAGGGCCTGGAAGGTCCGCTTCGCCGGGTGCCCGCCGGTGCGCCGGGACGCGGCCGGGACCACGCCGTAGAGCAGCTCGACGAGCTCGGTGCTGCGGGTGAACGGGCGCTTCTCCCTGGTCCGGACGATCGCGTTGGCGATCGGCCCGGCGAACCGCTCCTCGCCGTACTCCCGCAGGATCCGGCGCAGTTCGCCGGCGGTGTAGGAGTTCAGGACGTCGGCGGCGGTCGGCCCGGTGGTCGGGTCCATCCGCATGTCGAGGTCGGCGTCGCGGGAGTAGGAGAAGCCACGGGCGTCCTCGTCGAGCTGGAGCGAGGAGACGCCCAGGTCGAACAGGATGCCGTCGGCGGCGGACACGCCCGCCTGCTCCAGCGCGCCGGCGACGTCGTCGTAGACGGTGTGCACCCGGTGCAGCCGGTCGGCGTAGGCGGTCAGCCTGCGACCCGCGAGCTCGAGGGCCTGCGGGTCGCGGTCCATGCCGACGACGGTCAGCCGGGGGTGCGCGGCCAGCAGCGCCGCCGCGTGGCCGCCCATGCCGAGAGTGGCGTCCACGTAGACGGCGTCGCGGTCGCGCAGTGCGGGGTCGAGCAGCTCGGAGACGCGCTCCAGCAGCACCGGGGTGTGCCGGTCACCGGGCGCGCGCTCGTCGCGCGGGGCGGCGCCGTCGCCGGAAGTACCGTCCACGTCCCACCCCCCGGTGCGCCGTCCGTCCCCGTGTGGTGCGTGCGTGTCGTGCGGGCCGCCGGAGCGGCGGCCGTACCCGGTCCCGGCCGCGGGGGCCGGGACCGGGAGGGTCGATGTCCGTGGGTGTGGCGTGCCGGCTCCCACAACCGGTCCGCTCCACGCCCGAAGACGCGCGGGCGCCACCGCGCCACCCGAACTCCCCAGTCGGGGTGGGCGCCGGCGCCGTCCCCACCCGGGGGCCGTGCCGAGACGGACCTGGCACCGGGGAAGGTGTGCCAGGGCCGACTCGATCACGGCACCCGGGTCGGGGCGGCGACGGTGGTGTCGTCCGCTGTCGGTCGTGCTGTCCTGCTCAGGTACTGCCGCCGTCCGTCGTCCCGCCCGCCAGCGGAACTCAGAACAGCCCGGGCAGAACCTCCTCCTGGGCCTTGGCGAACTCGTCCTCGTGCCGCTCCTGGTACTCCTGCCAGGCCTGCGCGTCCCAGATCTCGGCGCGCGTGAACGCGCCGATCACCACGCAGTCCTTGGACAGTCCGGCGTACCGGCGCAGCTCGGACTGGATCGCGATCCGGCCCTGGCCGTCGGGGTTCTGCTCGTCGGTGCCCGAGAAGAGGTTCCGCTGGAACACCCGCGCCGACTCGTTCGTCAGCGGGGCCGCGGCGATCTTGCGCGCCATCTCGGTGAAGGCGTCACGGGTGAACACGTAGAGGCAGTGGTCCTGCCCTTTCGTGATCATGCAGCCGCCTCGCAACTCGTCGCGGAATTTCGCGGGCAGCGTGAGCCGCCCCTTGTCGTCCAGCTTCGGGGTGTAGGTGCCGAGGAACACCGACCCCACCTCCACCTGGGACCCCTGTTCGCCCCAGCGATCACCACACTACCCCACACTCACCCACCGTCAACCCGAGACGGGTGGATCCCCCACCGTTCATCCGATGTTTTCGCAGGTCAAGGACGGTGGGGAGCGGTGGGGGCACGCGACGTGCCACCCGGTCGCGCGACGTCCGGAGGCCGTTTCCGGCCACTCCGGCCGCACCTGCGCCCCCCCCCCCCCGCTCCCCCACCGGCGTCGTCGCAGGTCAGGGGCAGTTGCCGGGCCGATCGGGCCGTCCGGGGGTGGGGACGGGTGGGGAGCCGGTGGGGGGACCGTGGTGAGCCCGGGTGGGGGGCGGTGGGGGGATCGACGGACGCGCGGTGGAGCGGCGTGGGGAACCACCGTGGGGCGCCGTGGGAGACCTCCCGCCCGGGGCCGCCGGCGAGCCCCGGAGCGCGTCGCGTTCGGCCGTACGGAGCAGCGGGGCGAGGCGAGTGGCGGCGCCCGGTCCCGATCGGGGGACGTTTGACAGACTGGGGTCACCCGAGCCGTCTCCTGAGGAGGCCCGTTGTCGTCGAGCGCGCCGTCCGCGCCCTCCGTGCCACCCGTCCCGTCGCCGTCCGGTGGTCCCCTCCGCCGGGCCGAGGCCAGCGGTGCGCACCCCGGTTACGCGCCCGAGCCGATGGACGCCGTCGCCGTCGCCGACGCGGCGGGCCGGATCGCCGCCGCGATGGCCCGGATCATCGTCGGCAAGCCCGACACCATCCGGCTGGCCCTGGTCGCGATGCTCGCCGAGGGGCACCTGCTCGTCGAGGACGTGCCGGGCGTCGGCAAGACCACGCTCGCCAAGGCACTCGCCCGGGCCGTCGACGGGGCGGTGAGCCGGGTGCAGTTCACCCCGGACCTGCTGCCCGGCGACATCACCGGCTCGTCGGTCTACAACCGGCAGACCTCGGAGTTCGAGTTCCGGCCCGGCCCGGTGTTCGCGAACGTCGTGATCGCCGACGAGATCAACCGTGCGTCGCCCAAGACCCAGTCGGCGCTGCTGGAGTGCATGGCCGAGCACCAGGTCACCGTCGACGGCGGCACCTACCCGCTGGGTGACCCGTTCATGGTCGTCGCCACCCAGAACCCGGTGGAGATGGACGGCACCTACCCGCTCCCCGAGGCCCAGCAGGACCGGTTCACGATCCGCGTCTCGGTCGGCTACCCGGACCCGGCGGCCGAGCTGGCGATGCTCGAGGAGCACGGCTCGACCGACCCGCTGGAGCGGCTGCGGCCGGTGACCGACCTGCGCACGCTGCGGTCGATGATCGCCGGGGTCCGCGGCCTGCACACCGCGGCGGAGGTGCGCCGCTACTGCGTCGAGGTCGTCGGGGCGACGCGGCGGCTGCCCGAGGTCCGCCTCGGTGCGTCGCCGCGCGCGACCCTGCACCTGCTGCGGGCCGCCCGCGCCTGGGCGGCGACCGCCGGGCGCGGCTACGTCGTGCCCGACGACGTCCAGGCCGTCGCCGTCCCCGTCCTCGCGCACCGGCTGGTGCTGGGCCCCGAGGGGGTCGCGGCCCGCCGGACACCGGCGGACCTGGTGCGGGCCGCCGTCGCGCGGGTCGCGGTGCCGTCCCCGCCGCGGGGCTGAGGTGGCGCCGACCGCGCCGCCGTCCGGGCCACCGGCTCCCACCGAGCCCGGTGCCCCGGCGGCACCCGGGTCGTCGGCGCCGCTCGCGGCCGGCGGCGCGCCGCGCCGGGAACGGCGGGCCGGGCTGACCGTGCGCGGGCGCTGCCTGCTCGCCGGCGGCGCAGCGATGGTCGTCTCGGCGATCGCGCTCGACGAGCGCGACCTCGTCCGGATCGGGGCGTTCGTGCTGTTCCTGCCGCTGCTGGCACTCGTCGTCGCGCTGCGGTCGCGCCGCTCGCTGCAGGTCGGGCGCACCCTGGAGCCGGCGCGGCTGGAGGCGGGCAGCGGCGGCACGGTGCTGCTGCGGATCGCCGGCGGCGCCCTGCTGGGCGCGCTGCGGATCGCCGACCACGTGCCCGACGCCGCCGGTCCCGCCGACCGCTACCCGCCGCGGTTCACCGTGCACCGGCTCGGCCGGCGCGGTGCCCGGGTCGGCTACCCGGTGCGGCCCGCGGTCCGCGGCGCGTACCGGATCGGTCCGCTGCGCGGTCGCGGCACCGACGCGCTCGGCCTCGCCGAGTTCCGCCACGACCTGCTCCCCGCCGACCGGTTGCTGGTCCTCCCCCGGGTCACCCCGCTGACCGGGCGCCCGGCCCTGACCTCCACCGCCGCCGGGCGCGGCGCCGAGGGCGGCAGCCGTCCCGGCCCCGGCACCCCGGACGTGCTGATCCGCCCCTATCGCCAGGGCGACGAGCTGCGCCGTGTGCACTGGCGCTCCAGCGCCCGGCGCGACGAGCTGATGGTCCGCCTCGACGACCGTCCCGACCCGTCCGGGGTGACCCTGCTGATCGACCGGCGCGACAGCGCCCACCGCGGACACGGGCCCGCCTCCAGCCTGGAGTGGGCGGTGGCGTTCACCGCGAGCGTCGCGGTGCACCTGCTGCAGCGCGGCGAGGCCGTCGCGCTCGTCGACGAGTCCGGCGAGGCCGTCGGCGACGTGCCGCCCGGTGTGACCGGTGCGGACGCCGTCCCCCCGCGGCTGGAGTCGCTCGCGGTGCTGCGGCCCTCGGCGAGCACCGGGTTCACCGCGCCCGGCCCCGGGCCCGGGCACCCGGAGGGGGTGCTCGCGGTGCTCGGCGGGACCGCGCCGCAGGACGTCACCGCGCTGGTCTCGGCCTGGCCGCGCGGCGGGCACGCCGTCGTCCTCGACGTCGACACCTGGTCGGCCGCGACGCGGTCCCGCCCGGCGTCGGTCGCGGCGGCCGCGCTCCGCCGTGCCGGGTGGCACGCCACCGTCGTCACCTCCGACATGACCGTCCAGCGGGCCTGGGCGGACGCCTGCGGCTCGCCCGGTATCGCGGGGGCGACCGGATGAGCGCGCCGACCCGGCCCCCCGTCCGGCCCGCGCCGCCGCCCGCCGCGCCCGTCCCCGACGCCGCACCCGCGGGCCGGACACCGGGTGCCCCGGCCTGGACGGTCGTGCTGGGACCGGTCGCGACGGTCGTCGCGGTGCTGCTCGCCGGGACGGCGATGAGCTCGGTCGTGCAGGGCGCGACCTGGTTCGCCCACGCCGCCGTCGCGGTCGTGCTGGTCTCGCTGGTCGGCGGCCTGCTGCTGCCGCTGCGGGCCTGGCTGGTCGCGCCCGGCCAGCTGCTGGCCCTGGTCCTGCTGGTGACCGCGTGGTTCACCGGCAGCGGCGTGCTCGGGGTGCTCCCCGGGCCGTCGGCGTTCGGCGAGCTGTCGGGCCTGCTCGGCGGGGCCGGGCAGCAGATCGACAGCGGGCTGCCGCCGGTCGCGGCGAGCCCGGAGATCCTGCTGCTGGTCACCCTCGGGTTCGGCACGATCGCGATCGCGGTGTTCGGGCTCGCGGTGACCGTGGCCGCCCCGGCCGCGGCCGGGGTGCCGCTGCTGGTGGTGTTCGCGGTGCCGACGGCGCTGCAGCCGGACCTGCTGCCCTGGTGGGCCGTGGTCGCGGCGACGCTCGGCTACGGCGTGCTGCTGCTCCTGCGCCCGGACCGGCTGCGGCAGATCCCGGCCGGGGCCGCGGTCGTCGCGGTCGCCGTCGTGGGCTCGCTGCTGGCGGGACTGCTGGCATCGTCGGTGGGAACCTCGGGGCGCTTCGACGCCACCGGCGGGACCGGGGGCGACGCCGACGGCTCGATCGGGCTGAACCCGTTCACCTCGCTGCGCGGACAGCTGACCCGCAGCGAGCCGCGGCCGCTGTTCAGCGTCCGGGGTCTGCAGACCCCGACCTACCTGCGCGCGCTCACCCTGCAGTCCTACGTGCCGCAGGAGGGCTGGAAGGCGGGGCGCCCGCTGCCGGGCGTGCCGCTGACCGGGCCGCTGCCGCCGTCGACCTCCGGGCCGGCCGCGTCCCAGGACGTGCAGGTCGACAACCTGGGCTTCCGCGACTACTGGCTGCCGGTGTTCGGCGACCCGACCCGGATCGCGGTGAACTCACCGAGCTGGGCCTACGACGCCGACGGCGGCATCGTCTACAGCGAGCGCGCACAGTCCGAGGACGGCTGGACCCAGTCGATGCGGCTGCCGGAGCCGTCGGCCGACCAGCTGCGCGCGGCGTCCGGGCCGACCACGGTCGACCGTTCCTACCTCGACACCGACGGTGTCGATCCGCGGGTCACCGCGATCGCCCGGGAGGTGACCGCCGGGGCCACGACGCCGTTCGACCGGGCGATGGCGCTGGAGGACCACTTCACCGGGCCCGGCTCCCCGTTCACCTACAGCCTGGCGACCGCGCCGGGTGGCAACGGCGACGCCCTGGTCGACTTCCTGACCCGCGGCCGGACCGGCTACTGCGAGCAGTACGCCTCGGCGATGGCGGTCATGCTGCGCGCCGTCGGCGTCCCGGCCCGGGTGGCGGTCGGTTTCACCGCAGGCGACGCCGACGGCTCCGGGGCCCGCACGATCACCACCGAGGACGCCCACGCCTGGGTCGAGGCGTGGTTCCCCGGCTACGGCTGGATGACCTTCGACCCGACCCCGCTCGCCGACGGCCGCACCATCGACCCGGCCTACGTCCAGCAGGCCCGGGAGCAGGACGGCGGCACGCCCGCCGCCGAGCAGACCCCGCAGCCCGAGCCGTCCGCGACGCCGCCGCCCCCCGAGGCCGGTGGCCCCACCCCGGAGCCTCCGCCCACCGAGGAGCAGGCGGCCGACCGGCCGACGGCCGCGACCGGGTCGTGGTGGCCGCTGGTCGTGGCGCTGTTGCTGGCGGCCGCGGTGCTCGCGGTCGTGCTGACCCCGGGCCTGTGGCGCCGGCACCAGTACTCCCGCCGGGCCGGGCTGGCCCGGGCGGGCGGCGACGGCGCTGCGGCGGCGGCATGGGACGAGGTCCTGGCCGCCTCCCGCGACCACGGGGTCCCGGTGCCGCCCGGGGACACCGTCCGCGCGGCCGCCGACCGCATCACCGAGCGGCACGGCCTGTCCGGGCGCCCCGCCGAGGCGCTGCGGGAGCTCGCGGGCCGGGTCGAGGCGAGCTGGTACGGCGGGATGCTGCCCGAGCCCGGCACGCTCGACGGCCTGGTGGACGAGGTGCGGACGGCGATCGCGGCCGGCGGGACGTCGTTGCGGGCCCGGGTGCTGCCGGCCTCGGTGGTGCCGGAGGCGGTCCGGCGCGGGCGCCGCCCGTCCGACGACGACCCGACGTCCGACGACGGCGCCGCCGACACGGCCGGGGAACCTGCCGAGCGCGGCTGACCCGCCCGGCGCGCACGGCCGACCCGCCCACCGCGGCACGGGGTTCGCAGCCCCCGGCACCCCCGGATCAGCGCCCGGCATCCGGTCGGCGGCGTCGTCCGGTCGGCGGCCGTCGGACGGCGCGGGCCGGTCCCGATCGCCGGGCTCCCGTCCCCGGTGACACCAGGGCCCGACGCCGGTACAGCGGACGGCCGACGCCGGACACACGACGGCGGGGCGGGCCACCGCATCGGTGTCCCGCCCCGCCGGGTGTCGTACGGGCGGCCACGTGGGCCGCCCCGTGTCACTCCTGCTCGAAGCGGCGCCGGAAGCGCTCCTCCATACGGCCGGTGAAGCCACCGCCGCTCTCGCCGGACTGCTTGTCCTTCGGGGCGGCCCCGCCCTGACCGGTCGTGTCCTCGCCGCCGCGACGGGCGCCGATCGAGGTGACCGCCAGCAGCGCGCCGCCGAGCATGGCGAGGAAGCCGACGATGCTCAGGATCGGCAGGTCGCCGAGCCAGAGTGCCCGGAAGGGGATCCCGGCGACGAGCAGCACGAGGCCCACCACGAACAGGACGGCGCCCTGGATCCGGCGGCGCCGGGCGGGCTTGCTCCGCCGGCTACCGCTGACCGAGGACGCGAACTTGGGGTCCTCCTGGTAGAGGGCGCGTTCGATCTGTTCGAGCAGGCGCTGCTCGTGCTCGGAGAGCGGCATGCCTTCACCTCCGGCACACGTAATCGGACGGTAGGCCGCATTCGGCCCGGGCCTCCTCGCCCCGGCCGGTACGACGGGCGCCCCAACCTGGGCGTCTGATGTCCAGAGTACGAGGCGAATCGTGCCGCGACCACCCGGACCGTCCAACCCGCTCGGCTGATCGTCGAGCGGACGGCGTGGCGCGGCGTGTCGTCGCTCACCCGGACTGTCGCAGACCCACCCGGACGGGGGTGGGCAGCCGGGTGAACGCCGGACGACCGGTCACCGACGGCAGCCGGACGGCGACCGTCGGACACCGGCGACGGGGACGGGTGTCAGTACCGCCGGGCGAGCAGATGCAACCGCGGGGCGACCTCGGCGAGGGCGCCGACCTGCGACGCGAGCGCGTCCAGCTCGTCGCGCTCGTCGCGGCCCGCCGCCTCGCCCTCCTGGCCGGGGCCGGGCAGCCAGGCCTCGAGGGTGCCGTCACCCTGCAGGATCTCGGTCCGCAGCCGTCCCGTCTCGGCGGTGAGCTCCTGCAGCCGGTGCGCGTCGAACCGGCGCAGCAGCCGGTCGTCGGTACCGGTGCGGCCCTCGGGGTCGGTGAGCAGGGCACGGGCCTCGGCGAGCCGGCCGGTGGCCAGTCGCCCGATGAACGCGCCGTAGCGCCCCACCGTCAGCACCGACACCGCCCCGCCCGGGGCGGCGGCCGCGGCGAGCGCGGCGAGCACCCGGCCCGGTCCGTCGACGACCTCGAGCAGCCCGTGTCCCAGCACGAGGTCGGCGCCGTCGGCCGGGGCGACCTCGGCGAGGGTGTCGACGTCGCCGTTCACCGGGGTGATCCGGTCGGTCACGCCGGCCTCACCGGCGCGCCGGGCCAGCGTCGCCAGCGCGTTGGGACTGGTGTCGACGACGGTCACCGCGCAGCCGGCGATCGCCAGCGGCACCGCCCAGGTGCCGCTGCCCCCGCCGACGTCGAGCACCCGGGGCGCGGCCCCGGTGTCCCGGCGGACACGGTCGATCTCCCTGTCCAGCACCCGGAACACGGCGGCCCCGCGCGCTGCTCCGGCCTGCTCGCGTGTCGGCGATCCCACGGCACCGAGACTAGTGGCCCCCGCCGGTGCCCGGCCCGCCCGCCCGCCGGGACGCCCACGACCGGTCGCCCGACGATCACCTGCACTCCGCTCGGCGACCGTGCCGGACCGCACGGTAGGTTGGGTGGGTGCAGGTCGTCGCCACGCTCAGTCTCAAGGGTGGCGTCGGCAAGACCACGGTCGCACTGGGTCTGGCCGGCGCGGCGCAGCGGCACGGCGTCTCCACCCTCGTGGTGGATCTCGACCCGCAGGCCAACGCCACCACCGCGCTCGACCCGGAGCCCACCACGGCGACCGTCGCCGACGTGCTGGACGAGCCGCGCCGCGCGGTCGTCGAACGGGCCATCGCGCCGTCGGCGTGGGGCGAGGGCCTCGACGTGCTGGTCGGCGCGGAGCAGACCGAGCGGCACAACCACCCCGACCCGGGGGCGGCGCAGCTGTACCGGCTGGACCGCGCCCTGCAGCGGCTGGCCGGCGAGCTGATCACCGACGACTCCGGTGGCTCCGAGCACGCCGAGGAGCGCTACCGGCTGGTGATCGTGGACTGCCCGCCGTCGCTGGGGCAGCTGACCCGCAGCGCGCTGTCCGCCGCGGACCGGGCGATCCTGGTGACCGACCCGACGATGTTCTCGGTGTCCGGCGTGCAGCGCGCGTTCGACGCGGTCCAGACCGAGCGCGAGCGATCCAACGACCGCCTGCAGCCGCTGGGTGTGCTGGTCAACCGGGTGCGCCCGCGCAACACCGAGCACGAGTTCCGGATCTCGGAGCTGCGCGAGCTGTTCGGCCCCCTGGTGTTCAACAGCGTCCTGCCCGACCGCTCGGCGGTCCAGCAGGCCCAGGGCGCCTGCCTGCCGATCCAGGCGTGGGACACCCCGGGCGCCCGGGAGATCTCCGCGGTGTTCACCGCGTTGCTGGGCCGGGTGCTGCGCAGCGCCTCGCGCCCCGCCGCCTCGGCCTGACCGGCCCGTCCTCGGCCCCGTCCGCTCCCGTTCTCCTCCGTCCGCCGATCCGCTCCCCCGTGCGGCCCGCCGTCCCGGCGGACGGACCTCACCGGGGCAGCAGCAGCTGCACCCGGGTCACGAACTGCTCGGCCTGGCGCAGCAGGTCGTCGGCGGCGCGCCGGTCGACGTGCCGCCCGATCCCCGCCTCGGCCTCGATCCGCAGCCGCGAGCACCCGGCGAAGAACGCCGCCCACTCCTCCAGCTCCGGAGCGACCTCGGCGAGGAGCCGCCAGACGTCGCGCGGGGCGCCCCGGCGGGTCCGGGGCCGGGCCCGCATCGCCAGCACCGCCGCCCCGGCACGCAGCGCGGCGAGGTAGGCGGCCGGGTAGCGGCGCAGCGGCTCGGTCTCCCGGTGCGCCTCGGCGAGCTGCTCGGCGGCCTGGCGCAGCAGCCCGAGCGCGTCCCGCGACGGCGGGGCGGGCGCAGGCGACCGGAGGGGCGCCGGCCCGGCCGGACGGGCCGCGCCCCCGTCCGACCCGGCAGCGCTCCTGTCCGCCCCGGCAGCGCTCCCGGCCGGACGGGCCGTGCCCCCGGCCGACCGTGCGGTGCTCCCGGTCCGCTGCGGGGCGCCCCCGTCCGACGGCACGGGCGCGCCCGGCAGGGGGATCACCTGCCCGGACCGGCCGGCGGCGCCGGTCTCCCCGGCCCGGCCCGGCCGGCCGGTGCACCCGGTCCCGGCCGGGTCCGCACCGGTCCGGCCGCTCCCCCGCCGGGACGGCGCCGCCCCGGCGGCGGCCCCCGTACGGTCGGCGGCCCGTCCCGCGCCCCGGGCCGCGCCGCAGTCCAGCGGCCACAACCCGTCGGCGACCGGCCGCACCCGGCCGGACCGCCGCTCCGGCCGCGCGGCGCCCGCCGGGGCGTCGCCCGGCCGTCGCGCCCCGGCGGACCGCGGCGACGGCAGCGCCAGGTCCAGTTCCATCGTCCTGCTCCGCACGCGCACCTCCCGCATCTCCCGCACCTCTCAGTCGACCTTCACCAGGTCCCACACGCCCGGACCGGACCGCATCCGCAGCACCACCTCGCGCGGCGGCTCCTGCGGGTCCTGCACCGACCGGGCGAGCACCCGCCAACAGCTCAGCCGGTCCCCGCCCACCGGCATCGGCGACGGGAACGGCCACGGGGACTCCTCGATCCACTGGTCTCGAACCCCGGTGACCAGGAAATGTTCCCCGCGGCGCGACGGACGCCGCGAGAACTCGACCGGCTCACCGTTCTGCCAGCGCACGTCGATCGCCGCCGGCTGGCGGGACCGGAACAAACGCGAGAAGCCGCCCACTGGCATCACCACGCCCTCCACCCGGTGGCCGGGCCTCGGTTCCCACCACCGGAATCGGTCTCCGGGACGCCCGGCGACGGGGTGCTTCCCCCACTCCGCCCACCGGACGCCCCGGTGTCGAACGCGCGTTCGACGTACGTCAGTAGAACGCGTGTTCGATCGTCGCGTCAAGTCGGGCGACCGGGTGGCGCCACTCACCCACCGGCACCGCGGCGGGGTGCCCGGTCCGGACCCGCCGGGACCGGCCGGACGTGGTGTGATGGGGGCATGTACCCGGACACCGACCCCGCCCCGGCGCGGGCGTGCGGTCCCCACCGGGGCCGGTGCTCGCGGTGACCGCCGCACCGTCGCGTGCGCGCCTGGTCGGCCTCGGCCGCAGCGACTTCGCCGACCGGCTGGGCGAGGCGATCGACGTCTACGTCACCGCGATGGGCTACCCGCGGTCGACCGCACGCCAGCGCCGCTCGCTGTGGCTCGAGCACTCCTACCGGCCGGGCTGGCGCTCGGTCGGCTGGCTCGACGCGCAGGACCGGCTCACCGGCATCGGCTACGGCTACTGGGGCGGCCCCGGGCAGTGGTGGTTCGAGGAGGTCCGCCGCGGGCTGCGCGCCCGTCGCGGGGAGCCCGGGGCCGTGAGCGCCGACTGGCTGACCGACTACTTCGAGCTGACCGAGCTGCACGTCCACCCGCAGGCACAGGGCTCGGGCATCGGCGAGTCGCTGCTGCGGGCGCTGGCCCGCGACGCCGCCCGGGCCCGGATGCTGCTGTCCACCCCCGAGTACGGCCGCGCCACGCCCGGCCGGGCGTGGCGGCTCTACCGTCGTGCCGGGTTCGTCGACGTGCTGCGCGAGCACCTGTTCACCGGGGACCCGCGCCCGTTCGCCGTGCTCGGGCGCGAGCTGCCGCTGCTTCCCACGGATCACCCGACACACGCCCCCGAGTGACGCCGGGACCGTCGTACCCGGGTGGCACGATGACGCCATGCCGCCGCACCGCACCGCGCCACCCGCACGCCGTCGATCCCGGACGCGTGCGCTCGTGCTGCTCGCGGTGCTGGCCCTCCTCGCGCTGACCGGCTGCACCCGGGTCCAGGTGGCCCTCGCCGTGCAGCCGGACGACACCGTCGACGGCACGATCGTCGTCGCGACGCCCGAGGGCGCGCCGGACGGCCGCGGCCCGCAGATGGAGGTCCCGGCCGACCTCGCGGGCGAGGTCGAGCTGTCGCCGTACGACCAGGACGGCTTCGTCGGCACCCGTGCGGCCTTCGAGAACCTGACCTTCGCCCAGGTCTCGCAGCTGAACCTGCTCGGCGGGAACGCGTCGGGACGGGCGAACCTGGAGCTGCGCCGGGTCGGGGAGCGGATCGCCGTGCAGGGACGCGCCGACCTGACCACGATGCCGGTGGACCGGGCCGACGTGCGGCTCGCGATGAGCTTTCCCGGCGAGGTCGTCGAGTCCGACGGCGAGACCGACGGCGGCACCGTCACCTGGGAGTTCGTCCCCGGTGAGGTCTCGCAGATCAACGCCTCGGTGATCTCGACCGATCCGAACGCGCCGTCGATCCTGGGCTGGTCGCTGCTGCTGGCCGGGCTCGTCGTCGTCGCGGCGGGGGCCGCCGTGCTGCTGGCCCGGCGCGACCGGAACCCGCCGATCCGGCGCTGAGGGCGCGCCGGACCGGCGGGGGTGGCCGACCGGAACCGGTCAGAGGTCGACCACGACCTTGCCCGTCGTCCCCGCCTCGACGGCCTCGTGCGCGGCGACGACGTCGTCGATCCCGAACCGGGTGACCGGCAGCGGGGTCAGCGCTCCGTGCGCGGCCGCGACGCCCAGCCCGTGGGCCGCGTCGGCCAGCACCGGGCGGGGCACGGTGTAGAGCAGCGCGAACCGCAGCACCGCGTTCGCCCCCATCAGCGCGCGGACCGGGATCGACGGGTCCTGCGGGGTGGCGGCGTAGGAGACGACAGCGCCCCCGTTGCGCAGCACCGCGAGGTCCTGCGCCAGATTCTGGGCGAGCGAGACCTCGACGATCCGGTCGACCGGTCCGGCGGCGTCGAGGATCGCGGCGCCGGGGTCGCCGTCGCGGTAGTTGACGACGTGGTGCGCGCCGGCGGCCCGGGCCAGCTCGGCCTTCTCCGGACCGGACACGGTGGTCACCACGGTCGCCCCGGCCCAGCGGGCGAGCTGGATGCCGTAGTGCCCGACCGCGCCCGCACCGCCGGTGACCAGCACCGTCCGTCCGGCGACCGGGCCGTCGGCGAACAGGCAGTGGTAGGCGGTCATCGCCGGGACGCCCAGGCAGGCGCCGAGGTCGTCCGGCGCGCCGTCGGGCAGCACGGTGGCCTGCTCGGCCGGCAGCACCGTGTACTGCGCGCAGGTGCCCCACTCGGCGAGCGCGGCGCCGCCGGCGCCGCCCGGCGACGCGAGCCAGGTCCAGACCCGCTGCCCGACCCGGGACGGGTCGACCCCCTCCCCCACGGCGTCGATCTCGCCCACGCCGTCCTGGTGCGGGACGCGGACCCCGTCGAAGGGCCGTGACGTGGTGCCGTCGCGGGTCTTGGTGTCGGTCGGGTTGACCGCCGAGATGCGGACACGGACCCGGACCTGGCCCGGGCCGGGCTCCGGGGTGTCGATCTCACCGACGGTCAGGACGTCGCGGGCGGTGCCTTCACGGGAGTAGCCGGCTGCCTTCACCCCGGCCATCCTGCCGTCGCCGGTCCGAGCCCGCACCCGGTGCAGCACGACCGGCATCAGGCGGCGTCGCGGCGCTCCTCGGCCAGGGCGGCGACGGTCTCGCGGGCGGCGGCCCGGCGGGCCTCGGCGCGACGACGCCGCACCCGCCACCCGACGACGCCGGCGACGACCACGACCGCCAGGACCACCCAGCCGGCGATCCCGAAGGCCTTCTCGAACTGCTCGGCGGCCTCGCGCAGCAGGAACCCGGCGGTCACGTGCACGGCCGACCAGACCGTCGCCCCGACGACGACGGCGGGCAGGAACCGCCGCAGCGGCAGCCCGGACGCCCCCGCCGCGGCCGGGGTCATCGTGCGCACCACCGGCAGGAACCGGGCGCCGAGTACCGCCCACGGGCCCCAGCGGCGCAGGGTGCGGGCGGCGTCGTCCCAGGCGTCGCGGCCCATCCGGCCGATGATCCGCGACTCGCGCAGCCGCGGGCCGAAACGGCGGCCGATCGCGTAGCCGATCGCGTCGCCGCAGGCGGCGGCGACCGCGACCACGCCGGTGACCAGCACCGCGGCCGGGACGTCCGGGACGGCCATCGCGGCGGCGATGAGCACGGTCTCGCCGGGCAGGACCAGCCCGACGCCGATCGTGGTCTCGCCGAGGGTGACCAGCCCCGCGACGAGCACCACCACCCACAACGGGACGGAGGTCAGGAAGTCGATGATCTCGGTGATGGGAGGCTCCTCGGCCGGGGTGACGGGGCCGCGTCAGTCGACGCAGGGCACCCCGTCGGCGGTCAGCTCGGGCTGGGTGTCGGCGGCCGGGGTCGGGTCACCCCGGGGCGCCGCGGCCCGTCCCGCCCCGCTCTCTGTCGTGGCCGGGGCCGGTGTCGCCGGCGCGGCGGAGTCCGCGTCGTCGCCGTCCCCGGGCTCGGCCGGTGCCCCGGGCGCGGTCAGCCCGGCGAAGAACGCCGTGACCTCCCCCGGGTCGACCTCCACCGCGACGCCCTCGCCGCCGGTCCGGTAGTCGGCCCGGCCGGTGGGGACGGTGCGGAAGGTGACCCGGTCACCGCGCAGCTGCGCGGCGTGGGCGAGCATCGAGGTGAGGTCCCAGCCCTGGTCGAGCACGACGGCACCGTTGACCGCCTGCATCAGGTCGGCGACGGCCGTCGGGTCGGTGAGGGTGCCCGCCGACAGGAGCCGGTGGGTCAGCCCCGCGAGGAACGCCTGCTGGCGACGGACCCGGTCGAGGTCCCCCTCGGGCAGGCCGTGCCGCTGCCGGACGAACTGCAGGGCCCGGGCGCCCTGCACGGTCTGCGGGCCCGCGGCGAAGTCCGCGCCGGAGTAGCTGTCGCGCACCGGGGCCCTGAGGCACACCGGGACGCCGCCGAGCGCACGGGTGATCTCGGCGAACCCGGCCAGGTTGACCTGGGCGTAGTGGTCGATCGAGACGCCGGTGAGCTCCTCGACGGTGCGCACGAGCAGCCTGCTGCCCGCGGCGTTGGCCTCCCGCTCCAGGTCCGGCCCGCTCAGCCCCCGCCGGATCAGGTCCGGCCGGGCGATCGCCGCCCCGCGCGCCAGCGCAGAGTTGATCTTGTGTTTGCCGAGGCCGGGGACGTCGACCCAGGAGTCGCGCGGGATCGACACCGCGGAGGCGCCGAGGTCGGGGTCGTCCGGGATGCGGACCAGCATCAGGGTGTCGGTGTTGTCCTGGCCGTCGGCGTCGCCCGCGTCCAGGGCGTCGAGGACCTCGCGGGGCAGCGGGTTGCCGCGGGCGTCGACCCGGGAGTCGCTGCCGACCAGCAGGATGTCGGTCGCGCCGTCTGCCACGTGCGGTCCGGTCACGTCCGCGGTGGTCAGACCGCTGGTGCCGCCGACCATGGCCCAGCCGGCGCCGGTGGCGAGGAAGACCGCGACCGACAGTGCCGCGACGAGACCGCGGACGCGGTGCCGCCGCGGGGCGGGGGCGCCCTGCTCGGCGCGCGGCCAGGGGGCGACCGGGCGCATCGGGGTGGTGGGGCGGGCACCGGGGTCGGCGGGCCGGGCCCGCGGGCCGGCCGACGCGGGCCGATCGCCGGGGCGCGCCGGGCCGCCCGACGGAGCACCGGGGACCGCGCGCGACGGACGGGGACCGGCCGGGGCGCCGGGGCGCGCCGCCGGCGGGCCGCCGGAACGGGGCCACGCGCCCGGCGACCGGGTGTCACGCGGCGCCGCACGCCGGGTCCCGGTCCGCGGCGCGCCCGGAGCCGGCGGGACGCCGGGGACACGGGGTGCGCCGGCCCGGTCCGGACGCGGACGGTCCGGGGGCACCGGACCCGGCGGCGGCGTCACCCGATCCCCCGCCCGCGCACGGCGTCCGGCTCACGCCTGCGGTCCTGCGCGGCCACCACGGTCCGGACCACCTCGACCATGCCGGCGTCGGCGACGACGTAGATCTGGTGGCGGCCCTCACGGCGGGCGCGGACCAGCCCGGCGAGCTTGAGCTTCGCCAGGTGCTGGCTCACCGCCGCCACCGGCTGGCCGAGGATCGTCGCGAGGGTGCCGACGTCGCGCGGGCCGTCGGCGAGCAGCCAGACGATCTGCAGCCGCGAGGTCGCGGCGAGCATCCCGAACGCCGCGGCCGCGTCGGCCAGCAGCTCGGCGTCGAGGGGCTGCGGGTCCTCGGGGGCGGTCTCCACCGGGCCTCCAGACAGTTGCGTCACTTACGCAACTGTTACCGTACCGGGCGGCGCCGGACGCGGTGCCGGGGACCGGAGGGGCACCGTTGGACCGGACGATCGGGCGCGACGGTGCCGCGGCGCGGCCACCGCCCCCGTCGGCCGGTCCGCCCGTCACGCCCGGCGGGCCCGCGCTGCGGCACTGGGCGGGCGCCGACGCGTTCGCGCTGCTCCGGGGCCTGGAGTCCTCGCGCCGCGGACTGTGCGAGGACACCGCCGCACTACGCCTGCACGCCCACGGCGACAACGCCACCGATGCCGTCCGGCGCCCGGGCGCGGCCGTGTGGGCCCGCCGCGCGCTCGCCGGCCCGTTCTCCGGCCTGATGACCGTGCTCGGGGTGCTGCTCGCCGTCGCGGGCAGCCCCGGCAGCGCGACGCTGGTGCTCGTCGTCGCCGCGCTCGGCGTCGGGCTGCGCCTGTGGCACGCCGCCCGCAGCGACCGGCTGTCGCGGGAGCTGCGCGCGCACGCCGCGACCACCGTGACGGTCCGCCGCCGCCCGGCCCCCGGGACCGCACCGCGGGACAGCGAGGTGCCGCCTGAGGACCTGGTGCCCGGCGACGTCGTGCTGCTCGGCGCGGGCGACCCCGTGCCGGCCGACGCGCGGCTGCTGCACGCCCGGGACCTGCTGGTCGACCAGTCGTCGCTGTCCGGGGAGCTGCTGCCGGTGGCGAAGGCACCGCCGTCGTCGCGGGAGCCGCGTCCGGCGCCGCGGCGACGGCCGTCGCGGGCGGGGACCGACGACGGCCCGGTCACCGCGCACCCGGCGCTGCTGTTCGCCGGGAGCACCGTGGTCCGCGGCACCGCGACGGCGGTCGTGCTGGCCACCGGGGCGCACACCCACACCGAGGAGCTGGCCGGGCGCGGCCGCCGTCCCCGTCCGGAGTCCGAGGTGGACCGGGGTCTGCGGTCGGTGCGCCGGGCGCTGGTGCGCTGCATGCTGCTCGCGGCGCCGCTGGTGCTGCTGGTGAACGTCGAGGTGTCCGGTGACGTGCGGCAGGCGCTGCTGTTCGCCGTCGTCGTGACGGTCGGCCTGGCCCCGGAGCTGCTGCCGCTGATCGTCGGGACCACGCTGTTGCGCGGCGCGTCCCGGCTGCGCGAGTCCGGGGTGCTGGTGACCCGCCCGGAGGCCATCCACGACCTCGGCTCGATCGACGTCGCCTGCCTGGACAAGACCGGCACGCTCACCGAGGACCGGGTGGTGTTCACCCACTCCGTCGACGTCGACGGCCGCCCCGACCCCGCCCCGGCCGACGCGGCCGCGGTCGCGGTGCGCTTCCAGACCACCCCGCGCGACGGCCTCGACGACGCCGTGTCCGCCGCCGACCGGGACGGGTCGGCGCTGCTGGCCCACGGCCTGCTCACCCGGGTCGAGGAGCTGCCCTTCGACCACTCCCGGCGGCGCTCGGCGATGGTGCTGCGCGACGCGCACGACCCCGGCGAGCTGGTGATCGTGCGGGGCGACCCGGACACCGTGCTCCCCCGCTGCACCCGGATCGCCCGCGACGGCGGGGCCGTGGAGCTGACCGCGTCGCTGCGGGCCGCGGCCGCCGACGCCGCGGCCGGGCACCGCGCGACCGGGCTGCGGGTCGTCGCCGTCGCCACCCGCCGGACACCGCTGCTGCGTCCGCTCGGCGCCGGTGACGACGACGACCCCGAGCGCGACCTGTTGCTGCTGGGCTTCGTCGGGATGGTCGACCCGGTGCGGGAGTCCGCGGCCCGCGCGGTGGAGCGCTTCGCCGAGCAGGGCGTCGCGGTGAAGGTCCTGACCGGCGACGACACCGCCGTCGCCGAGCAGGTGTGCGCGCGGGCCGGGATCGCGGTCACCGGGGTGCTCGACGGCGCCGGGCTCGATGCACTCAACGACGTCGCGCTGACCCGCGCGGTGGCACGCACCACCCTGTTCACCCGGCTCGGGCCGTTGCACAAGGAGCGGGTCGTCGCCGCGCTGCAGGCCCGCGGGCACACCGTCGGGTTCCTCGGCGACGGCCTCAACGACGTCGGCGCGCTGCGGATCGCCGACGTCGGGATCGGCGTCGACGGAGCGGTGCCCGCCGCCCGGGCGGCCGCGGACATCGTGCTGGCCGACCGCAGCCCCGACGTCGTCGTCTCCGCGGTCGAGGAGGGCAGGCGGACCCTGGGCCGCGCCACCCGCTACCTGACCGTGACCGCGGCGCTGAACGTCGGCAACGCCCTGTCGGTGCTGGTCGCCTCGGCGGTGCTGCCGTTCCTGCCGCTGCTGCCCGCGCAGCTGCTGCTGCAGGGCGTGCTGTTCGGGGTGGCCGCGCTGTCGCTGTCGTTCGACCGGGTCGAGCCGGGCTGGACGGCGCGGCCCCGGCGCTGGGACACCCGCGGGATGCTGTGGTTCATGGCGGTCCTCGGGCCGCTGGCCTCGGCGTTCGACCTGGTCACGTTCTGGGCGGTGTGGCGCTTCCTGGGCCTGGACACCCCGCAGGAGCAGGCGGTGTTCCAGGCCGTCTGGTTCATGGAGGGGGTGCTGTCCCAGGTACTGGTGCTGCTCCTGCTGCGGACCCGGGCCGGGCGCGCCGCGCGGCCGGTGGTGGCGACGGTGACGGCCGTGGTCCTGGCCGGGCTGGCGGTGCCGTTCACCCCGCTCGCCCCCCTGTTCGGGATGGCGGCGCCACCGCCCGCGGTGTGGCCGCTGCTGGCGGCCGTCGTGCTGCCGTTCCTGTCGTGTGTGGCCGCGACGCGGCCGCTGTACCTGCGTCACGTGCTGGGGATCCGCGCCGCGGACGCCCGGCAGGAGAAGGAGAGGATCCGATGACCCCACCCGGACCGACCCAGCTGCTCGTCGTCCTGCTGGTCGTCGTGCTGCTGTTCGGCGCGAAGAAGCTGCCCGACCTGGCCCGCTCGGTGGGCCGGTCCACCCGCATCCTGAGGTCCGAGCTGAGCGAGACCCGCGAGGACGGCGCGGCGCGCTCCGAGGACCGGGCCCTCGAGGAGCGGCCCGCCGGGGAGCCGGCGGCCCGGGAGCGGGTCGCGGAGGAACGGACCACCGGCGAGCGCTGACCGTCGCGGGGCCGGGGACGCACGTCCCCGGCCCCGCGGGCCGGTTCAGAGCAGCGAGGACCAGTAGGTCCAGAAGCGCTGCAGGATCAGCCCGACGACCACCAGGAACCACAGCACCACCGGCACCGCGTGGTAGCCGGTGATCCGGGCGTGCAGCGCACGCGCGCCGCCGCCGAGGGCGTCCAGGGTCGCGAGCAGCGAGTACCAGAAGATCGGGATCGTCACGGCCCACACGACCATGCAGTACGGGCAGAGCGCGCCGATCCGGTACAGGCTCTGGACGATCAGGTAGTGCACGAAGACGACGCCGAGCGCGGACCCGGCCGTCAGCCCCACCCACCACCAGCGCGGGAAGCGGGCCCCGGCCAGCAGGGCCGCACCCGTCGTCACCACGACCGCGAACGCCCCGATCCCGAGCAGCGGGTTCGGGAACCCGAAGAACGCCGCCTGCGGGGTCGTCATGACCGACCCGCAGGACAGCACCGGGTTGATGCTGCACGACGGCGTGTAGGCCGGGTCGATCAGCAGCTCGATGCGCTCGACGGTCAGCGTGAACGCCGAGATCAGCCCCAGCGCGCCGCCGACGACGAGCAGCCACGGCAGGAACCGCGGCACCGGCCCCGGCACGGCCGGGGCGCCGGTGGTGACGCGGGAGAACTCCTCGGTCCGCGCCGCGGCGGGGACGCTCACCGGTTCACCGCGGCGTCGAGGGCGTCGGTGATGTCCTGCACCGAGCGGAGCTGCACCTTCTCACCGTTGACGAAGATCGTCGGGGTGCCCTCGACGCCGGCGGCGAGCCCGGCGTCCTTGTCGGCCTGGATCTTCGCGGCGGTCGCCGGGTCGGCGACGGCGGCGTCGTAGGCGTTCAGGTCGAGGCCGAGGTCCTGGGCGTAGCCGCGGAACACCGTCGCCGCGTCCGGGGACTCGGACCAGTCGCGCTGGGTCTGGAACAGGCGCTCGTACATCGGGTGGAACGCGCCCTGGGCGCGGGCCGCCTCACCGGCGAGCGCGGCGGCCTCGGCGTTCTGGTGCATCGGCAGCGGGAAGTTGCGGAACACGAACTGCACGCGGTCGCCGTACTGCTGCACCAGCTGGTCCATGATCGGCTGGACCTGGCCGCAGGCGGGGCACTGGAAGTCGGCGAACTCGACCAGGGTGGCCGAGGCGTTCGGGGCGTCGTTGAGGCGGGCGGCGTCGGCGGTGACGAGGGTGTCGGGCGCACCGGCGGCGGCGCCGGTCTCCGGGGTGCCGGGCCGCGTCGCGAACAGCAGCGCGGCGACGATCAGCGCGAACGCGCCGACGACGGCCAGGGAGATCTTGACGTTGCGGGTCATCGGGAGTCTTCCTCCACGGGGCCCGGCGCGGTGGCCGGGTCGGAACGGGTGCGGGGACGCGGTGGCGGGGTGACCGCACGCCTCAGTTGCGGTCCACGCAGAGGTGCTTCACCGGCGACGGCGCGCACAGCGTCCGTTCCGGTGCGGCGGGCGGCGCGGTGCCGGTGTGCCCGGCCGCCAGGACGGCGACCACGGCGACCGGCAGCAGCGACGGGACGGGCACGTCGTCGTCGCGGCGGGGGGCCTGCTCGCAGTCCCCCGCGTGCATCAGCGTGAGCGGGTGCTGCGAGCAGTCCGAGCCGACGACGACCGCCGGGGTGGTGCCGTGGGCGCCCGGGGCGGTCGCGACGGCGGGGCCCGCGCACAGCACCAGGGCCAGGACCAGCAACGCCATCGGGGCGAGGACGCGCACGTGCCTCACCCCACTCTCCGCTCCGACCACGGCCGGACGCCTCCGGCAGCGCCCACGACGATACCGAGGGGCCCGCGCCGCCCCGGTGCTCCCCCACGGCCCGCGTGGGTGGCGACCGGCCGCCGCGCCGGGACGCCCGGTCGGGCCGCTACGGTCGGTGCGTGAGCTTCCCCGAGCCCGGCGCGGTGTGGCGCCCCGCCGCGACCACCGAACGCGCCGTGACCTCACCGACCGGCTCGTGGACCCGGTTCGCCGCACCCGGCGCGGAGGTCGGTGGCGGGTTCGGGCTGTTCGAGTCGTGGATCCCGGCGGACTCCCCGGGCGCGCTGCCGCACCTGCACACCGGGTTCACCGAGAGCTTCTACGTCCTCGACGGCGCACTGCGGGTCATGACCGGCGACATCTGGACCGAGGCCGGGCCGGGCGACCTGGTGCACGTCCCGCACCGGGGGGTGCACGCGTTCCGCACCGGCCCGGACAGCGACGCGCGGTTCCTCATCCTGTTCGTGCCCGGCGCACCGCGGGAGCGCTACTTCCGGGGGCTGGCGGAGTTCGCGGCGCGGGCGACGCCGCCGTCGGCGGAGGAGGTCGACGCGTTCGCGCTGACCTGCGACCAGGTCAACCTGCGCGACCACCCCGGCTTCACCACGCCGTTCAGCTGACCAGACCCGCCCGGAACGCCAGCGCGACGAGCTGTACCCGGTCACGCGACTGCGTCTTGGCGAGCAGGTGTCCGATGTGGGTCTTCACCGTCGCCTCGGAGACGACGAGGTCGGCCCGGATCTCGGCGTTGGACCGGCCGTTGCCGACGAGGACGAGCACCTCCCGCTCCCGCGGGGTCAGGTCGGCGAGCGCGGCGACGGCGTCCACCGACGGCTCCGCGGCGGCCGGCTCGGGCGCGGTGAGCAGCGGCCGGGTGGCGCGCAGCAGCCGCCGGGTGGAGACGGGGTCGACGACCGAGTCGCCGCGGTGCACGGTGCGGACGGCCTCGATGAGGTCCTGCGGGGACACGTCCTTGAGCAGGAAGCCGCTGGCACCGGCGGCGATGGCCTCGGTGACGGACTCGTCGAGGTCGAAGGTGGTGAGCACCAGGACCCGCACCCCGGGGTGCTCGGCGACGACCCGGCGGGTGGCGGCGATGCCGTCGAGGCGGGGCATCCGCACGTCCATCAGCACGACGTCGACCTCGGTGCGGCCCAGCTCGGCGAGTGCGGCCTCGCCGTCGCCGGCCTGGGCGACGACGGCGAGGTCGTCGCACGAGTCGAGCACCATCGCGAAGCCGGTGCGGACCAGCTCCTGGTCGTCGACGAGCATCAGTCGTACGGGGTTCACCGTTCTCCTCGGGCCGGGGGTGTGAGGGGCAGGCGCAGCCGGACCGTCCAGCCGCCGTCGGCGCGCGGTCCGGCCTCGACCGAGCCGCCGTGCAGGGCGGCGCGCTCCCGCATGCCGGTCAGGCCGTGCCCGCCGCGCGGCGGGGTGGGGACGGGGCCGCGGGCGCCCTCGTCGTGGACGCGCACGGTCAGCTCGTCGGTGGTCCACCGCAGCTCGACGTGGGTGGGCACGCCGGTCCCCGCGTGCTTGATGACGTTGGTCAGCGACTCCTGCACGATCCGGTAGACGGTCAGGCCGGGCCCGGTCGGCAGCTCCCGCGGGGTACCGACGGTCCGCAGGTCCACCGGCAGCCCGCCGGTGCGGACCTGCTCGACGAGTGCGGGGACGTCGCCGACGCCGGGCTGCGGACGCGCCGGGTCGGTGTCGGAGTCGTCGTCCGGGCCGGTGTCGCGCAGCATCGACAGCAAGCCGCGGACGTCGGACAGCGCGGACCGGCCCGTCGACGCGATGCCGGAGAGCACCTCGACGGCCTTCGCCGGGTCGCGCTGCGCGGCGAACTGGCCGCCGTCGGCCTGGGCGATGATCCCGGACAACGAGTGGGCGACGACGTCGTGCACCTCGCGGGAGATCCGCGACCGCTCGGCCAGCAGCTCGAGACGGACCTCCTGGCGGCGGCTCTCCTCCAGCAGCCGGTTGCGTTCGCGCAGGTCCAGGGTGCGGCGGTGCGCGGCGCGGCGCAGCGACCCGAGCAGCCACACCAGCAGCGGGACCGTCGCCATCGCGCCGAGCAGGGCCAGCGCCACCAGCGGAGTCATGTCCGGGGAGGCGAACAGCGCCGCGGGACCACGTGCCACGAACGGTCCGAACACCCCGACGGTGAGCACGACCAGCGCCAGCCAGCCGGCCCAGCGGGGCCCGTAGGCCACGGCCGAGTACCCCATGACCAGCGACGGCAGGAGGAACGCGGCCATCGTGCCGGGCAGCGCGAAGGAACAGACCAGCGCGACGACCGCGGTCGCGATCGCGGCGGGCATCGGGTGGACCCGGCGCAGGGGCACGGGCAGCGCCGCGAGCACCGAGACGACGAGCGCCTCGATCCGCATGTCGGAGCGGACGCCCTTGCCCTCGAGGGTCCAGCTGACCGCGACCCAGATGAGCAGGGCGGCCAGCACCGCGTCGACGACGACGGGGTTGCGCCGCCCGAGGGCGACGGCCCGTTCGACGAGCGTGGGCGCCTCCGACGGGCTCGACCGGAGTGCGGGCAGCCGGCGCAGGGAGTCCCGCATCCGTGTCGCGATGCTCATCGTGCCTCCCCCGTGTGCGGCTCCGATGATTCCCGGTACCCGATCGTGTCGGCCGCCCGGCCCGCCGTCGTGCCTTCCATGTCCCCAGCCTCGCCCGGGGCCGCCCGGCGGGGCATCGGAGCGCGGTCCGATCCCGGGTCTCCGACCGTGGGCGGAGACCCGGCCACGCGGAGCGGGACGCCGTGCACCAGTGCCTCCAGCGGACCGCGCCCGACGAGCCCGCGCCAGGCCCACGCGGAGGCCACGGCCAGGACCGCGACCAGCGCCGTCGCCGCCCACGGCGCGGTCTGCGGCCACCCGCCGAGTGCGGCGAGCAGCGCGATGTGCCCGGCGTACAGGGTCAGCGCGAGCGCGCCGGTCGCGGTGAGCGGGTCGAGCAGCCGTCCCCCGTACCGCGCGGCGAGCAGGCACAGGCCGAGCACCGCGACGGCGACCCCGGCCGCCCCGACGACGTCGAACGGGCTGCCGCTGTGCGGGGTCGCGGCGAGCAGCCAGGCGGGCGTGGTGGTGGCGACCGTGCCCAGGGCGCTGCCGCCGAGCAGCTGCAGCGCGAGCTCGGCAGGGACACCGAGCCGGTCGGCGACGGGCGCGACCGACGCGAGCAGCGCGTCGCGGCCGCCCAGGACGTCCAGCGCCAGCCAGGACCCGCAGTAGCCGAGCACCGCACCGGCGGCCCCGCCGGCGACCAGCCGGGTACCCGCCGTACGCAGGTCGAGCCGGCCGACCGCCATCCCGAGCAGCAGGAACGGCATCCAGGTCAGGACCGGGTAGGCACCGCTGAGCAGCACCGTGTCGAGCGCGTGCACGAGCCCGGCGGGCGAGGTGAGGTCGGACAGCTGCACGGTCGCGCCGAGCACCGTCCGGCCGTCGGCGTCGGGGGTGGACCCGAACCGGGCACGCAGCACCCAGGACAGCAGCGGCCCGGCGACGGCCCAGACCGCGGCGGCGACCGCGAGCGCCCGGGCCGGCGCGAACAGCACCGGCAGGAGCAGCCAGAACAGCACCCCGTAGACGACGAGGATGACCATCGGCCCGCTGCTGATCTCGGCCAGGAGCAGCCCGAGGACCACCAGGAGCAGTCCGCGGACCGCGATCCGGCGACGCAGCCACACCCGGTTCCGCGCGGACGGCGCGGCGAGGACGGGCGCGGCCATCAGGGCCAGCGACACCCCGCCGAGCACCGCGAACAGCACCGCCGCGCGCCCGTTCACCGCCTGGACCAGCCAGGACGACCCCGCGGCGACGGCGACGTGCGCGACGATCATGCCGAGCACGGCGAGGCCGCGGGCGGCGTCGACACCGGCCACCCGGGCGCGCCCGGGACGGTGCCGGCCGGGACGGTGCCGGCCGCTGTCCGGTCCGGCGGGTGGCGTCGACGGTGGGGCGGGGGCCCGGTCTGTCGTGGTCATGCGGCAACGGTGCGGTCCGGGGCGGCCCGGGCGCGTCGGAGCGAGGGCCGATCTGCGCCGTCCGACCACGGTCGTAGGGTCGCCGTCGTGGGCGACCCCTTCTCCGTGCAGGTGGACGACGAGCGCACCCAGCTGACCGCGTTCGTCGAGGAGTACCGGACGCTGGTCGCCGGCCTCCTCGACGGTCTGACCGAGGAGCAGGCGCGACGGCGGCTGGTCCCGTCGGCGACGACCCTGATCGGGCTGGTGAGGCACGCCGCGTTCGTGGAGACCGTCTGGTTCGGGATGGCCGTGTCCGGCAGGTCGCGGGCGGAGCTGGGGATCCCCGACACCGTCGAGGAGTCCTTCCTCCCCGGCGCCGACGAGACCGTCGACTCGGTCCGCCGGCACTACCTGCAGGTGTGCGAACGATCCCGGGCCGCCGTCGCCGGGCTCGGGCTGGACGACACCGTGTCCGGCCGCGGGTACCCGATCACGGTGCGCTGGCTCCTCCTGCAGGTCCTGCGGGAGCTGGCGCACCACTGCGGACACGCCGACATCCTGCGGGAGCAGGTGCTGGCGGCGGGCTGAGCCGCTCGCCGCCGCCCTCCGGCGGTCCTCCGCGGGTCAGGACCCGGGCCCGGACGGGCTCGCGGTGCCGGTGCCGTCGCCGCCGGTGCTGCCCGCCTGCGGGGCGCCGGTCGACGGCCCGTCGGCACCCGCGCCGCCGTCCGGTCCGGGGCCGGTCGAATCCGGGACGCCGTTGCCGGTGTCCGGGCCGGATCCCGTCCCCGACCCCGGTGCGGTGCCGGGCGTGGACCCGGCCCCCGCCGTGGGCCCGGGCTCCGGCGCACCGCCGGTCCCGGCGCCGCCGTCGGAGGGCTGTCCCGTGCCGGACCCGTCGCCGGGGTCCGGTGTGGTGCCTGCGCCGGGGGTGCCGGGCCCGGCCGGGCCCGTTCCACCCGGCGGGGTGCCGGGCCTCCCCGGGGTAGTACCCCCGGCCGGGGCGCCGGGCGCTGCCGGGACCGTCCCGGAACCACCGGCCGCGGGAGCGGCCGGGCCGCCGGGTGCCGCCGGGCCGCCCGGTGCCGGTGCACCCGGGGCCGGCGGAGCGCCGGAGGCCGTCGGGGCGCTGCCGCTACCCGGGGCCGGGCGCGTGCCCGCGGGATCGGCCCGCCGCTCTCCCGGGCCCGTGGTCGGGTCCGGGCGGGACCCGCGGCCGGTGTCCGGGCCGGACCGGTACCGCTCCGGCGCGACGGCACCGTCGCGCTCCCCCGCTCCGGAGGAGTCCTCGGAGACCGGGGCGAGGGGCGCTGCGCCCCCCGGGAGGCCGGCGGTCACCCCGTCCGGGCGGGTCACCGCCGTCGGGTCGGTCGCGCCGGGCCAGCCCGCGCCGTCGCTCTGCTGCGAGACCAGCGCGACGGCGCCCGCTGCCGCACCGGCGGCCGCCAGCAGCGATCCGGCCAGCACCACGGCGGTGAGCCGTGGGATCGGGCGCGGCGTGACCGCGGGGACACCGTGCAGGGTCGGGTCGGGGCCGGTCGTGGGCGGCCGGGCGGACCCGTCCTCCGACCCCGGGGCGCCGCCGTCCGGCGCGGTCCGCCCGCTGTCCGGTGTGGTGGGACCGCCGGCCGGCACCGGGTGCTCCGGCGTCGGGACGCCCGGGAGCACGCCGTCCGGCACGACGGCCCCGGATCGCGGAGCACCCGGGTGCACCGCGTCCGGCTCCGCCGCCCGCTGGTCCGGGTCGGCGGGCTCCGGCACGGCAGCCGGGTGAGCCGGGGCCGGGTCGGCGGACACCGGACGCGCGGTCACCGGGTCGGCGGCGTCCGGCACGACGGCGTCCGACGCGGCGGCGTCCGACGCGGCGGTGTCCCAAGCGGCGGCGTCCCAAGCGGCGGCGTCCGAAGCGGCGGCGTCCGGCGCCACGGCGTCCGGCGCGGTGGACTCCGGTGGCCCGGTGGCCGGACGTTCCGGGGCCGGTCCTGCCGGAGCCGTGGACACCGGTTCGGCAGGTGCCGCGTCGCCGGGCACCGGGGCACCGGGCACCGGCCGGCGCGTCCCTCCCGCCCCTAAGTCCTCGATGCCCGGGGAACCGGGCTCGTCCGCGCGCGGCGCGACGGGTGGGGCCACCCCCAGGAACGGCGAGGTCGGCCGCAGCGGGGGCCGCGGAGGCGGCGGTCGGGACGGTCGGCGCGCCGGCCGCCCCACTCGGTCACCGGCGGCGGGGTCGGCGCCGGTGACCGGACGCCTCACCGCCCCTGCGTCGTCCGCGACCTCACCATCGGTGTGGTCGGCGTCCCCCTGCCCCGACACGAGGCCCCCTCTCCGCACGGCGTGCGCGCGATTGTCGAGCCCCCGGACACCGCACTCCAGGCACCGCGACGGACGTGCACCCGTCCGGGGGCAGGGACCGCACGGCCGGGTGACCGCGTCCGGACCGGCCCGCCGCCTCGGACCGTCGGTGCGCCTCCTGCGACGCACCGTGATCGGTAAGGGTGGCCTTCGCCTCGGATGATCGTTCAGGGCGCGCGATACCGCCGGTTACAGGTACGTTCGGTCACGATTCAGTGGGCCGTCCGGGTGATCCCGGACTGCTCGTCGCGGTGAGGAGGGGAGGTCGGGTGTCCGTGGCCGACCGGCGAGTGACCGTCCCGCACCACGGTGCGGACCGGTCGACGACGACCGCCGACCCCCTGCGCGAGGCCCTGCGGTCCCGTCACGACCGCGCCGCGACCGACGTGCGCGCCGCGGGACGCAGCGGCGACATGCCCGCGCTGCTGGACGCGACCCGCCGCGTCCAGCAGGTCCTCACCACCGCCCGTCGCGACCTCGGCCCGGACGACGCCGACACGCTCGTCGCCGAGGGGAGCCTCGCCGTCGCGCTGCTGCTGGGCTACGACCGCACCGGCGGGCTGGAGATCGCCACCCGCAACCTCGCCGCCCGCGAGACGCTGCTGGGCCCGGACCACCCGGCGTCGCTCGCGGCCGCCGACGCCCTGGCCGCGGCCCACCGGGTGACCGGCGACGCCGAGGAGGCGGTCCGCCGGCACGAGGACGTGATCACCCGGCGGGCGCGGGTGCTCGGCGGGTCCCACCCCTGCACGATCGCGTCCCGGGCCGCGCTGGCGCTCGCCCGTGCCGACACCGGCGACCTGCGCGGCGCGGCCGGCCTGCTCGCCGCGACGCTCGAGATCGCCGAGCGGGTGCTCGGCGCCGGGCACGCGGTGACCGACGACGTGCGGGAGCTGCTCACCGACTGCCGCGCCGCGGCCGACTCCGCGGAGCACGCCACGGCACCCACCACCGCGACCACCGGCCAGCCCGGCGTGCGACCGGCCGCGGTGCCCGCCACCGGTCCCGCCGTGCGGCCCGCCGGGGAACCCGCCGACGGGCCCGAGCCGCCCACGGGCGTCCTGCCGCGGATGCGCCCGCCGTCCGGGGAGCCCGAGCCCCCGACCGGCGTCCTCCCGCGGATGCGCCGTCCGCGGGAGGACGACGAGCCCACGACCGGGGTCCTCCCCCGGACCCCCGACCCGCGCGAGGAGACCCTCCCGCTGTTCTTCGACCGGCCCTCCGGCCCGCTGCCCGTGGTGCGCTGACCCGGCCCGACGGCACGGACCCGCCGGCGGAGATTGACCATGGGGGCCGGTGTCGTCATGGTGGGCGGTGTCCGACACCGGTGTCGGCGACCAGGAGGTGGACCGGCCCGTGGGCAGGATGGACGACCGGACGGTGCTCGTCACCGGGGCCGGGCGCGGCATCGGCCGCGCCACCGCACTGCGGCTCGCCGGGGAGGGCGCCCGGGTCGCGGTGACCGACCTCGACGGTGACACCGCCGCCGCGACCGCCGCCGAGCTGGGCGGGGCCGGAACGGCGTACGCCCTCGACGTCGCCGACCCCGACGCCGTGCGCGACACCGTCGAGCGGGTCCGCGGCGACCTCGGCCGGATCGACGTGCTGATCAACAACGCCGGCTGGGACAAGGTCGGCGCGTTCGTCGACTCCGACCCGGCCGACTGGGACCGGATCGTGCGGATCAACCTGTTCGGGGTGCTGCACACCGCGCACGCCGTCGTCCCGCACCTGATCGCGCAGGGCTCCGGGACGGTGGTGAACCTCGCCTCCGAGGCGGGCCGCGTCGGGTCCAGCGGTGAGGCGGTCTACTCCGCCGCCAAGGGCGGGGTCATCGCGTTCACCAAGACCCTCGCCCGCGAGGTCGCCCGGCACGGTGTCAACGTCAACTGCGTGTGCCCCGGACCCACCGACACGGCGCTGTTCGCCGACGTCGTCGAGGGGAACGACCGGCTGCGCGACGCCCTGGTGAAGGCGATCCCGTTCCGCCGCCTGGCCCGCCCCGAGGACGTCGCCGCCACCGTCGCCTTCCTCGCCTCCCCCGACGCCGACTACCTCACCGGGCAGACCGTCAGCGTCAGCGGCGGCCTGTCCATGCTCTGACCGCAGCCCCCGGGAGGACCCCCATGACCCTCGACCCGAGCTCCTACACCCAGCTGCGGTTCGAGCGCCGCGACGACGGCGTCCTGCTCATCACCATCGACAACCCGGCGAAGTACAACGCCGCCGACGAGGTCCTGCACGGCGAGCTCGCGCGGGTCTGGCGGGACGTGTCGTCCGACGCCGCCACCCGGGTCGCGGTGATCACCGGCGCCGGGAGGGCGTTCTCCGCGGGCGGGGACCTCGGCATGGTCGAGCGGATGGCCGGCGACCACGAGCGCGTCGCACACATGCTCAGGGAGATGTCCGACCTGGTCTGGAACATCATCGACTGCGAGAAGCCGGTCGTGTCGGCGATCAACGGGGTCGCCGTCGGGGCCGGGGTGGTCGTCGCGCTGCTGGCCGACATCGCGATCGCCGCCGAGGACGCGAAGCTGGGCGACGGCCACGTGAGGCTCGGCGTCGCCGCCGGGGACCACGCCGCGATCATCTGGCCGCTGCTGGCCGGGATGGCGAAGGCCCGCTACTACCTGCTGACGGGCGAGATGGTCACCGGCGCGGAGGCCGAGCGGCTCGGGATGGTCGCCAAGGCGGTGCCGCGCGAGCAGGTCCTCGACGAGGCGCTGCGGGTCGCGCACGCCCTGGGCACCGGCTCCCAGCAGGCCATCCGGCTCACCAAGCGGGCACTGAACTCGTGGCTGCGCAGCGCCGGGCCGGCCTTCGAGCAGTCCGCCGCCTACGAGATGTTGACCTTCATGGGCCCCGACGTGGTGGAGGGCGCCGCCGCGCTGCGCGAGAAGCGTCCCCCGAACTTCCCCTCGGCACGGGGCTGACCCTGGGGCAGGGTGGGTGCACGCGCGTCCCACCACACGCCAGGAGCACCACCGTGACCCTCACCGGATCGCCCGCGGAGACACCGCCCACCGACCCGGCAGGCCGCCCGGCCGTGCACGCCCTGCACGACCGGCTCGCCGCCGCGGTCCGCCCCGCCGCCGTCGCCACCCGGGCGATCGACCGGCTCCGGATGGCGCACGACGCGTCGCACTTCGCCCGCACCCCGGCCGCGGTGGTGACGGCGTCGAGCGCCGCCGAGGTCGCCGCGCTGTTCCGCGCCGCGGGCGGGGTGCCGGTGACCTTCCGCTCCGGCGGGACGAGCCTGTCCGGTCAGGCCGTCACCGACGGCATCCTCGTCGACGTACGCCGCCACTTCCGCGGCATCGAGATCCAGGGCGACGGCGCCCGGGTGCGGGTCGGGCCGGGCGCGACGGTGCGCTCGGTCAACACCCGCCTGGCCCGGTACGGCCGGATGCTCGGCCCGGACCCGGCCAGCGAGGTCGCCTGCACCCTCGGCGGGGTCGTCGCGAACAACTCCTCGGGTATGGCCTGCGGCACCGCCGCGAACAGCTACGCGCTGCTGGACTCCGTCGAGCTCGTCCTGCCCTCGGGCACCACCCTGGACACCGGCGCCCCCGGCGCCGACGACGAGCTGCGCGCCCGCGAGCCCCGGCTGTGGGCGGGTCTGGCGCGGCTGCGCGACCGGCTCCGCGGCGACGCGGCGCTGCGCACCGAGATCGAGCGCCAGTTCTCCCTGAAGAACACCATGGGCTACGGCCTGAACTCCTTCCTCGACCACCACGACCCGGTGCAGATCCTGGCCCGGCTGCTCGTCGGCTCGGAGGGGACGCTGGCGTTCCTCGCCTCGATCACCATGCGCACCGTTCCGGTGCTGGCCCACACCCGCACCGGGCTGCTGGTGTTCGACGACCTCGCCGCCGCCAACCGCGCGCTGCCCGGCCTGGTGGACTCCGGCGCCGCGACGATCGAGCTGCTGGACGCCACGTCGCTGCGGGTCGGACAGGGCGACACCGACGCCGACCCGCGGCTGCGGGCACTGACCGTCGACGAGCACGCCGCGTTCCTCGTGGAGTACCGCGGGCACACCGTCGAGGAGGTCACCCAGCTCGCCGGGGACGCCTCCGGGCTGATCTCCGGGCTGCCGCTGCGGGGCCCGCGGGAGCTGTCCGCGGACCCGGTCGCGAAGGCCGGGCTGTGGAAGCTGCGCAAGGCGCTCTACGCCAAGGTCGCGGGCGCCCGCCCGCCGGGCACCGCGGCGCTGCTGGAGGACGTCGCCGTACCCGTCCCGGATCTGCTCGCGACCTGCGAGGGCCTCATCGCGCTGTTCGCGAAGCACGACTACGACCACGCCGTGATCTTCGGGCACGCCAAGGACGGCAACGTCCACTTCATGCTCACCGAGGACCTCGACGACTCGGGCACGGCGGGCGGCCGGGACCGCTTCGGCCGGTTCACCGACGACATGGTCGACCTCGTGCTGGCCCACGGCGGGACGCTCAAGGCCGAGCACGGCACCGGCCGGATGATGTCGCCGTTCGTCCGCCGCCAGTACGGCGACGAGCTCTACGAGGTCATGCAGGAGATCAAGCGGCTCTGCGACCCGCAGGGGATCCTCTCCCCCGGCGTCGTCCTCGACGACGACCCGACCGCGCACCTGGCCGGACTCAAGTCCGCCCCGGCCGTCGAGTCCGAGGTGGACCGCTGCGTGGAGTGCGGGTTCTGCGAGCCGGTCTGCCCCAGCCGTGACCTGACCACCACCCCGCGGCAGCGGATCGTGCTGCGCCGCGAGATGGCCGCCGCCCGGGCCGCGGGCGACGATGCCCTGCTCGCCGAGCTGGAGGCCGACTACGCCTACGACGGAGTCGACACCTGCGCCGTTGACGGCATGTGCGGCACCGCCTGCCCGGTCCTGATCAACACCGGTGACCTGGTGCGACGGCTGCGCGGCGAACGCGACCACGGCGCCGCGGGCGCGGGCTGGACCCTCGCGGCGAAGCACTGGGGCGCCACCACCCGGGCCGCCGGGCTGGCCCTCACCCTCGCGCGGGCCGTACCCGGCGCCGCGCCCGTCTCGGCCGCGCTGCGCCGGGTCGCCGACCCCGAGCAGGTCCCGCAGTGGAGCCCCGACCTGCCCCGCGGCGGCGGGAACCGGGTCCCCGGCGGGCTCGTGTCCACCGACGCCGACCTCGTCCTGTTCTCCTCCTGCACCGGCGCCATGTTC
Source organism: Pseudonocardia sp. ICBG1034 (assembly GCF_020131375.1). Lineage (NCBI taxonomy): Bacteria > Bacillati > Actinomycetota > Actinomycetes > Pseudonocardiales > Pseudonocardiaceae > Pseudonocardia > Pseudonocardia sp. ICBG1034. Next base: position 1,077,376 of record NZ_JAHLEK010000017.1, read on the forward strand.
GGCTCGGCGGGCACCGGCGCGGGCGAGGCGTTCGCCCGGCTTTGCGCGCGGGCGGGCCTGCGGGCGAGCGCACCCGCCGGCCTGGGGTCGCTGTGCTGCGGCACGCCGTGGAAGTCCAAGGGGCTCACCGACGGCGCCGCCGCGATGGCCGAGCGGGTCCTGCCCGCGCTGTGGACGACGACCCGCGCCGGGGCGGTCCCGGTGGTGTCCGACGCGTCGTCGTGCACCGAGGGGCTGCGGGTGATGGTCGCGTCCGGCCCCGAGCGCTACCGCGGCCTGCGGGTCCTCGACGCCGTCGAGTTCACCGCCGACCGGATCCTGCCCGCGCTCACCGTGTCCGCCCGGCTGGCCCGGCTCGTGCTGCACCCGACCTGCTCGGCCACCCAGCTCGGCCTGCTCGACCCGCTGCTGCGCCTGGCCGGGGCCGTCGCCGACGACGTCGTCGTCCCCGACTCGTGGAGCTGCTGCGGGTTCGCCGGGGACCGCGGGATGCTGCACCCGGAGCTGACCGCGGCGGCCACCGCACCGCAGGCCTGGGAGCTCGCCGGGGTCGACGCCGACGCCCACGCCTCCTGCAACCGGACCTGCGAGCTCGGCATGAGCCGCGCTACCGGGCGTGACTACGAGCACGTCCTGGAGGTGCTCGAACGGGTGACAAGATGAGCGATTCTCGTGATCCTGACGCCTCTTTTTCGGTCAAGTCCTTGTTTAGACCCCCCGGGACCGGGGATGAATGTCCGTGATGCGCGTTCCGTCGGGGGCGACGTGCACCCGGAAGGAGTCCGAGACCGTGACCGTGGTGACAGGTGGGGCCGCGGCGAACGCCGTGATGGCGGTCGTCCGGGTCGAGGCACCCGCGGGCGTCGAGGCGGACGTCGTGGAGGCCGAGCTGACCCGTGCCCTGTACACGCACCGCAAGCGTCCGATGACCGTCGAGCTGTCCCTGGCCGACGGCACCGGCCCCTGGCCGCGGCGCGGACCCGCCCGGTACGCCTTCGTCGCCGTGCTGACCATGTCCGGGTGCTCCGAGCCGGAGCGGCTCGCCGCCCGCATCGAGAAGACGGCCCGCAAGGCGATCCGGCGCCGTTTCGGCCGTCCGGCCACCGCCGAGGTCCGCACCGGGATCTCCGGCGCCGAGGCGGGCGCCTACTGGTTCAGCGTGCGGGGCACGCCGCACCGGCAGTTCTGACCCCGGCGGGGTCGCGGCGTGAGACGCGACACCGCCGTTTCCGTTCGGGCGCGTCCGTGCCGCATCCTGTGTGCCGCCGCCGGCCCGGGCGGGAGCCGACGAGACGGGGAACGACCACCGTGCTGACCATCCTCACCGCCGAGAACGGCGGTTGACCGCCGCCGCACCGCCTCCCGTCGTGGAGGCCGGCCCGAAGGGTCTCCGCACCGGAGCGCTGGGCCTGTGGGGCAACACCGTCATCGGGCTCGGCGCCACCGCACCGGCCTACAGCCTGGCCGCGACGCTCGGCTACGTCGTCCTCGCCGTCGGTGAGAAGGCGCCCGCGATGTTCCTCGTCGCGTTCGTGCCGATGCTGTTCGTCGCCGTCGCCTACCGCGAGCTGAACCGCGCGGTGCCCGACTGCGGGACGACGTTCACCTGGGGCACCAAGGCCTTCGGGCCGTGGGTCGGGTGGATGGGCGGCTGGGGCGTCGCGGTGTCGGCGATCATCGTGCTGGCCAACGTCGCCGAGATCGCCGCCGTGTACACCCTGCGCGCGCTCGGGTTCGTCGCCGCCGCGGAGAACACGCTGGTCAAGGTCGGCGTCGGGGTGCTGTTCATCCTGGTCATGACGTGGGTCAGCCACCGCGGGATCGTGCTGTCCGAGCGGTTCCAGAACGCGCTGATCGTCTTCCAGATCGTGGTGCTCGCCGTACTGGCCGCCGGGGCGCTGTGGCTCGTGTACTCCGGCGACGCCGGCCCGCAGGCCGTGCTGCCGAGCTGGAGCTGGTTCGACCCGACCGGGATCTCCGGCTCCGCCGCCGCGCAGGCGCTGATCCTGTGCATCTTCGTCTACTGGGGCTGGGACGCCTGCCTGGCCGTCGGCGAGGAGACCCGCGGCTCGACGAGCACCCCCGGCCGGGCCGCGCTGCTGGCCACGGTGATCCTGCTGGCGATCTACGTCGTCGTCGCCGTCGCGTTGCAGTCCTACGCAGGGTTCGGCGCGACCGGGATCGGCCTGGCGAACCCCGAGCACTCCGAGGACGTGCTCACCCTGCTCGGCGCCCCGATGGGCGGCTCGGTGCTCACCGCGGTGCTGCTGCTGACCGTCGCGGTGTCGGCGGCGTCGTCGACCCAGACCACGATCCTGCCCACCGCGCGCGGCGCGCTGGCGATGGCCGTCTACGGGGCGGTCCCGCGCCGCTTCGGCAGCGTCCACCCCCGCTACGCGACGCCCGGGTTCGCCACCGTCGTCATGGGGCTGTCCGCGGTGGTGTTCTACCTGGTGCTGGGGCTGGTCAGCTCCGACGCGCTGCTCGACACCGTCGCCTCGCTCGGCCTGGCCGTGGCGTTCTACTACGGCATCACCGCGTTCGCCTGCGTCTGGTACTTCCGGCGCACCCTGCTCCGCTCGCCGCGCGACCTGCTGCTGCGCGGTCTGCTGCCGCTGCTCGGCGGCGTGGTCATGGTGTGGGCGTTCGTGCAGAGCTCGGTCGACATGCTCGACCCGGCCTACGGCGAGACCTCCTTCGGTCCGGTCGGCGGGGTGTTCGTGATCGGCGTCGGCATGATCGCGCTCGGTGTGCCGCTGATGCTGGCCTGCGCGGTGCGGCTGCGGCCGTTCTTCCGCGGCGAGACCCTCGACGAGGACACCCCGGTGCTCGTCCCGGAGACGGGTGAGCCGCCCTACGGCGGTTCCTAGGAGGTCGCACGGGGTGCGGCGGCCCGGCCGGATGGACGATGATCGGGCCGGTGAACGCCCGCATCCTGCTCGTCGAGGACGACCGCACGATCGGTGACGTCCTGCGCGGCAGCCTGACCGGGCACGGCTACGACGTCCGGTGGGAGCAGGCGGGCGGCCCGGCGCTCGCTGCGGCCGGGCACACCCCGTTCGACCTGGTCCTGCTCGACCTCGGGCTGCCCGACCTCGACGGCGTCGAGGTGTGCCGTCGACTGCGCACGCTGCGCCCCGACGCGGTGCTGGTCGTGCTGACCGCCCGGACCGCGGAGATGGACGTGGTCCTCGGCCTGGAGGCCGGCGCCGACGACTACCTGACCAAGCCGGTGCGCCTGGCCGAGCTGCTCGCCCGGATCCGGGCGCACCTGCGGCGCGCCGGCGGCGACCGCACCGAGGACGTGCTGGAGGTCGGGGACCTGCGCGTCGACACCGGGGCGCGCCGCGCCACCGTCGCCGGGCGGGAGCTGGTCCTGCGCACCCGCGAGTTCGACCTGCTCGCCCGGCTCGCGACCGACCCGGGTACCGCGCTGAGCCGCGAGGTGCTGATGACCGACGTGTGGGACGCGCACTGGTTCGGCTCCACCAAGACCCTCGACGTGCACGTGGCCGCGGTGCGCCGCCACCTCGCCGCGCACGACGGCCCCCGGGTCCCGCTGATCACCACCCTGCGCGGGCACGGGTACCGCCTGGAGCTGCCCGGGGGCCTCCGGTGAGACGCCGCATCGTGCGCCTCACCCTCGTCGCGGTCGGGGTGACGCTGGTGCTGTTCGGGGTCCCGCTGGCCGCCGGGCTGGAGCGCTACACCGTCGCCCAGCAGCGCGAGTCGCTGCAGCGCATCGCGGACTTCGCCGCCCGCTCGGTCTACGACGACGTCGTCCACGACCGGGTCCCGGCCCGGCTGCCCGACGGCCGCGACGACGACACCGCCGTCGCGCTCTACGACTCCGACGGCGACCGCACCACCGGCGACGGCCCGCCGGAGGGCGACGAGGGCGTCGACCGGGTCCTGGACCGGGGTCTGTCCTCCTCCCCGCCGGGGCAGCTCGTCGCGGTGTCCCCGGTGACCGACGGCGACGACGTCGTCGGGGTGGTGCGCGCGGCCCGCCCGACCTCGGCGGTGTGGTCCTCGCTCGTACCCCTCTACCTCGGCATGGTCGCGCTGGCCGGGCTGGTGCTGGTCGCGGTGTGGGCGCTCGCGATGCGCCTGGCCGCGCACCTGTCGGCGCCGCTGGAGTCGATGGCCCGCGACGCGGCCCGGCTCGGCGAGGGCGACTTCGGGGTCCGTCCCGCGCCCACCGGCATCGGGGAGCTCGACCGCGTCGGGTCCGCGCTCGGCCACACCGCAGGCCGCCTCGACGACCTGCTGGCCCGCGAGCGGGCGTTCTCCGCGGAGGCCTCGCACCAGCTGCGGACGCCGCTGGCCGGGCTGCGGCTGCGGCTGGAGTCCGCGCTCGACGACCCGGCGCTGCTGCGGCCGGCGACCGTGGAGGACGGGCTGGCCTCGGTCGACCGGCTGGAACGCACCATCGACGAGCTGCTGCTGCTCGCCCGCGAACGCAGCCGTGACGCCGTACCGGTCGACCTCGCCCGGCTGTTCGACGAGGCGCAGGCCGAATGGGGCGACCGGCTGGCCCGCGCCGGGCGGTCGTTCTCGGTGTCCCGCGACGGCGCCCTGCCCGACCCTCCCGCCTCCGCCGCGGCGGTCCGCCAGGTCGTCGCCGCGCTGCTCGACAACGCCGTCCAGCACGGGGCCGGCGCGGTCACGCTGACCGCCCGGGAGGCCGGGCCGGACGCCGTGGCCGTCGACGTCGCCGACGAGGGGCCCGGGGTGGCCGAGGAGGACCTGTCGGGCAGCGACGGCCGGCGCGGCCTGGGGGTCGCCCTCGCCCGGCGGCTCGCCGAGGCCGAGGGCGGACGGCTCACCGCCCGCCGGTCGCCGTCGGTGGTCACCCTGCTGCTGCCGCTGGAACCGGTCCGGGACGGCCGATCGCTTACCTCCTCCTAACCTCCACCTCATCCCCCGTGGCACACGGGCTCCCTACCGTCGGTACCGGACATGATCGACGACGGTCGGCACCGGGAGGCCCGCATGACCACGACGCCCGACCAGCGGATCCGCGACGCCCTCGCCACCGACCCGGTCCTGCGGACCCTCGGGTTCGACCACCGCACCGTCGGGTCCGCGCCCCCACCCGCGGGGCCGGGCATCGTGCTCGGCTGGTCCGGGCAGTGGGCCGCGTCGGGTTCGGCGGCGCTCGGCACGGTGGTCGTCGACGTCGTCGGCGTCGACGGACGCACCCGCACGGCGGTGCTGGCCCGGATCGAGGTCGTGCTGTCCGGGCTGCGCGACGGCCCCGTGCGACGGGTCGGGGCCGGGTCCCCCGCGGACGGTGTCACCGTGCTCGCCGGCACCGGCGAACCCGCCGGCCGGACCGCGGCCGGCGCGACCGTCGGGTAGCGACCGGTCACCGCCCCCATCCGGTGACGGGCCCGACGGAACGGACACGACGGCGTATCCGCCCAGGTGGGGGGCCGTCACGGCGATCTTGACCTCGCGTACGGTGCGGCCCATGGCTTCCGACACGAGCAGGCCCACGGACGGCAGCACGGCGACCGGCACCCCGGAGACCGACGACGCGGCCGGCTCCGTCGCGACGGACCGGGCGACCGCCGACGGCCCCGCCACGACCGACACCGACACCGCCGATGGCGCGGCCACCGGCTCCACCGCCACCGACGGCACCGCGACCGCGGGCGCGGCCACCGATGACGCCGCCGGCACCCGCCGCGCCGCCCCCGTGCGCACCGCGGCCGCCACCCCCGCCGGGGCCCCGGCCGACACCGCCTCCGGCGGCGGCCTCGCCGGGGCGGGCGCCGTCGTCGCCGCGGGGCTCGGTCTCGCCTCGCTGACCGGCACCTCGGTGGGCGACATGCTGCGCGAGCGCGAGTCGCTCGTCGGGCAGATCCAGGCCGCGACCGGCGGCCCGGGCGACACCATCGAATCCTTCTACGGCGCGCCCTGGGACGTCGCCGCCGTGGTCAACGGCGTCGTCGCGCTGGTCGCGGTCCTCGTCGGGCTCGTCCTGGTCCTCGGCCCGGCCGCCCGGCCCGCCGCGGGCGCCTGGGTCCGGCCGGTCGCCCTCGGCGGCCTGGTGCTCGGCGTCCTGGGACTGCTGGTGTCCGGCGGCATGTACCTCGACCTGTTCGCCTCGACGCCGGTGCTCCCGCAGATGCCGGGCATCCCGGGCCTGGGCTGACCCGCCCCGGTCGGTGCCGCGCCGGTCCCCGGACCCACGCGGCACCGACCGGGTCACCCCGTTCACCCGCTCGATCGCTTCCGCTTCCGGTCGCCGCGGTCCCGTCCCTAGGTTCGGCGCAGGTCACCGCCCGGTGGCCCCGTCGCACCCGCCGACCGCGGGCGACCGGGAGGAACGCCGTGCCGCTTCGGTCCCCGTTCGCGACGACGCTCGCCGCCGTGGTCCTGCTGCTGGTCACCGGCGGTGTGGCCGCGGCCGGGCCGGCGGTGACGCCCGAGCAGCGTGCGGCCACCGCGGTCGAGGTCGCCCTGCGCCAGATCGGGCTGCCGTTCGTGTGGGGCGGCAACGGGCCGGAGAACGGCGACCGCGGCTTCGACTGCTCCGGGCTGACCGCGTTCGCCTACGGCAAGGCCGGCGTCGTCCTGCCGCGGACCGCGCACGCCCAGTACCGCCGCGGCCCGCGGGTCCCCGCCGGCTCCCCGCTGCGCCCGGGTGACCTGGTCTTCTACGGCACCGTCGCCAAGGTCCACCACGTCGGGCTGTTCGTCGGGCAGGACCGGATGGTGAGCGCTCCGACGTTCGGGCGGCCGGTGCAGACCTCCTGGTACCGGTGGCGCGGCGACGACTACCTCGGCGCGACACGACCGGCGCAGGCCACCGACGGCGTCGGGGACCCGGCGGTCCGGGAGACGCCGGACCCGTCGATCCCGGACGAGCCCTGGTTCGACGCCCCCGCCGCACCGCCGCTGCCCCCGTCACCGGCGGCCCCGCGGCAGGCCCCGGCGCCCCGCTGACGCCGCCGGTGGCACCGGCGGCGTGGACCGGCGGCGTGGACCGGCGACGGCGGCGGCACCCGCCCGGTCAGGACGCGTCGGCCACCGGGGTGTCGACCGCGACCACGGTGAGACCGAGGCAGGGCACCAGCCTCAGTGCCCGGGCCGCAGGCGCCGCCGGGTCCAGTACCACCACGACCGCGGTCCCGTGGTCACGGGCGCGGTCGGCGGCCGCGCGCAGGATCGAGACCCCGCGCAGCCCGAGGAAACGGACGGCGTTGAGGTCGAGTACGACCCGGCCACCCGCCGCGAGGTCGACGGCGGCGAGCACCCGCACCTCGACCGCGGGTCCGGTGGCGAGGTCGAGGTCGCCGGACACGCCGACGACGACGGTCGCGGCGGGACCGCACCCGACCTCGACCTGCGGGTCGGCGGGAGCGGGGTCGGGCTCGGGGACGAGGAGGAGACGACGGGATGGCGTGGGCGCGGTCATGGGTCCGCCAGGAGGGAGGTGGGGCCGGTCCCGGCTGCGGGGACGGTCGGCCCGTGGTGCCGTCGGGGCACTGAGCTGTACCGGACGGCTGAACGGCGACGGCTCCGAGGAGGCGTCGCCCGAAGGTGCGTCGAGCTGGACCGGGATCGTCACGGTCGACGGGCCCGGTCCGTCACCGTAGCCGTCGCCGACACCGGGTGTCCAGGGTGCGGTCCGCTCCCCCGGCGGTTCGGCGCCCCTGCGGGGATACTCACGACGATGCCGACCGCACCGGAGATCCCCCGGGCCGCCGGGCCCCGACCGCCCGCCGGAGCCCGGTGACCGGGCCCGTCGTCGCCCGCCTCTGGCGTCCCGTCCTGCTGGTGGCGCTGGTGGGTGTCGCGGTCGCCGTCGCGGTCGCCGTCGGGGTGCCCTCGGTGGAGCAGCTCCGCGACGGCCTGGCCGGGACCGGATGGGCGGGACCGCTGCTGTGGGCGGCGCTGTACGCCGGGCTGTCGCTCACCCCGGTGCCGGTCAGCCTGCTCGCCGTGCTCGGCGGGGTGCTGTTCGGGTTCGGCGAGGGGCTGCCCGCCACGCTCGCCGGGAAGTTCGCCGGCGCGGCGGTCGGGTTCGCCCTGGCGCGGCGGCTGGGCCGGGACACGGTGCTGCGGCTGGTGGACCGCTCGGGCCGGGGTGCGGAGCGGATGGCGGTGGTCGACGACGTGGTGCGCCGTCGCGGCCTCCTGGCCGTGGTGGGGGTCCGGCTCGCGCCGGTCCTGCCGTACTCGGTGCTGAACCTGCTGTGGGGGCTGACCGCGGTCCGGTTCCGGCACTACCTCCTCGGCACCGTCCTGGGGGTCACCCCGGGTACGACGGCGCTGGTCGCGGTCGGCGCGTTCGGCACCGACCCCGGGTCGCTGCCGTTCCTGGTGTCGGTGGCCGGGCTCGCGGTCGTCGTGCTGACCGGGGTCGTCCTGGCCCGGCGCCGGCCGGTCCGCTCACGCGCCGACCCGCCCGCGGACGGCTGAGGACTCAGCCGGGCCCGACCGTCGCGGCGACGGCGCGGTGGTCACCGACGTCGAGCTGCAGCACGGCCGGGTCCCGCCCGGTCAGGCGGCCGAGCGCGATCAGGTGGTCGAGCTGGGCGCGCGGCGTCGCCGCCGGGAACGTCCGCCCGTCGACGAGCCGCCGGCCGCCGGTCACCGTCGCGGGGAGCGAGCCGGGCAGGTTCAGGTCCCCGGCGAGGACCACCGGCCCGGGCAGCCGTGCCGTCCAGCGCCGCAGCGCCCGGAGCTGGCGGACCGCCGTCGGCGGGGCGAACGACAGATGGGTCGCCACCACCGTGAGCATCCCCAGCTCCGCGGCGACGGCGACGCGCGGCTCGTCGGGGAACCAGGCGAGCCGGGTCCCCCCGCCGGGGGCGGGCACCGGCACCGGCAGCCGGGCCCGGCCGGCCTCGAACCCCAGCACGTGCCAGCGGCGCACCGGGAGCCGGGAGAACAGCGCGACGCCGTAGCGCGGCCCGGGCGCGGGGTCGCCGGGACCGCGCAGGACCGGGGGGTCGAGCGGGGTCCACGACGGCAGCGGGTCCGGACGCGGCTCGCCGTGCATGGTCGCGGCGCAGCGCCAGTCCACGGCACCGAGCCCGGCCGCGAGCAGCGACGGCTGGTCGTCGCCCGCCGAGCGGGACTGGCCGGTGTCGACCTCCTGCACCGCGACGACGTCGGCGCCGACCCCGGCGACGGCCGCCCCGAGCGCGGGGCCGGTCAGGTACCGCCCGTCCGCCCCACGTCCGGAGGCGAGGTTCAGCGACGCGACCCGCACGGCCGCGGTCAGCGGGTCGCGGCGTGGCGCCCGCGGGCCCCGCGCAGCGCCGGGACGCCGGCGAGCAGCCCGCGCTGCGGGATCCCGTCGACCGGTTCGGCGGCCGCCCCCAGCTCGGCGAGCACGTCGTTCGCCGCGAGCACCCCCGACATCGACGAACGCTCCATCAGCCCGGCGAGGTAGGGCGTCTCCACGAAGTCGCCGGCCACCCGCAGACCGCGCGCGTCGGTCCGCACCCCCGGCCGGGTGCCCGCCGTCCCGGGCGGGAACGCGGGCGCGGTGGCCTCCAGCCGGTCGTACCGGTCGAGGACCGTCGCGTCCGCGGTCTCGGGCCACAGCACGGCCAGCTCGGCGCGCAGCGCCGCCGCGGCGGACGCCGCGTCGGGCTCGGCGCAGGAGTAGGAGTGCAGCTCCACCACCGACCCGCCGGTCCCGGCGGCCCACCGGGCCGAGGGTTCCTCCAGCCGGGAGTAGACGGTGACCGAGTCCAGGGTCGGCTGCCCGCTGACGGCGCTGAACACCGCCCGTCCCGGGTCGACGTCGCGGTCCAGCCACAGCCTGCTGACCGCGAACGGGGGCGCGACGCGCAGCGCCGCACACTGTGCGTGCAGCCGCGGCGCCGTCGTCGCCAGCCCGGGTGAGCCGGTGACCACCGCGCGCAGCGCACCCGGGTCGAGGGCGAGCACGAGGTGCCGGGTGGTGGTCGCCCCGGGGCCCTCGACCCGCCAGCCGGCACCGTCGGGGTGCACCGCGGTGACCCGCGCCCCGGTGCGGACCTGCGCCCCGAGGGAGGTCAGGTGGCGCCACAGCGGCTGCCACACGGCGGTGGCGTGGTCGGTGCACGGGGCGTCGAAGGCGATGCCCTCGGGGTTGCCGAGGAAGTAGTAGTGGAACATCGCGACGAGCTCGGCGGCGGACAGGTCGCCCTGGTTGCAGAAGAACGACCGGGCGAACGCCTCGAACAGCATGCTGCGGGTGCGCTCGGTCATCCCGAGCCGGTCGAGGAACGACGCGGCGTCGACGCCGTCGAGCTCGGTCGTGGTGGTGGCCCGGTCGTAGGCCAGCAGGGCGCGTCCGGCGTCGGGGTCGGCGGAGGTGAGCTCCCGGCGCGACAGGCTCCGGCTGCGCAGCGCCAGCGCGAGCAGGTTGAACGGCGGGGCGGCGGGCAGCCCCGACAGGTCCTCGTCGGGCCACCGCGCGGAGATCACCGGGTAGTGCCCGACCGGGCGCAGGAACGACAGCTGCGGGTCGGCACGGCGCAGGATCGACCGCCAGGTGTAGTACTGCCGGAAGAAGGCGTGGAAGCCGTGCTCGACCTGCGCGACGGTGCCGTCGGAGAGGGTGTGCGGCCAGGCCCCGAGCCGTCCGCCGAGGTGGTCGGCCGCCTCGAGCAGGGTGACCCGCACCCCGCGTTCGGCCAGTACCACCGCCGCGGACACCCCGGCGATCCCGCCGCCGACGACGACCGCCTCCGACCCGGCGGGCACCGCACGCGGCAGCAGCGGGTCGGGGGTCACCAGCCGTCGTCGGCGCATGCGCAGCGGTGCGGCGCGGTGCCGCAGCGGGTCGGTCACAGGGTCCCTCCGGGACGGACGTGCGGACCGTGTCCGCCGGGGTGGCGGGCAGCGGAGTCGTGGGCAGCGGAGTCGTGGGCACCGCGGTGGCGGGCCCCGGGGCGGTGGGCGGCGCGGTCGCGGCGCAGGACGAGCGCGTACGGGACCGCGACCAGCCCCATCAGCACCCCGCCGACCAGGGCCGAGCCGGGCAGGCCGAAGAACACCAGGTGGGCGAGCACCGAGGAGGCGTAGACCCACAGGTACAGCGCGGCCGCGGGCCCCGAGCGCCTTGGGCCGCCGGGCAGCGCACGGTGCAGCGTCCCGACGATCAGCAGCGAGACGACCAGCCAGCCGGCGTAGTTGGTCAGCGGGATGCCGGGCACCAGCGGGAGACCCGGGTCGGGACGCGCCCAGACCCAGTGGCCCGCGTCGACCATCTGCGGGTCGAGGAACACGTCCCAGGCGGCCAGGGCGAACGCACCGACGGCGACGGTCCCCGCCCCGCGCCGGGCCAGCGCCCTGCCCACGACCAGCGCGGGCCACGCCATCATCGCCCAGGCCATCGGCACGACCAGCGGGACACCGGCCACCTCGGCGCCGAGGGTCCCGGTGTAGGCGTAGGCGCCGAACGGCCACCCCGTGGCCAGCCCGACGGACTCCGCGACCAGTCCCCCGCCGCCCGCGACGCCGAGCAGCACCAGCCCGCCCCGGGTGCCGTGCACCCGGACGACGTCGGCGACCGCGGCCAGGAAGAACACCGCCACGCTCAGCACCGTCACCGACGTCCGCAGCGGGGCGGGGGTGAGCGGGTAGAGGATCTGGACGGTCACCGCTCCGGCGACCAGCACCCAGGCGGGCAGGGCCGTGCGCAGTGCCCGGGGGGAAGCGGCCAACGCCACGCGGGAACCTCCACACGGTCCGGTCGGGGGTGGTCCCACGGTGCCACCACCCGGGCACACCCGCGCGTCGTCCGCGGCCGCGGCGACGTCGCGCGGCCGGGCCGCCCCCTCCGTAGGGTCGCCTGCGTGCTCCTCCGCCGGCCGCTGCGCGCCGTCCGTCCGCTCGTGGCCGCCGGGTCCGTCCTCGCCGCGGCCGGGACGGTGCAGGCCTGGGTGAACCGGGCCGGGCTGCGACGCCCGCCCGCCGCGCCGCCCACGGTGACCGTGCCGGTGTCGGTGCTGGTCCCGGCCCGCGACGAGGCACACCGGATCGCGCCGACGGTGCGGGCGCTGACCGGGCAGCGCGGGCTGGCCGACGTCGAGATCCTCGTCCTCGACGACGGCTCCACCGACGGGACCGCCGCCGTCGTCCGTACCGCGGCCGGCGGTGACCCCCGGCTGCGGGTGCTCACCGGCACCCCGCCCCCGCCCGGGGTGCTGGGCAAGCCGCACGCCTGTGCCGCGCTGGCCGCGGCCGCCCGCGGCGAGGTCCTCGTCTTCGTCGACGCCGACGTCGTCCTCGTCCCGCACGCCGTCGCCGCCGCGGTGGCGCTGCTGCGCGACCGGGACCGGCCGCTGGACCTGCTGTGCCCGTGGCCGCGGCAGATCGCCTCCGGCCCGCTCGGCCGGCTGGTGCAACCGCTGCTGGCCTGGTCGTGGCTGACGACGCTCCCGCTGGCCGTCGCGGAACGGTCCGGACGGAGATCGATGGCCGTCGCGAACGGACAGTTCCTGCTGGTCGAGGCGGCCGCACTGGCCCGGGCGGGCGGCTGGGCGGCGGTGTCGGGCGCCGTGCTCGACGACATCGGGCTGGCCCGGGCGGTCCGCGCCGCCGGGGGCCGGACCGGCATCGCCGACGGGTCGCAGGTCGCGTCCTGCCGGATGTACGCGACCGGCGCGGAGCTGCGGGCGGGCTACCGCAAGTCGCTGTGGGCGGCGTTCGGCTCGCCCGCCGGGGCGGTCGCGGTCGGCGCCGGGCTGGTACTGGTCAACGTGCTGCCCGCGCTCGCCGCGCTGACCGGGTCGCGGGCCGGGCTGCTCGGGTACGCCGCCGCCGTCGCCGGGCGGGTGCCCGCCGCGCGGTGGGTCACCGGGCCGTCGGGCGGCGGCGGCGCGGTCGACGCGCTCGCCCACCCGGTGTCGGTGCTGGCCCTGCTCGGGCTGCTCGCGTCCTCGTGGGCGGGCAGGCTGCGCGGCACGCTGAGCTGGAAGGGGCGTGCGCTGTGAGCCGGGTCGTGGTGGTCGGCGCCGGGCTGGGCGGGCTCGCGGCGGCGGCGCGGCTGGCCGCCGCCGGGCACGCGGTCACCGTGTTCGAGCGGGCCGACACCCCGGGCGGGAAGCTCGGCGTCGTCACCCGGGACGGGTTCACCTTCGACACCGGCCCGTCGCTGCTCACGATGCCGGACCTGCTCGACGACCTGTTCGCCGCGACCGGCGGTCCCGCGGACCTGCCGGTCACGCCGGTCGACCCGGCCTGCGGCCACGTCTTCGCCGACGGCACGCGGCTGGACCTCCCGCACGCCACGGCCGCGGTCCCGGCCGCCCTCGACGCCGCCCTGGGCGACGGCGCCGGCGCGTCCTGGACGGCGCTGCACGAGCACTCGCGACGGCTGTGGGACCTCGTCGGCGAGCCGGTCCTGCGCCGCCCGCTCACCACGGCCGCGCTCGCCCGGATGAGCGCCCGCCCGTCCGACCTGCGCGCGGTCGCGCCGTGGCGGACCCTCGACGGGCTGGGCGCGCGGCTGCTGCCCGACCCGCGGCTGCGGACCTGGCTGAACCGCTACGCCACCTACTCCGGTTCCGACCCGCGTCGCACACCGGCGGTGCTGGCGGTGACCGCCTTCGTCGAGCAGGAGTTCGGCGCGTGGTGGGTGCCGGGCGGGCTGCGCCGCATCGTCGACGCCGTCGTGGACCGCTGCGTCGCCCTCGGCGTCACGCTGCACCCGGGCACGGCCGTCGACGAGGTCGTCGTGGAGCGCGGCCGGGCCGCCGGTGTCCGGGCCGGGGGCCGCGAGGTGCGCGCCGACGTCGTCGTCTCCGGGGTCGACGCGCACGTGCTGCACGAGCGGCTGCTCCCCCGCGACGTCGCGCGCCGGGCCCGCAGGCGGCTGCGCCGCACGCCCCGCTCGACCGCCGGGTTCGTGCTGCTGCTCGGGCTGTCCGGCCGGGAGCCCGGGCCGGCGCACCGGGTCTGGTTCCCGCGCGACCAGCACGCCGAGTTCGACGCGATCTTCGGTCGCGAGCCCCGCCCGGTGCCCGACCCGACGGTCTACGTGCACGCCCCCGACGACCCGGCGCTGCGCCCCGACGACGCCTCCGAGGGCTGGTTCGTGCTGGTCAACGCACCCCTGCACGCCCCGGGGCGCGGTGTCGACTGGGACGCCCCCGGGCTCGCGGAGCGCTACCGGGACCGTGTGCTCGGCGTGCTCGCCGCCCGCGGCGCCGACGTGCGCGACCGCCTGCGGTTCGCCGAGGTCCTGACCCCGGCCGAGCTGGAGCGGCGCACCGGTTCGCCGGGCGGCGCGATCTACGGCACCGCCTCGCACGGCCCCCGGGCCGCGCTGCGCCGGCCCGCCAACCGCGGACCGGTGCCGGGCCTCTACCTGGTGGGCGGGTCAGCGCACCCGGGCGGCGGCATCCCGCTGGTGCTGATGTCGGCCGAGATCGTCGCCGGGCTCATCGGCCCGGCGGGGACTCCGGGAACCGCGGCGGGATCGTCCGGACCACGCCCACCGCGAGCTGCGCCAGCCCGACCGCGCCCAGGACCGTCCAGGTGAGGGCGAAGACGGTCCCCCACGACACCCCGACCAGCGGCGGGCCGGCCGGGAGCACCGCCGCACCGAGTGCGGGCAGGGCGACCACGACCAGCCGGGTCGGCCGCTCGGCGACGGTCACCGCGCCCACCCCCGGCATGCCGACCGACTGCGCGCGGGCCCGCAGGAACTCGTGCACGAACACCAGCGCGAGCGCCGCGAGGACCCAGCCGGGCGCGGCGCCGAGCGCGACCAGCACCGCCCCGAGCAGCAGGTCCCCGAGGCGGTCGGCGACGGCGTCGACCACCGCACCCAGCGGCCGGGCCCGCCCGGTGCGCAACGCGACGGCGCCGTCGAGGCCGTCGAGCACCCCCGCGGCGACGACGAGCAGGGCCGTCGCCGCCGTCCACGGCGCCCCGGCCAGCGCGACCGCCCACGCCCCGGCCAGCACGACCACGCCGGACGCCGACAGTACGTCCGGCGGGACCCGGGCCACCGGGCCCGCGGAGAGGACCCGCACCATCCGGAGCCAGCCGCGCACCACCGGGGAGGGCCGGATGCCGCCGTGCAGGACCGACCAGCCGTCGTCGTCCCCGGTCGTCATCGGACCAGCGTGCCAGCGCCGCAGCGGGGGCGCGCCGTGAACCGGGCCCGCGCCCTCGCCCGCCGGCTCGGGAGCACCTTCCCCGGCAGCGACATCGCGCTGTGGGCCGCCGGTGCGACCTACTTCGGGGTGATCGGACTGGTGCCGCTGGCGATGGTCGCGCTGTGGGGCGTCGGCGCGCTGGCCGGGCCGGGGACGGTGACCACGGCGATGGAGGCGGCGATCGGCGGGCTCCCCGGCGGGCACGGCACGCCCGAGGCGCTGCGCACACTGGCCGCGGTGTCGCTGTCGATGGCCTGGTGGCAGGCGCTGGTCGTGCTGTTCCCGGCCAGCCTCTACGGCGAGGGCCTGCGCCGCGCGTTCGTCCAGATGTCCGCAGCCCGCGACCGGCTCACCGGCTGGCGCGGCCGCGCCGGGCTGCTCGGGGTCGCGGCGGTCGCGCCGTTCCTCGTGCTGGTCGTGCTGGGCGCGGCGCCCTACGTCGGGCCGCTCTACGCCGCGGGTGGCTGGTCGCTGGTGTGGGGCGTCGTCGTGGCGTTCCACGTGGTGTGGGTGACGCTGTCGACCGCGCTGCTCGCGGTGTTCGGGCTCGTCGGGCCGGGGCGGCTGGGCCGGCGCGCGCTGGTGCTCGGCGCGTTCGGCACCGGGTCGGTGCTGGCCGGGTTCCTGCAGGGTTTCCTGCTGTTCCTGGCCATCCCGATCGAGTGGTCGGCACCGTTCGCCGGGCTCCCCGTGGTGGGGACGGTGTCGGCGCTGGCGCTGTGGCTCTACCTGCTGCACATCCTGGTGCTGTGCGGGTTCCGCGCCACCGTGGTGCTCGACGAGGTCCTCGCCGCCCGGGACCGGTGATCCCGGGCGGCGGGGACCCGGCGGGTCACATGCCCATGCCGCCGTCGACCGGCAGGCCGGCGCCGTTGACGAACCGGGCGGCGTCGGAGGCCAGGAAGGCGACCGCGTCGGCGATGTCGGCGACCTCGCCGAGCCGGCCCGACGGGGTCAGCTCGACCACCGCGCCGACCGCGGCCTCCGGGCTCTCGAACAGCCCGAGCCCGGCGGTCTCGACGGCGAGCTTCTGCCCCATCGCGGTCGGGACGAGTCCGGGGTACACGCAGTTGACCCGCACCCCGTAGCCGAGCTTGCCCGACTCCATCGCCGCGACCCGGGTGAGCCGGTCGACGCCGGACTTGGTCGCGGAGTAGCCGCCGATGGAGGGGAACGCGATGGTCGCGGCGACCGAGGCCACGTTGATCACGGCCCCACCGCGGCCCGCCGCGCCACCCGGGCGCATGGCACGGAAGGCGTGCTTGATGCCGAGCATCGTGCCGAGCAGGTTGACCTCGAGCATCCGGCGGACGTCGTCGGGCTCGGTGTCGACGAGCAGCTGGGTGACCTCGACGCCCGCGTTGTTGACGACGACGTCGAGGCCGCCGAACCGCTCCACGGTCTCGGCGACCGCGGCGGTCCACGAGGCGTCGTCGGTGACGTCCAGGTGCACGAACCCGTGCTGCTCCCCCAGGGACTTCGCGAGCGTGCCGCCCGCCTCGTCCTGCAGGTCGGCGACGACGACCCGGCCGCCCGAGTCGGCCAGCGCGCGGGCCATCCCCTCGCCCAGCCCCTGTGCGCCCCCGGTCACGAGCACGGTGCGTCCGGTCAGGTCGATCTGCGTCACGGCGACTCCAGTGTCGATCGGTGATGTGGGCCACACCCTGCCGCGATCTCTGACCAGTTGTCAAGATATCGTCGGGCGGGCGTCCAGAACGACGGCGCCGGAGGCGCAGCGGTCGGTTACAGTGGCTCCCGGCGGACGACGGGAGGGGGCCGCGTGGCACGGGCGAACCCGGTCGACAAGCACGACGCGCGCCGCCGAGCGCTGGCCGACTCGGCTCTGCAGACCCTCGGCGAGCTCGGCTACGCCCGGGCGTCGCTGCGCGAGATCGCGCAGAACTCCCCGTACAGCCACGGCGTCGTGCACTACTACTTCGCCGACAAGCTGGAGCTGATCGTCTACTGCGTGCGGCAGTACAAGGCGGTGTGCGTGACCCGCTACGACGGCGCCGTCGCCGACGCGACGACGGCCGACGGCCTGGTCACCGCGTTCGCGGACAAGCTGTGCGAGACGATCGTCGACGAGGCCCCGATGCACCGCCTCTGGTACGACCTGCGCGCCCAGAGCATGTTCGAGCCGAACCTGCGCGAGGCCGTCGGGCAGATCGACCGCACCCTGGAGGACATGGTGTGGCGGGTCGTCACCCGCTACGCCGACCTCACCGGCACCGCGGTCGCGCTGAGCCCGCACGCCGCCTACGGGATGGTCGACGGCGTGTTCCAGCAGGCCCTGCTGGGGTTCCTCACCGGCGACGACCCGCACGCGTTGGACACCCTGCGCGCCGAGGTCCGCGACCTGCTGCCGCTGACCCTGCGCCCGGTGCCGGTCGGCGCGGGCGCCGGGACCTGCTGAGCGCCGGGCCTCACCGCGACCGCGCGGACAGCCCGCCGTCGACGGGCAGGCAGACCCCGTTGACGTAGGCGGCGCGGTCCGACGCGAGGAACAGCGCGGCCTGGGCGACGTCGTGCGGGGAGCCCATCCGGCCGGTGGGGCTCACCTCGTGCCGGGCGGCCAGCGCGCCGGGGTCGTCCACGACCTGCTCGCGCACCATCGGGGTGTCGATCAGGCCGGGCAGCACCGCGTTGGCGCGGATCCCGTCGCGGGCGTAGGTCAGCGCCAGCGACACGGTCAGCTGGTCGACGCCGGCCTTGGCCGCGCTGTAGGCGGGGTAGACGTAGCCGGTGTCGCGGATCGCGGCCAGCGACGACACGTTCACGATCGCCCCGCGCCCGGCGGCGCGCATGTGCGGCAGCGTGTGCCGGCAGGTCAGGTAGGCGCTGGTCAGGTTCAGCGCGAGCGCCCGGTTCCATCCGGCGAGGTCGAGGTCGACGACCTCGCCGAGCACCGCGGCGCCGACGTTGTTGTGCAGCACGTGCGGCACCCCGAGGGTGTCCACGACCGCGGCGACGGCGCGGGCGACGTCGTCCTCGTCGGTGACGTCGGCGGTGACCGCCAGCGCCGCGCCACCGGCCCGGGTGATCTCCCCCGCCACCCGGGCGGCCTCGGCGGTGTCGCGGTCGACCGCGGCGACGACCGCACCGGCCCCGGCGTAGGCCAGCGCCGCGGCCTCGCCGTTGCTCGTCCCCCGCCCGCCCGACCCCGCGCCGAACACCACCGCCACCCGGCCCTCCAGATCCCGCACCGGACCCTCCCCGCCTCGTCGTGCCTGCCGCGCCGTCCCCTGCTCCGGGCCACGGTGCGCCCGCGGTGCGTGCGGCCGACACCGTCCGCCGACGAACGGGGCGGCCGCGGTGTGCTCCGTCTGTAGGATCGCCGGGTGCTCGGTGACGCGGCGACGGCGCTGATCGACCGGCTCGCCGAGGAGCTGTCCCGGTCGGTCGTCGTCGACGACCCCGCCGTGCAGGTCCTCTACGCGAGCGCGCACTACGGCGACGCGGACCCCACCCGCGTCGCGGCGGTGCTCAACCGCGGCGCGGAGCCCCGCGTCCGCGGCTACGTGCTCTCCCAGGGCGTGCTGTCCTGGACCCGTCCCGGGATCATCCCGGCCAGCGACGAGCTGGGCATGCACGCCCGGGTGTGCGTCCCGGTCCGCTGGGAGGGCCGGCTGCTGGCGCTGCTGATGGTGATGGACGCCGACGGCTCGCTGACCACCGGCGAGCTCGGGCGCATCACCGCGGTCGCCGAGCAGCTGGCCCTGTCGCTGCAGGACCTGGCACGCACCGCCGACGCGGCCCGCGAGGACGAGCGCCGGGTGCTCGACCTCGTCGGCGACGACCCGGTGGCCCGGGGCCGGGCGGCGGCCGCCCTCGCCGCGGCGGGCCGGGCGCCGGAGCCGGGCACGACGGCCGTCGTCGTCGTGGTGCCCGGGGCGGACGGGCACCACGAGCACGCCGGGATCGCCCTGCGCACGGCCCTGTCCGGGCGCCGCCGCGACGGGACCGACGGGTGGCTCACCGCCGTCGCCGGCGGCACCGCGGTCCTGCTCGCCGCGCCGCCGACGCCCGGTTCCGAGGACCTCCCCGCGCGGGTGCGCCGGGTCGTCGACCGCGTCGGCGAGCTGGCCCACGGCCGCTTCCGCTGCGTCGCCGGGATCGGCGACCCGGCCCCCGCACCGGGGCTGCTGGCCGGGTCGGCGGCGCGGGCCCGGACCGCGTGCACGGCTGCCGAGCTGGGGCTCCGCCCCCCGGTCGCCCGGTGGGCCGGGCTCGGGGCGCTCGGCCCGCTGCTCGCTCTCCCGCCGGCCCTGCTGACCGACGACGTCGTCCCCGACGAGGTGCGCCGGCTGCGTGCCGCCGACCCCGACGGACGGCTGGTGGCCACCGTCCGCGCCTACCTCGACGAGGCGGGCAACGGCCCGGCCGCGGCCGCCCGCCTGCACATCCACCGCACCTCGCTCTACTACCGGCTCGACCGGGTCACCCGGCTCACCGGCCTCGACGTCTCCGACGGCGCGACCCGGCTGGCGCTGCACCTGGGGCTGGTCGCGCTCGACGTCGTCGCGGCCCGGCACCCGGCACCCGGCCGGGAGCTTCGACAGACGGAGCACGGACCGGCCTGATCCCTCGACCACCGGCGGTGGTGACCGGCGCCACTGCGGCCCAGACTCCTCCGCGGACCCGAGGAGGACACCGATGCCCACCTTCACCACCGCCGACGGTGTGACGCTCGACTACCGCGACTCCGGCGGGGAGGGCGTCCCGCTGGTGATGCTGCACGGCTGGGGCCAGACCCAGGCGATGTTCGCCCACCAGTTCACCGGCCTCGGCGCGCGGCGCCGCGTGGTCACCTACGACCAGCGCGGGCACGGCGTCTCGGACAAGCCGCACCACGGCTACCGCATCGCCCGGCTCGCGCAGGACCTCGTCGAGCTGCTCGACCACCTCGGTCTCGACCGTGCCGACCTGCTCGGCTGGTCCATGGGCGCCTCGGTGCTGTGGAGCCACATCGACACCCACGGCACGGGCCGGATCGGCCGGCTGGTGCTGGTCGACCAGCCCGCGGCCGTCGCCGCGGTGCCGTGGATGCCGGCGCAGGAGCAGGCCGGTTCGGGCGCCATCTTCGACGTCGGCGGCCTGCTGGACCTCGCCGGCAGCCTCGCCGGCCCCGACGGGGACACGGTGCGGGAGGCGTTCGTCCGCTCGATGTTCTCCGGCACCCCCGCCGACGACGTCTGGACCCTGGTCGCCCGGGAGATCACCCACACCCCCGCCCACGCCGGGGTACCGCTGCTGTTCGACCACTGCGCACAGGACTGGCGCGACGTGCTCCCCCGGATCGACGTCCCGACGCTGGTCCTCGGGTGCGAGGGCAGCCACGTGAGCCCGGAGTCGCAGCGTTGGATCGCCGACCGTGTCCCCGGCGCGGTGCTGCACGTGTTCGGGTCCGACGAGGCGAACTCGCACTTCGTGTTCCTGGAGAACCCGGCCGCGTTCGACGCGGTGGTGGAGAAGTTCCTCGGCTGAACGCACTCAGGGCGCGGGGTCTCCCCCTCCGTGCGCCCGGGCGATGCCGTGGGCCGCGGCGCGCAGCGCCGGGACGAGGGTGCGGGCCCGGCCGTCGTGCGGCTGCACCGTCGACAGCGCCGCGACGACGGCCCCGTCCCGGCCACGCACCGGGACCGCGACACCGGTCGCGTCGGGGTGCACGTGGCCCTCGGTGACGACGTGGCCGTCGCGCCGGACACGGGCGAGCAGGACCCGCAGCCGGTCCGGGTCGGTCACCGTGGCGGGGGTCCGTCGTTCCAGGGGCGCCGCGAGCACCCGTTCCTGCTGCTCGGGCGGTGCGTGGGCGAGCAGCACCAGCCCCGACGACGAGACGTGCAGCGGCAGCCGCCCGGCGATCCGGGTCAGGTTGACCACCGCCCCGGGCGCGGAGAGCCGCTCCAGGAAGATGACCTCGTCGCCGTCGAGGACACCCAGCTGCACGTGGTGCCCGACGACGGCGTGCAGGTCCCCGAGGAACGGCAGCGCCGCGGCCCGCAGGGTCAGCGTCGGCGACGCCCGCTGCCCCAGCTCCCACAGCCGCATCCCGATCCGCAGCCGCCCGGAGCCGGTGCGGGTGAGCAGCCCCTGCTCGACGAGCTGCCCGACCAGCCGGGACGCGGTCGCGACGTGCAGCCCGGAGGCGCGGGCGATCTCGGCGACGCCCAGCTCGGCCCGCCCGGGCTCGAACACCGACAGGATCCGCACCGCCCGGGCCAGCACCGGTTCGCCCGCGACCACGGGTGGAGTCTGCACCTAGACGGGTGTGACCCGCAGCGGCATCGACGCCCAGGCGCGCATGGTGTTGTTCGGCCGCCGGCGCGGCGGTCCGGCGGGGGTGATCGTCGCGACCCGCGCGGCGAGCGCGGTCAGCACCGCCTCGGCCTCCAGCCGGGCGACGTGCTGGCCGACGCACTGGTGCAGACCCATCCCGAACCCGACGTGGCCCGACGGGTCGCGGTCGAGATCGAAGGTGCCCGCGCCGGGGCCCCAGTGCCGGGGGTCCCGGTTCGCCGAGCCGAGGAACATCAGCACCTTGCGCCCGGCCGGGATCGGCACGCCGGCGAGCTCGGTATCGGTCGCCGTCGTGCGGAAGAAGGTCTGTACCGGTGACTCCCAGCGGACCGCCTCGTCGAACGCGACCCGGGCGAGCCCGGGGTCGGCGCGCAGCCGCGCCCACTGCTCCGGGTACCGGGCGACGGCGTGCAGCACCGCCGCGAGCCCGGTGACGGTGGTGTCGACCCCGGCCGACAGGAGCGACCGCACGACCAGCGGAGCCTGCTCGGCGGTGATGTCGCCGCGGTCGGCGGCGGCCCAGATGTCGGCGCCGAACCCCTCCCCGGCCAGGGCCTCGCGGGCGCACTGGGCGTTCACCCAGGCCGAGAGCTCCCCCAGCCGCGGGAGCTTCTCCTCCAGCAGCGCGTTGCGCGGGCCGAAGGCGTTGAACAGCAGGTCACCGTAGGGCAGCAGGTTCTCCCGGCCCTGCTCGGGCAGCCCGACGGCGTCGGGGAACACGCGCAGCGGGAACGCCTCGGCGATCGCGGGGACGGCGTCGAACTCGTACCCGCCGGCCAGCACCTCGTCGACGAGGATCTCGGCGTCGGCCGCCCAGCGTTCCCGCAGCACGCGCAGCGCCCGGGGGCCGAGGACCTTCCCGAGCACGCGGCGGGGCGCGTCGTGGTGCGGCGGGTCGGCCTCCAGCAGCAGCGACGGCGGCCGCCACGGCGCCTCGGTGTGGAAGTTCGCGAGCCCCACCCCGGCCCCGGACCGGAAGGACTGCCAGTCGACGAGCGCGGCCCGGACATCGGCGTAGCGGCCGAGGGCGAGCACGTCGTGGCGGGTGAGCCGGACCAGCGGGCCCGCGGCGCGGAGCTCCTCGTGGAACCCGAGCGGGTCGGTGAGGACCGCGGGGTCGAACGGGTCGACGTCGGTGGTGGGCAGGTGGTCGAGCGCGGCCGTCATGGGCGCCGCCTTCCGGTCGGGTCGGGTCGGGGTACGGCTCAGAGGTCGAGGACCAGGCGCGGGCCGACCGAGCGCGAGACGCAGACGAGCATGCAGTCGGCGGCGGCGCGCTCGTCGTCGTCGAGGACGGAGTCGCGGTGGTCCGGCTCGCCCGCCAGCACGGTCGTCTCGCAGGTCCCGCAGGTGCCCTGCCGGCAGGAGGACAGGACGTCGACGCCGGCGTCGGCGACCGCGTCGAGCACGCTGCGCCCGGGCGGCACGGTCACCTCGGTCCCGCGGCGGGCGAGGTGGACCGCGAAGGCGGTGTCGCGGACCGGGCCGGTCGCGCGCGGCACGAAGCGCTCGGTCCGCACCGTGTGCGACGGCCACCCGGCCGTGGTCTCGGCCAGCGCCGCGAGCAGCGGGGCGGGACCGCAGCCGTACACCCGGGTGTCCGGGGTGGGCCGCCCCAGGAAGCCGGGGAGGTCGAGCAGGCCGTGCTCGTCCTGCGGGACGATCCGGACCCGGTCCCCGTGGACCTCGAGCTCGCGGGTGAACGCCATCGACGCGCGGGTACGGCCGCCGTAGAGCAGCGCCCAGTCCGCGCCGAGCAGGTCCGCCGTGGTGATCATCGGCAGGATCGGGGTGATCCCGATGCCGCCCGCGACGAACAGGTAGCGCGGGGCCGGGACCAGCGGGAAGTTGTTGCGCGGCCCGCCGAGCCCGATCTCGTCCCCGACCGCGAGGCGGTCGTGGACCCAGGCCGAGCCGCCGCGTCCGGCGGGCTCGCGCAGCACGGCGACCCGGTAGCGGTGGGCGTCCCACCGGTCCCCGCACAGCGAGTACTGACGGGTGTGCCCGCCGGGCAGCACGAGGTCGACGTGCGCGCCGGGGGTCCAGTCCGGCAGCCGCCCGCCGTCGGCGGCGACCAGCTCCAGCGACACCACGCCGTCGGACTCCCGGTGGCGGCCCGCCACCCGGACCGTGCGGTTCTCGGCACCGGTCACCGTCGCTCCCCTCGTCGTCGAGGAGCCGAGCATCCGTCGCGCGGCCACCGCCCGGGAAGGCGACTCTCGCTCAGTGAGAGACCGGGTTCAGACGGTTCCCGCGAGACTCCGCCCGGCGGCCCGGCCGGATAAGATGCAGCCACCGAGGAACGTGCCCTCCAGCGCGTTGTAGCCGTGCACCCCACCCCCGCCGAACCCGGCGGCCTCCCCCGCCGCGTAGAGCCCGGGGATCGGTTCGCCGTGGGCGTCGAGGGCGCGGGAGTCGAGGTCGGTCTGGATCCCGCCGAGGGTCTTGCGGGTCAGCACGTGCAGCTTCACCCCGATCAGCGGACCGGCGGCGGGGTCGAGGATCCGGTGCGGCGCCGCGACCCGCCCGATCCGGTCACCGAGCGAGCGGCGGGCGTTGTGGATGCCCTGGACCTGGGTGTCCTTGCTGTAGGGGTGGGCCAGCTGCCGGTCGCGGGCCTCGATCTGGCCGCGGATCAGGGCCGGGTCGAGCGGCGGGGCGTCGGTGAGGGCGTTCATCCCCGCGACGAGCTCGTCGAGGGTGTCGGCGACGACGAAGTCCTCCCCGTGGGTCGTGAACGCCTCGACCGGGCCGGGCGCACCCCGGCTGAGCAGCCGTTCGCGGAGGAAGGCGCTGCGGCGACCGGAGGTGATGTCGGGGTTCTGCTCGGAGCCCGACAGCGCGAACTCCTTCTCGACGATCTTCTGGGTGAGCACGAACCACGAGTGGTCGTAGGGCGCGATGTCCGGGGTGGTGCGCAGGTGGCGCAGGGTGCCGAGGGTGTCGTAGCCGGGCAGGTACGGCGCGGGCAGCCGCCGCCCCAGCGCGTCAAACCACATCGACGACGGCCCGGGCAGGATGCGGATGGCGTGGCCGGGCCAGACCGGGTCCCAGTTCACGACGCCCTCGGTGTAGTGCCACATGCGGTCGCGGTTGACCAGCCGCACGCCCGCGTCGGCGGCGATGTCGAGCATCCGGCCGTCCACGTAGGCGGGCACCCCGGTGATCATCGACGACGGCGGGGTGCCCATCCGCTCGGGCCAGTACCGGCGGACCATCTCGTGGTTCGCGCCGATCCCGCCGGTGGCCAGGACGACCGCGGGCGCGGAGAGGGTGAACTCCCCGGTCACGTCGCGGTTGCTGGGGGCGCCGCGCGGCGAGTCGTCCGGCGCGAGGACGGCGCCGCGGACGCCGGTGACGGCGCCGTCGGTACGGACCAGCCCGTCGACGCGGTGCCGGTGGTGGAAGGTCACCAGCCCGGCCTCGGCGGCGCGCAGGGCGGAGTCGACGAACGGTCCGACGACGCCCGTGCCGGTCCCCCAGCTGACGTGGAAGCGGGGCACGGAGTTGCCGTGGCCGGTGGCGGTGAGGTCGCCGCGCTCGGCCCAGCCGACCGTGGGGAGGAAGGAGATGCCCAGCTCGGTGAGGTAGGAGCGCTTCTCCCCCGCGGCGAACTCGACGTAGGCGCGGGCCCAGCGCGCGGCATGGGTGTCCTCGTCGTCGAGGCGGTCGAACCCGGCGCTGCCCTGCCAGTCGCTCCAGGCCAGCTCGACCGAGTCGTGCACCCGCATGCGCCGCTGCTCGGGGCTGTCGACGAGGAAGATGCCGCCGAAGGACCACCACGCCTGCCCGCCCAGGTCGACCGGCCCCTCCTGGTCGACGACGGCGACCCGGCGGCCCCGCCGGGTCAGCTCGTGGGTGGCGACCAGACCGGCCAGCCCGGCCCCGACGACGATCACGTCCGCGTCCATGCCACTCCCGTTCGTCGCCGGCCCACCGCACCCCGGCAGGGGCGGCCGGTGTGCACAGACGTATCAGATCCGGAGCCGGGAACGGGTGACGGGCGGGTCGCGGCGCCCGTGCGCCGCGATCCGCCCGTCGGGACCCCGGGTCAGCGCACGACGGTCGTGGTCACCCGTGCGGCGTTGTTCGTGAGCTTCGGGTCACGGACCTGCGACGGGGCGACGCCCGCGTCGAGGGTCCGTGCCCCGGCCGCCGTGCGGTCCACGGTCACGGTGACCGTGAAGGTCCGCTCGGTGCCCGCGGCGATGCTCGGGACCAGGTAGGCGACGCTGCGGCCGCCGCTGACGATCCCGCCCGGGGCCGCGGTGGCCCGCAGGCCGGTCGGGAGGGTGACGGCACCGGCCACCCGGGTCGCGGCGGCCGGGCCCGCGTTGCGGATGGTCACGGTGACGGGGACGGTGGTGCCCGCCTTCATCGTGTTCGGCACGCCGAGCACGATCGAGAGGTCGGCCTCCCGCGGGATCACCGGCGCGGGGGTCACGGTGAGGGCGAAGGTGGTGCTCAGTGTGCCGGCGGTGGCGGTGACCGTCACCGGGCCCGCGGTGGCACCGGCCGACAGCGCCGGGCTGGTGGCGACGCCGTCGGCGCCGGTGGTGGCGGTGGCGGTGGCCCCGCCGGGGAAGGCGGCACTGCCGCCGGTCACCGTGAAGGTGACGTCCTGGCCCGCCACCGGGGCGTTGCCCGCTCCGGTGAGGGTGGCCGACAGCGGCTGGGCGAAGGCGGTGCGGACCTGGGCGCTCTGCCCGTTGCCGCCGGTCGCGGCGAGCGCGGTGGGGACGACCGGGTTGTCGAAGTCGACCGTGGTGCCGTTGATCCGCAGGTTGTCGACGCCGGAGCGCAGCCCCGGGTTGCCGCTGCCCTGGTTGACCGCGATCCCGCCGGTGATGACGGCGTCGGGCAGCGCGGCCTTCACCGCGGCGAAGTCGGCGGTGTAGCTGTCGAAGCCGTACTTGTTGGGCACACCGGTGACGGGGTCCGTCCCACTGGCCCACCACCCGCCGCCGGTGCTCGACGCCGGCCACGTCTGCCAGGTCCCGTCCTGCAGCGGCGTGGTCGCGGTGTAGACGGGCTCGAACACCAGCGTGGTGAACGTGGAGCCTGCCTTGTTCGGGTTGACCGGGATGTTGAGCGCGGGGACCTGCCGCGAGTCGTTGCCCTGCTCGACGAGGGTCTGGTACTCGAGGTCGGTGATCTCCGAGAGCTTGCGCCCGTTGAAGGCCTGGGCGTACACGGTGACCTTGTCACCGCCGCCGGGGGTGTCCAGGCGCAGGTAGCCGCGTCCGGTGCGGGCCCGGGCGTCGTCGACGACGGCGGCGGTGCCGGCGTTACGGACGGCCGTGCAGTAGCCGGTCGGGCTCACCGTCGCGCCGCACGCCGGGATCTGGTCGTTGCCGACCCGGACGCCGTCGGCGGCGGCGGCGGTCCCGGCGACGAGCGGGACGAGCCCGACCGCCGCCACCAGCGCGGCCGCCAGCAGGCGTCGTCCGCCCACCCGTGCTCCGTGCTCCCCGACCCGACGCGCCATGACTGCCTCCACCGCTCCGCCCGTCCCCGGGCCGTCGTCGCCGGGGCCTCTGCGCTCCCGACGGCCCGTGTGTCGTGGCGGCGGTCACGGGCGCTACACGACCTCATCAGAGCTGATGAACCACTCGGAGCATCACCAGGTGAGCCGGTCGGGGCACGGTCGGCTCCCACCGTCGACGCAACGGCGACACGCGGGCGGACACGCCGGACCGGTCGTCGGACACCGGCCTCCGGTCCGCCCGCGGGCGGGGCCGACCACCCGACCGGACCGGGATCCACAGCGCGTCCACAGCGGTCCGGCCGACGGATCACAGGAGTGCCCTCTACCGTTGATCCGGTCAGCGGGACGAGCGGGGGAGGTGGACGTGCGGACCGACACCCGGCCCGGCCACGGCCCCTCCTCCCCGCGGTGGCACGTCCCCGGGCTGATCGGCGCCGCGCTCGCGGCGTCCGTCGGCGTCGCGCTCGCGGTTCCGTCGTGGACGCCCACGACACCACCGCAGGTGACGACCGCCGCGGCGGCGACGGCCGGCACCGGTGCCGACCCGGCTGCGGTCGTCCCGGTCGTGACAGGACCGTCCCTCCCGGCCGTGACGGCCCCCGACGGCACCCCGGTCGCGCGGCCCGCGACCGGCGCCCTGTTCGACGGGGCGGCGGAGGACCCCGGTGACCACTTCTGCTCCGCCTCGGTGGTCGAGTCCGCCACCGGCGACCTCGTCGTCACCGCCGCGCACTGCGTGGCCGACGGCGACGGCACCCCGGCCCGGACGGGCATGAGCTTCGCCCCCGGCTACGACGACGGCACCGCCCCCTTCGGCTACTGGACCGTCACCGCCGCCGCGGTCCCCCCGGGCTGGCTGGAGAGCGGCGACCCCGACTCCGACGTCGCGTTCCTGACGGTCTCCCGGCCGGACGCCCCGCCGATCCAGCAGGTCACCGGCGCCTACCGGCTCGCCTTCGGCGCATCCGGCACCGGCGGCGACGACACCCCCGTGACCGCGGTCGGCTACAACGACGGCGACGAGGACGCGACGACGGTGTCCGGCACCGCCGGGACGCTCGACGAGGACCAGTGGCAGCTCGACCAGCCCGGCCTCGACCAGGGTTCCAGCGGCGGCCCGTGGCTGACCGGCCCGGACGACTCCGAGATCCTGGCCGTCACCGGTGGCTACCAGGAGGGCGGGGACTCCCCCGACGTCTCCTACGGCGCCGACCTCGGCCCGGCCGTGCAGTCGGCGTACCGCTCGGCCGGGGGCACCGACTGAGCCGGCTCGTCGCCTGGTGGGACCGCCGCCAGGTCGCGCTGTACCTGGCCGCGATCCTCGCCGGGGCGCTCCTCGGTCTCCTCGCGCCGCGGGCCGCGCCCGCGCTCGCCGCGTCGGTCACCCCGCTGCTCGCGCTGCTGTTGTTCGCGACGTTCCTCGCGGTCCCGCTCGTCGACCTCGCGCGGGCCCTGACCGGTACCCGTTTCCCGGTCGTCGTGCTGGTGGCGAACGCCGCGGTGGTCCCGCCGGTCGCGATCGGGCTGTCGCGCTGGGTCGCCGACGACCGCGGCCTGCTCGTGGGCGTCCTGCTCGTGCTGCTGACGCCGTGCATCGACTACGTCGTCGTGTTCACCGGGCTCGCCGGTGGCGCCCGCGCGCAGATGCTCGCCGCGACGCCGCTGCTGATGGTCGCGCAGATGCTCCTGCTGCCCGGCTACCTGTGGCTCGCGGCCGGACCGGAGGTCCTCGCCGTGGTCGAGGCCGGGCCGTTCCTGCACGCGTTCCTCGTACTGGTCCTGGCCCCGCTGGCCGCGGCGGCCCTGGTCCAGGGCCTGCGACGACGGCGCCCGGCCGGCCGCGCAGCCCGTGTCGAGGGCGCCGTCGCCGGGGCGATGGTGCCGCTGATGGCGGCGACCCTGGCCGCGGTCGTGGGCTCGCAGACCGCCGCCGTCGGGGCGCAGGCGCTCACCCTGGTGCGGCTGGTGCCGCTCTACCTGGCGTTCGTCGTCGCGGCCGTGGTGATCGGTCTGCTCACCGCCCGGGTGGCCCGCCTGGACGTGCCGGCCACCCGGGCGGTGGTGTTCTCGGTGACGACCCGCAACTCGCTGGTCGTCCTGCCGCTCGCGCTGGCGCTGCCCGGCGCGCTCGCCCTCGCCCCGCTCGCCGTCGTCACCCAGACCCTGGTCGAGCTCGTCGCCCTGGTCGTGCTGGTACGGCTGGTGCCGGTGCTCGTCCCCGCCCGGTGAGCGGTCGACCCGGTCACCGGGCCGGGCCGCGCCCCGCCCAGCTCCAGGCGTAGGACGGGTCCTCACAGGCCCGTCCGCCCTCACCGAGGGCCAGCGGCCGGAACGTGTCGACCATGACCGCGAGCTCGTCGAAGGACTCCGCGCCGAGTGCCCGCTCGACGGCGCCGGGCTGCGGTCCGTGGCTGTGCCCGCCCGGGTGCAGCGAGATCGACCCCTGCCCGATCCCGGAGCCCTTGCGGGCCTCGTAGTCGCCGCCGCAGTAGAACATGACCTCGTCGGAGTCCACATTGGCGTGGTAGTAGGGCACCGGTACGGCGAGCGGGTGGTAGTCGACCTTGCGCGGCACGAAGTTGCAGATCACGAAGCCGGAGCCCTCGAAGACCTGGTGCACCGGCGGCGGCTGGTGCACGCGGCCGGTGATCGGCTCGAAGTCGGCGACGTTGAACGTGTACGGGTACAGGCAGCCGTCCCAGCCGACGACGTCGAACGGGTGGGTGGGCACCACGTAGCGGGTGCCGGTGATCCCGTCGGGCCCGCCGCGGTGCTTCACCAGCACCTCGACGTCGGTCTGCTCGACGAGCAGCGGCGCCCCGGGTCCGTGCAGGTCGCGCTCGCAGTACGGGGCGTGCTCGAGCAGCTGGCCGTAGCGCGACAGGTACCGCTTGGGCGGGGCGATGTGCGACGACGCCTCGATGGCGTAGGCGCGCAGCGGCTCGGACCCGGTGGGGACCCAGCGGTGGGTCGTCGCCCGCGGGAGGACGACGTAGTCGCCCCCGGCCACGTCCAGCGCGCCGAACACGGTCTCGACGATCGCCGACCCGGACTCCAGGTAGACGACCTCGTCGCCGACGGCGTTGCGGTAGAGCGGGCTGGTCTCCCCCGCGACGACGTAGGAGATCCGCACGTCGGCGTTGCCGAGCACCAGCCGGCGCCCGGTCACGACGTCGACCGACTTCCAGTCCGGGGTGCCGAGGTCGTGCAGCCGCAGGTGGCGTGGGAGGAGCGGCCGGTTGTCGGTCAGCGACTGGTCCCCCGGGTCCCAGGGGGTGGCGTCGACGATCGCCGACGGGACGCCCGCGTGGTAGAGCAGCGAGGAGTCCGAGGAGAAGCCCTCCTCCCCCATCAGCTCCTCGTGGTACAGCGTCCCGTCGGGGCGTCGGTGCTGGGTGTGCCGCTTCGGCGGGACGTCACCGGCTCGCCTGTAGTACGCCATCGTGGCCCTCCTCCGGTCCGTTCGATGTCCGTGTCCGTGGCGGTGGCGCCGTCGTGCCGCGGGCGGTCGCGCGGGCGAGGGCGGCCGCGACGTCGTCGCGGGACGGGGCGGCGAGCACGGCGGCGACGTGGGCGTCCGGGCGGAGCAGCCACACCTCGTCGGGCCGGGCGGCCAGGGCGGCCGTCACCGTCGGACCGCCTCCGTCCCCGTCCCCGTCGAGGGATCCGGTGTCCGTGCGGCCGTCCAGCTCGGCGAGGGCGAGCACCCGGACCGGGCCGGGCGCCCCGGCCGCCGCTGCGGCGACCGCGTCCGCGTCGGCCAGTGGGCCGGTGAGCAGCAGGAACCCGTCGCGGGCCAGCGCGCGCAGCCGTCCCGGACCGGCCGGGGTGCGCACCGGGGCGTCCGGGACGAGCACGCCCGGTCCGGCGGGCGGGACCTCGCCGCGGGCGGGGCGCCCGGCGAACGGCCGCCGCGGGTCGGCGGTGGTCAGGGCGGAGTCGACGTACCAGAACGGCTCGGCCAGCCGGCCCGAGTCGACCCGGGCCCGGGCCGCGGGGTCGGTCGCCGCTGCGGCGAGGACCTCGGCGCGGGCCCGCGCCCGCTCCGCGTCCCGCGGGACCAGGAAGTCCATCGTCGCGGTGGTGACGGCGACGTTCTCCCGGGCGGCCGCGTGCCGCTCGCCGTGGTAGCTCTCCAGGAGCTCCTCCGGCGCCCAGCCGCGGCCGACCCAGGCGATCTTCCAGGCGGCGTTCTCGGCGTCGGCGACGCCGGAGTTCAGCCCGCGGGCACCGAACGGGGACACCAGGTGCGCCGTGTCGCCCGCCAGCAGGACCCGGCCGCACCGCATCCGGTCCACCACGCGCGAGTGGAACCGGTAGACCGAGGACCAGACCACCTCGTGGTCGACGTCCCCGATGACCGCGCGGATCCGGGCGTCCAGCGCGCCGGACGCGGTCTCGGCGTCGAGGTCGTACCCGGCCGGGACCTGCCAGTCGATCCGGAACGTCGAGTCCGGGCAGGGGTGGACCAGCACCTGGCGGCCCGGGTTCGCGGCGGGGTCGAAGTGGAAGCGGCGCTCGGTGGCCCACCCCGGGAGGTCGGCGCGGACGTCGCAGATCAGGAATCGGTCGTCGAAGCTGGTGCCCTCGAAGGTGACTCCGAGCAACCCGCGCAGCGCGTCGCCGCGGGCACCGGCACAGACGACCAGGAAGCTCCCCGCGACCCGCCCACCGCCGTCGAGGGTGACGGCGACACCGTCGGCGGTCTGCTCCACGCCGACGACGTCGTGCCCCCAGCGCAGGTCCACCAGGGGCTCGTCGGCGATCCGCTCGTCGAGGATCTGCTCGGTCCGGGCCTGCGAGAGGTTCACGAACGGCGGGAACGCGGGCCGCCCCGGCTCGGCGAAGGTGTGGGCGAACAGCTCGGTGCCGCGGTGGAAGGTGCGCGCGGTGGTCCAGGTGACGCCCTCGTCGGCGATCCGGCGCCCGGCACCGACGGACTCCCAGACGTCGAGGACGTCGCGCTGCTGGCAGATCGCCTTCGACCCGGCCCGGTCCCGCTCCGGGCGGCGGTCCAGCACGACCGTCGGGACGCCGTGGCGGGCCAGCAGCAGCGCGGTGGTCTGCCCGACCGGCCCGGCGCCGAGCACCAGGACGGGGAGCGACGGCCAGGCCGGCGCGGCGGACGTCGACATGGGTTCCCCTCCCTCACCGGTGTCTCAGCCCTGCAGCCGGGCCCAGACCTCCTGGTCGCGTTCCGCGGTCCAGATCACCGGACGCTCCACACCGGACAGCTCGTCCCACAGCCGGGAGACGTCGAACGGCAGACAGTGCTCGAAGATCGGCCAGTGCCCGTAGTCGTCGACGAGTGCGGCGTGGGTCGCCTCGAACGCCTCCTTCAGCGTGCCGCCGCGCCCCTGCACCGCGCCGACCTCCCGGATCATGACCTGCAGGAACCCGCGGGTCTGGGCGATCGCGGCGTCGACCTCGGCGCGGCCGCGGCTGACCGCGCCGCGCCCGCCGACGAGCTGCTCGGCGCCGAGCGCGGCGAGCCGGTCGAGGGTGCCGCCCGCCCAGTCGCGGTGGAACGCGTCGCCGGTGTAGAGCGCGGCCCGGGCCTCCACGAGGTCACCGGCGAACAGGATCCGGTGCCGCGGCAGCCAGGCGGTGATGTCGCCCTCGGTGTGGCCGCGGCCGTGGAACTGCAGCACCAGCTCGCCACGGTCACCGCCCAGGTCGAGGGTGAGACGGTCGGCGAAGGTGAGCGTCGGCCAGGTGAGTCCGGGCACGGAGTCGGCGGCCTCGGCCAGCCGCGGCATCCGCGCGAACTCCGAGGCCCAGTCCTCCATGCCACGCTCGGCGATCAGGGCCGCGGTCGCCTCGTGCGCGACGACGGTCTGCGCGTCGAACGCGCTCGCGCCCAGCACCCGGACCGCGTGGTAGTGCGACAGCACGAGGTACCGGACCGGCTTGTCGGTGTGCTCGCGCAGCATCGCGAGCCACTTCCGGGCGGCGACCGGGGTGGCGAGGGCCTCGAAGCAGACGACGAAGTCCTCCCCCTCGATCGCGCCGATGTTCGGGTCGCCCTCGGCGGTGAGGGCGTAGACGCCGTCCTCGAGCACCTCGAGGGTCTGCTCCTTGGCGGCGGTGTCGGCGGAGGAGGCGAAGGGCTTGGCCACGGCGGGTGTCCTCTCGGAGCCGGGAGACGGGCGGCGACCGCGGCGACCCGTCGTCGGGACCTCCGACCGGCCGGGCACCCCAGACGATCAAAGGTTGAATCACTTGTGCAGAACCGTAGAGGGCCGCGCCGCCCGACGCCAGGGCCGATCCGGCGGCGCGCGCCGAGCGGTTCAGGTCCGCCGGTTGATCCAGTCCGCCCGGTGCGCCGCCCGGGCGAGACGGACGAGCAGGGTGTTCAGGGCGGCGAGGTCGTCGGCGCCGAGCAGCGCCGCCCACTCCGACTCGCGACGGTTGTGGGTGCCGAACGCGGCGACCAGCCGGTCGGTCCCCGCGTCGGTCAGCGACAGGTGCACGGTCCGCCGGTCGCCGGCGGCCGGCGTGCGCCGGACCAGCGCACCGGCGGCGAGGGTGTTGGCCAGGCTGGACACCGCGGCCCGGCTCATCCCGCACAGCTCCGCCGCCCGGCCCGCCTCCTGCCCGCCCGCGACCCACAGCGTGAACAGCAGCCGGAACGCCGACCAGCTCCATCCGGCGGGGCGGTGCACGGTCGACTCGAGGTCGTAGACCAGGGAGCCGGCGATCCGGTGCAGGTTCAGCACCAGCGCCATGGCCTCGCGGTCGGTGCCGGGGAGCCGATCGCCGGTGCGGGCGAGCGCGACGTCGGTGAAGGTGAGGAACCCGTCCGCG
The DNA here is from genome assembly GCF_020131375.1 of Pseudonocardia sp. ICBG1034. Lineage (NCBI taxonomy): Bacteria > Bacillati > Actinomycetota > Actinomycetes > Pseudonocardiales > Pseudonocardiaceae > Pseudonocardia > Pseudonocardia sp. ICBG1034. The sequence goes on from NZ_JAHLEK010000017.1 coordinate 1,111,096, forward strand.
CCGTTCCCGCTGCCGTCCGCGCCGTTCCCGCTGCCGCCCACGCCGCCCACGCCGTCGCCGGCTCCGTCCCGTGCGGCCGCCGCCCGGCCCGGTGACCGCGCCCCGGCTCCCGGCGGGTCCCCGCCCGGCCCGGCGGTCCCGGCCCGGGTCGCGCCGCCACCGAGCCCTGCGAGGAACGCGGCGACCACCTCGCCCGGCGCCGTCCCCGCTCCGCCCGGCCCCGGCGCCGTCCCCGCTCCGCCCGGCTCCGACGTCGTTCCCGCTCCGCCCGGCTCCGGCGTCGTTCCCGCTCCGCCCGGCCTTGGCGCCGCCAGTGCCTGCACCCCGTGGAGCAGGGCCAGCAGCTGCTCCACGAGCACCCCGTCGGGGGCGGGGGCGACGATCCCGCCCGCCCGCCGGCCCTCCTCGAACCGGGCCGTCAGCCGGGTCCGCCAGCGCACGGTCACCTCGGCGAGGACCGCGGCCGGCCCGGGTCCGGACGCCGCGACCCGCGCGAACGGCGTCCCGGTGTGCGCGATGACCTCCTCGCAGAACACGTGCAGCGCCGCGACCCCGGACAGCCCGGCCGCACGCCGCGCCACCCGGGCGTCGAGGTCGTCGAGGGCCCGCCGGAACGCGCACTCCAGGATCGCGGCGCGGCCCGCGAAGTAGTGCGCCGGCGCCCCGTGTGCGACCCCCAGTGCCGCGCTGACCTCCCGCAGCGTGACCGCGTCCGGACCGCGCTCGGCGATCAGCCGCCAGGCGGCGTCGGCGATCTCGCCCCGGCGCTGCTCGTGGTCCACCCGCTTCGGCACGGCCACTCCTCGTGGTAGCTCCCGTTTTTCTACACCAGGAGAACCATGATGGCAGCATCCAGATCCGGACGATCCTAGTCCATTCGGGCTAACGATAAGTCGTCGTCGCACGTCACCGGGCTCATGGCGGATCAGTTGAGGCAGGCGACGGGGCCGCCCGCATCCCGTCGCGCAGTGAGGCGCGACCGGGCGGCGCCGGTGGAAGGCTCCCGATGAAGAAGACGAAGCGAGCCGGTGTGGCGCTCGTCGTCGCCGGCCTGATCGCCGGTGCGGCGGTCGGCGCCGGGTCGGCGCTCGCGGCGCCCGGCGGACGGGCGGACACGGCGGGTCCCGACCTGCTGCGCGCCCCCGCCGTGGACGCGCCCCAGCTGCAGAACACCGGCATCTGGTCCGCCGACCCGATCGGCGTCTGCATGACCAGCGCCTACCGGCACGGCGAGTACGTGCACCAGGGCTGCGTCTACGACGACGAGGGCGGTGGCAACCAGTACCGCTGGCCCAACGACACCCTGCTGCGCAACTACACCTACCCCGAGGACGCCGCCTACCGGCGCAACGCCGCGGACATCCTCGAGGTCCGCGCGAAGCCCCAGGACGACGCGACCGCGTTCCGGGTCACGATGAACACGATGACCGACCCCGGGCTGCTCGGTCTGACCCTCGCGCTCGGCGGCTCGGACGCCCCGCGCGAGGCCCCGCACGGTGCGAACACCGTCATGCCGGCCCAGGTGTTCGTGACGGTGCACGGCAGCGGGGGCGACATCGTCGACGCGGCCACCGGGCGGACCCTGCCCGACGCACCACAGGTGCACGTCGACGTCGAGCGGCGCCAGGTCGAGATCCGCGTGCCGCACTCCGCGTGGGACCCCGCCGACGGCACGCAGCGACTCGCCGCCGCGGCCGGGCTGTGGGACCGCGACGCCGACGCCTACCTCGTCCCGCAGGTCACCGCGGACGCGACGCACCCCGGCGGCGCCGTCGTCGGCGACCCGACGCCGTCGGCGTTCTTCGACGCGGCCTTCCGGTTCCACGAGCCCTTCGAGGCGCCCTACCGGAACAACGACCAGAAGCGCGCGATCGCGAACGGCGACCTGTCGGAGTTCTTCGCCGACGTCGACTTCGGGAAGCTCCGCGCCGGCACCGACGACGAGTCCGGTGTCCCCACCTCCGGCTACGTGACCCGGGTCTTCGCCTCGCACTCGGAGAAGGCCCAGGGCCGCAGGCTCCCGTCGGACCCGGGTGGTCCCGCACCGGGCACCGGGCTGCAGCAGGGCGGCATCGCCACCGGCTCCGGCGAGGGCTCCGGGGACCGGCGGCCGAGCCTGTCGTTCGGCTACCCCTGCCGCGACGACTGCGTCCCCGACCTGCCGGGCCGGATGCAGCGCTACACGGTCTACGTCCCCGAGGCCCCCGCGCCGTCGCACGGCTACGCCTCGATGGTCTGGACCCAGGGCTACGCGCTGCGCCCCGGCGACGACGTCGCCGGCGACCGTGACCTCTACCGGCAGTTCGCCGACCGGCCGGGCGACCCCACGATGGTGATCGACGTCGACTTCCGCGGCGCCGACAACTGGGGCTACGGCGAGGGCGGCGCGATCGTCTTCGAGGCGCTGGCGGACGCCCGCCGCCACTACGACCTCGACCGCGAGCGCACCGCGATGGGCGGGTTCTCCTCCGGCGCCTACACCGCGAACAAGCTGTCGCTGACCTTCCCCGACGTGTTCGCCAGGGCGTTCATCTGCGACGGGCTGAACGTGGCGCCGTCGCTGCCGGGGGTGAACGGGGTGGCCGACGAGGTCGCCGAGACCGCCGGGGTCGACACCGTCACCAGGCACGAGCCCGGCTCGAAGATCTCCGAGCTGCTGCCCAGCCGCCGCAACCAGCCGGTGATGGAGTGGGCGGGGGTCAACGACGACTTCATCCCCTACCCGATCACCCGCGAGCGCGCCGACCTCTACCGGGCCGGGGACTACGACTACGAGTTCGTCAGCCACGTCGGCCTCGCCGCCGAGCACCTGGTGATGTGCAAGAACGGCATGTGGGACCTGGCCGCCCGCTGGATGGGCGACGAGCCGCGCGCGGTCGACCCGCCGCACGTCACCTACGTGCGCAACCCGCTGATGGACGACCCGGAGGCCGGCCTCGTCGGCGACCACGCCTACTGGCTGTCGGGCATCCAGAGCCGCGATCCGCACGAGCTGGGCGCGATCGACGTCATCACCCGGGGGCAGGGCCGCGCCGACGCGCCGGTCCCGGCGGCCGGGCAGGAGGTCGGTCAGGTCGAGGGGACGTTCTCGCCGGTCAACCCGTACCTGCGGGAGTTCCGCCACCTCGACGCGCCGGTCGACGCCGACGCCGAGGACGTACTGGAGATCCGCTCGGCCGGGGTCGGCACCGTGACCGTCGACCCGGAGCGCGCCGGCGTCGGGTGCGACGCCCGCCTCGACGTGCACACCGACGGCCCGCTGACCGTCATGCTCGACGGCTGCGGCCGGACCGAGTCCTTCGACGGCAGCGACTCCGGTGGCCTGGCGAAGCCGGCGACGTTCGCGCCGGCCGACCCGCTGGCGCCGCTCGGCAACCCGGCGCAGGGCACGCCGCTCCCGCCGGAGGTGGGCAACGCCCCGCAGGCGCCGCTGCAGGAACTCCCGCCCCTGCGGTTCCCGCCGAACCAGCTCGGCCAGGACCCGGCGCCCGGTGACGGCGCGCAGGAGTCCCCGACCGGCTGACCCCCGGATCCGCGCGAACGGGCCCCTCGTACGAACCTTCCGTACGAGGGGCCCGTTCGTGCGCGACGGCGGGGCGGGGTGGGGTGGGGGGCGGGGGGCCGGGGCGCGCGGCGGCGGGGGTCAGGCCTTCAGCAGTGCCTCGGCCAGGGCGTCGGGGCGGGTGAAGCAGCCCTCGTGGCTGCCCGGCACGGTGACCGGGGTGACCCCGAGCCGCTGCGGGAAGCGGTCCCAGCCGTACTCGCCGGGCGGCAGCGCGACGTCCTCGGTCGAGAGCACGTAGGCCACCGGTACCCCGAGCGTCGCCGGGTCGATCGGTTCCACGGTCTCGGTGAAGTACTGCAGCGGCTGCGGCACCAGGAGCTCGTGCACCAGGCGCTGGACCGGCTCGTCGGCGTCGTTCATGAATGCGCCCTGCCACACCTCGAACGGCAGCGCCACGGAGTTGTCGCCCGAGGCGGCGGCCTGGCCCTCGAACAGCTCCCGGTACTGCGGGGGCACCTCGTCGTTGAGCGAGCGGCCCGCGGCGGGCACGAACGCGCTCCAGTAGACGAGCTTGCGCAGCCGGGAGGAGACCCGGTGCGCGGCACCGGTGATCACGTAGCCGCCCCAGCTGTGCCCGACGAGAGTCACGTCGGTCAGGTCGTGCGACTCGATCAGGTCGACGACCGCGTCCACGGTGTCGGACAGCCGGTAGCGGGTCGGGTCGTCACCGTCGTGCAGCCCCGGCAGGGTGGGGGTCAGCACGCGGTGTCCCGCAGCGCGCAGCCGCTCGGCGACCGGGCGCCAGGCCCAGCCCCCGTGCCAGGCACCGGTCACCAGCACGAACGTCTCGGACATCACTCACTCCTCGTCGAGGTCGGAACGGGGCAACGGCCCCCGGCGGGTGAGCCTGGCGGACCGGCGGGGCCCGGAGAAGAGGCCGTGCGGGTCGTGCCGAAAGGGGTCCCGACTGAGACGATCAGTGGAGGAATACCCCCTCGGTATCCGTGTCAGGATCAGAGTCATGGACGAATCAGTGGTGATCGTCGGTGCCGGGATCGGGGGCCTCTCGCTGGCCCTCTCGCTGCACGCCCGCGGCGTCCGGGTCACCGTGCTCGAGCGGGCGGCCGAGCTGCGCGAGGTCGGCGCGGCCGTCGCGCTGTCGGCGAACGGGCTGCGCCCGCTGGACGAGCTCGGCCTGCTGGGCGAGCTGGAGAAGGTGTCCGCCCAGCCGACCGAGCTCATCCACCGCGGCTGGCGCGACGACGAGCGGGTGACCGCCTTCCCGGTCGGCTCCGACGGCAGCTACCGGCGCCGCTTCGGCGCCCCCTACCTGGGCATCCACCGCGCCGAGTTCCAGCGGGTCCTCGCCGGCGCCTGCCCCGCCGGGATGGTGCGGCTCGGCTGCGAGGTGACCGCGGTCGACCCGGACGGGACGGTCACCCTCGCCTCCGGGGAGCACGTACGGGGCCCGGTCGTCGTCGGTGCGGACGGGGTGCACTCCCGGGTGCGCTCGGTCGTCGACCCCACGGCCCGCCCCCGCTACACCGGGACGTCGGCCTTCCGCGGGATCGTCGACGTCGCCGACGCCCCGCTGCTGCCCGACCCCGGCGCGATCCAGTTCTGGATGGGCCCGGACGCGCACGTGCTGCACTACGCGATCGGCCCGCACGCCGAGCAGATCAACTTCTTCGCGGTGCTGGAGGGCCCCGACCCGTGGACGGGCGAGACCGGGCCGACCGACACCGACCCCGGCACCCTGGCGCGGGCCTTCGACGGCTGGTCCCCGGGCGTCGTGCAGATGCTGACGGCGGTGCCGCAGTCCCCGCGCTGGCCGCTGTACACGCTTCCCCCGATGACGCGCTGGTCCCGCGGCCGCGTCGTCCTGCTCGGCGACGCCGTGCACACGATGCTGCCGCACCACGGTCAGGGCGCGAACCAGTCCATCGAGGACGCGGCGGTGCTCGCCGACCTGCTCGCCGCCCCCGGTGCGCTCGACGGCGGCCACACCGCGGTGTTCGACCGCTACCAGCGGCTGCGGCGGGCGCGGACCCGGTCGATCCAGCGCAGCTCGCTGGTCACCAGCGGCCTGCTGCACCTGCCCGACGGCCCGGCGGCCGACGCCCGCAACGCGGGGCTGACCGGGCTGGACCCGTGGTTGACCTGGATCCACGGCGTCGACGCGCGGGCCGACACCCGGCCCGTACCGGCCTGACCCGAGATTCAGCTACTCCACCTCTGAATCTCGCCTTTTCCGGTCTTTGTGTCTACAGAGTCGCACGCCTACCGTCAGGTGATGCGCCGGATGCGAGGGAGGTGACGGACATGGATCTGCGGCAGCTGCGCTACTTCGTGGCGGTCGCGGAGACGCGGCACTTCGGCCGCGCCGCCGAGCGGCTGCACATGGCCCAGTCCCCGCTCTCCCAGGCCATCCGCCAGCTGGAGAGCCAGGTCGGCGCCACCCTGTTCGAGCGCACCACCCGACGGGTCGACCTGACCCCGGCGGGAACGTCGCTGCTGGAGGACGCGCGGCGGATCCTCGCCGGCGTCGATGACGCGCGGCGCCGCGTCGAGCAGGTCGCCGCGGGCACCGAGGGCGTGGTGACCGTCGGTGCCACCGACCTCGCCGCCTATCGGCTGCTGCCGCGGCTGGCCCGGGTCGCCGCCCGCCGGATGCCGGGCGTCTCGCTGCGGTTCCTGCCCGGGCTCCTCACCGCGGCCCAGGAGGACGCGCTCGACGAGCGCCGCATCGACCTCGCCGTGCTGCGCCCGCCGGTGGTGCGCCCGGAGATGTCGGTCCGCCCGATCGCCCAGGAACGGCTCCTCGCGGCGCTGCCGGCCACGCACCGGCTCGCCGGGGCCGGGACGGTCGCGCTGGCCGAGCTGCGCGGTGACGACTTCGTCGCCTACGGCGCACCCGGGTCGGTGGTCGACTCGGTCGCCACCCAGGGCTGCCTGGACTCCGGGTTCCTCCCGCGGCGCCGCACCGAGGCCCGCGACACCCCCATCCTGCTCACCCACGTCGCCGCCGGTGCCGGGGTGGCGTTGCTGCCCGAGTCGGTGCGCGCCCTGGGCACCGAGGGCGTCGTCTACGCCGACCTGGACCGCGAGCTGCGCGTCGACCTGGCCCTGGCCTGGCGCACCGACGACGACTCCCCCGCCCTCGTCCGGCTGCTCGACGTGCTCGCCGAGCGCGCCCACGAGCTGGACCCCCGCCCCGCCACCGTCCCCGGAGGACAGCAGTGAAGATCGTGGCCGTCGAGGCGATCCCGTTCGCCGTGCCCTACCGCAAACCGCTGCGGTTCGCCTCCGGCGAGGTGCACACCGCCGACCACGTGCTGGTGCGGGTGCACGCCGAGGACGGCGTCGTCGGCGTCGCCGAGGCCCCGCCCCGCCCCTACACCTACGGCGAGACCCAGGCCTCCATCCGCGCGGTGGTCGACACCGTGTTCGCCCCGGAGATCGTGGGCCTGAGCGTGTTCGAACGGGAACGCATCCACGCCGTCCTGGACCGCACGATCGGCAACCCCACCGCGAAGGCCGCGATCGACATGGCCGTCTGGGACGTCATCGGGCGCCGGCTCGGCGTCGGCGTCTCCGAGCTGCTCGGCGGATACACCGACCGGATGCGGGTCTCGCACATGGTCGGCTTCGCCCCCGACGACGTGATGGTCGCCGAGGCGCAGCGGATGCGCGACGAGCACGGCGTCACCACCTTCAAGGTCAAGGTCGGCCGCCGCCCCGTCGCGCTGGACACCGGCGCCTGCCGGGCGCTGCGTGAGGCGCTGGGCCCCGACGTGGAGCTCTACGTCGACGGCAACCGCGGCTGGACCGCGTCGGAGGCGGCGCGGGCCCTGGACGAGATGACCGACCTCGGCCTGACCCTGTCCGAGGAGCTCATGCCCGCCGACCAGGTGCTCGGGCGACGCTGGCTCACCGCCCGCACCACCGTCCCGACCGTCGCCGACGAGTCCGCCACCCGGCCCGGCGAGGTGACCCGCGAGCTGCTCGACGGCGCCGCCACCATGATCAGCATCAAGACCGCGCGGACCGGGTTCACCGGCTCGCAGCGGGTGCTGCACCTGTGCGAGGGACTCGGCACCGAGGTGGTCATGGGCAACCAGATCGACGGTCAGCTCGGCACCGCCTGCACGGTCGCCTTCGGCGCGGCGCACCGCCACACCAGCGCCCGCGCCGGGGAGCTGTCGAACTACCTCGACATGAGCGACGACCTGCTCACCGAGCCGCTGCGGATCAGCGGCGGCGAGCTGCGCGTCCCCGGCGGGCCCGGGATCGGCGTCGACGTCGACCCCGACAAGCTCGCCCACTACCGCACCGACACCTGAGCACCGCCCCACCACAGGAGAGAGACATGTCCGAGACCGCCACCGCCGCCGGCTCCGGCGCGAACGCCACCGCCACCTTCGCGAGGAAGGAGCGCACCGGCGCCGCCGCCGACCCGGCCCGGGTGTCCGCCATCGCCACCGACACCCTGCAGGCCCTGCACGAGGTCATCCGCAAGCACGAGGTGACCTACGCCGAGTACGACGCGCTCAAGGCGTGGCTGATCCAGGTCGGCGCCGACGGCGAGTGGCCGCTGTTCCTCGACGTGTTCGTCGAGCACGTCGTCGAGGAGGTCGCCAACGCCGACCGCCGCGGCGCCGTCGGCACCATCGAGGGCCCGTACTACGTGCCGGGCGCCCCGGTCATCGAGTCCGGGTCCGCGATGCCGATGCGTCCCGACGAGAAGGGCACCCCGCTGCTGTTCCAGGGCACCGTCACCGACCTCGACGGCACCCCGGTCGCCGGCGCGACGGTCGATCTCTGGCACGCCGACGACGAGGGCTACTACTCCCAGTTCGCCCCGGGCATCCCCGAGTGGAACCTGCGCGCGGTCGTCCACACCGGCGCCGACGGGCGTTTCGCGTTCCACACCATGCAGCCCGCGCCGTACCAGATCCCGACCGACGGCTCGACCGGTGCGTTCATCACCGCGGCCGGCTGGCACCCGTGGCGCCCCGCGCACCTGCACCTCAAGGTGTCCGCACCCGGGAAGCAGCTGGTCACCACCCAGCTGTACTTCGACGGCGGCGACTACGTCACCGACGACGTCGCCCAGGCCGTCAAGCCGGAGCTGGTCCTGCGGCCCGGCCCGGCCGCCGACGGCACCGGCAACGAGGTCACCTACGACTTCGCGCTGGACCCCGCCTGATGGCCCGCTTCGCCGTCCGGATGGAGGTCGATCTCCCCGCCGACATGGACGCCGACGTCCGGGCCGACCTGCTGGCGCGGGAGAAGGCCTGGTCGCAGCAGTGGCAGCGCTCGGGTGAGTGGGTGAGCATCTGGCGCTGCGTCGGCGAGTACGCCAACCTGTCGATCTTCGAGGTGCGCGACAACGAGCAGCTCCACGAGATCCTCTGGGGCCTGCCGCTGTTCCCGTACATGACGATGCAGGTGACGCCGCTGGCCACGCACCCGTCGGACATCCACGCCTGAGCCCCGCCGGGGCGTCCGGGCCTGGTGACGGGCGTCCCGGCGGCCGCGTCGACGCCTACCTCGACGCCTTCACCGCCTCCGGGCACCCGGCCCGGGACCGGTTCGGCGAGCACCTGCCCGGCTGAGCCCGGCCCGTTTTTACCGTCGGCTTCCCCAGGGCTGTCCGCGGGCTGAGGTGGGGCGTCCTACCGTCGGGGACACAGCGACGACCGTCCCCGGAGGCCCGATGATCCAACCGGATCTGCAGCTCGTCGGACCCGCCGAGTTCGCCCGCGACCAGACCCTGCTGCTGCTCGCCGGCGCCCCGGCCCTCGCCCGGCTCGGTGTCACCTTCGCGACCGTCGTCGCGCTGCCGGGGATCGGCGGATCGTTCGCCGTGCCCGCCCGCGCGACCGAGGACGTGCTGGCCCTGACCTGGTCGCCGCCGCGCGCCGCGGCCGACGGCACGGTGTGCCAGCGCGTGTGCCTGTCGGTGGTCCCGCCCCGTGACGGGCACCGGCGCCGGGGCGCGGCGGTCCTGCGGGCCGCCGGGCGGGCGCTGCTCGGTGCGGGCGGCTCGGTGCCCGGGGTCGCCGCGATCGGCATCGCGCGGCCGCACATCCAGCGCTGCGTCGGCGACGGCGTCGTCACGACCGGGTTCGACGTCCTCAGCCGGGGCTGACCCCGCTCCTGCCCGGCCGGGCGGCGCCGTCGAGGAAGCCGCGGAGCAGCCACTCGGCCTGTGTGACCGCCGGCTCGGTGGAGTCCCCCGGTGACGTGGCGTGGCTGACCACCAGCCGCACCACCCCGTCGACGAGCCGGGGCAGGTCCGCGGCACCGGCCAGGGCCGGGTGGAGCGCGGAGATCTCGCGCAGCAGCGCCGTCGCCGCCCGGTCGCGCACCACGTCGGGCCGGGCCGTCACCAGCGGGAGCAGGCTCTCCCCCGCGCCCTCGTCGACGGTGAGGATCGACGTCAGGAGCGCGTTGTGCGCCCCGTACTCCAGCACGTCACGGACCGCGGCCACCACGCCGGCGACGGCGTCCGAGGGGTGGGCACGCATCTGTTCGCACATCACCGCGACGAACCCGTCGGTCTCGCGGCCGACCAGTGCGCTGCCCAGCTCCGCCTTGGTGCCGATCTCGTTGTAGAGGTGCTGGCGGCTGATTCCCGCACGCCCGGCGACGGCGCTCATCGTCAGCGACGACCACCCCGACTCCGTCGTGATGTCCCGCGCGGCGTCGAGGAGCCGCGTGCGGAGGACCTCCCGCCTCTCCCGCCGGAACGCACCCGAGCCCGCCACGCCTGCACTGTACAGAGCAGCCACCGATGACTGATCTGTTGACATATGACCCATAACTGTCAAGTATCCCCACGGGCGGTCGACGACGACCGCGCTCCGTCCGGTCAGGAGGCAGCCATGAGTACGGCGGCGGGAACCACACGCGAGGGAGCCGGCGGCGACCGGCCCGCGGACCCCGGGCGGCCCGTACCCACCCCGGGGATCACGCTCCCCGTCGTCGCACTGCCGACCCTGGCGTTGTTCCTGGGCTCGCTCGCGGCCTGGGTGGGGGCGACCGCCCTGGTCCTGACCGGGACCGACCCGTGGCGCTACCTGGTCACGGTGCCGGTGCACGCCCTGGTCACGTTCGCGATGTTCACGGTGCTGCACGAGACGGTCCACCTCGCGGGCGGACGCCTGCGGTGGGTCAACGAGGTGCTCGGCCGGCTGTCGATGCTGTTCGTGGTCGCCTGGGCCGCGTTCCCGATGCTGCGCTACCTGCACATCGAGCACCACCGCAACACCAACGAGGACACCTCCCGCGACCCCGACGCGTGGACCGAGTCGGGCCCGGCGTGGAGCTGGCCGCTGCGTTGGATGACCATCGACCTCTGGTACGTGCGGTTCTACCTGCCCCGGATCCCGAGCAGGCCGCGGGCCGAGGTCGTCGAGCAGGCCGTGGTGTTCCTCGTCGTGGTCTCCGCGTTCGTCGCGACGGCGGTGACCGGCCACGGCTGGGAGCTGCTGGTGATCTACCTGATCCCGCAGCGGCTCGGCATCGCGCTGCTCGCCTGGTGGTTCGACTGGCTGCCCCACCACGATCTCGGGGAGACCGCCCGGTCCGACCGGTTCGCCGCGACCCGCATGCGGGTCGGCTGGGAACGCCTGGTCACCCCGTTGATGCTCGGCCAGAACTACCACCTGGTCCACCACATCCACCCGACCGTCCCGTTCTACCGCTACCAGGACGTGTGGCGCCGGGCGATGTCGGACTGGCTCGACCGCCCGGTCCCGATCACGACGGTCCTCGGCTCGAACCTGTCCCCCGCCGAGTACCGGGCGTGGCGACGGCTGACCTCGCACACCGACCGCGACGCCGACCTCCCGACCCGCCCGCACCCGCTGCGCGTGACCGCGGTGGACCGGCTCACCCCGGACGCGGTCGCGGTCACCCTGGAGGTGCCCGGCGAGCTGCGCGACGTGTTCGCCCACCGCCCCGGCCGCCACGTCACCGTGGGCGCGCGGATCGACGGCGAGCTCGTGCGGCGCAGCTACTCGATCTGCTCCACCGACGGGTCGGCGCTGCGCATCGCCGTGCGCCGCGTCGAGGGCGGACGGTTCTCGACGTGGGCGGGCTCCGCGCTCGCCGTCGGCGACACCCTCGAGGTCACGCCGCCCTCGGGGCAGTTCGTCCTGCCCGCAGGCCCCCGCGGGGGCCGCACCGTCGCCGCGGTCGCCGCGGGCAGCGGCATCACCCCGGTCATCGCGATCCTCACCGCCGCCCTGGACGAGGACCCCGACCGTCGCGCCGTCCTGCTGTACGCCAACCGCGACACCGAGCACACGATGTTCGCCGACGAGCTCGACGAACTCGTCCGCCGCTCCGGGGGCCGGCTCACCGTCGTGCACCACCAGTCGCGGTCCGGCGCCGCCGGGTCCGCACCGGACGGCACGACGCGCACCGTCGTCCCGGGCCGCCTCGGCGCGGACCGGTTCGCCGAGCACCTCACCACGCTGCCGGTGGACGACGCGGACTGGTTCCTCTGCGGGCCGCCGCCGATGCTCGACGAGCTCGTCGGCGTCCTCGACGCCCACGGTGTCACCCCGGACCGGGTCCACCGGGAGTTCTTCGTCGCCCCCTCCGGCGACGACGGCGACTCCGTCCCGACCCGTCCGGCCGTGGTCACCGTCCGCCGCGGCGGGCAAGAGACCGTCACCCGGAGCCGGGGCACCGCATCGCTGCTGGAGACCGCACTCGACGCCGGGGTCGAGGCCCCGTACCTGTGCGCCGGCGGCATCTGCGGCACCTGCCGCGCGCAGGTCGTCACCGGCGCGGTGCACATGCAGCAGAACTACGCCCTCACCGACGACGAGGTGGCCTGCGGCGCGATCCTCACCTGCCAGTCCCGGCCCACCACCGACGAGGTGACCATCGACTACGACCGGTGACCACGCACATTCCGGCCTCGGTGTCGCGGTTCGTCCCGGCACGATCCGACCACGGCGCCGCGATCAGTGGGAAGACCCTGGTCGCGATCGACGACGACACCGTGGTCGGCGCCGGGGTGGTCGTCCACTCGGTACGGTCGTCGGCGACGGTGCCGTGCCGGACCCGTTCCCCGTGCAGGGCGAGCGCGTCGGCGCGGGCGGGGTCCGGGCCGGGACCCGGCGGCACCGGCGACCGCGGGACCGGCCGGGGAGTGGGCGCGGTCCGCTGACCGGCCGGTCAGATCGCGCCGGTCAGCTCCCCGGTGACCACGCGGCGCTCGTTCTCCGTCCGCCAGGCGCGGTAGTCGGCGTCGTCGGCGGCGGTCCCGATCCGGGCGATGCAGTCGGCGCAGAGGTCCGCGACCTGCAGCAGGCAGTCCTGGCCGCAGTCCCGGCACGCGATGAGCTCGGCGATGGGGTCGTTCACGGTCGCTCCGGACATGACCCCGAGCCTACCGAGGGCGCCCGGCCGGCCCCGGCGTGGCCGGTCCGACACACGGGACCGGCCCTGGCGTCGACGCCGGTCCACCAGCCGGTCCGGAGGCGTCCCGGCGAGCGCGACCACGACCGCCCGGTCACCACGGAGGTGCTCCTACCGAGGTGGTCGTGGGCGCGCCGGCGGTGGTCCGGTCGGGATCTCCCCCGGTCAGCCGACGAGGGTCCCGGGGCGGCGGTCCGCCCAGGGCAGCGCCCGTTCCAGGTCGGCGGCCAGCGCGAGCAGCGTCGCCTCGCCCGTGTAGGGCGCGACGAGCTGGACGCCGACCGGCCAGCCCTCCGCCGAGGTCCCCAGCGGCAGCGAGATCGCCGGGTTCCCCGTCATGTTCGACAGGGCGGTGAACCCGGCGGTGCTGAAGATCCGGTCGTACCAGCCGCGGGCACCGAGGGACGCGTCGTCGGCGTCCAGGTGCCCGGCCGCGGTGTTGGGGACGTTCATGGTCGGCGTCAGGATCAGGTCGTAGGTGCGGTGGAAGTCCGCGACGGTCCGGCGGACGGCGTTGACGACCCGGTCGGCGGCGAAGAGGTCCGCGGCACGCAGCGTGCGGCCGTGCTCGACGCAGGCGAGCGTCGTGGCCTCCAGGTGCTCCGGGCCGGGGGTGAGGTCGAGGGCCTCGGCGAGGCCGTCGACGCCGTCGGCGAGGAACGCGGTCCAGGCGATGAAGTTGGCGTCGTCGAACGCCGCACCGTCGAACTGCGGCGCCGCCCGTTCGACGTGGTGGCCCAGCTCCTCCAGCACCCGGCCGGCGGCCTCGGTCGCCTCGACGCAGCTCGCGTCCACCGGTCCGCCACCGGAGAAGGGGGCGGTGTGCAGCGCGATCCGCAGCGGGCGGCTGCCGGCTCGGGCCTCGTCGGCGTAGGGGCGGACGGGGCCGGGCAACGCGTGGCGGTCGCCCGGCTCGTGGCCGTGGACGGCGTCGAGGACGGCGGCGCAGTCGCGCACCGTCCGGGTCAGGACGAACTCCACCCCCATTCCGAGGAGCGGGTCGGCGTGGTCCGGGCCGGGTGAGGTGCGGCCCTGGCTGGGCTTGAGCCCGACCAGTCCGCACGCGGCGGCGGGGATCCGGATCGAGCCACCACCGTCGTTGGCGTGCGCGACCGGCAGGGCTCGGGCGGCGACCAGGGCCGCCGAACCGCCGCTCGACCCGCCGGGGCTGCGGGACAGGTCCCACGGGTTGCGGACCGAGCCGGTGGCGACGGCCTCGGTGTTGGCGTTGAAGCCGAGCTCCGGGGTCGCGGTCAGCCCGAGTGTGGCGAACCCGGCGCGGCGGAAGCGCGCCACGAGGTGGGTGTCGGTCGGCATCGGGACGCCGTCGCCGAGCAGGCGGGTACCGGACCGGGTCGGGACGCCCGCCGCGTGCGCGATCAGGTCCTTCAACCCGAAGGGGACCCCGGCGAACGGCCCGTCCGCGGCGTGGTCGAGCGGCCTGGCGAACGGACCGTCGACGAGCCCGTTCACCGCGGGCTGGACCGCAGCGAGTGCCTCGGTCGCGGTCCGTGCGACCTCCTCGGCGGTCACCTCGCCGTCGCGGATCAGCGCTGCGAGGGCGGTGGCGTCGAGCTCGGCGTACTCACCGGGTTCCATGGTTCCTCCTGCCGTGGGGTGGGCGAACCGTAGGCGGGCGACCGGCTGCGGGAATCGGTCGATTGACGGATCCCGCGTGCCCGTTAGCGTGCTGGGGCATGACCGCGCTGGCGACGGCACGCGAGCTGGGCGCCTTCCTCCGCCGCAACGGTGGCCGGACCCCGGGCTCGGCCGCGGTCGTGCTCGACGGGCTGGCGGCGCTGGTGTCGTCGGACTGCGCCGCGCTGTCGGTGTGGGACCCGGCGCTGGGCCGCCACCGCGCCCTGGCCTCGACCTACCCGTCCGACCTGACCGGCTTCATCGACCACGCCATGCACACCGACCCGCTGTTCGTCACGGTCCGTCGTGGCCGGGTCCCGGTCCGGGTCCGCGACCTGCCCGTGGCCCGACGGCGCGGCCGGATCTTCGACGCGGTCATCGGCCCGAACGGGTTCCGCGACGGCATCACGCAGTGCCTGTTCGCCGCGGACGGCCGCTACGTGGGGATGGTGAACGCCAGCACGCTCGGCACCCGCCATCCCGACGACGACGCCGTCGCCCTGCTCACGCTGCTCGGCTCCGACCTCGCCGCCTCCCTGGACCCGGTGCCGCGGCTGCAGCTCTGCACGGCCGGTCTCGGCGACGACGACCGGGAGGGCCTGCTGCTCCGCCCCGACGGTCGCGTCGTCGCGCTGACCTCCCGGGCCCGGGTGGGTCTCCTGGAGCCGCCGGCACCGCTGCACGGGGCCGCCCGGCGCCTGCACGGCGGACCGGCCCACCACCTGGTGGTGCACGGCGGCACCGTGCACGACGTCGGTCTCCACCGCGCCGAGACCGGTGTGGTGGTCGTCCACCGCGAGGTCGCGGCGCCCGCCGGGCTGACGGTGCGGGAACTGGAGGTGCTCGCCCGGGTGGCCGAGGGACTGAGCAACGGCGGGATCGGGGCGGTGCTGGGCATCGGGCCGCGGACCGTCGCGACGCACGTCGAACACGTGCTCGCCAAGTCCGGGTGCCGCAACCGGGCCGCCGCGGCGGCCACGGCGGCGAGGTGGGGGCTGCTCGTCTGACCCGCGTCGACCGCCGAACGGCTCCGCGGACCCCGGCCGGGCCGGGAGCCGGACGACGGTGTCGCGCCGCGGAGATGAGTGGCGCACGTCCGGACGAGGTCGGCTAGATTTTCCACGGCCACCCGACGGGGCCGAGGAGGTGGTTCATGCGCGGCGACGACGACGCGGTCGAGAGCACGCGGTCCGACCTCGTCCACGCCGCGATGGCGGCCCACGACTGGTCCTCCCACCCGCTCGGCCCGCCCGAGCGCTGGTCACCGGACCTGCGCAGCGTCGTCCGGATGCTGCTCGACTCCCGGTTCTCGATGTGGATGGCGTGGGGCCCGGACCTCACGATGTTCTACAACGACGCCTACCGGCGCGACACGCTGCGCGACAAGCACCCGTGGGCGCTCGGCCGATCCGCGCGCGAGGTCTGGGCCGAGGTCTGGGACGACGTCAGCCCGCTGATCGGGTCGGTGCTCGCCGGCGGTGGGGCCACCTGGGACGAGGACCTCCTGCTGTTCCTCGAACGCAGCGGCTACCCCGAGGAGACCTACCACACCTTCTCCTACAGCCCGCTGCACGAGGACGGCGTCGTCGCCGGGATGCTGTGCGTGGTCACCGAGAACACCGACCGCGTGCTCAGCGAACGCCGCATGCAGACGCTGCGCGAACTCGCCGCCGACCTGGGGCCGACCCGCACCGGGGCGCAGGCGTACGCCGCGGTCGGGCGTGCGCTGGCCGGCAACCCGCAGGACGTGCCGTTCGGGCTGGTCTACGAGTTCACCGAGGACGGCGGGACCCGGCTCGCCGGCTCCACGGGCATCGCGGCCGACGCTCCCGGTGCCGACCCGGCGTCCTGGCCGCTCGACCCGGTGCGCGGGGGCGGCACCGCGGTCCTCGAGGACCTGGCCTCCCGCATGCCGGGCCTGCCCCACGGCGCCTGGGACCGGCCGCCGTCGCACGCCGTGCTGGTCCCGCTCGCCGGGGCGCAGGGCGAGACCAGGATCCGGGGGGCGCTGGTCGTCGGGCTGAACCCGTTCCGGACCTTCGACGAGCGCTACCGGGCGTTCGTCGACCTCCTGGCGGGCCAGGTCGGGGCCGCGCTGGTCGCCGCGGGCGCCTACGAGGCCGAGCGCGAGCGGGCCGAGGCGCTCGCCGAGCTCGACCGCGCCAAGACCGACTTCTTCTCGAACGTCAGCCACGAGTTCCGCACGCCCCTGACGCTGATCATGGGACCGGTCGAGCAGCTGCGCGACGACCCGCCGGGGCCCGACCGGCTCGCCGCGGAGCTCGACGTCGTGCACCGCAACGCGCTGCGCCTCGGACGGCTGGTCACCACGCTGCTCGACTTCTCCCGGCTGCAGGCCGGACGGCTGCGCGCCACGTTCGAGCCGACCGACCTCGCCGCCTTCACCACCGAGCTGACCAGCCTGTTCCGGTCGGCGATGGAGCGCGCCGGGCTGGACTACACGGTGGACTGCCCGCCGCTGCCCGGGCCGGTCCACGTCGACCGGGAGTCCTGGGAGAAGGTCGTCCTCAACCTGCTGTCCAACGCGCTGAAGTTCACCCTGGACGGCCGCGTCGCGGTCGCCCTGCGCGCCGACGGCGACGACGCGGTCGAGCTGACCGTCGCCGACACCGGGGCCGGGATCGCGGCCGAGGAGCTGCCCCGGCTGTTCGAGCGGTTCCACCGCATCGCCGGCGCCCGCGCCCGCTCGACCGAGGGGTCGGGCATCGGGCTCGCCATGACCCGAGAGCTGGTCACCCTGCACGGGGGGACGATCACCGCGGCGAGCACCGCGGGCGCGGGCACCACGTTCACCGTCCGGATCCCGACCGGCACCGCCCACCTCGACCCGGACCGCGTCACCGACACGGCGTCGGGCGGCGCACCGACCGCCACCTCGGAGGCGTTCGTCGGCGAGGCGCTGCGCTGGCTGCCCGGACCGGCACCGGCGCCCGTCGTCGTCGACGGGACGGGCCCGGGTGCACCGGCCTCGGCGGGCCGGATCCTCGTCGCCGACGACAACGCCGACATGCGCGAGTACCTGCAGCGGCTGCTGGCCGACCGCTACGAGGTCCAGCTCGCCGAGGACGGGAAGGCCGCGCTGACCGCGGCCCGGGAACGCCCGCCGGACCT
Source organism: Pseudonocardia sp. ICBG1034 (assembly GCF_020131375.1). Taxonomy (NCBI): domain Bacteria; kingdom Bacillati; phylum Actinomycetota; class Actinomycetes; order Pseudonocardiales; family Pseudonocardiaceae; genus Pseudonocardia; species Pseudonocardia sp. ICBG1034. The sequence continues at coordinate 1,128,812 of NZ_JAHLEK010000017.1, forward strand.
GGTCGTCACCGACATCATGATGCCGGTCCTCGACGGCATGGAGCTGCTCGCGGCGCTGCGCGGCGACCGTCGTACGGCCGGGGTGCCCGTCCTGCTGCTCTCCGCCCGGGCCGGTGAGGAGGCCGCGATCGAGGGCCTCGGCGCCGGCGCGGACGACTACCTGGTCAAGCCCTTCTCCGCAGCCGAGCTCGTGGCCCGGGTCAACGCCCACCTGAAGCTGGGCCGGGTCCGCCGCGACGCCGAGGCCCGGTTCACCGCCATGGCCGACCTGGCCCCGGCCCTGATCTGGGTCGCGGACCCGGACGGCGCGCGGACCTACGTGAACTCCGGCTGGCAGGAGTTCACCGGCCGCGACGTCCCCGCGGACCTCGGCGACGGCTGGACCGACGGGCTGCACCCCCAGGACCGGCAGCGCTACCGCGACCGCGTGACCCCGGCGCTCGCGTCCGGGACGGGCTGGCAGATCGAGTACCGGCTCCGCCGCGCCGACGGCGCCTTCCGCTGGATCCTCGAGCACGCCGTCCCGCTGCACACCGGCACCGACGGGACGGTCACCGGCTGGGTGGGCAGCGGCACCGACATCAACGTCCGGTACCGCGAGTCCGAACGCCAGACGCTGCTCGCCCGGCTCAGCCGGGAGCTGGACGGCTCCGACGGCGTCGACGACCGGCTGCGGCGGCTGACCGCGCTGCTCGTCGAGACCCGGCTGGCCGACGTGTGCACGGTCCGCCGCGTCGACGACGCCGGGCAGCTCGTCCGCGTCGCCCGGTACGGTCCGGACGCCGCGACCGGGGAGGCGCTCGACGAGCGCCCCGCCGAGACCTCGTTCGGCCTCCGGGTCCTCGACACCGGCGCCGCCGTCCTGTGGGACGACACCGCCCCCGGCGCGACGGTCCCCGGCTCCTCGATCCCCGCACGCTCCGCGGTCGGGGTGCCGCTGTCCGCGCGCGGCCGGACGCTGGCCGTCCTGGTGCTGGTCCGGGGCCCGCGGACCACGCCGTACACCCCTGACGACATCGAGCTCGTCACCGAGCTCGCCGACCGGGCCGCGCTCGCGCTCGACAACGCGCTGCTGCTCGCGGACGAGCGGGCCAACGCCGACCGGCTGGCGCTGCTGCAGCGGGCCACCGCGCAGCTGTCGGCCGCCGCCGACCCGACCGAGGTCGCCCGGACCGTCGTCACCCACCTGACGGCGCTGCTCGGCACCTGCCGGATCGCGGTCTACGAGCTCGACCCGGCCGGGCAGCAGCTGCGGGCACTGGCCCTGCACGGCGTCACCGACCCGCAGGCGTGGCGCGAGGTGCCGCTGACCTCGCCGGTGCCGGCGGCGGTGACCGCCCGCCAGGCCCGCGCGCTGTGGCTGGAACCGGGCACCGACTGGCGGGAGCGCCACCCGGAGACCGCCACCCTGCTCGACGGCCTCGGCCACGCGACCCTCTTCACCCTCCCGCTGGTCACCGCCGCCCGCACCGTCGGCGTCATCGCGGTCGCGTTCGGGACGCCGCGCCCGCTGACCCCGAACGAGCGCGCCACCCTGCTCGCCCTGACCGACCCGGCCGCGCAGGCGCTCGAACGCGCCCGGCTCTACCGCGCCGAGCGGGAGGTCGCCCACACCCTGCAGCGCACGCTGCTGCCCACCCGGCTGCCCGACCTCGACACCGTGGAGATCGCGGTGCGCTACCAGGCCGGCGCCGCGGGCACCGAGGCCGGCGGCGACTGGTACGACGTCGTCGACCTCGGCGACGGGCGGATCGGGCTGTCGGTGGGTGACGTCGTCGGACAGGGCGTCGCGGCGGCCGCGGTGATGGCCCAGCTGCGCACCGTGCTCTCCGGGGCCGTCCGGCAGGGCCGCGACCCCGCGTCCGCGCTGGAGCTGCTCGACGAGTTCGCGACCTGGATCCCCGGTGCCCGCTACTCGACGGCGGCCTGCGTGGTCGTCGACCCCGGCCGCGGGGAGCTGCGCTGGGCGCGGGCCGGGCACCTGCCCGTGCTGGTCGTCGACGAGAACGGCAGCCGTTACCTCGCGGGCGGCCACAACCCCGTCCTCGGCGTCCGCGGCCGGCCGCCCTTCGGCGAGGGCGTCGCCCCGATCGCGGCCGGGCAGACGCTGGTCCTCTACACCGACGGGCTCGTCGAGCGCCGCGGCGAGGTCGTCGACGAGGGGCTGGACCGGCTGGCCCGGATCGCCGCCGAGGTCGCGGGGCTGCCGCCCGAGCAGTTCGCCGACCAGATCGTCGGCCGGGCCCTGGCCGGGGCCGCCCACACCGACGACGCCGCGCTGGTCTGCGTCCGCGTCCTCCCGCCCGACATCGACCTCACCGTCCCCGGGTCCGCCCGGGAGCTGCCGGCGATGCGCCGCCGGGTCCGGCGCTGGGCCGGCCATGTGGGCCTGGCCGAGGACCTCGGCGACGACCTGGTCCGAGCGATCGACGAGGCCGCCGCCAACAGCGTCGAGCACGGCTACGCCGAGTTCGACCCGCCCGGCGAGGTGCACCTGCGTCTCGGCTACACCCCGCACGACGGCGTCCGGGCCCGGGTCGCCGACACCGGCCGCTGGCGGCCGCCGCCGCCCGACCCCGGCTACCGCGGACGCGGCCTGCAGATGATCCGCGCCATCGCCACCACCGCCGAGATCGACACGGCGGGCGGGGGCACCGTGGTGCGCATGCAGATCACCCCGGACCCGCGCACGCCCGCCGTGGCGCAGCACCCCGCGCCGCCCGTACGGCCCTCCCCCGGACGCCGGCGCACCGAGCTGCACGACGACGGCCGCAGCGGCGACGCCCGCCGCCTCACCCTGGCCGGCGACCTCGACCTCGCCGGGGCAGCCGAGATCCGCGACCGGCTCCTGGAGCTGGTCACCGCCGGGCCGGTGCTCCTCGTCCTCGACGGACCGACCTACGTCGCGAGCAACGGCGCCGCCCTGCTCGCCGAGGCCGCCGACCGGGCGGGCGCCCGCGGGCACCGGCTGCGGGTCGAGGTGCCGCCGGGTCCGGCGCGGCACGCGCTGGAGCTCTCCGGGCTGCTCACGCTCCTGGGGTGAGGGCCCGGCGGCCCGGCACACAGCTGCCTGCCGAGCCGCCGCGAGCCGGTCAGCGGCAGACCACGTCGTCGGGCGGGAGTGTCCCGTCGACCAGGTACGACGTCGTGACCCCCAGCGCGCACGGGGTGTTCCCGACGCCGGCGTAGACGCCGTGGCCGCTCCCGTTCTCGACGACGAGCCGGGCCCGGTCGCCGAACTTCTCCCGGAGGAGCTCACCGCCGCGCAGCGGGGTGACCGGGTCGTGGCGGTTCTGCACGATCAGCACGTTCGCCGGGCCCTCGTCGAGCACACGGACCGGCGGCTCGGCCGGCTCGTACGGCCAGAAGGCGCAGGGCAGCACGTTCGCGCTCGCCGCGCCGTACACGGGGAACCGCTCGCGGTCCTGCGCCACCGCCCGCTGGTAGGCCGCGACGTCCCGCGGCCAGGCGACGTCGTTGCAGGTGGTGGCGAGGAACGCCGTGTACGCGTTGTCCTGCGGCGACGGGCCCGCGGGCGGTGCCGGGGCGGGCGGCGCGTCGCCGGACAGCAGCGACTGCCAGGCCGCGGCGGTGCTGCCGTAGAGGGTCGGGCCGTACAGACCGACGAAGGTGGCGGCCCGGAACACCCGCCCGTCGACCCCGGCCGACGGCCGGTCGTCGAGCCGCGCGGCGAGCCGGAGATAGGTCTCCCGCACCTCCTCCGGGGTGGCGCCCAGCCCGTAGGTGTCGTGCCGGTCGGCGGCCCAGCGGGCGAAGTCCCCGAAGGTCTCCTCGGCGCCGAGTGCGTAGCGGCGGATGCCGTCGGGGTCGAGGTGGGTGTCACCGACGTTGCTGTCGAGCACGACGCGGTCGGAGCGGTCGGGGAACAGGGAGGCGTAGGCCGCCCCGAGCGCCGACCCGTAGGAGAAGCCGAGGAAGCTCGCCTTCTCCTCGCCGAGCGCGGCCCGGATCCGGTCCATGTCCCGGGCGACGTTGGCGGTCGTGACGTGCCGCAGGTGCCCGTTGCGGTCGTTCACCGCGCACCGCTGCGCCACCTCCCGCGCGACCTCGGCCGTCCGCAGGACCGCCGCGTCGTCGGCGGCGTACGGCGGGATGTTGCCGATGTAGTCCAGGTCGGCGCCGCCCCCGCCGGCCGGAACAGGCGCATCCGGGCGTCGTCGTCGAGCCGCAGGACGGCCGCGAGCGCCTCCAGCACCGTCGCCTACGCGGTCGACACCTCCCCCGAGATCGACGTCGACGAGATCCTCGTCCGGCCGGTCCGGCAGCGCTGAGCGCCGGCCGGGCCGCCTCCTGAGGAGGCTCCCGGCCGGGCTGCGACCGGGCGTGGGTGTGCGGGGCGGCGACCGGTGTGCCACATTACGGGGGCGTGACCGTGCCGTCCCGTGGTGCGGTCCCGGCCGTTCCCGCACCGGCCAGGTCGCGTGGTCGCTGTCCTGGCGGCTCGTTCCGACGCGTGAGCCGTGCGGTCGTGAGGACCGCTCGTCCCGTGTCCCGAGGGTCGACCGGAGAGCACGCATGACGACGTCCCCGCCCACCGGCACGTCCCCCCGTCGTACCCGTCCGACGACGGCGGGCGGGTTCGGCGAGCTGGCCGCCCTGGTGTCCGGGGCGGGTCTGCTGCAGGAGGCCCGCCGCACCTACCTGCTCCTGTTCGCGGCGAACGCGGTCCTGCTCGCGGGCGGCCTCACGGTGTTCGTGTGGCTCGGCCCGTCCTGGTGGCAGCTGCTGCTGGCGGTGTTCTTCGCGGTCGTGACCACGCAGCTGGCCTTCATCGGCCACGACGCGGGCCACCGTCAGATCTTCGCCGGCCGGCGTGCCAACGACGTCGTCGGCTACCTGCACGGCGGGCTGGTCGGGCTGAGCTACGGTGCCTGGGTCACCCAGCACACCGCGCACCACGCCCATCCCAACCACGCCGACGACGACCCGGACATCGACATCCCGGTGCTCGCCTTCAGCCCCGAGCAGGCCGCCGCCACGCGGGGCCCCGTCCGTTGGATGGTCGGCCACCAGGCGTACCTGTTCCTCCCGCTGCTGTTCCTGGAGGGGTGGAGCCTGCACCTCACCGCCGTCCGGGCGATCCTGCGCCGAGAGGTCCCCCGCCCGCGGCTGGAGGCGGCGTTGCTCGTCGCGCACGCCGTCGGGTACCTGGGGGCGGTGTTCTGGGTCCTCGCGCCGGTGCAGGCCGTCGCGTTCGTCGTCGTGCACCAGGGGCTCTGGGGCGTGTACATGGGCCTGGCGTTCGCTCCGAACCACAAGGGGATGCCGGTCATCCCGGCGGGCCGTCGACTGGACCACCTGCACAAGCAGGTGCTGACCTCGCGCAACGTGCTCGGCGGCCGGGTGCTCGACGTCGCGCTGGGCGGCCTGAACTACCAGATCGAGCACCACCTGTTCCCCCGCATGCCGCGCCCGCACCTGCGCCGCGCTCAGCCGATCGTGCAGGAGTTCTGCACCACCCACGGCCTGCCCTACACCCGGACCGGTCCCCTGCGTTCCTACGCCGAGGTCCTCCGTCACCTGCACGAGGTCGGCGCCCCGCTGCGGCGCCCCACCGGGCCACCGGCCGGCTGACCCGTCCCCGGGTCCGCTCGGGGCGACAACCCCGAAGGAGAACCACCAGCATGGACGACCCGACCCCCTCGACCGCCTCCGACCACACCCCGGACGAGCTGTGCCCGGTCTGCCCGCACCCCTGGGAGGACCACGACGCGATCGACCGGAGGTTCTGCTCGGCGAAGATCGCGGGTGGGTCCTCGCAGGGGTGCGTCTGCGCGAAGGGGTGACCGCACCGCGCCGTACCGCCGCCGGGGCGGGGTGACTACGTCGTCGCCACCAGCAGCTGCTGCCCCAGCGCCCGCAGCGGGTCCGTGTCACCGGGCAGCGCCGCGACCGGCCGCAGACCGGCGGCGGCGAGCTCGGCCCACCACTGCCGTTCGGTCAGGAAGATCCGGTCGGTGCCGGCGCGCAGGTCCCCGCTGCCCGCGGCGGCCGCGCCCGGACGCGCGGACATGAGGAACTGCATCGACACCAGCGCCGGGAGGTGCTCGCGGGTCGACTCGACCAGGGCGAGCACCCCGCCGGGGGCCAGTACCCCGCGGACGGCGGCGAGCGTCGCGCGGACGTCGACGGCGTTGTGCAGGACGTTCGCCGCGACGACGAGGTCGTGGCGGCCGTCGTGGGCGGCCAGGTCGGTGGTGACGTCGAGCAGCGCGGTCCGCACCCCGGGGAACCGGGTCGCGGCCAGGTCGAGGAAGAACCGTGAGACGTCGGTGAACAGGTAGTCGACCGGCGCCTCCCCCAGGCCGTCGAGGACGGCGCGGGTGCTGCCGCCGACGCCACCCCCCAGCTCCAGGACGCGCAGCGGCTCCGCCCGGGTCCGTGCGGTGGTCGCGGCGAGGTGGGCCAGCGCCCCGTTGAGGTAGGTGTTGATCGTGTTGTCCTGGTAGCTCGCCAGGGCGGTGGCGATCTCGCCGTCGGGGAACAGCAGCGCCTGCAGCGGCACCTCGTCGCGCAGCAGCGCGGGCAGGTGGGCCATGGCGGCGGCGAAGAACTCGACCATCGCGGGCGGGTAGCCCAGGTCGGTGCACGCCGCGTGCAGCGCGCCGTCCGGCTGCGGCCCGGGGTCGCCGTGCGCGGCGAGCTCGGCCCGCCACCGCCGCACCAGCCACGCGTGCCGCGGGGCGACGTCGGGGTCCCCGGCGTCGAGCACCGAGGCCATGGCACGCAGCGCGACGGCGTCGAGCCGGGCGACCGCGTCGGCAGGGCCCGCGTCGCCGGCCGGTGCGCCGCCGGGCAGCGCGGCCAGGCCCGCCGCGTCGGCCGCGGCGACGTCGTCCGGCCCGGCGACGGGCAGCAGGACCGTCGCGTCGGTGCCGGTGAGACGCCGCGCGAGCGGCCCGACCCGGCTCCGCACGAACGCGGGGAACGGCTCGTGGGCCCGGCCCGGGCCGGCCAGCCCGGCGGCGGGCCGGGCGGCCGCGGCGGCGGGCCGGGCGACCGCCAGCAGCTCGGGGTCGTCCGGGTCGAGGAGGACGGCGGCGTCGTGACCGGCGAGGTCGGTGCGCAGCCGGGCCGCGGTGACCGCGTGCGGGCCGGGACGCAGCAACGCGTTGGGGATGCCGCGCAGCAGGACCGGCTCCGCCCCGGCCAACGGGTCGCCGGTCCAGTCCAGGACCTGCGGGACCGGCGAGGGTCCGGCGTCGACGTGCAGGACGGCGTCGAACCGGTGGCGCGACAGCTCGGTGTCGTCGGTGAGGGTCTTGGCGTGCACGGCGACGGCGATCCGGCGCCCGCCCGCGAGGGCCGCCGTGGCGAGGGCGGCCGGGTCGACCAGCAGCTCACGGTCCGTCGCGGCGCGCTCGGCGACGGTGCGCGCCAGGGCGTCGTCGTCGGGGGCGGGCCCGGTGGCGGTGACGGTCTCCCGCCAGTGCCGCAGGTGCAGGCCCGCGTGCCGCACGTCGCCGACGACGACCGTCCCCCCGGCCGCGACGACCGCGGTCGCGGTACGGAGCACCTCGGTCAGGTAGGCGAGGTCGGGGAAGCACTGCGTCACCGAGTTGATCACCACGCAGTCCGGTGCCCGCCCGCCGAGCGCCTCCCGGACGGCGGCCGAGCCGGCCTCGTGCGCGGCGCCCCGCACGACCCGCACCCCGGGCGCGGCGGCGGCGCGGTGCCGGTCGACGACGTCGCCCGCGATGTCGGTGCCGACGTAGGCCTCGACGTGCGGGGCGATCCGCTCCAGCAGCATCCCCGTGCCGCAGCCCAGCTCCAGCACCCGGCGCGGGCGCGCGGCGAGCACGAGCTCGGCCGTGCGGTCGGCCCACTCCCCCATGTGCGCGGCGGGCAGCGGCGCACCGGTCCCCGAGGCCCGCCAGCCGGCCAGCGGCGACGGGTCGGAGTAGGTCCAGTCGTAGACCTCGGTCCAGTGCTCGCGGTGCTCGACGACGAGCGCGCCGTCCGGCGGGACGAGCGCGGCCGGGTCGACGACGACCCGGGTCAGGTCCTCGTCCCGGGTGATGCGCGCGATCCAGGGGTGGGTCGGGTCGGCGGTGGGTTCGGTGCGCACCGGGCGGTTCCTCTCGGTCTGGGTGACGGGGTCGGGGCGGGGTCGACGAGGTCGACGACGTGGTCGGCGCGTTCGACCAGCGCGCGGTCGTGGGTGGTGGCGAGCACGGCGAGGCCGTCGGCCCGGGCGGCGTCGAGCAGGTCGAGGACGGCGGCCGTGGTCGCCGCGTCCAGCGCGGAGGTCGGCTCGTCGGCGAGCAGGACCGCGGGCCGCACGGCCAGCGCACGGGCCAGCGCGACCCGTTGCCGCTGCCCGCCCGACAGCGCCGCCGGGCGCCGTCCCGCCACGTCGGGCGGCAGGCCGACCGCGCCCAGCAGCCGGACCGCCTCGGCGCGGGCGACGGCGGCGGGCATGCCGTGGAGCCGGCGCAGCGGGCGGGCGACGGCGGCCCCCGCGGTGCGGGCCGGATTGAGCTCGTGGACGGGGTGCTGCCCGACCAGCGCGACGACGCCCGGGTGTGCGGTCACCCACCGGCCACGGCGTGGCGGAACCGGCCAGTGCGAGGGTGCCCCCGGTGACCGGCCGCACCCCGGCCAGTGCCCGGAGCAGGGTGGTCTTGCCGCAGCCGGACGGCCCGGTGACCACGGTCAGCCCGCCGGGCCGCACGGGAACGTCCACGTCCGCGGCGGCCCCGGGGACGGCCGTGGTGACGTGCCGCGCGTCGAGGACCGGCACCGCGGTGGGCGACGGCGGCGTTCCGGCCCGGGACGGCGGCGGACCGGCCGGGGCCGGCGGCGGCGCGGGGGCGCCCACCCGCACGACCCGGTCGGCGACCGCGGCGACGGCCGGGTCGTGGGTGACGACGAGGGTGACGCCGCCGCGGGCGCGCAGCAGCTCGACGACGACGGCGGTCGCGGCGGGGTCGAGGCCCGCGGTGGGCTCGTCGAGCACGAGCAGGGCGGGGTCGCCGGCCAGCGCCCTGGCGAGCGCGACCCGGCGGGCCTGGCCCCCGGAGAGCCGGTCGGGCCGCAGCCCCCCGACGGCCCCCGGGTCGAGGCCGACCGCACGCAGCGCCGCGTCCGGGTCGGGACGGGCAGCTGGGCCCGGCGTCGCGCAGCGGGTGCAGCGCCGGGTCCTGCCCCAGCAGCCCGAGCGTGCGCCGTCGCCAGCGGCGTCCCCGGGGCAGCGGAGCGCCTTCCCAGCCGACACCTCCCGAGACGGCGCGCAGGCCCCCCGGCAGGGTGCCCAGGACCGCGTGCAGCAGCGTGGTCTTGCCGCTCCCCGACGAGCCGACGACGGCGACGACCTCCCCGGGGTGCGCGTCGAGGTCGGGGCCGTCGAGGACGACGCGCCCGTCGGGATCGAGGACGCGCAGCCCGCGCACGGTGAGCCCGGGGCCGGTCTGCACCGGGCCGCCGGGGACCCGCGTCGTACCGGTGCGTGCGGGCACGAGCCGCAGCGACACCACGGCCAGCACCGTCGCGCGACCGCACCGAGCGCGACGGCCGGGGCGAGCACCGCGCCGGGTTCACGGTCAGCCCCGGCAGGTT
>NZ_JAHLEK010000018.1:0-10343 GCF_020131375.1 Pseudonocardia sp. ICBG1034
CGTCGAGACCCGGCTGGCCGACGTGTGCACGGTCCGCCGCGTCGACGACGCCGGGCAGCTCGTCCGCGTCGCCCGGTACGGTCCGGACGCCGCGACCGGGGAGGCGCTCGACGAGCGCCCCGCCGAGACCTCGTTCGGCCTCCGGGTCCTCGACACCGGCGCCGCCGTCCTGTGGGACGACACCGCCCCCGGCGCGACGGTCCCCGGCTCCTCGATCCCCGCACGCTCCGCGGTCGGGGTGCCGCTGTCCGCGCGCGGCCGGACGCTGGCCGTCCTGGTGCTGGTCCGGGCCCGCGGACCACGCCGTACACCCCTGACGACATCGAGCTCGTCACCGAGCTCGCCGACCGGGCCGCGCTCGCGCTCGACAACGCGCTGCTGCTCGCGGACGCGGACGAGCGGGCCAACGCCGACCGGCTGGCGCTGCTGCAGCGGGCCACCGCGCAGCTGTCGGCCGCCGCCGACCCGACCGAGGTCGCCCGGACCGTCGTCACCCACCTGACGGCGCTGCTCGGCACCTGCCGGATCGCGGTCTACGAGCTCGACCCGGCCGGGCAGCAGCTGCGGGCACTGGCCCTGCACGGCGTCACCGACCCGCAGGCGTGGCGCGAGGTGCCGCTGACCTCGCCGGTGCCGGCGGCGGTGACCGCCCGCCAGGCCCGCGCGCTGTGGCTGGAACCGGGCACCGACTGGGGCGGAGCGCGCCACCCGGAGACCGCCACCCTGCTCGACGGCCTCGGCCACGCGACCCTCTTCACCCTCCCGCTGGTCACCGCCGCCCGCACCGTCGGCGTCATCGCGGTCGCGTTCGGGACGCCGCGCCCGCTGACCCCGAACGAGCGCGCCACCCTGCTCGCCCTGACCGACCCGGCCGCGCAGGCGCTCGAACGCGCCCGGCTCTACCGCGCCGAGCGGGAGGTCGCCCACACCCTGCAGCGCACGCTGCTGCCCACCCGGCTGCCCGACCTCGACACCGTGGATCGCGCGGTGCGCTACCAGGCCGGCGCCGCGGGCACCGAGGCCGGCGGCGACTGGTACGACGTCGTCGACCTCGGCGACGGGCGGATCGGGCTGTCGGTGGGTGACGTCGTCGTCGGACAGGGCGTCGCGGCGGCCGCGGTGATGGCCCAGCTGCGCACCGTGCTCTCCGGGGCCGTCCGGCAGGGCCGCGACCCCGCGTCCGCGCTGGAGCTGCTCGACGAGTTCGCGACCTGGATCCCCGGTGCCCGCTACTCGACGGCGGCCTGCGTGGTCGTCGACCCCGGCCGCGGGGAGCTGCGCTGGGCGCGGGCCGGGCACCTGCCCGTGCTGGTCGTCGACGAGAACGGCAGCCGTTACCTCGCGGGCGGCCACAACCCCGTCCTCGGCGTCCGCGGCCGGCCGCCCTTCGGCGAGGGCGTCGCCCCGATCGCGGCCGGGCAGACGCTGGTCCTCTACACCGACGGGCTCGTCGAGCGCCGCGGCGAGGTCGTCGACGAGGGGCTGGACCGGCTGGCCCGGATCGCCGCCGAGGTCGCGGGGCTGCCGCCCGAGCAGTTCGCCGACCAGATCGTCGGCCGGGCCCTGGCCGGGGCCGCCCACACCGACGACGCCGCGCTGGTCTGCGTCCGCGTCCTCCCGCCCGACATCGACCTCACCGTCCCCGGGTCCGCCCGGAGCTGCCGGCGATGCGCCGCCGGGTCCGGCGCTGGGCCGGCCATGTGGGCCTGGCCGAGGACCTCGGCGACGACCTGGTCCGAGCGATCGACGAGGCCGCCGCCAACAGCGTCGAGCACGGCTACGCCGAGTTCGACCCGCCCGGCGAGGTGCACCTGCGTCTCGGCTACACCCCGCACGACGGCGTCCGGGCCCGGGTCGCCGACACCGGCCGCTGGCGGCCGCCCGCCGCCCGACCCCGGCTACCGCGGACGCGGCCTGCAGATGATCCGCGCCATCGCCACCACCGCCGAGATCGACACGGCGGGCGGGGGCACCGTGGTGCGCATGCAGATCACCCCGGACCCGCGCACGCCCGCCGTGGCGCAGCACCCCGCGCCGCCCGTACGGCCCTCCCCCGGACGCCGGCGCACCGAGCTGCACGACGACGGCCGCAGCGGCGACGCCCGCCGCCTCACCCTGGCCGGCGACCTCGACCTCGCCGGGGCAGCCGAGATCCGCGACCGGCTCCTGGAGCTGGTCACCGCCGGGCCGGTGCTCCTCGTCCTCGACGGACCGACCTACGTCGCGAGCAACGGCGCCGCCCTGCTCGCCGAGGCCGCCGACCGGGCGGGCGCCCGCGGGCACCGGCTGCGGGTCGAGGTGCCGCCGGGTCCGGCGCGGCACGCGCTGGAGCTCTCCGGGCTGCTCACGCTCCTGGGGTGAGGGCCCGGCGGCCCGGCACACAGCTGCCTGCCGAGCCGCCGCGAGCCGGTCAGCGGCAGACCACGTCGTCGGGCGGGAGTGTCCCGTCGACCAGGTACGACGTCGTGACCCCCAGCGCGCACGGGGTGTTCCCGACGCCGGCGTAGACGCCGTGGCCGCTCCCGTTCTCGACGACGAGCCGGGCCCGGTCGCCGAACTTCTCCCGGAGGAGCTCACCGCCGCGCAGCGGGGTGACCGGGTCGTGGCGGTTCTGCACGATCAGCACGTTCGCCGGGCCCTCGTCGAGCACACGGACCGGCGGCTCGGCCGGCTCGTACGGCCAGAAGGCGCAGGGCAGCACGTTCGCGCTCGCCGCGCCGTACACGGGGAACCGCTCGCGGTCCTGCGCCACCGCCCGCTGGTAGGCCGCGACGTCCCGCGGCCAGGCGACGTCGTTGCAGGTGGTGGCGAGGAACGCCGTGTACGCGTTGTCCTGCGGCGACGGGCCCGCGGGCGGTGCCGGGGCGGGCGGCGCGTCGCCGGACAGCAGCGACTGCCAGGCCGCGGCGGTGCTGCCGTAGAGGGTCGGGCCGTACAGACCGACGAAGGTGGCGGCCCGGAACACCCGCCCGTCGACCCCGGCCGACGGCCGGTCGTCGAGCCGCGCGGCGAGCCGGAGATAGGTCTCCCGCACCTCCTCCGGGGTGGCGCCCAGCCCGTAGGTGTCGTGCCGGTCGGCGGCCCAGCGGGCGAAGTCCCCGAAGGTCTCCTCGGCGCCGAGTGCGTAGCGGCGGATGCCGTCGGGGTCGAGGTGGGTGTCACCGACGTTGCTGTCGAGCACGACGCGGTCGGAGCGGTCGGGGAACAGGGAGGCGTAGGCCGCCCCGAGCGCCGACCCGTAGGAGAAGCCGAGGAAGCTCGCCTTCTCCTCGCCGAGCGCGGCCCGGATCCGGTCCATGTCCCGGGCGACGTTGGCGGTCGTGACGTGCCGCAGGTGCCCGTTGCGGTCGTTCACCGCGCACCGCTGCGCCACCTCCCGCGCGACCTCGGCCGTCCGCAGGACCGCCGCGTCGTCGGCGGCGTACGGCGGGATGTTGCCGATGTAGTCCAGGTCGGCGCCGCCCCCGCCGGCCGGAACAGGCGCATCCGGGCGTCGTCGTCGAGCCGCAGGACGGCCGCGAGCGCCTCCAGCACCGTCGCCTACGCGGTCGACACCTCCCCCGAGATCGACGTCGACGAGATCCTCGTCCGGCCGGTCCGGCAGCGCTGAGCGCCGGCCGGGCCGCCTCCTGAGGAGGCTCCCGGCCGGGCTGCGACCGGGCGTGGGTGTGCGGGGCGGCGACCGGTGTGCCACATTACGGGGGCGTGACCGTGCCGTCCCGTGGTGCGGTCCCGGCCGTTCCCGCACCGGCCAGGTCGCGTGGTCGCTGTCCTGGCGGCTCGTTCCGACGCGTGAGCCGTGCGGTCGTGAGGACCGCTCGTCCCGTGTCCCGAGGGTCGACCGGAGAGCACGCATGACGACGTCCCCGCCCACCGGCACGTCCCCCCGTCGTACCCGTCCGACGACGGCGGGCGGGTTCGGCGAGCTGGCCGCCCTGGTGTCCGGGGCGGGTCTGCTGCAGGAGGCCCGCCGCACCTACCTGCTCCTGTTCGCGGCGAACGCGGTCCTGCTCGCGGGCGGCCTCACGGTGTTCGTGTGGCTCGGCCCGTCCTGGTGGCAGCTGCTGCTGGCGGTGTTCTTCGCGGTCGTGACCACGCAGCTGGCCTTCATCGGCCACGACGCGGGCCACCGTCAGATCTTCGCCGGCCGGCGTGCCAACGACGTCGTCGGCTACCTGCACGGCGGGCTGGTCGGGCTGAGCTACGGTGCCTGGGTCACCCAGCACACCGCGCACCACGCCCATCCCAACCACGCCGACGACGACCCGGACATCGACATCCCGGTGCTCGCCTTCAGCCCCGAGCAGGCCGCCGCCACGCGGGGCCCCGTCCGTTGGATGGTCGGCCACCAGGCGTACCTGTTCCTCCCGCTGCTGTTCCTGGAGGGGTGGAGCCTGCACCTCACCGCCGTCCGGGCGATCCTGCGCCGAGAGGTCCCCCGCCCGCGGCTGGAGGCGGCGTTGCTCGTCGCGCACGCCGTCGGGTACCTGGGGGCGGTGTTCTGGGTCCTCGCGCCGGTGCAGGCCGTCGCGTTCGTCGTCGTGCACCAGGGGCTCTGGGGCGTGTACATGGGCCTGGCGTTCGCTCCGAACCACAAGGGGATGCCGGTCATCCCGGCGGGCCGTCGACTGGACCACCTGCACAAGCAGGTGCTGACCTCGCGCAACGTGCTCGGCGGCCGGGTGCTCGACGTCGCGCTGGGCGGCCTGAACTACCAGATCGAGCACCACCTGTTCCCCCGCATGCCGCGCCCGCACCTGCGCCGCGCTCAGCCGATCGTGCAGGAGTTCTGCACCACCCACGGCCTGCCCTACACCCGGACCGGTCCCCTGCGTTCCTACGCCGAGGTCCTCCGTCACCTGCACGAGGTCGGCGCCCCGCTGCGGCGCCCCACCGGGCCACCGGCCGGCTGACCCGTCCCCGGGTCCGCTCGGGGCGACAACCCCGAAGGAGAACCACCAGCATGGACGACCCGACCCCCTCGACCGCCTCCGACCACACCCCGGACGAGCTGTGCCCGGTCTGCCCGCACCCCTGGGAGGACCACGACGCGATCGACCGGAGGTTCTGCTCGGCGAAGATCGCGGGTGGGTCCTCGCAGGGGTGCGTCTGCGCGAAGGGGTGACCGCACCGCGCCGTACCGCCGCCGGGGCGGGGTGACTACGTCGTCGCCACCAGCAGCTGCTGCCCCAGCGCCCGCAGCGGGTCCGTGTCACCGGGCAGCGCCGCGACCGGCCGCAGACCGGCGGCGGCGAGCTCGGCCCACCACTGCCGTTCGGTCAGGAAGATCCGGTCGGTGCCGGCGCGCAGGTCCCCGCTGCCCGCGGCGGCCGCGCCCGGACGCGCGGACATGAGGAACTGCATCGACACCAGCGCCGGGAGGTGCTCGCGGGTCGACTCGACCAGGGCGAGCACCCCGCCGGGGGCCAGTACCCCGCGGACGGCGGCGAGCGTCGCGCGGACGTCGACGGCGTTGTGCAGGACGTTCGCCGCGACGACGAGGTCGTGGCGGCCGTCGTGGGCGGCCAGGTCGGTGGTGACGTCGAGCAGCGCGGTCCGCACCCCGGGGAACCGGGTCGCGGCCAGGTCGAGGAAGAACCGTGAGACGTCGGTGAACAGGTAGTCGACCGGCGCCTCCCCCAGGCCGTCGAGGACGGCGCGGGTGCTGCCGCCGACGCCACCCCCCAGCTCCAGGACGCGCAGCGGCTCCGCCCGGGTCCGTGCGGTGGTCGCGGCGAGGTGGGCCAGCGCCCCGTTGAGGTAGGTGTTGATCGTGTTGTCCTGGTAGCTCGCCAGGGCGGTGGCGATCTCGCCGTCGGGGAACAGCAGCGCCTGCAGCGGCACCTCGTCGCGCAGCAGCGCGGGCAGGTGGGCCATGGCGGCGGCGAAGAACTCGACCATCGCGGGCGGGTAGCCCAGGTCGGTGCACGCCGCGTGCAGCGCGCCGTCCGGCTGCGGCCCGGGGTCGCCGTGCGCGGCGAGCTCGGCCCGCCACCGCCGCACCAGCCACGCGTGCCGCGGGGCGACGTCGGGGTCCCCGGCGTCGAGCACCGAGGCCATGGCACGCAGCGCGACGGCGTCGAGCCGGGCGACCGCGTCGGCAGGGCCCGCGTCGCCGGCCGGTGCGCCGCCGGGCAGCGCGGCCAGGCCCGCCGCGTCGGCCGCGGCGACGTCGTCCGGCCCGGCGACGGGCAGCAGGACCGTCGCGTCGGTGCCGGTGAGACGCCGCGCGAGCGGCCCGACCCGGCTCCGCACGAACGCGGGGAACGGCTCGTGGGCCCGGCCCGGGCCGGCCAGCCCGGCGGCGGGCCGGGCGGCCGCGGCGGCGGGCCGGGCGACCGCCAGCAGCTCGGGGTCGTCCGGGTCGAGGAGGACGGCGGCGTCGTGACCGGCGAGGTCGGTGCGCAGCCGGGCCGCGGTGACCGCGTGCGGGCCGGGACGCAGCAACGCGTTGGGGATGCCGCGCAGCAGGACCGGCTCCGCCCCGGCCAACGGGTCGCCGGTCCAGTCCAGGACCTGCGGGACCGGCGAGGGTCCGGCGTCGACGTGCAGGACGGCGTCGAACCGGTGGCGCGACAGCTCGGTGTCGTCGGTGAGGGTCTTGGCGTGCACGGCGACGGCGATCCGGCGCCCGCCCGCGAGGGCCGCCGTGGCGAGGGCGGCCGGGTCGACCAGCAGCTCACGGTCCGTCGCGGCGCGCTCGGCGACGGTGCGCGCCAGGGCGTCGTCGTCGGGGGCGGGCCCGGTGGCGGTGACGGTCTCCCGCCAGTGCCGCAGGTGCAGGCCCGCGTGCCGCACGTCGCCGACGACGACCGTCCCCCCGGCCGCGACGACCGCGGTCGCGGTACGGAGCACCTCGGTCAGGTAGGCGAGGTCGGGGAAGCACTGCGTCACCGAGTTGATCACCACGCAGTCCGGTGCCCGCCCGCCGAGCGCCTCCCGGACGGCGGCCGAGCCGGCCTCGTGCGCGGCGCCCCGCACGACCCGCACCCCGGGCGCGGCGGCGGCGCGGTGCCGGTCGACGACGTCGCCCGCGATGTCGGTGCCGACGTAGGCCTCGACGTGCGGGGCGATCCGCTCCAGCAGCATCCCCGTGCCGCAGCCCAGCTCCAGCACCCGGCGCGGGCGCGCGGCGAGCACGAGCTCGGCCGTGCGGTCGGCCCACTCCCCCATGTGCGCGGCGGGCAGCGGCGCACCGGTCCCCGAGGCCCGCCAGCCGGCCAGCGGCGACGGGTCGGAGTAGGTCCAGTCGTAGACCTCGGTCCAGTGCTCGCGGTGCTCGACGACGAGCGCGCCGTCCGGCGGGACGAGCGCGGCCGGGTCGACGACGACCCGGGTCAGGTCCTCGTCCCGGGTGATGCGCGCGATCCAGGGGTGGGTCGGGTCGGCGGTGGGTTCGGTGCGCACCGGGCGGTTCCTCTCGGTCTGGGTGACGGGGTCGGGGCGGGGTCGACGAGGTCGACGACGTGGTCGGCGCGTTCGACCAGCGCGCGGTCGTGGGTGGTGGCGAGCACGGCGAGGCCGTCGGCCCGGGCGGCGTCGAGCAGGTCGAGGACGGCGGCCGTGGTCGCCGCGTCCAGCGCGGAGGTCGGCTCGTCGGCGAGCAGGACCGCGGGCCGCACGGCCAGCGCACGGGCCAGCGCGACCCGTTGCCGCTGCCCGCCCGACAGCGCCGCCGGGCGCCGTCCCGCCACGTCGGGCGGCAGGCCGACCGCGCCCAGCAGCCGGACCGCCTCGGCGCGGGCGACGGCGGCGGGCATGCCGTGGAGCCGGCGCAGCGGGCGGGCGACGGCGGCCCCCGCGGTGCGGGCCGGATTGAGCTCGTGGACGGGGTGCTGCCCGACCAGCGCGACGACGCCCGGGGTGCGGTCACCCACCGGCCACGGCGTGGCGGAACCGGCCAGTGCGAGGGTGCCCCCGGTGACCGGCCGCACCCCGGCCAGTGCCCGGAGCAGGGTGGTCTTGCCGCAGCCGGACGGCCCGGTGACCACGGTCAGCCCGCCGGGCCGCACGGGAACGTCCACGTCCGCGGCGGCCCCGGGGACGGCCGTGGTGACGTGCCGCGCGTCGAGGACCGGCACCGCGGTGGGCGACGGCGGCGTTCCGGCCCGGGACGGCGGCGGACCGGCCGGGGCCGGCGGCGGCGCGGGGGCGCCCACCCGCACGACCCGGTCGGCGACCGCGGCGACGGCCGGGTCGTGGGTGACGACGAGGGTGACGCCGCCGCGGGCGCGCAGCAGCTCGACGACGACGGCGGTCGCGGCGGGGTCGAGGCCCGCGGTGGGCTCGTCGAGCACGAGCAGGGCGGGGTCGCCGGCCAGCGCCCTGGCGAGCGCGACCCGGCGGGCCTGGCCCCCGGAGAGCCGGTCGGGCCGCAGCCCCCCGACGGCCCCCGGGTCGAGGCCGACCGCACGCAGCGCCGCGTCCGGGTCGGGGACGGGCAGCTGGGCCCGGGCGTCGCGCAGCGGGTGCAGCGCCGGGTCCTGCCCCAGCAGCCCGAGCGTGCGCCGTCGCCAGCGGCGTCCCCGGGGCAGCGGAGCGCCTTCCCAGCCGACACCTCCCGAGACGGCGCGCAGGCCCCCCGGCAGGGTGCCCAGGACCGCGTGCAGCAGCGTGGTCTTGCCGCTCCCCGACGAGCCGACGACGGCGACGACCTCCCCGGGGTGCGCGTCGAGGTCGGGGCCGTCGAGGACGACGCGCCCGTCGGGATCGAGGACGCGCAGCCCGCGCACGGTGAGCCCGGGGCCGGTCTGCACCGGGCCGCCGGGGACCCGCGTCGTACCGGTGCGTGCGGGCACGAGCCGCAGCGACACCACGGCCAGCACCGTCGCGACCGCACCGAGCGCGACGGCCGGGGCGAGCACCGCAGCCGGGTTCACGGTCAGCCCCGGCAGGTTCTCCCGCAGCATCACCGCCCAGTCCGGGGCCGGCGGCGGCGGGCCGAACCCGAGCACCGAGGTGGCAGCGGCCAGCTGCAGCGCGAGCACCGCGCGGCCGGCGAGGTCGGCGGCCACCAGGGGTGCGTGCGCGGGCAGCACCTCGCGGAGCAGCACCGCGACCGGGCGTTCGCCGTGGACGAGTGCGGCCTCGACGTGGCCCGCGGTGCGCGCCCGGGCGGTGGCGTCGGCGACGACCCGGACGGTGAGCGGCGCGCCGCCGACGACGGTGCCGACGACGACCGCGGCCGGCCCGGGCAGCGTCACCGCGGCGACCAGGACGAGCAGCAGCAACGGCACCGCGACCAGCAGGTCGCTCAGCGCGGTGACGGCACGCGCGCGGCGCCCGCCGGTCCACCCCACCCACAACCCGCCCGCGGTGCCGATCGCCGTGGCGAGCAGGGCGGCGGCCACCGCCGTCGTGACCGGTCCGGTTCCGCCGTCGAGCACCCGGGCGAGCACGTCGCGGCCCAGGACGTCGGCGCCCCACGGCAGGCCGGGCCGCGGCGGGGACCACGGCGCGGCGACGACCCGCAGCGGGTCGCCACCGGCGAGCGGACCCGCGACGGGCAGCGCGACCAGCAGGCCGAGCAGCAGCCCGCCGGGCAGGAGCACGGAGCGCCTCACGGCCGGCCCGCCGCGGCGGCGACGAGGTCGGCGGCCAGCGTCCCCGCGACCACCACGGACGCGGCGAGCAGCGCCACCGCCGAGACCACCGGCAGGTCACGGGTGGCGACGGCGCCCACGAGCAGCTCCCCGAGCCCGGCGACCCCGAACAGCGTCTCGACGACGGTGCTGCCCGCGACCAGCGAGCCCGCGGTCACCGCGAGCACGCGCAGCGCGGGGGCCGCGACGAACGGACCGGCGTAGCGCAGGGCCACGACCGGTGCGGGGACCCCGCGCAGCACGGCGTCGCGCACGAACGGCCGGGCCGCGACGTCCTCGACGACCCCGCGCAGCTGGCCCGCGGCGAAGGCACCCGACGGCAGCGCGAGCGCGAGGACGGGCAGGACGAGCAGGTCGGGCCGGGCCCACGCCGGCTCACCGGGCGGCAGCAGCGACACCGGCGGGACCCAGCCCAGGACGCCGGACAGCAGTGTCGCGAGCCCGACCGCGACCACGACCGGGGCACCGCGGAGCCGACCGCGGCGACGGCGGCGCCGCGCCGGCGGGCGAGCAGCGCGGCGAGCGGCACGGCCACCACCAGGGCCGCGACCACCAGCACGGCGGTGGTCCCGGCCCGTCCGGCGACGAGGTCGGCGACCGGACGGCCGCTGACCAGCGACCGTCCGGGGTCCCCGGTGAGCAGGCCGGCGACCCAGGTCAGGAACCGGGCGGGCCACGGCCGGTCCAGGCCCGCCGCGGCGCGCAGCTCCGCGAGCGCGGCCGGGTCGACCCGGCCGCCCG